>NZ_CP089518.1:2051666-3358333 GCF_025917685.1 Bacillus cereus | reverse complement strand
TGCGAAAATTCAAAGAGAAGTTGGCTATTTACCAGGAGAAATTTCTTTTATTGAAGGAATGAATGGATTAGAGTTTTTAAATTTGATGCAAGGAATGCGTGGGCTGAAGGAAACGAAGAGACGTGATGATTTAATAGAGCGTCTGCAATTCGATGTGAAAACACCAATTCGAAAAATGTCTAAAGGAATGAAACAAAAAGTAGGGATTGTTGCTGCATTTATGCATGATCCAGAAGTACTAATTTTAGATGAACCGACATCAGGACTCGATCCACTTATGCAACAAGTGTTTATAGATTTAATATTAGAGGAAAAGCAAAGAGGGAAAACGATTCTTATGTCGTCGCATATTTTCACTGAAATTGAGAGAACTTGTGACAGAGTAGCTATTATTAAAGATGGTCGTCTTGTAACGGTTGAAGATATTCATGATTTACAGGGAATGCGAAGACAAGTAATAGATGTAACAGTAGCATCTCAAGCTGAAATACAGTCACTTACTCAATCAAATTTACAATTCGAGGCTGTGAAAGGGAAAACAGCATCAATTATTGTGCAAGGAAATTATCAAACTGTTTTACAAATACTTTCAAACTATAATGTAACTGCACTACAAACGAGAGCGACGGATTTAGAACATTTATTTATGCATTATTACGATAAGGAAGAAGGGGTAAAGCATGAATAAGCAATTATTTTTAGCTAGTTTGAAAGAAACGCAAAAAAGTATTTTGAGTTATGCTACTGGTGCAGCTCTTTATTTATGGTTATTAATTTGGATATTCCCATCGATGGTTTCAGCGAAAGGGTTAAATGAATTAATAAGTGGCATGCCTGATAGTGTAAAAAAAATCGTTGGAATGGAGAGTCCAATTCAAAACGTAATGGATTTTTTAGCTGGTGAATATTATAGCCTATTGTTTATTATCATTTTAACAATTTTTTGCGTCACGGTTGCAACGCATTTAATTGCTCGTCATGTAGATAAAGGAGCGATGGCATATTTATTAGCAACACCTGTATCCAGGGTGAAAATTGCAATTACGCAAGCTACCGTTCTCATATTGGGACTATTAATTATTGTAATTGTTACTTATGTAGCTGGTATATTAGGTGCAGAATGGTTTTTAAAAGATAATAATTTAAATAAAGAATTATTTTTAAAAATAAATGTAGTCGGAGGCCTAATATTTTTAGTAGTTAGTGCTTATTCATTTTTCTTTTCTTGTATATGTAATGACGAAAGAAAGGCACTAAGTTATTCAGCAAGTTTAACTATCTTATTTTTTGTATTAGATATGGTAGGTAAATTAAGTGATAAGTTAGAATGGATGAGAAATATATCTTTATTTACATTGTTTCGTCCGAAAGAAATTGTTGAAGGAACATATAATATATGGCCAGTAAGCTTAGGCTTAACTGTTGGAGCACTATGTATTTTTATATTAGCAATTGTAGTGTTTAGGAAGAGAGATTTGCCGTTGTAAAGTAGAAAGTCCACTTAATTAGTGGGCTTTTTTGTTTAACAGTATAACTTTTATATTTAATTATTATATACTATTTAAAAATTATACATAATAGTGTAACATAATAAAGGGGTTCAAGTTAAATAGCAAGGGGGCTATCATATATAATAAATGATTGTCATCGATAGAAATAGTATGGGAGAAATGAAAGAAACAGGGGAGTATTAAAAATGAAAATTGTAAAGAATTTAACATTCCAAGTTATTGTGGCAATTATTTGTGGTATTGCAGTAGGAGCGATTTGGCCTAGTGTTGGACAACAAATGAAGCCAATTGGTGAGACGTTCATTAATATGATAAAAATGGTCATTGCACCAATCATCTTTTTAACAATTGTGCTTGGTATTGCAAGTATGGGAAGTATGAAAAAGGTAGGACGAGTTGGTGGGAAAGCGTTATTATATTTTGAGATTGTTACAACTTTTGCTCTTGTCATTGGTATTATCGTAGCGAATGTCGTACGTCCTGGAGATGGATTAGATCCTTCAAAGTTAAAGGGCGGAGATGTTTCACAATATGTACAAAGCGGGCAAGAAATGAAATGGATGGACTTCTTTTTACATATCGTGCCTTCTAATATGTTTGAGGCATTTGCAAAAGGTGATATATTACAAGTGTTATTCTTCTCCATTTTATTTGGTGCAGGGTTAACGATGCTAGGGAAAAATGGACAACCTGTTATCGACTTTTTTGAAAGATTATCGAAAGTATTTTTTAACATTTTATCAATTGTAATGAAATTAGCACCGGTTGGAGCATTCGGTGGAATGGCGTTTACAATTGGTAAATATGGTTTAAGTACACTTATTCCACTTGGTAAATTGATGATTTGCGTATATGCGACAATGGCATTATTTGTTTTTATTGTTTTAAATTTTATTTGTAAACTGTATAAATTTAGTTTGTGGAAATATTTGGCGCATATTAAAGAAGAATTACTTATTGTTTTGGGGACATCATCATCAGAATCAGTACTGCCGCGAATGATGACAAAGATGGAAGACTTCGGGTGTTCGAAGCCGGTAGTAGGTTTAGTCATTCCAACAGGCTATTCTTTTAACTTAGATGGAACAACGATTTATTTATCAATGGCTACTATATTTTTAGCTCAAGTCTTTCACGTCGATCTTTCACTAGGTCAACAATTAACTATAATAGCTATTTTATTAGTTACATCGAAAGGAGCAGCAGCAGTAACGGGCGGGGGATTTATTGTACTAGCATCTACTTTATCTGCGATGAATGTTATCCCGTTAGAAGGGTTAGCACTTTTATTGGGTGTAGATCGTTTCATGTCAGAAGCAAGAGCGATTGTAAATTTAATTGGTAACGGTGTAGCGACTGTAGTTGTGGCAAAAAGCGAAAATGAATTCAATGAT
The DNA here is from genome assembly GCF_025917685.1 of Bacillus cereus. NCBI lineage: Bacteria > Bacillati > Bacillota > Bacilli > Caryophanales > Bacillaceae > Bacillus > Bacillus cereus. The sequence goes on along the minus strand of NZ_CP089518.1, from coordinate 3,355,428 downwards.
GAGAAGTATACGAGAGTGTTAGATGAAATGAAAAAAGAGAAAATGGCCGGATAAAAAAAGTCAGCCTTGCTGACTTTTTTTATTTTTGTAGGAAAAGAGTTTCTAAAAATATACATTATTTATTAACAATAATTCACAGAGATTTAATGTGTAAATATAATAAAGACTATTAAAATGGTACATTTATATGAATGAGAAATAGAATTTGAACATTATATGGAATTTTTATGAATATTACTGTAAGAAAATAATTTTTTAAAAATTTTTAATAATAATACTTTACAAATTTTAAAAAATTAGTAGAATAAGAATTAGTAAGAATCGTCTGATAAATATATAAAGAAAAACAGAATTATCAGAAAATTCTTGATTAGATATCGTTTAGAATTAGGGAGGGTACAAAAAATGAAAAAGAAAAAAATGAAAAAACTAACGGCAGTTGTAGTACCGGTTTTAGCAATGAGCATGGCACTAACAGCATGTTCTACATCAGGCGGAGATAAAAAGACAAGCACAAACTCAAGTGGAGATAGCAAGTCAGAGGGAAAATTAGCGGCAAAACAAGTGTTGAATCGAACAGTAAACCAAGAGATTCCAACGATGGATTCTTCTAAATCAACAGATACAGTATCTTCACAAATGCTAGGGAATACGATGGAAGGATTATATCGTCTTGATAAAAATAATAAGCCTATTCCAGCTGCAGCAGAATCTAGCACGAAAAGTGAAGATGGTAAAAAATATACATTTAAACTACGTAAAGATGCAAAATGGTCAAATGGAGATCCAGTAACGGCGAAAGATTTCGTATATGCTTGGCAACGTCTATTAGATCCAAAAACAGCTGCTGAGTATGCATTTATCGCATTCCCAATTAAAAATGCAGAAGTGGTTAATAAAGGTGAAAAACCTGTAGCTGAATTAGGAGTGAAAGCGGTAGATGATCTTACGCTTGAAGTTGAATTAGAGCAAGCGGTACCGTACTTCTTAAACTTAGTAGCATTCCCATCGTACTACCCATTAAATGAAAAATTCGTAAAAGAAAAAGGGGAGAAGTTCGGTATAGAGTCTGATACAACAGTTTATAATGGACCGTTCGTTCTTAAAGATTGGAAGCATGAACAAGGATGGCAATTAAAGAAAAATGATCAATATTGGGATAAAAAGACTGTAAAACTTGAAGAAGTTAACTTCAGTGTTGTTAAAGAACCAGCAACTCTTATCAATTTATATGATAGCGGTCAAGTTGACTTTGCTTTATTAACTGGAGAGTTCGTAGATAAATATAGAAATAAGAAAGATGAATTCGGAACATATTCACAAGTGAGTACGTATTTCATTCGTATGAACCAAAAACGTGATGGACAAGATACACCATTAAAGAGTAAAAAGCTACGTGAAGCAATTGCACTATCAGTTGATAAAAAGAATTTAGCAAACGTAATTTTAAATGATGGATCAAAAGAAGCTGACTTCTTAGTACCAAAAGGTTTAGCAACTGGACCAGACGGTAAAGACTTCCAAGAAACTTTTAAAAATGGTTTAAAACCAAATGCTAAAAAAGCTGCTGCAGCTTGGGAAGAAGCGAAAAAAGAGCTAGGTAAAGACCAAGTTACAATTGAATTCTTAAACTATGATACTGGTAATGCGAAAAAAGTTGGAGAATATATTAAGGACCAAATTGAGAAGAACTTAAAAGGTGTAACAGTTAACATTAAACTTCAACCATTTAAGCAAAAACTAAAATTAGAATCTGAGCAACAATATGATATTTCATACGGTGGTTGGAATCCAGATTATGCAGATCCAATGACGTTCTTAGATATGTTTGAGACTGGACATTCTCATAACCAAATGAGCTTCTCTGACCCTAAATATGACGGCATGGTGAAAAAAGCTGGAACGGAATTAATGAGCGATGCAAAGAAACGTTGGGAAGAGTTAGGAAAAGCTGAAAAAACATTACTTGAAGAAGATGTAGCGATTGTACCTTTATATCAACGTGGAGATTCTTATGTTTTACAACCAAATGTAAAAGGTGTAGTAAAACATAATATCAGTCCAGAATTTAGCTTTAAGTGGGCATACGTGACTGAAAAATAATAGAGTTAAAAAAGCATTTTAAAGTAGCTTAGCTACTTTGAAATGCTTTTTTTAGTGAGCTAAAAATACTAATTTTTAGTTCAGTTAAATAGAGAAGAACAAGGCGTATAGTATGTACATATAGTAGATGGGGGATAAATCATACTAAATTATGAAGATAAAAATCAGAATATTTAAAATAAAACTATTTACAAATGCGAAAAAAAGAGTAGAATAACATTAGTTATAATTTTCTGAAAAGTAAATCATTAACAAGGGGTCTCTCAAGGGTTGGTAATGTACATATAATTAGGGAGGGTATAAAAATGAAGAGAAAAAAGATGAAAAAGTTAACAGCGGTTGTAGTGCCGGTTTTAGCGATGAGTGTTGCATTGACAGCATGCTCTGGATCAGGTGGGGAAAAGAAAACGACTACTACATCTAATAGTGGGGAAGAAAAAAAATCTGATATTAAATATGCAGCGAAGCAAGTATTAAATCGTACGGAAAACCAAGAAATTCCGACGATGGACACTTCTAAATCTACTGATACTTTAGGGGCACAAATTTTAGGGAACACGATGGAAGGGTTATATCGTCTTGATAAAGATAATAAGCCTATTCCGGCTGCTGCAGAATCTAGTACGAAAAGCGAAGATGGTAAAAAATATACGTTTAAACTGCGTAAAGATGCGAAATGGTCAAATGGAGATCCTGTAACAGCAAAAGATTTCGTGTTCGGATGGCAGCGCTTACTTGATAAAAATACAGCTGCAGAATATGCATTTATTGCTTACTATATAAAAAATGCAGAAGCGATTAATAAAGGAGAAAAACCTGCAACAGAATTAGGAGCGAAGGCGGTAGATGATTACACGCTAGAAGTAGAATTAGAAAAACCGGTACCGTACTTCTTAAATTTATTAGCATTCCCGTCATACTATCCATTAAATGAAAAGTTTGTAAAAGAAAAAGGAGATAAGTTTGGTTTAGAAGCAGATACAACGGTGTATAACGGGCCATTCGTTATGTCCTCATGGAAACATGAACAAGGATGGCAGTTGAAGAAAAATGACAAATATTGGGATAATAAGACTGTGAAATTAGAAGAAATTAATTATAGTGTAGTAAAAGAAGTTGCTACGAAAGTAAATTTATATGATACAGGATCAATTGATTTCACACTACTATCAGGAGAGTTTGTAGATAAATATAAATCGAATAAAGATGAATACGGTGAGTATGCAGAATCAAGTACATTCTTCTTACGTTTAAATCAAAAGCGTAACGGACAAGATACACCGTTAAAGAGCAAAAAGCTTCGTGAAGCAATTGCATTATCAGTTGATAAAAAAGGTTTAGCAAACGTTATTTTAAATAATGGATCAAAAGCAACAGATCAATTGGTTCCAAAAGGGCTTGCGGCAGGACCGGATGGAAAAGATTATCAAGATACATTTAAAAATGGTCTGAAATACGATCTGAAAAAAGGCGTAGCTGCTTGGGAAGAAGCGAAAAAAGAACTTGGAAAAGATCAAGTTACAATCGAATTACTAAGCTATGATGATGGAACTGCGAAAAAGATTGCTGATTATGTAAAAGATCAAATTGAGAAGAATTTAAAAGGTGTAACAATTAACACGAAAATTCAACCATTCAAACAAAAATTAAAATTAGAATCAGCACAAGACTATGAAATTTCTTATGCAGGTTGGAGTCCAGACTATGCGGATCCAATGACGTTTATTGATATGTTTGAATCGAAGAGCCCATATAACCAAATGAGTTATTCAAACCCGAAATACGATGAAATGGTACAAAAAGCAGGTAATGAATTACTGTCTGATCCGAAGAAACGTTGGGAAGCGTTAGGAAAAGCAGAAAAATTATTCCTTGAAGAAGATGCTGGATTAGTTCCTTTATATCAAACAGGAAGATCATATGTAATGAAACCGAATGTCAAAGGAATTGTGAAACACAACATCAGTCCAGAATATAGCTTTAAGTGGGCGTATGTAACTGAGGATGGCGGAAAGAAATAATATGAAAGCATTTCAAAAGTGGTTAATATGCTTTTGAAATGCTTTTTTTAGTATAAGGAGGATAAGGCTTATTGAATTTTTGAGAAACGTTGAGGACACATTTTAAAGTTTACTGTAGGATATTAGAATAAAATTCAACGGTTGGAAAGATAAATGATAGTAAAAGATTTCATATGAATAAGGAAAATATAGAAATTAGCAATAGAGAAGAATAAGGATGGGGATGTTTACATATAGTAGATGGGGGATAATTCATATAGTAGTAATAGTAAAATAACAAGTTACTATCATAAAAAAATAAATATTTAGAAAATTTACAAAAATACTTTACAAAACTCGAAAAAACAGTAGAATATTAATTAATAAGAATTTTCTGATAACGAAAGTTAATAGAGAATCTCTAAATGTTAATATCGTACATATAATTGGGGAGGGTACAAAAAAATGAAGAGAAAAAAGATGACAAAATTAACAGCTGTTGTAGCACCAGTTCTAGTAATGAGTATGGCATTAACAGCTTGCTCTGGATCAGGGGATAAAGAGAAGGCAAGCACAACGCCGAAAAGTGGCGAAAAAGAAGGCGGAAAATTAGCTGCAAAGCAAGTACTTAATTTAACAGAAACTCAAGAGATTCCATCTATGGATTCAGCAAAAGCGACAGACCAAGTATCGTTTCTTGCTTTAAACAACGTAATGGAAGGTTTATATCGACTTGATAAAGATAATAAAGCAGCACCAGGGGTTGCTGAATCATATAAAAAGAGTGATGATGGTAAAAAATATACATTCACATTAAATAAAAATGCGAAATGGTCAAATGGAGACCCTGTAACAGCGAAAGATTTCGTGTTTGCTTGGCAACGTGCGGTAGATAAAAATACAGCAGCGGAATATGCATACATTATGTTTGATTTAAAGAACGCAAAAGCAATTAATGATGGGAAAGCACCACTTGATACGTTAGGTGTAAAAGCTGTAGATGATTACACATTAGAGGTAGAATTAGAAAATCCAGTTCCTTACTTTGTAGAATTAACTTCATTCGGAACATTCTATCCGTTAAATGAAAAATTTGTAAAAGAAAAAGGAGAAAAATACGGTTTAGAATCAGATACAACGTTATACAACGGACCATTTACATTAACAGACTGGAAACATGAAGAAGGTTGGAAGTTAAAGAAAAATGCACAATACTGGGATAATAAAACAGTTAAGTTAGAAGAAATCAACTTTAACGTAGTAAAAGATAGTGGTACACGTGTAAACTTATATGAAAGTGGACAAATCGATCGTGCTGCACTTGCATCTGAAATGGTTGACAAATATAAATCAAATCCAGACTTCTTTACACAAAAAACACCGTCAACGTACTTCTTACGTTTAAACCAAAAACGTGGTGGCCAAGATACAGTGTTAAAGAGTAAAGATTTACGTTTAGCGATTGCGATGGCATATGATAAAAAAGGTTTAACGAATGTTATTTTAAATGACGGATCTACACCTGCAGATTACTTAGTGCCAAAAGAATTTGCGAAGAGTCCAGATGGAAAAGACTTCCGTAAAGAAAATGGAGATATTTTAAAAACAGATGTGAAAAAAGCAAAAGAGCATTGGGAAAAAGCGAAAAAAGAACTTGGAAAAGAGCAAGTAACTGTAGAGCTATTAAACTATGATAGCGATAATGCGAAAAAAGTAGGGGAGTTCTTAAAAGGAGAGCTTGAGAAGAACTTACCAGGATTAACAGTGAATTTGAAAAATCAACCGTTTAAACAAAAATTAAAATTAGAATCAGATCTAGATTATGATTTATCTTACGCTGGTTGGGGACCTGACTACTTAGATCCAATGACATTCATTGATATGTTCGTTACAAATGGACCTCATAACCAAACTGGATACTCAAATCCGAAATATGATGAAATTGTAGAAAAAGGTAAAGGCGAGCTATTAACGAAAACGAAAGAGCGTTGGGATAGCTTACTAAAAGCTGAGAAAATGCTACTTGAAGATGCAGCAATTGCACCGTTATATCAACGTGGTGATGCCCTTATTCAAAGACCGAAAGTAAAAGGTATTATTCATCACCCAGTTGGTGGAGATTATAGCTACAAATGGGCATATATTTCTGAAGATAAGTAAGAGAGAGGGCGCGCGATGCGCCCTTTTTTTTATGCACTTTTCTCCCTTCCTGGAATATATAAAATAAAAAAGGGAGAATTTCATGAAACGAAACACATACATCGATTTTCTAGCTTATTACGGAATAGGGAGTGCCCATCCTGGTGGTTTTACGTTAACAAAACAATTGCTATCTCAATTGCCACTTAGACACGGAGCAAATGTTCTTGAGATAGGTTGCGGCACGGGGAAAACAGCGGCGTATATGACAAAAGAATTGGGTTATAAAGTGACAGCGGTTGAAAAGAATGAAATTATGATTCAAAAAGCGAAAGATAGATGGTTGTTTGATGGTTTAAATATACAATTGATTCAAGGCGATGTAGAAGGATTACCGTGTTTAAATGATTCATTTGAGCTTGTACTTGGAGAATCTATACTCGCTTTTACAAATAAAGAAAAGGTTATTTCGGAATGTTATCGTGTATTACAGAAGGATGGAAAGCTTGTTGTCATTGAAATGATTATTGAAAGTCATATTGAGAAAAATGAGGAAGAAAAAATCGTACAATTATATGGCATGAAAGAATTATTAACTGAGAATGAGTGGGTTCATTTATTTAAAATGGCAAATTTCAAAAAAATCACAATTGCTGGTGGCGGAACTATTGCACAAACAGTTGCAGGACATATGGAGGAGCCAGAGTGGAATGTATCATCATTTATTCCAGAAGAGCTGTATGAGGCGTGGGTACAGCATGAACAAGTACTACTTATGTATCAACATATTTTAGGGCATCGTATTTTTATATGTGAAAAATAGAAAAGAGAGTTGGCTAAAGATAGTCAACTCTTTACTATGTTAGATGAAAAATAATGCAGCTAAAGTAATTCCAAAAATGAAACCAAATCCGAGTTCAACGCCCCAGCCGCCACCCCAGCCGCCGCCACAACCACGGTCACAACCACGGTCACAGCCGCCGCCGCCGCCCCAGCTACCGCCACATCCGAAGCCACAGCTGTCACATCTACTAAGACCACCGCAAATATCACATCCACCGTTTGAATATGAGTCATAGTATCCAAATCCTGTATCAAAAGATGAACGCCCTTTTACCGGTTCGATCCAAACAGAATCATTTGTCACGTCTACTATTTTACCTAAATGGATGCGACCGTCACGATCTTCAATTCGAACTACTTTTCCGAAATAACGTTGGCATGTATCATAACATTTTTGTCTATGCATGTTCTTTCCTCCTTCCCATTACAGTAATACGATATGTAAGCGGGACAAGTGCGGCTTGTATGAATGACCTATCTATCATAATTGTTATAGGAAAGGGGAAATATATGAAAAGGATATATAGTGAGGAGGAAATGAAATGAAATCTACAGACCAATTTCAAACGTACGAAGTTCCTTGGGAAGAATTTATTGAAGCATTGCGGGGGGAAATAAAGAAACAAGTAGGGGCGGATATTATTGATACGGTCATATGTAATTTGAAGGATGGTTTTGAAGTGTATACATATGTGCAAGGAGATTTAGATTTTGAATATAAGGAGGCGCTTGAAAGAAAATACGGAAGCGATGCGAAGATACCTAACTTACTAACTGTTATGCTGTTAGCTAGTATTTACAATACAAGTGAAGAGAATATACGTTTACATGCAGATCAGAAGGAAAATCCGATTGTTGAAGTGTATGTGAAGAAATAAAGAGTGCGCTAATTATAGCGTGCTCTTTATTTTTTGTATTGAAAAGAAAATCAAACTTTAATGGTGGAATTTATAGCGGGAAAAGTATGAAAGCTAGGGGATATTGCAGATATATAATAAGGAAAAAACTCGAAATAAAATATGGAGTATTTTATTTTTGTTTACATAATGTGATTGTTGTGAACTGTTGTCCTAAAATACAAGTCATATATCTTGTTTCCTCTCATAAATTTAAACATAGGAATTTGTCTACAAAGGTGGCGAAGCCTCATCATGAAAATTCGAATTTGTGCCACGTTCATGTTGTTTCTATTTATATGTTTACCTTTTTCAGCTTTTGCAAAAGGAGAGGAGGCAAAGGAAAGGGTCGTTTCACTTGTATATGATGATTCGGGCAGCATGAGAAATAACGATCGCTGGAAGTATGCCAATTACGCTTTGCAAAGTTTAGTTGCGCTATTAGATGAGAAAGATAAATTTTCTTACGTTCCAATGAGTAAACCAAATGATCCGTTAAACATTTCGTTAACAAAGGATCGAAGGCAAACAGAAATTGATGGGATCGGCGCGTGGAAAACATATTTAAATACTCCATTTAGCGCAGTAGAAACGGCGATGCAATCTATAAAAAAGGAAGCAGATATAGATGGAAAACGTGAATTTTGGCTTATTGTATTAACTGACGGGGCATTTAATGATTTGGAGAAAGATAAGGTTGGCGGAAAAGAACAAATTACGCAGAAGCTAGCACAGTTTAAGAAAGAAATGGATTCTAAAAAGATTTCTTTACACCCAGTCTTAATCACGATGGAAGAGGATTTAGGGCAGCAAGAAAAAGAGCAGTTAAATACGTTTAAAGAGATTTGGAAAAAAGAAATGAATGGAGTTGTCATGCCGTCTAGCGGTGAGGACGGCATTGTAAAAAGTGTAAATCAAGTGGCAGCATTAGTTGCCAATCGTGATCCATTTTCCTCAGTTGAATCGATTGTAAAAACGAAAGTAGTAGGGAAAAAAGTAGAGATTACAACACCGTTCCCATTAAAGCGTATGACGCTTGTACGACAATCATCGTCTTTGTCCAATTATAAAGTTATGCAAATTTCTAAACCGTTACAAATGCAGTCTTCTTTTTCCATACATGCACCAGGAGAAGCTAAATTATTCGGAAATATAGTACATGTAAGTACAGCGAATCAGGAAGTGATTAAGCCAGGGACATATACGATAGAAGTGGATCAAGATATTGAGAAAGAAGGATTACAAGTACTTGTTGAACCAGCGCTCAATTATACTGTTTCTACGTATGACAAAGATGATAAAGATAGAAAAAATGTTGAGAAAATGTACGAAGGAGTAACGGCTGTTATTGAAGCAAAACCTACGGAGCTACCAATTCAAATTTCTTATTTTGAAGCAGAAGTAGAAATAGACGGAAAGCAGTATCCGATGAAGTGGGATGATAAAAGACATGTGTTTTATTATGAAACAAAAGTTGGCAAAGAGTTAGTACGTGGAAAAGTTCATATGAACATAAAGGGATTTTATAGGCAGACGAAAGAATTCAAAATTGATACATCCGTAAAACCGAAATTAACACTTCAAACTGTTACAAAAGGTTATGAAGAAAAGGTAACAAATTTGGAAAATAGTAAACCATTTATTTTACAGCCACAGTTAGATGGTAAACCGATGACAGAAGAGGCTGTAAAGAAACTATTAAAATCTACTGGTGTCACATCCAATCAATCAATCAACTATGAAGTAAAACAACATGATAATCAAATTTACGTTTATCCTCGACCTTATTACTCCGACACATTCAATTTTACAGATACAGGCACCGTAGAAGCTACCATCACGATTAATGATTCAAAATTACAAGAAGTAAAGGAAAAGATTGTACTTCACATAGAAAATGCGCCATTTTTTGAGAAATATGCGCTCATTTTTAAATTTGTAATTCCTATCACTTTATTACTTTTAATAGTGGGAATTATTATTTTAGGATGGATTGTTCGTCCGAGATTTCACCGAAAAGCATTATTATATTATGAATGGGATCAAGAAGTAGCGAAAGATTGGCTGTATCAATCCGAACCAGAATTACTTAAAAATAAATGGTGGAAGCACTATTTTGGCATTCCATTCCGAGCAGAAAGAAAGACGGTGCAATCTGTAACATTAATAGCGAAAAAAGGATCGAAATCTATATTTGTAGCGAAAGAGTCACAAGTAGTTGGGATGATTATTGATGGAATGTTTATAACAGAGGATGAGGTTGGAATGGAACATAAGACACTATATCCAAATGAACTTTTATTAATTGATAGAGGATATGGTAAAGAGATTTATAGGTACGAGTGTGAATAGTAGATAGGGAAAAGAGGAGGGGTTTTAGTTTTCTTTCCCCCTATCTTTTCAAACAAGCAAGAATAGGAAGGTGGTTCACATGACATTACAAGTTCCAACGATATTAATTGGTTTAGGTGGAATCGGTAGTACTGTGACACATCAAATATATGAAAAATTACCAGAAGAGCGCCGAAAAAAGGTAGCAATGCATGTATTTGATACAGATGTGAATACATTGAGTAAATTTGATCATATTCGTAAGTTTAAGACGCAAACGAGCTCGAGTAAAACGCCGCGAGAGTATATTGCGGGAGATCCAACGATTCCGGAGTGGTTTCCGATGGACCCGACTATACTTGATAAACCATTAACAGAAGGGGCCGGACAGTTGCGCGTCATTTCACGTTTAGCGTTACGTGCAGCGATGAAAGAAGATAAGCTGACATCGTTTTGGCAAGAAATAGAGAAGATTTTTCCGGTTACAAGTGATCAGACAGAATATGGTGTACGTGTCATTATTGTAACGTCACTAGCTGGCGGAACAGGTTCAGGGATGTTTTTACAAATCGCATTATATTTGCGTGAAATGCTTCGGAAAAAGTTGCAGCATCACAACATTTTAATTCGCGGCGCGTTTTTAATGCCAGACGTTTTAGTGAAGACGAGAACGGTTAGTGCGAAAGAGTTTGAAACAGTGCAAGCGAATGGTTATGCATCGTTAAAAGAGTTGCACGCTATTACGCTCGGCTCTACTGGTGAATTATCAAAACGAGGCGGCGTCACGATTGAATTAGAATATCGTCCTGATCAAGTGGATGAAGATGGAAGAACGAATCATACGATAAAGCAGCATCATTTACCGTACAATTATTGTTTCTTATATGATTATGAAAATTTACATGGGCACCATTTGCACAATTTATCAGATTATATGGAGCAAATGGCAAATACAATTCATTTACAGTTATTTAGTCCGATGTCTGCAAATCATTTTGCACAAGAAGATAATCAAATTCAGCAATTGGCAGAATCGAGCGGGAAAGGTAGATATTGCGGAGCAGGAACGGCAAAACTTATTTATCCGTATGAGCACGTTTTGAAATATTGTGCTTTAAAATGGGCGGTTCAAGGTTTAGATGAATCTTGGCTGCATTTAGATCAACTGTTTCAAGAAAAGAAGCAAAGATACGACCAAGATGTCAAACGTGGTATGCAGCGTGAAAAGCCAGAGCGCGGGAAAAGTTATTTAGAAGATTTAGAGCATCTTGCTACTCGTCCAGAGCAGGCCCATATTTTTTATAGACAAATGTTTAATGAAACGCGTGAAGGAGCAGAGGGCGGCAAGGTCGGTGTCGCAAAGTCTAAGTTGTTTTTAGAGGCTGTTGAAAGCTATGTACACCGTACAGTGCAAAAAGATGAGGAATTAAACCGCCTGCAGCATGAGTGCAAAATATCGGCTGCGAAACTTAAAATAATGGAACAAATGAAAGGTGAAGTAGCCAGAGTTGATCATGCGGTGCGTTTATATGCGTATGCGATTCCGAGCCGTGTACATGAACATGTAACTACCCTTTTATATGATATGATCGAATCAGATCGCTTTACACCGAGTGGCTCAGAAGGACAGTCTTATCAATTAAACACATGGTTTTTAAAGAAAACAGATCCTGTCCATCCAGTCGCATCACGTTTTATGTTGTATGAAATTCGAAAGCAGTTAGTAGAGAAGATGAATCGACTACATGAAAATAATGAACAAAAGCGTAATTTAATCCAAAACTACGATAAGAAATTTAATGTGAGTAATATTGATGGAACGGTAACGGCTGTTCGCCGTGTTGAAATTGCGCAGCAACAAGGTTGGTTCGGAAAAATGCTTTATAATCAGCAACGTTTGTTCAAAAAAGAATTTGAAGATATCGTAACGCAATATGTGCACAAATTAAGTGAGTATCGTAAAGAGATGTTGTTAGAACTCGTGTATCAATCGCTATACCAAGCAGTTGATAAAATGATTCAATATTGGGAAAGGTTTTTTGATAACTTACACGAAACACGTGAAAATTTATTGTTTGAAATTCAAAAGCGAAGCAAAGAATTTGAGGGGAAAACGAACCCGACGAATGTATATGTATTAGCTGAAGAGAAATTGCAAGAAAAGATTTGGCAAGATATGCAGCAACATTTAAATTTAGGTGTATTACCGAAAGATATATCAGCAGAAATTTATATGAGCTTGTACGGGGAATATTGTCGTGATGCGAAAGCCGAAGAAATTCAGTCGAAAAAGGTTGAAGACTTCTATCGTGAACATATATTGAGTTATTGTTATGACGAACTTAAAGTGCGCTATCGTGACAAATTAGAGCTTAATATCGTTGAGGCATTGCGAAAAGAAGCAGATTTCAAGAAGCGTGACCGTGATGAATACGTTCGTGAAAAAATTGAAGATCTCTTCCATTTAGCAAGTCCGTTCGTTCCGAAAGTTTCTCATCATAGAGAATTACAATATTGGGGCGTACATCCATCTTTAAAACAAGAATTGCAAGAAGAGTTATTGCAAGAAATGTTTAAAGAAAAAGATACGGTAAACGAGGCGTTTTCACCATTTGAAGTGATTTGTTATCGTGCTCATTACGGATTATCGCTACAAGATTTTCCTAAGCTTTCATCTGGGCATATTGCAAATGGCTTTATGAATGATAAAGGTGATTACTTCCAATCGTATTATCGCCGCGTAAACAAATTAAATAGTAAAAAATCCAGTTTGACGCCGCATTTAGATAAATATTGGCACTTGCCAGCCTTTATGCCAGACTTGAATGCAACGCAAACAAAGTTAGATTACGATAAATGCAATCGTGCTCTTCTATACGCCTATATGTACCGCTGGATTAGTTTAGTTGCTGTTGATGGACAATTCGTGTATCAATATAACGGTGTCGGCCGTAGCTTTTTAATCCAGTCGATGGGGAAAAATATTTCAAGCGAAAGTTATAAGTTGCACAGAGCGTTGCTTCATAATCCGTTCATTTATGAAAACATCTTGTCCAGGTTTGAAGAAGAACAAGAAAAAGCGATGATACAAGGTGGACATTTATATACACATCCATTTGTATTGGGTGCTCAAGATATTAGATGGCTTCGTAAAGAGCATGTCCATAATATTTTAGATATGATTTTAATGTATGACCGTGAGGCGAAATATGATCTGACGTTAGAAGAAACATCGGATGAGTTGTTAAGACTATTCCTTGATGAAATTGAGCTGTATTTTCAAAATTATTACGGAACAGGTGCAGATATGGTTGCAAAGAAAGAGAAAGAGATGTTTATGAAACAATTGTGGGATCGTTCGTATGCGAAAGGGTATGTAGATCCAAATAGCGCTCCTTATAAAAAATGGCAAAATATATTACACGTTCACGATGAAGAAGAAACGCCAAAAACGAATGTATAATGAGTGAAAAGGGAATCCTTAAGAATGGCAATACAACTTTAGAAAAGAGGGATTCCGATGCCATTTTTAGGAAGTGTATATCAAATATTTGGATTGTATCCAGAAATTTATTATGGAATGATTTCCGCGGAAATTGCAGAACAACAAATGGAAGAACAAAAAGAACAAGAGAATCAAGAGACTGAATTATAAAACCATGCAGGCTACTCGCCTGCGTGGTTTTTTCGTGTTACAATAAAGCGAATTTTTTAAGGGAGAGAAAGAGATGAAATGGATTTATTTTATTATTATCAACGTTATAGCATTTAGTATGATGGGGCTTGATAAGCGGAAAGCAATGAAAAAGCAGTGGAGGACGCCAGAAAGTACGTTATTTTTATCAGCTGCAGCTGGAGGGGCGGTTGGAGCTTGGATTGGTATGTATATGTTTCGTCATAAGACACATAAAAGTAAATTTGTCTTCGGTATTCCAGTGCTCGTTATTATAACAGTAGGAGTGTTTTTATACATATAAGGGATTTGTAAGAGGAATGTCGAAAGAAATGCAGATTGAATATTGGTAAAGTAAGCATGTGAGACCTTATAATGAAGAAAAAAAGAGAAGAGGAGAAAAAGAAAGATGGGGAGTCAAACAGCAGAGCAAAAGCAGGGGATTATATATGCGGCGGGTGCGTATACGATGTGGGGAGTCCTTCCGATTTATTGGAAATGGGTGGAGGAAGTACCGGCAGATGAAATATTAGCGCATCGTATTGTTTGGGCATTTGTTTTTATGTTGTTAGTTTTAGGAGTAACAAAGAGATTTCGTCAGTTTGGTGGGGAGTTAGTGGCCCTTTTTAAACGACCTAAATTATTAATGTCATTAACAATTGCTTCGGTACTTATTAGTGGAAACTGGTTTGTATACATATGGGCCGTAAATCATAACCATGTAATCGAAGCGAGTCTTGGGTATTATATTAATCCACTTATAAGTATTTTACTTGGTACGGTTGTTTTAAAAGAGAAGCTTAATTTTTGGCAATATGTTGCGGTTGGTTTAGCTGGATTAGGTGTTGTTATTTTAACAGTACGTTTCGGATCGATTCCATGGGTTTCTCTTTCACTTGCTTTTTCATTTGGATTATATGGCTTAACGAAAAAATTATTAAATTACGACGCAACAATCGGGCTTACGATGGAAACGATGTTAGTGACGCCATTTGCACTTATATATTTGTTTATGACAGGAGTGCATGGTTTCGGTTCGTTCGGTTCTATTTCGGCAATATCAACGTTTCTTTTAATAGGTGCGGGTATTGTTACAGCATTACCACTCTTTTATTTTGCTAAAGGAGCACAACTTATTCCGCTCTATATGATAGGATTTTTACAATACATCGCGCCGACTATTAGTTTAATTTTAGGAGTGTTCGTTTTTGGTGAACATTTCACATCTACTCATATGATCGCGTTTTTCTGTATATGGGTTGCTTTATTTGTCTTTTCGATGGCAAAAACAAAGTTTCTACTACAGAAACAACCGAAATTTATTAAAAATAAATCAGCAAAAGTATCATAATGCGTAGTATTTTCTACGCATTTTTCTTTATACTTATATTATATAGAAATTCCATTATAGTCAGTGAGGAGCTGAAAAACATGGAAACAATTTTACATAATGACCCGCTAATGGCAGCTGTAATTTCTTGGTTTTTAGCACAGTTAACGAAAGTTGTTTTTAAATTAATAAAAACAGGGGAGTTTGATTTTGCTAAGTTTTTCGCTTCAGGTGGAATGCCAAGTTCGCATGCTTCGACTGTTACTGCACTTGCTACAGGTGTCGGAGTGGTGGAAGGAGTGGAGAGTCCAATATTTGCAGTTGCCGCTATTTTTGCCATTATTGTTATGTATGATGCTTCAGGGGTAAGGCTTGCGGTAAGTAAGCAAGCGAAAATATTGAATGATTTTTTTCATGGTAGACAAACAGAATATAAAAAGTTAAATGAGCTCGTTGGACATACACCGTATCAAGTTGTTGTTGGTGCACTATTAGGAATTGTTGTCGGGGTTGGGTATTGTTTGTAAGCAGAATGTGTAATACACGTTCTGCTTTTCTTTATTTTCATACATATTTAGCTAGTGTTTCGAATATCGTATACGGACTTAGAAAGGGTGGGTGAGCGGTGTGCTACTATATGACAAAGTGCGTGAGGAGATAGAGCGGAGAACGACTGCACTTCAAACGATGCAAAGGCAAGACGGAAAGTGGGAATTTTGTTTTGAAGGAGCTTTGCTAACGGATTGTCACATGATTTTTTTACTCAAATTATTAGGGCGAAATGAAGAAATAGAACCGTTCGTGAAAAGGTTAGCATCTCTTCAAACAAATGAAGGGACTTGGAAATTATACGAAGATGAAAATGGAGGGAATTTATCCGCGACGATTCAAGCGTATGCTGCTTTACTTGCTTCGAAAAAATATTCGAAAGAAGATATGAATATGAGGCGAGCTGAAATGTTTATTAAGGAACACGGGGGAGTTTCTCGTGCACATTTTATGACGAAATTTTTATTAGCGATTCATGGAGAATATGAATTTCCTGCGCTTTTTCACTTTCCAACGCCAATCTTATTTTTACAAGATGACTCCCCTCTCAGTATATTTGGGCTAAGCAGCTCAGCGCGTATACATTTAATTCCGATGATGATTTGTATGAATAAGAGATTCCGTGTAGCGAAAAAGTTATTGCCAAATTTAAATCATATTGCAGGCGAAGGTGGACAATGGTTTCGAGAGGAGCGATCTCCGTTGTTTCAATCATTTTTAGGTGATGTGAAAAAGGTAATATCTTATCCGCTTTCTTTACATCATAAAGGATACGAAGAAGTAGAGCGCTTTATGGAAGAACGTATAGATGAAAATGGAACATTATATAGTTACGCGAGTGCTACGTTTTATATGATTTATGCTTTGCTTGCATTAGGGCACTCTATTCAGTCTCCAATTATTGAGAAAGCTGTGGCGGGATTAAAATCTTATATATGGAAGATGGACAGAGGAAGTCATTTGCAAAATTCTCCTTCTACCGTATGGGATACCGCTTTACTTAGCTATTCATTGCAAGAAGCTAATGTAATAAAAGAAAATAAGATGATTCAAAAGGCGACGGAATATTTACTACAAAGACAACAAACTAAGAAAATGGATTGGAGTGTCCACGCACCGTCCATTATAGCTGGCGGCTGGGGATTTTCAGATGTGAATACAACGATTCCTGATATAGACGATACAACGGCTGCTCTTAGAGCGTTAGCACGAAGTAGAGGGAATAGTAAAATAGATGGTGCATGGGATAGAGGCGTCGGATGGATAAAAGGATTGCAAAACAATGATGGAGGCTGGGGAGCTTTTGAAAGAGGTGTAACGAGCCAGTTACTAGCGAATTTACCGATTGAAAATGCGAGTGATATGCTAACTGATCCGTCTACACCAGATATTACAGGTAGGGTGTTAGAGTTTTTCGGAACGTATGCGCCGAATGAATTGTCTGAAGAGAAAAAAAGGAAAGCAGTCAAATGGTTAATGGATGTACAAGAGTCGAATGGATCATGGTATGGGAAATGGGGGATATGCTATATATACGGTACATGGGCAGCGATGACAGGTCTACTTGCATTAGGAGTGCCCTCTACTCATCCATCGTTGAAAAAAGCAGCTTTATGGCTTGAACATATACAGCATACAGATGGAGGCTGGGGAGAATCATGTCAAAGTAGTGAGGAGAAAAAGTTTGTTTCTTTACCCTTTAGTACGCCATCACAAACAGCGTGGGCGCTTGATGCACTTATTTCTTACTATGATCAAGAAACACCAATTATTCGAAAAGGAATTTCATATTTGCTCGCGCAGTCTACTATGAATGAAGAATATCCTACTGGCACAGGGCTACCGGGTGGTTTTTATATTCGGTATCATAGTTACGAACATATATATCCGTTGCTTGCTTTGGCACATTATATAAAAAAAAATAAAAAATAAACCGAGAGTAGCTCTCGGTTTATTTTTCGGGTAGTAGGTCCCTGTTGAAAAGAATAAGGAACGTTGTAGTACCTTATTTTTCTGATGACTGGCGTTTTTGACGTGCATCAGCGGCATTTGCACGTGCGTTTGCTTCTAAGTCATTGTGGTCAGCGAGTTCGCGAGAGAACTCAACATCAATGCCATCAGCAGCTTTGTTTCGGTTTACATTTTTGTTTTTCATTCGACACAATCTCCTTGCGTTTTATCCCGCATAAACGGTTAGTAAAACTCCCACCTCAAAATTCAGATGGAACAAAGAAGCTAGGTGGGAGATTAGCTACCCGTAAATGCCCGATTGGTGAAGGCTAATAATCAGTGGGGGATGAACAAAATCCCCCTTGATTAAAGTTTCACTTTATGCGGCGTTGCAAAGTTAGTTTGACACAAATAGACTTTTTTATACAAAGAGGATTTGGAAAGCATAGAGCCGAAATATACAGTATAGCTAATAGAAATGGGGGATAGGGATGGACTTGTTAAATGGAAAAACAGCTGTTGTAACAGGTGCTGCGCAGGGAATTGGAAAAGAAATCGCACGAGTTTTTGCAAAATTGGGGGCCAAAGTATTAATTAGTGATGTAAATGAAGAGAAGCTACAAAAAACGACACGTGAGTTATCGGATGAAGGATATGAAGTGAGCTTATATCGATGTGATGTGAGCAATCAAAATGAAGCGAAGTCGTTAATTGAATATGCGGTTCAAAAATTTGGTACACTACATATTTTAGTGAATAACGCTGGGGTTACAAGAGATGCAATGTTACATAAGATGGAGAAGTCTGCTTGGGAGCAAGTATTACAAGTTAATTTAACAGGCGTTTTTTATTGTATGCAGCCAGCGCTTCTTTATATGAGGCAACAAGGATATGGGCGTATTATTAATATATCTTCAATTAGTAGAGAAGGAAACATAGGGCAGGCAAATTATGCAGCTACAAAAGCGGGGGTTGTAGGCTTAACAAAAACAGCAGCAAAAGAGGTTGGGAGTTTTGGTATTACGTGTAATGCGATTTGTCCAGGATTTATGGATACTGATATGACAAAAACAATACCAGAAAAAGTAAAAGAGAAAATGGTTGGAGCGATTCCAGTTGGAAGAATTGGAACACCGGAAGACATTGCAAACGCAGCTGCCTTTTTAGCGTCAGATTATGCGTCTTATATTACAGGAGAGGTTCTAAATGTTAGCGGAGGGTTGCAGGTGTAAATGAATACATAATGAAAAGAACCTGACCGAGTAGGTCAGGTTCTTTCTTGTTAATTTAAGTTAATCCACACGCTCTTCACTTCTGTATAGTTGTTCAGCGCATAAGAGCCCATTTCGCGGCCAAGGCCAGATTGTTTAAATCCTCCAAATGGAGATGCTGCATCAAAGACGTTATAACAGTTCACCCATACTGTACCCGCACGTACTTTGCTTGCAATATAATGTGCAGTTTTTACGTTCTCTGTCCACACACCAGCCGCTAAGCCGAATTGTGATTTATTCGCACGATCAATTACTTCATCAATATCATTAAACGGTAATGCAGAAATAACTGGACCGAAAATTTCTTCTTTAGCGATTGTCATCTCATCATTTACATCAGCAAATACTGTTGGAGAAACGAAGTAACCTTGATCGAATGGTTTGTTTCCTCCGCAAAGTACTTCAGCACCTTCTGCAATGCCTTTTTCAATATAGCCCATTACACGTTTTTGCTGTTCTTCAGAAACGAGAGGTCCGATTGTAGTTTCTGGATTTAGACCAGCGCCTTGATTTAATTTTTTTGAATATAGAACGAGATCAGCCATGACATTATCGTACATTTTCTTTGGAATAAATAAGCGTGACCCAGCAGTGCATACTTGCCCTTGGTTAAACATAACGCCAGAAAGCGCACCTGGAATTGCTCGAGATAAGTCAGCGTCAGGTAAAATAATGTTTGGTGATTTACCACCAAGTTCTAATGTAACGCGTTTTAATGATTCAGATGCTTGTCTCATAATTTGTTTACCGACTGGAGTAGAACCTGTAAATGCAATTTTATCAACGAGTGGATGATTAACGAGAGCTTGTCCAGCTGATTCACCGAATCCAGGAACGATATTAATAACGCCTTTCGGGAATCCAGCTTCTTCAATTAATTCAGCTAAGTATAGGGCGGATAGTGGGGTTTGTTCTGCAGGTTTTAAAACGATTGTACATCCTGTTGCAAGGGCTGCACCCATTTTCCACATTGCCATAAGAAGTGGGAAGTTCCAAGGGATAATTTGACCGACAACACCAACAGCTTCATGGCGTGTATAGTTAAAATATTCACCAGAAACAGGGATTGTTTGACCAACGATTTTTGTAGCCCAGCCAGCGTAATAGCGCATATGCTCAATTGCAAGTGGTACGTCTGCTGTCATTGTTTCACGGATTGGCTTTCCGTTATCTAACGTTTCGAGCTGTGCAAGCTCTTCTTTATGTTCTTCCATTAAATCGGCAAGCTTGTACATAAGACGGCTTCGCTCAGCAGTGCTCATGCGAGACCAAGGACCTTCGTCAAAAGCCATGCGAGCTGCAACTACAGCTTTATGAATATCTTCGCGACCAGCTTCAGAAACGACAGCAAGTGTTTCGCCAGTTGCAGGGTTAGGTGTTTTAAATGTTTTACCGGAAGCGCTTTCAACGAAAGATCCATTTACATATAACTTTTTCGTGCCTTGAAGAAATTTCTCTACCTTTTCATGAAGATTTACAGCTAGTTGACTCATTGTATAACCCCCTTGAAAATATAATGTAAACGCAGTACGAGACGGCGTTTATTCCGAAATCAAGGATGTGGGAACTAGATGAAAAGCCTCTAATTAAAATCATAAATAATAAACACTGAAAATTCAAATTTCAATTGTGTTACAATTGTAAAAAATATGTAATGATACATGGTATTCTATACAATTACAAAAAATCCTGCGCGTTTTTGTTTTCTAGTAGGAAAAACTAGAAGAACAGTGGTACAATTATACATCGTGAGAGGAGGGAGAAAATGAAGAATTATCATGATGATCCACGCTTTCGAATTGCTCATAGAGAAGCGTTAATTGGTCTTGGATTAGCTATTATTAATTTTATAATATGGTATGGATTTGCTTATGGGCTTGGTAGCAAGGATCCAAGTGAATATACATATGTATTAGGTTTTCCATCATGGTTTTTTTATAGCTGTATCGTTGGATTTATCGTAATGGTTATTTTGCTTAGTTTAGTTGTTCGTTTTGTATTTAAAGATATTTCACTCGATGAGGAAGAAAAAAGTGAGGAATAAGAGATGAATTGGTATGTAATCATTCCAATGATAATTTCATTTATCGTTGTGTTTTTAATTGGTGTATACGCATCAAGACGTGTACAAGCAACTGCTAATAATAAATTTTTACAAGAATATTTTCTTGGTGGACGTGAGCTTGGCGGCTTATTATTAGCTATGACAATGATTGCTACGTACGGTAGTGCAAGTAGCTTTATCGGTGGGCCTGGTATTGCTTACAATATGGGACTTGGATGGGTGCTATTATCAGCGATTCAAGTTGTAACAGGATATATCGTTTTAACGGTTATCGGTAAAAAGTTTGCGATTATCGCAAGGAAGATGGAAGCGATTACGCTTATTGATTATTTAAAGGGAAGGTACAATAATAAAGCGGTAGTTGTTCTTTCTGCGTTATGTATTATAATCTTTTTGTTCTCAGCAACAGTAGCCCAGTGGGTTGGCGGCGGACGATTAATTGAGTCACTAACAGGACTTTCTTATACAACAGCACTATTTTTATTTACATTTTCTGTACTTGTGTACGTGCTAATTGGTGGATTTCGTGCAGTTGCTTTATCAGATACGTTATTGGGAATCATTATGTTAGTCGGAACAACAATCATTTTAATTGCTACTGTCATTGCTGGTGGTGGAGTTGAAAAGATTATGCAGGAACTCATTCAAATTAATCCGAATTTAATCACACCATTTGGAGCAGATGGCAGTTTAACGAAATCATATGTGACATCGTTTTGGATTTTAATTGGAATCGGAGTCGTTGGATTACCACAAATTAGTGTGCGTGCTATGTCTTATAAAAATTCAAAAGCTATGCATCAAGCGCTTATCATTGGGACGATTGTCGTTGGTACAATTATGATTGGTATGCATTTAACTGGTGTATTTGCACGAGTAGTACTTCCTGGTATAACGGTACCAGATAAAGTGATGCCGCTACTCGCGATGGAAGTGTTACCACCTTGGCTAGCTGGAGTTTTCTTAGCTGCACCAATGGCAGCGATAATGTCTACAGTAAACTCATTACTTTTACTTGTAAGTTCGTCAATTATTAAGGACATATATGTGAATTACATAAATAAAGATGCAGCAGATAGTACGATAAAGAAAGGTAGTCTTTTGATTACTGGTATCGTAGGATTACTCGTATATGCTGCAGCTATTAAGCCGCCAGATTTTTTAATATGGTTAAATTTATTTTCCTTCGGTGGTTTAGAAGCGGCGTTCATTTGGCCGATTGTACTAGGTTTATATTGGAGAAAGGGAAATGCAACTGGAGCACTCGCTTCCATTTTAGTTGGGGTAGGCTCATATATGTGTATTCATCTTTTCTATCCAAACCCGTTCGGTATACATACAGTTGTCTTCCCAATCTGCTTTGCATTTATTGCTTACATCATTGGCAGTATGGTTACTATGAAGAAAAACGTCTAGATAAGATGGAGAACGCAGTCCGTATAGGGCTGCGTTTTTTCGTATGAATTTATTCTTTTTTATTCTGTATATCCATGACTATTCATAAATTAATAACAACTGAGGGGATGGAGTTGAGGTCGATGAAAAAAGTGTTGTTTTTGGGAGACCCGGGAATTGATGACTCTTTAGCCATCATGTATGGAATTATGCATCCTGATGTTGATATTGTTGGTGTTGTAACAGGATACGGGAATGTAACGCAAGAAAAAGCAACGACTAATGCGGCATATTTATTGCAAATGGCGGGAAGGGAAGATATACCTGTTATTAATGGTGCGAAAATCCCTTTATCCGGGGATTTTGTGACGTATTACCCGGAGATTCATGGGGCAGATGGCTTAGGTCCTATTAAACCGCCAAAAGCATTTTCACCTAATATAAAACCTTTTTGTGCATTTTTTGATATTCTTGAAAAGTATAAAGGTGAATTAATCATTGTTGATGCTGGCAGATCAACGACACTAGCGACAGCATTTATTTTAGAAAAACCGATGATGAAGTATGTGAAAGAGTATTATATAATGGGCGGTGCTTTCTTAATGCCTGGTAATGTTACACCAGTCGCGGAGGCGAATTTTCATGGTGATCCCATTGCGTCGCAATTAGTTATGCAAAATGCAAAGAATGTGACATTAGTGCCACTTAACGTTACATCTGAAGCTATTATTACGCCGGAGATGGTAAAGTATATTACGAAACACTCTAAAACAAGTTTTAATAAGTTAATTGAACCGATATTTACGTATTATTATAAAGCTTATAAAAAGTTAAATCCAAAAATAACAGGTAGTCCAGTACATGACGTTGTTACAATGATGGTAGCGGCAAATCCATCTCTTTTAGATTACGTGTATCGCCGTGTTGATGTCGATACGGTTGGAGTTGCAAAAGGAGAAAGTATCGCTGATTTTCGCCCGCAACCTGATGCGAAAGCATTGAAAAATTGGGTGAGAATTGGTTGGTCATTACATTATAAAAAGTTTCTTGAAGATTTTGTGAAAATTATGACGTAGACATAATAGGAGCATACAAGTTAAAATAATGGAGATGATTATTTAAATAATCATCTCCATTATTTTGTTTTTAAGAGATAAATAGAGAAGAGTTACACAATAGGAGAGGAATTTTACTTGAAAAAAACTATAGTATGCGCGGTGATTGTGGGTATTTTCGTTTTGCTAATCTCGGGTAACTTTTTAGTGAAAAAAGTGTGGAGTTCAAATAATGATGATGCGCAGTATATAGCATCTTTTATTGAAGAACATAAAGATGAAAAAAATAGCGCTCTTCTAGTAAAGAGAAATGATAAAGTTGTGTATTCTGTAAATCCAGATGTTGTATTGCCAGTTGCTAGTACGATGAAGTTAATTGTGGCGCTTGAATATACGAAACAAGTTACAGAGGGGAAAATCGACCCGTCTAGTTTCGTTTCAATTAATGATGTGAATCGTTATTATGTGCCGAATACAGATGGTGGTGCACAAGACAGATGGCAAAGTTATTTGCAAAAAAAAGAAAAAATAACTGAAGGAGCAGTCTCTTTAGAGGAAGTTGCAAAAGGTATGGTTAGGTTCAGTTCAAATGCGAATACTGAGTACTTAATGGAAGTGTTAGGATTAGAGAACATTAATCGTAATTTACAAAGTTTATCGCTTCCTGCACATCAACCACTATTTCCGATCGTTTCATCTTTATACATTCCGGGATATTTGCATAAAGAACTACATGTTCCAAAATATAAAATAGAGAAAAAGTTAAAAGAAATGTCTCAAGAGCAATATCGTCAATATGCGATGATTATTCATGAACGCTTAAAAAAGAAGGGCCCATTATTACAGAAGGAAATTCCTCTTTATTTGGAAGAACGTTACGATAAAATTTGGTCGGATAGATTGCCGGCTGCTTCTGCAAACGATTATATGGTATTGCTTCAAAAGGCAAATCATAAAGGTGGCTTGACAGAAGCAGAAGAAAAAGTGTGGGCGGATATCGTTGAAACGGATATGAGTGCCAAGAAATATCGTAAAACATTTAGACACGCGGGGCAAAAGAATGGTTATACACCATGGACAGTTACAAAAGCGGTTTATGCAATGGATAAACGCGGGAACTGTACAGAAATTGTATTTTTAGCGAATAATTTAAATGAAGATGACAGTGCTGAAATACGTAAACATTTAGCAAATTTACACTTCCAAGTGTTGCAAAGTGATAAGTATGATGCGACTTTTATTAAATAAACTCGGTGCTATGAGCGCCGAGTTTATTTTTATTCCGTAAACGACCGATTGGTGAAGGTTAATAATCAGTGGGAGATGAACCACCCACTGATTAAAGTTTCACTTTATGTACAAGCACTTTTTAGCTATCGCTGGGTATGATGGGTAGTAATACTTAGGCGAAAGGGGAAAAGGTGATGAAACAGAGTAAAGAAGAGTTTATTAAAAATGAAGGCGCTGATTTCCCTGGGAAAACATATGTAGACTGTGTACTACAGCATGTATTTGATTTTCAGCGTAATTATTTATTGAAAGATATGTTTCAAGTGCATAGGGCACATATTATTATGTTAACTGAAGAAAAGCTAATGAAAAGAGAAGAAGCGAAAGCTATATTAACAGCACTTAAAAAGGTAGGGGCAATTCCAAAGGATCAGTTGCTATATACAGAGCAACATGAAGATCTTTTTTTCTTAGTTGAACATTTACTTTCTCAAGAAGCAAAGTGTGAATTTGTCAGTAATATGCATATCGGTAGGAGTAGAAATGATATGGGTGTAACGATGTATCGCATGAGTTTGCGGCAATATGTATTACGGTTAATGGAACATCATTTATTGCTGCAAGAAAGTATGCTGGAGCTCGCTGAGGAACATATGGGAACAATTATGCCTGCGTATACACATACACAACCAGCGCAACCAACAACATTTGGTCATTATGTTTTAGCAATTTACGATACGATGCAAAGAGACTTGGAACGAACGAGAAAAGCGTATCATTTTGTAAATCATTCTCCAATGGGGGCAGCTGCCCTTTCTACAACAAGTTTCCCGATTAAGCGAGAGCGAGTGGCACAGCTACTGGGATTTACAAATGTAATTGAGAACTCATATGATGCTGTCGCTGGAGCGGATTATTTATTAGAAGTTAGTTCGTTGCTAATGGTTATTATGACGAACACAAGTAGATGGATTCATGATTTTTTACTATTAGCGACGAAAGAATACGATGGGATTACTGTAGCGAAGCCATATGTACAAATAAGTAGCATTATGCCGCAAAAACGAAATCCTGTTTCAATTGAACATGCACGCGCTATTACGAGTAGTGCTTTAGGGGAAGCCTTTACTGTATTTCAAATGATTCATAATACACCATTTGGCGATATTGTCGATACGGAGGATGACTTGCAGCCGTATTTATATAAAGGAATCGAAAAGGCGATTCGTGTTTTTTGTATTATGAACGCAGTTATTCGAACGATGAAGGTAGAAGCGGAAACGTTAAAAAGTCGTTCATATAAACACGCGATTACGATTACAGATTTCGCAGATGTTTTAACAAAGAACTATGAAATACCATTCCGGCATGCACATCATGCAGCAAGTACGATTGCGAATATGTCTATGCAGCAGAAGAAAGAATTACATGAATTACATTTCAAAGAAGTAAATATGTACTTGCAAGAAAAGTTAAGAGTAACTTTATTAGAAGAAGAGTGGAAAGAAATTATATCACCAGAAGCTTTTATTCAAAAAAGAAATGTATATGGTGGTCCGAGTAAAAAAGAGATGGAGCGTATGATTCAAAAACGCAAAGAATCTTTTCGAAAAGAAGAAGAGATATTTGAGAAGGAAAAGAAGAGAGTTTTGCATGCTGAAAATGATTTGAACACATTAGTTTCAAATATTATTGAATCGTAAAAGGAGGATTTAATGAATTAATCGCCAATACTTAATTAAAATATAAATCGAGGGAAGAGATTGTCGATGATTCAATTACACGTATATGAAGAGGTTCTCCGTTTTAAAGAAGATGTTACATCATTTTTAGAAAAGAATGAGCAGGCAAATAATTTAATATTAGGCGTTTTACAAGTTGTTCAAGAACCGATATTTATGGCGGTAGCGAAACGTGGAGAAGAGGTTACGATTGTATTTCTTCAAACTGTGGAAAGACAAATGATTGTTGCAACTTCTGAAATTGCGGAAGAGGATATAGTGGAACTTGCAAAGGAGTTAACGAAAGTATATCCGGATATTCCTGGTTTCATTGGCAATAAGAAAGTCATAAAGAAGTTAGCTGAAGAGATTGCGATATTAGAACAGAAAAAAATTGTAGTTGGAATGGAGCAAGGTGTATATGAATTAAAACGAGTAAAGAAGAAGTGGAACGATGGGATTTTTCGTACGATAAATAGTGATGAGCTACCATTAATAGAAAAATGGATATATCAATTTTGTGAAGACGTGAAGTTACCTACTACGAAAGAGGAAGCGAAACAAACCGCGCATACATTAATAACTACCAACCGTCTATTTGGTCTGGAGGTTGGCGGGAAATTAGTCTCTGTAGCTGCAAAAACAAGACCAACTACAAATAATATAACAGTTAATTTCGTATATACGCCGAAAGAAGAACGGAAAAAAGGGTACGCATCAAATTGTGTAGCTGCACTTAGTCAACGTATGTTAGATGAAGGTTACAAAACAACGACATTATATACTGATCTGGCAAATCCAACATCAAATAAAATTTATCAAGAAATTGGTTATGAAGAGATTATGGAGTCTGTACTTATATTTTTAGAGAAGTAGAATGAAAAGGCACACTAGTATAGCGTGCCTTTTTGTTATTCATCAATTCGAATTACCTCACCTTGCGGGAAGTCCTCTGTTTCTAGTAAGCTACGAATTGCCTTCGCAACATATTCGGGTAACAGTAGCTTTCCTTCTTCTTTTAATGCGATGAATCGATCTAAATTTATGAAGTCTTCTTTATTTGTTTCACGAATTTGAGCTTGCATATTTGTATCAACAACACCAGGTGCAAAAGCGACGATTTTTACTGGATATTCTTTTTCTTTTTCTTCGGTCGCTACACACTGTGTAAACATATTTACGCCAGCTTTCGTTGTACAATAAGCTCCCCATCCGAAATAAGGATTTTTTCCTGCGCCAGATGAGATGTTTATAACACGTTTATCTACTTTCCAATCTTTCGTATGTTTCATGAAAGTGGAGGTAAGAATCATAGGTGCAAGTAAATTAATTTGAACGTTCGTAATGAACAGTCCGCTCTCAGCTTTTTCAATTGGTTTCATAGGTGCAACTGTGCCCGCATTATTAATTAAATGAATAGATGATACAGCCTTTTCATTAATAGATGAAATGATTTCGTTAAAGTTAGTTTCTAAATTATGTACATCTTGAAGATCTAAGGAATGGAAAATGCAATTGCTGTTATTTTGCTCTGCGAGTTTAGTAAGCTCTTTATTTTCTCTTCTAGAAATAGAGATGACCGTTGTATTTTCTTCTAACAATTGCGTGGCAATCGCCTCACCTAAACCTTGTGAAGTTCCTGTTATGATTACGTAGCGCATAATTTTATAAACCCCTCTCGTATGTGCGGAATTTTGTTGGACAACGTACACTCTATAGTTTGTCTACATTTTATAGTATAGAGCACTTTTTACTATAAATGAAATGAAATGAGATGATTATGTGCCTTTTATGAATCGCTTTACAACGACAGTAACTGGTGCCGTCACGTTCACTGGGAACACGTTGGGACTCAGTCCTACATCTCCTGCACCAGGCAATAACTTCGGTACGATTGATGTATTTACTACAGTAAATACATCGCTTCAAGTGCCAGGGTTCCCAGCAGGAACGACAAATGATTGGCCATTAAATTCTTCAAGTGCAATTTTAAACCTTCCAGCAGGGAGTAGTGTTTTATACGCAGAACTAGTGTGGGCTGGCACATACAGGACTGATACTGAGGATGTTACTGCATTTTTAAATGATAATATTTCGTTTACAACACCAGCAGGAACATTTTCAGTTGCACCAGATCCTGCAACTGCTCAACAAGGATCAGTTGGGAATCAGTTTTATTACGTTAGATCTGCCAATGTAACAAACTTTGTTAATGGAGGAGGAGCGGGGACATATACAACTGGGAGTGTTCCTGCTGCGAGAACTGCTGCCAATTCAACTATTAGTCGATCGGTAGGCTGGACACTTGAGGTAGTTTATCAAAATGCGAGTTTACCACTTCGAAATTTATCAGTGTATGCAGGTCAAGAAATCATCGATGCTTCATCGCCACCAGTTGATGCTATTATTTCTGGTTTTGCAACGCCGTCTACGGGGACAGTTACAGGAAGAGTACTTGTAACTGCTCAAGAAGGTGATTCTAACATTGTTGGAGATCAACTTCGTTTTGGGCCGAACGCTAATGCTACAGTTGCATTATTCGGACCGAGAAATCCCGCAAATAATTTCTTTCAATCACAAATTTGTAATGACAATGGGAATTTAGATACGAGCGGCACGTTTGGAAATTTGAATCAGCCGTTAGGGGCAGCCTTGGCTGTCAGAAGACAAGGGTGGGATATTACGAATGTAGATGCTTCATCATCATTAGTGAATAATCAAACGTCAGCAACAGTTCGCTTCATTACAAATGGAGATGGATATGCTGCAGCTGGTTTTGGTGTTCAAATAGATGCGACGGGGCCGATTATAAATCCTGTCAAATCTGTTGATAAAACAGTGGCAGCAGTTGGAGATATTCTCACATATACGATTACCGTTCCGAATACAGGGACGGGAAGTGCAGATAACGTTGTATTACAAGACAGTATTCCGAATGGAACGACATTTATAGCCGGCAGTGTGACAGTAGGAGGAGTAACGCAGCCGAGTGCGAATCCAGCTAGTGGAATAAATTTAGGTACAATCCCAAATAACGCTCAAAGAATTGTTACATTTCAAGTGAGAGTTACGTCATTCCCAAATCCAAATCCAATTTCCAACCGTGCAATGGTATCTTACCAATTCCGTCCTTTCGTCGGAAGTCCTCCTATCACAAGTACAGCTTCTTCAAATACAGTACAGACGACGGTAAACCGTGCAAATCTAAGTTTGCAAAAATCTGTAGACCTACAGACGGCAACACTTAATGACGTATTAACCTACACAGTGAATGTCACGAACAATGGGAATGTCGCTGCAAATAATGTTATTTTTGTTGATAGTATACCTGCTGGAACAACGTTTGTAACAAATAGTGTTACGGTAAATGGAGTAGCGCGACCAGGAGCGAATCCAGCAAGTAGTATTAATCTTGGAAGTATTAATGCTTCGCAAACGACTGTAGTACGCTTTCAAGTTCGAGTAACATCTAATCCTCTTGTAAATCCAATTCCAAACCGTGCGAGTGTAACGTTTAACTTTATTCCGGTTCCTGGTCAACAACCAGTTTCAGGCCAAGCGACAAGTAATACAGTATTTACTACAATAAATATAGCCGATATAAGAACGAGAAAAACAGTAGATAGAGCTTTTGCGACAGTTAATGACGTTCTTACGTATACCGTTACAATTGAAAATACAGGAAATGTACTGGCGACGAACGTTATTTTTCAAGATCCAATCCCAATTGGAACGACTTTTATACCAAATAGTGTAACTGTTGATGGAGTTTCGCAACCTGGGGCAAATCCAGCGACTGGGTTTACAGTAGCGAATATATCTCCAGGTGGAAGTAGAACGGTGACTTTTCAAGTACGAGTTACATCTACCCCATCAGGAGGTACGATTGCGAATCGCGGTAATGTATCTGCTAATTTCGTCGTTATTCCGAATCAACCGCCAGTAACGATTAATAGGCAAACGAATACCGTTGTAACACAAGTTAATACAGGTGGTTTAAATGTAATAAAAGAAGTAAATACAGCTCAAGCGGCAGTAGGTGATACTTTAACATACACGATTGCCGTCCAAAATACAGGTAACGTTCCGTTAACAAATGTATTTTTCCAAGACACTACTTCTTCAGCGGTTTCTTTCGTTGCAAACTCTGTAACAATTAATGGAACACCACAAAGTGGACTAAATCCAAATTCAGGATTTCCTCTTCCGAATATCCCTGCGGCTCAGACAGTTGTAGTTACATTTGAAGTATTAATTGAGCAGGATCCGCCGAATGAAGATATTTTAAATAGTGCAACTGTATCCGCAAGTTTTCAAGTGAATCCGAGTGAACCACCAGTTACTATTACTGTTCCGAGTAACGTCGTGAATACGACAGTACAAACAGGGAGCTTTGAAGTTATAAAATCTGTGAATACGAGTGTTGCAACTGTAGGAGATACTTTAATATATACAATCGAAATAATAAATGCAGGTAGTGTACCAGCTACAAATGTATTTTTCCAAGATTCAATTCCACAAGGGACGTTATTTATTGAAAATAGTGTATTGGTTAATGGTGTTTTACAGGAAGGGGCAGATCCAGAACTTGGATTTACATTAAATAATTTACCTACTGGTGCGAGTGTAATTGTTACGTTTGAAGTATTAATTGATTCAATTCCACAAGGGAATAATGTTGTAAATAATGCGAATGTCACTGGAGATTTTCTTGTAAATCCAACAGAACCACCTATTACTGTGACGGTACCAAGTAATACCGTAATGACAGTCGTAAATTCTGCAGGATTAAATGTGATGAAAATTGTAAATGCAAGTGAAGCAGGTGTAGGAGATACGTTAACGTATACAGTTACTATACAAAATAGCGGCACGGTAGTAGCGACAAATGTATCATTTCTCGATCCGATACCAGCTGGTACAACATTCGTAGCAAATAGTGTAACGATTAACGGAACCCCGCAACCAGGATTAGATCCGACTATTGGTTTTCCGCTTGCTAATATTCCGGTTGGATCAATGGTAACAGTCATTTTTCAAGTGTTGGTAACAAGTGTACCGACGAATAGAGTACTTCCGAATAATGCAAATGTCACTGCTGATTTTCAAGTAAGCCCTCTGCAGCCACCGATTACAATTGTAACGATTAGTAATATCGTTGTGACACGAGTAAATGTAGGATCAATTAATGTAATAAAAAGTGTAAATACGCCGCAAGCAGGTGTAGGAGACACGTTAACGTATACGATTCTTATTCAAAATACAGGAACTGTTCCTGCAACAAATATCATTTTTCAAGATCCAATCCCATCTGGAGCTACATTTGTAGCGAATAGTGTAACGATAAATGGAGTTGTTCAGCAAGGCGCAGACCCTATAGCAGGTTTTCCAGTTACAAATATTCCAGTCGGGCAAACCGCTACAATTACGTTTCAAGTTACGGTGACGAGTGTTCCAAGTGGAGGGAATATAAGAAATCAATCGAACGTTACTGCAAGTTTCCTTATAAATCCGGCAGGACCTCCTATAACGACTGTTACGAATAGTAATTTTGTAGTGACACAAGTAAATACAGCGCAGTTAAATATACAAAAATCTTCATCTGTGCAACAAGCAGCACTTGGAGAAACTTACACGTATTCTGTTGTCATTCGAAATAACGGCACAGTACTAGCGACGAATGTTTCTTTCATTGATCTGATTGCAACAGAAACAACATTTGTCGCAAATAGTGTAACGATAAATGGAACGCCTCAACCAGGCTTTGACCCAAATGTTGGTTTCCCGCTCCCTAATATCGCAGCTGGAACATCATTGACAGTAACGTTCCAAGTTACGGTAGTTGCACCGTCTACACGTGGAGCAGTATTAAACACAGCATCTGCTACAGCCACTTTTTTATTAAATCCTTTACAACCGCCTGTAACAACGACAAATTCAAGTAATACGACAGTAGTTACAATACCGTTACCTCCGCCTGGTGAAGTAACAGCAACAAAAACTGTAAATGTTGCTGCTGGAGCTGTTGGAGATGTATTAACGTATACCGTTCTAATAACGAATGTAGGAATTATTCCTGTTACAGATGTGTTCTTCCAAGATGTAATTCCAGAAGGAACGACATTTGTTGCAAATAGTGTAACGATAGGTGGAATACAGCAACCAGGTGTAAATCCAGAAATAGGATTTACAGTTACTCCGTTATTAATTGCTGGTGGAAGTATTACGGTAACGTTCCAAGTGACGATTACAGAGATTCCAGATAATGAAGTCATACTAAACGATGCTGACGTTACATTTACTTCACAACCAAATCCGCAGGAACCACCTATTACGCAAACGATATTAACGAATTTAGTCGTTACGACGATTAATATAGCGTCTATTTTTCCGTTAAAACTAGTAGATAAAGGATCAGCAACGGTTGGGGAAATATTAACCTACGATGTACTAATTTTTAACTTTGGAACAGTGCCGGCAACGAATGTTCAATTTCTTGATTCTAGTACGAGTGGTGTAGCATTTGTTCCAGGAAGTGTGAGTATAAACGGAATACCAGAACCTGGATTCGATCCGTTCATAGGCTTTACAGTTCCAGATATACCTGTAGGTGATTTTGTACTTGTCACATATCAAGAGATGGTAACGAGCATACCTCAAGGTGGAACAGTTGTTAATTTTGTGGATGTTACGGCTACATTTGCTGTAAGTGAAACAGAGCCGCCTATTACTGAAACAACGACAAGTAACACGACATTAACGAAAATAAATGAATCTGGTTTGAATGTTTTAAAATCAGTAAGTCAGCCGGTTGTTGCAGTAGGAGATACAATCACATATACAACAGTAGTTCAAAATACGGGAACAGTGACAGCGACGAATGTTCAATATAGTGATGTATTACCTTCCTCTATAACATTCGTACCGAACAGTGTAACGATAGACAGTGTGTTACAACCTGGATTCAATCCTAATAATGGATTCTCGCTTCCAGATATAAATCCAGGGGAAAGTGTAGAAGTCACATTCCAAGTAACAGTTGCCAGTGTTCCATCAAACGGAACGATTGCCAATACGGCAAATGTGACTGGAAGCTTTATATTAGTACCAGGAGAACCACCAGTTATAGTAAACCAACCAAGCAATACAACACTCACAACTGTAAATAGAGGACGATTTAATGTTATAAAACAGGTGAACAGGGCTGCGACTCTCGTTGGCGATGTATTAACGTATACAGTGCAAATAACGAATACGGGAACAGTAACAGCTAACAATGTTCAGTTTATTGATACGATTTCAGCAGGAGCGTCATTTGTCCCAAATAGTGTAACGGTAAATGGAACTCCGCAACCTGGTTTGAATCCGATTACTGGGTTTGGAATTGGCGATATACTTGTTGGCAATACGAATATAGTGACGTTCCAAGCGACAGTGACAAATATCCCATCTTCAGGAACGATAACGAATGTTGCAAATATAACAGGAAGTTTTACTTTAGTACCAGGAGAACCACCAGTTGTAGTAACAGAGCCGAGTAATACGACAATAACAAGGGTAAATAGAGGGCGATTCAATGTTATAAAAACTGTCAACAAACAGGCGACACGATTAGGAGATACGTTAACGTATAGTGTGCAAGTTACAAATACAGGAACGGTAACAGCGACAAATGTGCAATTTATTGACGTTCCATCACCTAGTTTAGAATTCGTTCCAGGGAGTGTACAGATAAATGGGATTCCGCAAGTAGGTTTAGATCCTTTTGTAGGCTTTTCATTACCGGATCTCCCAGTAGGAGGTAGTGTACTCATAACGTTTGAAGTAACTGTAATCTCAATCCCGCCTTCTAATAGCATTATGAATTCGGCGAGTGTAACGGGTAGTTTTGAACTTATTCCAGGAGAACCACCGTTTACAATTACGAGTCCAAGTAATACGACAGTAACTCCAGTAAATAGAGGTAGTTTAGATATGCTAAAAGAAGTAGATCATCCAATTGTTGGAGTAGGAGAAACGGTAACGTATACTGTTCGTATATTAAATACTGGTACGGCTGATGCGATGAATGTTCAATTTATAGACGTGTTATCTCAGGAAGCTGATTTTGTCCCAAATAGTGTAACGATAAATGGAGTACCACAGCCAGGGTTAAATCCACAGATTGGATTTACGATACCAGATATTCCAGTCGGTGAAACGGTGATTGTAACATATGACGCTACGATTACAAGTTTTCCAGATGGTGGTACAGTAGTGAACGTTGCTGGGGCATTAGCAGAATATATTTTAGTACCAGGAGAGCCGCCAATTACAGTGATGGACATGAGTAATACAGTTATTGTAACGATAAACACCGCAATCTTATTTGTTGCAAAAGGAGCAAACTTTGAAGTAGCGATGGTAGGAGATGTTATTACGTATGGAATTGCAGTTATAAATGATAGTACAGTTCCTGTGACGAATATTATTTTAACAGAT
Organism: Bacillus cereus; assembly: GCF_025917685.1. Taxonomy (NCBI): domain Bacteria; kingdom Bacillati; phylum Bacillota; class Bacilli; order Caryophanales; family Bacillaceae; genus Bacillus; species Bacillus cereus. The sequence continues at coordinate 3,320,393 of NZ_CP089518.1, read as the reverse complement.
ATTATTGATCCTAATACGTTATTTATAAATGGAACGGTAACAGTGAATGATGTACCTCTTCCATTTGCTAATCCAAATATTGGTATCCCGCTAGGTGATTTTCAGCCGAATGATGCAGCAATTATTAATTTCCAAGTTGTAATAACAGGAGGGCAAATAAATAATTTAGTTACAAATACATCTACAGCGAATGGGCTTGCAACTGTAAATCCTAATGAGCCGCCAGTAGTAGTTGAAGGCGATAGTAATACAGTCGTTATCCCGTTTATTCCTCAAAATGTTTCAACAACAGTCGTAAAAACGGCAGATCTTCAATCAGCAACAATAGGCGATGTTATTACGTTTACGACAGTTATTACGAATACGGGGGATACAGCGATACAAAATATTCGTTTTCAAGATATGTTAGATAGTAGTTTTCGATTTGTTCCTGGAAGTGTAACTGTTGATAATACGCCAGTGCCAAATGTAAGCCCAGTATCAGGGTTTCTTATAGGAAGTTTAAATCCAGGTGAAGCACGGACAGTTTTGTTCCAAGTAACAGTTCAGAGTGCACCAAGTGGTTCAGGGAATTATATTAATCAAGCGAGTATTCGCTTCGAACATCAAGTAGGCACAGTATTGCCACCTGTTACACAAATAATAGATAGTAACATAGTTGTCATTCCATTTGTTCCAACGATAGAACAAATTTGTGAAACAAACTTTAATTGTTTAGACAAAATTCCATTTCACTGTTCTCCGTGTAATCAGTTGCGAATAAATAAAAAATAAACACAAAAAGAGCATCCTGAAAGAATAGGATGCTCTTTTTGTTTAGATCAAGTAGCTTCTTCTTCGGGAGAAGTGAAAAATTCGTTGACTTTGTTGGAGAGTAGAAATGGAATAGCTCCTTTTATAACGGAAATGTCCCAGTCCCACCATGCAAGGTTTTCTAGTTTTTCAATGATTTCTTGCGGGAAACGATATCGAACTAGTTTGGCAGGATTACCAGCGACGATTGCATATGGAGGTACGTCTTTTGTAACAACACTCTTGGCCCCGATAATGGCCCCGTTACCAATTGTAACACCAGATAAAATGCAGGATTGATAACCAATCCATACATCATTGCCGACTACGATATCACCTTTTGAAGAAGGATGACCAGTAATGTGTGCTCCTTCTTCGAAGAGGACATTAAATGGATAAGTTGTTATCCAATCAGCACGATGTTCACCGCCAAGTACGAAAACGACTTCTTCTCCTAATGAACAAAACTTACCTATTTTTAATTTTGTTTCATCATTCCAAGAAAAAATAATAGGGCCTACTTTACTGTAAGTATAATCACCGATATCATATTTATTATATTCAGGTTTTTGATTTAAATATAACATACCAATTTTAGCATCCTCTCTAAAGAAAGTAATGGATATGGAACATTGTATGCAAGGTGAAGTAAGGCGAACTATGTTGTATGAAATAGTAATGTGCAAAAATGTTAGTAGGCAAGATGAATAAAAGGGAGTGGAATGTATGAGATACGAAATGGGATTATATAATAAACCTTTTCAGTCAATTCAATCAGGAAAAAAAGTATATGAAGTACGCTTATACGATAAAAAACGTCAACTTATAAAACAAGACGATGAAATTGTATTTACGAACCTTACGACAGCAGAAACGATGGCTGTAAAAGTAACGGAGATAAAACGATACGAAAGCTTTAAAGCAATGTACGAACAAATTGATAAAAAATTATTTGATTGTGAAGAACTTAGTATAAAAGAAATGTTAGAAAGTACATACGAAATATATACGAAAGAACAAGAAAAAGAATGGGGAACAGTTGCGATTGGTGTTGAGGTAATAAAGTGAGAAGAAATCGCGGTGCAGCCATAATTATACAGGATGGTAAAATCGCTCTTATAAAACGTGTTCGAGAAGGTGAGGTATATTTTGTTTTTCCAGGTGGGGGAATTGAATAAGGAGAAACACCTGAAGAAGCAACGAAGCGAGAGGTTTACGAAGAATTAGGGGTACATATACAAATGGGGCACCTTATTGCAACGGTGGAGTATAACGGTACCGAGTATTATTATGATGCCCATATTATAGATGGAATTTTTGGAAGTGGTAAAGGTGAGGAATTCAAACGGAAAGATAGAGGCAGCTATATTCCTTTATGGATGCCGGTAAATGAATTGGAAAATGTAAATATAAAACCTTATGAAGTGGTTGGAAGTATCTTCGATTATTATATAAGATAAGGTCTGACAACATACAAAAAAAACCATTGACATAGCCTTCTGATTTAAGTATTGTATTCGAGTATGTTTATAATCAGGAGGTTTATATGAGCAATCAAACTACTACACATCATGTGAAAATGACAACAGCAGATCCATCTGGAATAGGTCTATTTGGATTAGCGATGGTAACACTTGTAGCATCGTCTCAAAAGTTAGGCTTAACAGATGGCGTTTCACTTGTATTACCATGGGCAATCTTTTTAGGAGGATTTGCACAAATCTTTGCATGCATTCACGATGCAAAGCACAACAATACGTTCGGTACAACAGCATTTGGTGCGTACGGCCTATTTTGGTTAGGTGTTGGAATGACTTGGTTAATTCAACTTGGAGTATTTGGCGAAAAATTAGCCCAAACTGCAGATTCAAAACAGCTTGGTGTAGCCTTTATCGGATACTTGATTTTCACGATCTTTATGACAATTGGTGCAATGGAAACACATAAAGTATTATTTATGATTTTCGTCCTTATTGATTTCTTATTTATCGGTCTTTCATTAAGTACTTTAGGTGTTATGCCGCACGCAATGCATAATTTAGCAGCGTATTCTGAACTATGTATTTCATTATTATCTTTCTATGGTTCAGCAGCAGCCGTGTTAAATACACACTTCGGAAAAGTTGTATTACCAGTTGGAAAACCATTTGGTATTTTTAAAAAGTAATAAAAAAGAACGGATGATTGTATAGTCATCTGTTCTTTTTTATTTATTTATTTATTTATTTATTTATTTATTTATTTATAGCTACAGTAGTAGATCCTGTCATTTCGGAAATCTTTTGAGAGCTTGCGGGGTTGCCGTCTATTGTTACATGAACTTGTTGCTTAGGGTTCGCGGTAACAACCCAGGCGTTTGGTAAATAGCGTGATTTATGAGATAAGGTTGAAGGGATGTTTAAAATGTCTCCCATTGCGTACAATGTCGCTGACGAGCCCCCGTCCATTGCCATTGCATTTATGGCCCCTTTTTCATAAAGAATATCTTGGCAGTCCCTTAAAGAAGCTCCGATACTATGAGGTTGTCTTCCATCAATGATGAAAAACATAATTGATCCATCTTTTTTCTGGGCCATAATACTTCGGGGACCATAGCCCCATCCGCCATCATTTGTAATCATTTTTTCGCCATTTACAATTAGTTGAGGCATAAAGCCAGCAGCGGAAACGACATTCTTATTTAACAGTTGATTAGCAGAAAACTCTCCTGAAACCATTTGTCCGTATTTTGTAAGTCCACTAACGAGAGTAGGGGTATTAATGTCTTGCGGTGTGTTTATGACCTTCCCGTTTTCCATAACAATACCGATGCCTGTTTTACCACCACCATGCCCCGTTTCATCCCAGAACCCACTAGCATTTACAGCAGCAAGTGCATGGTTTCGTTTTGCCATGACATATATTTTTTCCCCAACGTCTTTTCCTTGTGAACCTTGTTGTGTAACGAGCTTTACATTTAATGGATTACTAATAGTCATTAATTTACCTTCGAAAAAATGGTCGTTATATTTTTTCTTAACTGTTTCAATCGAAACAGTTAGTGGTAAATTTTTCTTTCGCTCTAATTCTTGTTTTGAAAGTTTTGTATTGGCAAACTCGCTATTTTTCCATTTTGGATTTGTAATGGATTGAGAAATATCATTTAACTCGTTATCAGACAGTAATGTAATTTTTGCGTATTGCGGATGTTGAGACGTTAAAATACTTTCCGCTGCGATGACACGTAAATTATGGCCGTATGAAGTGCCAAATAGAATAATGGCACCCACTGTTAATAATAGTGCTGTCAAAAGGGATGATATTTTTAAAAGTCTAATAAAAATTTTTTTCATTATAAAGACTCCTCTTTTTGTAAAATCGAAATTGTTTGTTACCTGAAAAAAATGAAATGTGTAAATGGCCTTTCGCATTATATATGCAACATATTAAATGTGAAAGGATGTATATACAATAAGTTGAGAAACTAGATTTGGCAATAGACGAATATGAATGTTAATACTCAAAATGAAAAAGTAATAGTCATATGTACGATTTCTTTTAACATAAATGAAAAGGATATAAATCGGATGAAAATAATAATTGAAATTGATTCTCATTATTAATATAATGAGAATGAGAATCAATTATTGTAAGAGGGGGATGCCAAGGTGGCGAAAATTTTAATAGCGTATGCAAGTATGTCAGGGAATACGGAGAGTATTGCTGATTTAATTAAAGTAAGTTTAGATGCCTTTGATCATGAAGTAGTATTACAAGAGATGGAAGGTATGGATGCTGAAGAATTATTAGCTTATGATGGAATCATTTTAGGATCTTATACGTGGGGTGATGGTGAATTACCATTTGAAGCGGAAGATTTCCATGATGAGTTAGAAAATATAGATTTAACGGGTAAAAAAGTGGCTGTTTTTGGATCAGGTGATACGGCGTATGAACTGTTTTGTGAAGCGGTAACGATATTTGAAGAACGTCTTGTAAAATGCGGGGCAGAACTCGTACAAGAAGGATTGAAAATTGAATTAGCTCCAGAAGATAAAGAAGACGTTGAAAAATGCAGTGATTTTGCAATTGCTTTTGCCGAGAAGTTCTAAGAATGGGAGTGTCAACGTGGAAACAGAGTTCAGTGCAACCGCTATTACAAAGTTAAGAGATGGAAAGCTTTTGTTAGCTACTACATATAATGGTTTATTCATTGAAAAAAATGGAGAATGGAAACAGATTTTAACTGGATTCCAAAAACGAATTCGAGATTTACATAGTGAAGATAACGTAGTTTACGGAGTAGGAGACGAAGGAGTTTTTATTCGTAGTATGAATGGTGGAGAAACGTGGACGATCCAGCGCTTTCCAACGAAAGCAACGAGCTGGAATGTATGTAGTAATGAAAATGGAACAGTAATTGCTCATGGAGATAAAACACTGTATCATTCTAATAATTTTGGTTCCACATGGGAGACTATTCAGCCATTTCTTAATTACGATAGCGAGGCACCATCTATTCGATCATTATTTTTATATAAACATTACTTATTTATCGGTACGAAAATACATACTAAATATGGTGGTGTTTGGCTTTTTGATTTAGAGACACGTAAATTAAAAAGGATTAAAATAGCGATGAACCAGATGATTTCTGCGTTGACTATACATAATTCCTATTTAGTAGCGGCAAGTGGATCGTGCAGGGGAATTAATGGGAATATTTCTTTTTGTAAAATAGATGAGAGTATTGAGAATGAAAAAATATGTTGGCATACATGTCAAAGTGAACAAAAAGCGAGTAGCTATTTAGATTTAAGTGTAGATCAACATGTGTTATATACAACGTCAACGCAAAATAAGGCGGGAATTAGCACTGTTTGCCGTGTGCTTCTTGAAGAAGGAATTGTTACAGTATGTGATTCGGTTAAAGGGCATGGTTGGCGCATTGTGAATGAAAAAGAAGACTATGTTGTAGCTGGATCAGGTGAATTAAAAACGATGCAATGGAAGAAAAAAGCTGTATAGCTTAAAAAAAACTTTACTTTTATTATATTGATATGATATAGTTACTTTAAACCATTTTACTTTTAATAATATAGAGATTTAAATGAGCTGTAACTTCCAAGGGGGTAGCAATGTTAAATCTCCTTCGGGGGTTGCAGTTTTTTAATTTATGACGTATTATTGTAAAGTGGTTGAAAATGAATATGTACATATAGGTACATTGTAGGAGGATTTTTTAAATGCAAAACGGTAAAGTAAAATGGTTTAACGCAGAAAAAGGTTTCGGTTTCATCGAAGTTGAAGGCGGAGAAGACGTATTCGTTCATTTCTCAGCTATCCAAGGCGACGGCTTCAAATCTTTAGAAGAAGGTCAAGAAGTTACTTTCGAAGTAGAACAAGGTAACCGTGGACCTCAAGCTACAAACGTAAACAAGAAGTAATTATGAAAAAAAGAAGGGCTTGCCCTTCTTTTTTTTGCGTTCTTATTGAATATCCTCCAATGTACATATGATAATAAGACTGAATTTTTGTTTTTTTACACGAGGTATTTCATGCATAAAGTGCATTAATAAATAAATACTGAAAATAAAGTATTTGCGTGAAAAGGAATTTAGAAAGAGGTAAATAAATTGAAAAACGCTACACATTTCATTGTGTTTGATATTGAAAGGAATTTTAGGCCTTATAAATCGGAAGATCCGTCAGAAATAGTTGATATTGGAGCTGTAAAAATAGATGCGAGTACGATGAAGATTATTGGAGAATTTTCAGAGTTAGTAAAACCAAGTGCCTCATTAACTCGTCATACAACAAAATTAACTGGAATTACAAAGCAAGATTTAATTGGTGTAGAGAAGTTCCCTCAAATTATAGAGAAATTTATTAAGTTTATCGGAGAAGATTCTATATTTATTTCATGGGGAAAAGAAGATTATCGTTTTCTATCTCACGATTGTACATTACATGGTGTAGAATGCCCATGCATGGAAAAAGAGAGCAGATTTGATGTGCAAAAATTTGTTTTCCAAGCGTATGAAGAATTATTTGAGCATACACCAAGTTTACAATTTGCAGTGGAGCAGCTTGATTTAACGTGGGAAGGTAGGCAACATCGTGCTTTCGCAGATGCTGAGAATACAGCGAATATATTTCTTAAAGCATATAGTGAGAGAGATATTAATAAGCGATACAAGAGACATGGTGAGCTTGAACTTGTAAAGAACGGAAAACTAACAGAAAAAGCGAAAAAAAAGATGCGAAAATGGGTATTTAAAGAAATGAAAAAAAGTGCAGAGCGTCCTTTTGTATGGAGTGCATTTGAAAGTAGTGACACGTGGGAAAGTATAATGGAAAGATATTATATAAGTGAATCTGCAGTAGAACTTCTAAAAAAACACTTTCCTACTGCAGTGAGAAAGGCAGAGCGGCAACTTAGGTATTTGGCTGAGATGGAGGAGAATACAGAGGTTAAATGAGATTCTCCTCCATTTCTAACTACATAAATTTAATTTTATCGCTTTGACGGTGGATAAAGTCTTCATATTAAATAGAAATTAATTTGTTGTTATAATTGAGCCATTATAATTGCTTTGAAAATAAAGGCGTAGTAAGAATTGTAAAATGTATTAATAAAATAAGAACTCATAGAAATGAAAGAGTGGACAGTTAAATGGAAGCAATCTTTAATATTTTAACCGTTTTAGTTTTTGGTGTAATATTCACGTTACTTTTAGCAGTAATTACACTTCCTCTTATAGCAAAGAAGAAGAAGTGGAAAAAACTTAACATATCTTTAAACCGTGGGGTATTAACGATTAAAATAGAAGAGTAAGATAAGATTTTTATAAAAGGGAGATGTGATAGTGATAAACTTGTATATCAAGGATGTCAACGTAAAGATGGAATTAAACGGTGTCTTTTGGAATGAGGATAGAATTGCTGAAATGATGGTGACTACAAAAGCAGAACATTCTCTTATTCTTCGTCTATTAGTTGACTTAGAAAGTAAAACTATTAGTGCGATGAGTGCCGAGATAGTGAATGGATTCTGCCCTCTGTGCGAACAGAAAAGGGATGAATGTAGTGAACTTAATGACTCACAAAACAAAATGGATATTTTAGAAGAAGCCTACGATTGGGTGAGAGAACATCCAAAATATCGTTTTCAATTATCTTTTTACGAGTACAATAAATTTGAGGTAGTGAAGTGAAATTTTCATTTTACCAACATACATAGTGACTAAAAGGACACCAAAAACTTATAGAAGGACTTGGTCAACTAAAAATATTGAAGCGAATATTTGTAATGGAAATACGTTTGTAGAGCAAGGAAGGGATCTACTTGACCTTGCAAAAAATGTCATCTTGGATTAAAAAAATTTAAAAATAAGCATATTTTGTTATAAAGCAGAGAAACCGATTCTTAGTAGAATCGGTTTTTAATATAAATGACAACTATGTTCCAAATAGCGAGCATGTGATACTGTAAAACAAAAAGACACTAAATAGTTTGTTTATGTAAATAACGTTTAGTACATGGAAGCATTTATTCACTCCCGTTCGGATCATAAGAATACTGCTGCTTCTTCTCAATCCGCTCAATTACATCCTGCAATTCATCTGGCCTCAGAAATTCGATAGGAGAGAACCCCTTCTCAAACGTAACCGAATCCATCAGCAAGTCGCTATAATACTTATTAATCTTTTAACAACTTGTCTCCAAAATAGCAGGGGGTACATAGAATACTATATATATGATTTTAAAGGAGATATTTTCTTGACGAAAAGAAATTGTAGGAGCCACCATCCTTCGTTTGCTCCCTTCATAAGCCCCAACCCTATCACCTCATTTAATCCGATTCAACGTTATCCTAAAATTGATAAAACAGCTTTCATAAGTCCATTTTCTAGTGTGATAGGCGATGTGAGAATTAAAAATAATGTATATGTAGCTCCTAATGTAAGCGTTCGTGCGGATGAAGGAACTCCATTTTATATTAGTTCAAACACAAATCTGCAAGACGGAGTTATCTTACATGGTTTATTGAATAAATTCGTTTCTATAGAAGAAAATGATCAGACCTCCGATTGATTAGTAATATGAAATTGTATAAAAAAAGTGGTTTTAGTATCCATATACCTTTAGTGACCACAAAATAGATATGTAAATGTGACCAAAATAAAAGAGCGCTTGTTAATAGCGCTCGGTAAAAATAGTTATATGGAAGCATTTATTCAATCCCGTTCGGATCATAAGAATACTGTTGCTTATTCTCAATCCGCTCAATCACGTCTTGCAATTCATCCGGCTTTAGAAACTCAATTGGAGAGAATCCTTTTTCAAATGTAAGTGTGTCTGCTTCGATCATTAGTACGTATCGGTCATTTACCTTTGCGATATGTATTTGATCTCCAAAATCAGCAAGCAGGGCCTTCACAGAGATATGATCTGCTTTTAACTTTAATTCTACTTCAGGAGCATGCTCGACGATTTGAGCGGTAGCTTCCATTACTTCTTCGGTTGAAAATTGTTCCATAATTTCGCGTTTCGGACTGGCAGCCCATACTTCCATCGCTTGGTCGAATTGTTCGCGTTCTTCAGTACCTTCTTCAAATACATCTTCAATTTGGTCGTATACCATGTCCATTACTTGTGTTTTCATAATTTCAGGCATAGAGCGTTCGTATTCGACGAATTTTAAGAAGTCTTCAAAGTAACGGGCGTGTGATGCTTGGTGTATTTTTAGTTCGCCTACTTCGACCATGCCTTCCTCAGGCATGTACGGATATTGGATAGATTTCATGTTTTTTGTTGTGATGGCCATTTCAACGTTACGAATCAGTGTTGATTCATCTGAAATAGAAGCAACTTTCGGTTCAAAGTCACATTTCATAACGAAAACGAATGGATCATCAAAGTATTTGCGTAGTTTTGCTTGAGCGATTAAAAATACACCACCACGTACAGCGCTTGTGTCAAGATATGTATAAACGAGAGGTTCGCTCATATCTTTGAAGTTTTCTTTTATTTCTGCAAAGCGAATACGATTAAAAAGGTTGTAATGAGGGTTTGAATCAAGTTCATGTCCTTCTTCTACAATAAAGCGACCAATTTTGGTTGGGGCTTGTTCTGTTTTTGCGTGACGTTCTACTTTTCGCTTTGAAATTTTTAATAATTCACCATTCAAAAATTCTTTTAAAGAGCTATCTTCATACTCTTCAGCGTCTAATGTTTGAAAATGTTTATAGCGTTTATCAACTGCTTCACCTTTTCCTTCTACTTGTACTACATAAAAGGAAAGAAAATTTATTTCAAAATCCATATTTATCACCTTGTTTCATTTCATTAACTCTTATCAGTATAGAGATGGAAAAAACTTTCGTCAATTTATATAAGGAAGGGGGAGCCCCTTCCTTATATATTTGTTATTTTCGAAATTAAAATCCGTCTTCTAATGCTGAAAATGGAATGTTTAGTCTATTTTCTACTGTACGTAAACGTTGATTTAAGCGGTTTAATCTACGCGTATGACGCTCAACTGTGTTTTCTAGTTGACGTACTCTTTGCTCAAGCTCATTTACTCGTCGTTCTAGTTGACGGTTTCCAGTACCAGGGAAAGAGATTGGAAGTTGAAATTGGCGATTTTGATCATATGGATTAACTTGTTCTGATTGATCTATATATTGTTGGTATTGTGTCTCTAAATCATACTGAGGTTGGTAACCATATTGGTTATATGGATCATAAGGATTGTAGGGATACATAAACACATCCTCCATTTCTTTATAATTAGGTTAAATTCACCATAATGTATGTGCAGAAGCGGAGTAGTGGCACGGCAAATACCTAGATGCGCTGAAGGGATTGATTGTTTTGATCTATAAAAATTTGGTTTCAGTTGTTTAATAATGATCATATATGAGAAATCAGCATTACGTTTTATGAAGCATGTAGGTGAATAAAGAGGTGAAATGAAAGAGTTTTACAATTGTATTCCATGCGTTAAATGGTATATACTGGATAGAGATAGGTTACATAAAAGTTACAATCTTATCAAACTCGAAAATTTATATTAATATGTATAGACATTTACAAAAGAAAAGAGTAATTTAAATAGAGTAAAAAATAACTTGTAACATTTTCTAAATATATTGTAAAATGATTGTAACAAAACATACATAAAAATGAAATAATACATAAGAAATGATGTTGGGGAAAAGGAGAGAGTATATTGTTCCGTAAAGTAAAGGGTATATTAGTAGGGGTGCTATGCGTAGCTATAGTAAGTGGTTGTGGCGCAAAAGTAAGTGATGTTGCATTAGTGAGTGATATTGGTGGGAACGTTGTAGAGGCTAAGGCTGATGTACAGGATTCAATTAGCTTAGTGGATGGTCGTACTGGTACTGAAGTGAAGAAACTAGATTTATCAAGCTTAGGTTATTTTGAAGATGAAGCGAAATTCAAAAAATCGGTATCAAAGGTTGCTAGTGAGGTAGGAAAGAGCGTCGATAAAAAGATGGTTCCTTCACGTTTAGCGCCAGATGGAACGTGGCAAGAAGGAAAACCTTCGTATGAATTAATGGAAAAAGAGTTAGTAGACAAATTATTAAATGTAGGTATGTGGGATTCTACTTATCAGTTACCAATTGTGGAGAAAAAGCCTACCGCAACATTAAGTGATGCGCAAGGCAGTGGTACTGTAATTGGTAGATATGAAACGAATTTAGGTGGCTCAACAGGTGGTCGAATTGAAAATATTCGTTTATCTGCTCAGAGCGTAAGTGGAGTTGTTTTAGCGAAAGGAGACCGTTTCTCTTTTAATGAACTAATTGGAGATACAACACCAGATAAAGGGTACCAATTAGGAAAAGAAATTGTAGATGGTAAATTAGTAGATGGTTATGGTGGTGGCGTTTGTCAAACATCATCTACTTTATTCAATGCGGCAGATCAAGCTGGTTTGAAAATGGTAGAGAGAACTACACATTCTAAAACAGTAGGTTATGTACCACAAGGAAGAGATGCTACAATTGCATATCCATATTTAGACTTAGTATTTGAAAACACGAATGATGCTCCTGTTAAGTTGTATATGGGCATACAAGGTGGAAAGCTAGTTGCTGAAGTACATAAAATGAGATAAATATCATAAGCTATAAGAGTAAAAGATTGGAAGCTGGTATTTCTAAGTTTGTTAGAAGTACCGGCTTTTTGTGTACGTTGTATAAAGAAGAGTAATTTTGATGGCATATTGTTTGTATGTAAGAAATAAGTATGGGTTTAATTCTTAGTTTTCCTATTGACATTGTTTTAATTTAGCTGTATTCTTCATAATAACAACTTAATAAATGGAAAAATTTATTAGTTTTCTTATCAAGAGAGATGGAGGGACTGGCCCGATGAAATCTCAGCAACAGGCTACAAAAGTACTGTGCTAATTCCAGCAGACGTATGAGGCGTCTGGAAGATGGGGGGAATGGATTAACATTCAACTCTTCTTATATGTGTAAGAAGAGTTTTTTGTTTAGAGAGGGGGGATAGAATGAAATTTGATGTAACGTATTTTTTAGAAAGTTTTCCGCAATTATTTAAGTATGTATACATAACTTTAGGGATTACTGTTGTTTCCATGATTATTTCTTTCTTTATAGGGATTGGCTTGGCAACCATAACAAAAAACAAAACGAAATTTTTATATCCAATTGCAAGGGTGTATATCTCTTTCTTTAGAGGAACACCGTTATTAGTTCAATTGTTTGTGTTGTATTTCGGATTGCCACAAATATCTCCGGCTTTTACAGTACTTACAGCTATGCAAGCAACTTTAATTGGTCTCAGTTTAAATAATGCTGCTTATTTGTCAGAGATAATTCGAGGTTCATTAAATGCTGTTGAATCAGGGCAAATGGATGCTTGTTTATCAGTAGGGATGACAAAAGCACAAGCGATGCGGCAAATTATCTTTCCGCAGGCTATTCGTGTAGCAGTGCCGTCACTTGGAAATAATTTTGTTGGATTGTTAAAAGAATCTTCGTTATCTTTTGCGCTTGGGGTGGCTGAAATTTTAGCACAAGCGAAAATGTTAGCTGCTCAATCGTATCGTTATATGGAAAGTTATTTAGCGGTAGCGATTGTGTATTGGATTATTACAATTGCAATTAGCTGGGGGCAGAAAAAATTAGAAAAGAAACTTGATGCGCCGTATTTATAACAGAAATGAGGTGAAGTATGTGATTGAGATAAGTGATTTGTATAAATCCTACAAACATAATGAAGTGTTAAAGGGAATTTCACTTACTGTGAAAAAAGGGGAAGTGGTAGTAATTATTGGACCTTCTGGTTCAGGGAAATCGACACTACTGAGATGTTTGAATTTATTAGAACAACCGAATGATGGAAGTATTAGAATTGAAGATTTGGAGATTCATGCGAAGAAACTTTATAAAAAAGAAATAATACAATTACGGCAAAAAACAGCTATGGTTTTTCAAAACTATAATTTATTCAAAAATAAAACAGCACTGCAAAATATTACAACGCCATTAACGGTTGTACAGAAAAAAAGTGAGGAAGAGGCAAAGGGAATAGCTAGAGAAATATTAAAACAAGTAGGGTTAGCTGAGAAAGAAGATTTTTATCCAACGATGCTATCAGGAGGGCAACAGCAAAGGGTAGGGATTGCTAGAGCAATGGCTTTAAATCCCGCTGTATTATTATTTGATGAACCGACTTCTGCGCTTGATCCAGAATTAGTTAATGAGGTACTGCAAGTTATTAAAGACTTGGCAAGACAGCATATAACGATGGTTATTGTTACACATGAAATGAATTTTGCAAAAGATGTGGCTGATCGCATTATATTTATGGCGGATGGAATTATCGTAGAGCAGGGAACGCCAGAAGAGATTTTTCGAAACCCACAAAATGAACGTACGAAAAAGTTTTTACGACAATTAAATGCATCTGAAGAAGGAAATCATTTCGTTATTTAGGAGGAAGAGTTATGAGAAAATCGTCATTATTACTAACGATAGCATTAACACTATCAGTTGGAGCTTTGTCTGCATGTGGTTCTAACGTATCAAGTGAAAAAACGAATGAAAAAGTAGTGAAAGTTGGGACTTCTGCAGGTCGTAGTCCATTTATTTTTAAAGAGGGTGAAAAAGTAAAAGGTTTTGATGCTGAAATTATTGAGGCGGCTGCTAAAAAAGCTGGATATAAAGTAGAATGGAATGTTTCTGATTTTGAAGGATTATTTGGTTTATTAGATTCAGGTCGTATTGATACGATTGCAAATGAATTATCCGTTTCTCCGGAAAGAAAAAAGAAATATGATTTTTCGATCCCATATGTGTATTCAGGATCTGTTTTTGCGGTGAAGAAAGAGAATAATACAATTAAATCGATAGAGGATCTAAAAGGAAAAACTGTAGGTGTTGGACTTGGTACAGCAGGAGAGCAGGAGTTAAAAGCTTTAAATAAAAATAATGCTTTTACGATTAAAACGTACTCAGAGGATCCAACGGCGGAATTGAACGAAGTAGGATTTGGACGCGTCGATGCTTATTATAATGATAAAGTTCAAGTGGAAACAACAATAACAAAGGCGAAACTAGATAATGTGAAAGTTGGATTTGGTCCACTTGAATGGGGAGAGATTGCATTTCCATTTGCAAAAAAGAGTGAAAAGTTAGAAGATATAAATAAAGCGTTAAAAGAATTAGAGCAAGATGGAACATTGAGTGACATATCGAAAAAATGGCTAAAAATTGATGCTACAAAAAAACAAAATTAAGGTGTATTCGTTGAATGGGGCTATGACCTATCAACTTATATAAAAAACTAGAGGAAACTGGAGAGGAAGTTATTTATGGTACAAATTCATCCGAAAACACGTATTGGTCATGTTACATTTAAAGTGAAAGATTTAGAGCGTCAAATTGCTTTTTATGAAAATGTTGTTGGTCTAGAGGTAATTAAGAAAGACGGGAATACAGCATATTTAGTAGGGAAGGGTGGTAAGAATACGTTACTTGTTCTTGAGCAACTGGAAGATGCAGCGCTGCAAGAACCGCGTACGACGGGTATATATCATGTCGCCTTTTTAGTTCCGACTCGTGAAGCTTTTGCTTCGGCACTATTTGGTGTGCTTCGTAATAAGAACGTAATTGATAGTCCATCTGAGCAAGAAGGGCGTTATACATATTCAAATGAAATTTTACCAATTTCAAGGTTTAATAGCGCAAGTGATCATACGTATAGTGAGGCGTTTTATTTACAAGACTTAGAGGGTAATGGTATCGAAATATATGCAGACCGTCCACGTGATCAATGGGGAGAAGGGCCAGGAGGAAGTACGCCGCTTGACTTAAAAGAACTGGCAACGCTCGTTGATTATGAGGTCGATGGATTACCAGCTGATACGGTTGTTGGACACGTACATTTACGAATAGCTGATGTAGAAAAGTCTCATGAATTTTATGTAGAAACAGTAGGTTTTGAAGTGCAGCAGCGTGAAGATGATTGCTTATTCATTTCGGCAGGAGGGTATCATCACCATATCGGTGCAAATACGTGGAATGGGGTAAATAATCCGCACCCGCCAGCACATGCAACTGGATTAAAAGTGTATACGATTGTACTACCACATAAAGAAGCGTTAGATGAAGTAAAAGAAAGATTAATAGAAAAACAACATGAGATAAATGAAACTTCAAATGGATTTACCGTAGTAGACCCAAGTGGTATTACAGTGCAGTTTGAAATAGAGGCGTTATAAAAGAAACCAGAAAGTGTGCTATCACTTTCTGGTTTCTTTTTGATAAGTAATCCAAGTAGGACAAGGGTTAAAAGGAAAAGATTTTAATATTTCCATTGCATACATACTCGTCGAATCGAATTCACCTTGAACGAAAGAATAACCGTTTTTATTTGCATACGTAGTTTGTTCTAAAACGAGCAGTTTTAGTAATGGTAAATTGTCCGTAGTGTGAGTCCCACACAGTCCTAGTTCTAGCGTATTATCCTTTTTTGATGTATGGAGGAAAGAGTACCCAATAATCTCGTTCTCTTCATCGATAATTAGAAAGCTTCCTTCAAGTAGGATATCATCAGCTAAGATCATTTTTTGCCAAGTTTCGAGGGGGAATGAGGCAACGGGATTTGCTAGGTGAGTCTGTTCGTAATTCATTTTTACTAAGTGCGCTAGTTTTTTTAATAAACTATTGTTGGATAAGATGTTCGATAAGGTTTGTAAATGATAATTTAAATTAAGGATTTGATTGGTAAGTATTATTTTTTGTAAGTCTAATATCGGCATATATGTTCTTCGGATTTCCGTAAAATTATGTTCTTCATAATAAGCTTTTAAATGAGCTGATGTTTCCCATATAGAGGTTTGTAATGGTAGTTTGAAGTTTTCTCGTTTTTGAATCTCGTTTAATAAAAATTGTTCAATGTGTAGCCCTGAATAGAAAGGTTTCGTATATATTCGAAAGTATGTGCAGTATGGATGGAAGTTGCTATTCCAGGCGAAAAAGATGCCTACTACATCTTTTTTATAGTAGGCAACATACGCACATTTTGTTTTATTATCTTGTAATAAGTTAAATAGATAAGATTCTTCATTGTATAAATCAATAAGTTGTTTTATTTTTAGCTCATTACTTCTACTATATTTCTCTATAACAAGATTATGTTCATTGGATGACTTTTTCATAGCTCAATCCAAAACCTTCTTACTACATTCCCATCTTCCTCAGTGAAATCATCATCACGAAGTCCACCGTTATGTAAAATCGTTTTCTCAGAAGCTGTATTCACTTCGTCGCAAACGACAAGTACTTTCGTGATGTTTAATTCCTTCGTTTTTTCTAATGATAATTCTAGTAACTTCGTAGCATAACCTTTTTTTCTTTCAGAAGGGCGAATGCCATAACCGATATGACCTCCAGCGTTAAATAGATGTTCAGTTAAACTATGGCGTATATTAACAGCTCCTACAATTCTATTATTATCTGTAACGAGCCAATACGTAGAATCTGGTACCCAAGTTTCCGGAATATTTATTCCGTTATGTGCATCGAGCAGTTCTTGAATCATATCTGGGAAGTTAGAAGGGTCTTTTGAAATAACCCATGGAATCATCGTTTCACCGCTATCTTTCCATTCGTTATAGAAATCTAGGTATTCTTTTTGTAAATCAGTAGTAGGTGTAAGTAAAGTGACGTTCATTGTTAGTAAGCTCCTTTTATTTGTGTAGTATTTTCAAAAAATCACGGCATAAAATGAAAACGTTTTCTGAACTTTCTCAACCTCATTTCATGCAGCCTACATTCCGTTTTTAATTAAAAATTAGTTACGCTTTAAAATTTAAAGTAATCATATGAAAAGTATGTTGTTTTTATTTATGTTAATATTTTAAATATTAACATAAATAAAACGGGATATTAAGTATATTTTAACGAAATGCTTTCATATCGATAAATGGATGTGTGTGATAATTTTTATTTTATCTATCTATAATGAATGAAAGGGGGAAGTGTCCGTGAGCTTACATATTGATTTTATTATACGAATTGGTGTTGCTGGTTTATTAGGAGCAATGATTGGTATTGAAAGGGAAATTCGATCAAAAGAAGCTGGATTAAAGACTCATTTCCTCGTAGCGGTAGGGAGTGCTTTAATAATGGTTGTTTCGAAATATGCCTTTTCAGATATTATATTTGAAAATCATATGTCTCTTGATCCAAGTCGTATTGCAGCCCAAGTTGTTAGTGGAGTGGGGTTTTTAGGTGCAGGTACAATTATTATTCAAAAACAGGCGGTGAAAGGATTAACGACAGCGGCTGGTTTATGGGCTACAGCAGGAATTGGATTAGCGATTGGAGCGGGTATGTATGTAGTAGGGATTGGAGCTACGATTCTCGTTTTAATTGGTTTAGAGATTGTAAGTCGTATTTTTAAGGTGCAATTTTTATTTCCACAAAATATAACAGTGCAAATGTGTATTAATAAGCATGAAGCAGTACAACAAATATTAGAAACGCTACAAGTGAAAGGTATTCCAATACTTTCATATGAAGTTGAAACTTTACAGCGAGATACAGGTGTAGTTTATAAGGTAGGAATGAAGCTGAAAAATATATCACCTGAAGAAAAGAATGCATTTATTCAGCATATGCAAACATTACCGGAAGTCACGTTTATAAAGTTAAAATCATAGCGTTGAAAAAGAGGATAGATGTAGCAGGAATTTCGCTATTATCTATCCTTTTTTGACACGAATTGTATGGGAAGTCAAGTGTTAATTTTGCTTTGAATAGATACATGTGTGAACGTTACCTTATTTTTTCTCAATACATAACAAATAGTCAGAATAGTAAAATTATGGTGCGGGACACTAAAAATGTAAGGTAGGGGAGATTATGAAAGGCTATTCAAAAAAAATGTTAGTAGGGGTAAGTTTTGCTAGTTTAATGTTAGGTAGTTTTCAAGGGAACATATCGGCAGAGGATACTAGGGGGGAACAAGTTTCTTATCGAAATGTGCTCAAAATGGAGCCAGTTGGTGTACAATTGCCGATGCAAGAGTTAGCGCACTCATCTAAAGTGCTAGAAAACAAATCGTTTGAGAAAAGGCTACAATTAGCCGATTTATCGCAAAGACCACCAGAAGTAAAAAAAGAAAGTCAGCAATTAGCTGTAGCGAAAACATATACAATTGCTGAGTTGAATCAATTAAGTAATCAGCAGTTAGTAGATTTGCTCGTAACTATTAATTGGGAGCAAATTACGGGGCTATTTCAGTTTAATAAGGACAGCCTTGCATTCTATCAAAATGATAGTAGGATGCAGGCGATTATTGATAAATTGAAGCAGCAAGGACAAACTTATACGAAGGATGATTCAAAAGGGATTGAAACGTTAGTAGAGGTATTACGTTCTGGGTTTTATTTAGGTTTTTATCATACAGAACTAAGTAAACTTAATGAACGAAGCTATCATGACAAGTGCTTACCTGCATTGAAAACGATTTCTCAAAACTCAAATTTCAAACTCGGTACGTTAGAACAAAATAAAGTTGTATCGTCATATGGAAAATTAATAGGAAACGCTTCTAGTGATGCGGAAACGATTTCATCAGCTGCGAACATTTTCAAGCAATATAATGATAGTCTTTCTACATTTATAGATAATCGTTCAGCAGGTAATGCAGTGTACGATATTATGCAAGGTGTCGATTATGATATTCAGTCGTATTTGTACGATACGAATAAAGCACCGAAAGATACAATGTGGTATCAAAAAATAGATAGTTATATTAATGAGTTAAGTAGATTTGCGTTAATGGGAACAGTTACAGCGAAAAACGGATGGCTTATTAATAATGGGATCTATTATACAGGTAGACTCGGTATGTTCCATAGTACAGGGACGAAAGGATTGCAAGTTGTAACAGATGCGATGAAAATTTACCCATATTTAGGTGAGCAATATTTCGTAGCAGCTGAGCAAATTACGACGAATTATGGTGGGAAAGATGCAAATGGTAAAGTGGTTGATTTAGATCAAATACGAGAAGATGGTAAGAAAAAATATTTGCCAAAAACGTATACGTTTGATGATGGGGCAATTGTTTTAAAAGCCGGAGATAAAGTGACTGAAGAGAAAGTGAAACGTTTATATTGGGCAGCAAAAGAAGTGAAAGCACAATTCCATCGTACGGTTGAAAGTGATCAACCTTTAGAAAAAGGAAATCCAGATGACGTATTAACAATGGTTATTTATAATAGTCCAGCTGAATATCAATTTAACCGTCAATTGTACGGATATGAAACGAATAACGGCGGTCTTTATATAGAAGGAACAGGTACGTTCTTTACTTATGAACGTACGCCAGAAGAAAGTATTTATAGTTTAGAAGAATTGTTCCGACATGAGTTCACGCATTACTTACAAGGTAGATATGAAGTGCCAGGACTTTGGGGGCAAGGTAAGATGTATGAGAATGAGAGATTATCTTGGTTTGAAGAAGGGAATGCTGAGTTCTTTGCAGGTGCAACGAGAACGGACAACGTCGTTCCAAGAAAGAGCATTATAGGAGGGCTATCTTCAAATCCAGCAGAACGTTATACGGCAGAGCGAACGTTAAATGCGAAGTATGGAACGTGGGATTTCTATAATTATTCCTTCGCTTTACAATCGTATATGTACAATAAGAGATATGATATGTTTGACAAAATACATGATCTTATTAGGAAAAATGATGTTACAGCATATGATGCATATCGCTCTGCTTTAAGTAAAGATGCGAATTTAAATAAAGAGTATCAAGACTATATGCAAATGTTAGTAGATAACCGTGAGAAATATAATGTTCCATTAGTATCAGATGATTATTTAGCAACTCACGCACCGAAACCAGTTTCAGATATTGCGGCAGAAATAACGGCGGAAGCAAAATTAAGTAATGTATCAGTAAAGAAAAATAAATCACAGTTCTTTAATACATTTACACTACAAGGAACATATACAGGAACAGCTACAAAAGGAGAATATGAAGACTGGAAAACAATTACGCAAAACGTAAATGATACGTTAAAACGTTTAAGTGCGAAAGAATGGACAGGCTACAAAACAGTAACAGCTTACTTTGTGGATTATCGTGTGAATGCATCAGGGCAATTTGAATATGATGTTGTGTTCCACGGCATTAATACAGAAGAAGGTGCAGTGAATAAAGCACCAATTGCGGTTATAAATGGTCCGTATAGCGGAAATGTGAATGAAGCAATCTCGTTTAAAAGCGATGGATCAAAAGATGAAGATGGGAAAATTGCTTCTTATAAATGGGAGTTTGGCGATGGTACTATAAGTAATGAACAAAATCCAACTTACGTTTATACAAAAGAAGGAACATATACGGCAAAATTAACAGTAACAGACGATAAAGGAGCAGCTACTAGTGTTACAACGAACGTAACAGTTAAAAAGAAAGAAGATAACAGTGTAGAACAAGAGCCGAATAATTCATTTAAAACAGCGAATAAACTGCAGTTAAATCAATTGTTACGGGCTAGTTTAGGAAACGGTGATACAAGTGATTACTTTGAAATAAATGTAGAAACTGCGAAAAACCTTCAAATTAACGTAACGAATGAAAATAATATCGGAATAAACTGGGTTCTTTATTCAGAAGCAGATTTAAATAATTATGTTACGTATGCCCAGCCGCAAGGGAATAAATTAGTGGGCAGCTACTATACGTATCCTGGGAAGTATTATTTACACGTATATCAATATGGTGGAGGAACAGGGAATTATACAGTAGAAGTGAAGTAGTAAAAGGGGCGCCCGTGAATGGCGCCCTTTTTATTACGCGTTATACCCAAATAATTTTAAATCTTCTCCTGAGTCTGAAATTATTTTTTCGAATCGCAATCCTACTTTTTCTAACAGATTGCCTGAAGCAGCATTATCTATAGAAGTAATTGCTACAATTCGTTTCATACCTAGTTTATGTACAGCGTATTCGATTACCGCAGCAGCTGATTCATAGCCGTACCCTTTCGAACGGAATTTTTCTAAAAAGGCAAAGCCGATATCAACATCTTCTAATGAATCTCTTTTAATAAGGCCGCACATGCCAAGTGGAGTGAGATCTTCTTTTCGTTCAACTAAGTAAAGACCAAAGCCCATTTTATTATACATATCGACAGGTCCGTTTAAGATGTAATTTTTTGCATCTTCTAAGGTTTTAACCCTTTTATCACCGATAAACTGAATCCATGCAGGATCGTTTACTAACTCGAGAATGAACGGAGCATCTTGTATATCGAACCAACGAAGAGTGAGTCGTTCTGTTTCAAGAACTATCAATCTATTGCACCACCTTTATAAGTTATAATAATTAGTATGGATTGTGTAACACAAAAGCGCAACATATTTTAATAGAGCCCTGCTTGTTCACATAAAGTTCGATTGTTTTGTATAAAAGGATATTTTATAATTAGGATTGACTGTAAAGAGTGAGATGCATTATACAATGACTCCTAGGAAACTAGGAGTTTTTACTATATAACTATCATTATTACTAAATATGACGCACTACACATTCTACTTAAGGAGGTACATAATGAAGAAATTATATTATGCATCGTTTACGTATTTAATTATTGGTTTACTATCAGGAATATTCGCTAGGGAGTATGGAAAATATAAAGGGATTTTAGGATCTACACTATTAAATCTTTTGCATACGCATACGTTAGTACTTGGCTTTTTCTTCTTTTTAATTGCTTTGGGATTAGCAAAAGTATTCGCATTTCATGAAGCGAAAAGTTTTAATAAGTGGTTTGTTTTACATAACATCGCATTAATTTTAATGTTAGGTTCGTTAGCAGCGAGAGGGCTTCTTCAGTTAAATGGAGCGGATTTCAAAGGGTTAACTTATATTGTTGGGTTTTCTCATTCGTTGATGGCGGTTACTTTAATTTGGTTTATGTTGTTAATAAAGAAGTCATTTAAAATATAGTCTTATAGCAAAGAACTTGCAATAATTATTGCAAGTTCTTTTTGTTTATTCGACAGTAGGAAACGAATTTCAAATATGTAAAACTTGAATTATTTAACTTTTCGGATTATTATGTATAAAATAGTTAACATATTTTGTAATTCTAATTTATAGAAAGTAGGAGAGTATACGATGGAAATAACAGTAGAGCGTTTAGTAAATGAATTAAGGGGTATACTTCCCGAAGATCGAGTAGTTGTGAATAAGACAGTAAGAGAGTTACATAGTAAAGATGAATCTTATCATACTAGTAGTTTACCTGATGTAGTTGTTTTTCCGAAGACGACCGAAGAGGTCAGTAGGATAATGAAAGTAGCGAGTGAGCATGAAAAACCTGTCGTTCCTTTTGGGGTAGGTTCTAGTTTAGAAGGTCATATAATTCCTTATGAAAAGGGGATTACAGTTGATTTTTCATTAATGAACAAAATACTTGAAATAAGAGAGAAAGATTTTCTAGTGAAGGTACAACCGGGGGTGACACGCTCTCAGCTCAATAAAGAATTGAAAAAGTACGGTCTGTTCTTTAGTGTAGACCCAGGTGCAGATGCAACGTTAGGTGGAATGGCTGCTACGAATGCGAGCGGAACGACAGCAGTTAAATATGGGGTAATGCGTGATCAAGTTCGTGATTTAGAAGTGGTTCTTGCTGATGGGGAAGTAATACATACTGGGAATTTAGCAGCGAAGTCATCATCAGGTTATCATTTAAATGGAATTTTCGTAGGATCAGAAGGTACGCTTGGATGCTTTACAGAGTTAACATTAAAAGTATACGGCATACCAGAACATATTATGGCAGCGAGAGCGTCGTTTCCAACTGAAAATGATGCAGTAGAGGCGGTTATAAACATTTTGCAAGCTTGTATTCCAATTGCGAGAATTGAACTTGTAGATGAATTATCTATGAAACAAGTAAATCATTATAATGAAACAAGTTACAGAGAAGAGCCTACATTGTTTTTAGAGTTTCACGGTAATGAAGCTGGGCTAAAGCAAGACATTGAATTTACGAAGGAAATTGTTTTTGATCATAAATGTAAAGAAGTTGCTTTTGAAACTGAAACTGCGGCGAGAAATAAATTATGGGATGCAAGACATAATTTAGCTTACTCTTACGTTCATAGTTATCCTGGTAAAAAACTAATGAGTACGGATGTTTGTGTACCAATTTCAGAATTAGCTGGTGCAATACAGCATGCGAAAGAGACATTAGAAAAGAATGGTCTTGTTGGTGGTATTCTTGGCCATGTAGGAGATGGGAATTTCCATGTGCTATTAATGATTGATCCAAATGATAAAGATGAAGTGAGAAAAGGGGACGAAATAAACGAAAGTATCGTACTGTATGCTCTTAAACGTGGTGGAACGTGCACAGGGGAGCATGGCGTTGGGATTGGAAAACGGAAGTATCAAGAAGAAGAACATGGGGCGGCATTAATCGTAATGGAAAAAATAAAGAAAGCTCTTGATCCGCAAAATATTTTGAATCCGAATAAGGTGTTTGAATTAAAGGATAGGGGCTGATCGGGTGAAAGTACTAGAAGCGATAAGTAATATAGCTGGAAAGTATTTTGCATTTTGGGTTATTTGTATTGCAGCTATTGCGTATTTTATTCCCGCTCCATTTCTCGGGTTAAATAGTTACATAACGATTTTACTCGGAGTTGTCATGTTTGGGATGGGGTTAACATTAAAGGCTGTTGATTTCAAAATCATAGCTACAAAACCATTGCCAGTTATTATCGGTGTATGTGCTCAGTTTATTATTATGCCACTTGCCGCATACGTACTAGCCTACGTTATGAAGTTACCAGCTGAATTAGCAGCTGGACTAGTGTTACTCGGTTCAGTACCGGGTGGCACTGCATCAAATGTTATGGTTTATTTAGCGAAAGGAAACTTAGCGTTGTCTATTGCGATGACGTCATTATCAACGTTACTAGCACCAATTGCTACACCACTCATTTTATTACTACTTGCAGGACAATGGATGCCGGTTAATCCTATGTCTATGTTTCTTTCTATCGTACAAGTCATTATCATACCTATTATTTTAGGATTAGTAGTAAAGAAGTTTTTCCCTAAAACTGTTACGAAAGGAATGACTGTTATCCCTTTAATATCGGTTTTAGCAATTATCATTATAGTTTCAGCGGTGGTTTCAGCCAATGTAAGTAGTATTACTTCTTCAGGACTTCTTATCTTTATTGCGGTTATGCTCCATAATGCATTTGGTTTTTTACTCGGATATATAACAGCGTTCGTACTTGGACTAGACGAGGGGACAAGAAGAGCTATTTCAATAGAAGTAGGAATGCAAAATTCAGGATTAGGTGTTGCGCTAGCAACCGCACATTTTGGACCAGCTGCGGCACTTCCAAGTGTATTAGCAGCAGTATGGCATAATATTGCAGGGCCGATTTTAGCAACCATCTGGTCAAAAAATGCAAAGAATACTTTCAGTGATGAAAATTTATCGGTAAATATAGAAAAATAGGAATGATAAAGAATGCAAAAACGTATTGTACATTTTGAAGGGCTGGTTGTTTTTGTAGCTACGATTTATGCGTATTCAATATATGAATTTAGTTGGATTATATTTTTTCTGTTCCTTTTAGCTCCAGATTTATCAATGTTAGCGTATGGGATAAATAATCATATAGGTGCTAAAATCTATAATATATGTCACACGTATATTATATCTATATTAATTGCTATAGTAGGTGTCTATTTTAAGGTAGATACTGTTATTATGATTGGCTTAATATGGACAGCGCATATTGGAATGGATCGAATGTTTGGATATGGCTTGAAATATGAGACGGATTTTAAAGATACTCATATTCAAAGGTTGTAATTGCTTTTGAGGAGAGGGATATATTGAAACAGAGAATTACTATCGAAGAATATAGCACCAAGTGGGAAAGTGAATTTAATAAGCTACAAACTCTCATTAACGATGTAATGGAAGACAGCATTTTATCTATTGAACATGTTGGGAGTACATCTATTAAAGGACTTACAGCAAAACCAATATTAGATATTGATATCGTAATAGAAGATTATAAATTTTTTCCTGAAGTAGTAAAAAAACTTGAAACGATAGGATACTATCATCAATCGGAATGGAGCTTTAAAGGAAGAGAGGCGTTTGGAAGAAAGGATGCTTTCGTTCCGTGGAATGAAGAAAATACAGTTTGGATGGAACAGCATCTATATGTGTGTGATAAGAATAGTGAAGAGCTGAGGAGACATGTAGCGTTTCGGGATTATCTTCGTGAACATGCCGATGTTGCTATTGAATATGGGCGCTTAAAGGAAAAGTTAGCAAGAGAGTCGAAAAGTAGAACTGGCTATAGTGGAGGTAAGGCGGTATTTATTACAAATATATTAGAAAAAATAAACTAAAGCGGCATGGAGTATATGCCGCCTGTTCTATTTTGATAGAAAGCTGCCATTGTAAAAGAAATACAAACTGGCACTGTTGAATGAAACGATTTCTAAATATAATGAGAAATAAAAGATCGGAAAAGAGGGAGATTATGTACATACCAAAATATTTTGCAATACAAGATGAAGAGATGAAGTACGAAATAATTGAACAAAATAGCTTTGCGACGTTATTTTCTCAACATAATGGAGAACCATATGCAACGCACTTACCGTTGTTACTAAATAGGGAGACCCTGACTTTACATGGTCACTTCGCACGTCCGAATGAACAGTGGAAAGATAGTGGGAATCAAGAAGTATTAGTTATATTCCAAGGACCACATAGCTACATATCGCCGTCGTGGTATGAAACAAACAATGCAGTGCCAACATGGAATTACGTTGCAGTACATGTATACGGTAAATTAGAAATTGTTGAAGATGAACAGGAATTAATAGATTCTCTTCAAGGTTTAGTACATACATATGAAGATCCACAGAGTAGCTACTCGCTAAATGAGGTGGATTCGAATTATATGGCAGGATTAAGTAAAGGTATAGTGGGCTTTAAAATAAAGATAAATAAAATAGAAGGAAAAGCGAAGTTAAGTCAAAATCATTCTGCGGAAAGAAGAAAATTAGTTGTAGAGAAACTTGAGAAAGTTGGTAGTGAGGGGAGTAAAGCAATCGCGGATTTAATGAAAGGAACAAAATGAGTTCTGTGAAATAAAGGTAATTTGCTAATTTTGTAGAAAATATACTTTTACTTAAAAGAAAATGCCTCCGTAGCTCTAGAAGGGAAGAGCGCCGGAAAACATGTCGCACCGGGTCGCAAGGCGAAGGTTTCAGAAGCACCGAAAAGCAAATAAGCTGAGACAGGTGGAATTCCTGTCGGTGAAATTCCGTAGGGAAGCGTGTTTCCCTTAGCCTATGCTTACGAAAGGAGTGCGGGTTCGAATCCCGTCGGAGGCATATGGAAAACCCTGTATGAAGAAATATTCGATTACATTAACTCAATAAGTGCATTTAAAAAAGACCTTCTGAATTGAAGGTCTTTCGTTTTTTAAAGCGCTTTTACAGCTGTTGTTGAGTTGTAGTCTTTACTTACGTCAACAGATTGAACAAAGTCAGGTCTTTGTGGTGCGGGAAGATCGGCGTGACTTGCTTTATATGTAAATGAACTATTTATCCCAATAGACACAATTCCAATAACAGATAATCCTAATAAGATAGAACTAATTTTTTTTATCATTTTAATGCCCCTTTCTCAAATGTTTTTTCTTTTGCTTGTAATGCTTTATGAAAATACTCACTTGCTTTTATGTGATTATTTTCATCGTAAAGTTTAACTGCTAATTTCTCTGAATATTCTTGAGTGTAGTTATATAAAGATTCTTTGTCGAAATACGTAATTCCTTCAAGAATAATATTTTCTAGATCTTCAGTTGTCTCATTATTGTTAAGAGAATTTAAAATTTTAAAATGAAGTATATATTCATCATTGTTTAGTTCTGTACAAACTTCCAATCCTTTTTTGATAAGTTTTTCAGCAATGTTTATTTCACCAAGTTTAGAATGCTCTCTGGCTTGTAAAAAGAGCGATTTAAAGTGTGTAGGTATTTTGGTTGACACCTCTGATAAATGTCGAATCGCTAGTGAAGACAGGTTTTGACTTGCATAGAGCCAACCTAGATTATTACGAATGCTTAAAACTAAATCATTTGCGTTTAGTTTTTGTAAAATGGAAAGAGCAGAATTGAACTTTTCCTCTGCTTGTTCATATTGCTTTAAAAATACACATGAGGAACCAATTATATTGTCGCAAAGTGCTAATTTTATCTCAAACCCGTTTTCAGTCATGAACATATTTCTGGCTTTTGTTGCTTGCTGAATTGCTTCAATAGGTTTATAAAAATGTTGGTTAAAGATAGCGAATCGGTAATTAAATTCTGCTTCCTCTAGTTTATCTGAAACATTGCCTAGTAGCTTTTCAGCATTTTCGTAATGCTCGCTAGCTAAATTGTAGTTTGTTGTTAAAGTAGCATGAATAGCTTTAAATAAATGATAGTAGTAAGAAAGTGAATGGTTAGATGAGATTGAATAAGAATCTATCTTATCAAAACTATGTTTTGAAATGCTTAAACTATCTACTAAAACTTTATATCGAAAATCTAGTAAGGAATGATATAATGCTACGTTTTCATCTTCTTCAAAGTTTAGTTCCTTTTCCTCAATTTCATGCTTTAAGTTGGTCGCCTGAGACACATCTTGTTTAAGCATAGCTAAATACCAATCATTAAATAATTTCGTAATTTGTTCATTACCTTGTAGTTGAACGTTCATGAAATCCCCTCGCTTTTTGAATATTCTTATAAAATATAGTATCAAAAATAACAATATTTAGAAATGATGTTTTATATTTCTCAACATTTGTATAGTAGAGTTGTGATTAAGCTCATTGAAATGGAGTGGAGTTTGTTTTTGGAGTAAAGAAAGAGCAGAGGAGATAGTATAAAAAAGGGTGTGTTCACACAATTTGTATGAACGCACCTTTTTACATATTAAACAATCAAGTTCCACAAAAAGTACGATAAGGACGATTCGTCGGCGCAGGCGGAATGCAGTATTCTTCTTGATCTGTAGAATACGCATAAGGGTTTGATAAAGCTTCAAGAAGTTTCTCCATTACGCTATAGTCGTCATTTGTAACAGCTGCTTCTAGTGCTTCTTCTACACGGTGGTTCCTTGGGATGATTGATGGGTTATTATTTTTCATCATTTCGTAGGCGTTTTCTTTCGATTCCTCTTGTCTTTCTAATCGAGATTGCCACAGTTTGTACCATTCTTTAAATTCAGGACTTTCAAATAGAGCTGTATTTTCGATCGTATCAAGAGTTAAAGAACGGAATGTATTTGTGTAATCCGCTTTATATTTCTCCATCATTTTTAAAAGTTGCTCAATAAGCACTTTGTCTTGTTCGTCTTCGCCAAATAGTCCTAATTTCTTTTTCATTCCAATGAACCACTGGTTTTCATACTGGACACTAAATTTTGAAATTTCGTCTTGAGCAATCTTTAATGCTTCTTCTTCATCTTCGTGTAAGATCGGTATTAAAGATTCAGCTAGTCGCGCGAGGTCCCATGCGGCCATATATGGCTGATTTCCATATGCGTAGCGACCTTGTGTATCAATAGAGCTGAATACGGTTCCTTGGTCGTAACTATCCATAAATGCACAAGGGCCGTAATCGATCGTTTCTCCGCTAATTGTTATATTGTCAGTGTTCATTACACCGTGAATAAATCCAACAAGTTGCCATTTTGCGATAAGACTTGCTTGTCCTTTAATAACTTTTTGTAGTAATGCAGTATATCGGTTTTCATGAGCTTCAATTTCTGGATAATGTCTTTTTATTGTATAGTCCGCTAGTGATTGAAGATCCTCGATAGATCCGCGGGCTGCAGCATATTGAAATGTGCCGACGCGTATATGGCTACTAGCGACTCTAGTTAAAATTGCTCCAGGTAACTTTGTTTCACGATATGTTGGTTCGCCTGTTGTGACAACTGCTAAACTGCGAGTAGTCGGAATATCAAGTGCATACATTGCTTCGCTAATAATATATTCACGTAGCATCGGACCGAGTGCAGCACGACCATCTCCTCGGCGTGAATACGGAGTAGGGCCAGAACCTTTTAGCTGAATGTCAAAACGTTTTCCTGAAGGAGTAATTTGTTCACCAATTAAAAGAGCACGACCGTCGCCTAACATATTAAAATGTCCGAATTGATGACCGGCATATGCTTGAGCTAATGGGTGAGCTCCTTCTGGGAGTGCATTACCAGCAAAAACGGCAATTTCGGCTTCTTTCTTCAATTCTTCCGGATTAAAGCCAAGAGATATTGCTAATGAATGGTTTAGTTTAACTAACTCCGGTGAACTTACGGGAGTAGGGGGGATGTCTGTATAAAATGATTGTGGTAAAGTAGCATAACTATTGTCTAAATTCCAACCTGCTTCATTATTTTTAGTCATTTTATCTCCTCCTTTTTATGTTTTTTAATTATGTATTTGTACATATATATTCTTTGTAAAGTTAACTAAAAGTATAATGTATTATTTCCCCTTGCAATCTATTGTAAGGACTTCATTGCATTGTGTCTATTTAACAGCAAATACAAAAACGCCATTTTTCAAAAAGATTGATTAAAATGGCGCTTTTATTATTATTTCATTTTTACAATTATTTTCCCCTTCGCTCTTCCAGACTCTGAATATTCCATTGCTTTTTGAGCATCTTCAAAAGGGAAAACTCGATCGATTACAGGTTTGATTTTTCCAGCTTCAATATAGTTTGCAATAGTACGTAATTGATCTCCGCTTGGCTTCATAAATAAAAATGAATATTGAGCATTATGTTTTTTTTCAAGTGAAGTAAGTTTTTTACTTGCTAATGAAAATAAGAGTGTTTTGAAAAATCCTGAACCGAATTCTTTACCGAATCGAGCATTTGGCATTCCTGAAACGGAAACAATGTTGCCTTCGCTTTTTATAATATTGAATGATTTTTCAAGTGTTGTACCACCGATTGTATCAAATACTGCATCATAATTTGTTAGTATTTCTTCAAAATTCTCAGTTTTATAATTAATAATTTCATCTGCGCCAAGAGATTTTACTAAATTCGCACCAGCCTCACTAGCAGTCGTTGTAACAGTGGCGCCCATTATTTTTGCTAATTGAATAGCAAAAGTACCAACACCACCGGATCCAGCGTGAATTAAAATCTTTTGTCCTTTTTGTAATTGCATGATGTCATGTAATGCTTGATATGATGTTAAGCCAACGAGTGGAATCGAAGCAGCTTCCTCAAAAGTTAAATTTTTTGGTTTTAAGGCTATATCATCCTCATGAACGGCTATATATTCCGCGAAAGTACCAATCTTATTTTTTCTTGGGCGTGCATATATTTCATCACCGACTTTAAAGTTAGTCACTTTTGCCCCAACCTTTACGATAACACCGGAAAAGTCATTACCAAGGATTAGGGGCATTTCATATTTAAGCAACATCTTCACTTTTCCATCGCGTATTTTAAAATCAATTGGATTAATACTAGCCGTATGAATTTCTGCGAGCACCTCATACTCATTTATTTCAGGAGTAGGTATCTCTGTCATACGCATTGGGACTTTTCCATATCTATCAATTATCATTGCTTTCATTTCTTATACCTCCAAATTTTAATAAAAGTTTTGCAGTAGCTTCTCAATATCTAATACAAGGTTTTTTAATAATCCTAATTTTGTACGTATGTCAATATAATAAAAGTTCTTTGTACCTTCTTTTCTCATTAAAATAATGCCAGCTTCTCGTAAAATCTTAAGGTGATGTGATACTGCTGGACGGGAAAGGTGTGTTTGCTTCGTGATTTCTCCTACACGTAATCCTGTTTGACATTCCGTTTCCATTAGAACTAATAAAATAGATTGACGCGTTTCATCACCAATTGCCAATAATACTTTTTGAGAATCAATAAAATCTTTTTTTATAATATTTAATTGTTCTTGTTTATTCATTTCAATCACTTTGCCTCCTGGTAATTAGTCGAAAGGTTTAAGATGATGAACCATTATTTCGATATGGTAATGCTATATGATTGTTGTATGAGGTGCAATATTGGGAAAGAAAATCGAGACGAATGAATTTTTTATTGTTGAAAATTATAGGGAGATAGAAAAGGGATTGGAAGGACTACATAACACAATAGATGAAGTTTTAAAAACAAAAAATGATGTAACAATAAAATAAGCGGTCGCAACCTTATATAATCCAAAAGGTTATGACCGCTTATAATGTTTGTATTATTTTTGATTTTTACGATAGAACAGGGTTCAACGTAAAGTAAGTTCCTTTGTTTTACACTTTCATACAGACACAATTCAGGTGGATTATAGATGTATGAAAAGGTAAAAGAAATTTTGGGGCGTAATCTATCTATATGATAATTCAAAATAAAATATAAGTCTATATTTTTGTTGGTTTTTTGATTATATTTATGTCACTGAGCTCAGAACAATGATGTGGAGGGTAAATATATGAAATCGAATTATGTACCAGTTTTAATTGTTGGAGGGGGATTATCTGGGTTAGCGTCTGCGTTATTTCTTGCAAAACATAACATTGAGTACTTACTTGTTGAAAGGCATCCGTCTACTGCCATTCATCCGAAAGCAGGCGGTCTTACTTTACGTACGATGGAGTTATTTCGAGAATTAGGTTTGGAACAAAGAATTAAATTGGCAGGTAAAGCATTAGAGAACTGCCGAGGAAGAA
The DNA here is from genome assembly GCF_025917685.1 of Bacillus cereus. Lineage (NCBI taxonomy): Bacteria > Bacillati > Bacillota > Bacilli > Caryophanales > Bacillaceae > Bacillus > Bacillus cereus. The sequence goes on along the minus strand of NZ_CP089518.1, from coordinate 3,288,273 downwards.
TAGCAGTTCATACAATAGCTGAGGCGAATAAAGAAGAATTGGAACAAATGAGAGCGACTCAATACGGAAACGATGAAGAGTTACTTCAAAAAATAGAAAAGATTAGTCCATCAAAACAAACTGCGTGTTATCAAATTATTTTAGAAGAGATGATGTTACAAGAAGCGAAAGCATTAGGCGGGCAACTATCTTTTTATCATGAACTAGTTTCATTTGAACAAAATGAAAACGGGGTAAAAGCAACGATTCGAAATCGTGAAACAGAAAAAGAAAGTGTCATACATTGTGACTATGTAATTGCAGCAGATGGGGCCAAAAGTAAAATACGTGAGCAGTTAGGGATTACAACTGAAGGTCGCGGTACAATCGGTGGCTATTATATGAATATTTATTTTGAGGCTGATTTAAGTGGATTTATACAAGGAGACGCCTTTGGTTTTTCTATGGTACTTCATCCGGAGGTTCTTGGTGCACTTATTCCGGTCGATAACGTGAGTAAATGGATCTATCATGTAGCTTATGATCCAATAAAAGGAGAGCGACCAGAGGATTTCACTATAGAACGCTGTAAACAAATTATTCAAACAGCAATTGGAAGCACAAATGTAGAGTCAGAAATATTAAGTGTTTTACCGTGGGAAGCGACTGAAAGTACAGCTACAAAATTTCAAGAAAATCGCATTTTTTTAGTTGGCGATTCTGCACATATTATGCCGCCAACAGGAGGATTTGGTTCAAATACAGGAATACAAGATGCGCATAACTTAGCTTGGAAATTAGCGGCTGTTATAAAAGGGGCAGCAAAACCAAAATTGTTAGAAACATATCATGAAGAGAGATACCCTGTTGCAAAATTAACAACGGACCATGCGAGTAGTATATTATTTCGTGCTGCGGGCAGAGAGGAAGGTAATTTGAGTAATATGGATAGTTTAGCTGTCACTGTTGGTTATCGGTATTGCTCAGAAGCAATTATAGACGAATGTAACACACCGCATAGAATGAATATAGTTGATTTGAACGGACGCCCGGGAACGCGTGCACCACATTTTTGGGGAACTTATGAAGGAAAAGAAGTTTCTATACTTGATCTATTTGGTAGCAACTTTTTGTTACTTACTGGAGCAGAGCCTAGTGCTTGGACTGAAGTTGCAAATGTTGTTTCATCGCGATTAGGCGTAAAGATAAAAGTGTATCAGGTAGGTTTAGCTGGTGATTTCATCGATCAAGGTAACTCTTTTAGAAAACTATACGGGATAGAAAATGGAGGAGCGGTAGTAATAAGACCAGATGGATTTATTGGATGGCGTACGGAAAATGAGGTAGTAAATCCGGGGATATTACTTGAAGAGATAATGAATCGTTTATTATGTAATTAATATAAAACCACCGCTTGTATTTCAAACGCGGTGGTTTTATTGCTTACAACTTACAAAAATAAAATATTGTAAGTCGCAAGCAGGTGTGCTAATCTTATAACCTACTTGAAAGATGAATTTTTTTGATTGTAACTTACAAATAATAAAAAATGTAAGTTGTTGAAATAACAGAAGATAATTTTATTATGTAAATAAAGTGGACGGTGAGAAAAATGACAGAAAAAGCATTAACGAGAAATGTTGTTTTGGATGCAGCGGAAAAGGAATTGATTAAATATGGATGGAGTAGGACGACGCTTGTTAGTATTGCGAAATCGCTTGATGTTAGTCATGCAGCTTTATACTCCTATTTTCGTAGTAAGGCAGCACTTCGCGACGCTATTTTGGAAAGATGGTTATTAAAGTATTCGGATCAACTTGAGAAAATTAGTGGAGAAGACGGAGAAACAGCAGTGATTTTACAAGAGTGGTTCTTATGTTTGTTCCAACTTAAAAAGAAAGAGTTACTGGAAAATGGAGAGCTATTTACATTGAATAGTTCGTTAGTGCAGCAAAAGAATGCTGTTATCCGAAAACACGAAGAAAGATTAGTTAGGCAACTGGAGAAGGTTATAAATCAAGGGATAGAGCGTAACGAGATTGAAAAACAAGACAGTTTATTTTTAGCGCATACGATTTTTGGACTCCTATCACCGTTCTACCACCCTGCTTTTTCTGAGCGATGGAAAGAAGAGAAGATAAACGAAGAATTTCAAAAGTCATGGGAAATTGTTGCGCGTGGTATTTTTCAAAAGTAAAGAACTTCGTATCATATAAGGCTTTCAATCAGGAAACGTAATGAGAAGGGGAGATTATATGAGTCATTATAAAGAAGAACAACAACGTGTAAATGTAGTCATTGAAAAAGTAGACGAGGAACTGAAAGAGCTGGACAGCCGAGTTGGTTCGGTGAAGTCTGAAATTGTAAATATAAGAAAAAACTTTTGGGAAGATGTAAAAGTAAATATAGATAATATTAAAGAGGCGGTTGAAACGGCGGCCAGTATTAGGCAAGAGGCCGAGGTTCTTTCGGAAAGGGAGCATACCCATCGACATGCGAAAAATGAATATAATCTTTTAACGAAAATAAAAGATACACCCTACTTTGGAAGAATTGATTTTAAAGAAGAACAAGAGGCGGATACTGATGAAATCTATATTGGTATCGGCTCTTTTTATGATAAAGAGACAGATGAATTTTTAGTATATGATTGGCGCGCACCTATTTCTAGTCTTTATTACGATTATTCTTTAGGAAGTGCAAAGTATATAGCGCCAATGGGGACAATATCAGGTGATTTACTTTTGAAACGTCAATATATTATCCGAAATGGTAACATTCAAAGTATGTTCGATACAGGTATAACGATAGGGGATGAACTCCTTCAAGAAGCGTTAGGAAGAAATGCAACTGAACAAATGAAAAGTATTGTAGCGACAATTCAAAAGGAACAAAACAAAATTATTCGAAACGATAAAAGTGATGTATTACTTGTGCAAGGGACGGCTGGAAGTGGAAAAACTTCAGCAGCTCTGCAGCGGGTTGCGTATTTATTATATCGTTACCGCGGGACAGTAAACGCGGATCAAATTTTGCTATTTTCTCCGAATGAGTTGTTCAATAGCTATATTGCTAACGTCTTACCAGAGCTTGGTGAGGAAAATATGCAGCAAACGACTTTTCAGGCGTATGTGGAGCATATGATCAGCAAAAGTTTTATTGTAGAAGATTCTTTTTCACAGCTAGAATACATGTTAACGAAAGAACAGGAAAACATGTATGAAACGAGACTAAAAGGAATTCAATATAAATCATCAATTGAATTTATGGGACTGATTGAGAAATATGCGAGAAGTCTAAGTGAAAAAGGACTAAAATTTCATGATGTCACATTTAAAGGTGAAGTGCTGATTGAGGCAAGAACGATAGATGATTATTTTTATGCGTTAGAAACGTCTATTTCCATACCGAATCGAATGCAGCTTACAGCGGAATGGATTCGTAAGAAGATAAATGAATTTGAAAAGAAAGAAGCGAAAAAAGACTGGGTAGAACAAGAAGTTCAGTATTTAAATAAAGAAGATTACAATCGTTTTTATGAAAAATTAGAGAAGGATAACCAATTTGATTATTATGAGCAGGAACATGAATTATTAACGAAATATGTAGTGAGAAAACATTTTCGTTCATTGTGAAGAAAGGTGAAATCTTTAGCTTTTGTAAATCATTCTGCAATATTTCAGCAGTTCTTTGAAACCATCCAGAAAGATGTTTTTGTACCAAATGGTTGGGAAGAGATATGTAAACAAACAGTAAATCGGTTGGTGCGAAAACAATTAGCGTATGAAGATGCAGCGCCGTATTTGTTTTTAAAAGAGTTAATTGAAGGATTTAAAACGAATCACCTTGTGAAATTTGTATTTATTGATGAAGTACAAGATTATACACCATTTCAGTTAGCGTTTATGAAGCGGCTGTTTCCAAAGGCGAAATGGACAATGCTTGGGGATGTAAATCAAAACATTTTATCACACGCTAGCAATAGAGGGATGGATATGATTTCAACGTTGTTTGCAAATAGAAAAGTAGAAACAATTCAGCTTAACCGTAGTTATCGCTCGGCAAAACCGATAATTGAATTTACAAAACATATCATTCCAAATGGAAAAGAAATTGAAGCTTTTAACCGTAACGGGAAGAAGCCGTTATGTATAAAAGTGAATGATGAACGAGAGCGCGCAGAAAGTATCATAGATAAAGCAAGAGATTTGCAAAAGCAAGGTCATAAATCGATTGCAATCATTTGTAAAACAGATGAAGAATGTATAAGGGTTATGGAGTTAATAGGGGATAAATTAGATTTTCATCTTGTAAAAAAAGAAAATACGACTTATGAAAAAGGCGTTGTTATTATTCCTACTTATTTGGCAAAAGGGATAGAGTTTGACGCTGTTATTATATTTGATGCTTCAAATGACATGTATAGCAAAGAATCTGAACGGAATTTATTTTATGTAGCATGTACACGAGCGATGCATGAATTATATGTATATTATGCAGGAGAAATTACGACAATGCTTTCGAAAGTACCGAAAGCATTATTTCAAAACGAAATGAGTAAAGGGAGAGATGCTTAATGGCTAATCAATTAAATGCTTTTCAAAACTGTAGTAAGGAAGTTTCAATGTTATTACCCATTCCGAAGTATGTAAAATTAGTGCATGAGCATGAAGAACTACGTGACGGTGTAAATGTTGAAATTCAGCGTTATCAAGCAGAAGAACGACTGAATTATGGTGGCTCTCATATAACAACTATTACTTCTCAAAAGGATAAGCATCTTTTAAGTTATACGAATATGATGCCAGTATACTCTAATAAACTACCTCATAAGGATGAGGCAGAGAAAATAGCGATGGATGTAATGGAAAAGGTTGATCGACAATATGCAAATGGCGTAACTTTACTTCGTATAGAAAAACAAACGAGACATTATGTTGACGGGGGACAAACTGTGGAGTTTCCTGTTCTATGGGTAAAGATGATGCATAATAACGGGAGTTTTAACTGGGTGACAATTGGTGGTGACGGACAAATCATCGAATTTGAGCGCGAAGTACGCTGGGATTATATGATGAGCCGCCGTCAAACAGAAATGTGGTATTACGATGATTGGGTATTGGCGCGCACGGGGGAAGGACCACAATTATTGCCACCGTCTGCGTTGGCTTAATATGTGTACAATGGTAGGCGTCTATGATAATATACCGCTAGTTATGCCTTATCTGTATAATAAAATGAACATAAAGGGCTGAGCGTTATGAGAAGAAAAGGTTATTTTATAGACAATGAAAGTAAACGATTGTACAACAATGAAATAGTAGTTTCAAATAAAGTGTATCCTAATAATCCTACGTTGGCAGAACTGAAGAAGTGTTTATATCCAATTATTTTGACGATCGAAAAAGTAATTTAGAGCGTGAATCAATAGATGATGTGAGAGCATACTGGGATACAAAATATCACAATAATATTTGTCTTACTGATGAACCAGTATCAGTAAAAGAATATTAAAAATGTAAATCTTTTATGAAAAAAATCTAAAGAAATGTCGTGGGCGTGACATTTCTTTTTTAATATGCTGTATAATCAATTTAGAAATGAGATTTGTTTTCATTAACGCTCATTCCCTCTTTTGAAATTGCCTGTAATTTTAGCCATAATAAGTTGTTTTTCTTTTTCGTTACTTGCCCGATTTATTTTGTTTAAAAATTTTTCAGCGTCATTTCCTTTTAAAGTCATAATTTGTTTTCTGTAATATTCAATTGAAATCATATTGTTTCTTGTTACTCGATAGTGAAACATCATATCATCTAAACGATTGCGTTTATCGGTCTTTTTCAAATTACTACCTCCATTCTTGTTAATGTGTAACGAATGTTACATAAAAAATTTAAATTAAAGTTAGATGTATCCGATTGTAAGGTAGAAAATTTATAAAAAAGAACTACAATAGAGAGTAGTTAAAATTTGAGTGTGAGAAAAAGGAATCTAGTGTAATATAATGAATGATAGATAGATTATAAAGTGTTTGAAAATTAAAAGATATAGAATAGAATGGAAAAATATAAAGTGAAACTGGATAAAAGAGGGTCCCTATATGTTTAAGAAATGGCTAATTGTTTTCTTTATTTTTGCTGTTTTTTGTGGGAGTGTCGCTGCACTAACATATGCAAATAAAGATAAGAAATATAATTTGAAGGCATTTTCAGGTTATAAGAATAAATTTGAAAATGATAAACCGAAAGTCGATGCGAATCAGCAAAAACGTTATGAGATTGCAGCAGTAAAACTAGATCAATATTTAAAAGATAAAGGATTTAATGGGAGTGTTCTTGTAGCTAGTAAAGACCATGTAATTTTAAGAAAAGGTTACGGGTATGCGAATGTAAAAGATAATGTATTAACAACGCCAAGAACGAAATATCGCATTGGTTCTATTACGAAAACAGTCGTTGCAATATCTATCATGCAACTAAGAGAAAAAGGGAAATTAAATATTGAAGACAATGTAAATAAGTATATTCCATCGTTTCCAGCAGATAAAAACATTACGTTACGAAATTTGTTAACACATACGTCCGGGTTACCAGAACAGGGACAAGGTAGTGTTGATGCAGCGTCACGTTTAAAGTTAGTAACTTGGATCGGAGCGCAAACGTTACAATTTCCTGCAGGAACGGGATGGAGATATACAGATTATAATTATATGGTGCTTGCATATATTGTAGAAAAGATAACAAATGAACCACTTGCTGACTATGTGAAAGAAAATATTTTTACTCCTGTTGGAATGCATGAATCTGGGATGGGTGCCACTTTCCCAGGAGATATGTTTTTAGCAGAAGGATATACGAAAAAAGATAATGAGTTAGTAGCTACGCCTCGTTTAAGGATGAATTGGTTATATGGTTGTGGTGAAATGTACACTACAGTTGATGATATGAAAAGGTTAGATGAGGCAATTATGGATGGGAAGCTGCTTTCTAAACAAAGTTTATCAGATATGTTTACTGTATCACCCGCTAGAAAGTATGGATTTAGTTTCTATATTTACCCAGATTATTATCATAATCATGGTGTATTAGCTGGTTGGAACACTTTTAATAATTTTAACTGGGATAAAAGAACGTTTGTAATATTATTCTCTAACGTACAAAATGGTATGAATGATACATTTAATCAAGAGTTTAGGAAATTAGCGAATGATTTAATAGAAGGAAAATAATTATTTTAAAATCGGTATTGATATGTAATTATCAATACCGATTTTTTTATTTAATAATGTTTTATTTAGTGAACAAGCATGTATGAGAGGGGGTTAATATTGGAATAAATTTATGAAGGAAGTTAAATGATATTAATGTTAAATATAGGGATTTTGTTTTGTGAATGTCATCTATTTGTATTGAAATAATGTAATTATCATGCGGAAGAATAATTGGTAATTTTTACATTGATGAAAAAGCTTGAGCTTCACACTATGTGAAGCTTTACATTATTGGAGACACGAACAGGAGGTTGAAAAAATGAAAAAAGTAGTAAAGCTTTGTTTAATAGCTACATTATCTACAGCGATTATTAGTGGATGTTCTTTTGAAGGGAATAATGAAAATGCTAAAGGGAAAGAGGGTGAAAAAGTAGAGGTACAGAAAAACGTTGGGAAATATACGATGCCGGATGAAAAAGATAAACATGAAGGTACATGGTTACAATGGCCACATGAATACACATACGGTCAAGAGTATAAACAAGAAGTGGAACCTATTTGGGTTAAGATGGCAAGTACTTTAACTGAGGGTGAAAAAGTCCACATTGTTGCGTATGATCAGGAAGAAAAAGAGCGAATTAATAAGCTTTTAACAGATGAAGGGCTAAATATGGAGAAGATTGATTTCTTTATAGCGCCTACTGATGATGTATGGGCAAGAGATAGTGGACCAATTTTTGTTTATGACAATAATAAAAATCTAAAAATATTAGATCCAGCATTTAATGGTTGGGGGAAGAAAACGCCTTATAAAAATGATGCCCGTGTACGTGAGAATGTTAGTAAACAATTAGGGATTGAAAGAATTGATTGGGGGAAATTCGTCCTTGAAGGTGGCGCAATTGAATTAGACAGCAATGGGACTGCTTTATTAACTCGAAGTGCAGTAACGAATAAAAATAGAAATCCTGATTTATCAGAAAAGGAAATTGAAAAATATATAAGTGACCTTGGGGTGACAAACTTTATTTGGTTAGATGGAGTACCTAATTTAGATATTACGGATTTTCATATTGATGGATTTGCTAAATTCCATGATAAATCTACCATTGTAACGATGAAAGAAGATGACTTGGCTGAATGGGGCTTGTCAAACAAAGATATGGATAAATTGTTAGATGCAAAAAATGCTTCAGGAAAGAAATATAAATATGAATACTTACCGCTTAGTAAAGATAAAGTTACTTTAGAAGGTGGAAAAACTCTCGATTATAAGGGATCGTATATCAATTATTATATTGGGAATAAAGTTGTATTGGTGCCTAACTATAATGACCCAAATGACAAAATCGCAAACGATACGATTCAGAAGTTATACCCGGATCGTAAAGTAGTCGGTATTGATGTGAGAGAGCTTTATAAAAATGGCGGAATGATTCATTGTGTTACACAGCAACAACCGATTCAATTGAAGTAATCGATTATAGTTTCGTTATGTTGCTTTATAGACAAAATAGGTGAAATGCTATCTTTACTTATTTTGTCTTGTTTTAACATTTGTAATAAGAATGGAATGTGTAATTTTAATGTAATGATAATTAAATAAAAATATATTGTCATTATTGTTGTATATGGAAAAGGAGAAAAATGTTTGTGTTAAAGAATTTTAAAAAAGTTTTTTCGTTGTTCCCTATCATTCTACAGTACATTTTAAATGTTGCTTTGATTTGCTTAGGGATTGTTCTAAGTGTGTTTCTGATGAAAGAAGTTATTCAATTTATACAAGAACTTAAATTAAATAGTGAGGAATCTAGTTATCATTTGATTGATAGTATCGTCGTATTCTTTTTATATTTTGAATTCATCGTAATGATTATAAAGTACTTTCAAATGAATTTTCATTTTCCATTACGTTATTTTATATATATAGGTATAACTGCTATCGTTCGTTTAATTATTATAGATCACGATAGTCCAATTGATTCATTGTTATATGCTTGCGCGATTCTTGTATTAATTAGTGCTTTATTCATTGCAAATTCTAAAATAATGCGTCGTGATTTAGAAGAGTGAACATTTGTTGTTTAAATCAAAAAAGATGTTTTATCTTTTGGTAAAAAGGAGTAACGGTATTGAAAGAAATAATCTTAACCAGTTTCATAATAATAGGGTTTATGATTCTACTATTTAATTGTATACTTTCATAATTTAAAGAATAACAAGTTAATAAAGAAAGAGGTTTTTGTAAATATGGTTCATTACAATAATCAAAATAGTTTACATCAAATATTTACATTAAAGGGAACAGTTATAAGAGATATTTTCCCGCAAATTTTATTATATATATGTATTTCAACGATAGTAACTGTAATTAATTATTATTATGTAGAAATAAAAATTAATCAAACACCTTGGGTAATTGTTGGAGGAGCTTTAGGTTTACTGTTAGTTTTTCGTACTAACACTGCCTATGATAGGTACTGGGAAGGTAGAAAGTTATTTGGCGCGATTGGTGCCTGTACTAGAAATTTAGCAGTTAGTTTTTTATGTCATTGGGAGTCTGAAGGGAAAAAGACGGATCAGGAAAAGCTAAAATTTTTCCATTTATTAATTGCTTTTCCAAAGATAGCGAAAGGACATTTGAGAGACGAAAAAGATTTATCTGAAATAAAAGCATTGCTTGATATTTGTTCTGAGAAGGAAAAAGAAATATTGACTGGGTCTATTCATTTACCGATTAGTATAGTTTTTATGTTAAAAACTATACTATCAAAAGGTTTGAAAACGGGTCAAATTCATCCCAATGCAATAATTAATATGGAAGCTGATCTGAATAATCTGCTTACGGCTGTGGGTGGATGTGATCGTATCAAAACAACGCCTATTCCTTTTGCATATTTTGCTCATATTAAAATTTTACTGCTCATATTTTGCGGGACTTTATCGATTGGTCTTGTTGATAGCCTTGGGTGGGTTACAGTACTTGCAACTGCGTTTATAAGTTTTGCATTTATAGGGATTGAAGCAATAGGGGTTGAAATTGAAGATCCATTTGGTCAGGACCCAAACGACCTTCCACTAGAAGGGATTTGTATAGGGGTAGAAACACATTTATTAAACTTATATAATCAAAACGGTCTGTTCGAAGTAATGGATATGAATCTTGATAAAAAAATCATCTAATCGTTAATTGTGTACGATGATTACATTTTTTATATTGTCATGAAATACTTCATTTTAAAATCTTGTCAAGAGTCAATTTACGGCTTAACGACAGCTTTATATTTTTTATATAAATATATAAAATTTCTCCGTGCTATAATCCATTCATGAAAAGTGCACGTTTCAAAAATTGTAATGAAAAGAGAAATAGGTGGCTTATTGAAATCAGTTATTCAATCATTATTAAAAAGCGGGGTAAATAGTATGGAACAACAACATAATGGAATTATTTTTACTGCAATACCAGACGAATCGAATGAATATTATCAACCATTTTATGAAGACATTATTTATTTTAATGAATACTTAAATGAAAAAAAATCATTTACCGATCAACTTATATCTTTATCTGTTGAAGAGCAAGACTTTCATACAAACTTTTTCGAGTATGATGATATTTGGCTAAGAGATGTTGCACCAGTTGTAACGAATCATCTTGTTAAATTTAAATATCGACCAAATTATTTACCAGATGATCAAGGACGATATTTAGATCAACAATTTAATAAATGGTTGAAGAAAAATGACTTTGATTATGTGAAATCACCATTAATATTGGATGGTGGTAATCTTATTTGGAATAAAAAAGATACTGTTATATTAACAGAGCGCATATTTGATGATAACGATGATTGGACAGAAGAGGAAATAATTGAGCAATTAGAGTGGGATTTAGATGTGAGCCGGGTTATTATTATTCCTGCTGAAGAAGGAGATGTACTTGCGCACGCAGACGGAATGGTTAAATTTATTGATGAACACACAATGTTTATTAGTGATTTTTTAGGGGATCATGAATTTAGATATCATGTTCAAGAGATTATTCAAGAGCAAATGCCAGAAGCTAAATTTATAGTCGTTCCTTCGTCATATACAGAGAAAGGGCAATATGATCAAGAAATAGCATCGGCAAAAGGTTTGTATATAAATATGTTAGAAACATGTGATACGCTTTACGTTCCTAAGTTTGGATTAGCTAAAGACGGGGAAGTTTTACGATATATTCAACAGCATACGGAAAAACAAGTTATTCAAATTCATGTAGGAGAAATATCGACTATGGGAGGCGCAATGAATTGTTTAACGTGGTATTGTCCGAGTCATTTGTTACCTTCAAAAATGAAAAGATTGAGCAATCAGAATGAAGGTTCTTCAATTAGAAAAATTTTTGATTGGTTTTAATAAATAAGCGTATAAGACAATGTATTCAAGGGGTATTTATATGTATACAATTACTGAATTTTCGCGGATTTGTAAAATGAGCACGCGGATGCTAAGGCATTATGACAAAGAGGAGATATTAAAACCAGCATATGTGAATCCGGTAAATGGATATAGATATTATGAGCAAGGGCAGCTAGAAATAGCATTGAAAATTAAAAAGCTAAGGGAGTACAAGTTTCCTTTGCCGAAAATTAAAGTAATTCTCCAGTCATCAGATCAAAATTCATTTATTAAACATATGCAAGCGCAAATTATAGAATTGTCTCATGAGGTGAAACAAAATTTACAGGTTATTTCTGAAATGAATGAAATGGTAAATATGAATAACGGTCTAAATATTGCTCGCCATAGAAGTTACGATATATTAATTGGAATGAGAAATGAAATAACGGTAATTGCTCAAAGATTACAAATAGATATAGATGATATGGATGATTATTTTTATGATTTATATGAAAATATACAAAAAAATAGCTTTCAAATAGTCGGTTCTCCATCCGTAGTTTTTTATGATAAAGAGTATATTCCAAATCACAGTGATATTGAATTAAGAATTCCGGTTATGGATGATGACAATAAAGGTGTATTACAAGAGTGTGAAATAAAAAAGCTAAATCAGCATCAAATTGTTACTACTATGCATTATGGCAGCTATGACTATATAGGTTATGCTTATATGGCATTAGAAGAGTGGGTGGAAAGTAATGGCTATATAATAGATAGTCACCCATATGAAGTTTATATAAAGGGACCTGAATGTGATTGTTTAGTAGAGGAGTATGTTACACAAATTTGTTTTTTAGTTATGAAAATAGAATGAGGATAAGGATTGACATTAACATTATGTCAATCCTTATTCTATATATGTAAGCAATTTATCATAATAAAAAGGGGAAAGAATATGAAAAGAAAAATCATGATTATTTGTCTGATTCTTAGTATGATATGGGTTTCAGCATGTACTCCTGAAGTAGGAGAAGGCGAGAATGGTAGCTCAGTTCTACCTAATCAGTTGCCCAAAAATGTAGTGTTTAAAAATGGTACAATCTATACTTCTAATGAAAAACAAGACATCGTAGAGGCTGTAGCCGTTAAAGAAGGGAAAATTACATTTGTTGGTTCAAACAAGGATGTAGAGGGATTTATAAGTGAAGATACGAAAGTGGTGGATTTACAAGGACGTTTTATCCTCCCTGGTTTTGTGGACAATCATAATCATATATTTGAAGCGAAATCACCAGCAGCAGGGAATTGTAGTGTCTCACCAGATGCTTCTCTGCAAGAACAACGCTCGTATTTAAAGGTTTGTAAAAAAGATGTTAAAGATGGGGACTGGATAAGCGGAACTGGATTTAGTTTAGAAGAGCTGTTAAAAGATATGGACGAAAAATCAGAACAACAAACTCCATTACAAGTTCTTGATGAGTTATTTCCTAATAATCCAGTGTTAATTATGGAAAGAACCTCTCATTCTGTATGGGTTAATTCAAAGGCACTCGAGTTAGCTGGAATAAATAAAGATACGAAAGATCCGCAAGGCGGAAGAATTATTCGAGATCCTGAATCAGGAGAACCATTTGGTATTCTTTATGATGCAGCAGGGGATATCGTGATGGAAAAAGCATGGAATTCCCAGCCCAATCTCTTTGAAAAAAATTACGAAGGCTTGTTAGACGGTTTAGATGAGGTTGCCAAGAATGGTATTACTACAGTAGGCGATGGACGTCTCTATTGGAAACGAGGCTGGTTAGATGTTTGGAATAAAGTATATGATGAGAAAAAGCTAACAACGCGAGTAGTACTTCGTCCGTGGGTATATCCGAACTTAAATGAAGCAGAACAAATGGAGTATTTCAAAAAAATTAATCGTGATGATGTATCATCTCGAATGCTTATTAATCAAGTGAAGATGTATAGTGATGGAATTAGCATTAACAGTACAGCTAAAATACTAGAAAAATATAAATTTGAGTGGTTTAAAGGAACGCCGTATGGCTTGAACTATATTCCGGAAGAAAAAATGAAATGGTGGTTAACGGAGCTTAATAAAATTGGTTACGGTGCACTCATTCACACAATTGGCGATGGTGGGGTAAGAGAGAGTTTAAATGCGATTGAAGCAGCGAAAAAAGAAGGCGCAAAGCAGCCGTATACACTTACGCATGTGGAAATGGTAGAAGATAGTGATATAGATCGTTTTGCTAAATTAGGTATTAGCGCTGATTTTCAAGTAGGTCATGATTTTGCAGAAGATCCAAAACAAAGCTGGGCAAGTACGTATTTTTCAAATCAGCAAATGAAACGAATTATGCCGTTAGGGCGGATTTGGAAAACAGGAGCAAACGTATCACTTAGTAGTGATTGGGATGTAAATGAACTCAATCCACTAGTGACGATTTCGAATGCATTAAGCATTGATGACAAGGGTTTGTCTGATGTATACGCAGCTATTGATGCTTATACAATTAAGCCAGCGAAAGCATTAGGGCTTGATAATATAACTGGCTCGATAGAAGTTGGAAAATCAGCTGATATGATATTACTAAATGAAGATATTACTAAAATGAGTGCCGATAAGATTCCAAATGCGAAAGTATTAGTGACGGTTTTACAAGGAGAAGTAGTGTATCACAAGGAGAAATAAAGAATCGCTTTATAAAATTACTACAAGTAAATGAATATATTTCTGTTGACCTTAACACGATGTCAAAGTATAGACTGTACTTACATTCAGAGAAGGGGTGAACAAGTATGAGAAATATAGAAAATAGTTTGTTTTATATGCCTGCAGAATGGGAGAAACATGAGGGGACATGGCTCCAATGGCCTCATGATAAAACGCATAGAGGTGAAGGTTACAGAGCTAAGTTAGATGATATTTGGATAACGATGGCGAAGGAGCTTCATTACGGAGAGAATGTGCATATTGTTGTATATGATGAAGAAGAAAAAACACATGTCCAATCGAAGCTAATTGAAGCGAAAGTCAATATGGATAACATTGATTTTTTAGTTCAAAAAACTGATGATATATGGATAAGAGATAATGGACCGATATTTGTAAAAGATAAGGAAGAAAATCTCTGCTTAACCCACTGGGTCTTTAATGGTTGGGGGGATAAATATCCGTATGAAAATGATGCTGTTATTCCGGCCGAAATAAGTGAAATGTATAGCATTCCAAAAGTTAAATCTAGTGTCTGTATAGAGGGCGGGGGAATTGAGGTAAACGGAAACGGGACCTTAATGGCAGCGAAAACTTCTATTATAAATGAGAATCGAAATCCTACACGAAGTCAGAAAGAGATTGAAATGGAGTTGACTAAATATTTAGGAGTAACGAATTTTATATGGATAACCGGTATTCGCGGTGAAGATAATTATGATGAAGATACAGATTATCATATTGATGGTGCAGCACGTTTTGTAAATGAAAATACGATTCTTTATGAATATGATCCTTTCGGGGAAGGTGAATCATACCTTTTGGAAGCGTACGAAAAGCATTATCAAGAATTGCGACAGGCAAGAAATATAGATGGAAGTCCATTTCAACTCATCCCAGTACCAGTAACAAGAAAAGTGGTAAAAGAGGCAGACTGTAAAGGTTCGTATTTGAATTTCTATATTGGCAATGAAGTTGTATTGGTTCCTATATACGGTGATGAACATGATAAGTTAGGACTGCAAATCATTGAAGGGCAGTTTCCAGGAAGAAGAATCGTTGGTATTCATGTAAATGCACTGTATGCGTATGGTGGTATGATTCATTGTGTGACGCAGCAGCATTTAGAGTAAAGTGATTCAAATGAAAAAAGCATGCAGAGCATATACTCTGCATGCTTTTTATAATGCTGAAAACTCTTCAACAAGTGAGCTAAAACGATTTAGTGCACTTTCAATCGGTTCTGGCGTAGTTAAATCAACACCAGCTTTTTTAAGTAGGTTTAATGGATAATCAGAGCTTCCACCTTTAAGGAATTCGATATAGTTTTTCTGAGCATTTGAATCGCCGCTTAATAATTTATCGGCAATTTGAATGGCAGAGGCAAATCCAGTTGCGTATTTGTACACGTAAAATGGACGATAGAAGTGAGGAATTCTAGACCAGCCGTATTTTACTTCTTCATCAAATACAAGTGAATCACCGTTATATTCTCTAAATAACTTTTCATAAATTTCACTAAAGACTTGGGCGTTTAATGGTTTACCTTGCTCGGCCATTTCATGTGTGATTTTTTCAAACTCAGCAAACATGATTTGTGTAAAGAAAGTACCTTTAAAGCTCTCGATAAAATGGTTAATTAAATGATTACGCACGTTCGTTTCTTTTGCTTCTTTTAATAAATAGTGAATTAATAACACTTCATTTACTGTAGACGCGACTTCTGCAACAAAGATAGTATAGTGTGCAGAAATTCTTGGTTGGTATCCGTGTGAGTAATGCGTATGCATACCGTGGCCACATTCATGAGTTAGAGTGAAAAGGCTATTTAAATCATCGTGATGATTTAAAAGAATGAAAGGATGAACACCGTATACACCAAAGTTATAAGCGCCAGAGCGTTTTCCAGGTGTTTCTCTCACGTCTATATAGCGTTTATCTTTAAAGCTTTTTAATGTTTCTATATATTCTTCACCTAAAGGAGCTAGTGACGCGATCATTATGTCAAACGCTTCGTCGTATGGAATGTCTTGCTTTACACCTTTTACTAAATCAACACTCAAGTCGTATTGTCTTAGTTCATCTACATTTAATTTTTCTTTTCTAAGTTCATTATATGTATGTAATGATTGAATGTTTTTTTTCGTCGTATCAATTAAATTTTCATATACTTCTTTCGGAACCATATCGCCAAATAATGATTTTTCTAAAGCTGATGGATATTTTCTTAGCTTTGAAACAGTAACATTATTTTTAATAGCTGCGGATAAAGTAGAAGCGATAGAGTTTTTTAACTGAACATATGGTTTGTAATAAGCTTTATAGGCTTCTTTACGTTTCTCGCGATTCTCATCTTCTATTAACTTTGCATACATTCCACGCGTTAAATTTACTTTCTCTCCATCATCAGTAGTCACGTCGCCAAATAGTATATCTGCATTATTTAACATGCCAAATGTATGCTGCGGGGAGGAAAGTGCTTCACCCATTTGTGATAAAATCTCTTCTTGGTCCTTATTCAATACGTGTTTTTTATAACGGTATAGTTCAAATAAGTCTTCTTTATAATATTGTAAGCCTTCTGCTTCTTCTATGTAAGCATGTAATGTGTTTTCATCTACGCTAAGTAAGAATGGGGAAAAGAAAGATTTAGCCGCACTTACTTTCACGTGTAATTGTGATATTTTATCGACAAGGGATTGAGCGTCAGTATCGCGTGTATCAAGATCAGATTGTAATCGTGCATAAGCGAACATTAAAGATATTATGCTAGAAATTTCTTCACTCTTTGTTAAATAAGCTAATAAACTATTGCCATCGTGAATATTTCCATTAAACTCGTGTAGTTCATTCGTTAATACTTCAATTTTATGAAAATCGCTTTCCCAATCGTCAATTGTATGGTAAATATCCGTTAAATCCCATTTTTCTTTATCAGCTACTTGTAGTCGATCTTTAAGTTCAGTCATAATCATTTCCTTTCTAAATATGTAGTTATATTCCTATATAACTATGAAATACAACAAATTGCAAAAAATCCCTGCTGGAAATTGAAAAGCCTTGCTGTAAATAGCGAGGCTTAAACAGTTATAGTGTAATTCCGAACTTTGAATGTAAAAGATTTGTATATTGCTCGTCTGTAACTTCTTCTTTAGATTTTTTACCGTCTTTTGTTATTGTAAGACTATCTTTTGTTAAAGAAGCGTGTCCGTCATGTGTAAGTTTTACAATAAGAGGTACTTTGTTAAATGGTGAGCCCTTATGTTCAACGATGATTTTTTGTGCTGCATTCGCTTTCGTTTCATCCACTTTTTCTATATAAAATGCATAGCCTAACGTCCAATCATCAGCAGAAGATTGATCCAGAAACTCATTGTTTTTACGCATTTCTAAAATGTAATTTCCTTTTTCAGTTGTTTCTTTGCGAATACGATAATCTCCTGTTACTGAGTGAACGACTTCACCTGAGAAAGGAACAGGTGCAAGAGGTAAGTATGATCCGAATCCCACTTCAATTAAATAAAGTGCATGATGAAGTTTTAAAACAGTTGCGATATGTCCGGAATCGACAGCCCATATAGAGTTTGCAGCATTATAAACTGTCCCTGAAACTAAATAAACATCCAATCCAAAGTCTTTAAGAAAGTAATACATAGTAGGATTTAGTTCATAACAAAGACCGCCACGGTTGTTTACTAAAATTTTTTCTTTTAAATTCTCTTTTGATATTTCTTTAAAGTTATTTTCGAGAATATTTAAGTTTTCAAATGGAACAGTTTGCGCCATTCTATACATAATTTGAGATAAATCTTCAAATGATACGGTTTCTTTTTCTTCTATATGTAAACGTGCGAAAAATTGTTTTTGAAAGTCTGTCATAGAAATCCCCCCGCCATACTTTTATAGATAAATTGTATACAATTTTGAATGCGATGTGAATTTTAAACTATGTGGGGTACTTGTGGAATAGTTGAATTCATATTTTGAAAAATAATGTGAGAGATTAAAAGATTGTTACTTTACTAACTGTAGAACGAATATTATAATAATTTTGACGAATTATGCAAACGTTTTCTTGAAGGGGATGGTGTAAATATGTTAAAAAGGATTACGGTAGTCTGTTTATTTTTTATTTTGCTTTTTCCTAATATATATGAGGGAAACAAGGCAGAAGCAGCAACGATAAACAATGGAACATTAATGCAGTATTTTGAGTGGTACGCTCCGAATGATGGGAATCATTGGAATCGTTTGCGTTCTGATGCTGAAAGTTTAGCCCATAAAGGAATCACATCTGTATGGATACCACCTGCATATAAAGGGACTTCGCAAAATGATGTAGGATATGGGGCCTATGATTTATATGATTTGGGAGAGTTTAATCAAAAAGGAACGGTGCGGACGAAATATGGGACAAAAGCACAGTTGAAATCTGCAATTGACGCTTTACATAAGCAAAACATCGACGTATACGGTGATGTAGTTATGAATCATAAAGGTGGGGCTGATTATACTGAAACCGTAACAGCTGTTGAGGTAGACCGTAACAATCGAAATATTGAAGTATCAGGTGATTATGAAATTAGTGCATGGACGGGTTTTAACTTTCCAGGGCGCAGAGATGCTTATTCTAATTTCAAATGGAAATGGTATCATTTTGACGGAACGGATTGGGATGAAGGAAGGAAATTAAATCGAATTTATAAATTTAGGGGTATAGGTAAAGCATGGGACTGGGAAGTGTCTAGCGAAAATGGAAATTATGATTATTTGATGTATGCAGATCTTGATTTTGATCATCCAGATGTTGCGAATGAGATGAAAAATTGGGGAACGTGGTATGCGAATGAATTAAATTTAGATGGATTTCGTTTGGATGCTGTTAAACATATTGATCATGAATATTTACGCGATTGGGTAAATTATGCCAGACAGCAAACGGGGAAAGAAATGTTTACAGTAGCAGAATATTGGCAAAATGATATTCAGGCTTTAAACAATTATTTAGCGAAAGTTAATTATAATCAATCTGTGTTTGATGCACCGCTTCATTACAATTTTCATTATGCTTCAACAGGAAATGGGAATTATGATATGAGAAATATTTTAAATGGAACAGTAATGCAAAATCACCCTGCACTCGCAGTTACTCTCGTTGAGAATCATGATTCTCAGCCTGGGCAGTCATTGGAATCTGTAGTAAGTCCGTGGTTTAAACCGTTGGCATATGCATTTATTTTAACACGTGCAGAGGGCTATCCTTCAGTTTTCTATGGTGATTACTATGGGACAAGCGGAAATAGTAGTTATGAAATTCCAGCGTTAAAAGATAAAATTGATCCGATTTTGACGGCACGAAAAAACTTTGCATATGGTACGCAGCGTGATTATTTGGATCATCCAGATGTAATTGGATGGACAAGAGAAGGTGATGGTGTACATGCTAATTCCGGTCTAGCGACATTAATCTCAGATGGACCAGGAGGATCAAAGTGGATGGAAGTTGGAAAGAATAACGCAGGGGAAGTATGGTACGATATGACGGGTAATCAAACAAATACAGTAACAATTAATAAGGACGGATGGGGGCAGTTCTATGTAAGTGGAGGATCAGTTTCCATATATGTTCAGCAGTGAATTGGTGATGGAAAGAAGAGGTAGACTGAAATATAAGTCTTCCTCTTCTTTTTATATTGTTATCATACCTAAATCTTTATTTTAATAAATGAACTAGTCGACTTTTGAAATAACAAGAGATGCGTTGGAATAAATAATGTCACCCGTGGCTTCTCTTATTCGTACTCGTACTCGAAGAACATCTCCTTGGTTTAAAGGTAATAGATCAGTTCTGGCGGATGTAACTCTTACCCCAGAACCACCACCAACTCGTGTAATTCTTTCGTTAATACTTCAATTTTATGAAAATCGCTTTCTTAATCTTCAATTATATGGTGAATATCCGTTAAATCCCATTTCTCTTTATCATCTACTTGTAGTCAATCTTTAAGTTCAGTCATAATCATTTCCTTTCTAAATATGAGTCATATTCCTATATAACTATGAAATACAATAAATCCCTGCTGGAAATTAAGAAGCCTTGCCTGAAATGGGGAGGCTTCAAAAATTATAATGTACGACCGAGCGTTGAATATAAAAGATTTATATATTGTTTTTCGTAATAATAAAAATCGTACTGTGATTGCTATAGAACTAAATATTAGTATGTTTTTAACGTGATTTTAATAGATGTTATATTTGCTTTACGATAAAATGATTATAGTGTAAAATTACACTATAAGTGTAAAGTGACAATGAATGGGTGTTTTTACACTTTTGGTTATTAGGGCTTTCTAAAGCAAGATGATGAGTTTTTATTATTAATGTTAGCGGAGACAATTTGATGTAGCGGTTATTAGAGGAAGTTCTTTATATAAATCGTAATTTTAAATTTTTAAGGGTATTTCTGTATAGGAAGTAGTAGAAAAAGGAGAGGAAATATGAAAAAAACAAAAATGAAATGTAGCATAGTATTTATTTTATTACTATTAACATCATGCGATATAACGGATGAAGAACTTGAACAAAAAGCACAAAGTTATACAAAATCGGAGTATGGTATTTCTGTTAAACTAAACCAAGTTGAAACACTGGATAGCGGAAAAGATTTCCTTGGTCCAAAGTGGCGGATAGTTTCTGTACAGCAAGTCGATGAACCGTATTTGCAATTTCAACTTTCTTTCGAGGGACAAATCTCTCCAAAAGTAAATAATGATAACTATAAAATAAAAAAAGAAGCGAATGATTTACAAGAAAGATTCAATACATATTATGAAAAAAAAGAGAATAATACTATCCTTATTTTCGCTCAAATACAGGTGGGGGATACTGTTTTCGATAAGAATGCCGAGAAAGAAATAGCGAAGAAAAATTTGAAGCAGTATTATACGGCAGTTTTTAGAAGTAATACTGTTTTAGATGTAAACAATCCTGTACATATGGAAACATTAGCGGAGGCTGCAAGAATTATTAAGGAATTTAATAAAACGATTGAAAATAGTAAGAGTAGTGTGGAAGATATAACGATTAAGCTGCCAGACGTTAATAAGGATGTATTAAAAAATATTGCAGTAGATTATATATTAACGGCTGAAGATGCGAAAAAGACCCTTGAGAAAAAGGCTGATTATATGAAGGTTTTACAGTCTACGAAGTGAAAAAAGTGACATTCCTCAGGTGTGAAAGGCAATAGTCTGGCACCTTTACTTATTACAAAACATATAGTATGATGATTTCAGTAAATTAGATTTCAATGACTATAATATAAATTAATGAGAGGTGCTTTTTGTGAGTGCGGTAGGTACTAAATAGGAAAAATTTAATGAAATAAATCGGATGAGACCAGGGGATTTTTATGTACATCATACCCCTAATTTTGTCATGGATTTATTTCGAAACCTATGAAGATACCTACAATACTTTATAAAGCGTGTAATAAGGGGATTGCCATCTGTTTTTTATGGCTTATTTTCTCATATGTTATTACACTTGCCTTGTAAATGTAAAAGCTGCGGTATCCCCGCAGCTTTTTTGTATATGTTTTTAATGTATAAAAATAGTAATTGAATAATGTAGAACTCATTGGAATCTAATGAGTAGGTATCTTCATTTATGATATAAATCAATCATAGTGAGGAGAAACAAAATGAATACGATGACTTTTGAAAAGTTACAATATAACGAATTAATGGAAATAGTGAAATCATATTGTGTAAGTGGATTAGGTAAGGAATTATTAAATAAATTAGAGCCGAGTACGAGTATAAAAGTAGTGAGAAATCGCTTAAATGAAACGACAGAAGCACGAGCTATAGTAGATGCAGAAGGGCATGTTCCTTTCTTCGGAATTTCCAATATCGCTAGTACAATTCAAAAATTAGAAAAAGGGATGATTTTGGATCCAGCGGAGTTAGTGAGCGTTTCAGACTTCTTACGTGGGTGCCGAAAGATTAAAAAGTTTATGCTAGATAAAGAATTTTTTGCGCCAGTATTAGCTTCCTATGCAAATTCAATGACTGAATTTAAAAGTATTGAAGAGGAAATTAACTTTTCAATTAAAGGAAATAGCATTGATGCAGCGGCTAGTAAAGAGTTAAAACGAATTCGAAATAACATTGATTCTGTAGATGGGAAAATAAAAGAACGTTTAACGAAGTTTTTAAATAGTAGTGCAAATAAGAAGTATATTCAAGAATTCTTTATTAGTAAAAAGGATGATCGCTATACGATTCCAATCAAATCTACCTATAAAAATCAAGTTGCGGGAAGTATTGTTGAAGCTTCCGCTAAAGGTTCTACTGTATTTATAGAACCACATACGGTTACAAAGTTAAATGCGGAGCTCGCAAGTTTGAAAGCAGAAGAAGCGATGGAAGAGTATCAAATTTTAGCGACTTTATCAGGAATGGTATTAGAAAATATTTATCATATAAAAATTAATATGGAATTGATTAGTCAATATGATATGGTATTTGCGAAAGCGAAGTTTAGTAAATCAATCGATGGAATAGAGCCGAAATTAAATGATCATGGCTACATTCATTTAGTGAATTGTAAGCATCCGCTTTTAAGTGGGAAAGTAGTACCATTAAACTTTGAAATCGGTCAAAACTACCGAAGTTTAATTATTACAGGACCAAATGCGGGTGGGAAAACAATTGTGCTAAAAACAATCGGATTGTTAACATTAGCGACAATGTCAGGCCTTCATATCGCTGGAGATAAAGAAACAGAAATTGCTATTTTTGAAAATGTATTTGTAGACATTGGTGATAATCAAAGTATCGAAAATGCACTAAGTACATTTTCATCTCATATGAAAAATCTTTCTGAAATCATGAGGATGTCAAATAATAATACGTTACTGTTATTTGACGAAATAGGAAGCGGTACAGAACCGAATGAAGGTGCGGCGCTTGCGATATCTATTTTAGAAGAATTTTACCTTGCGGGATGTATTACAATTGCGAGTACGCATTACGGTGAAATCAAACGCTTTTCAGAAATGCATGGTGATTTTATGAACGCAGCAATGCAATTTAATAGTGAAACACTAGAGCCACTTTATAAATTAGTGATCGGTAAATCAGGTGAAAGTAATGCACTTTGGATTGCGAATAAAATGAATGTGAGAGAACATGTACTGCAAAGAGCGAAAGAGTATATGGGAAATAAAGAGTACGCTCTAGAAAAAGTGAATGAAAGTAAAATTAAAAAGCCGAAATTCGTGCAGGAAAAAAGAGAAGTGCACTATGAATACAAAAAAGGCGACCGTGTGAAATTATTAGATCATAACGATTTCGGGATTGTATATAAGGAAAAAGATAATTTCTATAATGTCGTTGTATATTATAACGGTGAATTCGTTGAAGTGAATGTAAAACGTATTACTTTAGAGGTAGCGGCGAAAGAATTATACCCAGAAGGATATGATTTAAATACACTATTTGTTGATTATAAAGAAAGAAAAATGCAACACGATATTGAGCGCGGATCGAAAAAAGCGCTTCGTAAAATTGAAAAAGAAATAAGAAAGAATAGAGGATAATATAGAATGGTAACGATTAGACAAGAACAAAAAAATGATTATAGTAAGACAGAAGAAGTTGTAAAACAAGCATTTTTAAATGAAGAATTTAGTGATAAAAAAGAACATGAACTTGTAAAACGTATTAGAGAATGTGACGCGTTTGTTCCAGAGTTATCTATCGTTGCGGTAGATGAAGAAATAGTTGGTCACATTATGTTATCAAAAATTACAATAGAACAGGATGGAACTTCTGTAGAATCATTAGCACTTGCACCAGTATCAGTTGCTAGGGGCCATCAGAAAAAAGGAATTGGCGGAAAACTGATCGTAGCTGCTTTAGAAAAAGCGAAAGAACTAGGATATGAATCTGTTGTGGTATTAGGGCATCCAGAGTACTATCCGAAATTTGGATTTAAAAAAGCATGTGAGTGGAATATAAAAGCGCCTTTTGAAGTGCCTGATGAAGTGTTTATGGCGATGGAGCTAAGAGAGAACGCTCTTCAAGGTGTAGAAGGAATTGTACAATATTCGAGTGCTTTTGCTGAGTAGGAGTATCGGTTAAAAAATGTAATCATAAAAGACGCTATCTTTTTGTAGGGATATACAGAAAGATAGTGTTTTTTATTAAGAAAATCCACTTACGTATATTTTGCTCAATAGATAATTGAGATGGTAAGATTAACATAGAAAGTTAAAGGGAGAGAATATGATGAAGAAGCGAGAAACAGATGCTAATGAGAATTTAGTTACGTTATATGTTACAAGACATGGTAAAACAATATTAAATACGAACCATCGCGCGCAAGGTTGGGCAGACTCTCCGTTAGTAGAAAAAGGTGTGGAAGTTGCCACAAATTTAGGAATGGGATTAAAAGATATTCATTTTACGAATGCGTATAGTAGTGATAGCGGCCGAGCGATTGAAACTGCTAATTTAGTATTAAAATATAGTGAGCAATCAAAATTGAAACTTGAGAAAAGGAAAGATTTACGAGAATTAAATTTTGGTATTTTTGAAGGTGAAAAGCTTGAAAATATGTGGGATGTGGTTGGAAAAGCTGCGGACGTTGCATCGCCAGAAGAACTCATGAAGTTTTCTATTCAAGAAGTGATTAATCTTATTAGAGCAGCAGACCCTACGAAACAGGCGGAAGATTGGGAATTATTTTCTACTCGTATAAAAGCAGAGATTGATAAAATTAGTGAAGAAGCTGCTGGAAATGGTGGCGGTAACGTTTTAGTTGTCGTTCATGGGCTTTTGATTACAACCTTAATAGAAATGTTAGACAGTAGCAAAACAAAACTTGGAGTGGAAAATGCTAGTGTGACGAAGATTGTATATCAAGATGGAACATACACAGTCGAGTCGGTTGGAGATATGAGCTATGTTGCACAAGGGAAAGAAAGTGTGGAGGAAACCTTCGCTGAGTAGTAGCGTAAGTGTAAAGCGATTTGCCGCTGTTTTTGTTAGATGTTTAAGCTGGGGGGAAGGCAATGGATTTTCATGATTTGATGAAATTTAAAGGATATATATATTTAAACAAATTGTTCGAACCAGAAGATAATTCACTGAAGGTGCTTATTGATAGATGTGAAGTTAACGAAACTAAAAGCCTCGTAAAAATCACAGATGAGGTTGAATTAGAAGCATACTCCATTGATGTTGATGAAAATCTATCAATTCTGCAATTGGATTTTGAAACGTACGTTGCTTACTCCATTACTAATGAATCGTTTACTGTAATGGATGATTACGAAATTTCAGAGGGTGAAATCTTTAAGGTTTACTCGAAATCAAGATATTTAGATTTTGTTAAAGCAGGAACAATTGCTGAATTTATATTTCCTGAAGAGCAGTTCATTCACTATCAAATTCCTTGTTTGAACCATATAATCGACATTATTTCATATGATGAGCCGGAAATTACTGAAATAAAAAGAAACGAATAAAATTCCATAATAAAAGAGCATCGTAATCGATGCTCTTTTATATGTTTATTTTTCCTTTTTAAATTGGAACGATTACGGGATCAATAAAATCTTCCCTGTACTTTTTCTGCTCTCTAATAATTCATGAGCACGGGCACCATCTTGTAAAGAGAATGTCCTAGGACTTGCGATGTTTAATTTTCCACTAGCGATCCAATCAAATAATTGAGTAGAGCGATTTTTACGTTCTTCATACGTAGTAAGCACGTTCCAAAGGTCTCCGCCAGTTAAAGTTTTTGAAGTATCCATAAGCATACGTGGATCTACAGGCGCAGGATTACCACCAGCCATTCCGTAAAATACGACAGTACCACCAATTTTAGTAGCGCTAAAGCTTTCCTCTAATGTAGAACCTACTGATTCATATACTACATTTACGCCAGCACTATTAGTCATTTCAAGTACTTTCGTATGCCAGGATTCAGTATATAAAAATACGTGATCGGCGCCGGCTAACGTAGCTACCTGTGCTTTTTCTTTTGATGATGTTAGACCAATTACTTTTCCGCCTTGTAGTTTAATCATTTGAACGAGAAGTTGACCAACACCGCCAGCCGCAGCGTGTACTAAAGCTATATCACCTTGTTTTATTTGATAGCTATCTTTTGTTAAATAGTGTGCAGTTAATCCTTGTAATAATACAGAAGCAGCTGTTTCAAAAGAAATAGATTCAGGAAGTGGAATTGCTTTCTCTGATGGAACAGCTACTAGTTCTGCGTTTGCAAATGGGACATCAGCAAATGCAATACGATCTCCAGGATGGATAGTAGTAACTTCAGCACCTACTTTTTCAACAATCCCAGCCCCTTCATAACCTAATATATAAGGCGGATTTCCAGCGAGATGATAATCGCCGCGGCGTCTATAAATATCAGCGAAATTTAAACCGATTGCTTTCGTGCGAACAAGAATTTCATTTGGATTTATGATTGGATCATGTATTTCTTTATATTGTAGTACATCAGCGTTTCCGAATGTTTCGAAACAAAGTGCTTTCATATGGAATACCTCCATTTATATTGTTTGTAGATGTTCTTTATCATACAATACAACTATCAATAGACAAAGAAGATTATTTCGATGAAATCAATCGATAATATCGATTGAGAAGAGGGATGATAAATGGAGATAAAACAATTAATTACATTTAAAGTGGCTGCAGAAAGTTTGAATTTCACACAAACTGCGAAGAAATTAAACTTTGCTCAGTCGAGCGTGACAGCGCAAATTAAAACGTTAGAGGCTGAGCTAGGTACGCCGTTATTTGAAAGATTAGGAAAACGTCTTTTCTTAACTGAAGCGGGCATGAAGTTTCAATTATATGCTGATAAGATGATTGCACTCAGTAATGAAGCAAAAATGGCTGTGAAAGATGATGAGGAAATAGCAGGCACGTTAATAATTGGTGCGCAAGAAAGTCAATGTACATACAGGCTTCCTTCCATATTAAAAAGGTTTAAAGCACAATTCCCTCAAATAAAACTTATATTTAAACCAGCGCATTCCAATAAAGATGCGAAAGAACAATTGATGGAGGGGAAAGTCGATCTTGCATTTATTTTGGACGAATGTAAAACAGAAGATGTTCTGCATGTAGAGCCACTTATGAAAGAAGAATTAAAAGTAGTAGCTACTCCGGGGCATCGTTTGCTTGAACAACCTTTCGTTTCTACAAAAGATTTAGAGAGCGAAACACTTTTACTAACAGAACTAGGTTGCTCATATCGGACTTTATTTGAAGAGTTATTTCGCGCAGAAGATGTATATCCGGCAAATAAAATCGAGTTTGTTAGTGTCGAGGCAATTAAACAATGTGTCATTGCAGATTTAGGTATAGCTGTTTTACCAGCGATAGTAGTAGAAAAAGATATACGAGAGGGAACGATAAAGGAATTAGTCTTAAAGAATACAATCACTCCGATCTATACGCAAATCGCTTGGCATAAAGATAAATGGATGACAGCGCCGTTACAGCAATTTATTGATGTAACGAGGGAGTCTTTTACAAAGAAGTAAGTGGAGAAATATTTGTTTTATACGAAAGAAGAATAGCACTTTTGTATAGAGAAAACCGATACTTGGATGAAACAAGTATCGGTTCTTTATAGCATATTTTTATAATCACTTTTAAGTATTGCCATAATAATTTCATCCGAGTACGTATCGTTATAAAATAAGGATTGACGTAAGGTTCCTTCTTTTACAAACCCAACCTTTTCATAAGTTCTAATGCCGCGTAAATTATGGCTAAATACTTCTAACTGTAAACGATTTAATGATAGTTGTTCAAAAACAAATCTTAAAACAATTTTAATAGCTTCAGTTCCATAGCCTTGTCCTGTTAATGCTATGGACAGCATTGATATTCTGAATCCTGCTCTTTTGTTCTCCTCATCGATATCTAAAATCGACAACTCTCCAATCATTTCGTCAGTACTTTGTAAACAAATAGCGAAATCATAGCGACTTGAATCATTATTTATATGATCTATATGTGTCTTAATTTGCTCCAATGAAAAAGTGGGCTTAGTTCCAGTCATATAACGTATCTCTGTATCCATCGTACTTTCTAATATAATGGATGCATCTAGTTCGCAAAGAGGCCTTAAATAAATTCTTTTACTCTCTAATCTCATTATAATTTTCTCCTTAAGGTTGGTGATAGAGTATATAAATATTTTTGATCTACATGGAAGAAGAGCTTTATTTTTTGTATTGTTTGAAAAGTATGTGTCTTACTTTGATATTACATGAATTTTATAATGGCATGGTATACCTAAAACAAATAATAAAAGTTTTATACACAACAAAATACATCATCAAACTTTTTGCTAATATCATTATTATTGTTTTTCATTCTGCTTTTAAATGAACATGAGTTTTTATAGATATTTTTAGTGGGAAATAAGCATGTACCACTAATTTGCACCGTAGTTAAACAAGAATTAAATAACGTTATTGTCACTTTACAAGAGCATGTTTTGATTGGTTCTCAAAACATGCTCTTTCTTTTTGTTTGTTTATCCCGTATTAACGGATAGGCCGATAGAGTAGGGAGGTTCCTTTAATGTTTTGGAATAATTTAGCATAAGTGATTTTCATATCTCTAAATTTATGCTCTAATTAAAATAAAGGAGGCAAGTAAATGGGGAATGAGATTAAACGATATGTAATACGCACTTTTATATTTACATGGATACTATGGGGGCTATTAATTAGCTTAATAAAATTAAACATTACGACATTTGGTACACCGCTAGCGATGATATTATTTGTTTTCGGTGGAATCATGCCGGCAATCATTGCGATTAGCCTAAAGAAAAAATATGGATCAAAAGAGGAGTTTAGAAGTTTCATTAAAAATATTGTAAATCCTAAACATCACTTTGCATGGTATATTCTAATCACTATTCTAGCTTTTATTAGCTGTTATCTTCCAACGATATTTGGTGGAGCAACGATGCAAAAACCATTATACGTGGCATTACTTAGTTTTCCAATAATGCTCGTTGGTGGTGGTCTTGAAGAAATTGGATGGAGAGGATTCTTACAACCTGCCCTTCAGAAAAGATTTTCGGCATTTTTTAGTACGGTTATTGTGAGCGTTATATGGGCAATTTGGCACTGGCCGTTATGGTTTATTCCAGGCACGAATCAAACTCAAAGGGATTTTATAGCCTTTATAATTACGACAATTGCCGTTTCTTTCTTATTAACTACAATTTTTAACGCAACTAAAAGTATTTTTATGTGTCTAATTTTTCATGCGCTTCTTAATTCTTTTTGGACTGTGTACGTGCCAAATGATAAAGTTTTACCAGCATTTTCAACTTTTATTTTCGGAATTTTCGTTTTTATTGTGTGTAAAGTGGTAATAAAAAGAAAAAAACTATTATTGATTAGGTAACTGAAATAATAAAAGGAAACATATTAATATATTTTTTGTGGATATGAAACTAAGCAATAAGAACACGACACAAACATAATTAAAATATAATAAAAGTCTTCAAGTTTGTGCCGCAAGAAAGTTTGCAAAACTATAAACAACATCTAAAAGAATGAAGAGCCTTTCCGTATACATAAACAATGTTAACGACAGTTATAGTAGTTCATTTGTTAGAACAATTGAATTAACTAAGATCTGTATCAGGAGGAGTGTATCCAAGGTGACGAGCCATAGATACGATTTGTCCTTTATGATGAAATTCATGTGTTTCTGTATGAGTTAAAAGCCATAGCGGAGTTGTGCTCCAAGGTTCTTTTTGCCATTTCACTTCATTTGCTATATTTTCGAGCCACCGGTCATTGTGTTCATCTAAAAAACGTTGTACAGTCTCATCTACTAACTTAAATCTAGCACGGACTTTCGCGACATCTGCATGTTCAATTTCATAATCACTAGCGAATGAAAAATCTGCTCGTTTTTGCTTGAATGCGAATGATCCAAGCCAGTATTGGTAGCAATCGGCTACGTGAATATGGGTCTTTATAATGCTACCGCTTCCGAAGTTAGGAACCGTACTGTGCAATTTTTCTTGTGGAATTTCTTCCAAAAATGTAAATAGAGTTTCTCTTGTAGAGCTAATAAGATTATATTGCTGTTTTAAAACATGTAACATGCAACTACACTCCTCTTTTATTTACTAAACTATTCGTGTAGTAAGTAATTCTATATTTACGAGAGGTGAACCTTTTTATTATTTTTACTAAGCATATTAGATGTATTTCTTAATTGTTTCTGATAGATTAAACAAGGTGAAACTTTAATAAGTTTAACATTCTTAGTTCATAATAAATTGTACATAAAAAAGGGGACGATAAGATGAATAGAATAATTGGTTTAAAACAATTTGAAATGACGCGTGGGGCATTACTTAAATTTATGGAAACGTTAGATGACAAAACTGCGGATACGCAGCCGGGTGGCTTTAATAATACAATCCGTTGGCATATCGGTCACGTGTTAAGTGCAGCAGAAACTTTCATGTTTGGAAGAGAGTTTAAACACTTACCAACTGAATATCCAGGTATGTTTGGATATGGATCAAGACCATCTAAATGGGAAACAGAAGGGCCATCATTAGAAGTGTTAACGTCTCAATTAAAAGAACAAGCAGAGCGTATTCATGCAATTCCAGAAGAAGCATTTGAAAATAAACTTCCAGAGCCATTCCTAGGATTGGAAACAGTTGGAGAGCTTTACGGTATGATGCTTTATCATGAAGCAGACCATATTGGGCAAATGAAGGCGATGGAACGTATTATTAAGGCTCTTTAGTTTTTGGTAAAGTTTAATTGCATATAAAAAACGAAATCACAGATGTTTTGTCAAAATTGAGGTGTAAGTAATTACAACCTTATTTTTCACAATACAGGTGTAATGTTAAATAATATATAGACAAAAAAGGGTAGATAATTTATTATCTATCCTTTTTTGTTGTTGAACTTCTTGAAGGATTATGAACGCTAATCATCGTGATGCTGATGAAGAAGGAAAGAAAACCAACCTATTAGGATAAAGAAGCATCCTAAATTTTATGGTAGTTATTATTTTTTTTGTATTACTTAATAGAAAAATATTGAAAATAATACAGAAGAAAGTATAAGGTTGCAAAATCTGTATGAAATAGGGTATTCCTAAATATGGAATATACGTATAATAAAAGAGAGGAACTAGAAAATGGGGGAATACTATGATTACATTGGAACAAAAGTTGGAGCAATACACACATACATATGCACAGTTAAAAGGAGAACTAAAATGGAAAACGAGTGATTCTCGAACAGGTATGATGATTGCTGCTATGTATGCAAGTAGTGATAAATTGTTTGATCTCGCCCGTTTTTTAGAAATTAGTAGTTATATTAAGAATCAGGTAGGGATGTTTTCATACTTAAAGTCTTATCATCGCTTTGTGGTGGCCGCAACTTTAGATATTCACTTTACAGATTACAAGGAAGCTTTTCGGAGGTTTTTAGATTTATATGAACAATTGGTCGCTGGTGGTTTTAGCCGAAGTATATTTACTTATCTCGCAGCAGCTGTGCTTTTAACAGAAGAAAATGAACAGCATGGCATGCACGTTCAGCGTTCGATGCAAGTATATAAACGCATGAAAGAGGATCATCTTTTTCTTACAGGTACTAATGATTATCCGCTCGCGGTTTTATTAGCAGGACAATCAGAGAATGTAGAAACACTTATGGACCGTGTAGAACGTCTGTATCAGAAACTAGCGAAAGCGGGTTTGCGTAAGGGGAATGATCTTCAATTTTTAAGTCACATTCTTTCACTAAAGAAGGATGTCCGTGAAGAAATGTTAGTTGCAACATGTACAAACATATGGCATTTGTTAAAACAAGAAAAGGTAAAAGTGAAACAGATGCATTATCCAGCTATCGGGCTACTAGCGTTACTTGAGGATGGAGAAAAAGAGATTCATTCTATTAAAGCATTTATTGAAAAATTGCAGGGAGAGAAATTGTTCCGTTGGCATACAGATACAAATATTCTTATTGCTATTCAGCTGTTCGTAAGTCAGAAAGGTGAGGAAAGTAAAGCTACTAGCACAGGTTTACAAACTATGATAGAAGTCCTCATACAAGCACAACAGGCAGCTATGATAGCAACGATTGCCGCTTCATCTGCAGCAACCTCTTCTGCTAGTACTAGTTCATAATGTGCAACTGCTTATGCTCTTGTAAATTATAATGCCTTTGATGAGGACGGTTTAAAAAATATTATTAAAAAAGGCCCATCACTCTCTAATGAGTGATGGGCTAACTGTTTTTACAGAGTGTATTTCTTTTTTATTGGACAAGTAGGGAGGATAAGTTGTTTTACATGAAACATTTCTTCACCTTTGATATTTTTATTTGAAAAGTCAAAATAATAACTCAGTATACTATAAATTTGAAAATATAACATCGCACAATTTTGCATGTATTTGTAAGTTTTAGAAGGGAATTGTAATAAGTATTTTGATAGTTTAACAAAGTAAAAAAATAGTTTGCTATTTAAAAAAAGTGGGGATATAATATCTAAATGAAAATGATAATTATTATCAATAATGATTATAAATAAAAAATGATTATAAAAAACAACTGAATATAAAGGATGAAATGAAACATGTTACATAAGGCTACTGTACATGCTGGTAATAATCGCTGGATACATATTAAG
Source organism: Bacillus cereus (assembly GCF_025917685.1). Lineage (NCBI taxonomy): Bacteria > Bacillati > Bacillota > Bacilli > Caryophanales > Bacillaceae > Bacillus > Bacillus cereus. Next base: position 3,255,215 of record NZ_CP089518.1, on the reverse strand, counting down.
TTCATTTCTTTCATGAGCTTAACAATTTTATGCTTAATTGGATCTATATTTTTAGCCGTTGCATTCGGTGCAAAGGATATTCATTTGCAAACGGTGTGGGCAGCGGTTTTTGATTACAATCCGAAATTAACGCAGCATCAAATTATTTATGAATTAAGGCTTCCGAGGGTAATTGGTGCGGCAGTTGTAGGAGCAGCTTTTGCAGTCGCTGGGGCTGTAATGCAAGGAGTAACACGAAATCCTTTAGCTGATGCAGGGGTGCTCGGAATAAATGCAGGAGCGATGTTTGTAGTAGCACTTAGTTTTGCTTTTTTCCCGCATATGCCGTATTCCTATTTAATGATTGTCTCCTTTATTGGAGCTGTTTTAAGTACAGTACTCATTTTTATTATCGGATCAGCAACATCAGGTGGGCTAACGCCGATGAGGTTAACGATTGCTGGAGCAGTTATGGCCGCGCTTTTACATTCGTTAAGTTCAGGTATTGCAATTTATTATGACTTAAGTCAAGATTTAGCTTTTTGGTACGCTGGTGGTGTTGCGGGGGTTAAGTGGGAGCACTTGAAATTTTTAATGCCTATTATTCTCATAACAATTGTTTTTGCGACAGCGCTAGGGCGATCTATTTCACTCATATCAATGGGGGATGATGTCGCTACAAATTTAGGTGTAAAAACGAACCGAACGAGAATACTCGGGATGATTATGGTAGTGATTCTAGCAGGTGTTTCTGTTTCAGCTGTTGGTTCTATTGGATTTGTAGGACTAGTCATTCCGCATATTGCTAGAAAATTAGTTGGTGTTAATTATCGGCTTATTATTCCTATGTCAGCATTATTAGGAGCTATGTTATTGGTATTAGCTGATTTAGGGGCAAGAACGGTAAATCCTCCTAAAGAACTTGCGATAGGAATTATGGTAGCTCTTGTTGGAGTTCCGTTCTTCCTTTATATAGCACGTAAAGTTGGGAGGGAGTTATAAGTGAAGGATCTTTTTAACACGGATAAAAAGAGAGCTATTACTGTAACTACAATTTTCGGATGTATAAGTATCGCTGTAATTTTGATTAGCTTAAATACGGGGACGCTGAGCATCGCACCGCTCAAAGTAATTCAAACGCTTTTTGGCTATGGTGATTTTGAGAGTGCAACCGTGCTATACGATTATCGTATGCCAAGAATTATAATCACCATGTTAGCCGGTATTGGCCTTGGGGTTTCCGGTGCGATTTTGCAAGGGCTATCTCGTAATGCACTCGCAGATCCTGGTATTCTCGGATTACATTCGGGTGCATCTTTCGGGCTTATTGTATTTGTTACTCTCTTTCATTCTATTAACGAGAGTGCATCGATTTTAATACCGTTATTTACATTTGGCGGAGGAGTGTTAGCTGCATTTCTTATTGTTTTGCTTGCGAGTGATCGGTCAAAAGGTTTACTTCCCATTCGACTTATTCTTGTTGGTATTGCAGTTTCAGCTGGTTTTAGTGCACTTTCGTTATTTTTCTCGCTCAAGTTAAATGATGAGACGTATACATTCGCTTCTAGGTGGTTAGTTGGTAACGTGTGGGGAAGAGATTGGATTCATGTTCTAGCATTATTACCTTGGATTTTGATACTAACTCCGTACGCATGGCTGAAATCTAAAACGTTAAATGCACTGTCACTAGGTGATAGTGTAGCAGCAGGACTTGGTGTATCTGTTCAAAAAGAACGGTTACTACTCTTAGCTACAGCGGTAGGATTGTCTTGTGCAAGCGTATCAATGGCAGGGGGAATTGGCTTTATCGGCTTAGTTTCTCCGCATATTGCAAGGAAGTTAGTAGGTAGTACATATCAGCACTTCCTTCCGCTAGCTGGCATTATTGGAATGATTATTTTAGTACTCGCAGATACGATAGGTCGTTCTATATTCGAGCCAAACTCTATTCCAGCTGGTGTAGTAGTGGCGGCTTTAGGAGCACCGTATTTTCTTTATTTACTTACAAAAACAAAATAAATACTTCAAAGAGGAGAACATATGAAAAAGAAACTTACTATTTTATTTAGCATCATGTGTATTTTAGTATTAGCAGCATGTGGTCAAACGAAATCTAATGCAGAGGCAACGAAAAAAACGGAAAAAACGGAAAAAAGTAATGATCCAAAAATCGCCTCTATGTCCATTCACTTAACGAATAATTTACTTGCATTAGGAATTACACCAGTAGGTTCTGTTATTGGTGGAGATTTAAAAGATTTCTTACCGCACGCAAAAGAGCAGTTGAAAGATACGAAGAAACTAGGCGTTGTAACAGATCCAAACATGGAAGCATTACTACAATTAAAGCCATCTGAAATTTATGTGGATGAAAAATATGCTGGTAAAGATGTAGCGAAATACGAAAAAATTGCAAAAACACATTCTTTCAATTTAGATGAAGGTACGTGGAGAGATCAGTTAAAACAAGTTGGTAAACTTGTAAATCGTGAGAAAGAAGCAGATAAATATATTCAAGACTATGAAGAACAATCAAAACGAGTGAAAAGTTTAATTGATAAAGAGCTAGGTAATAACGAAAAAGTAATGGCAATTCGTGTTACTGCAAAAGAATTACGAGTATTTAGTACGAAAAGACCGATGGGACCAATTTTATTCCAAGACTTAGGATTACAACCTGCAAATGGTGTAGAGAAAATTGATGGAAACCGTCCTTTCGAAGTCATTTCACAAGAAGTATTACCTGACTTTGATGCAGATGCTATTTTCGTTGTCGTTAACAGAGATGATAAAGCGAAAGCTGCATTTAAACAACTTCAAGAAACACCAATTTGGAAAGATTTAAAAGCTGTTAAAGGTAAGCACGTATATATTATTAATGACCAACCATGGCTTGACTATTCTGCTTTAGGTAACAAAATGGCAATGGATGAAGCGGAGAAAATGTTTACGAAATAATACAGTTTTGCTATTAGGAAAGGCCCTCTAAATTTGGAGGGCCTTTCTGTTATTGTTAGAATAAATAAAAAATTATACAATGAAGTTAATTTAGTATAAAGGAGATGTGCCAATGTCAGCGCTTATTGTATGTATCCAGTTTATAAAAGAGTTTATGGAACTAGGGGATAAATAGGCTAGAATAAGTATCCCCGCTATTTAATAAAGGGGGAGTTTCAGATGACAATTAATCTTTTTCAGGATAAAACAATTAAATTATCAGCTGTTAGAGAAACGGATGCTAAAGAAATGGCTAAGTGGCAAGAGGATAGTGAGTATTTAAGAAATGTAGATACAGACTTAGCATGCCCGCAATCTTTACATGAAATATCAAATGATGGACTATTTAAGGGACGAAGATCGAATAGTATTTCTTTCATGTTAAGAACAGTTCAAGATGAGCGCTTAATTGGTTTTGTTGCAATTCATGGCATAGAGTGGAATAACAGAACAGGTTTATTAGCAATTGGTATAGGAGATGCAAATGATAGAGGGAAGGGATATGGAAGAGAAGCAATCCAGCTTATTCTAAAGTATGCTTTCTATGAATTGAATTTACACCGCATCGGTCTCGATGTTATTTCGTATAATAAATCTGCCATTGCACTGTATAAAAAGATTGGTTTTCAAATGGAAGGCTGTATGAGAGAAGCAGTTCAGAGAGATGGAAAGTGTTTTGATCGTATCATTATGGGGATATTGCGGGATGAATGGATTGAGCTGCAAAACTAGTAAAAACATACAGAATAATTGTATAGTGTGTTGAGGAAAATCTAATATTCAGATAATCAGAAGGGAGGGGTGTAATAATGGAAGGTTTCTCTCCATTAAGAGAGTGTTTATATCAGCTAGAGGAACGATTACTTAAGCCAGAGGTTCGCACATCTCAAAAAGAGCTTAAAAAGATACTTGCAGATGATTTTTTTGAGTTTGGGAGTTCTGGTAAAGTTTTATATAAAAATGAGGATATCGATAAAAATGGAATAGGCGTGGTAAAAATGACTTTAAGTGATTTTGAAGTACATCCTTTATCCAAAGATGTAGTATTAACTACTTATCGAATATTCAATGAAACAAATAATCAACACTCGTTACGTAGTTCAATTTGGAAATTTAGAGAAGGAAGGTGGCAAATGTATTTTCACCAAGGTACACCTGCTAAATTTTAATGAAGCTATATTTTTTAGGTGTGAAAAGAAACTATAAAAAATAGAATTGTTGAATATATAGTATGCAGGAGAAATAATAATAATTGGCGAATTTTCACAGTGTACTGATTGAACTTATAAGGAGTTATGCGAGATGAATTTAGAAAAAGCAAAACCAGTAAATGAAGAGGTCGCTGAATTAAAAGAACTAATTAAAGAATTACACGGAAGTGTACATCAACTTCAAAGTGAAGTACAACAATTAAGGCACGAGAGACCGGTTGTTGAAGTGAGAAAAGGTGTTCAATTATCACCGGCAATCGTCGGACAAATTGGTGGTATGATTTTAGGTGGATTAGCAATTATAGGTATATTTTGGTGAAGAAAAAAGGTTTGCAGCACCATGCTGCAAACCTTTTGTATTTGACGATATAATTTCATGCAATACAACTTTTACATTAAGTAACGTAAATAAATGTAAGCATGTGATAACAATAGCGCAATGATCGTTAAGGGGAAACCGATTTTTAAGAAGTCCATATAAGAGAACCCATGTCCTTCACGTTTTGCAATACCAGCAACGACTACGTTTGCTGATGCTCCAATTAACGTTCCGTTTCCTCCTAAGCAAGCTCCAAGTGATAAAGCCCACCATAGTACTTCGATTTGCGGAGAATCGACAGATAGTCCGAGTCCTGTAGCTAAATCTTGAATAAGCGGGATCATCGTTGCGACAAAGGGGATATTGTCAATTGTCGCAGATGCGATGCCAGATACCCATAAGATAAGTATAGCAGCGAAACCGATATCACCATTTGTTACGTCGATTACTTCTTTAGCGAGTGAAGAAATTAGTCCGATATCAATTAACCCGCCAACGAGAACGAATAATCCGGCAAAGAAGAAAATTGTTACCCATTCGACGTGAGCGAATATATCTTCTATCTCATGTTCTTTCGCTCCGATTAACATCAGTAGAGTAGCACCTGTCATCGCAATAACGGCAGCGTCTACATGAATAATAGAATGTAGTACAAAGCCTAAAATAGTTAGTCCTAAAATCGTAATGGATTTTAAAAGGAGACTTTGATCTTTAATATAATCTTTTTCATTTAATGCCATTAATTTTTTAATTTGCTCAGGTGTTGTTTTTAGTTTGTTACGATACATGAAGTAAATAATGCCAAGTGTAACGATAGAAATAATAATTACGATTGGAGCTAAGTTAAGTAAAAAGGCATTAAAGTCTAAATGCTTATTTGCTGATCCAATCATAATGTTCGGCGGGTCACCGATTAATGTTGCTGTTCCGCCTATATTTGAAAATAGTACTTCTGAAATTAAATAAGGAACAGGATTTACTTTTAAAATACGTGTAATGGATAGTGTAACAGGAACGATTAATAATACGGTTGTTACGTTGTCCAAAAATGCAGAACCGACAGCGGTTAATAGGGATAGTAACAATAAAATGCGGATTGGTTTTCCGCTAGCTGCTTTTGCTGCTTTAATGGCTACAAATTCAAACACGCCGGATTGACTCGTAATATGTACGAGAATCATCATCCCAATTAAAAGGGTAATCGTTTCCCATTGAATATGTGATGTGAAAGCGGTATGTAAATCTACAACGCCAAAAATAATCATAATAGCAGCGCCGAATAGTGCGATTACAGCACGATTCAATTTCTCAGAAATAATAAAGCCGTACGTGACTAAAAATACGGCAATTGCAAAATAATATTGCCAATTTGCTACTTCATGTGCTGATTGTTCCAATCATGTCACCTTCTTTAAAGTATGTATTCAATTGTCGAAATGTATCTCGCTGTATGAATACGGGATAAAATATATTGTAGCAAATTCAAAAAAGAAAGAAAACTATTTAACAAAGTGAAGGAAAAAATATGATTTTTACATATCATATAAAAAATATAAAAAACACAGTGCAAATTATTAGGAAAAGTGAGCGTTGTCCTCTAATATAGAGATAGCAATTTACATTATTTTTGCGTAAAATGGTTTAAAGAGGTGAATTCCGATGGAAATAGTAAAAGATAGTTCTCTTATTCAAAATGAAATTGAACGTTTTGTAAATAAAGATGTATATATTCATTTAGAAACGACGAACGGAGCGTATGCGTCACACTTTAATGAAAAGATGATGACAGTTGGAGCATTCATTCGAAATGCAATTATTCGCTTTGAGCGCGGGAAAATAACTGGAACAAACCCATACCGAGTTGGTTTGAAAATGGATCATGGCTGGGTATATGCAGAAGGTATTACGCACTGGGAAGTAGACGATAAAGAGCGTTTATTACTCGCAGGGCATGATAACCAAGGTCGCTTAGCGGTAGCGCTTGAGTTAAGCTTAACGCCATTTAAGTAAGAAGGAGGGGAACTTATGGAGAGACATGTACTTGTTGTATTTCCGCATCCAGATGATGAAGCATTTGCTGCGGGAGGAACAATTCGCTTATTAACAGATCAAGGAGTACCTGTAACATACGCATGTGGTACTCTTGGACAAATGGGACGTAACATGGGGAAAAACGTATTCGCTAACCGTGAAACGATTCCAAATATCCGTGAAAAAGAATTAAAAGATGCATGTGAAGCGATGGGGATTCAAGATTTAAGAATGCTCGGTTTCCATGATAAAACGTTAGAATTTGAAGATGTTGATTTCGTTGCAGATAAAATCGAAGCGATAATTCAAGAAGTAAATCCATCTCGAATTATTACATTTTATCCAGAACACGGCGTACATCCAGATCATGATGCATTTGGCCGCGCTGTAGTTCGCGCTGTATCACGTATGCCAAAAGAAGAACGTCCAGCCATTCATGCGGTTGCGATTACGAGAAATCGAGAAGCTGTACTCGGTGAGCCGGATGTTGTAAATAATATTAGTGAAGTATTTGAGCATAAATTAGCTGCACTAGGTGCGCACCGTTCACAAACAGAAGCAATGCTTGAAGAAACACATGCAAAAATAAAAAACAAAGATGCAGCAACATTAAAATGGTTGCAACTTGAACAATTTTGGACTTATAAATGGGAGTAGGCTAGAAGGATATCTTCTAGTAGCTCTTACATAGAAAAAGCGCCGTCACTTGTGATGGCGCTTTTTTGGGGTGAAGTGTGATGTGCTATTTTTTCGTACTAGCCAAATACATGAGCATGTGGAATTTTTCGTCTCTTACATGATAGTCGAAATAAGGTCCTGGATCTGTACAGTAACCAATATTTTCATTTTGCATGATTTGAAATCCGTTAACTGATAAATTCTCTTCTAAGTATTTTGGATATAAAATATGCTCATGGGAATTTGGATATAAGGCTGAAATATTTTTCAAGGATTTGGCCGAGCTATCATAATACGAGTATCCACCGACAATTTTTGAACTGTTATGTAAATAGTTTTTTAGAACGTGACTTGGGAACTCTGGGTTGAGCAGTGAAAAATCAGTTATTGTAAAACTATCCACAAAAACATCGATGCTAAGCGGTTTCAATGGTAGATTTAAATCGGAATTCAAAATATAAAGGACGCGTGGCTTCGTATTCATACGCTCAATTCTATTTCTAACCTTCTTGAGCATTGCAAGCGAATAGCCACTGAATACATAGGATGCGCTCGGTTCAAGAATGTCGATATATTTCGGTAGTGACACAAAAGCGTCAACGTTTGTTTCCACGACTAATTTGTTTTTTAAATCTATATTTTGTAGAACTTTTTGAAATTGAAAATTACTTTTTTCAAATAAGTTAATCATTTTGGGATTAATCTCTTTAATTGTTTCTTTATCGTAAAAATAAGATGGATAAGGTGACGTCTCGTACAAGTTCGCGGTAATGATAATACCCTCCTCGATAGCTGCTTCGTATCCACAGTTACAAGTTAAACTCCCCGTGTTAATGTAGACTTTTTTAATCGTTACATCTTTCATTTCAAGTGGAATGCGGCACTTCGGACAATAGAGCAGATTTACAAAGTCAAGCGGGATTCCTGTAATATCCTCTTCTTTGGTTGAAGGTGAGTTTGGTTGAACCGCTTTTTCAATCAATTGGATAGCTTTTGATATGTCTTCTTTTTTCTTAGTCAGCTCATTCTTTTTATCATTGAGCAAGTTGTTGTAGTAGTCGATATCCTCATGGTCCGAGAAGTTTGTGACACGCCGATACGATAAAATTCGTTGGATTTCTATCAATGAAAAATGAAATTTTTTCAGTTCAGTAATAAAAGCCATGTCGTCTAAACACAATTGGTTCATTTGATACTGGGTGTTTTTTTTGTCTGGTATTAATAATCCAAGTTCAATGTAATAACGTACGGTATCAGTTGTAACATGAAAAAGCTTCGCAAATGTACCAATTTTCATAGATGTCCCCCCGATGAAAAAAGTGGAGTTACTCCATTTTTTTCGCAAAATGAATTTAAAAAACTCTCAAATGGGTATTGACTTGGAGGAAACTCCAAGTCATATGATTAACTTAATAAGTTTGAATATTGTGAATATTTTTGAGTGTATTGTAACATACATGTCACGAAAGGAGAAGGATTAGCTATGGATAAGATGGATCGAATGGATACTCTCTCATTGTGGACAGCGACTGCAAACAGCTATGACAAAGGAAAACCTCTTGAAGGAAATGAAGAAGCAGATGTTGTCATTATTGGCGCAGGTTTCACAGGTCTTTCTTCTGCATATCATTTGCAAAAATTAGGAAAGAGTGTCATTGTCCTGGAGCAGGAAACAATCGGGTATGGCGCAAGTGGTCGTAACGGCGGGATGGTATTGCCAGGCTATAAGCCAACGATGCAGGAGCTTGCTAAGAAGTATGGTGCGGAAGAGGCGAGACAACTTAACGATCTTTCGCTGCTTAGTGTTGAACTAGTTAAAAACATCATCGATGAGCATCAAATCAACTGTAACTTTAGAAAGACAGGTCACATTGTGGCGGCTTACAAAGCCAAGCATTTTGAAGGATTGAAACTTGAAAGTGAATACTTAAACAAAAACTTTGGATATGAATGTAGCGTGCTTAATCGAAGTCAGTTGCATCAAGAAATTGATTCCCCGCAATATTATGGTTGCTTAGTCGACGACTCGAGTTACTCGTTCCAACCACTGAACTATGCAATTGGTTTGGGAGAAGCAGCTAAATCGATAGGTGCAAAAATCTTTGAGCACTCGAAAGCACTATCTATTGAGTACGGGCGAAACAGTGTGAAAGTTGTTACAGAAAAAGGTGCTGTTACAGCGAAAGACATTATTGTTGCTACAGATGGTTACTCCGGAAAAATCATGGCTGAATTGAATAAAGGAGTACTGCCAATTTCGGCACGTATTATTGCTACTGAACAGCTTCCAGAATCGCTGGTGAATACCGTCATTCCTAATGATCGCATGGTTTTTGATACAAGCAGTTTCCTTTACTATTTCAGGCGCACACCAGATAATCGGATCGTATTTGGCGGTGGCGATATTCGTCCAAACTTAGGTGATGCTGTTTATCAAAGTGTTTACGATGCCATGGTTAAAATAATGCCGAAACTAGAAGGAAGTAAGATTGATTACCGGTGGGGTGGATTTATCGGGGTAACGATTGATACGTTCCCAGTTATTGGTAGATCCAAAGAGGGCGCATATTTCGCAACGGGTTATACGGGCCACGGCGCGTCTCTTTCGACATTGTTTGGTAATTTATTGGCACAATGGATCGTTACGGGGAGTGCAGGTGGATATAGATTTGAAAAGGAACGCCTCAAATCATTCCCGTTCTATAATCAGAAAACGATGCTGGTCAATATAGCACATATTGGTTTCAAAATGTTAGATATTATTGCGTAAAGGAGAGTTGTTATGAAAATTAACATGTTCATTGACGGAAAATGGGTAGAAGCATTATCGGGTGCTAGACGAAACATTATCAATCCTGCAACCAGTGAGGTTATTGCAACGTCAGCTCATGGATCAGAAGACGATGCGAAGGTAGCAATTAAGGCGGCTCGTAAAGCGTTTGACAGCGGAATCTGGTCAAACTTATCGGCTGATGAAAGAGCTGATTATCTATATAAGATTGCAGACCGTCTTGAAGAGAAGACAGCTGAAATTGCCCGTTTGGAAACTGCAAATAACGGTAAGGTTATTCGTGCAACAATCCATGTGGATATCCCGGTATCGATTGAATGCTTCCGCTATTATGCTGATTTGATCAAAGGTATGAAAAAGGAATCTTACACTCGTGAGGATTCTTCGGAAACGATTATTATTCATGAACCGATTGGTGTTTGTGGACTTATTGTACCTTGGAACTTCCCGCTTATGTTAGCCGTTTGGCAAATTGCTCCTGCGCTTGCCGCAGGGAATACAATTGTAATTAAACCTGCCGATGTCACTCCTGTAAGCGTTTTCAAATTATTTGAAATTATCGAAGAGGTTGGGCTTCCGAACGGAGTGGCAAACTTGGTATTGGGACCTGGCTCAAAGGTTGGGAATGAGCTTGCAGAGAGCCATGATGTTGACAAAGTAGCCTTTACCGGTGGAACAAAAACAGGTCAAAGTATTATGCGTGCAGCTGCAGGCAATATGAAAAAAATCACACTTGAACTTGGTGGGAAATCTCCACTTATTGTGTTCGACGATGTAGATTTTGAAATCGCAGTCGATAATGCGATGTTTGGTATTTTCCACAATGCTGGGCAAGTTTGTTCAGCTGCATCTCGTTTACTTGTACAAGAGACTATTTACGATAAGTTTGTTGAAAGATTGGCTGAGCGTGCGAACAAAATTGTAGTTGGCAACGGGGAAAGTGAGAACATTGAAATGGGAGCTCTCACAAATGAGTCTCATATGAATGAAGTTTTACATTATATCCAAAGAGGAATCGAAGAAGGTGCAAGATTAGTTTGTGGTGGTAATCGCTTAACAGAAAATGGGCTTGATCGAGGGTTTTTTATTGCGCCAACAATCTTTGCTGATGTAAATGCGAATATGTGTATTGTTAAGGAAGAGATTTTTGGCCCAGTCCTTGTTGTACAGAAATTTAAAGATGAGGAAGATGCCATCCAAAAAGCGAATGATTCCATTTATGGATTAGCCGGTGCTGTATTTACTGAAGATATGGACCTGGCAAAACGTGTCATTAGTAAATTACGTGCGGGAATTACTTGGATTAATAGTTATCATCTCGCTTATGTTGAAGGGCCTTGGGGCGGATATAAGCAAAGTGGAATAGGTAGAGCATTAGGTGCTACTGGGCTGGAGCACTTTATGGAAACGAAGCAAATCAATATCCACCAGCATGCAAATCCGGTAGGGTGGTATGCGAATTAATTGAGCTTAACTTGCTATATAAATTATTTGTAAGGGGATATGCTCATGAAAATAGTGGATAACCGTCCGTCATCGAAAATAGAGCAACCAGAAATAATGAATAACCCGGTGGATGATTCAGTGCTAGGAAACAAAAGTATTCCGTTACTATATTTACGGTTTGCTTTGGCAGGAATTATGGCTAACGTAATTCTAGGAGTTGTATCGGTTGTCGATGGCTATTTCGTCAGTGGCTTTCAGGAGCTGGAAATCGAAGGGATTGGAATTGGATTTACGGTCATGGTTATTACCCGTATGATTGGTGTTCTTTTAGGTGTGGGAGCCGGAGCGGTCATTTCACTTCGACTTGGAAAAGGGAAGATAGAAGAAGCTAGAGGTATTATGGGTCAAACTTTATGGTTTACTCTTTTTCTTTCCACTTTGATAGCTGTACTTGGATTGGTCTTTGAAAATGAAATTATGATTTTATTCGGAGCAAGTGATGAAGCGCTCCCGTATGCGGTGCAATATAGCCGACTGCTATGGATTTCATTACCATTAACGATATTGGCCGTTGTATTAAGTATTTTAACTAATATCGATGAAAAACCTGGATTATCAATGAACAGTTGGTTAGTCGCAGCAGTTGTTGCTGGGATTACAGAATGGATTATGGTAACGAAGTATGACATGGGGATGATGGGTTCTTCATGGGCCAATACGATTTCGCAATCGATCCCTGTTCTCCTAATCTTTTATTTCTGGTTTGGTAAAACAAAACTTAAGCCGAAAATGAAAGATATGATGATTAATCTCAAGACCATTGGTGAAGTAGCTTGGACGGGCTTTGCATCTTTCTCGAGTCAGTTTATGATGTTTTTTGCCATTATTATCTTCAACAACTTACTACAAAGCTACGGTGGTGGGCTGCACGTTGCCGCTTTCACGATTCAAAATGGTTACATTACAAATCTCCTCGCCTTAGCAGCGCTCGGTGGGATGACAGGACTTCAACCGATTATTAGTTATAATTACGGTGCGGGAAACCTTGATCGTGTTAAGCAAGCAATTAAAATGGGGCTCATTTTTACAGTTTCCTTCTTTGTGATTGTGACAGCCATACTAATCATTTTTGCAGATCCAGTTGTGTCATTTTTCTCCGGTGGTAATCCTGAATTGCAGAAACTGGGCATTTGGACGACGGTTGTATTCAATTCTTTGTTTATGCTTAATGCAGTCAGTTTACTTATCTCCGGTTATTTCGAATCACAAGAGAGGAATTGGATTGCAACGTTTATTAATGTTAGCAAAATGCTATTGTTCTTGTTCCCATTTCTATTTATTTTCCCGAAATTCTGGGGTGTGGAAGGTGTATGGTACGCAGGTCCTGCTGCAGAAATTCCAGGTGTTCTCATTGCCATATACTTTATGAGAAAAGAATTCAAATGTTTAAAAGTTACAAATGTTAAGACGGTAGATTTATAGAATTGATTCCTTCAAAATTACCAATAAGAAAGAGAGAGGATCATCATGTTTTTTGCAAAAAAACTTACGGCAGAAGAAGCAGGGCAACTAGGTGTTCACACATGGGAACCATGGGTAGGCGAACCGAATAAAGGAACGTGGCATGTAGAAGAGCAGGAAGTTTTCTATGTGACAGACGGTGAAGTGTTTATTACTGTTGATGAAAAAAAGTATCATATTACAAAAGACTGGGTCGTTTCTTTGGCTAAGGATCTTGTTTGTGAATGGGATTGTCCAGTGTTTTTGAAAAAGAATTATAAGATGAACCATGAGATTGATCTGAAATAATGTGAACTGGGAGTGGACAAATGCTAAGCAGATGGCTGCTCCTGCGTATTAAATGGACAAGATTAGTAATGTTGGAGATATGTAAATCAGTTTATATATAATCAGATGAATGCGCTTTCTTCCGAGAGGTGTAATACAAAGGACGGTTATCTTAAAATAGGAGGTTTCACCATGGCAGTAACGAAAAATGTACAAACGTTGAAAAATTATATTGGCGGACAATGGATAGAATCCACAAGTAAACAAGTTGAAGATGTACCAAATCCAGCAACAGGCGAGATTATTGCTCGTGTGCCACTTTCGACTAAAGAAGATTTAGATAGAGCTGTAGCAACTGCGAAAGAAGCATTCAAAACTTGGAGAAGGGTCGCTGTACCTCGGCGTGCTCGGATTCTATTTCGTTATCAACAGTTACTGATTGAAAACTGGGAAGAGTTAGCGAAACTCGTTACCCTGGAAAATGGAAAAAGTTATAAAGAAGCTTACGGTGAAGTACAGCGAGGGATTGAATGTGTTGAATTTGCCGCAGGTGCACCTACTTTAATGATGGGAGAGCAACTTCCTGATATTGCGACTGGTGTTGAATCGGGGATGTATCGTTACCCGATCGGAGTAATTGCAGGAATAACGCCATTTAACTTTCCGATGATGGTGCCATGCTGGATGTTTCCACTCGCGATTGCATGCGGAAATACGTTTGTATTAAAACCATCTGAAAGAACACCATTGCTGGCTAATCGCATAGCTGAACTGTTTAAAGAAGCAGGTCTTCCAGGTGGCGTGCTAAATATTGTGCATGGTGCACATGACGTCGTAAATGGCATTCTTGACAATGAGGATGTGAAGGCTGTATCTTTCGTTGGTTCTCAACCTGTGGCTGAGTACATATATAAAACAGCAGCAGCTAACGGTAAACGTGTACAAGCTCTTGCAGGTGCAAAAAATCATTCGATCGTATTAAAAGATGCGGACCTTAGTTTTGCAGCGAAAGAAATTACAAACGCTGCCTTCGGTTCAGCTGGTGAAAGATGCATGGCCGTGGCTGTTGTTGTTGTGGAAGAAGACGTTGCAGATGAGCTCGTTAATAGACTGCTTCAAGAGGCGAATGCTATTACGATTGGAAATGGTCTGGAAGAAGGTGTGTTCCTTGGTCCCGTTATTCGTGACGGACATAAAGAGCGTACACTCGGATACATTCAATCTGGTATAGAGCAGGGAGCGACACTTATTCGTGACGGACGTGAAGATGATGCAGTAAACGGTAACGGTTATTTTGTTGGCCCAACAATTTTTGACAATGTGACACAGGAAATGAAAATCTGGCAAGATGAAATCTTCGCACCGGTTCTTTCTATTGTACGTGTAAAAGACTTGATGGAAGCGATTCATGTTGCTAATGCATCACCGTTCGCAAATGGTGCATGCCTGTACACCGATAGCGCGAAAGCTATTCGTGCATTCCGTGAAGAAATTGATGCAGGTATGCTTGGGGTCAATCTTGGGGTTCCTGCTCCAATGGCATTCTTCCCATTCTCAGGTTATAAGAAATCCTTCTATGGTGATCTCCATGCAAATGGAAAAGATGGCGTAGAATTCTATACTCGCAAGAAAATGCTTACGGCTCGTTATTGAAAGATTGATTCCGCATTAACGGGCAGTAAGATCCCCACCTCAAAATTCAGCTGGAGCAAAGAAGTTAGGTGGGGGTCGGGCTGCCCGTAAAAGCCCGATTGGTGAGGGCTAATAATCGGTGGGGGATGAACAAAACCCGCACTGATCAAAGTTTCACTTTATGTGAAACCATAAAAGAATAGAATGGAGTTGGTGATTGTGCAAGCGACAGAGCAAACACAAAGTTTGAAAAAAGCAGATGAAAAGTACCTTTGGCATGCAATGAAAGGAGCAGCCCCTAATCCAACGAATTTAATTATCACAAAAGCAGAAGGGGCATGGGTGACGGATATTGATGGAAACCGTTATTTAGACGGTATGTCGGGTCTTTGGTGCGTGAATGTTGGGTATGGTCGAAAAGAGCTTGCAAGAGCGGCTTTTGAACAGCTTGAAGAAATGCCATATTTCCCTTTGACACAAAGCCATGTTCCTGCTATTAAATTAGCAGAGAAATTGAATGGATGGCTTGATGATGAATATGTTATTTTCTTTTCTAACAGTGGATCGGAAGCAAATGAAACGGCGTTTAAAATTGCTCGTCAATACCATCAACAAAAAGGTGATCATGCACGTTATAAGTTTATTTCACGCTATCGTGCTTACCACGGTAACTCAATGGGGGCTCTTGCAGCAACAGGTCAAGCGCAGCGAAAGTATAAATATGAACCACTCGGGCAAGGGTTCTTGCATGTAGCACCACCTGATACGTATCGTAATCCAGATGATGTTCGTACACTGGCAAGTGCTGATGAAATTGATCGTGTTATGACATGGGAGTTAAGTCAAACAGTAGCCGGCGTGATTATGGAGCCGATTATTACTGGGGGCGGCATTTTGATGCCTCCTGATGGATATATGGAAAAAGTAAAAGGAATTTGCGAGAAGCACGGCGCGTTGCTCATTTGTGATGAAGTTATATGTGGATTTGGCCGGACTGGGAAGCCATTTGGATTTATGAATTATGGCATTAAACCAGATATCATTACAATGGCAAAAGGTATTACAAGTGCGTATCTTCCTTTGTCGGCAACAGCAGTCAGACGAGAGATTTATGAGGCATACGTAGGCAGTGAAGATTATGATCGCTTCCGCCATGTGAATACGTTCGGAGGAAATCCAGCTGCTTGCGCCTTGGCTTTGAAGAATTTAGAAATTATGGAGAATGAGAAACTCATTGAACGTTCCAAAGAATTGGGTGAACGACTGTTATATGAATTAGAAGATGTAAAAGAGCATCCAAACGTAGGAGATGTTCGCGGAAAAGGCCTTCTTTTAGGTATTGAACTAGTGGAAGATAAGCAAACGAAAGAACCGGCTGCTATTGAAAAGGTAAACAAAGTCATCAATGCTTGTAAAGAAAAAGGTCTAATTATTGGTAAAAATGGCGACACTGTTGCAGGTTACAATAATATTTTGCAGCTTGCGCCTCCATTAAGCATTACAGAAGAAGACTTTACTTTTATCGTTAAAACAATGAAAGAATGTTTATATCAACTTTAATTTGTTAAAAAGCGGAATAGAATATTGAGAGATATAGCTTTAAATACTGAATGAATTACTCTAAAAGAGTAATTCCGAAAGGGTTGAGTTTATGAAAGCTGATGTTGTCTTGATAAATGGAGAAGTTATTACAGTAGACCAAAAGAATGCAGTAGTCGAAGCTGTAGCAATAAAAGATAATCGTATCGCAGTTGTTGGGTCAAATCAGGAGGTTAAGAGTTTAATAGGAGAACAAACGGCTGTAATTGACCTGCAAGGAAAAACACTTCTTCCCGGATTCATTGATTCTCATATTCACCTCATTGCTCACGGGCTGAATCAGTTGGCGGTAAGTTGTAAAGCTGAACATATTGATTCTATCGAAGCTTTGTTAGAGGACCTGAAAAAGAAAGCCTTAGAAACTCCAAAAGGCGAATGGATACGTGCTTGGGGCTTTAATGAAAACGCTGTGAAGGAAAAGCGTTATCCAACAATTACTGAGCTGGATGAAATTTCAGCTGAACACCCTATTATTGTATCTCGTACTTGCAACCATATAAGCGTAGTGAACAGCAAAGCATTAGAAATTGCGCAAATTAACGAGAACACACCGAACACGAGTGGGGGGATTATTGAAAAGAATCAGGCAGGACGGCTTACAGGAAAGTTAATTGAAGCAGCAAATATGGAGATGAGCGCGGTTGCGAGTTATACGGAAAGTGAAATGATGAAGGCTGTGAAAATTGCATCAGATCATTTCGTTGCAGCGGGCATAACAAGTATACATGACGCAGGTGGATTTGGACCTGAGAGTTACCGTTTACTACAACAAGCTGTGAAGAGTAGGGATATTCGTGTCAGAATATATGCAATGATATGTCAGTTAAATAACTCCCATGAATTTGTTAATAAAATGGTCGAAGCTGGCGTGGTAACTGGTACCGGAGATGAGAGATTCAAAGTTGGACCAGCTAAAATGTTTACAGATGGAAGTAGCACTGGGCCTACAATTGCAACACGTGAGCCGTACTCGAGTGACTCTAACAATTCTGGCATTCTTTATTATAGTGAGGAAGAAATCTATCAAGTTTTAGGTGAAGCTCATAAAAAAGGCTATCAGATCACTGTACATGCACAAGGTGATAAAGCTATTGAAATGTATTTAAATTGTGTAGAAAGGGCGCTAGAGGAATCACCAAGAAAAGACCACCGTCATCGAATCGAACACGCGGGAATTTCTTCACCAGATTTACAAGAGAGAATGAAAAAACTCGAGGTGATTCCGATTCCAAACCCTCCATTTCCATATGAATTTGGAGAGATATATGCCCAGCACTATGGTGAGCGTGTTAACCACATGTACGCTGCTCGTGATTTTATTGATCGTGGCATCATTGCAGCAGGTGGATCGGACGCACCAGTTACTGACTATAATCCTTTATTAGGAATTCACGTTGCTGTCAATAGAAGAAGCAAGTCTGGAATGGAGATTGGTACTAATCAATCTATAAGCGTAATGGAAGCTATTAAACTATACACATGGAATGGTGCTTATGCGAGTTTTGAAGAAGAGATAAAAGGAAGCATAGAGGCCGGAAAGTTGGCGGATTTAGTTATATTAAATGACAGCATTTTAAGTATCAATCCAAGCAAAATTAAAGATTTAAAAGTAGAAACAACTATTATTGATGGTGAAATTATCTATCAAGAAGAACAAACAGTGAAAATTTAACATAAAAAACGCACCCTTCAATTGTAAGACTGTTTTTAACAATTGGAGGGTGCGTTTCCGTTGTATAGTTGCGCTTTTCAAACTGTATTAATTTTCTGAGAGAATAAAAGGTCAGTCATCTATTAACAAAGATTCAGATCATGAACACTAGAAAACGAACATAACCTATCATATAATTGAAAGACTATATTGTAAAATCAATGTTAATATATACCCTCCTATAAGTATTAACATGCGTAATTGAGGTGTTTTCTTTGTTGTTTTATGATCGGATTTCTATAATGGCCCCTCCTGTTCCCTAGCTAAGAAAGTCTTTTTATTTCTGAGATTTTCAAAGTTATAGGAGGGTATTAAAAATGAAAAAAGTCTCAGTACCATCACTTTTGTTAATGATTATTCTTGTAGCATTTCCGCAAATTAGTGAAACAATTTACACGCCGTCTTTACCAGACATTTCAAAGGCGTTGCACGTAAGTAATAATGAGGTACAGTTAACGCTAAGTGTTTATTTTGCTGGATTTGCTTTAGGTGTATTTTTTATTGGATGGTTATCAGATATAATTGGTCGTCGCCCAGCAATGTTATTTGGAATTGCAGTATACGGGATAGGAAGTTTCTTATGCTATATTGCAAGTTCCATTGAATTTTTATTGCTAAGTCGTTTTATTCAAGCGTTTGGGGCAAGTGCAGGATCAGTTGTTACACAAACGATTCTTCGTGAAAGTGTAGAGGGGCATAAACGTCATGTTATGTTTGCTCAAATTTCGGCAGTCATTGCCTTTACACCAGCGATAGGTCCGTTAATTGGTGGTTTTCTCGATCAAATGTTTGGATTTAAAATAGTATTTTTAAGTTTAGTAGTTATGAGCGTCGGAATTTTGCTGTATACGTTTGTTTCTCTTCCAGAAACAAAAACGGACTCAGTGACGAATCAAATAAATGTGTTTTCTGTTTTAAAACGGTTGATTACAAATCCGAAAGTAGTAACATACGGTCTATTAATTGGAGGAGCGAATGGTGTTTTATTTAGCTATTATGCAGAAGCGCCGTTTATCTTTATTGAATACTTTCAGTTATCGCCTAGTATGTATGGATTTTTAGGAATCGTTGTCGCTTTTGCTTCAATTATTGGGGCGAAAGTTTCAAAACGTTTACTGGCTACTTATAAACCAGAGAAAATTATATATATCGGTTGTCTTGTAATGACAGGGGGAGCTATCCTTTTAACTGTTATTACTTCAGTTGGATCAAATCCAAACATAATATATATGATTGGATTTTTAGTAGCGATGTTTATATTGCTATTAGGAATTGGAATAGCGTTGCCTAACTGTTTAAGTTTAGCATTAGTAGATTTTCAAGATGTCATTGGTACAGCAGGTGCATTGTTTAGCTTAGGCTACTATGTAATTGTAACGGTGACAATTTGGGGAATGAGTCAGCTTCATACAGGTTCGTTGATGGTGATGCCACTTTATTTTCTGACTATTGCAGTTATCATGGTGGTGTTTACTAAAGTATTTATTTTTGGTAAACAAACTTCAAAAACGATTTAAATATGAAATGGTAAAAGAGTCTCATTTTTTAATGAGACTCTTTTATATTTTATGAAAAAAATTACAGGTATGAATATGTAATTAATGTTAAAATATAACAAAGTTGTATGGTTATAGTTTTTGGGAGGTGAAAATATGTTAATGAATCTAGCATGCGCTCTACTAATCATTTCCGGACTTACAATAGTTATAAGAAAAACTTTCATTGTCAACCACTATCTTTGTAATTTAATGGCATTCTTTTGTGCTTATATGACAACATCTTCTTATATGTTAAATCAACTTTCATTAGTGAAAACAATAGTTGTACTAGTTTTGTTGTTTATAACTTTAGTTCTCGTATACTCACATTTCGATATTAGAGGACTAGCTTTTAACGATTATACAGTGTTTAATTTACCTTCTAGCCGAGTGAATATATTAGTGAAAGAAGGGCTTACTGAAGCAAATATAGAATTTACTTCGGATAAAAATAATATATATTTATCAGGATCTCCTGTTAAAATTCGAATATTAAATAGGCCATTACATACAACTAATATTTTATTTAAAAAATGTCCAGATGATATGAAGGGGAAAATTAAAGATATTATTGAGGAAAAGATAAAAGCTGAAGAGAAGAGTTTTCCGTTTTCGGGTGTATTGTTGATTGCTTTAGGAGGACTAATATTTTTCATAAAATAGTAGTATTATGAAATGTTTTTGCGATAAGGTTCGAATTTTCAATTAGAATGAGGTGGAATGCATGCGAAACTTAGTAAATAAACTAAATGTTAAAGCAACTACACAAGAAGATTTACAACAAATTTTAAAACTATGTACAATTTATGATCAAGCCATTTACGGTGAAGTTGATACAACGGTAGAGGATATTAATAACTCATGGAAAGGTATTGATGTTAGTAAAAGCTCTTATGTTGTTATGAATGAAGAAGAAATAATCGCTTATGGAATTTTGACAGGGAATGAAGGGCAGTTTCCATCTGCTGTATTTGTAAACCCTGATTATATAAATCAAGGAATTGAACATGTAATATGGTCAAAGCTTGAAGAGCGTGCTACGGGGCTTGTAAGTAATTCGTCTTGCTTGAATGGCACGATTGTAACACAAGCAAATAATTTCTATGAGGAAAAAGTATTAGAAGAAGATGGATTTATCCCAACTCGTATATGGTGGGGGATGGGGATTGAATTAAAGAAAGATATTCCATCACCAATATGGCCAAATGGTGTTACAGTGCGACATTACATACTAGGTTTAGATGATGGAAGATTACATCAAGCTTTTAATGAAGCATTTGCAGACCACTGGAATTCGCATCCTTCTACGTTAGAAGAGTTTTTGCAGCGTACAGAAAGAGATGGGTTTCATCCTACATTATGGTCACTGGCGATGGTTGAGGATGAAGTAGTTGGTTTTGTCTTTAGTAAAAAGGGTGCTGATAATAAAGCAGAAATTACTCACTTAGGTGTAAGGCGTTCTAAGCGGAAACAAGGATTGGGATTAGCGCTGTTACATCACGCATTCGGTCAATTATACGAAGAAGGGATTTTAAAGGTCCATCTAAATGTAGATTCTGAGAATATTACAGGTGCACCTCGCGTATACGAAGCAGCTGGAATGGAAGTAAAGAGTAAATTCGTTCGCTTTGATAAGGAAGTCCGTGCGAAGGATGTATATGGTATGTAATTTTACTAATATATTATATTTCCAGGTGAGATGGAAATGTAATTCATTTAAATGATGGACAATGACGTTATCAACTATAAATATTGAAGTACATGCTGTATAAAACCGAGGAAGAAATGCTTTCCTCGGTTATTTATATTGTAATAACATTTACACTAGAATCATATTGAATAGATGTATTTTATTTCTAATTAAGTTAAAAATTAAACGTAATCATGCATATTAATTTATTGAAAAAATAATTGAATTTTTCAGATAAATGAATTAATATAAAATAAGTAATTTTAAGATTTATAGAATATTGGAAGATGAAAGGTTTTGAGAATTTTGTTAGGGGCAAAAAACGATTTTAGGATAGCTTTAAAGCTAGTGTAAAATGACGTTTGCTTCATCATTTTCAGGGCCGAAAGGAATTAGGGGAAAGCATCTTGTTTTAAAATGCGGCTATGAATCATCTAAGAGGGGGAAGTGAAGTGGCAAACAAAGAATTGAAAAGAGGTTTAGAAGCACGTCATATTCAAATGATTGCTTTAGGCGGAACAATTGGTGTTGGTTTGTTTATGGGATCAGCCAGCACGATTAAATGGACAGGTCCGTCAGTAATGCTTGCTTATGCAATTGCAGGTATTTTTATCTTCTTCATTATGCGTGCCATGGGAGAAATGTTGTACATGGAGCCAAGTACAGGTTCATTTGCGACGTTCGGTCATAAGTATATTCACCCGTTAGCTGGTTATATGACAGCGTGGAGTAACTGGTTCCAGTGGGTTATCGTTGGGATGTCAGAGATTATCGCAGTTGGGGCGTATATGAAGTATTGGTTCCCAGATTTACCAGCCTGGATACCGGGTGTTATCGCAATGGTTATTCTTGGTGCAGCTAACTTAATTTCTGTTAAATCATTTGGTGAATTTGAATTTTGGTTTGCGATGATTAAAATCGTTACGATTTTATTAATGATTATTGCTGGATTTGGTCTTATTTTCTTCGGAATTGGTAACGGCGGAGAAGCGATTGGTATATCAAACCTTTGGGCAAATGGCGGTTTCTTTACAGGTGGTTTTTCAGGATTCTTCTTTGCATTATCACTTGTAGTTGGAGCGTATCAAGGTGTGGAATTAATCGGGATTACTGCTGGTGAAGCGAAAGATCCGAAGAAGACACTTACAAGAGCAATTCAAAGTACAATTTGGCGTATTCTAATTTTCTATATTGGTGCTATTTTCGTTATTGTAACTGTGTATCCGTGGGATCAATTAAGTACAATTGGTAGTCCGTTCGTAGCAACTTTTGCGAAGGTTGGTATTACGGCAGCAGCGGGACTTATTAACTTCGTTGTTATTACAGCAGCGATGTCTGGTTGTAATAGTGGTATTTATAGTGCTGGACGTATGCTGTATACGTTAGGTGTAAATGGACAAGCACCGAAATATTTCACGAAACTTTCTGGAAATGGTGTACCTTTATTCGGAACAGTTGGCGTAATTATCGGTCTAGCGGTCGGTGTTGTATTAAGTTATATCGCACCGAAAAACTTATTCGTATATGTATATAGCGCGAGTGTACTTCCTGGTATGGTGCCATGGTTCGTCATTTTAATTAGTCAAATTAATTTTAGAAAAGAAAAAGGAGCAGAGATGAAAGATCATCCATTCAAAATGCCATTTGCTCCTGTTACAAACTATTTAACAATTGCCTTTTTAATTATGGTATTAATCGGTATGTGGTTTAACGATGATACTCGTATTTCACTAATTGTAGGTATTGTTTTCTTAGCTATCGTAACAATTAGTTTCTATGCTTTCGGAATAGGGAAGAGAGCTCCGTTAGACGCTCAAGATGATCAAGGGATTTCAAGTAAATAAAGGTAAAAAAGTCCGATTTCATATTTAGAAATCGGACTTTTTTATTAAAACTTTTCTAATACAATTTTCCCAATTGTACGTCCACTCTCAAGCAATGCATGTGCTTTTTTTAGATTTTCTGCATGTATCGGTGTTAACGTATCGTTTAAAGTTGTATGAAGGATACCTTCATCTAATAGCTCACTCACTTTATTTAATAGTTCGTGCTGCGTAATCATATCGCCAGTTTCATACATCGCTTTTGTGAACATAAATTCCCAAACTAGTGTGGCGCTTTTACTTTTTAAAATGCCCATCTCAAGAGGGTGCTCATTTTCTACGATAGAGCAAATTTTTCCTTGTGGTTTAATGATGTCACACATTGCATGCCAATGTTGATCTGTATTGTTTAAGCAGAAGATATAATCTACATCTTTTAGCCCAAACTCTAATATTTGATCTTTTAAAGGTTGGTGATGGTTAACAATATAATCGGCACCGAATTTTTCAACCCAGTGTATTGTTTCGTTGCGGGATGCAGTTGCGATTACATTCAGTCCAGCCCATTTAGCTAATTGAATGGCAATTGAACCTACGCCACCAGCTCCGCCGATAATTAAAATATTTTTAAATGAGTTCGTATCTTTTTTATTATAATCAATGCCTAAACGCTCGAATAAACCTTCCCATGCGGTAATGGCTGTTAAAGGAATTGCTGCAGATTCAGCATCACTTAACGTTTTTGGTTTTTTACCAACAATTCTTTCATCAACTAGATGGTATTCACTGTATGTACCTTGCCTTGTAATGCTTCCAGCGTAAAACACTTCGTCGCCTTCTTTAAATAACGTACAACCTTCGCCTGTTTGCACGACAACACCACTAGCATCCCAGCCAAGTATTTTTGCTACATCTTCTTTTTTATCTTTCGGAGATCGAACTTTTGTATCAACTGGGTTAACGGAAATAGCGTTAATTTTTACAAGTATATCTCTTCCTGTGGCAACAGGTCTTTCAACTTCAATATCAATTAAACTGTTTTCTTCTTCAATAGGTAAGTATTCATGTAAACCGATTGCTTTCATTTGTATTCCCTCCATTAAAATAAGAGTCTGTTCTTTTTTATTATAGTAGGTAAAGTGTCGTTATGTAAAAAAGCGGACTCCTTTCTATTTTATAAAGAGCTTGATTAAACATCATTTAAAATGTCTTCATTGAAAGAGGAAAGCCATCGTTTTGATTTTATAAGCGTTGTAACATTATTTTTAAGTTATACTTATTTTTCCAGTGTACCTTGCAATGAACAATACTGAGTGGTATATTATACTTATGAGTTACTTATTATAAAATGGTACTGAATAATAAACAGTAGTGAAAGTCAATTAGAATAGGGTGAACGAACATTGAATGTACAATTTAAAAAAGGAGTTTTAGAACTTTGTGTGCTTGTCTTACTCGATAAGCAAGACCGTTATGGGTATGAATTAGTTCGAAGTATTTCCAATCAAATTGAAATATCAGAAGGATCTGTGTATCCTCTACTTCGTAGATTAACTAAAGAAGAATATTTTACAACGTATTTACAGGAGTCTTCAGAAGGGCCTTCAAGGAAGTATTATAAACTGACAGATAAAGGTAGAACGTATTTGTACCAACTTTTGGAGGAATGGAATGAGTTCTCACAAGGTGTCAATCAATTAATAAAAGAAGGTGTACGTAATGACGAAAAATAAATTTTTACAACAATTAAATGCATCTCTAAAAAGATTATCTGAAAAAGAGCGTGCAGATATTTTAAAAGATTATGAGGAACATTTTACCTTCGGATTAGAGGAAGGTAAAAGTGAAGAAGAAATTGTAGCTTCATTAGGTTCTCCAGCTCAAATCGCCAAAGAGTTATTAGCAGATTATCATATTGAGAAAGTAACAGCAAGTGCAACAACAGGAAATGTTTTTCGGGCAATTTGGGCAGTAATTGGATTAGGGTTTTTCAATTTAGTAATAGTGCTTGGACCTGCAATTACATTAGCAGCATTGATTTTTTCGGGATGGGTTCTAGGAATCTCATTTTTAGGTTCACCACTGTTTGTTATTGTAGATACTATTTTGCATCCAAATACATTCTTGCTTTTTAACCTTTTCATTTCTTTAGCACTTTGTGGGCTTGGATATTTCATTGTAATTGCTATGTTATTTTTAACGAAGTTAGCAAAGAATGGATTTGTTCGTTATTTAAAGTTCAATATAGCACTAGTAAAAGGTGGTTTTAAGCATGATAAATAAAAAGAAATTTTCCATCATTGCAGCTATTATTTTCATTATTGGAATTGTAGGAAGTCTACTCACTTATCGTTCAATTGCTGCAGTACCAATTTCAGAAGAAAAGGTTATTAGCAATAATAATGTGTCAAGCGTCATTATCGATACGAATAACGTTCGTGTTAACATCAATCCTACAACAGATAGTAACATTAAAGTAACATTAGATGGGGAAGTTAGTCCTAACATAAAAAGAACGTTAGCTACGGATGAGAAAGATTCAACGCTTCTCATTTCTTACAAAGAAAAACAACAGAGCTGGTTCAACTTCAACATTTCCGAAGTATTGGCCCCATTAACATTAAATGTTTATCTGCCTGAAAAACAATATGATTTATTAAAAGTTTCCAATAATAATGGCTACGTTTCTGCCAAAAAACTAAACGCAACAAATTTTAATATCAATACAAGCAATGGGCGTGTTGAATTAAGAGAAATCAATTCGCAAAAAGTTATTGCAGAAGCAAACAATGGAATTATGGACTTTAAAGATATAATGGCACAAAATATTCATGTGAAATCGAATAATGGAAGAATTATGCTAGATCATGTGGAAGGTGAAATAGAGGGGCAATCTAAGAATGGAAGTCTTACTCTTAAAACAACTGAACTTGATCGAAATCTTAATTTTACGACTCACAATGGAAAAATCAATATTGAAACCGAAAAAAAACCAACTAATGTTCAATTTAATGTTTCTGTCGATAATGGCAGAGCGAATATCCTGGATAAATATAAAGGTAATGCGATTATTGGAAAGGGAGAAAATCTAATTAAATTAACCACGCATAATGGAAATATTTCAGTGAAATAAAATAGCATATCATCTTTTATAATCATTGCTCGCCGCATATAAGAGCCTGTAAATGAATAATAACAAGCAAAATAGCCGACTCCTTTTCTCAGCATATAGGTAGTCGGTTATTTTATATATAAAATTCGTTTAAGCGTGTATTTTTTTCATTCTTAAACTATTGTTTGTTTCTGTATTCCTTATAGGATGTTTTATAAATCATCGAACTTTATTTCAAAATACAAACAGCTGTTTTATTACTCTCGACTGCTAGGAGAGTAATAAATAGTAATTGTCAATATAATGAAAAGTTGTGAACAACTCAAAATAATAGCTGGAATAATGAAAGGTGAGAAGGATTTTATTTCTAATGGGAGGAATTCTTTACTGTATTGTTTCATTCAAAACTACATGTAAAGGTGGATACATAATGACGGTAAAAAAGCTTTATTTCGTGCCAGCTGGTCGTTGTATGTTAGATCATTCCTCTGTTAATAGTACGCTCACACCGGGGAATTTATTGAACTTACCAGTATGGTGTTATTTATTGGAGACAGAAGAAGGACCTATTTTAGTAGATACAGGCATGCCAGAAAGTGCGGTTAATAATGAAGGTCTTTTTAACGGTACATTTGTTGAGGGGCAAATTTTACCGAAAATGACTGAAGAAGATAGAATTGTAAATATTTTAAAGCGTGCAGGGTATGAGCCGGAAGACCTTCTTTATATTATTAGCTCTCACTTGCATTTTGATCATGCAGGAGGAAATGGTGCTTTTATAAATACACCAATCATTGTACAGCGTGCTGAATACGAGGCGGCGCAGCATAGAGAAGAATATATGAAAGAATGTATATTGCCGAATTTAAACTACAAAATCATTGAAGGGGATTATGAGGTCGTATCAGGTGTTCAACTATTGTATACACCAGGACATACTCCAGGGCATCAGTCGCTATTCATTGAGACGGAGAACTCTGGCCCAGTGTTATTAACGATCGATGCATCGTATACGAAAGAAAATTTTGAAGATGAAGTGCCGTTCGCGGGGGTTGATTCGGAGTTAGCTTTATCTTCAATTAAGCGTTTAAAAGAAGTTGTGAGGAAAGAAAACCCAATTGTTTTCTTCGGACATGATATAGAGCAGGAAAAGAGCTGTAAAGTGTTCCCTGAATATATATAAAAGAGAAAGTCATGAGCTAATGTGCCCATGACTTTCTCTTTTATATAATCTTTTTAAATAAGCTATATACTTTTTTCGAATTGCCTTCATTTAATTGATAATAAGTAAGATCTATGTCATCAGGACTGTTTTGATGAGCAATCATAATTTCACTACTGTTGTTATCTACTATCCAAATTAAATATTGTTTATAAGTCCCATCTTGGAAAGTAATCCACATGTTACAATCTACTAGATCAGAACCTTCTTCATCTAGCGTTAAATCGCCTTTTTTTGCTGTATTCATACTGTTAATGAATGTTTTTAATTCATCTGTTTTTGTAAGGAAGATAGATTTTTTTGTTTTAATTGACTCTACATGTATATCTTTTATTTCCTGTTTCCCTAAAAAAACAGGAGGTGCATCTGGGTCTCTTTGAGTTGAAATAATAGTAGCTTTCTTTTTTGGTTTACTTGCTGTATAGAGATCTTGAATAGATTTTCCAGAGTTTAAAAACCATACGGTCCCAAAAATAATTAATGCGCTACCTATCAATAAAATGATTTTCTTAATAGGGTATTCTCCTCTCTATTACTTCGTGTGAAGAGCTTTTCTATTAATATATGATAGGTAAGCGCAAAGTATTATAGTTGAACGTGTTTATTAGGCACAGTTTTAATAGGGCGATCAACAAGTAAATTGTAAGTAAGCCCTATTAATACGAAAACACCGCCGATAATTTTTCCAGTTGAGAGTTCGTTTGACAGGAAGAAGTCAATGATAGTCCCCGCAAATAATTGTCCGATAAAGATGAGTAACGTTAAATAAAATGCCGATATTTTAGGAGTAATATAGTTGGATAATGAAATAACGATAACGCCTACTAATCCGCCTAAGTATACAGCGATAGGAATAGATCGCAACGTATGACTAGGAATATAAAATGAATCTGAACTGAAAATTAAAAATATCATAGAGAAAAATAATCCAGTAATATAATTGAAAAATGTACCTTCCCAATTCCCAATTTTCTTTGCTAAATTCGCGTTAATAATTCTAGCAACAACGATAGAAACACCAGCTAAAATAGCGATACAAATATATAACATTTTCTTACCCCCATTAATAAATTGTCATGACTATAATCCCAGAAGAGATGAATAATAATCCAATTAGTTTTTTCTTTTCAAACTTTGCAACTTTCATTCCTAATAAGCCGAAGTGATCAATAACAATTGCAGCAATGGATTGACCGAGTAAACTTAATGCGATTGTAATAGAGGCACCAAGGGCGGAGAAACTTATATTATTAAAAAGAACAGTGAACACCCCAATCGCTCCAGCGCTATATAAAACAAGTGGAATACCTTTATCAAAATGGATTTTATTTTTGTTTATGATTAAAACGAAAATAACTGCAATTAAACCGACAAGGTGAATGACAACGCTCGCTGTGTACTTGCCAATTAACTCAGATAAAATCCCATTCAATGGAAGCATAACGGCGATGAGCACACCAATAAAGACAGAAAGAAAGTTATACAATGTAATAGCCCCTTTATATTTCATATTTGTAATGACTGTATCATGCTGAAATTGTGTATTACTATGACATATGTCATAGTGGAAGAAGAAAATTTTAATTACAATGGGGATAGGTTGTAAAGGTGGGGGAACTATGAAGAAAGTATGTAATTCTATTAAATTAGCAGAGTATATGAAACAAAATAATATTGACTCATTTTTTAGTAATGATATGAAGCCATATTTGGAACTTTTATTTTTTAAAAAGAATGAGTTTATTTGTAGAGAAAATGAAGAGATAGATTATTTATATTTTTTTGTTGAAGGAAAAGCGAAAGCGTTTAACACATTAAGTAACGGGAAATCGGTATTATTATGTTTTTATGATAGTTTGCAGTTACTAGGAGATGTGGAGTTAATTCATTCTCAAAAGACTGCTTCAAACGTACAAGTAATGGCTGATTCGTATTGTGTTGGTTTACCTTTAGGGAAAGTGAGAAACCAATTATTTCATGATGCGAAATTTTTACGATGTATTTGCGGATCGTTAGCACATAAATTAAATCGTCTTTCAAAAAATAGTACAATTAATTTACTATATCCACTTGAAAATAGACTTGCGAGTTACATGTTAGCAGCAGGGGAACGAGCGGCTCAGCATGGAAATAGAATTGTGTTTAGTGGGAATTTAACGGAAACAGCTGAATTGTTAGGAACGAGTTATCGGCATTTATTGCGCACTTTGAATATTTTTTGTGATAAAGAGATAATCAAGAAAAATAATGGTTGCTTTGAAGTAGTAAACGTGGATGTTTTGAGAGAATTGGCTGCGGATGTTTATAAATAGGAGAGGATTATAAATGATTACACCTATATTTAGAATTTTTGATATTGAAAAAGCTCAGTTGTTTTACTTTAACTTTTTAGGATTTAAACTGGATTGAGAACATCGGTATGAGGAGAATATGCCATTATATATGCAAATTTCGTTACATGATGCTGTGATACATTTATCAGAACATCATGGGGATGCTTCACCAGGCGGTGCGATTCGGGTGAAAATAGAGGATTTAAAAAGTTATTATGCTATTTTATCAAGTAAAGATTATGCTTATTCAAAACCTGATATAGAGAGAACACCTTGGGATACAATGGAATCAACTGTGATTGATCCGTTTTTAAATAGAATTATATTTTATGAGGAGCGGGTTTAGAAATTGAGATGACATAAATAATTTATCAAGGTAGGTGTAACAATGAACAGAAAAATAGCGATAATTTCGGATATTCATGGGAATAGTCACGCTTTAAAATCTGTATTAGAAGATATTGAGCGTCGTAAGGTCGAAATGATAATAAATTTAGGGGATAGCGTGTATGGGCCGTTAGATCCTTTAGGGACAATTGAAATATTAATGAATAACGAGATGGTACATATTAAGGGGAATTGTGATCGCATGCTTTGGGAATCTATACAAGAGCAGTCTGCTACACTAACTTTTGTCCAAAATCAATTAACAAAAAATCATATAGATTGGTTACAACAGCATTCTTCACAATTTATTGTAGATGATATGTTATGTTGTCATGGCACACCTACTTCAGATGAGGTGTATTTGTTAGAAGAGATGAATGAAAGTGGTGCGGTATTAAAGAATGAAAAAAATATAATGGACCAACTCCAAAATATTGAGCAGAAAATAATAGTATGCGGTCATACGCATATTCCTAGAGTTGTTTATTTAGCAAACGGAAAGATTATTATAAATCCAGGGAGTGTAGGACTTCCAGCATACAAAGATGAATTACCTGTTATGCATAAAATGGAGTCAGGAACTCCGCACGCAAAATATGTAGTGATAGAAAAGGTTTTGGGAGAATGGATAATTGAACAAATTTCAGTTCCTTATAATTGGGAAGAAGCTGTTGGATTAGCTGCTCAACAGGAAAGACATGACTGGGCACAGGCGCTAAAGACTGGGAAGATAGAATGAAGGGGAGTTTACTTTATAGTAAACTGCTCTTTTTTATTTTGAGTAGATATTGAATTATATAAAAATAAAATGTTATGATTACGGAAACATATGAATACATGAACAAGTATTCATATGTATAAAAGAAGGAGGGATTAGAGTGAAAGACCTAATTATTATTGGAGCTGGTCAAGCTGGATTAACAATGGGATACTACTTGAAGCAAGAAGGATATAATTTTTTATTACTTGAGGCAGGAAAGCGAATTGGTGATTCATGGAGAAACAGATATGATTCTTTGCAACTTTTTACCCCAAGGTCTTACAGTAGTTTGCCGGGGAGGGCATTAATAGGTGGGAAAAATGAATTACCACATAAAGATGAAATTGCAACCTATTTAGAAGAATATGCAAGGCACTTTAAATTACCGGTCCAATTGCAAACCGAAGTTTTAAAAATAAAGAAAGAAAAAGATATATTCGAATTACATACTCCTAGAGAAACTTTACAATCAAAAAAGGTTGTTATCGCAACAGGTGGTTTTCAGCAACCGTATATCCCCTCATACTCACAACGTCTTTCATCGCATGTTTTTCAAAGACATTCATCACAATATAAATCACCACCGCAAATTCCTAAGGGGAAAGTACTAGTAGTAGGTGGTGGGAATTCAGGAATGCAAATCGCAGTAGAACTTGCAAAAACTCATGAAGTTACAATGTCTATCAGTCATCCTTTAACATTTCTACCGTTACATCTTTTTAGAAAGAGCATTTTTAATTGGTTAGAAAAATTGGGTTTATTGTACGCTGAAGTAAATACAAAGAGGGGAAAATGGTTTCAAAAGAGGAAGGATCCTATTTTTGGTTTTGAAGGTCAGGAACTTATTCGTAATGGAGCAATACAACTACAGGAAAAAGTAGTAAGTGCATCAGAAAATAATATTATGTTTCAGAATGGTGATACATATAGTGCAGAAAGTATTATATGGTCAACTGGTTTTGCTTCAGGTTATAACTGGATTGAAATAGAAAAGACAGTGAATGAGAAAGGATTTCCTAATCATGTAAAGGGAATAAGTCCCGTAAGAGGATTATATTATATCGGTTTGCCGTGGCAATCTCAAAGGGGCTCTGCACTTATTTGTGGTGTAGGAAAGGATGCAGCGTATTTACTTTCTGAAATCAAAAAAATAGATCAGTAGCAGCAACTACTGATCATCCATATGTACATGAATTAGGAGAGGTCAAACATTTATTAACTTTATTATAATAGATTTTCATAAGAATAAAAACTGAAAATTCTAATTTTGTATTGAGAAAGTTTTTTGTATTGAAATATATGAAAGAATAGGAATTTTTATTAAAAGGAAAAATGATATTTATATTCTAGTAAATTATGATATAGTCTAAAAAAGAGTGTTATCCATAAATATAATTATTTTCATTTTGATTTCATTTATGTGAGGGAAGGAGAAGTAATTATGAAGTTTGATGATCAACGCTTACTAGGAGTACGATTAGGATCGATACTCGTAACAGAAGAAAATCAATATTTAGTAATTAAGAAGAAAGATCATTATGCACTATTAAACATACATAATTTAGAATGCACACATGTCGAAGTGCAGTTAGAACATATTGAAGAACTGTTGCATGAAGATTTCCAAGAAAGTATAACGGAAATTATCGCACCAGAACATATAAAAATTGTTGCGAAAAATGTTATATAAAGTGAAACTTTAATCAGTGGGGGTTCTTCATCCCCCACTGATTATTAGTTGAACCAATCGGTCTTACTGCCCGGCAAATAGCGGGATAAAGAAAGAAGCTGGAAGGAACAGCTTCTTTCTTTTCATTATAAGGATAACGTTTTTAAAACCTCACCAATGATGCCCTTCATTTGATGAACACCTAAATCGGAATTCGTCATAATAACAGCTCCATTACCTCTATGTGGATAACAAACCATCATACATTGAAATCCCACGCCCCATCCAAGGGAATAAATTTGTAAGTCTTCGTTAGAATCATCTAGAAAAACACCTAGTCCAGTCCATTTTGAGCAACCTTGAGGAGAAATCATGTCTTGTACTGTTTTTTGAGAAAGTTTTAGTTTGCCCTTTCCTTGTAAGGAATGAATGATTTCAATTACTAAAGTTGATAAGTCTGTTGGTGTTGTCCAAATGCCTGAAGCTGCTGCGAATGGGTAAAATGGATACTTCTCATTTGTAACGGTGCCATCTTTATTATGTCCACAAGCAAAATCATCGGTTTTATCTATGACATCGGGAGAGAAGAGTGTACTATTTTTCATTTGTAGTGGCTGGAAGATAAATTCTTCTAGTAACTGACTAAATGATTTTCCTGTAATATCTTCTAGTAGTTGTTCGATTATACAAAAGTTTGCGTCTGAGTAGTGAAATTCACTTTCTGGTTTATAAGTTGCTGCTATAGGTACTGGGCAATATAATGTATCACCGGCAAGGAGTTCGGACATTTTAGGTAGTCCTTTTGCGAGGGTATAAGGTTCAAAACTATTAGGAGGATCAGTAATTCCAGATTGATGACTTAATAAATTTCGTAAAGTGATTTTTTTCTTTGAAGTAAATAGATTGGTAGGGATATTCCAAGATGTGAGTCTATCATTTACGTCTTCATCTAAATGTACGATTGCTTGATCTGATAATGTTAGTACGAGCATTGCGGTGATGAATTTGCTAATAGAACAAGAATTGAGGATGGAATTTGTAGTAATATTTCTAGTTGTTCCAGACTCAAGTGTTCCGTAGGCTGTCGCTTCATCCAGTCTACCGTCACGTATAACGGCAAGGCTTAACCCGGAAACGGAATATTGTTTCATTTGCTTGGATATATTTCTACTTAATAAGTTCATAGTATCTCCCTTCTGATAAAACAGAATATTAACTTTATTATACATTAGTAGATAAAGAGAAGTGTAGTGAATGGAATAAAAAGGTGCGTTTTAAGAGAAAGAGGGAATAAAAGAAAACACTCCATCTTTTGTTGATGAAGTGTTTTTTTTTATTTTAAGTAAGTTCGAGGTAAAAATTGAAGGAATTTATCTCGGTACATGTACATAAGCCATGTAGCTGTTATAAAGGAAATAAATATTTCTTTATTTTTAATAGGTGCTTTGAAAAGGAGCCAACCAGTTATATCGAATAGCACATGTAATACGATTGAAAGAACTACAAATAGTAATAATGTCTTCAAAAATCTTTTCATGAAGTGTCCCCCTAGCATAAAAGTTTTTATCAATAGTGTTGTATATTACTATTATACATTAAATGTGTCATGTGGTAAAATTTACATAAATTAGTGAAATAAAACAAATGAAAGCTAATGAGGAGGAATAGTCATGGAATTTTGGATGATCATACCGATAGCGATTTTTGGGTTTATTTATATCGTTGAAAAATTAAATAAAATCGAAAAGAAAACGGATGCGCGTTTAAAGAAGATGGAAGATAGATTACAATTAATTTCGAAAGAAATGGGAATTGTAGATAGAGAACCTGAAATTAATAAAGAATTACGCCAGCTTGTGGAAGAAGGAAAAACAGTTACAGCAATTAAGAGAGTAAGAGAGGCTTTTGGATTTTCATTGTTAGAAGCGAAGCAATATGTTGATAAGTTATAAAAAAGATCATCCAATTGGATGGTCTTTTTTTACTGAACCATACGTGTATTTACATAAGCAGCGATTATAACGTGGCCAATAATAATGTTGGGAAATATAATTTTAACATTAGGAGTAATGAAGACACTGCCAATTGTGGCAATAACACCAGAAGTTAAATTATAAAGACCAACTATTTTTGATAACTTCACTTTATCTAGCACACGGCGTTCATTGAATCCTGATAAGAGCCAAGTGTATTGTTTTACCTCAATAAAATAAGCTAGTGCAAATGAAATGATTGCTAGTATAAATAATGATGGATACGCGAAGAGAGTCACCAGAAACACCTCCGTTAATGGACTATAAATAAATTATAGTATGAATGTTATAATTTAACAAAATACAGTTTTGATTTTAAGTGTAATAGAAAAATGGCATTTGTGAAGAAGGGAGATTAAGTATGAATATTTCAGAATTCCAGAGATATGTAGCAAGTTTTAGTAAAGAAAAAGGGTTTCAACATACAACAATTGAAGAACGCACGATGTATGCGATGGCGGAATTAGGTGAATTAGCGGAAGTTATATTAAAGCGTGATAAAATACAAGATTCGAAACGAGAGATTGGTTTAGAAATGTTTGATGTAATTTGGAATGTATGTGATTTAGCGAATAAATTAAATATTGATTTAGAGAAGGCGTTTGAAGAAAAAATGATGATTAATAAAAAACGTGAATGGTAAGTAGAATTTTAATGTGTAAAGATGGGGGATATGAATGAAAAAGAAGTTTATTATAGGAGGAGTTTTCACCTTAATTAGTGTAATGGGTGTTGTCGCCTATTTAGTTTTTCAAGGTATATTCATTCCGAATCAATTCAGTGCGGACAAGTATGAGGTAAAAGGTGTAGATGTCGCGTCTTATCAAGGAGAGATAGATTGGAGAGAGTTAGAAAAGCAAAATATGAAGTTTGCGTTTATAAAGGCTACTGAAGGAAGTGCGTTTGTGGATGAGTACTTTTCGACAAATTGGACGAATGCAAATAAGACAGGTATGCGCACCGGAGCGTATCATTTTTTTAGTTTTGATAGTAAAGGTGAAACGCAAGCAAAGCAATATATACGAACCGTTCCAAAACATAAACAAGCATTGCCACCGGTAATTGATGTTGAGTTTTATGCTAATAAAAAAGATAATCCACCTCAGCGTGAAGATGTTGAGAAAGAGTTGACAGTAATGGTAAAAATGCTAGAAAAACATTATGACAAGAAAGTAATATTGTATGCAACTCAAGAGGCGTATGAGTTGTACATAAAAGATGCATATCCCGAATGTGATATATGGATTCGTAGTGTTCTTACAAAACCGAGTTTATCGGATGAAAGAAATTGGACGTTTTGGCAATACACAAATCGTGGAAGGTTAAGAGGGTATAACGGGAAAGAAAAGTATATTGATTTGAATGTATTTTATGGGAATGAGGAAGAATTTAAGAATTATGGAATGAACGATTAAGTTTTGAAGCGTACAGAATGTTGTACGCTTTTTTATTAATTACATGAAAAATATGTAAGAAAAGATGGAACAAACATTTGAGATGAATTGTCTAATATAGGTAATAACTATTTCGTTTGAAAGAAAGGGTGGAGAAAATGAAAAATACATTATTAAAAGTAGGGGTATGTGTTAGTTTACTAGGAACAACTCAATTTGTTAGTACAATTTCCTCTGTACAAGCAGAACGAATGATAGAGCACAAAGTAATAAAAAATGAGACAGGAACTATTTCACTTTCTCAGTTAAACAAAAATGTATGGGTTCATACGGAGTTAGGTTATTTTAACGGAGAAGCAGTTCCTTCGAACGGTCTAGTTCTTACTACTTCAAAAGGATTAGTACTTGTCGATTCTTCTTGGGATGATAAGTTAACGAAAGAATTAATAGAGATGGTAGAAAAGAAATTTAAGAAGCGCGTAACGGATGTTATTATTACACATGCGCACGCTGATCGAATTGGCGGAATACAAACGTTGAAAGAAAGAGGTATTAAAGCGCATAGTACAGCATTAACTGCGGAATTAGCAAAGAAAAATGGATATGAAGAACCACTTGGAGACTTACAAACAATTACGAATTTGAAGTTTGGAAATATGAAAGTAGAAACGTTCTATCCAGGGAAAGGACATACAGAAGATAATATTGTCGTATGGTTACCGCAATACAACATTTTAGCAGGAGGCTGTTTAGTGAAATCTGCGGGGGCAAAAGATTTAGGGAATGTTGCTGATGCATATGTAAATGAATGGTCGATATCAATTGAGAATGTGTTGAACCGATATGGAAATATGAACTTAGTAGTGCCTGGTCATGGAGAAGTAGGGGACAGAGGATTACTTTTACATACATTGGATTTGTTGAAATAAGAAACTGTTGGAATATAAAAGCGAGGGGAAACAATTTCCTCCTCGCTTTCTTCTAGCTATATTTAAATGCGAAGCTATCAATTACGCCTGTATACGTTACTGAGATTTTAATTCCAAATATACAAATACCAGTACCGTCATAATTGCTATAACAACGTAAGTAACATCAAGCATTATAAGTGTTTTTAATGTTTCAGTCATCCTAGTTCACCCCTGTTATAAAAATATAACATGATCTTTTTATCAATCAGATAAGAAATCATAAAGATAAAATGTACATGAAATTTCTTAAGTAGTTTCTATATAAATATATCATATAAATAATGTAAACAATGTAAAGATAGTGTAAATGTATTGTAAAGAAAGAGGTTGCTCATAATGTCTATAAATCTTTTTAGTTGTATATACTATGTATTTCTCGTGTGCCATGTAGGAAACAGTTATAACATGTGAAAAATAAATTTACTTTGACAAATCAATCACGATGGTAGCTGTTATTACATTTTCCTCTAATACATCTACCTGTACTTGTTCATCGTTTCTCCAATTGATATTGAAGTTCTCTGTCGTATACATTTCCTTAAGAGTGACCTCTTTATATTTTTCTAAAATGCTACCTCTTTTCCCATAATAGATTCTTACAGTTGAACTGGGACTTGGTCCTTTTGATTTTATTGTTTCCCTAAACTCGATAATATTTATTAGATTTGGAGATTCACTTTTTTGAAAGGTAAAGGAACTGACCACTTTTTGTACTTTCTTAAAAACAGAACTACTGGATTTATCTGATACATTAAATTCCACAACTTCAGGTACTGTTTCTTTTCCGCGTAGCGTTATCGTTGCTTCATAGTCGTTTTTCCAATCTATTGAAACGTTTGAAGAATCGAGACGTTCCCCAGCATTTGCAATACTTGTGTCCAAATGTTCCGACCAACCGTATTTAATTCTGACTGGAGAGGGACCATGAGTAGAGTCCGAATCTTTTTTTACTACTTTAATCGTATTTATATTATTCGGAGAATGACTTTTTTTAAGTGTGATGTCCTGTAAATACAAAAAGTAAGAAAAACAGCCTACTAATAAAATAATTGGAATTGAAATACGTATGGCAGTAACGGGACGGCCTCGTGTCGCTTTTTTCTTAGTACTTTTAATATTTTGTTCAAGATCTTTTTCAATACTCGTTGAAACTTTTACTTTGGGCGGGCGAATAAACCACCAAATGAAAGCTATAAGTAGTAAGAAAAGAGGTATTCCTTGAATAAAGAGAAATCCTTTCCAAAAATCAAGTCTAGTACTATATGGAGAATCTGTTGCCATCACCCCTATAAAAAGTGCCACTGGACTTGCAAGTGTATTTATCCCTAAACCGATCATTACGAATGAAAGTTTTTTATCCCTAATTTTTCGTGACCCGGCCATAATAAACAGAAATACTGCAATACCGAGTATAAGAAATAGTATCCCATAATAAAACATCATATATACCATATTATCCCTCCATAATTTTAATTGTACCATCAGCAAGGGAAATTTTGTGAAATATTAGATGGGTATGATTTTTGTATTCCTTAAAAGTGCGCTGATATATTATGCAAATAATTGATCATGCGCAAGTATTAATATCAGAAGACAGTAAAAATATTATGTCAACAATGTGAACTGTCACAAATTTATACATATTATTGTGATTGATATCACATCCCTTTTCATCAATGGGTATTATGCTTAGGTTGTAAGGAATGATTGGGAGAGGGTGGGATGATAATGTTTTGTTATCAATGTGAACAAACGCCGACAGGTGGATGTAAAGTGATAGGTGTTTGCGGTAAAAATGAAACAATTGCAAGTTTACAAGATACGATTGTGTTTGGGTTAAAAGGAATTGCGGCTTATCGTACGCATGCTGCTCAGCTAGGGTATACTGATGCATTTGTAGATGCTACAACGCAAGAAGCTTTATATATGACATTAACAAATTCTAATTTTAATGAACAAGAACATATTGATATGGCTATGAAAGTTGGGAAATCAGCTTTGCGGGTGATGGAATTATTAGATGAGGCACATACGAATCACTTTGGTGTTCCAGAGCCTGTTCAAATTACGCAAAACCATGTAGAAGGTAAGGCAATTGTAGTTACTGGTCATAATTTATTTGCGTTAGAAGAATTATTAAAGCAAACAGAAGGAAAAGAAATTAATATTTATACGCATTCTGAAATGTTACCAGCGCACGGATATCCGCAGCTCAAAAAATATAAACATTTAAAAGGAAACATTGGTAAGGCATGGTATGATCAACGACGACTTTTCGAAAAATTTACCGGTGCAATATTAGCTACAACGAACTGTGTGATGCCAATTAAAGGATCATATTCTGATCGATTCTATTCATATGATATTGCAGGTTTAGAGGGTGTACAAAAAATTGAAAATGATGATTTTACACCATTGATTCAAAAAGCGCTTGAACTTCCAGAAGTACATATAGATTCGGATGAACAGTTAGTAACAGGGTTTCATCATAATACAGTCTTATCATTAGCCCCAGAAATTATTGAGGCAGTAAAAGAAGGAAAGATTAAGCGTTTCTTTGTCATCGCAGGTTGTGATGCTCCAGGAAAAGGCGGGGAATATTATCGTGAATTAGCAACGTCACTTCCACCAGAAACGGTAATTTTAACAACTTCTTGTGGGAAATTCCGCTTTAATGATGTAAGTTATGGGGTTGTACCGGGTACGGAGATTCCGCGTTACATTGATTTAGGACAATGTAATAATTCAATTTCTACATTGAAAATAGCGGCTGCTTTAGCAGATGCTTTTCAATGTGAAGTAAACGAATTGCCATTGAGTATTGTCCTATCTTGGTTTGAACAAAAAGCGGTTGCTATTTTACTCGGGCTATTTAGTCTTGGAATTCAAGATATCCGTATCGGTCCAAAGGCTCCTGAATTTATTTCACCTAGCGTGCTTGATGTATTACAAGAAACATTCGGTTTAAAATTGATTACAACTGCAGCAGAAGATATGGATATGATGTTATCGTAACAAAAGGATAATCTGTCTTATTAATAAGAAGAGCTAGCCGTATTCATTAACTTCGATATAGTATGGCGCCCCAAAATAAAAATTCTACATTTTTGTTTTGGGGTATTTTTTTTTCTTAACGGGATAGGTATGTGGCGAAATTTCTTCAAAAAGAAAATCGCCTGTATCTAATAGGTAATAGTTGATTTTAGAAAAATATAAAAAATCGAGTTGACATTTACAGCTACTCAGTCATACAATGTACTTGTAATAGGTGATACTGAGTAGTATTGTTTCTCAAAATATTTTCAGTAAACTATAGGTAATAGTGGATTTTAGAAAAATTTTGAAAATGAGTTGACATCTACAACTACTTAGTCATACAATGTAGTTGTAATAAGTAATACTGAATAGTCTGATTTTACTCAAGAGCTATTCAGTAAAAAAATCGCCTTAGTACTCTGTGATACTGAATATAAGTCAGACAGAATAGGGGGTAAAGGAGGATCAGAACATGGAAAATTTAACTGAAATGCTGAAAGGTTCACTGGAAGGGTGTGTGCTGGAAATCATCAGCCGTCGTGAAACGTATGGATATGAGATTACCCGCCACCTGAATGATCTTGGGTTTACCGAAGTCGTGGAAGGGACAGTTTATACCATCCTCGTACGATTAGAAAAGAAAAAGCTTGTGAATATTGAAAAGAAACCATCAGATATGGGACCGCCTCGTAAGTTTTATTCACTAAATGAGGATGGCCGTCAGGAGCTTGAATTATTTTGGGAAAAATGGGATTTTGTATCTTCAAAAATTAACGTCTTGAAGTCAAACTAGCCTCATAATATAAAATGTTCCGACTCATATTTGAAGAGTTTCTTGTTCTGCTTTATAAAAAAGGAGGAAAATAAGATGTTGGAAATGTTCAAAAAATTAATTGGTGATAAAAAAGAGTACAAAATGATGATGGCACGTGTTGGAGCACTGCCAGAGGACTATCAGTTTGTGTTTAAGAAAATTCAAAACTACATGTGGAATTTCTCAGCGGGTAATGGAATGGATATGCTGCACATACAGTATGAATTAATCGATTTGTTTGAAGCCGGTGCAGCGGAAGGCAGACAAGTGCTTGACATTACTGGGGAGGACGTAGCATCGTTTGCTGACGAACTCGTAGCAAACGCTAAAACATATGTCTCCAAGTATCGTGAAGATTTGAATGAAAGTATCATGAAGCAATTGAGAAAAAAATAAATGTAATAAGTAATACTGACTGATTAGCTGGTTACAAATGTGAATTGCCGCCATCGCTATTCAGTTATATTTTTAAACCGCTACTAAGTAGTACAGATTATCAGTGATACTAAATAGAGGGTATAGGTAATCTATTTTTATAAGGGGGAAAAAGTATGAGCAATGCAGCGATTTCTGTAAAAGGTTTAAAAAAATCTTTTAAAGACAAGGAAGTTTTAAAAGGGGTGGATTTTGAGGTGCAGCGTGGCGAAATCTTCGCGCTGCTGGGCTCAAATGGAGCGGGCAAGACGACGACGGTCAATATCCTTTCGACGCTGATGAAGCAAGATGGTGGTGAAGTAGGTATTTGTGGTTTTGACGTCCAGCATCAACCGGATCATGTCCGTCAAAGCATCAGTCTGACAGGACAGTTCGCAGCTTTAGACGGTATGCTCTCTGGGAGAGAAAACTTGATAATGATCGCCAAGTTGCGTGGAGTTTCTAGTCCCGCTCAAGTTGCCGATAATTTGCTTGCAAGGTTTAGTCTGACCGATGCAGCCAACCAGAGGGCAGACCAGTATTCGGGAGGGATGAAGCGCCGGCTTGATATCGCCATGAGCTTGATCGGGACACCAGCAGTCATTTTTCTCGACGAACCAACGACAGGACTTGACCCTGAAGCGCGGATTGAAGTGTGGGATACAGTCAAGGAACTTGCCGGCGGCGGCACAACGATCTTGCTGACGACTCAGTACTTGGAGGAAGCAGAACAACTGGCTGACCGTATTGCTATCTTGCATGGCGGAAAAATTATCACAACTGGTACTCTTGCAGAACTTAAAGAGATGTTCCCACCAGCAAAAGTGGAGTATATCGAGAAGCAGCCGACATTGGAAGAAATTTTTCTTGCGATCATCGGCAAAAAGGAGGAGATGTAAATGAAAAGCAAAACAGGGGTATTACTAGGGCGCTTAATGCGCAATATCATGCGCAGTCCGGATACGATTATTACGGTAGCGATTACACCGATTATGATGATGCTGTTGTTTGTTTACGTATTTGGCGGTGCCATAAAGACAGGAACGGATAACTACGTCAATTATTTATTGCCGGGAATCTTGCTGATGGCTATCGCATCCGGTGTCGCTTACACATCCGTGCGGTTGTTTACGGATGTAAAGAGTGGACTGATGGCACGTTTCATTACGATGCCCATCAAGCGCTCGTCGGTATTATGGGCTCACGTATTAACATCACTTGTTGCTAATGCGCTTACTATCGTGGTGGTTATCCTTGTTGCGCTCTTAATGGGATTCCGTTCCAGCGCTAATATTCTCGATTGGCTTGCGGTAGCTGGAATACTCGGGATGTTTACGCTGGCGCTGACGTGGTTGGCTGTCATTCCCGGGTTGACGGCGAAGTCTATGGAAGGAGCGACAGCCTATTCGTACCCACTAATTTTTCTGCCCTTTATTAGTTCGGCCTTTGTTCCTACTGAAACTATGCCAAAAATTGTTCGTGCATTCGCTGAGAACCAGCCTGTGACTTCAATCGTGAATGCGATTCGTGCCCTCTTATATGAAGGGTCTGTTGGCAACGATATTTGGATTGCACTTGCTTGGTGTGTGGGCATTATGGTTATCGCTTACTTCTTCGCTGGTAAAGCATTTAAACGTCAGTTAGGATAAGTGCACCATCGGTTCGGTTTTCTATGGAAACTAAACTTTCCGGAAAAATATATGTGGGAAAATGGATTTAAATCACATGCTTCTTAGTTATTGCCATAATTATTGGTATTCTTACTGGTTACGCAGTTGGTACGTAAGTAGGTTCAGACGTTGAGAAAAATCAGCCTGAGAGAGTTAAAGGGGAAGAGATAATATTTTGACTGCAATTCTAATCGTCATAAAATCAATACAATGCACAAAATGTCTCTGTAAAAGAGAAGAAAGGGTCCTGACTAATCAGGATCCTTTTTTAGAGTACTAGTATCAGTATATCTAAGTTACTTACAAACGTTGTGGAGTGTTTGCACCAGAATCAGCTACCGCACTAAATCTTGCGGAACATATACAAATTGAACAATTAGATGTACACTCATTACATGCATTTCAATTATTTCTATTACAATCGCAAAAAAACTACGCTCCGTTATCCAATTGGAAAAGGGGTAAAGTTTGCTATTATGATGAAAAAATTACTTCCTTGGAGATGGTGGAAGTATATTGTTTTGAGGGAGTTCGCGAAGAAAAAATAGCGCTACTATGCTAAGGTCATTCACGCATTATAGTGTGTTAATTAAATATATGTATATACATAGTTTCTCAGAGTGATGCGATGTCAGGTGTGAGCTGTGTAACAACTAGAGGTGAGTAAAGGATGTTAACGTTTTCGTTTGAAATAGACAAGGATATTCCACAGAAGGATGAGCCACGGTATGTTACTTATGCAAAGGGCTTTATCGAAGGGGATTTAACGATTTGTGTGGGTGACAGAGTATTTTTTCAAAAGTCATGCATGAAGGTTGCAGAGCTGGGCATTTATTTAGGACAGTGGATGGAACAAGTTCAACACGGGCAGAGCGTACATATGAATTATGAAACGAGTGACCGTGATGACGTAATTCTTGGTTTCTTCTATGAAGAGGACAATCAGTGGAGGGTTTCTTCCAGTTGGCAACAATTTGAACTTCAGGAGCGTATATCTACTACAACATTAGTAGAGAGCGTTCAACGCTATTTGTATGGGCTAAATAAGGAACTCCGCGCGATAGAATATCCTGTGACGTT
The DNA here is from genome assembly GCF_025917685.1 of Bacillus cereus. Taxonomy (NCBI): domain Bacteria; kingdom Bacillati; phylum Bacillota; class Bacilli; order Caryophanales; family Bacillaceae; genus Bacillus; species Bacillus cereus. Next base: position 3,211,087 of record NZ_CP089518.1, on the reverse strand, counting down.
TGATCAGTACTTAAGAGGAGAGCGAATGATGCAGCTTTCTTACAAACGACTGTGTGATAGTAAAGCGGACACGACGTCGATAGAGGTTTACAATGGAAGCGAGCAAGTAGGCGTAGTACGGGGCTATTATAAAAATGCGCTGATGAAAGTGCTAGACTTCATTCCGAAAGTTGGTAGTAATATCATTTATGAAATAAAGGATAGTAAGGACAATATTCGCGTTATTGCAAAGGATATAAGTAGGCAGCGTCAAAGAAAGATTTTAGTAACGTACATCGATAATAATGATGCAGAGCATGAAATGATTGTATGTGACGGAAAGTTATTGGATGCAAATTTCTTATTTACCTTTACATATAAGACAGAAGAATATGTTGTTCACAAAACTTCACTTGGGCTTGGAAAGTTATTACGAAAGGGCTATGTAATCGCAGATTGGAATATTCGTCTTGAGGAAGATATGTATTACATGGAGATGAATGTATATGATGGGGATTATATACATGATCAATACTTACTGTTAGGCGTATTTCATGCGGTTTTGTATGGGTGATAAAGTGAAACTTTAATCAGTGGGAGTCTTACTGCCCACAAATAGCGGGATAAATGAGAAGTACCGGTATTCTTCATGGGAAGGATGCCGGTATTTTTTATATGGTTCCCGTACAAATGCTTTCTCTATTCCGAATAGTCGATAAATAAACTTCACTTCATTTTGGACAGACTTGTCCAGCAATTAATTCTACAATTTCTTAGGAAGTCAGATTATATTGAAGGAACTAGTTACTTTTCTACTAAAATAGATAACTACTCATTAGAAACATCTGAAGTCTATAGAGACTTTCCTTTCCCTGTACAAGGAAAGCGAAAAGAAGGACTATGTCCAATTCTTAAAAAGAAATTTGAAGTTACTGATGCAGTAATATTGAAGATTCAACCAGGTTTGGAAAGGGCTGCGGGTGATTCGGACGAATGACTCGCAGCTACCCCAATCATAGATCATGTCTAATGAACCTGTTGAAATTTACACAGGAATACTTGAAACGCAAAGGAGTTTTACAACCGAATCTGTTTTATTCATCCAATTGTGAGGTGTTGTTGAATCTAGGAAAATACAATCATAAGGATTCAAAACATGCTCCTCTTTGTCAATGATGATCGTCAGTTTTCCTTCTAGAATGTATAGAAATTCTTGCCCCGAATGTGAATAAGATTCCTCTCTTTGAGCACCTGGGTTAAGCAAAACTAAAATGGGATTAAATAGTGGATTTTCAATGTTGCCCGCTAAATCTCTATAAAAAAATTGGTTATGTAGAGTGTTCGTCTTACTAATGATGTTTCTCATAACTGTTGGTGTTGTCTGCTTTTCGGACTCTGAAAAAAAGTAGCTCGGATTGACACCGAGTGCTTCTGAAATTTTTTTCAATGATTCGAGTGTTATGGATGATTTTGATCGTTCGACTTGCGATAAAAAGCTGATTGAAAGATTCGTCTGATCAGCAATTTGTTTTAATGTTAACTTACGCTCTTTTCTCAAACTCTTTATTTTTACTCCAATTAAATCGTTCACTTTTATCCACTCCCGCTACTGACATTAATCATGATTACTATTCTAGGAAAATTTATTTAGTAAGGTGCTGGATGTAACCTCATGATGAAAATAAAAAAGTTAGTTAAGATATTTTTGAATAAATGTATGTTAATGGTTAGTTTATAGATTGTTGAACTGATTAGCTATGTGAAAACCCCTTAAAACTAGGTTTGGTACTTCTGTCCAAATCCTAAATACAAGGAGCACACGTTCATAAGAATAACACAATAGCTCTAATTAAAGAACGATAACAAGAAATCGATGTGCCAAAATTCACTTTAAAATGAAGTGCCACTTAAATAGTAAGTGATACTAGCTCAAAAAAGAAGAATATCTCCAAAAAAAATATTCTGAAAATTCCATTTACAATGAAAAATCGGTGTGTTATTATCGTAAATAATTGAAGTATCACTTCAAAAATGATTTCTGATTGAAGTAATCTATTACTAAAAAGAATAAACACTTGAGGAGAATGAAGATGAATTTTCATGGTATTTTAGTTCCGTTGGTTACCCCGTTTAAAAACGATAAAAGTTTAGATGTAGATACTTTAAAGAAACTGACTAACACGTTTATTGATAAAGGTGTTACTGGTTTAGTAGTGTGTGGAACGACTGGCGAATATTACGCCTTAAACGAAGCTGAACGTGAAAACGTTTTAAAAACTGTGGCAGAAGTGGCTAAAGGACGCGTAACTTTAATTGCAGGTATCAATGATTTATCAACCGAAGGAGCGGTTAACCGTGCTAAACAAGCGAAAGAATTGGGTTATGAAGGCTTAATGTTATCACCAACTCCTTATAGCCTGCCTGATCAAACGGGTGTGATTGCCCATTACGAAACTGTAGCATCAGCAACCGATTTACCGATTATCATGTACAATTTTCCTGCTCGCATTGGCATTGAAATTGAGCATGACACTGTGGTGCATCTGTCGAAAAATCTGAATATCGTCGCTATTAAAGAGAGTAGTGGTGACTTTAGTCGTGCTTTACGCTTGCTACAAACCCCATTTGAGAATTTTGAAGTGATTTGTGGCTGTGATGATCAAGCTGTAGACTTTTTCTTCTGGGGTGCGAAAAGCTGGATTGCTGGTGCAGGGAATGTGTTCCCAGAAGAGCAAGTTGCCATGTTTAATGCTGCGCAATCTGGTGACTGGGACAAGGCTCGACAAATTATGCGCGAAATCTACCCTGCTATTCATTCAATGGAATCTGGAAACTATAACCAAAAAGCCAAACTAGGCTGCCTGAAAGGTGAGATCAACGTTGGCGCGGTACGACTTCCATTATCTGATTTATCAGAAGAAGAAAAGGCGACATTCTTAGCTTTCTTTAATAAATAATCTGGAGGAGAGACAAATGACTGTATCAAGAGAACAAATTTTTGCCCTTGCTAAAGAAGGAAAGCTATGGGCCGGCAACTTAATTGATGGTTTTAAGAGTGCTGCCGACAAATTAGAAAATCGCACTCCCATTGATAACAGCTTCATTGGCTATATTGCTGATGGAGATGAGCGGGATGTGGATGCGGCTGTTAAAGTGGCGAGGGAGACATTTGAAGAAGGGATTTGGAGTCAATTATCCCCTAATGAGCGTAAGAAAGTGATGATTCGCTGGGCGCAATTGCTCGAAGAACATAGCGAAGAACTGGCTGCCTTAGATTGTATAGATGCTGGAAAACCGATTACTGAATGTTTAAATACTGACATGCCAGCAACGATCGATACGTTTTATTGGTACGCTGAAGCGATTGATAAACTCTTTGGCAAAGTCGCTCCTACGGGTAAAGATGCTTTGGGCTTGATTGTTACTGAACCGATTGGCGTTGTTGGTGCGGTATTACCTTGGAACTTTCCCGCGCAAATGTTTGCTTGGAAAGTGGCACCTGCATTAGCTGCAGGGAATTCTGTCATTGTGAAACCGGCGGAATTAACTTCACTCAGTGCTCACCGTATGATTGAACTTGCTTATGAAGCGGGTGTTCCAAGAGGCGCTTTAAGCTTAGTATGTGGTTTAGGCGAAAAAGTAGGCGAACCATTAGGGCGACATATGGATGTGGACATTGTATCATTTACTGGTTCAACGGAAGTCGGCAGGTATTTCTTAAAATATTCAGCAGAAAGTAACCTCAAAGAAATTGTCTTAGAGTGTGGTGGTAAAAGCCCACAAGTCGTGTTTGAAGATGCTGACTTGGATGCGGCTGTTCCGCATATTTTATCAGCTGCCTTTTGGAATATGAGTGAAAACTGTAGTTGTGGTTCCCGTTTGATCGTGCATGAATCTGTCAAAGAGGAATTGTTAGAAAAATTAAAGTCTGGCTTGACAAACTGGAAATTGGGTAACCCGATGGATGAGTCAGTTGCCATTGGCCCCATGATTGAAGAAGCACACTTTAATAAAGTGAAATCGTTTTTGGATATTACGCTTCAAGAAGGAGGGAGCTTAGTCGCTGGAGGGAACATTCACAGTGATGTGGGTAGTGGCTGGTACATAGAACCAACTATTTTTGAAAATGTAACCGCTGACATGACCTTGTTCCAAAATGAAGTATTTGGTCCGATTTTAGCGGTTAGTACGTTCGAAACGGAAGAAGAAGCAATTGAACTTGCCAATAACACCTCTTATGGGTTAGCTGCTTCTTTTTATAGCCAAAATGTACAGCGGACGATGCGCGTGGCACGTGCCATTAAAGCCGGTACCGTTTCTGTGAATGGTTTTAGTGAAGGGGATATCACTACTCCATTTGGTGGCTTTAAACAATCTGGCTTTGGTGGCAAAGACAATGGATTAGAAGCTTTTGAACAATATGTGCGGACAAAAGTAATTTGGTACGTTCATTCATAATAATATGAATCTGCTTTTTTGGGGGAGTAAACATGGGGAAAACAGATAATAAGCAGTTAAAAAAAGTTGTTGTTGCATCGATGATTGGATCTGTGGCTGAATGGTATGAATTTTTCTTATATGGTACCGCTTCGGCTCTCGTTTTTGGAGAATTATTTTTCCAACAAACGGGAAGTGCTATTGACGGCATCCTGGCTGCATTTGCTCTCTATGCGGTAGGTTTTATAGCTAGACCTATTGGCGGACTTGTTTTTGGTCATTATGGTGATAAATTTGGGCGTAAAAATTTATTACAGATTAGTTTAATTATCGTTGGAATAACGACTTTCTTAATGGGATGTATTCCGACATTCGGTAGTATTGGATATTGGGCTCCGATCTTACTCGTTACTTTACGTTTAATTCAAGGATTTGCTTTCGGCGGAGAATGGGGTGGAGCTGTTATTTTAGTATCTGAGCACAGCCCTAGTGATAGACGTGGGTATTGGGCAAGCTGGCCCCAGGCAGGCGTGCCATTAGGAAATTTAATAGCAACAATTATCCTTTTACTTTTATCTAAAAATTTAAGCCCAGAGCAATTTATGGACTGGGGTTGGCGTGTAGCATTTTGGTTCTCTGCTGTTGTCGTCCTAATTGGTCTTTGGATTCGTAAAAGTGTAGACGATGCCCCTATTTTCAAAGAGTCACAAGAAAAACAAGCTCAATTAGAAAAACAACAATTAGGTGTTATAGAAGTGCTTAAAGACCATAAAAAAGCGATTATTGCTGGTATTGGAGCTCGTTTTGCAGAAAACATCTTATACTATATAGTTGTCACTTTCTCCATTAGTTATTTAAAACTTGTTGTCGATAAAGATACTTCACAAATTTTATTATTAATGTTTGGTGCTCATGCAATTCACTTTTTCCTCATCCCCTTAATGGGACACTTAAGTGATGTGTGGGGACGGAAGCCAATCTATATGACAGGAGCCGTTTTAACTGCATTTTGGGGATTTATCGGGTTTCCCATGATGGATACAGGAAATGATTGGTTAATTATAACTGCCATTACTATTGGTTTATTCATACAATCTATGACGTATTCACCATACTCCGCATTAATGACAGAGTTATTTCCAACGCACATCAGATATACAGCTTTGTCTTTATGTTATCAAGTAGCACCAATCTTGGCAGGGTCATTGGCACCACTAATTTCACTAAGTCTCCTAAATAAATTTAATAGCTCTATCCCAATTTCGATTTATTTAGTCATCTCAAGTATTATTTCAATTTCATGTATTATGTTAGTAAAAGAAACAAAAGGTAAATCACTTACATTTAAGAAAGCAGAGTAAATATTTTCTTAAGCCATATATAATCGCTTTATAACTGTTGATTTAAAATAAAGACTAATAAAAATGGCCTCTTAGGACAGTATGTCTCAAAGAGGCCATTTTTTATCTGGAGGTGTATCGTCTGTTACCATCAGCCTTCCTCCAACTACTGTGGGTTTAAAATAAGGTTCGATAATTTATAAATCAGTCTGATCATTAAGAATAAAGATTGATAATTTGTAAAAAGTTTAATCGAAAGATCTATTTTGTAGAGTATTTCTTTGTTCAACAATTGGGGCAACTCGACAAGTATTGTTATAAACGCATTTAGCATGAAAGACGAGAGATTATGCGAGACAAATCTCAAGAGGCTGTGATGAAAGAAGTGGTTCCGTTGCAAAGTTCTGAACAGCATAAACCCGTTTACAAAATACGTTTATAGTTTAAGGGGTACAACCGCATCGCTATCAAGCTAACAAAACAAAATACCCCCCTAAAATAAAAAATACGCTATTCTTTCTGTAGAATCATAGGAAAGGATAACGTATTTTTTGATTTCTTCTATTCAATGTGTACGTTAATATTTACGCATGATGTGATGACTTATATTAACCCTTTATTGCTACTAAGGTAGGAGATATACCAAAAATAGGATTATAAAGTACATTTTTCTTGAGTGGCTCCAAAAGTAAAGAATAGTTGCCGTCCTCCTTAAACGGTTAACTAACCCCAATTTTTTTCTATTTTGACGACATGCTCAACGCTGTGGAAAAATAAGTTTATTTTCTGTTCCTAAAAGCAGCCTTTGTATATTTTCCATATGCCTGAAAATAACCATAAACGCCATTAGGAATGCAAATATATAAAAATATAAGGTATTCCCAAAAACAGGAATAAATGAAATGACCGCAACAAGCAATGTAGCACATATTGTACCTAAAGAGACATAACGGGTTAAAGCTACTATTATCACAAAAAAGCCAAGGCATAAAAGGGCCATAACCCAGTCAACCATAAACAGTACAGCCACTGCTGTAAGTGCTCCCTTGCCTCCTTTAAACCCAAAATATACCGGCCAGTTATGCCCTATAACCGCCCCTGCGCCCGCCGCTAAAAGGCTTACGCAATCTTTAGCCTCTCCCGAATAAAAGTAAACGCTAAGGAACAGGCCTATATAACAGGCAATTACCCCTTTTAATATATCTCCCGCAAGAACAAACACCGCAGCAGATTTCCCAAGTACCCTCAGAGTATTGGTAAGCCCGGCGCTTTTGCTTCCATGGCTTCTTATGTCCTTGCCGTATATTTTCCCTACAATCACCGCTGTATTAAGGCTTCCTAAAAGGTATCCCAAAACTAATGCCGCAAAAATCTTTAAAATATCAATCATCACTCTTCTCCCTTTACATTATTCTGAATTTCTTTTTTTCTACATCAATACAGGGGTTTAGCATTGTTCTTCTCCAGAAAATTTTTCAATAAACTTCTACTTATTTATTCATGTTAAAAGGGCATCTACAATAAGGACGTTGAGAGTGACTGAATAGTCAGAAAAATGAATGATAAAAAATCCTTCATTAGTTACAACATTTTGGATCTAAACTGCACGCTTTCCTTCTTCTACTTCAATAATCCGATCAATTAATAAAAGGGGATAACGATGGGGAATAATTTCTTCAATTTGTTGAATATTGAGCATGAATGTCTCTCCTTTATACCATAGCTAGATATTTTAGTTAGTTTAATTTCCAAAAATAAAATGTTCGAATATTGACAACAATTAGTACCTGGTACTATTATTTGATTATATAACCAAGTGTGAAAATAGTAAAGGGGGATAAATGTATGCAATCAAAAGCAAGAATTACAGCTATTGGTACCTATGTACCTGAAAAAAAGCTGACCAATGATGATTTAGAAAAATTAGTAGATACAAATGATGCATGGATTGTACAAAGAACTGGGATGAAGGAAAGAAGAATTACTGGTGATAACGAATATGCCTCTACATTAGCTTTTAAAGCTATTGAAAACTTAGTGGAACGTTATCATAAAAGTCTTGTCGACGTGGATTGTATTCTCGTTTCAACAACTACGCCTGACTACACTTTTCCAAGTGTAGCCTGCCAAATACAAGAGTATTTTAATATTCAACATACAGGTGCTGTTGATTTCAATGCGACTTGTGCTGGTTTTACATATGGATTACATCTGGCGAATGGTTTAATTACATCTGGCCTTCATCGCAAGATTTTAATTGTAACGACAGAAACCTTATCTAAGATTACAGACTATACAGATCGAACTACATGTATCTTATTTGGAGATGGAGCCGCAGCTGTTTTAGTAGAGAAAGATGAAGAAGAGTCTAGCTTTATAGCTACCCATATTGGGACAAATGGGGAAGGAGGCATGCATGTATATCGTAAAAATTTATCTACTACCATGTTTGGAAATCCTTTAAGAACACATGGGAAGATAGTTCAAAATGGAAGAGAAGTATATAAGTGGGCAGCACGGACAATACCAATTGGTATTAAAGAATTGTTATGTCAAGCAGAGTTACAACTGGAAGAGGTGAACTGGTTTGTTCCACATAGTGCTAATTTACGAATGATTGAATCTATATGTGAAAAATCAGGTTTCCCACTGGATAAAACGTTAACAAGTGTAACATACATGGGAAATACTTCTTCTGTCTCCATTCCATTAGCATTAGACATAGGTATGAATGAAGGAAAGGTGAAAAAAGGGGATACTCTCTTACTCTATGGGTTTGGAGGAGGTCTTACACACGCTGGACATATCATTAAATGGCATTTAGCAAGGGAATAGGAGATGAAATATCCAATAGTAACATAAACGTATTTTATTACATTAAAAATCTTTATAGGGATTCTGTTCCATCGCTATAAAGCTAAGTTTTTGCACTACCTCTAAAGCAAAAAAGGCGTTATCCTTTCTGTAGAATCATAGGAAAGGATGGCGTTTTTGTATGCCTATTTCCATAGATGGGCTATATCTTTATTACACAATACGAAAGTATACTATCTATGCAATTATGCATATTTAGAAAAAGATACACTTAATAAATATTACATATAGTAAATGGAAACTTATGGTGTTATTCTTTTGAAAGGCGTAATATGTCAATCATTATAGAAGATGTGGTGGCTCCTTGATAAAGAAGTTCTTTTTTTCTGAAAAATGCATATTGATTCGATATTTGTGATAAATATTCAGTTGGATGATTTTATGTTTTCTTAATTTATTCCTTTATATCTACAATGATTATTCATTATAACAGTTTTTACGTCTAAAATAAGATGTTTCAGCAAAAGGGAATATAACTATCTTTATAATGAGTTCCCAACATAATTAACGTGTTAACAAAAATGATATCTGTATTATTTTCCCCTTTTTGCTAACTAATACAGCTTCAAACAATGGACACAATTAATACATAGCAATTGTAATTTATTATCTATTCATAATTCTGTTTATTCAGTCTTTCTAAAAATAAAAAAATATTAGACTCGCAAATATAAACGTTATAATGAGGGCGTCGAGAGGTAATCGGTTACCTGCGGAGAAAATATCAAACATTTTAAAGTTGGACAGACTGAAACGATTAATTGCAGAAGGGTGTGTGACCAGAAGGGGAATTTCTTCAAGATAGTTTAGTAGCAACGGACATCGTATTAGCTGGTGTACACAATATCATCAATGTTGACGAAGTATAGGGTTGGAGGATAAATACCTCGCAAACAGGTTTAGGTGGAATCGTTTACAATGTGGTGCACCTAGTAAGTGATTCATTTTTTAAGAATGGTCTATATTCTTAAGCCTAAAAAGAGACGTAAGAATAGGATACAAGGGGGATTTATTATATGAATGGGAATACTGCAAAAAAAATAGAATTTCAAGCTGAAAATACTGCAGTGAAAAATGAGAACTATCTAGATCCTAAAAAGTGGCATAAACAAGATACTACCTGGGCATTGAGCCTTTTTGGAACAGCGATTGGAGCAGGAGTACTCTTTTTACCTATTAATGCAGGTTCAGGTGGTTTATTATCATTACTGTTAATTACCATACTTGCATTTCCTGTTATGTATTATTCACATAGGGCACTTGCTAAAATGATATACGCTTCTAATTCTGCTGATGAGGGGATTACAGGTACAATAAGAGAGTATTTCGGAAATAAGGCAAGTATAATTTTTAACATAGTATATTTCGTTTCAATTTATACGATAGTGCTGATGTATTCGGTTGCACTTACAAATACTGCAAGTAGTTTTATCGTGCATCAATTGCACATGCCGGAGCCCCCAAGGGCCATTTTATCTCTTGTATTAGTGCTCGGCCTTATAGCTATACTAAATTTTGGTCAAGATATTACTGTGAAAATCATGAGTATGCTAGTGTATCCTTTCATAGCTTCTCTACTTTTTATCGCAATATCTTTAATTCCACAGTGGAATACGTCAATGCTTAGCTTTTCAAGTGTTTCTACTACTTCAACAGGAACAGGATATTTGGGAACGATATTGATGATACTGCCAATCATAGTATTTTCATTTAATCATTCACCTATGATTTCATCATTTGTTGTGAAACAGAGAGCTACGTATGGAATAGACGCTACTGATGCCAAGTGTGCTCAAATACAAAAAGTTTGTTATATCATGACATTCGCTGTTGTTATGTTCTTTGTTTGGAGCAGTACTTTAAGTTTGACTCCAGATGATCTTAAGGTGGCAAAAGAACAGAACTTGTCAATCCTATCATATCTTGCTAATGAGCTTAATTCGCCTGTAATCACTATTGCAGCTCCTATCATTGCGTTTGTGGCTATTACAAAGTCTTTCCTTGGCCATTATATAGGAGCGTATGAGGTAATGCGTGACATGATTATCAAGTCCGGTAAAAAACGTGGGAAAGATATAGGAGAAAAAACAGTTAAGACAATGATTCTTACTTTTGTCGTATTAACATGCTGGTATGTAGCTTATGCAAACCCAAGTATTCTTGGAATCATTGATGCCCTTAGCGGTCCGTTAGTGGCTGCCATCTTGTGTCTATTACCAATGTATGCGATTCGTAAAGTACCAGTACTAGCTAAATACAGAGGGAAAATGAGCAATGTATTTGTCATTGTTATAGGTATACTTACTGTCTTAGCAAGTATTAAGTCATTATTTTAATTCACTATTGTTGGTTTTAGTTCAAAAATAGTGGAATATGAAAAAAGAATGAAAGATCTTATGGATAAGATAAATCCACACTCGAATTTTAACGAAGATTAAACTCTAATATAAAAAGACATGAACAAAGATTAGTTCATGTCTTTTTTGTGTTGGCTTTATTCCTAGAAGAGCGTTTAAAGCAGCGGTAGCAAATAAAATATTTTTACTAGATGTTTGAAATTAGGGGCAACGGGCATCTAGTCAAACTCAATATTATTTTGGGTTTAACTGATCACTGTTTATGGGCAATATAAGCATAATCTCTCTTGTAAAATTTCTAAGGCTTCTTCGGGCATTTCTCTGACCTTGATATCCCCACCTAGGAAAAGTAGCCAATTTATTATTTCTGTTAATTCATCTAGATTGTTAACATTGATAAAAGTCTTTAGAATGGCTGTGGATTGGTAAGGATCTGTATAGGAAATTGAAACTTTTAAAGGATGATATTTTTTGAACTGGGCAATCGCTTTTGGACCAAGTTCAATTACGAGGTTAATTGCTTCGTCCCTCTTACTTAGTTTTTCTAAAATCTTTTTCTTACTTAATCTTTGTTTCGGTTTGTAGGGTTCGACATTGGTGAGATGGTCGACAGGAAATATTTTCTTCTTTTCTTCCTTTAAGTCAAAGCCTTCAATTATCCAATGGCTTTTTTCTTTATAAAGGTGCAATAGATAAATTGGATAAGACTTGATTTCCTTCTCTTCTTTTATGGTAATCAATAAATGGCTATCCAAAAGAAGGATTTGGATGAGTTTTTCTAACATAGGATGAGGGAGGTCAGAAAGCTCAAGTAGGTCCGGATTATTGGGATTAGTCCCTTCAAAAAGCAAGAGCTGATTTAAAACAACAAGGTCATCCTGCTGGTTTTCTGAGATGAGTCCTAGTAGTTTTTCAGCTAAAGATTGACGACTCTTTAGATAAGGGAGTTGTTGATTTCTTGTGGCCATAAAGGCAATAAAAAGAGCTTTAACCTCATTATCGGTAAAGCGAACAACGGGCAGGATAGAGTTATGCATGACAGAATATCCTCCATCTCTTCCAACTTCAGCGACAAGCGGCATCCCCATAGCTTCAATTTCTCTAATGTCTCTAATAGCTGTCGATCGTGAGATGTTAAATTCTTGTATGATTTCAGAAATTGTAAAGTGGGAGCGGTTGTTGATGTACCGCATGATAGTATTAATTCGTTCAACTTTTTTCATTTTGTGCTCCTAAACAGTATCATTTTTTGACATTATTTAAGGATATTATAAACTCATCAAGTGAAAAGATAAATCGTTTGATTCATTTAAAAGTGAGGAAGGTTTTGAATATGAAAAATTATACAATAGAAGAAAAAGATAGTTTTATCGTGTTAGGTATTGGAACTGAACTTAAGAGCCACTACACAGACTTTGCGGGCATAAACAAGGAAAAGGTAGACTTTTGGCTAGCCGTCGAACAAGATGGAAGGTTGGACACTTTAAAAACTTTAGCTACAAATGATTACATTTTTGCTGTGAGTGAAGCGGTGAATAACAAGATGATGTATTATGCTGGTGTCATGACAGAGGCAACGATACAAGAAGAATCTAGAGTTATCCAGTTTCCGAGGGGAGAATACCTAGTAGTTAAAGGGGAGGGCAAGACATCTGAGGAGCTAAGTAATAAGCTTACTGGTATTGCATTTGGTCAAGCATTAGCAGAAGCAAAAGATTTTGCCTATGTTGGTGGGCCAAATACAACAGTTGAGATGGGGCGGCGAAACGGCCTAGTATTTGGTGAAATATGGATTCCAGTTGTTAGGAAGTAAAGAGTTAAAAGGAGAGATGGAATTGTCCAATATCGTAGATTTTAAAAATGTAACTACAGCCGGTTTAGAATCTTCACCTGTAGCAGAAGCGCTGGCTGGTTTACGCGCCCATGAAGCTCGTTACTTTATGAACAAATATAAGCATGAATTTACGGTTGTACCAGCTAGTGAAAGCGAGGAGACTCTTAATTATGTGAATCGCATTTTGAAAGAAGAACGTAATATTGAGTTTGCGGCTAAACCTTTAGAAACATCGTGTTTTCAAGTGGAAAATATTAAATTTTCCTATGTCTTCTATGAGGATGGTCTTGCAGTTAACGTCATGTATACGCTGGATAATCCGAAGAAGCGGGCTGTTGGATTTAAGCTTTCTGAGGGAATGGAGATACCAAAGGAGTTAGAAGAGAAATTTAAGTTTGCTAGGCAGAAGTCTAAACTTGCTGGAACAATTCGAGGTTCGTTTTTTGTAATTAAAGGAGAATATAGTGCAAGTTGAATAATTCAATATTTTGTTGTATTGAGTTGTTCTTTTAAAAGGCGTGATTTTGAATCGTATTTCTCAACAATCGTTATACACCAGTGTGATACAATAATGTTGGATGGGAGTCCAATACATAGTATTAAAATTAAGATGATTCAAGTTGGAGGAAGACACCTTAAGGTGTCTTCTCTTTATTTTTGCTGTTTTCGTAAATTTTGTTGTTCTTTATAAGGTATCCCTTTTCTCAAATGGTGTTTTCTGTTTTGTATACTTCTACATATCTTTCGTAGTCTAATACTTCTATAACACTCGACCATTTGAGGACTTTTCCTACAAAGTTTCTAATGTCTAATCCCTGCATTTCATATGATTTTTCTGTATTAGTTGTTCCAGCTGCATCTTTAATAAATGTTACTTTGTATCCTCTATCAAATGCGGAAATAGCCGTAAACATACAACAAAATTCAGTCTCAAAACCAATAATAAAAAGATGATTTACCCCTAATTTATCTAATGTATTTGAGAGTTCGGTATTGAAAAATGAGCTTGGTGTTTGTTTTTCAAGTACATAATCAGCATAGTCTTTTAATGAATTATGTAGTTCAGAACCAATAGAACCTCTACACAAAGGACTTTCTTCTGTGTCATCCAAATGCTTCATAAAGATTACAGGACTATTACTTTCTTTGAAATCGTTAATCACATTTTCCATCAATGAAAGTTCTTCTTTGAAATCACCTAAATTAACAATGCCATTTTGCACATCAATGACCAAAAGTGCTTTCATTTTCTCACCTACCTATTTTTTCGATAGGTATATACTTCTATAGAGAGTGGGGAATGCCTTCATATTTTGCAAACTTATGCAACACGAAGCATTTCAACTGTTGTATTATTCGATTTTCAAAAGGACCTGCTCAATTCATGCGTAAAAACATAAAGTAAAATGAATCCATTAAAATACATGAGTGACCCCTAGTTTTCCCCTCTTATCTAAAGGAGGAACTATTATGGGATTTGGTGGTAGTTGTGGCGGCTTTGCTGGAGGATTTGCTTTATTAGTTGTATTATTTATTTTATTAATCATAGTTGGGGCTAGCTGCTTCTGCTAAAAAAACTATTAGAAAAGACACTCTTATTCGAGTGTTTTTTCTTTTTCTTAACAGAGTGCTGACGACAAAACGCAGATTTTATACGCTAAGGATATGCAGGCTACGCAAACAGTTTGAAATGCCAAATGGACAGATCATCAAATATAAGCTATCATCAACAGCTTGGATGTGTAAGCTCATTTCACTTTCGATAACGAAATTCACATCAACTAGCACCTCTTGCGGGGGCTAGTTGATGTGAATTTTTGTTTAGGGGGTATATTAAAACCTTTGCTTGATAGCGATGGGGGTTAGCCTAATATCCGTGAAATGATGGCTATTTTTATGTTTTCAATGACTGTTATTAAAATAGGGGCTAAAAATAAAACACCCCTCTAAAAAAGAGGAGTGTCCCATCAATCTCACGAAGCATCCGCACCTTCAAACTGACTATTGTAAAGCGAAGCATAGAAACCATCAGCTTTCAATAACTCTTCATGATTACCTTGCTCTACAATATCCCCATCTTTCATGACAAGGATTAAATCTGCATCACGTATTGTTGATAATCTATGAGCGATAATGAAGCTTGTTCTACCTTCCATAAGGTTTTCCATCGCTTTTTGAATCAGTACTTCTGTACGAGTGTCAATGGAGCTTGTTGCTTCATCGAGTATTAATATTTTCGGATCCGCTATAAGGGCACGTGCAATTGTTAGTAGTTGCTTTTGTCCTTGGGATACGTTGCTTGCTTCTTCGTTTAGTTCCATTTGATATTTATTTGGTAATGTTTTTACGAAGTTGTGAACGTGAGCTGCTTTCGCTGCTTCAATTACTTCTTCGTCTGTAGCATCGAGTCTACCGTAACGTATATTTTCCATGATGGATCCGTTAAATAGCCAAGTGTCTTGAAGTACCATACCAAACATGTTGCGCAGGTCTTCTCGCGTGAAGTCTTTTATATCGTGACCGTCGATACATATTGCACCGCTGTTTATGTCATAGAAACGCATTAACAGTTTTACAATCGTTGTTTTACCAGCTCCGGTTGGTCCGACGATTGCTACTTTTTGTCCAGGTTTAATGTTAGATGAGAAATTATTGATGATGATCTTATCTGGATTGTATCCAAATTGAACATCTTGGAAGGTAACTTCTCCTTGAACCTTTTGCAGCTTCACTGGATTTTCTGCTTCTGGCACTTCCTCTTCTTCTTCTAAAAATTCGAAGACTCTTTCTGCAGCAGCCGCAGTGGATTGAAGTACGTTTGCGATTTGCGCTACTTGAGCGATGGGTTGCGTAAAGCTTCTAACATATTGCACAAAGGCTAAAATGTCTCCAACCGCGATGGTTCTCTTTACCGCAAGCCATCCACCTAAAATAGATACAGCGACGTAACCGATATTACCGATAAATGTCATAATCGGCATCATCATTCCAGATAAAAATTGAGATTTCCATGCGGAGTGGTAAAGGGTATCATTTACCTTTTCGAATTTTTTTACTTCTTCTTCTTCTTTGTTAAAGGCTTTTACAATATTGTGACCACTATAAATTTCTTCGACCTGACCGTTTACGTGTCCTAAATATTCTTGCTGGGATTTGAAGTATTTTTGTGATCGTTTTACGACTGCCATGATGAGAATCATCGATACTGGCAATATTAAAAGCGCCACTAATGTCATCTGCCAGCTGATTGATAACATCATGATAAGTACACCGATGATTGTAATAACGGATGTGATGATTTGCGACATACTTTGGTTTAAAGTTTGGCTCACCGTATCTACGTCATTTGTAATTCTCGATAATACTTCGCCGTGCGTTGTTTTATCAAAGTATTTCAGCGGCATACGGTTAATTTTTTCATCGATTTCTTTTCTGAAGTTATAAGATACTTTTTGAGCTACTCCAGAAATAATGTACCCCTGAATAATACCAAACACAGTGCTCAGTATATATAATCCAAGGAGTAAAATGACAATGTTTCCGATATAGGTAAAGTCAATGGCCGCACCGGGTGCTCCTGATACTTTGCTTACGAGTCCTTCGAAAAGTTTTGTTGTCGCTTTTCCTAAAATTTTTGGACCAACGATTGTAAAGGCTGCACTACCGATTGCGAAAAGGATAACGATTAAGATTGATAATTTATAGGGCTTCAAGTATTGAAGGAGTTTATTCATCGTTCCTTTGAAGTTTTTTGCTTTCTCAATCTTTCTCATGCCGCCGCCCATATGACCGCCACCGCCAGGGCCAGGACCGCCTTGTTTTCTATTTTCTATTTTTCTATCACTCATGATGACAACTCCTCTCTTGAAAGTTGTGATAAAGCAATTTGCTTATAAACTTCACAGTTTTCCATAAGCTCTTCATGAGTACCAGTTCCAACTATTTTTCCTTCGTTAAGTACAATAATCTTATCGGCATTCATGATTGTACTGATTCTTTGGGCAATAAGTAAAATAGTACTTCCTGTAATCTCATTGTTTAAAGCTCTGCGCAATGCTGCGTCTGTCTTAAAGTCAAGAGCTGAGAAACTATCATCGAATATGAAGATTTCCGATTTTTTCGTAAGAGCACGCGCAATAGAAAGTCTTTGTTTTTGACCACCGGAAACGTTCGTACCACCTTGTGATATTTCTGTATGGAAGTTTTCAGGTTTCGCATTAATAAACTCCATAGCCTGCGCGATTTCTGCCGCTTTTTCGAGTTCTTCTTCAGTTGCTTCTTTCTTACCGTATTTCAAATTACTCTCGATTGTACCTGAGAAGAGAACTCCTTTTTGCGGTACATAACCAATTTTCTCTCTTAATTCCTTCTGAGATACTTCTCTAATATCCGTGCCATCTATTAATATTTGGCCGCTTGTGACATCGTAAAAGCGTGGAATTAAGTTGATTAATGTTGATTTACCACTACCTGTACTTCCGATGAAAGCTGTCGTTTCACCAGGTTTTGCAGTGAAGGTGATATTGGAAAGCACATCTTCTTCTGCACCTGGGTATCTAAAGCCAACATTTTTAAATTCAACGTAACCTTTCTTGTCTGAAGCAAATGTTTTCGGCTCTTTTACATCACTAATGGTAATGTCAGTATCTAAAACTTCTGCGATACGTTGTGCGGAAACTGAAGCACGTGGAACCATAATAGATACCATTGAAATCATTAAGAAGGCCATGATGATTTGCATTGTATATTGCATAAATGCCATCAAATCACCAACTTGCATATGTCCCATATCCACTTGGTGTGATCCAACCCAAATAATAAGTACAGTAACGGCATTCATAATAAACATCATCATTGGCATCATAAATGACATTAAACGGCTTACAAATAAATTTGTTTTTGTTAAATCTTGATTTCCTTTTTCAAATTTCTTTTCTTCATGTTTTTGATTATTAAAAGCACGAATAACGAGCATACCGGTTAAAGATTCACGAGTGATTAAGTTAATTTTATCTACTAACTTTTGGATACGCTTAAACCTAGGAATCGCGATGCTAAATAAACCAATGACTAGGCTTAAAATCGCAATTACCGCAACTGCGATAATCCATCCCATTGAAAGGTCTGTAGTAAGTACTTTAATAATGCCGCCGATACCTAAAATTGGTGCATAGAATACAATGCGAAGCATCATAACCATAAGTGTTTGAACTTGCTGGATATCATTTGTACTTCTTGTGATTAGAGATGCAGTGGAAAACTTATCAAACTCTGCATTCGAGAAGTTTGTAACTTTCCGGAATACTTTCTTTCTAAGGTCTCTGCCGAGTCCTGCAGCTACTTTTGCAGCAAGTAAACTCACGATAACGGTAGCTGCCATACTTACTAAGGATAAAAGTAGCATTTTCCCGCCGGAAGTAAGAATAAAATTAGATTGAAGCTTATCAGTATTGATACCGATCTTCTTATACTCATTCTCAATGTATGAAACAGCTGATTGTGTTACCATGCTGCCTGGCATATTCTTAAACTTTTCATCTGCCTTTTCTTTCATTGCATTGATTTGATCTTGAGGAAGTTTCGCAATGATTGCAAAAGGATCTGTATTTGGCGGAAGCTTCGCTGGTGTGTTGTTGTCACCTGTCGCAGCAGGAGAGAAAGCAGATGAGCCACCTTTTTCAATTCCTTGTGTAATTAACATTGGTTTCCCAAAGATATCGTTAAGTTCGTTAATTATTTTTTTATCTTCTGTATGTAGCTTATAAAGTGGCTCTTTATCAAGCTGCTGATAATCTTTTAAGTCATTTTTTAGTTCACTTTGAGAGAGGTTGTTCTTATCTAAAAGCACATAGTTGTCAGCAACTTTTTTCTTCTCATTTTCATTCATAAAGAGCGTAAGTTTATCCATTTCACTTTTACGAATAACCTCAGGTACTGCATTTTCTACACCTTTTTGTTGAATCCCTACATTGACAATGTTAGACATGTAGTCTGGCAGTGATAGATCGCATACTGCCTGCACAGTTAAAAGACATACAACTGCAATGATGGAAGCAACAAATGGCTTTAAATGTTTGATAATCTTTAACATTTAATTCATCTCTCCATTTTCCTTGTCTAATTTTTTTAGTTTTTACTCCGTTTCTCTCCTTTATTCTTCGTATTCTCAGTAATTCATTCCAGCAGCTCTTTACGTATTTTCGACCACAGATTAATTTTATGACTATATGAAGATATGATGCAACTTTTAGGGGGGAGAATTTTGTGATAAATTTGTTAAGGGTTTTAAACGGTAATATAAAAAACTCTTTCTTTTTAAGTGGGATGGTGCAGGTCGTGTTTCATATATGTTGGAAAATGAAAGATGAGGAAAAAGTTGCAAATGAATGAAATGGAGCGACAGTTCAAAACAAAATACTCCTTTTAATAGGAAGCGAGGTTATATGTTTAATTAATATGATAATAAATTTCCTTTCTTATTTATATAAAAGAAATAATTAGTTCTTCATAAAATTAAAAAACACACTATTTTTTCTTGAGATCATAGGAAAGGATGGCGTGTTTTTTCATTATTAAGGGGATTTAGTTTTGTTAGCTTTCCTGAACAACAAACAAGACGCCACCAAAATTATGGTAGCGCCTACGATAATTACTATTGGTTTAATCATTAATAAGTATATCTGGACCCTTTTTCAACATATACGAGAAACCCGAAATAAATACGATACTAAATATAATAATGGAAGACCACATATTAAAATGAAATTCTTTACCTACAACTAAATAGTAGATGTTATGGACCAAGAAATTAGCACCTATGATAATCCCACCGAACATTGAACTAATTACAAGACTGATTAAATAAAATTTGAGCTTCTGAAACATTTCCCCTCTACTCCTTTTCTAAAAAACAACTTTTTTGGATGTTTTAGAAAATTATAACATTTATCTTTCTGATATTTTTAAATCTATAATATATTTAAGTTTATTTTAAGAGAAGAAGGATTACCTACCCAAATGACAGAGTATATGTTGTCTAATGTAGATAAATATTTAGCTTCAGGTAAATACATTGGTGGTGGAGTAAATGGTAAGTTTGAAAGAATATCTTTAGGAATATTCCTTTCCGTAATTTTAATAATAATCCCCTTACTTTTTAAGTATGGAGTTATATCTGTAGGGATTTTTTGGTGCTAAAAAAAGACTTTATGGCAATGAACGGTTTTAGTGAAGGGGTGGCCGATAAAATCTTGTATCATGTTTGCAATAGAAGTAACAGGAAAAAGGATAACTACAATTAAAGGCTTATATGATTAACCTTAGTTATACAAAATTAATAAATATAACAAGAAAACTATCAATTTGATTAATCTTTTTTCAAATTGATAGTTTTTATTTTTGAAATAAATAGCTATTTTATAAAAAATGTTTTTTTGACCCCCATAAATCTTTTTGTTCCTTCGAAATATATATAGTGAAGAAAGCAAATGAATGAAAAAGAAGTCATGAAAGTAAAAGTACACATCGAAAACAACATTGAAGCATTACTAAAATTGCTAGATTAAGTGGGGAATCCGAAAGTAAAAGCTAAAATTACCAAAAATATAGAGAAGAGTTATTCAAAGATTGCGGCTAAAATAGAAAAAGAACAAGAAAAACTAGCGGACGCTATTGCAAAAGAAAACAAGAAAGCAGAACCAAATACAGACTTCACTCTAGCGCAAGTAGAAAAGAATAATCATCTGAAAAATCGGTCGTGAAAAATATGAACAACAGCAAGAAGACAAGCTAAAAGAAAAGTACTAAGAAAATGTGGTTAAATGGTCACTTGTTTAGTGACCATTTTGCTATTTAAAGCAGAAGGAGGGAGAGAGATTACAAGTGTTGAGTTTAGTAATGAAGATCTTAAGAAAACCGAAAATAGAAGATATCGTATTTAACATACAAAACAACGGTGGAGATAAGGACGCTTTTATCGTACAGTATCAGCCGTTTATTAGAAAATCAATCTCGTCTGTCTGCCGCCGATATATTACAGAACAGGATGATGAATATAGTATTGGATTGTTTGCGTTTAACGAGGCAATTGAACAGTATTCATATAAAAAAGGAAAATCTTTTCTAGCGTTTGCTGATCTTCTTATAAAAAGAGATGTAATTGACTATATACGCAAGGAGTCTAAGCATAATCTTGTCTTTTTAAAAGAAGATAAGCAAGAGGAAATATTAGAAATGCAAGTATCGCTTACGGAGTATATGAAAGAGATAGAAAATAGTAACCGTAAGGAGGAAATTCTTCATTTTCAAAGTGTGCTAGCTGAGTTTAAAATCACATTTTCAGAGCTTGCTAAGGAATCTCCTAAGCATCGTGATACGCGTGAGCACTTAATAGAAATTGTAAAGATTATTATAAAAGACGAGAAAATGATGGAAGAGCTGTTCAGAAAGAAAAAGTTACCGCTGAAACATATTGAGCCACGTGTTAGGGTAAGTCGTAAAACGTTGGAGCGACATAGAAAATACATTATTGCAATGTGTATTATCTTTGCAAATAACTATACATATATTCTTGATTATATAAGAGGGGGGAAGCATGATGAATAAAGGAATTGTGATGGATATAAAAAAACATAGCGTAGTTGTTTTAACTCCAAATGGAGAATTTATTTCGTTTAAAAGAAAAGCGCACTCTTACATGATTGGAGAAGAAATCTCGTTTAAAGAACAAGAACAAAGAGCACCGCGTTTTTCAATCCCTTCTTCCTTAAAGCCTGCATCATTACTAGTTGCTTGTTTTCTATGTGTGTTGCTGTTTTTCTACAACCAACCGGAAGAAAAAGTATTTGCCTATATCTCAGTTGATATAAATCCAAGTTTAGAGGTGAGCGTAACAAAGGATCTTCGTGTTATAGATTTGCGAGCTTGTAATGATGATGGAAGGCGTATTTTAAAAGAAATGAAGCGATGGGAAAATAAACACCTGCAAGACGTAATACGTATTATTATAAAGCAGAGTCAAGAGGATAAGTACTTAACGAATGATAAGCAAGTTATGCTAACAGCTGTTACAAAGGACAAGTCGTTAGAACCACAGTTGGAAAAGGCTATGCAAAAATTAAAGAAAGAGTATGAAACAAAACACGTTAAAGTCGTATATCAAAGCAGTACGATGCAAATGCGTGAGAATGCCATGAAAGCAGGAGTTGGCACAGGTGTTTATATAAAGCAAGAGAATGAGAAGCAGAAATCGCTTACTCCTCCTGCGCCGCCGTCTAATCAAGAGCAACCAAAGTCATCTCCTGATGTATCATCGGATTCGTCTCTTGCAAAAGAAGAAAGGTACGAGAAGCAGGAGCATATAGAACAAAAGCAATCCAAGGAACAGCAACTGAAGCAAATAAAAGAAAATAATGGACACCAGCAAGAGAATAACGGTAGAGGATCTCAGCAAGGAAATAATGGACACCAGCAAGAGAATAACGGTAGAGGATCTCAGCAAGGAAATAATGGACACCAGCAAGAGAATAACGGTAGAGGATCTCAGCAAGAAAATAATGGACACCAGCAAGAGAATAACGGTAGAGGACCTCAGGAAGGAAATAATGGACACCAGCAAGAGAATAACGGTAGAGAATCTCAGGAAGGAAATAATGGACACCAGCAAGAGAACAACGGTAGAGGATCTCAGGAAGGAAATAATGGACACCAGCAAGAGAACAACGGTAGAGGATCTCAGCAAGAAAATAATAGAAATCAGCAAGAGAACAACGGTAGAGGATCTCAACAAGGAAATAATGAACATCAGCGAGAAAACAACGGTAGAGGATCTCAGCAAGAAAATAATAGAAATCAGCAAGAGAACAACGGTAGAGGGTCTCAACAAGGAAATAATGAACATCAGCGAGAAAACAACGGTAGGGTGTCTCAGTAAGAAAATAACGGGCCTAATAATGAGGGGGAAAACATTCCTGCCACACAGCATCAAGGGGATGGAAAGAAGAATCTATAGAATATGAGAATTCGTTTCATGTTAATAAACCCCTCTAGTTTCAAACTAGAGAAATTTTTATTATTTAAATTTTTTAAATGACGGACACAAAATGGTGTATCCTTTCGAATTATATATATGGATATCATTAATATTTATATAAAAGGGGAGAAAAAATATGAAAAAAACAAAAGAAATGTATGAAGAAATCGCTGAAGTATTAAAGGTATTGGCACATCCTGTCCGTTTATCCTTAGTAAAAATAATGCTTGCAAAAGGCCCTACGAATGTAACAACAATGTATGGAGTTTTACAAATGCCCCAAAGTACAATTAGTCAGCATTTGTCCAAACTAAAAGCCGCTAAAATCGTTACAGGTACTCGGAAAGGATTAGAAATTTATTATGAGGTAACGGACAATCGTACAAAAGCGATATTATCAAGTTTAGTTTAAATGCTGAATTTCTTGAATTTAACAGTAAGATGAGAATAAGAAAGAAATTTTGTTCCCATAATTTTTTAGGATTTTACATAAGAGCTATATTTATAAGAATATGTAATTTTCTTTCACTACAGTTAATTCCTTTGAGAAATAAACTTTTTTTCATTTTAGGGGTATTTTTTGTTAGCTTAATAGTGATGTGACGATACCCCTATTATAAAATTTCAGAAGAATTTTTGACATAGAAGATGTAACACAGTAAGTAGAGTTCTTTTACTCATTTAACCTCTTCATCTGATGATCTTTTCCCCATTCAAATAGCTCATCCATAATTTGCATTAAAGATTTTCCATGTTCGCTTATTGTGTACTCAACCTTTGGTGGTACTTCTTGATATACAGTACGATGGATAATCCCATCAGCTTCAAGTTGCCGAAGTTGTTGTGTAAGAACTTTTTGCGTAATGTTTGGGATTTCTCGTTTGATTTCATTCGTTCGCATTTTTCCATCCATCAAAACACATAAAATATGAACTTTCCATTTTCCTCCAATCACGTCGAGTGTCGTTGCGATTGGGCAATCATCATTTTGATTCATATAACACCTCCACAGGTACTTTAAGGTTCCTATAGTACCTGAAAGTACGTACTTTTCAATTATATGTGACTCATTCATACTAATACTAAAGCGTTTGAATTATTTATAAGGGGGAAGAAAATATATGAAAACACTTGTAATTGTAGCACATCCTGATATTGAAAAGTCTCGAATTAATAAAAGATGGGTAGAAGAACTTGAGAAATATTCAGATGAAATTACGGTGCATGAATTATATAAAGCGGCACCAAATTGGGAGTTTAATGTTGAAGAGGAACAAAAGCTGTTAGTAGAGCACGACCGATATATATTTCAATTTCCACTCTACTGGTATAGCTCACCACCATTATTAAAAAAATGGTTCGATGATGTATTAACATATGGATTTGCCTACGGATCAAAAGGGGATAAAGTGAAGGGGAAAGAATTTGGTGTAGCTATTTCTATAGGTGGCTTAGAAAAAGACTATAAAAATAGCGGAATTACGATGGATGAATTGAAGAAACCATTTCACGCTACAAGCTTATATACAGGAATGGAATTTATACCATCATTTTATTTATATGGAGCAGAATATGAAATCAGTGATGAAGAGATTAATAAAAGTGCACCTGAGTATGTGAAATATGTGATGAATAAGGAGTATTCTAATATATAAGGAGAAATAGCCATTTACTTGTTAAGTAGATGGCTATTTTTGTATATGTATTTAATTCATTAAGTTTAATCTTTAGTAAATTAATAGTTAATCTGATAAAATAAAAAACCTAATATATATAAAGGGGAGTTTTACTTGAGAACGATGCGACAATTATTACAAAAGAGAGCAATGCAATCACTGAATATGGAAGCACTTGTCGGGGGAGAGAAAAGGTATTCGTTTCAACAATATAATGAACGAGTAAACCAGCTTGCACATTACTTGTTACATTGCGGTGTGCAAAGAGGAGATCGCATAGGGATCTTATGCAAAAATAATCATCCGTTTCCAAGCGTTATGATGGCAAGCTTAAAAATTGGAGCGGTATTTATTCCGCTAAATCATCAGCTTACTGTTTATGAATTAGAAACGATTGTAAAAGAAGCAAAATTAAAAGTATTAGTTATTGATGATGAATTTAGTGAAGTTTTATTAAAGGTTGATGCTGTTAAAGATATTCCTTATGTAATTAAAACGACAAAAGAAGGCTTTGGTTCATTTGAATTAAAATTACAAGAACAGTCAATTACAGAGCCGAACGTGGAAGTTCATGAAGAAGATGATGCCATTTACTTGTTTACTTCAGGAACGACTGGACAGGCAAAAGCATGTGTAATTGGTCATAAAAACTTACACCATTATTTTACTGAGATTGCGGGGCAAAGAGAAATTCCAGCAGGTGAACGCTTTTTATCAGTGCACCCATTGTTTCATATGAGTGGCGTGCTTTCTATTTTAAATTGTATTTATCATGGTGTTACGATGATTTTCTTAGCTGATTCGAATCCTACTCTTATTTGGGATAAGATTGAAGAAGAAAAGATTACTACGATGCTTGCGTTCCCAGCTGTTTATAGTTATATGCTTGATGAACTAAATAAACAAGAGCGTAACATTTCGACTTTGAAAGTAGCACAAAGCGGCGGTACAAAAGTACCGGAAACGCTTATTCAAAAATATATGGAAAAAGGAATATACATGGTGCAAGGCTATGGTAGTACAGAAGGTTGGGTCGTAACTTCATGGCATCCAAATATGGGAAAAGAAAAAATGTCTTCTGTAGGGAAAACACTTAAGCATGTAGAATTAAAAATTATTCATCCAGAAACGGGTGATGAACTAGCAACGAATGAAGTTGGAGAGATCCACGTAAGAAGTCCTTACATGTTTAAAGGATATTGGAATAACGAAAAGGCGACGGAGAAGGTAGTAAAAGATAATTGGTTTAACATGGGTGACGCCGGCATGATAGATGATGATGGATTCCTACATATTATGGGAAGATATAAAGATGTTATCGTGCACGGTGGTGACAACGTATATCCAGATCAAGTAGAAGATGTAATTCATGAAATAAATGGAGTTCTAGAAGTTGCAGTAGTTGGGATTCCAAATGATTTTTGGGGAGAGATTCCGACAGCTTACATTGTAAAAGACATTCAAACATCTTTAACAGAAGAAGAAATTATTCAGCATTGTAAAGAAAAACTAGCAAGCTATAAAATACCAGAAGTTGTATTTATGGACGAATTACCGAAAAACGCTTTAGGGAAAGTGTTGAAGAGGGAATTAAGGGATGTTTTTCTTGTAAAATAAAAAAGGTTATCAAATAATGAAGAATCCAGTTATGTATAAAGCATAACTGGATTTTTGTTTATAAAAAACATAATAATTTACTAGATTTTGTATTTTGTGTAAGATAATAAAGAATATTCAATAAAATAATTAAAGGAAGAGATATAAATGAAGCTGCCGCTATTACAAGTAGAGACAGAGAGACTTATTATTCGTCCATTTCAAAAAGAGGATTATGAAAATTGGTTAGATGGCTTCAATAAGAGGTTACCATCTCAACATAAATATGATGATGGCTATCATGATATGTCGTCTTCAACGAAAGAATGGTTTACGGAATGGATAAGAGGTTTTGATGAAGCGGCACATCGAGATGAAATGTACGTATTAGGCATATTCCGAAAAGAAGATGGAGCGAATATTGGAAAACTAGAACTTATAAAAATTTTACGTATGGATTATCAATGGGCAATGATGGGTTATTCTATTCATAATCAATATTGGAAAAATGGCTACGGAATTGAAAGTGTAAAATCGACGTTACCGTTGTTTTTTAATAGTCTTCAATTCCATAGAATCGAATTACATATACATGTTGATAATGAGCCATCCGTTCGTCTTGCAGACAGAGCCGGATTTTCCTTTGAATGTAAGAGGGAAGCATTTTCTCAGGAAAATGGTAGGTGGGTAGATTTTCTTATTTATTATAAAAATAAGGAGATGAATATATGAAGGTACTTGTTACAGGTGGGAATCGAGGATTAGGATTGCAGTTAGTAAAAGTATTTCATGAAAATGGACATATTGTTTATCCACTAGTTAGAAGTAAGGAAGCGATAGGACAATTGAATAAGGTTTTTACTTCTAGATGTTTTCCTATTTTAGCAGACTTGTCAGATGATGAGAGTACTGAGAGTATTAAGGAGCAAATTGGAGAGTACACAGAGCATATTGATCTAGTTATTAATAACGCTGGAATTACTGGAAAGGAAACTGAAATTTTACGTACAAATTCAGAAGAGTTAATGGAACTATTTAACCTTCATTGTTTAGGTGTTATTCGAGCAATAAAAGGTACGTATTCAGCTTTAACTAAATCAAATCAGCCGAGAATTATAAACGTATCATCTCGTTTAGGCTCTTTACATAAAATGGCCGAAAAAGAATTTCTACAAGGGCAGTTCTCATATTCATACCGGATCGCAAAAGCTGCACAAAATATGTTAACGCTTTGTTTACAACAAGAGTTTACGGATAAAGGAATTCGTGTAACCGCAATTCACCCTGGAAAGTTAAAGACTGACATTGGTGCTTTTGATGCGAATATGACTCCTGCTGAAGGAGCTCAAAATATATATGATTGGGTAATGGATTCAAATGAGGATGTTTCGGGTAAGTTTATTGAACCGGGTATAGGGGAGTTAAAGTGGTAATGTACGATCTTACAACCATTCAAAATATATTTGGGCCTTTAAAAAAGTTTCAAAAGAGGATTAGGGGATATGAGAATGAAAAAAGTAAACGTAGTCCATTATGATGCATTTAGTAATAAGCCGAATATGGGAAATCCAGCAGGTATTGTATTAAAAGGAGATGGATTAGCGGAAGAGGAAATGCAACTCATTGCTGAAAAGGTTGGATTTAACGAAACAGCTTTTGTTCTTTCTTCAGAAGTAGCAGATGTAAGAATTCGCTATTTTACGCCTGGTCATGAAAATGATTTATGTGGTCATGCGACAGTAGGGACTATATATGCACTTCATGAAAGAGGATTATTAGAAGGGAAACACAATTTAACAATTGAAACGAAGGCAGGGATTTTGCCGATACATATAGGTGCGAATAAAAGTGGGGAAACTTTTATTAAAATGAGACAAGCAACACCACGGTTTCAAAATTTTACAGGTTCCAAAGAGGCATTAGCTTACAGTATTGGTCTTGAAGTAAATGATTTAGATGAAAAATTACCGATTGTATATGGAAGTACTGGTATTTGGACTTTAATTGTACCTATTAAAAAACTTGAAGCATGTGAAAGGATGAAACCTAATAATAGTGAATTTCCATCTGTATTAAAAGAAATGCCAAAGGTTGCTATTCATCCACTTTGCTTGGAGACATATGATGCAGAAGCAAAAATGCACGGTCGTCATTTCTCATCACCTTATTCTGGAACAATAGAAGATCCAGTGACAGGAACTGCTTCAGGTGTAATGGGAGCCTATTATGCGACGTATTTAGAGAACAATTTTGATCATGAACTGGAGTCAATCGTTGAGCAAGGACAGGAAATAGATAAAGACGGTCGTGTGACGGTTTATGTAACGAAAGATGTAGAAAATGAGAAGTTACAAATAGATATTGCGGGAACAGCGGTATATGTGAAAGAGTTTGAAATTTCAATATAAAAAAATAAAGCCCAGCATATAGCTGGGACTTCTCTTTATCTGTTCAATACTTCAATATACGAAGCATCCCCAGTTGTTCGAATTGTAGAGCGGAAATTGTTGTGTTCTAACGTTTCAGCAACTTGTTTTAATTGCTGTGCATCATCGTGATGAATGAGTAAACTATCTGCACCACTTTCTTCAATATGAATATGCTCAACATTTCCAATCGCTTCATGTATAGCTTTTAAAAATTCAGGTTTCATATTGTCCTCCTATATGTATGTAACGTCGTTAAATAGTATTTCCTTATTTTTGAAATATAAAAGTAAATGAAAGGAGAAATGAAAATGAATATAACGCAGTTTAAAGAACATATTACATCACTTTTTGAAGAGCATCTTAATAAATACGGTGATGACGAGTATGGTTTCACTCACATTAGTAAAGAGGGATTTCACAAAATAGGTTACACGACAAATTTGACGCTAGAAACAATTGAAGAAGCATATCGAAATGGGGTTGATATGATACTTACACATCATGCACCGTGGAGTTTTTTATTCGGTATGGAAGAGGCTTGTATTGAGAAATTAAAAGAATATGAAATGAACCATTTTTGGATTCATTTGCCGTTAGATTTTGTAAAGTTTGGCACATGTACGTCGTTGTTTAATGAAATTGAGATACATACAATACTGGAATATTCCACGTATGAGGAAGAAGAGCTACCGGGAATAGGAGAATATAAAGAAGCGATGCCCTTTTCAAACTTAGTTGAAAAACTTGAAGAGAGAATGGAAGAGAAAGTGAAGAGCTGGAAAAATCATGACAGACCAGTGAAACGGATTGCGATTTTAACGGGTGCAGGGAACAATACAAACCTTATTGAGCGTGCACTAGAAAAAGGTTGTGATACGTACATAACGGGAGAAAAAACATTATATACGGTGCAACATGCAAAATTTAAAAGGATAAATTTAATTGTAGGTAGTCACACATTTACAGAAGTGTTTGGTGTAGAAAGTTTGGCTCGTAAGTTAAAAGAAAGAGATAATTCAATAGAAATTACTAGATTAAATGAAGATCATTTGGAGTGAGGGAAATAGTAACTATATACGTAAATTATGGGGAATCAAAAGTGAAGTTAACGTGGAAAAAAGATTGTATATTGCCAGAATACGAAAGAATCACAAGTGTTCACGGTTTTTGTTTTCATAATAATAAGGTTTTACTAATAGACCATGAGAAGCGTGGGAAGAAGGTTATGTAAAAGGAGAATGTACTTTATTTGGATATATTATCGTTGACCATAGTGATAATCCAAATTGGAATGAACATAGTCCGTATCCAAAAGTAGGGTATCAGCCGTTCTACCGGATGGAGATCAATGAAGTGCATAAGTTTGACGGTGAGTATGAATCCGATAAAAGGATGTTTGTTAGAGTAGAAGAGAGTGCAATGTATCATTATAAATGGAATGAATTATATGATGAAATATTGAAGGAAGCCGTTTTAATAAAATAAAAATTAATTTCTGCAATATTAAGATGTTAGAAGGGATTCTCTTGTAATTGTCAAATAATAGTAAAGTTGTCTTTTAAATTGAGGGAATCTTCAGATGCAAGGGTGAGTGAATGGATATTTCAGTAATCGCTAAACAACTAGTTAATGAGAAGGTTATTTCACATTATCCGAAAAGCATGAAAGTGTTGAACGGAGGAACGACAAGTACAGTATATTTGTTGGACGCGAAATACGTTGTAAAGCTGAATGAATCAGAAGTGATACGTGAAGAAGCTGATTTTCTTTCTTTTTATGAAGGGAATACTTTATTTTCAAAGCTTTTGTATAAGGAACCTTTAAATAGATATATTGTGTATTCCTTTCTCGATGGGGCTACTTCGTGCGAACGTGGATATAAACGAATTACGCTTAGTATACTTGTAAAAGAAGCTATTAATAAGTATGAAATAGTTTCAGATATAGATGGATGGGGATGGAAAGAAAGTCCGGTTCAATCTTGGAATGAATTTTTAACAACAAATGTGATAGAAGCTTATGAAAACCTAAAACCATATATAAGTGATGAAGAGTATAGAACTGTTCTTAAGCTTACAAATAGTCTAAATAAGGGGACTGGAATAAATAAGCCATTTTTATTACATGGTGATCTTGGATTCCATAACTTTATATTTCAAAAGAATAAGTTAACCGGTGTGATAGATCCTTTACCAGTCTTAGGAGATCCTATATACGATTTAATTTACGCGTTCTGTTCAACTCCGGAAGATTTAATGAAAGAAACAATTGATTATGCGATGAAACAATGTGTATTTCATAAAAAAGAACGAGATTTATATGAGGAAATAATTATAGGTTTATTTTTGCGTATAGATACGTGTTTAAGACACCACCCGAAAGATTTAGAAGATTACTTAGTAGCTTGGCGTTATTGGATGGACGAAATTGAGACGAATTTATAGCACAAATATTGGGGGGGAGATAGTGAAATGAATATTTCAGAAGCAAAAAGAGATTTAGCACAAAAAACGAAGAAGGGATTTCCTGTTATACTAGCCGGTCTTTTATTTTGGAGTATTGCGAGCATAACTGGTGTTTTTCTTTCAGAAAAGCAAGTTGTGTGGGTGTATTTAATTGGTATGGGCTGTGTGTTTCCTTTCGGCCTAATGTTAGCTGCTATATTGAAAATTGATATGTTTGCGAAAGGAAATCCGTTAGGGATTTTAGCAGGATTAATTGGTGGGATAAATGTATTAAATATTCCGCTTGTATTACTTGCCTATTTTCAATTTCCAGAATGGTTACCTTTTGTAGTAGCAATGTTAATAGGTGTGCATTTTATTCCGTACGTATGGATTTATGAAAGTAAAAGTTATGGTTTATTGTCAGTAGGGACTGTATTCGTAACGTCAGTTTGCGGGATTCTTTTTTCAGAAAAAGGATTTATCGTAATTCCTATGGCGGTTACAGTTGTTTACTTTATTACTCTTATAAGCTTATCAATTGAAAATAAAAAAGCAGAAAAATATCAACAAATATCAGCTTAATAAAAAATTAAAGGGGTAGAGGAATAACTATGAATAATTTTATTTGTACAACGTGTGGAGTACAGTATGCAGCGAGTGTGAAAGAACCAGTAAGTTGTGTTATTTGTGATGAGGAGAGACAATATGTTAATCCGAAAGGGCAGTCATGGACAACTTTAGAAAACTTGAGAACGAGTGATACGTATAAAAATGAAATTATAGAAGAAGAAAATGGACTTTATAGTATTACGACAAAACCAGAATTTGCGATCGGTCAAACGGCATTTGTAGTAAAAACAGAGTCATATCGTTTGCTATGGGATTGTATTACTTATTTAGATGACACGACAATTGAGAAGATAAAAGAGTGGGGCGGATTAGATGCAATCGCACTGTCACATCCACATTATTATTCAACGCAAGTAGAATGGGCGGAAACATTTGATGTACCAATTTATATACACGAAGATGATAAAGAATGGGTGATGCGCCCGAGTAGTCGTATTATTTATTGGACTGGAGAGTCTTTACAATTAGCAGATGGAATTACCATTCATCGTCTCGGAGGACATTTTAGTGGTGGTTCTGTATTACATTGGGAAGAAGGAAATGATGGAAAAGGTATTTTATTAACAGGTGATATTATTCAAGTTGTAGCGGATCAGCAGTGGGTGAGCTTCATGTATAGCTATCCGAACTTAATTCCATTACCTGCGAGAAAGGTTGAGGAAATGGCGAATCGAGTGAAGCCGTTACAGTTTAATCGTTTATACAACGCTTTTCATCGCGTAGTAAAAGAGAATGCAAATGAGGCAGTGGAACGTTCTGCTGAAAGATATATGAAAGCGATAGAAGGAAAGTTGTTTCATACATAAAAGGAGAGTTAGCTTTATGAAAACGTTAGTATGCTTTGGAGATAGTATTACAGCTGATGAAACGTTTTTCAATGGAACGCCGAGGTTAACACCACGTTTGCAAGAGATGTTTCCGAATTGGGAAGTAGTGAATGCAGGTGTTCCAGGTGATAATACGTTCGACGCGTTACATAGAATTGAAGAAGATGTATTATCACATGAACCAGACTTTGTAACAGTTTTTCTTGGTACGAATGATGCAGTTTCTTTTGCTCAAGTCCCATTACAAGCATATAAAGAAAACTTAGAGAGAATTGTAAGCGCGATTTCACCAGAAAAAGTATTACTTATTAGTCCGGCGCCAGTTGATGAAGAAAGACAACGTAATAGAACAAATGAAATACTCGGCCAGTATGCAGAAGTTGTAGAGGAAGTAGCGAAGCAAACCGGGAGCCATTTTCTAAATTTGTATGCTGAGATGATTCAGGAAGAAAATTATAAAATATTCGTAGAAGATGAAGAAAAAGATGGCTTGCATTTTGGACTAGAAGGCTATGAGTATGTAGCGAAGTTAATTGGTGAAAAGTTAAAAGGGATTTTATAAAAAAGCAAAGCGATATCGCTTTGCTTTTCATCGTTTTTTTTAAGGTGGATCAATCTAGAAATGCTTGTTGCAATGCTTTTAGTCCATCGCTGTAGATGCCATGAAACAGATTAATTGCCTCTTCATCACTAACCCCTACAGGAGTGAAAGTACCAGACCACTCTACTAATGATGTGTTATTTTCAGTCCCTTCTTTAACCTGGATTGTGGATAGATAATTATTGACTGGGAATGGTGCATTCATAATTGAATACGTGTAGTAGCGTTCCTTATCATTGAATACTTCTAAGCGCTCTATAATCGTATCACCATCTGGATTAGCTAGATGACGTACGCGTCCACCTTCAGTTACTTTGCTGCTAGGTATATAAGGTAACCAGTCTGGAAGGGAGTTAAAACCTCCGATTAATTGCCATACTTGTTCAGGTGAAGCAAAAACTGTCATAGATGTAGTAGTATGTGCCATATTTATTAGACTCCTTTTTATCCCGCTATTTGCAGGGAAATAATCAGTGGGGGATGGCCCACTGATTAAAGTTTCACTTTATTTTACGTTGATTGGTAGTGGTGCATTAGGTGCTACTAGTTTTTGTTCGCGCATTTCTTCCCAGAATGCTGCTGGGATTACTGTGTTTAAGGCATTTTGGTCTTCTACAATTCGTTCCGGTTTACTTGCACCAGGAACAACGGCAGCAACTGCTGGGTTAGCTAGTGAAAATTGTAATGCAGCAGCCTTGATGCTGATTTCGTGACGATCTGCAAGAGCTTTGATTTTCTCAACTTTTGCAATGATTTCTGGTGATGCTTTTTGATATTCGAAGTGAGCACCTCCAGCAAGAATACCTGAGCTATATGGGCCACCAACAACAATATCCATATTATGCTTTACAGCTGCAGGCATTACTCGTTGTAAGGCACGCTCGTGGTCTAATAATGAATAACGGCCAGCTAACAAGGATATATTTGGCTGCGCTTCTTCTAAATCTAGCATAAGTTCAATTGATTCTACTTTGTTTACTCCAAGTCCCCAACCTTTAATGACTCCTTCTTCGCGTAAACGTGTTAGCGCACGGAATGCTCCTGTACGAGCCGTTTCAAATTGTGAAATCCACTCGTCGCCATAAAAGTCTTGTGCTAAATCATGAATGAAAACAAAGTCTAGACGATCTGTTTTTAAACGTTTCAAACTTTGCTCGATAGAACGAAGAGTTGCATCTGCGCTATAATCATTGATCATTTTATTTTTACGACCAAATTCGAAAAGTCCGCCTTTTTCACCTAAATCACGTGCAGATGGATCTTCTAGTTCATCTGAAATAGTTCGACCGACTTTTGTGCTTAAAAAGTAATCATCACGATTTCTTTTTGAAAGTGCTTCACCAAGACGAATCTCCGCTAAACCAGAACCATAAAGTGGAGCTGTATCAAAGTAACGAACGCCATTCTCCCAAGCAGCATCTACTGTAGCGATTGCTTCTTCTTCTGGGATATTACGGTACATATTACCTAGTGGTGCTGTACCAAAACCGATTTTTTCTTTTAGTAAATTACTCATTAAAGATATCCTCCTAAAATGTATTTGAAAATTAATTAATCATTGTGAATAGATGTGAAAATCAATACATGTCATTTCATCGTCTGACAAAATGCATGATAAAAATACTCACTTTAAAGTACGGGTACTAAAATGTAATTTCTAATACTACATGACTCACTCAACTCTTACAAATGCTATTATGAAATGTATTTTACATAATGAAAAGTACGTACTTTAAAGTGATATAGATACTAAAAAGTAATACAGGTACTTTTTGGTGCCGTACTACTCATCTGCTGTTTACGTATGCTATTATGAAACATGTTTAATACAATAAAAAGTACGTACTTTAAGGTGCTATAGATACTTAAAAGTAATATTTAAATCTTTAGCTTAATTGCCTTATAACATTATTAAAGGAGATTTTTATATGAAAACATACAATATTCCTGTAGAGGCGACTTTAGAGGTTATCGGTGGAAAGTGGAAAGTAGTTATCCTTTGTCATTTAAAGAAAGACAAAAAGAGAACGTGCGAATTAAAACAATTAATGTCTGGTATTACACAAAAGATGTTAACACAACAATTACGTGAATTAGAAGAAGACGGTGTAATCGAGAGAAAAGTGTATAACCAAGTGCCGCCAAAAGTAGAGTATTCTTTAACGGATTACGGTCATTCTTTAGATGCTATACTCGATTCTCTTTGTAACTGGGGAGAAAATCATCTTGAAAAGAATGGCAACACGTCTATGCTTATAACAGCAGCAGAATAAAAAAGAAAAAAACGAACGGAAATACGTTCGTTTTTTTTGTTTTGTCATGTATATAGAGGGAGATTTTTTAGTAGCATAATTACTTTTTGGTAATATAGGTACTTTTTTGTGCTGTAGGAACTAAAATGTGCCGTATAGAAAATTATGTAGTTTTACGCAACAATAAAGAGCGAATTTATAAAAAAGGAGAGGAGAACGCGTGAAACAATATAATATACCTATAGAAGTAACGTTAGAAATTATCGGTGGAAAATGGAAGGTCGTCATTTTATGCCACTTAACGAAAGGAACGAAGTGAACGAGCGAGTTGCAACGTTTGATTCCTGAAATTTCTGTTAGAATGTTGACGCAGCAACTACGTGAGCTGGAAGAAGACGGTGTAATTACACGTAAAATTTATAAACAAATTCCGCCCCGAGTAGAATACTCCCTAACTGATTATGGTTGGTCTTTACAAAGTGTATTAAACCAATTAACCGCATGGGGAGAACAATGCATAGATAGAAAAAATACGAAAGTTAAGTGAAATCTCTATATGTAATATTGAAAACACCACCTAATGACGAGGTGGTGTTTTCAATATGAAACTTTAGAAAGTAAAAGCAAGGATCTATACCATATTAACAACTGTTTTAGCCGTTATGAATAATTGATTAAAGCTTTAATAGGTACTTAAAAGTGCCTTCATCACTTTAAAGTACGTACTATGCTTCATAATATAACCGTTTTATAATGACACTCGTAGCAAGAAGTCATAACGATCTTAAGCTATGTTCAAAAAGACTTATTAACTAGTATAGTTTTTTGTTCAATTTCTTTAGTAGGAGATGTCTATATGGTTGAAGAACTTTTTTATAAAAAAATACTCAAAAATCTTTTTTCAGATCCAGTTCAAATTACACTTTGGAATGGAGAAACAATCCATTATGGAGAAGGGGAACCTCAATTTCATGTAACATTCCATAAGCCGCTTTCAAAAAAAGAGATAGCTAAGGATCCTTCTATCGCATTCGGTGAAGCATATATGAATGGGGATCTTGAAATAGAGGGTAACCTTGAAAAAGCAATTCAATCTATTTATAAAAGGCAAGATAGCTTTTTAGGTGATAGTAAATTGCAATATTTCAAAAGTAAATGGAATTTCTCAAAACAAAAAAATAAAGAAGATATAGCTCACCATTATGATATTGGGAACGATTTTTATAAATTATGGCTTGATGAAACAATGACGTATTCTTGTGCATATTTCCAAAATGAGCAGGATTCTTTAACGACAGCTCAACATAATAAAGTGAATCATATTTTGAAAAAGTTGAACCTTCAAAAAGGTGATACGCTATTAGACATTGGTTGCGGGTGGGGTGAGCTCATTACAGCTGCCGCTAAGCAGTACGGTGTGAAAGCGATGGGAGTAACGTTAAGTGAGGAACAATACGCTAAGACTTCCGAGCGAATTAAAAAAGAGGGACTTACAGATTTAGTTGAAGTATCTTTACTTGATTACCGAGATATTAAGAATCATAAATTTGATAAAATTGTTAGTGTAGGTATGATTGAACATGTAGGAAAAGACAACATTACGCAATACTTTGAGACAGTTAATAAACTACTAAATGATGGTGGGATCTCTCTTCTTCATTGTATTACTTCTCCAGCAAATGGTGGTGCTACGAATGGTTGGATTGAAAAATATATATTCCCTGGCGGATATGTACCTGCTGTTAACGAATTAATCACGAACATGACAAACGAACAATTTTTCATTGTTGATGTGGAAAGCTTACGTAGACATTACGGGAAAACATTACAACATTGGTCTCAAAATTTTGAAAACGTACTGGAGGAAGTTCGCAAAACGAAAGATGAGCGATTCATTCGTATGTGGCGCTTATATTTAAATGCATGTGCAGCTTCGTTCTTTACAGGTAATATTGATTTACATCAATTTGTATTTACAAAAGGCATTAACGATACAATTCCGATGACACGTTCTTATATGTATGAATAAGAGCATGTAACCAAGTAGCTCTCTACTACTCATCGGGTGTAAATAAAATGATGGTAGGACATAGGTCTATAACTTAAAGTCGAGATGGTAATCAGAAAATGATTTCTATCTCGATTTTTTTATATATAATTTTAAAATCAAAACTATATACTTTTGATAATAAAAATATATAATAAATATAGAATCGAAAATATAGGAGCAAGGAAGTTGAAGAATATGATATTAACAATGGGCTTTATTGGATTTGGAAAATCAGCTAACCGCTATCATTTACCTTATGTAAATGCACGTAAAAATATAAAAGTGAAAACGATTTTTGCTCGCCAAATTCATGAAGAATTAGCGGCTCCGTATGAGGAAAAAGGTGTTAGTTTTACTACTAATTTGGATGAATTGTTGAATGATAAAGAAATTCAAGTGGTGACGGTCTGTACGCCAGCACATACGCATTACGAATTAGCAAAAAAAGTTATACTTGCTGGAAAATCAGTTATCGTTGAAAAACCATTTTGCGATACAGTAGAACATGCTAAAGAATTATTAGCTTTAGGCCGAGAAAAAGGTGTAGTAGTTATGCCTTATCAAAACCGTCGTTTTGATGGTGATTTCTTATCGGTGAAGCAAGTTGTTGAACAAGGATTTCTTGGTGATATTGTTGAGGTTGAATCACATATTGATTACTTCCGTCCTGGTTCAATCACTCACGAAGGTCCAAAAGAAGAAGGTTCATTTTATAGTTTAGGTATTCATACGATGGACCGCATGATTTCACTATTTGGCCGTCCAGATACGGTGACATACGATATTCGCAATAATGAAGAGGAAGGTGCCGTTGATAACTATTTCGATGTTGGTCTACATTACGGAAATCAGCTGAAAATTAAACTAAAAACGAACCATGTTGTAGCGAAAGATTATCCACGTTTTATCGTTCATGGAACAAACGGATCATTTATTAAATATGGTGAAGATCAGCAAGAGAATGATTTGAAAGCAGGTATTATGCCTGAGAGTGCAGGATTTGGTGAAGATTCACCGATGTATTATGGAATTGCTAAATATCGCAATGCAAATGGTGATTGGATTGAAAAACAAATTAAAACGCCGCTTGGTGATTACGGTCGTTTCTATGATGCAGCATATGAAACAATCGTAAATGGTGCACCAAAGCTTGTGAAAGACGAAGAAGCAGTAACGAATATTGAAATCTTGGAAAATGGATTTGCTGCTCAATCACCTTCAGTTTACAAACTTGTGGCTTTACATTTGAATGAATAGAAGAGGGAATACAGCTTAAAGGAGGTATGGAAATGGCAAGCGGATCAACACAAGTAAAATACCTCGGCATTTATCAAAAAATTAAACAGCAAATTTTAGACGGTGAATATAAAATTAACGAAAAAATTCCAAGTAGCCCCGTCCTTGCTGAAGAATTTGGGGTTTCAGCTCTTACTATTAAAAAAGCGCTGGATTTGTTAGTTAGAGACGGATACATCATCCGCCGGCGCGGAAGTGGAACAGTCGTTCAAGATTGGCGTCAGCAGGAAAAGGCACGAATGATTCAAACTTTAACAGGTACGAAAGCTGTTTACGGCAGTGAGGTAGAAAGTGAAATTATCGAGTTTACGATTGTCGGAGCCGAGGAAATCATTGCTGAAAAATTGGGCATTTCAGTAGGGGATTTTGTATATAAAATCATTCGCCTCCGTATCATTCACAGTATCCCAACGATTATGGAACATACATGGATGCCTATTTCGGTCATCCCAGGTGTTGAAGCTTCGGTTTTAGAGGAGTCGATCTACTCGCACATTCAAAATAAACTAGGTCTTGAAGTGGGAACATCCGTTGTTAGGGTCAAAGGAATTCGCCCAGATGATAAAGAAAAGCAGTTTATGAACTTAACAAATCAAGATTTCCTAATGAGAGTTGAACAAGTAGCCTACTTAACGGATGGACGCACTTTTGAGTACTCTTACGCCGATCATTTGCCGGAAACCTTTGAATTCGAAACAGTCATTACCGCAAAAAAGTTATAAAGAGGCATAAAAAATAGGTTGGGGCAAGTAATGCCTCGACCTATTTTTTGTCTTCAATGTAGCTACAATAGGAACGGTTATTATTCATCGGCTGTAATAAGCATGGATGTGTTTCCGTTTTTTTCAAGATGAACTTCGCCCCAAGTGCAGAGGGAATCGAGTATGGCTCCTAAAGACGAACCGTAATTAGTTAAAGAATACTCTACTTTCGGTGGTACTTGGTCATATACTTTTCTTTGAATTACATCATCTTCTTCTAATTCACGTAATTGTTGTGTTAACATTTTTTGAGTAATACCAGGCATTAACCGTTTTAATTCACTCGTTCTTTTTGTTCCCTTTTTTAAATGACAAAGAATAACAACTTTCCACTTTCCACCAATAACTTCTAAAGTTGCTTCGACAGGAATATTATATGTCTTCATAAAAAACTCCTTTGATAAATTTAGATTACAGTTTTGGATTCACATACTAAAATTATTTCTTTTTAGTGCCTATAATACTTTAAAGTGCGTACTATTTATTGTGCTAAATATCGTTCATAATAACCGATGTAAGAGAGAAATAAGCAGAACGGCACTTGAAAATGCATACATTACTTTTTAGTACCTATAACACTTTAAAGCGCGTACTATTTATTATGCTAAATATATTTCATAATAGCACATGTAAGCAAGAAATGAATAAAATGTATTTTGAAGTGCATTGGAAATTGGTTCGCCATAACGCTATGGGGAAATTCACACAAAAAATGATTAATTACTCCAAGACTTAACAGTTGATTAATCTTACTGTAATGTTTAAAATTACAGTAAGATTTTTAAAAGTGAGTGGTCATCGTCTGTAAAATGTAGTTTCAATAATTTTATAAAAGAAGCATGAAAAGAAACGAATAGTAGAAATAAACGAAACATTGCCGAATAAATAATATTACGTGTATTTGTTTTTGAACTGTAATCTTTTTTAATACATTTCAATAACCGATATTTGACATGTACGTTTCATAAAGAAAATTAAAGGAGTGAGTGAAATATGGTGGTTTTATATACAACAGCAAGCTGTGGTTCATGTCGAAAAGCGAAAGCATGGCTTGAAGAGAATCAAATTGATTATACTGAAAAAAATATCGTATCCAATTCTATGACAGTGGATGAACTTAAATCCATTCTTCGTTTAACTGAAGAGGGTGCTACTGAAATTATTTCAACTAGATCTAAAACTTTTCAAGACTTAAATATAAATATAGATGAGCTTTCGCTGAATGAATTTTATAAATTAATAATTGAGCATCCGCTAATGTTGCGTCGCCCAATTATGCTGGACGAGAAAAGATTACAGATTGGTTTTAATGACGAAGAAATTCGTAAATTTTTACCACGTAGCGTTCGAACATTCTTAAATATTGAACTGCAAAAGTTGGCTAATTAATAAGTAATAGTATGAAAGAGAAATTTTTTGAAAGGAGGAAACAGAAGGTGATAGAAGTATGCGTAACAGTTAATTATAACGATAGAAATTATCAAACAAATGTTATTGTAAGCAAAGATACGGTGTGGACAAAAATTAAACAATTGGCAGAAGAACAAGTCAAAAAACAGTGGGATTTTTAAATTTGATTATTTAAAAAATGAAGTTGTAGGTTAGAGATTATAACTAAATCCAAGACTTTTCAGCAATTAAATATAAAAAAATTTGAAAGGAGGAAACAGAAGGTGATAGAAGTATGCGTAACAGTTAATTATAACGATAGAAATTATCAAACAAATGTTATTGTAAGCAAAAATACGATATGGACAAAAATTAAACAGTTGGCAGAAGAACAAGTGAAGAAACAATGGAGTCGTTAAATGTATTTTTAACTTAAAAAGCTAAATGAAGTTATGGAATATAGGCGAGTCCGGATAGAATATAAAGGAATTTATTTTTTATGGTAAGAATTATTTATATATATTTTAACATTCGACCAACCTATCTGTAATATTTATGGCTACAGTATGTTAATATACGAGAAACAACATTTTTGATCATAGGAGGAAAACAATGAACAGCGACTTTACCTTGGCCATTCACAGTTTAACTTATTTAGCTTTACAGTCAGACCGGATGTCAACAAGTAGTGCTATTTCAGAAAGTGCAGGTGTTCATCCAGTACGCATTCGCAAAGTGCTAAGTTTGTTAAAAAAACATAAGTTCATACAATCAAAAGAGGGAACTGGTGGAGGTTTTATTTTCGCTCGTGATTTAAGTGAAGTTAATCTCTGGCATATTTATCAAATAACCTCTGAAGGTGCATTGCAGCCGAAGTGTCCGGAATCGAATGATCAGTGTGTTGTAGGATCGAACATGCGAAAAGTTCTTTTTGCCATTTTCTTAGGCGCGGAAGAGCATCTAGGTGAATACTTAAAGAATTATACAATGAAAGAAGTTGTTGATCTTATTAATCAAGAACGTTAAGCGGCTTAAAGATTATATAGCCGTGAGTTCTTAACACTTAAATGTAACGAAAAATATTACAGTTCAATTTCGTTTTTATATCTTTTATATCGTCACAAAAAATATTTATAAGAAGGTGAAAAATTATGATGTCAAATAATAATCAAGTTTTAAAAGTAGGAGATTGGGTTCGTGGAATATCAAATGAGGGTGAATTTATAGTTGGTTACATTGTATCCCTTGATAAAGTGGAAGATGTAGTTACAGTTAGCATTGTGAAACGTGACGACAAGTACACAATAAACGAAGCGATTTTACTCTTTAGTAAACACGTTAACAAACTCCCTGAATCAAAGGTAATCAATAAGGAGCAAATTCTTTATCTTATAGATCTAGCATTATTAACAGGGGATGAAGAATGGTTTATTGAGCTTTCTTCAAAATTAAACTCGATAAAAGAGCTAGTTAATGGGGGAGTTTAAAAATTATAATAAATATGATATCTATTTGTATTTTTAAGTTTCTGTAAGATCAATCCTTTGGTTTTAAATAGTTCCATTCATCAAATATTATCTATCATCAATAGCTTAGATGTGTAAAGTCATTTCACTGCCAATAACGATAATTATGTAAATAAGCTGTCCAAATGGGCAGCTTATTGTAATTAGTCACGTCTAAATGGACCTTTTGGAGCAATTAGCTCTAAATTAGTACCATCTGGATCACGGAAGTAGGCAACACCTGTACCAAATCCAGATTTCAAGCCATCATCTTCTTGGAAGACAATAGGTTCTCCATCTGGTTCTATTCCAATTGCTTTTAGACGTTCTACAGCGGCATTGATATCTTCTACTTCAAAACAAAGATGCATCGCACTAATTTGATCATTTGAGTAAGAGGCTTTATCTGATTTAGGGACAACGTATTCTAGAATGTCGATATTCAAATTGTCTAAGTGTAGGTTGGCATATTTAATACGAGTATCTTCAAGTCCTTGGGTTTGCGCCATTCTCTTTCCGCCAATTTTATCGATGTTTGATATTTTCTTACCTGTTAATGCTTCATAAAAAACGATAGATTTTTCTAAATTACTTACTGTAATTCCGACGTGATTTACTTGTGAGAATCCTGCTGTTTTTTCACTCATTTTTGTTGCCTCCTATTTTTAGGTGGTGTAATGTATTTGTTTCACCAATCTTTTACTGTAATTAAAATGAGCCTTTAGTAGGAGTTCTATTCTAAGTCGTTTGTAACAACACACGAGAAATATAAGAGTGTTTTTTGATTGGAAAAGAATCTAGTATCGGCTAGGTTCTTTTTATTTTTCATTTGTCTTGATACAAAAATTTGATGAATTTGAATTACAGCCATTGAGCAAAAAAGCTTGATATTAAAAATATTATTCTTTAGTACATACATTTTTAAGATGTTAAATATATTTCATAATAGTCTCTGTAAGATGGGGATAAGTAGAATAGTACTTTAAAGTACCTATAGCACTTTAAAGTGCGTACTTTTTATAACTTTGAATATCATTCATAATAGCACCAGTAAGAAAAAAACAAGCTTTACGGTACTAGTTACTAACGATGTTAAAGCAGTTTATTTAGATTCAGATTGTTTGAAAGGTTATATTATATGGCCTAATAATTTCAAAAAATGTCGGTGTGGCATAAAACAATTATGGAGGTTAAAGATATGAGTACTTCAAATTTGAATGAAATAAGTAAACAAATTTTAAAAGAGGAGGAAACACTTCAATTTTCCTCTTTTGCAAATGAAGATGCCTTGCAACTAGGTTTATGTATCGTTGAAACAGCGAAGCAAGAAGGGAAATTGATTGCTGTTGATATAACGAAAAATGGTGTGCAATTATTTCATTTCAAGATGACAGGGACAAATGAGGAAAATACGAAATGGATTGAGCGTAAAAA
Source organism: Bacillus cereus (assembly GCF_025917685.1). NCBI lineage: Bacteria > Bacillati > Bacillota > Bacilli > Caryophanales > Bacillaceae > Bacillus > Bacillus cereus. Next base: position 3,167,343 of record NZ_CP089518.1, on the reverse strand, counting down.
ACGAGTCGTTTCCCTGCATGATCATAGCTCGTATTATATGCAGATACAAAGTGAGATAACTGGAATTTCATATAATGAAAAATATCTTTTAGATACTTCGGAATATGCTGCGTTTGGTGGATGCTTTCCTATCAGAATAAAAAACGTAGGGGTTATTGGAATGATAACGGTTTCGGGATTACCACCAGAAGAAGATCACGAATTGGTAGTAAGAGCAGTTAAAAATCATTTGAACCAATAATTGTAGTTAGTGAATAAATAATTAACTTTAGGGGGGCAATACTATGCCATTAATTGAACTAAATACTTGGCCAACCATGTCAACAGAAGAAAAGAAGGAATTCATTTATAATGTAACGGAAATTACAATAAAACTATTAAAAATTGTCCCTGACAAAATTCAAGTGTTGATAACGGAACTTGAGAAAGAAAATTGGGGGAAAGCTGGGGCTGTAGCAAGTGATGCTACCTTTGCTGAGAAAAGTAGGGTGTCCAATTGGGAGACAAAAGAGTCTTACAATACACCGGATAGTAACGTTGATGGAATGGCTATTATCAAGATTGATATATGGAATACATTTGATCAAGAGACAAAGGATAAGTGGGTAAACGAACTTACACAATTAACATCTAAATATACTCATGCACCTTTGGATAAAGTGCTAATTCTTATTCGTGAAATGATTCCAGGAAACTGGGGGCAAAGCGGTGTAACAGGAGCCGATAACGACTTTCTTTCCAAAAGTCGTACATTTTAATCGTTAAATAAAAAGGCAAAAATGAACATATTTTTGTTCGTTTTTACCTTTTTTATTATTTATCTGGGGAAATGAGCATGAGCGTATTCTCACCCTTTTCTAGATGAAAAGGATAAGAGAATCTAGTATAGAATCTAAAGATTGATTGTAATCAGTTAAAGAATATTCTATGTCCGGTTGTACGCTATTCTTCGGATAGCACTGTTCTTCCATTTTTAATCGATATCCTCTAAAGTTGCCTCTACAGGAAGAGTGTATTTCTCCATATGAAACCCTTCATTGTTGAATGTAGATTTCAATTTTGAGCAAAAGAAGCTAGGTTATGTAAATGTTACTTTTTAGTACCTATAGTACTTTTTATTATGTTAAATATCATTCATAATAGCACATGTGAGAGGGAAACAAGCTTTATCCCGCTATTTGCCGGGCAGTAAGACCCCCACCTCAAAATTCAGCGGAAGCAAAGAAGCTAGGTGGGGGATGAACTGCCCGTAAAAGCCCGATTGGTGAGGGCTAATAATCAGTGGGGGATGAACAAAACCCCCACTGATTAAAGTTTCACTTTATAGTACTAGTAATTAACTATGTTACTTTTTAGTACCTACAGCACTTTAAAGTACGTACTATTCATTATTTTAAATGTATTTCATAATAGTACATGCAAGAGAAAAGTAAGAAGTACGGTACTAAAAAGTTCCTATCGTACTTTAAAGTGCGTTCTTTAAAAAGAGAATGAAACCATTCATAATAGCGTTTGTAGAGATTAAATATATTTTTTGAAAGATAAAAAGGTCTTTTTATCGCACTATTATGATAGGAATTATAGGGAAGAGGGAAACTCAATTGAATTCATATACAGCATCGTCTTCAGAAGTTCAGACGAATCGAAGAAGTATATTTGCGTTATTAGCTCTAGCAATTAGTGCGTTCGGGATTGGGACAACAGAATTTGTTAGTGTCGGTTTACTACCATCTATTTCGGAAGATTTACATGTGTCGGTTACAACAGCGGGTTTAACAGTTTCTTTATATGCGTTAGGCGTAGCATTTGGTGCTCCAGTATTAACGTCGTTAACAGCTAATATGTCACGAAAAACGTTATTAATGTGGATTATGGTTATTTTCATTATTGGTAACGGAATTGCAGCTGTCGCAACAAGTTTCACTGTATTACTTATTGCGCGAATTGTGTCTGCGCTTTCGCATGGTGTGTTTATGTCAATTGGTTCAACGATTGCTGCGGCACTTGTACCAGAAAATAAACGTGCTAGCGCGATTGCAATTATGTTTACTGGCGTAACAGTTGCGACTATTACAGGTGCGCCAATTGGAACTTTTATTGGTCAACAATTTGGCTGGAGAACATCATTTTTAGCAATCGTGGTAATAGGAATTATTGCCTTAATCGCAAATAGTATTCTAATCCCATCTAATATGAAAAAAGGTACGTCTGTGTCAGTCCGCGATCAGTTTAAACTGATTACGAACGGAAGACTGTTACTAGTTTTCATCATTACTGCATTAGGATATGGGGGGACATTCGTAACATTTACGTATTTATCTCCGTTATTACAAGAGGTAACAGGATTTAAAGCAAATACGGTTACTATCATTTTATTAGTGTATGGAATCGCCATTGCGATAGGGAATGTGATTGGCGGGAAATTATCGAATCATAATCCAATTCGAGCGCTATTTTACATGTTCTTTATTCAAGCGATTATATTATTTGTTTTAACATTTACAGCACCATTTAAGGTAGCTGGGTTAATCACAATTATTTTCATGGGACTATTCGCATTTATGAATGTTCCAGGGTTACAAGTATATGTCGTAATGTTAGCTGAACGATTTGTACCGAGTGCTGTCGATGTTGCATCGGCAATTAATATTGCGGCGTTTAATGCTGGGATTGCTCTTGGTGCTTATTTAGGCGGTATTGTAACGAACTCGTTAGGGTTAATTCATACGGCTTGGGTAGGCGGCATTATGGTAGTAGGTGCTGTTATTTTAACAGCATGGAGTATGACATTAGAAAAAAGAGATCAAGCAAAATAAAAGGAGAGAAAATAAAATGAAAAACTTACAAAGTAAAACAGTATTAAATAATGGTGTAGAAATGCCTTGGTTCGGTTTAGGTGTATTTAAAGTAGAAGAAGGACCAGAACTTGTAGAAGCAATTAAATCAGCGATTAAAGCAGGATACCGCAGCATCGATACCGCGGCGATTTACGGAAATGAAACAGCTGTAGGTGAAGGAATCCGTGCTGGTATTGAAGCGACTGGAATTTCAAGAGAAGAATTATTTATCACTTCAAAAGTATGGAACGCAGATCAAGGGTATGAAGAAACAATTGCTGCATACGAAGAGAGCTTAAAAAAATTAGAACTAGATTATTTAGATCTATATCTTGTTCACTGGCCTGTAGAAGGAAAATATAAAGATACATGGAGAGCGCTAGAAACACTTTATAAAGAAGGACGCGTGCGTGCAATTGGTGTAAGTAACTTCCAAATCCATCACTTACAAGATGTAATGAAAGATGCGGAAATCAAGCCAATGATTAACCAAGTAGAATACCACCCTCGTTTAACACAAAAAGAATTACAAGCTTTCTGTAAAGAACAAGGTATTCAAATGGAAGCATGGTCACCGCTAATGCAAGGTCAATTATTAGATAATGAAACATTACAAGCAATTGCTGATAAACACGGTAAAACAACAGCGCAAGTTATCCTACGTTGGGACTTACAAAATGGAGTTATTACAATTCCAAAATCAACGAAAGAACACCGTATTATTGCAAACGCTGATGTATTTAACTTTGAATTAACGAAAGAAGATATGGAAAAAATCGATGCGTTAAATCAAAATCACCGCGTTGGTCCAGATCCTGATAACTTTGATTTCTAATAGAAATGAGTAAAAGAGTGCAAAAAATTGCGCTCTTTTTTTATAGTTTCTATTCAATAAAGTGTTTCTGTTTATGACTTTTGAATTGTTTTAGGTTATGTGGAAAACTGATTTTAAAATAGTATAAAGTTTGACATAAAATAATGCATTCTATAAAATGTATGCTATAGCATGTATATTATAAGTTGTTTGGAGGTGGCATATGGGCTTATATGATTTAACAGGATATCTTGTTCATCGTACTGATGTGAAGTTAACAAATTATATAATGTAAGTTATTAATCACATATTCCTTATAAAATTCATCATTTATATGCTATAGCATATAAATGCCATTTCTTAACTTGTAATGTTCAAAATTTAAATAATATAGTAGGGAATTTATGAAACGAGGAGATTTTAGTTATGGAAAAATTCATATTAGCGTTTGATAGAGAACTTGTAATTGCAGAAAAAAAAGACTCAACATGGAGCGTCCAATCACAGTTTGTAGGTGCTAATCCAGTTGCGTTAGCTTTAGATCCATACGACCAAGAAAGAATGTATTGTGGTACTTTTGATAGGGGATTATGGAGAAGCAAAGATGGAGGAAGTTCATGGGAAGCGATTGGTACGTTACCTTCTTTTGGTGAAGTGTTCCCGGCCAATGCTATTCATATGAGAGCTATTACAGCAGTTTCTGTATCTCCAGAGAAGGGTGATGACGGTAACGGGATCGTATATGTAGGAACTGAACCGAGCGCCATGTTTGTATCCAAAAATGGAGGAGACAGTTTTGAATTGCTAACGGATTATCGACAAATGCCATCGTATTCATCATGGTTCTTTCCTCAAAGAACATATACGCACCACGTAAAACATATTGAAATTGATGCTAATAATCCAGAAACTATTTATACAACGATTGAGGTTGGGGGATTAATTAAAAGTGTAGATGGCGGTATGACGTGGACTGAGGAAAAAGAGGGGAACTATCCTCAAGATATTCATATTCTTAAATCGCATCGCAATGCTCCAAATCGTTTATATGGGGTGTTAGGTGATTCATTCTTGAAAGAACCAGGTCAAGAATATGCGGAGAGTAATGATGGAGGTAAGACTTGGAACTATATGTGTAGTGGGTTAAAGCATCATTACGCATATCAAATGGCAGTTAACCCAAATGATCCAGAAAATATTATTATCGCGACATCTTCAAATCCACATGTAGCGCATGATTACAATAATGGAAAATGTGAATCATTTATTTATAAGAAAGAAAAAGATCAGCCTTGGGCAGAAATGAATGTAGGTTTACCAACTCCTAAAGGCACAATCATACCAGTATTAAAGGCAACAAGTGATGGAACGTTCTATCTATTTAGCAATAAAGGGGTTTATCAGTCAGTAGACGGTGGTTCAAATTGGACATCATTAGAGATTCCTTGGGAGAATAGATTTATGGAACAACATCCTTATGAGATGTTAATTATTAAATAAGTGACGGGTATAGTTTTTACTACTATTCAGTGGTAATGTTTAGTTGAACTTAAATTTAAAATGTAAAAAGCCAGGTGATGCGTTATTCATGCTACCTGGCTTTTTTGACCATCAATTTAAGGTTATTTTCATATTTGTGTAAATATGAAACACGCAGGATACATGAATAGAGAATGGGTAAAATAGTACCGAATGATCACTAGATTGTATCAATGATGTAATAAGGCTTTTTTAGGGCAACTAAAGGAAGCAGTGTGTTTAGATTCAGAATGACTGACAATGGGTGTTATGAAGTTCAATGATTCAAAAATGGACTCATTTAAACGCATATTATCTTCGAGATGTATCATTTTGAAGAATATTAAAACTTAGGAGGAATTGAATTATGACAAAAGATTTCTATACTGCATTGCAAGAAAGACGTACTTACTATGGGATTAATAAAGAGGTACAAGTATCAGATGAAAAAATTAAAGAAATCGTGGAGTTTGCTGTGAAATATACTCCTTCAGCTTTCAATTCTCAAACTGCGCGATTAGTTGTATTATTTGGTGAAGCTCATAATAAATTATGGGATATTACAACTGAAACATTAAGAAAAGTAGTTGGAGATGGAGATTTTTCAGGAACGCAACAAAAAATGGATTCCTTTAAAGCAGGTTATGGAACAGTACTATTCTTTGAAGATGAGGCTATAGTTAAATCGCTTCAAGAAAAATTTGCTGCATATGCTGAAAACTTCCCAATTTGGTCACACCAAGCATCAGGTATGCATCAATTAGTCGTGTGGACAGGATTAGAAGCAGAGGGATTAGGGGCATCTTTACAACATTATAATCCATTAATTGACGATGAGGTAAAACAAGAATGGAATGTCCCTGCTAATTGGAAACTAATTGCACAAATGCCATTTGGTAATCCAATAGCTGCACCAGGTGAAAAAGAATTCCAACCGCTTGAAGAGCGTGTGAAATTTCATAAGTAATATTCAAATGTAATAATACGGTCTAGTTATAGTAGAGTTATTCGCTTTATTTAGGGATAGGGATATGCTATTGGTGAAATCCAAAAAACACTATTATATTTTTAAAAAGAACAAGGCGATCATTTTTGATCGCCTTGTTTAACATTTGTACAATTAATCTATGCATTAAGCTTAATAAGCTAAACCGCATGAATGAATCATTATTTTTATTATCGAGTTATAGTTACCAAACGTTTTTCAATACTATTTTACCTATTGCTTTATTCGACTCCAAGTGTTCATGTGCTTGTGCAACTTCATCAAACGTGAAAGTTTTCGAATCTAGCAATGGACGAAGTTTTCCTTCTTCTACTATTTGAGTTAGTTTAGTTAAAATTTCCCCGCAAGCGTCACGTTTATCTGTATGTAATATTTTTAACGCCATAAAAGTAACGTGCAGAGTAAGTCCTTTTGCGTGTAAAGGAGAGAGGTCATGGGTTGAACGAGCTGCAATTGTTACGACAGTTCCATTGATTGCAGCAGCTTCAAAAGAATGATCAAGATTTTTGCCACCTACCGTATCAAATATAACTTCAAATCCGTTGCCATTCGTATGTTTTTGAACATATTCTTGAACAGATTCTTCTTTATAATTAATAGCTATGTCGGCTCCTAGACGATGGGCTATTTCAATTTTGTTCTGCTGAGAAGCTGTTGTAAAAACTTTAGCACCTGCCCATTTAGCTAGTTGAATGGCAACGTGTCCCACGCCACCAGTAGCTCCATGAATGAGAACATTTTGACCAGGTTTAATATTTGCACGATCAAATAAAGATTCCCAAGCTGTAATTGCAACTAATGGCAAGACAGCTGCTTCTTCCATTGTTAAATTGTTAGGTTTGTGAGCAATCAGTCGTGCATCAGCAAGCATAAATTCTGCAAGTGCCCCACCAGTTTCTTTAAAACCTCCGGCACATCCATATACTTCATCACCAGTTTTGAATTTTGAAACGCCTTCTCCCACTTCTATAACAATACCTGCTACATCCCCGTGTAATATAGCTGGAAATTCAGGAGCAACTGATGAAACGGCACCACTACGCATTTTTGTATCGATTGGATTTACACTAGTTGCTTTTACATGAATGAGAACATGACCTGGTAAAGTTTTCGGTTTTGAAACTTCTTCTAATTGAAATACAGATGAATCCCCAAAAGAATGGATAACTTGTGCTTTCATTGTTTATACCTCCTGTTTGTGGTTATAGCATAGCAAAGTACGAAAAATAAGTATAATATTTTGAATTTGGCAAGTGAGAATTTTATATAAAGAAGGGGAAAGTACGTGAAATAATGCAACGCACTTGCAAAAGCAACTGTAAAGCTTTTTGAAGAAAGGATAGATGTTATTTTTTACAGCATGATTTATTAATTACGTTTATTCTGCTATTTGCCGGGCAGTAAGACCCCCACCTCAAAATTCAGCGGAAGCAAAGAAGTTATGTGGGGGTCGGGCTGCCTGTAAAAGCCCGATTGATTCAACTAATAATCAGTGTGGGATGAACAAAACCCCCACTGATTAAAGTTTCACTTTATTATTACTCACTTAGTATAGGTACTTAAAAGTACCTACATCACTTTAAAGTACGTACTGTTATTCATGTTATGACCGATTTATAATAACACTCGTAGCACAAAGTTATAACGATTATGTTTGGGGTAATACGATTACCATCGGCAACAAGGTGTACAGTATTGTTTATGAATTCTGGAAAAAAATACCGAAATTAAAGAAAATTATAGATTTATATGAATGAAGGAAAGTGAGTGAAACACATGGAAAAGTTTGCGAATCATTTTGGATATAATCGTATGTTTGCAAAAGATCAACTTACGTTAGGAGTTCACATTCCGATTGAAAATTATCAGTTTCATGCTCCAACGATGGAAAAACAAGTAGAGTTAGTACAAAAAGCGGAACAATACGGTTTTACAGGCGTATGGCTTCGAGATGTTTTGCTACAAGATCCTGACTTTGGCGATCCTGCAACAGGTCAAATTTACGATATGATGATTTATTTGACGTATTTAGCAAGCAAAACAGAGAAAATCGCATTTGGAACGTCGGCAACTGTATTATCACTTCGTCATCCATTGCGTGTGGCGAAAGAAATTGCGACATTGGATCAACTATTTCCAGAAAGAATTATGCTTGGCGTTTCATCCGGTGACAGACGTGCTGATTTTAAGGCGTTAGGTGTTAGTCATGAAACACGAGGTGAAAAGTTTAGAGAAGCGTTTGCTTACTTGGAAGAGATTTTGTATAAAAACTTCCCATCTATCCAGTCGACACTAGGAGAAGTGCATGGAGCGAATTTAGTTCCAAAACCGTCTAAGCACGTTCCAACCTTTATCACAGGTTTTAGTCAGCAAAATATGGAATGGTTCGCTGAACATGGCGATGGATGGATGTATTACCCACGTAGTCCGGTACATCAGGCAGCAGCAATTGGACAATGGCGAGAACTAGTAGAGGATTATCACCAAGATGTATTCAAACCATTTATACAGCCGATGCATTTAGACTTATCCGAAGATCCAAATGAACGACCTACACCAATACGTTTAGGTTACCGTACAGGGCGTAAGGCACTAATTGAATTACTTGATATATACCGAAGTATTGGTGTGAATCATTTATTCCTTGCTCTATTTGATGGTCAACGCCCGGCTGACGAAGTATTGGATGAGCTAGGAGAAGAAGTACTACCTCATTTCCCTGCGTTGTAAAGGAGTATAAAGAATGAAAGCGATAGGACTTATGCAATATGGAGATAAAAATGTATTACAAGAGATGGAAATGAACAAGTAATGGATTCAATGACATTTCTTTTATTCGGAGCGACAGGGGATTTAGCGACACGCAAAATGTATCCGGCTTTATACAAACTATTTAGTAATCAAAATATACCGCAATCTATTTCGATTATCGGTATTGGCAGAAGGGTAATATCAGATGTGGAATTTCAAACAAAGGTAGAACAATCCCTTGCTACATTTTCTAGAATATCTACTGATGACGAACCAGGAGTAGAAGAATTTATTAGCACATTTCGTTATTGTCAATTAGATACAGCGAATATAGAGGACTATCAAGATTTGTTGAGTCTTGTAAAGATGCGTGAAACAGAATTAAACATTCCTAAAAATCGCATGTTTTACCTATCTGTTATACCAGAAGTATTTGATGTAATTGCTTTAAATATTAAGGAAAGTGGATTGTGGGCTACAAAAGGATTGAACCGTCTCATTTTAGAAAAGCCTTTTGGTCATAGTGTAAAATCTGCTCGTGAGTTAAATACGAAGGTAATTAAAAGTTTTGATAAAGCTGATATTTATTGTATTGATCATTATCTTTGAAAATGGATGGTAACTAGGAATACACAAAAAAACTATTACGAAATAAAGAATCTTTATTTCGAGACATTTTTATTGACGATAGTAATTTATATAGTTAATATACTAGACGTAAGGTTATTTAATTACTAAAAGTAATTGAATATACATTAGTTTGTTAAGTTCGATAAATAAGTAAGTTGTGGTAGAAATGCTTTGAATTGGCACTATTAATATTGGGGACAATTAGAAAGCGAAAGGTATAAAAAAGAATTGGAATTTGATAACTCTTTGTTTTTTATAAAACATGGGCTTCTGTACAATTCATTTCTAATATATTGACCAGGATTATACAACAAGAGGGGGACTGAAATTGGAATCAATGACCTTTGTTTTATTTGGAGCGACAGGCGACTTAGCGAAACGTAAAATTTACCCCGCACTATATAACTTATATAGTGATCAAAAGCTTCCAAAGCAAATATCCGTTATTGGGCTTGGAAGACGTGAAGTATCTCATATAGATTTTCAAAAAAGAATAAAAGAATCAATAGAGACGTTTTCCCGTCATAGAGAAGAAGGTACTCCAGAACTCGAAGGTTTTTTAGATAATTTTCGTTATTGTCCATTAGATGTGAGTAAGCCGGAAGACTATGAGAGATTATTACAAGTCGTTCGTGAAAGGGAAGAAGAACTAAACATAAAAGGTAATAGAATGTTCTACCTTTCAGTTGCACCTGAATTTTTCGAGACAATTGCTTTAAATATTAAGGAAAGCGGACTCGATAAAACGGATGGATGGAAACGTTTGATGATTGAGAAACCGTTCGGGCACGATCTTAAATCTGCTCGTGAGCTTAATGATAAGCTTAGTCGAACGTTTGAAGAAGATGAGATATACCGTATTGATCATTATTTAGGTAAGCCGATGATTCAAAACCTTGAAGCATTAGAATTTGCAAATCCTGTTCTCCAATCGATTTGGAATAAAGAACATATAGCGAATGTACAAATCACAGCGAGTGAAACAGTTGGGGTTGAAGAAAGAGCAGGATATTATGATCATGCAGGAGCCATTCGTGATATGGTTCAAAATCATATGTTACAAATATTAATGATGACTGCTATGAATCTGCCGGAAAAGATTAACGCATGTGAAATTCGAGAGGAAAAACGAAAGGTAATGGAGACGCTTCGTAAAGTGAAAAAAGAAGATGTTCAGAACCATATCGTTCGCGGCCAATACTCTGCAGGAGAGATAAAAGGCGGGCAAGTTGTAGCATATAAAGAGGAGCCAGGAGTAAATCCTTCTTCTAACATAGACACATTTGTTGCTGCTCGCTTGTGGATCGATAATCCATTTTGGACAGGCGTTCCATTTTATATACGAACAGGCAAAAGAATGAAAGAAAAGTCTACTCGTATTGTAATCGAATTTAAAAATACGTTAAAACAGCAGTATCAAGATAATAATCCAAATGCAGAACCTAACTTATTAATAATTGAAATTAGCCCAGGTGAGAACGTTTCATTACAGTTAAATAGTAAAAATCCATTGAAAAATGGAGAAATTGAACCGATCCGTATTAACTTTACTTGCGAGCAAGCGGATGTGGGAGTACCTGAAGCGTATGAAAGACTCATTCATGATGCTGTGAGTGGAGACGCTACATTCTTTGCACATTGGAGAGAAGTTGAATTGTCATGGGAATGGGTACAACCAATTCTTGAAGCATTCGAGGAAAACTTATTGCCACTTCATGAATATGAGTCGGGTTCATATGGTCCAGATGCGTCTAATGAACTATTACAAGAAAGTGGATTTAAATGGTGGTTAGATCAAAAAACGGAAAAATAAGTATTTTCTTTAATGAAAGTATTTAGGGGGACAATTACTATGGCACAAAATATAAATCAATTAGCAGTGAATACACTTCGTACGTTATCAATTGATGCTATTAATGCGGCAAATTCAGGTCATCCAGGTCTTCCGATGGGCGCAGCACCAATGGCTTATGCATTATGGGCGAATCATTTAAATTACAATCCTAATCACCCAAAATGGTTTAACCGTGATCGATTCGTTTTATCGGCGGGACATGGATCGAGTCTATTATATAGCCTACTTCATTTAGCTGGATATGACGTTTCAATTGATGACTTGAAAAGCTTCAGAAAGTTAAATAGTAAAACACCAGGACACCCTGAGTTTGGTCATACTCCTGGAGTTGAAGCAACTACAGGCCCGTTAGGACAAGGGATTGCCAATGCTGTCGGAATGGCAATGGCAGAAGCTCATTTAGCAGCGAAGTTTAATAGGGATGGTTACTCTATTATCGATCACAATACGTATGCTTTAGTTGGAGACGGTGACTTAATGGAGGGTGTCGCTTATGAAGCGATGTCAATGGCAGGGCATATGAAACTTGGTAAGTTAATTGTACTGTATGATTCAAATGAAATTTCACTTGATGGTGAATTAAACATTGCTTTTTCTGAAGATATTCAAAAAAGGGTAGAATCTGCACATTGGCAATATGTACGAGTTGAAGATGGAAATGATGTTGAGGCTATTACTAAAGCTATTCAATTAGCGAAAGACAATACGGACCAACCTACTCTTATAGAAATTAGAACCATTATAGGTTACGGAAGTCCAAAAGTTGCTGGAACAAACAAAGCACATGGTAATCCGCTTGGAGTAGAAGAGGCAACAGCGACAAAACAAGTGTATGGTTGGCATTATGAGGAAGATTTCTTTGTACCTGAAGAAGTGAAAGCTCATTTTAATGAACTGAAACAAAAAGGTATTGAAAAAGATAACGAATGGAATGAGCAGTTCAACTTATACAGAGAAGCGAATCCTGCGCTAGCAGATGAATTAGAAAAAGCGATTACAGGTGAGGTTTTAATCGAAGCGAAAGACATTCTATCCTTCGATATGGAAAAAACAATTTCAACTCGTGTTGCAAGTGGGGAAGCTATTAATCATTATGTGAAATCGATACCTTCTATTTTCGGTGGAAGTGCAGATCTTTCGCATTCCACTATGACAGATATAAAAGGTGAAGCAGTGTATGCGGTAGAATCGTATGCTGGCCGAAATATATACTTCGGTGTACGTGAACATGCAATGGGCGCGGCAGCGAATGGGCTTGCACTTCATGGAGGAGTAAAACCGTTCGTGAGTACATTCTTTGTATTTAATGATTATCTTCGTCCATCTATTCGACTTGCTGCATTGCAAAAGTTACCTGTTACTTACGTATTTACACATGATTCGATTGCTGTAGGAGAAGATGGTCCAACGCATGAACCAATTGAACAATTGGCAGCTCTTCGGGCAATTCCTGGTTTAACAGTTATCCGCCCATCAGATGCAAATGAAACAGCGAGTGCTTGGGCTTATGCTTTACAGCAAACGGATGGTCCAGTCGTTTTAGTACTTAGCCGTCAAAATTTACCGGTGTTTAATGAAACGAAAGCGAACATAGAGAATATTTCTAAAGGAGCTTATGTATTAACACAAACGAATGAAAAGCCGGATGTGATTTTAATTGCGACAGGTTCTGAAGTATCCTTAGCTGCTAGTGCGAAAGCAAAATTAGAAGAGGATCAAGTTTCTGTTCGTATCGTTGCAATGCCGAGCTGGGAGTTATTCGATCGCCAATCGAAAGAATATAAAGAATCAGTTCTTCCGTCTTCTGTAACGAAGCGAGTATCTCTTGAGATGGGTGTATCTCTTGGATGGGAGCGTTATGTAGGACAAGAAGGAAAAATATTATCGATTGAAACATTTGGAGCTTCAGGAACTGGAGCTGAAGTCATGAATCTATTTGGATTTACGACAGAAAATGTTGTTCAAATTACAAAAAATGTATTGAATTCGTAAGCTATGACTGTGAATACCTTTCTGTACATACTAACTTATTAGTGCTGAAAGGCATTCCAGATTGTAGTGATATGGATTTTTAATAAAAGATGATTTGAGGAGGAATTATATTATGCAAGTAGGATTAATTGGTTTAGGTAAAATGGGATTAAACTTAGGGAAAAATTTAATAGATCATAAACATGAAGTAGTAGCATTTGATTTAAATTCAAGTGCAGTAGAAGAAATGAAAGAGTACGGAGCTATAGGTGTATCTAGCTTAAATGAACTTGTTCAGTCATTACAATCACCAAGAATTCTTTGGGTTATGGTTCCGCACGCTGTTGTTGATTCTGTTATTGAAGAGGTTACACCATTGCTTTCAAAAGGAGATATTTTAATTGAAGCTGGTAATTCACATTATAAAGAGTCTATTCGCCGATACGAGCAACTAAAGAAAGATGGCATTCACTTTATGGATGCAGGAACTTCTGGCGGAATGGAAGGCGCTCGTAATGGTGCTTGTTACATGATCGGAGGAGATCAAGAAGCTTGGGACATCGTTGAACCTGTCTTCCGTGATACAGCTGTAGAAAATGGATACTTATATGCTGGAAAAGCTGGTAGTGGTCACTTCTTAAAAATGGTTCATAACGGAATTGAATACGGTATGATGGCTGCTATTGGTGAAGGATTTGAGATTTTAGAGAAAAGTGAATTTGATTACGATTATGAAAAAGTATCAAGAGTATGGAACAACGGTTCAGTGATTCGCTCTTGGTTAATGGAATTAACTGAAAATGCATTTTCTAAAGATGCAAAACTAGATGAAATTAAGGGTGTTATGCATTCTTCTGGTGAAGGGAAATGGACAGTAGAAACAGCATTAGACCTTCAAACAGCAACGCCTGTTATCGCAATGTCTCTATTAATGCGCTACCGCTCATTAGACAATGATACATTTACAGGAAAAGTTGTAGCAGCTCTGCGCAATGAATTTGGCGGACATGCAGTAGAAAAGAAATAAACATCTTAAAAATTTAACTCGTTAACGTTTAAAAAATGGAGGGAATGGATCATGAAGTTTTTTATTGATACTGCAAATCTTGAGGACATAAAAAAAGCATATAAACTTGGAGTTTTAGCTGGTGTTACAACGAATCCTTCTTTAGTAGCAAAAGAGGGCGTTAAGTTTGAAGACCGTATCGCAGAAATTTGTCAGGCAGTACCTAAAGTTGAGTCTGTTTCGGCAGAAGTAACGCCAGATGCTGTTACAGCTGAAGAAATGATTGCTCAAGCAGAAGAATTAATTAAAATTAACGGTGGTGATAAAAACGTCACGATAAAACTTCCGATGACGCTAGCAGGATTAGAAGCTTGTCGCTATCTTACTGAAAAAGGTGTGAAAACGAACGTTACACTTATTTTCACTGTGAACCAAGCCCTTTTAGCAGCCAGAGCAGGTGCAACGTACGTTTCTCCATTTTTAGGACGTTTAGATGATATTTCTGAAGATGGCGTATTATTAGTTGCTAAAATTGCTGAATTATTCGATGTTCATCAATTAGATACACAAATTATTGCAGCTTCTGTCAGACACCCGGATCATGTAACTCGTGTAGCGATGGCAGGTGCTCACATTGCAACAATTCCTTATAAAGTAATTGAACAACTTGCTATGCATCCATTGACAGACCAAGGTATTGAAAAGTTTGCTGCTGATTGGGCGAAAGCACCTAAGTTATAATGAAGTAAAGTTTCACCAATTTCTTTTTCACGAGAGGGCCAATCTCTATGTAACTTCATCCTATAAACTTAATCTCGAGTTTGGCATCTTATTATGTGAAAACGGCAATATAATAAAGAAACGATTCTTTTTCAAATTAGCACAATAGATATGAAAAGGCCTCCCTTATGAGAGTAAAGTTAGTTAGCGCGTACCTCTCATAAGGGAGAGTCTTTTTTGTATAAATCAAAATCATAGTGCTCTTTTGTTATAGGAATAATTTGAAAGGGGTTACATGGTGAGCTCGAAATATATGATCGGTGTAGATATTGGAACAACTAGTACAAAATCAGTTCTATTTTCGACTGATGGATCTGTTATTGCAAGTCATGGAATTGAATATCCTTTATATTCTCCCACGCCGGAAATAGCAGAACAAGATCCGGAAGAGATTTTTCAAGCAGTGATACATACGATTAAAGAAGT
The DNA here is from genome assembly GCF_025917685.1 of Bacillus cereus. NCBI lineage: Bacteria > Bacillati > Bacillota > Bacilli > Caryophanales > Bacillaceae > Bacillus > Bacillus cereus. The sequence goes on along the minus strand of NZ_CP089518.1, from coordinate 3,151,749 downwards.
TATACAATCAAGTAATGTACAGCCGGTTGATATTCTTTGTGTTTCTTTTAGCTCGGCAATGCATAGCGTCATTGCTGTAGACAAAGAAGGAAATCCATTAACGCGATGTATTACTTGGGCAGATAATAGAAGCGCAAGCTGGGCAGAGAAAATAAAAAATGATATGAATGGTCATGAAATATATCTTCGTACTGGAACACCAATTCATCCTATGTCACCACTTTCGAAATTAGTTTGGCTTCAGAACGAGCAGGCAGAATTGTTCGCCAAAAGCTATAAATTCATTTCTATTAAAGAGTATGTTTTTTATAAGTTATTTAAGGAATATGTAATTGATTATTCTATAGCATCAGCGACAGGGATGTTCAATTTAAAATCTATAAAATGGGATGAGGAAGCTCTTCGTGTTGCGGGGATTTCAGATGAAAAACTTTCTACACTTGTTCCAACGACGCACAGCTTAATAGGAATAAATGAAAAACTCGCAAAAGAGATGAATGTACTTGTTACTACTCCTTTTGTAGTAGGTGCGAGTGATGGGGTATTATCGAATTTAGGTGTAAATGCAATAGAACCTGGAGTAGTTGCTATTACAATTGGTACGAGCGGTGCAGTGCGAGTTGTAACAAATCATCCTGTAACGGATCCGAAGGGTAGGACTTTTTGTTATGCGTTAACTGAGGATCTTTGGGTAATTGGCGGACCGGTTAATAACGGTGGTATGATTTTTAGGTGGGTTCGTGATCAATTGTGTACGTTAGAAGTTGAGCATGCGCAGCGTTTAGGAAAAGATCCATATGAAGTGCTTACGGAAATAGCAGCAAAAGTGAATCCTGGATCTGATGGTTTATTATTTCATCCATATTTAGCAGGAGAAAGAGCACCTTTATGGAACGCCAATGCACGAGGATCATTCTTTGGACTTGGATTGCATCATAAAAAAGAACATCTTATTCGCGCTGTTTTAGAAGGGATCATTTATAACTTGTATACAGTTCTTCTTGCTTTAAAAGAACTCATTGGTGAACCGAAAAAAATTCAAGCGACAGGTGGTTTTGCAAGGTCGGAACTTTGGAGACAGATGATGGCGGATATTTTTCATCAAGACGTATATGTTCCGGAAAGTTTCGAAAGCTCTTGCTTAGGAGCTGCGATTCTCGGTTTATATAGCTTAGGCGAAGTAGATACATTACACGTAGTTTCTGAAATGGTAGGTGCAAATTTTTATCATGAGCCAAACGTGGAAAGTGTGGAGAAATATAAAGATTTAACGCCAATCTATATTCGTCTGTCTCGTCACTTGGAAGAAGAATACGAAAGTATAGCAGCGTATCAAAAAAAGTGGGTTTAAAAGCTATTTAGCAGGAAAATATGGTAACGTATAAAGAGGTACTCCGATTTTCTAGGATACTCTTTCAACATAAAATATTTTAAGTAGTATGATGAACGAAAAATATAGGGAGAGAGGGTTATGAAAATGAAGGATAACAAAGAGTTTATTGGATATGTTGGAACATACACGAAAGAAAATAGTGAAGGAATATATAAGTTTACGTTAGACACGGAAGCGAAAAAAATTAGTAATGTAACACTTGCGGCCAAGCTGGATAACCCTACATATGTAACGATTAATCGAAATAATGAATATCTCTATTCTGTTGTTAAGGAAGGAGAAAATGGCGGAGTAGCTACTTATTCGATTGAAAGTCATACTGGAGAACTAAAGGCGGGAAATAGACAAGTAGTAGAAGGTGCTTCTCCTTGTCATGTGAGTGTTGATAGTGGAAATCATACGGTAGTTACAGCGAATTATCATAAAGGAACGATTGAGTCTTTCGTAGTAAATGAAGAAAATGGAACTGTAAATCCTGCCGCATCTATTATGACGCATAAAGGTTCAGGTCCGAATAAGGAAAGGCAAGAAAAACCACATGCGCATTACGCGGGATATACTCCTGATGAAAAATATGTGGTGGGTGTTGATTTAGGGATAGATAAATTAATTACGTATGAAATAAAAGATAGTACATTAACAGAAGTGAATAGTTTATCTGTAAATCCAGGGAGTGGTCCGAGACATATTACTTTTCATCCGAATGGAAAGTATGCGTATGTGATGACTGAGCTTAGTTCAGAGGTTATTGTGTTAACATATAACCCGTCAGAAGGGGCCTTTACAGAGTTGCAGTATATTTCTACTATTCCAGAAGAATTTGATGGGAATAGTCAAGGAAGTGCGATTCATATTTCTTCTGACGGCCGGTTTGTATATGCAGGTAATCGTGGTCATAATAGTATCGCTGTTTTCAGCGTGGATCAAAATTCAGGTCAGCTTACATTTGTTGAACATACATCTACAGAAGGAAATTGGCCGAGGGACTTTGTATTAGATCCTACTGAAAAGTTCCTTGTTGTGACAAATGAAAAGTCACATAATCTTGTACTATTTTCAAGAAATGAATCTACAGGAAAGTTAACACTTTTACAACCTGATGTTGTTGTACCAGAGCCTGTGTGTGTTAAATTTTTAAATGTGTAACTTATGAGAGGGATTGAAACTCAATTCATGTAGAAATCTCGTTGTTTACCAGTAAGTCGATATATTAAAAAATCGTTGATATAATTTCAGATACCCAGAAAATAATAAAAAGCAAAGCGATATCGCTTTGCTTTTTATTATTTCTTTTTCGGTCTACGTACTAACTCGCCGCCACAATTCGGGCAAACGTTTTGTCTTTCCTCTGTACATGGTGCACAAAATGTACATTCATACACGCATATGTATGCTTCAGAATCGGGCTGAAGGGAATGATCGCAAATTTGACAGTTTGTTTTCATTTCGAGTGCCATAGTAAGTCTCCTTTTAATTTGAATATTTGTAATTTAATTATAATTCATTTGATAGAAACTGTCTTTTTCAATTGAAAGGAAATTGCAGGATAAAGTTATGAATTGAAATGAAAGATGCTATTTTATTTTAAAATTGATTATTTAGTGCAGTTGGAATATTATGAAATAGTCAAAAGACAACAGGGGGTATATATTTTGACTAATCATAACGATCATTTAAAAGCAAACTGCGAAAAATGCTTCGGTTTATGTTGCGTGGCGTTACCGTTCGCAGCATCGGTAGATTTTGCGGTGAATAAAGATGGTGGGAAGCCATGTTCTAATTTACAGTCAGATTATAAATGTAGCATACATAAAGATCTCAGAGGAAAAGGTTATAAAGGTTGTACAGTATTTGAATGTTTTGGCGCTGGACAGAAGATTTCTCAAGTTACATTTAACGGGATTGATTGGCGGAAAGATGCTAAGCATGCGAGAAAAATGTATGATGCTTTTCCAGTTATGCATCAGCTTCATGAAATGCTGTGGTATTTGACTGAGGCTCTTCATTTAAATGGGACACAATCAATTCATAAAGAACTAAGTAAAGCAATTGAAGAGACAGAGCGCCTTTCGAATTTAACTGCGGACGAGTTAATGAAAGTAAATATCCCGTTACACCGTGCAGAAGTAAATGTTTTACTTTTAGAAACGAGTGAGCTAGTTTGGAAGGAAATGAATGTCACGCGTAAGAAACGAATTAGTCACCGCGGAGCAGACCTTATGGGAGCAAATCTGAAAAAGAAAAATTTGCAAGGGGCGAATTTAAGAGGAGCTTACTTAATTGCGGCTAACTTAAACGGTGCAGATTTAAGAGGAGCAGATCTCATCGGAGCAGATTTGCGAGATGCAGATATTCGCGGGACGGATTTTACAAATAGTATTTTTCTTACACAAGTTCAAATTAACGCGGCGAAAGGGGACAAACATACGAAATTACCGAAAGTGTTGTCTCGTCCAGCGCATTGGCCTGCGTAAAGAGTATGGAGTGAAATAGTTTGGATGTTTTTCAGCATTTAGAGGAAATGCAAGAGGATGTATTTTCGTTATCAGTATCTCAAATTGAATCGAAGTATTATGATATTTGTAGCACACTAGCATCAAGTAAGCATGCGGAGCGAATTAAATGGATTCCATTAGATTCATACAAGGAAAGTATGAGAATAGGTTTGAAAGAAGCGTTAGAAATTGCTGAAAGTGAAGAAGCAAAGGCGATTTATTTTGAGTATGATCTTGATAATGAGTGGGATAGTCAGTTCTATATTTGTGACGATTACATGTTTCTTGAAGAAGAAGATGAAGATTGGTCAAGTGATTGGACGGATGAAATAGAAGGACCATCTTTAGGAGAGTTAGCTGATATTTATGGTGAAAATGGCTTTGATTCAGATAAAAAGTCTGTAGGTATTACTTTATATTTAATTGCAAGAACAGTGTGTAGTTTTATAAGTGCATGTGGTGGATTACAAAGTAATATACCAATTTGTATTGGTTTTCACGACCAAGAGCCAATTATGCGAACAGGCAGAGACTAAGTCTCTGCCTGTTTTTTTATACTACGTTCTCTTTTCAAAAGTCGTAATTATAACGCTACATATAATAAGGATACCACCAATGAAAAAGTTACTGCTTAATGTCTCATTTAATAAAAGCCAGCCAAGTATTGAACCAACGATCGGTTGGAAGAAGAAAAATAAGGAACCGATGCTAGCATCCATTAATTCTAACCCTTTATTCCAAAGGAAAAATGCACCTGCGGTTGAGACGATTCCTAAATAGAGTACGCCTAATAATACGCACATGTTCATATGTTCAATAGGACTTGATTGGAATTCCCATATCATAAAAGGTGTAATGAAAAAGAGTGAAAAAAATATTGCGTACGTTGTAATAACTAAAGATGAAAATCGAGCTGAAGCGATTTTTACATAAATGGACAGTAAAGCCCACGTAATAGCGGCTCCAACTAAAATGATTGTACCGATAAAATAGGAGCCGATTTCAATATCCCATCCGATAACGATAATGACACCGATTGTCGCTATTATAGTTGATAAAAGTCTACGAGTAGTTAGTTTCTCTTTTAAAATGAGCGCTGCAAATATAACCATAAATGCAGGGGTAGCTGATGTCACTAAGGAGCCTGTATGAGCATCGGATAATTTCGTTCCGATAAATTGACATGTGATCGAAATGAAATACCCGATGAATCCAATCCAAGCAAATGATAGCCAATCTTTTTTGTGGATGGTTATTTTTTTCTTTTGCTTTTTTTCAGTTATTTTCAAAATCACATATAAAACAACAAAAGCGATAATAAAACGTAGCCAAACGAGTGTAAGTGGCGGGATAAAGTCGAGTACGTATTTACTAACGACGTACATACCGCCCCAAATACTTGCTGCTAGAGATAAACATATAGCTCCTAAAATTGTTTGTTTCATTTGAATTACCTCCGTCTATTTTTAGGGTTATGATTTATTCCCTAAGACGAGGCATAGTGCACTTGTTATATGAATGCCCGTCTTAGATTATAGACGGTCTACAGGTTGATCGTTTTCGAATGAAGTGTTGTAGTACATGAGCGCATTCCTCCTTCATAATTTTATAATGATATTATAACTTAATTTTCAGTTTATTGGGATGTTAATTGTACGGAGTTGATTCTTTAGAAAATGGTGGTTGTCGAAGAAAGCATAGTATATGGTAGAAAAACATATTTTTAAAATAAAAGAAACCAATTGCATAACTGATAAGTATATTAAGAGTAGGATGAAAAAGTAGATTAATAGAGAAAGAGGAGGAGATTATTATAACTACAACCGTTATTTCTCATTTTTACAATGAAGAATATTTATTACCGTGGTGGCTTATGCATCATACGAAACTGTTTGATCATGGTATTTTAATTAATAAAGGTTCTACAGATCGTTCAGTCGAAATTTGCAAAAAATTCGCACCGCATTGGGAAGTGCGAGATTCTGCACATCCAGAATTTGATGCGTTAGCAACTGACCGTGAAGTAATGCATGTAGAACAAGAATTAGAAGGTTGGAAAATGATTTTAAATACGACGGAGTTTCTTTGTGTTCAAGATAAAAAACAATTTTGGAAATCACTTAATGAAATGGGAGGAAAGATGTACTGGCTGGAAGGGCTTATCATGGTCGATAATCCTGACTATAGTTATCCAGAACTTAAGTATGATATGCCTTTAATGAAACAGCGATTTCATGGTTACTTACCAGAAGATTGGAGATTATGGAGAAGAGGTAGGTTCATTCATAATAATGAACATGGAAGCTACACAGTTGGAAGACATTTAACTGCACATGAATTTATGAATTACCCACCTCTTGCTTGTATTGCATGGCTTGGATTTAGTCCGTGGAATGATGAGATGAGGAAGAGAAAATTACAAATTGGTCCGACTCTTTCTGAAGGTAGTAAGCATGCAGGAATGGGGACACATCACATTATTACACCTGAAAGATTGGAAGAATGGTATAGGGAATTAGCGAGAGGGACGAAGGATTTACGTTTTAGTGCTGCGTATCGTTATGCTTTTTTATAAATGATTCCCACCAGAAAATAGTTTCCTCAATTCCTTCGTTTAGATTGTATCTTGGTACCCATTTTACTTCAGTTTTTAAACGTTCCACATTAACACCGACAAATAAAGGTTCATCTTTAGGAAAAGGGATAACACCTAGTTTAATTAGATTTTCTTTTCCTATCTTTTTGGTAATGATAGAAGCTAATTCTTTAATTTGTACAGAGTGACCAGAAGCGATATTTATCGTACCTGTAACGTTACACTGTAATAAGGTAACAAGAGCATCAGCGACATCACTCACATGGAGAAAATCTCGAGATTGATTTCCATGTGTACATAGTACTTCCTCGTTTTTTAATAATGAAGTGATAATATTAGAAATGAGACGATTGCCATGTTCATAAGGACCATACATATGAAAAATTCGGCCCCAGCTCATGCTGAGGCCGGTTTGTTTTGCGTACGATTGTAACCAGGAATGTAATGCATTTTTACATAATGAATAAGGTGTTTTATAGGAAAGAAGCGGAGAATCTTCAAATAATACACCGTTAAACCATTCATACTCTGCACCTGTACCTGCTACAACGACTCGTTTTCCACCACATGTTGTGAAGTGTTGAATTAAAGAAATACTGGACTGGAGCCAATAATAATTATTGATGGATACATAGCATTTGGGTGGCACTGCTTCCCAAGCTAAATGAACAAGATAAGTAGGCTTAATTTCGTAAATGAGTTTCTTTACTTCTTCATCGCGAAGCAAGTTTACTTTATGCCAATGGCAGGAAAGGTGAGAAGGCTTATTTTTATTATAAGTGGCGTGCACTTCATAGCCCTTTTCTATAAGTGAATGTACAACATACTTACCTATCCATCCACTACCGCCTGTTATAAGGATTTTTTTCATGGCTCAATTACCCCAACTTCTGGAATCGTCACTAAAAATTTGCCGCCCCATTCATGGATGAAGGAGCATTCTTTCATAATTTCCTCCTTTAAATTCCAAGGTAATATGAGAATATAATCAGGTTTAGTGTGCTGAATTTCTTCTGGAGATTTTACAGGGATACGAGTTCCTGGTAAAAGGAGATCTTGTTTATGGGGATTTTTGTCTACCGTATAAGCTAGGAATTCTTTTCCGATTCCACAATAATTTAAAAGGGTGTTTCCTTTAGCGGGAGCTCCGTAGCCGATAACCTGTTTGTTTAAAGTTTTTGCTTCGATAAAAAATTTCAAAATATCTATTTTCAATTGCTCCACTTGTTTAGAAAAAAGGAGATAGCAATCTAATGTATCTAGCCCGTGATCTACTTCTTTTTGGATTAAGTTTGTAACATTGGAATGGATAGTGGATGAGTCACTATGATGGTTTATAAAAATACGCAATGAACCACCGTGCGTTGAAAGCTCTTCTACATCAACAATTTGTAAATGATGATGAGCTAAAACTTTTTGAAGACTTATAAGTGAGAAATAGGAGAAATGCTCATGGTAGATCGTATCAAACTGTTTAAATGATATGAGATTTAATAAGTGCGGGAATTCAATTGTTATCGTGCCATCTTGTTTTAATAACGTTTTTAAACCGGCGACAAAATCATGCAAGTTCGGAACGTGTGCTAATACGTTATTTGCGATGATTAAATCGGCTTGTGGTAATTTTTTTGCTAAGTCGTTGCTGAAAAAATTCACTTCAGTAGGGATTCCTTTTTGGATAGCGATTTCTGCTACATTTTTTGCTGGTTCAATTCCTAACGTTTCGATATGTTCTTTTTGAAAGTATTGTAATAAATACCCGTCGTTACTCGCAATTTCAATCACTTTTGAATGGTTTGTTAAGTTAAAACGCTTAATTGCCATTTCTACGTATTGCTTAGCATGTAGTAGCCAGCTTGATGAGTAAGAACTGAAGTATAAATAGTCATGAAAAATATTGTGCGGAGATTCAAATTCATCTAATTGTACAAGCAAACAAGAGTTACAAACAAATGTGTGCAGCGGATAAAATGGTTCCATTTTATATGAGTTTTCAGGAGCTACAAATGAGTTAGCGAGAGGGGAAACTCCTAAATCTAAAAAAGTATTTGTTAGTAATGAGTGGCAAAAACGGCATTTTTTCTGTTCCATTTTATAGCCCCCTTATAAATTTTTGAATGCATCGATTTGTTGTCGCGTGAAAGATTCCATATTTTGACCAGATGCATATTTTTTGTACCAATCAACAGCCCAAGCGATAGAATGATCTGTTGATAACTTAGGAGTCCAACTGAGTTTATTTACTGCTTTTGTACTATCGAGTGTTAAAGTAGGTGATTCATAAGGAGTATTTGTAAGAGGAGAAAGGATTGTTAGTGGTTTATTCCATAATTTCATTATAGATTGAATGACATCATGAACCGTTCTGTTAGGTTCATTCATCGGGCCGAAATTCCAAGCTTCTGCATATTCGGTATTTTCCCAAAGTTTTTCAGCTAAAAGGATATAGCCATGTAAAGGATCTAATACGTGTTGCCACGGGCGAATAGCGTTTTTGTTTCTAATATTTAACGTATCATTTTGTAAATACGCTCGAATGATATCTGGGAATAATCTGTCTTCTGCCCAATCACCGCCGCCGATGACGTTACCTGCTCTGACTGAGGCAATTTTCTGAGTGTTAGTGCGGAAGAATGATTTTTGATATGACGTTGCAACTAGTTCAGCACAAGCTTTACTAGCACTATAAGGATCAAACCCTCCAAGTCGGTCGCTTTCCACGAATGCCCGGTTACCGCTCCCATCATTTTCATAACATTTATCGCTTGTAACATTAATGATGCAGCGTATACTTTCTATATGTTTTGCCGCTTCTAATACGTGAACAGTACCTAAAACATTCGTTTTAAATGTTTCGATAGGATTTTTATATGAAGTGGTGACGATTGGTTGGGCTGCTAAATGAAATAGTATGTCAGGAGTATGTTGTTTCAGGGCATGGAATAAAGAATCGTAATCTGTAATATCGCCTTTAATTGTCGTACACTCTTTTGCCACGTTACCTTGTTCAAAAAGGTTAGGGAAGGATGGAAGCTGAAAAGAGTAGCCGATGACCTCTGCACCTAAAGAAGTTAAAAAAAGGGTGAGCCATGAACCTTTAAAGCCAGTATGTCCCGTAATAAATACTTTTTTCTTATTCCAAAAAGATGATGAAGCCATATTACCAAACCTTCCACGGAGCTTTATTATTTTCCCATAGCTCGACTAATTTATTTTTATCGCGCAATGTATCCATCGGATGCCAAAAACCAGTATGTTGAAAGGCTGCTAATTCATTTTTATTTACTAACTGCACTAAAGTTTCTGTTTCAAAAATAGATTTATCCCCGCTAATATAATTGAAAATATCAGGATTTAAAACAAAAAAACCACCATTCACCCAACCACCATCACCTAGTGGCTTCTCTTGAAAGGATGTGACAGATTGTTTATCTAAAACGAGAGATCCAAATCTTCCTGGAGGCTGTACGGCAGTAACAGTAGCTATTTTTTCGTGATTTTTATGAAATGCAATTAGTTCCTTTATATTTACATTACTTAATCCATCACCATAAGTAAGGCAAAAAGGTTCGTCCCCGACGTAATTTTGTATTTTTTTAACCCGTCCACCCGTTTCAGTATTTAGACCGGTATCAATTAGTGTAACTTTCCAAGGTTCAATACGATGAGAATGGTTAGTAATTGTATTATCGCTTAAATGTATTGTGAAATCTGACATGTGTAAGTTGTAATTTAAAAAGAACTCTTTAATTGCATATCCTTTATAGCCTAAGCAAATAATAAATTCAGTAATTCCGTAATGACTAAACAAACTCATAATGTGCCATAGAATAGGTTTTGTTCCAATTTCAATCATAGGTTTTGGTTTTAAATGAGTTTCTTCCCCAATCCTTGTCCCGTACCCACCAGCAAGAATAACAGCTTTCATTTTGTCCTCCTAAATTAAAAAAGTTATAGTATATACAGTATTCATATTTTATGCGAATGGTATTGTTTTTGATCAAGAAGGAAAAAAGTATGTGTGAGAATGCCGGTACGTATAATATTAAGGTTTGAACTTTGGAAATAATTCTTGATATTCAGGATTATTACGGAGATCTTGTGTTACGTTATTAAGCTCTAAAAAACGGGTTTCAAGTTCTTCGGGAGATTGTCCATAATGTGTTTGGAGCCCCATTTGAACACCCATTTTGGAAAGGGTAGGTGTGATTTGTAATTTTCTTGCCTTTGACTGTTCATTCCAAGGGCTAAAATAAAATTTTAAAATAAATGAAGGATAGTTATAAACTATATTCCCGTGCCGCGAATAATGTCTACCGGGTAAATATGCTCCATCTAGGTGATTGTGAATAAATCTCCAGGCACATCCGAGTTTTGGGTTATAAGGGAAGACACCGTGGTGTCGTTGTTCCACTAAGGGGATAGAATATCTTGGCTTTGAATAATTGTAAGTATGGCTATCAATCATTAAAATCATTCTAATTGCATACATATTTTGCCCTAGTGTATGAAGGGATGAGAAAAACTCTTCTGCATTATTACAACAAAAGAATTCCGTAGTATTTAAAACGATTTTCCAACCTGAAACTTCTCTTTCAATTCCCATCACTTCAATGTCAGTATTTGTTGGATCAAACTCAATAAATCTTGAATTTCGTACTTCCCAATGGGGTGCGAATAATTTACAAATCTCAACGGAACGATCAGTGGAGCCTCTATTAATTAATATACCGTGATCGAATATTTTTGTATGGTGCATAAGCCACCAAGGAAGCAAATATTCTTCGTTATAAAAATGAGAAATAATAGTCGTGGTAATTTCAATCTCCTCCTATAGAATAAATAAGAATTTTATATCGATACTATTATGATATGTTCTTAAATAAGAAAGGTTGAAAGGAACGGGCTATTCACTGGCTATATTTTGGTAGTGGTGGCTTAATGAATCTAATGATTTTATTATATAGTTAATTTAATAGATTATATGTGTATGGATAACATAAGATGCGACGTAAAATTTTGTATAAATTGTGAATAAGAAACCATCACGTTTGACTGTACAGTTTATGTATTGTATGATGGGAGTAATATAAACAAGGGGGGAAGATCGTTGGGAAGGTGTATCGAATCGGACAGTTGGCTCTCATGGCTCACGTGTCGAAACGAACGATTGATTATTATACGAATCTAGGTATCTTAAAAGCGGAGCGATCTCAATCTAATTATCGCTATTACGACGAAACAGCATTTGAGACATTACAATTTATTGAGAAGTGCAAAGAAATGCATATGCCGCTTTGTGAGATTAAAGAGAGAATCGAGGAGAAGAAAAAGCTGCTCGGTATCAATGAACACGTTTCGAAACATGTGAATGATGTGACAGACCATATTCATAGATTAGAAGCAGAACTAACGGAGTTAAAGCCTCTTTTAGATGAATTGACTGATTCACAACGTGAAAAAATATCGAAATCTTTATCAGGTCAAACGACAGCTTTAATACAGACACTTGCTCTATTATTATAGAATAAGTGAAATCCGACCTCTTTAATTTTTGTATCGGGCTATGTTTTCTAACGAACAAATAAGAAAACATTATAGTATACAGGAGGTGGACACCTTAGTTTTTTAACTAAGGGGATTCATTGGAAATATTTAATTTATTCATGGTTGCGGTTTTAATCGCATTTACTGGATTTTTCGTAGCAGCAGAGTTTGCGATTGTAAAAATACGTTCAAGTCGCATTGATCAGCTTGTTGCGGAAGGGAAACGCGGCGCATTAGCAGCGAAAAAAGTAACAACAAATTTAGACGAATATTTATCTGCTTGTCAATTAGGTATTACAGTTACAGCGATGGGACTTGGTTGGTTAGGTGAACCGACGATAGAAAAATTATTACACCCATTATTTGAGAAATGGAATTTAAATCCTTCTATCTCATCAGTATTAACATTTGGTCTTGCATTTATGACGATGACGTACTTGCACGTTGTAGTCGGGGAATTAGCTCCGAAAACGATGGCAATTCAAAAAGCTGAAAAAGTGACATTGTTATTAGCAGGTCCGTTAATGATATTCTATAAAGCTATGTATCCGTTTATTTGGGTATTGAATGGTTCTGCTCGTGTTGTAACTGGTTTATTCGGTTTGAAGCCAGCTTCTGAACATGAAGTAGCTCATACAGAAGAAGAGTTACGTCTTATTCTTTCAGAGAGCTATGAAAGTGGAGAAATTAATCAAGCTGAATACAAGTATGTAAATAATATCTTTGAATTTGATAATCGCATTGCGAAAGAAATCATGGTACCGCGTACGGAAATCGTTGGTTTCTATCTTGAAGATTCAGTAGAAGAACACATGAAAGTAATCCAAAATGAACGATACACACGTTATCCGATTTTTGGAGAAGATAAAGATGATATTATCGGTATGGTCAATGTAAAAGATTTCTTTATTCGATATATGAACAACGATAAAGAAGATTTATCATCGATTCGCACGTATATGCGTCCGATTATTGAAGTTATGGAAACTACTCCAATTCATGATTTATTACTGCAAATGCAGAAAAAGCGAATTCCAATGGCTGTTTTATATGATGAGTACGGAGGAACAGCTGGAATTGTAACGCTTGAAGATATATTGGAGGAAATCGTCGGCGAAATTCGTGATGAATATGATGAAGATGAAGCACCACCAATTCAACATGTGAACGAGTATCATAAAATTGTTGATGGAAAAGTGCTTATCTCAGAAGTAAAAGATTTGTTTGGATTACACATTGAAGAAGACGATGTGGATACAATCGGTGGATGGATTATGATGCAAAATCATGAAATTGAAGAAGGACAATACGTTGAAGCAGAAGGTTATGAATTTAAAGTGTTAGAAAAAGATGCTTATCAAATTAAACGTGTTGAAATTCAAAAAATGGAACAAGAACAAGAGAAAGCAGCAACTGTGTAAGTTGCTGCTTTTCTTCTGACACATAATAAAATGTGAAATTAGGAGCGGATATTTTGATTCAAGTAGCCTTACGTGTATATCGATTACAATTGTATACAATCTTTAGTGGTTTACTACTAATGTGGGCGATTACTCCATTTGGAAAACAAGTGACAGGGTTCGGTATTGGTTTAGCAGTTAGCGCATATTGCCTTTGGTTATTAGCTCGTAGAGTGGAGAAACTAGGAAGAAGTATTGTAATGAAAGAAAAGGCTCCTGGATTAGGAGTCTTAAACCGATTTGCAGCCGCGATATTAGGGGCTATCATTATGTATGAAATTGAGCATGAAATGGAAATGTGGGCATTTGGTACGGGTATTTTAGGTGGTCACTTTTTAATGATTGCGAATTTAGCCTATGCAAATATGCAGTTAGTAAAAGAAGAAGAGAAGCAAAGAGAACAAGCTTCGAAAAACATAGAGTTATAATGAGAGGAACCTGACCGGGTTCCTTTTTTGTGTTTGAGAATAAATGGCGCAATAGTTAATATACTATGAGCGATTTAATAATGACAATTGAATTTACGACCAAATATAATACGCTTCTTTTTTAGGTTTTTCAATAGTGTGGAAAAAAATTCGAGAAAATTTAAAAACCCATCGATTTCTAAAGCTTAAGTATGTTATCATGACAAAAGAATTCGTGAAAGAGGTGGATACCAATGTTACAAGCGCTACTTATTTTTGTGCTTCAAATTATTTACGTTCCCATTTTAACGATCCGTACGATTTTGCTTGTAAAGAATCAAACAAGATCCGCTGCTGGTGTTGGATTGTTAGAAGGAGCTATTTACATTGTCAGTTTAGGTATTGTGTTTCAAGATTTATCAAATTGGATGAACATCATTGCCTATGTCATTGGCTTTAGTACAGGACTATTATTAGGCGGTTATATAGAGAATAAATTAGCAATTGGTTATATTACGTATCAAGTTAGTTTACTAGACCGTTGTAATGAATTAGTAGATGAATTACGGCACTCTGGATTTGGTGTTACAGTATTTGAAGGTGAAGGTATTAATTCTATACGTTATCGGTTAGATATCGTTGCTAAGCGTTCTAGAGAGAAAGAGCTTTTAGAAATTATTAATGAAATTGCACCAAAAGCATTTATGTCTTCTTATGAAATCCGTTCATTTAAAGGCGGATATTTAACGAAGGCGATGAAGAAGAGAGCGTTGTTGAAGAAGAAAGATGATCATGCATCGTAAAGAAAAGGGAATAGTGCAGCTTAACAAGAATGGCATAATCCCCATATAAAAAAGAGAGGAATCTAGTTTGAAAAAGGTTCCTCTCTTTTTTATGCGTTATTTTTTTCTACCTTTTCTCAGATTAACAATTAACCATACAACTTGAATAAGTATCGGTAATATAAAAGCAATTAATAAAACGATAAATGCCACTAATTTAAGCTCAGGTGTTTGAGTAACACCAGCACCATCAACATCTCGTAGCCAAATAATAGCTGCCCAGATTCCAAAAACGATAATCCAAAATATGTTACCAATCCACCAAGAAATCCATCGTTTTTTCATGTTAGCACCCCTTACATTTACCCACTGTTGAAATTATATTTTCGTTCGTTACATTTATAATGAAACAACTTTCAAATTAGTTTTTAACTGTATATCTCACTTGTTTGAAGGTTACTATTTCTCCATCATTATTATCATCTTTCGTTTGCAAAAGTTGAACTCTTGGTTTGTAATCTGTCCTATGTGCGTGCTCGATATCTTTAATGTTAAGTTTGTAAGATTCGCCATTATTAATTTTTTGTTCCAATACTTTTTTATTGGCAACATAAATAAAAGTCACTTTATTTTCATCAATGCCCTCGGTCTTAATTTCTAATTCGTTATCTTTTGTAATAATCGTTGGTGTTAATAATTCCATATTGCCACTCCTGGTTTCTAAAGAATTTTCTGCTATAGTGGAACATCCTGATAATATGATTCCAATGAATAGAAGAACAATTAATTTCTGTTTCATAATATCCCCCAATTCTATGTGATTTTTGATTTTGGCATTGTTAGACTGCTAGTGTGGAGCTTAAATGTTTAGCTAGTACTCTTTTTAATTATACCATAATATGTAAATTAAAACAGGCTGCATATCCAATTTAAGGGAGATTGAAATGTATACTTATTGTTGTGAATTCGTGTGTTTTAGCTTCTGTTTCAAGCGAAATGTAGACAGGATAAAGAAATTTTTTATGGAAATTACAATTTTTACATTTTAAAATAATGATAAAGAATAGATGAATTCATTCACTTCGGAGGTAGTTATTTGAACATTAACGAGAAGGCAATTGAAATGTTTGAACAAAATAAATATGAGGAAGCAATGGAACTGTTTCAACAAGCAGTACATGAATCTAGAGATGTACAATCTCTCAATAATCTTGCTTGGATGTATTTTTATGAGGAAGAGAATGATGATAAAGCTCTTGAATTAATAAGAGAAGTTGTTAAGTTGAATCCTTCCTCATACTTTCCCTATAACATCTTAGGGGAAATTTATATGAAACAAAAAAGTGGGCAGAAGCGAAAGCAGTATTACAAAAATCTATTTCGATTCAACCATCGGATGAAGCATATCACAATGTAGCTGTAGCACATTATAATCTTGGAGAGCTGGAAAAAGCTTCGGAATTTTTCTTACGAGTTGCAGGGGATTCGGACTATATAATGTATAACTATGTAAAATGTTTAATTGATTTAGAACGAACGACAGAAGCGAAAGAGAAGTTAGATGCTTTTAACAGGGAATCTGATAATTTTTTAGGGGAAATTAATGTAGCAGATTTATATGTTGAGTTGAATTGCTATAAAGAAGCAATTGAATGGTTCGAAAAGGGATACAAAGAATATTGGAAAAGCCCCAATTGGATTGGTAGATTTGTTTATGCTCTATATAAAGTTAATAATTTCTCCCGTATAAATGAAGTTATACGGGAGTCTATCGAAGCGAAAACAGCAGAAATAGAAGATGTTCAGAATGAAGAAGTAGAAGAAAACTGGACAGAAAACGATAAGAAAGAGTTAATTGAGGAATATATAGAAGAGAATGATTGTTATAAAAAAATGATAGAACGTATCAAATCTGGATACGTTCCAGGATTAGAATTTGAAACTGATTATATAGGGGCTTGCTATTTATTTGGTTGTAAAAGACATAATCATCTTTTTATTATAGGTCGGTTGTCTAAAGGTACCATCTCAATTGTAATTTGTTAAAGGTGTTTCGTATCATTACATAGGTATATATCCTCCTTAGGTAATCCTTTTTTAACATTTAAAATATGTAGGGAAATAAAACCAATAAGTCCTATTCCACCGAAAATAAGCCATGGTGTATACATTCCGTTTAAGTTGGATGTAAAAGATGTACCGGTATAATTACCGATGATAAAACCAAATGCGAGTGATAGTTGATAAAATCCGAAGTAAGTAGCTGTATATGATTCGCTACTGTAATTTGCAATAGCGATATCAGCGTTAGGTAATACGAGTGTTTCACCGATTGTAAATAAAATTACACAAATAAATAGCCAATATGGGTGTTGAAATAAAGGAATGAGTAAAAAGGAAATACTCATTAATAAAACACCGTATTTAATAATCGAAAGTGTGTTGTATTTGTGAAATAGTTTTCGGAATAGCACCATAAATATGACGCCTGTTATTGCATTTATCGTAATAACTAATGTAGCGAGTTGGTTGCTATTACTAATGTTTTTCATATGAAGTGGAAGTGCGACAGTAAGCTGAGTAAACATAATATAGAAGAAAATCATGATAAATGAAAACAGAAGGAAAGACTTGTTTTGTAAGATGGCCTGTATTCCTAATGTAATAGACGTGTTTTCAGTAGTGACTTGGAAGTGATTTTTAAGTAAGTAAAAGATAAAAGCGAATAACAGCATAAGAGATCCTGTTAGGGAGAAAGCATAGATTGGATCGAGTAAGAGTAAAAAACCTCCTGCAATTGGTCCGATTATTGCACCGCAATTAAAACTAAGGTTTAAATATGTAAATAAATTTTTTCTCATATGAGCTGGTTGTGACCCGAATATGGCGCGAGCAGCAGGTTCGTAAAATGCAGTTCCAAAACCGATAAGTGCAGAAGAAATAGAAATTGTATGGAAATCAGAGCATATTCCTAAAGCGATAAATCCGATTCCTCTTAAAAATAATCCGGCTATCATCATAATGATATAGCCGATTTTCTCAGCAATTAATCCTGAAAATAATGGGATAACTCGTGATGTGATTGTCATAACCGTCAACACTGTTCCTACTTGAACAGCTGAAAAATGGAGAAAGGTTAATAGATAAATAGCTAAAAATGCGTATACTGCAAAATACCCAAAAGACATAAAAAATGAAGAAATAAGCATGAAACGTATCGGTATTGAGAGACTTTTCATAGAACTCCTCCTAATTATGTAACCAGTAAAATTATTTGATGGTTAACTATTTTATATTATAATTATACATAAAGTCAGAAAAAAGTAAATTTTGAGAAGAAGGTGGATGGAATTGAATCAAAATGCACCAAATGAACTAGAATATATTCGGGAATTTTTAAATACATGGAGAATACCAAACGATACGAGAGAGCCAATTGATTTGCTACAAACAGAAGAGGATATAAACCTTTTTATGAAAAAATATTTTCATAAAAAGGTTCCATTTCATACGATAGAGGAATTAAAAAGTTTTCGAGAAGATATTCGGGTGGCAATTGAAGGCGAAGGATCGTTGCAAAATTGGTTAGTGAAATACCCATTTCATGTACATGTAAAGGAAGATATGAAAGGTATTACATATGGGCCTGTGCACGAAGAGAATGTATATACAAAAGTATTAAGCATTGTGTTAATGTCAATTCAAGGAAATTTGTGGGGAAGGTTAAAAGCATGTCCAGATTGTCGCTGGGTATTTTATGATCATTCGCGAAATGGAAGCAAAAGATGGTGTGGTATGTATGCTGGAGAAGAAGGAGGAAGAGCGTGCGGAACGATCGCGAAAGTGAAAAATTACCGGGCAAAGAGAAAAGGAAGATCAGGCTATAATGTGTAATTTATAGTAGGGGAAGAAAATTGGATGGAGGAATGTAGGATATGGAAGATACACAAATGTTAGCTTTAAATAAAAAGTGTTGGGATACAGTTGCACCTTATTTCTTTCAAGTGGATTGTTTACCTAAATACGGCCCGTATACAGCGTCTGAAGATGAGATTCATTTGTTCGATTCAATCAGAAATAAAAAAGTTCTTGATATTGGATGTGGAAGTGGGCATTCGTTGCAATATATGGCGGAACATGGAGCAGAGGAATTATGGGGGCTTGATCTTTCAAGTGAACAAATTAAAACAGCGAATGAAACGTTAAAGAGTTGGAATCCAAAGTTAGTATGCGGAGCAATGGAAGAAGAAGGGGATATTCCGAAAGGGTATTTTGATATTGTATATTCCATTTATGCATTAGGTTGGACTTCGAATTTAAGAAAAACGTTGGAACTGATTTATTCATATGTAAAGCCAGGAGGAAGTTTTATTTTTAGTTGGGAGCACCCAGTATATTCAAATTTACAGTATGGTACAGAAGAAATTGCTATAAAGTCTTCTTATCATGAGGAAACGCCTATTACGTTTGAAACATTTAAAGGAGAAAATGTACAAGCGACATTATATAAGAGAAAAATAAGTACATACATAAATGAGTTAAATAGAGCCGGATTTATAATTGAGAGAATAGAAGAGCCTGAACCATCGAGCTCGTTTGATGGAGAACGAGCTGAGCCGTCTACGAAATATTATTCTTTATATAAAGCTAGGATGGTACCAACTACTTTTATTATTAAGGCGAGGAAGTAAATAGTGTTATATAAAGGGGGAGGAAAATGGTCCATGTGAGTATGGTGAAGATTGGTGAAGTACAATCTTCTATAGACGAGAAAGTGTATCGTAATTGGGGAAGTATTATTTCAAACATCAAAATATATCCAGAGTATATTGGAGGATTAACAGGTCTTGAGGATTATTCTCATGCAATTGTTATTTTTTATATGAATGATTTTCAGGAAGAAAATAAACAGTCGTGGGCTAGAAAGCCAAGGGGGTTAAGTGATTTTGATGAAAAGGGATGTTTTGCTCAGCGGACAAAGCATCGTCCAAACCCTATTGGAATTACTACTGTTGAAATATTGTCGATTGAAAATAACATTATGACTGTGCAAGGATTAGACGCTAATGATCGAACGGCTATTTTAGATATAAAACCATATATTGCTGCTTTTGATACAAGAGAAAATGCTCGTGTGCCAGATTGGATGAATAAGTTAATGGAAAATTATTTTTAATAGTAATACAAAAAGCTTTGCGATTCAGAACCGCAAAGCTTTCTGTATTAAATTATATTATACGTATGGTTTCCTTATCTTTTCGGCTGAAAAATATGCTGAAAGAAGTATTTGTGATGTAAATTATCTACAACTTTATTTGCTTGATATGTGCGGTGCTGTTCAAGTCGAAGTCTTTGCTCCATCATTTTTATTGCGTGATCAGATAAACGTAACATTATACATGTCTCCTTTTCTATAAATATAGGTGTCTAATGGTATCGATTCCATATTTATAATTAAGGAGGTACACTGTGTAACATAGGCAAAAAGCACCTTCCTCTCCCATTACGCTTACGAGGTTAGCTGTCGGACTCGGGAAGTGAGAGTTTCCCTACTTAAATAAGATTCGCCCCAAGTAGCATAGCTACAAAAATGGTTCCCCCGCTCCAAAATTTGGACTCAGCAAAAGGTTTTATAAAGTAAAAGATAACATAAATAATTTAATGAGTCAAACTATTTATTGTTTTCTGATTTTTTAAGGGAGGTTAAAACCACACCATCGGGTAATATGATATCCTTTACTTCAATAAATCCGTATTTTTTATATAAAGATAGAGCAGGGGTATTTTCTTTCCCTGTTTGTACAATATATGTTTTGGAAGGGGAGAACATGTCAAATACATATAGTAGTAGTTTTGTTGCAATTCCTTTATGAAAATGATCAGGGGATACTACTAAACGATGAATATCAACTTCCTCTTCATCCATTTTAAATGAAATAAACCCGGCAAGTGTATCTTCATAAAAATAGCCGTAAAAAATTTCATCACATGATTGAATATCGGCTACAGTATCATAAAGACGAGGGATAGCTGTACTATTTATATATTTCGCCTCGATTTCATAAGCGGGTATTTGAATGTTTAAAATAGAAGTAGCCGTGTTGTGAGAAGCTGTTATTAATTTTTGAATCATAGGGTAAAACCTCCTTGTAGACTTTATTTTCATAGATTTGACAACATTTTTCTTTTTTGGATATAATAATTATAATAGTTACATAATCATTTAGTATTAAAAAGAAATACACCATAATAGAAATGGAGGACTAAAGATGGGATGGATTATCACATTAATAGTTGGTGCTATTATAGGTGCAATTGCTAGTTCTATAACGGGTAAAAATTTTCCGGGTGGTATGTTTGGAAATATTATCGCAGGTTTATTAGGTGCTTCGTTAGGTGGTAGATTATTTGGATCTTTTGGGCCATCATTTGGTGGGATTCATGTCGTGCCAGCATTATTAGGAGCAATCGTTTTAATTCTTATTGTATCATTTGTAGTGAAAGCTGCAAGAAAATAAAGATATAGATTATAATGAGAAGCCCTGAATAAGGGCTTTTCATTATTCAAAGAGGTGGTTTCGTTGGAGAAAGTAAATATAAGAAAAAGAGATAAGTTGAAAAAGTTTTTTAGAGAACAAAATTATTTAGCGGTGTTACTTGGATTTGCGTTATTGTTCATTAACATATTACTGCTAACGAAAATTTCTTTTGTGTTTACTCCGTTTATCGTCTTTTTAAAAACAATTTTCTTCCCGGTATTATTGGCGGGAGTGCTATTTTATATTTTACATCCATTCGTTTCGCTTTTAGAAAAGAAAGGTGTTTCAAGAATCGTATCAATAGCTTCCATATATTTAGTAGTACTAGGGTTATTTGTATTTTTAGTTGTAACTGTAATCCCAATTATTAAAGATCAAATTGATGCATTAATAGATAACTTACCGTATTTCGGTCATGAAATCGAACGAGCAGCACGTAGATTCGGAGAAAGTAATTTACTAGGGAAAATTCAGGAGAATTTAAATATTGATGTAGCGAGTATGGTAAAAGACTACACAGTTGATTTTACGAAGTCGTTATCATCAGTGACAGGAAATGTAACTGGATTTTTAAGTACTGTTACAGAGGTCGTTTTAACATTTGTAATGGTTCCGTTTATATTGTTCTATCTTTTAAAAGATGGTGAGCAATTACCGAATCATTTTTTAAGGTTTATATCTGAGCAAAGACAACCAGCAGCGAAGAGAATACTAGATGATATGCATTATGCGATTAGTTCGTATATTAGAGGGCAAATTATTGTTAGTTTATTTATCGGTATTATGCTATTAATCGGTTATCTTATTATTGGTATTAAATATGCGGTACTACTTGCTATTTTAGCGATGATTGTAAATATCGTTCCGTACGTAGGACCAATCATTGCAATTACACCAGCTTTAATTATCGCATTTATCGACTCGCCATCAATGGTGTTAAAAGTAATTATCGTTATGATGATTGTACAATTAGCAGAAGGTAAATTTATTTCTCCGCAAGTCATGGGGAAAAAGTTAGATATTCACCCGATTACTATTATATTTATCATTTTAACTGCGGGAAATTTATTTGGAATTATGGGGATTATTTTAGCAATTCCAGGATATGCGATATTAAAAGTGTTAGTAACGCACGGTTATAGATTTGTGAAGTTGAATACGTAAAGAAGAGCTAAAACAGATAAAACTGTTTTAGCTCTTTTTTACTAATAATTGATTTGCATATTGGCGTGCCCATTAATCAGCTTCTAATATAGCGTCTAGAGAAGGGTTTTTTACTTTATGATGGGCATCAATTGTTTTTTTATATCGAAAAATGTAATTTCATTTGCTGCATTTAATAAGAAGTATGTTTAGGTTTTTGGTATATAGATATTAAAATGTATTTTCAAAGTTTGATAGCAATGTAGCGGTATCCCTATTAAAAATCAAGGTTATAGATAACTGGTATATCCATTCTAGGGAAACCGCCCATACCTGTTCCAGGGAAACCGCCCATACCCATTCCAGGGAAACCGCCCATACCCATTCCAGGAAAACCACCCATACCCATTCCAGGGAAACCACCCATACCCATTCCAGGAAAACCGCCCATACCCATTCCAGGGAAACCGCCCATACCCATTCCAGGAAAACCGCCCATACCCATTCCAGGGAAACCACCCATACCTGTTCCAGGGAAACCGCCCATACCCATTCCAGGGAAACCACCCATACCTGTTCCAGGGAAGCCACCCATACCCATTCCAGGAAAACCACCCATACCTGTTCCAGGGAAACCGCCCATACCCATTCCAGGAAAACCTATAATACGGTGAGAATCTAATGTAATGTTTCCACCTACTTTTTATAAATATTTCATACTCTTTTACATGCTATGCTTAAAGAAAATAAAGGAGCTTATTCTCATTTGAAATTAGGCAGACTAACTACTGATAAGTGGGGTTATGTGAACTTCATATGTATAGGATATAGATAAAAGGACTTTCAATCTTCGAATAAGAATTTAATAATTTATACAATGAATTGATAAACTGGGCAATCTGTTCATGTTAGAGTTTGTTATCATCAATCCTTTTAAACAAAAGATATAGTATTATCATTTCGAGAAGATTCTTTTATCTTCAGTTTTGGTAGCGATAAGGACTTTTGGGGAGGAGAAATCTATTACTCTTATTTAGTTTATAGTAAACAAATTAGTCTCATGCGTAGGCTTTTAATTCAACAATAGGTAGATTGCTTTCCTTTAGTTTGTAATCAAATATTAAATCGTCCATGCGAAAATTAGCATCTACTTCAAGAGAAATGAAAGTACCCCCTATTTCTACTTGATTTCCGTTCTCATTCTCAAAAGTGAGCGCACCTTCAAACGTTTCTATGTACTCATCGCAGGTGTATAAATATATAGCGATAGGTGTGAAATGTATAATTACCCCTAAAGTATCATCGTTAGTCTGAATATTTCTCTTAAACTTATCGATTTTTTTAGTAAACCAACCCATAACTTCACCCCGTTTTTGTATTGCAAAGAAATTCTGTATATATTGATTATATATGGTATGGAATAAATCGGTAATGGTTATTGTTAAAATTCCAAATAAAGAAAATCAGAAAATTCAGTTTTATTAGAAGGGAAAATGTGATAAACTGTAAAAAATAACTAAAAAGCAATGAAAGAGAAGAGTACATATTCAAAACTTTTCAGAGAACTGATATGTGGTGGGAATCAGTAAGGGATGGATATGGAATGGGCTCTGGAGCTTCTCACTGAAATGAGTAGGTAAAGACGGTTACTTCACGTTATCGAAGTATGAAGTGAGCTAATGATAGCTAATTAAGGTGGTACCGCGGGAGTCTCTCGTCCTTTTTATAGGATGAGGGGCTCTTTTTATTTTATTTTGAGGAAGGAGGAGTTAGTGTGAGTGAAAAAATAATGTTAACAGGAATTAAGCCAACAGGTTATCCGCATTTAGGAAATTATATTGGTGCAATTAAACCAGCATTACAAATGTCAAAAAATAATGAAGGAAAAGCATTATATTTTATAGCTGACTATCATGCGTTAAATGCTGTGCATGATCCAGAAAAGTTCAGTAGTTATACGAAAGAGGTAGCAGCTACTTGGTTATCACTCGGACTTGGAGAAGATGTTATTTTTTACCGACAAACAGAAGTGCCGGAGATTTTAGAACTAGCTTGGATATTAGCTTGTCTAACTCCGAAAGGTCTTATGAACCGTGCTCATGCGTATAAAGCGAAAGTAGAGCAAAATAAAGAAGCAGGGTTAGAGGTCGATGCTGGAGTGAATATGGGATTATATACGTATCCGATTTTAATGGCGGCTGATATATTACTATTCCAAGCTACTCATGTACCAGTTGGAAAAGACCAAATTCAGCATATTGAAATTGCGCGTGATATTGCGACGTATTTTAATCATACATTCGGCACGACATTTACGCTTCCAGAGTATGTAGTGCAAGAAGAGGGTGCCATTTTACCCGGCCTTGATGGAAGAAAGATGAGTAAAAGTTATGGGAATGTGATCCCATTATTTGCAGAACAAGAAAAACTACGAAAGTTAATATTTAAAATCAAAACAGATTCTTCACTTCCAAATGAACCGAAAGAAATAGAAACGTTATTTACAATATATAAAGAATTCGCGACGAAAGATGAAATGCAGTCGATGCGTGAAAAGTATGAGACAGGCATTGGATGGGGAGATGTGAAAAAAGAGTTGTTTCGCGTTGTAGACCGCGAATTGGCTGGACCTCGGGAAAAATACGAAATGTATATGAATGAGCCGCATTTATTATATGAAGCGTTAGAAAACGGTGCTGAGAAGGCTCGTGAAATTGCGAAGATAAATTTAGCAGAAATTAAAAAACGGATTGGATTTGAGAGGGGGCGATGAGCGTTCCCTCGTTTTTCGATATAAATTATTCTTTATATCGATACGTAGAGCAAGGAGTTCGCACTTCTTTTCCAAACTTATTAGTTGCATATATTAAAAAGTATGCTAATATAGGGATACTTATTAAACGTGTTTAATAAGTATAATTGAAGTCACTTATTAAAGTTGTTTAATAAGTGTAATTCATTCTATAACGAAGGAGATGATTCTATGAAAACGGAAAAAGAAAAGATGTTGGCGGGAGAAATGTATATTGCGGATGACGAAGAATTAGTGGCTGATAGGGTGGAGACAAAACGTTTGACACGTCTTTATAACGAGGCTATGGAGACAGGAGATGAACAACGTTTTACTTTATTAAATCAGCTTTTAGGTTCTTCAGCTGACGGAAAAACCCACATTAATCCTGATTTTCGTTGTGATTACGGCTACAATATTCATGTTGGAAAGAGCTTTTTCGCAAATTTTAATTGTGTGATTTTGGATGTTTGTGAAGTACGAATCGGTGATAATTGTATGTTTGCACCTGGCGTTCACATTTATACTGCTACGCATCCGTTGCATCCGGTAGAGCGGAACTCTGGAAAAGAATATGGGAAGCCTGTAAAGATTGGTAACAATGTTTGGGTTGGCGGGGGAGCCATTATTAACCCTGGTATTTCAATTGGAGATAATGTTGTAATTGCTTCAGGGGCAGTTGTGACAAAAGATGTACCTAATAATGTAGTTGTTGGTGGTAACCCAGCTAAAGTTATTAAAACGATAGAAGAATAAAAGGTGTTTTCATCAGTGTGTAAATTAACGCATAAACAATTTGAAAGGTGTTTCATATGAAGAAAGATTTCGCGGAGAATGATACAAAGATACTACTTGCCTCTCGAAACGCTCTATTCCTCTTATTTGCTTTGCCAGGTGTCGCTTTTGCTACATGGATTTCTAGAACGGCAGCGGTGCGAGAGATTTTAGCAGTTTCAAATGCAGAAATGGGCTGGATTTTGTTCGGACTATCAGTCGGTTCAATAATTGGTTTACTGAGTGCAAGTCGCTTCATTGACTGTAAGGGAGCTAGAGGCGTTATTATAGGCAGTATGTTTTTTATGATTGTTGGATTGCTTTGTTTAGGTATTAATATTTATTTTGTTTCTAGTATGGGGGTTTTTGGTAGCTTACTAGTATTTGGGGTAGGATATGGATTAGCAGAAGTCGCATTAAATGTAGAAGGTTCTTCCATTGAGCGGAAATTAGGAACAACACTTCTACCGAAATTTCACGGTTTTTTTAGCGTAGGAACTTTAGTAGGCGCGCTTAGTGGTTCTGTCGCGGCTTCGCTTCACATCCCAATTCTGTATCAGTTTCTTGCAATTTCGATCGTATTTGTATTACTTGTATGTATGTTGTATCGTTTTCTTCCGCATGGAACAGGAAAGAAGGAGAAATCGCGGAACAAACAGCGAGCAAAGCATACTTCCTTACGTATGGAAAAAAAGGTGCTTTTACTTGGTCTTTTTGTACTTGGAATGGCATTTGCAGAAGGGAGTGCTAATGATTGGCTACCTATCGTGATGGTAGACGGATATCAGCAAAGTGTAGTGACAGGTTCTATTATGTACACTATTTTTGTATTGGCAATGACGTTAGCTCGTATGTGTAGTAGTTATTTTCTTGATCGATTCGGTCGTGCCGCTGTTATGCGTGCTACTATTATGATGGCAATTATAGGAATGACAATTGTCATATTTGGGAGTGACTCATATTTTCTAGCACTTGGTGTAGTACTGTGGGGGATTGGTGCCGCGCTAGGTTTCCCGATTGGGCTTTCTGCTGCTGGAGATGGCGGCGAAAATGCGACTTCTAATGTTGCTACAGTTTCTATAATCGGTTTTACAGCGTTTTTAGTCGGACCACCATTTTTAGGGATACTTGGAGAAGCATTTGGAATACGTAATGCTTTGCTAGCTGTTTTATTATTTGTTATCTTGTCTGGAATTGTATCGTCTGTTACGAGAGAGAATACATCGAATTAAATACGGAGTGCCGCTAGTAGAAATATATCATCTCTATTGCTTTAGAAAATGATGTATGATATATTGTCAACGCAACTTATTAAAAGTGTTTAATAAGTATGTTGATTAAGGTGGTGAGCGATTTGAGTGAACAATTTGTTACTCAAAAATCGATTAAAGAGACAATCCTTCGCGGCATTCGTACAGCTCTTCTAGAGCGAGGTAGTGCAACGAAAGTTGAACTTAGTAATACATTAGAAATTAGTTTTCCAACGATAAGTAAATTTATAGAAAAAATGAAACAAGACGGTGAAGTAACTTTAGCCGGTTTAGATGATTCAAGTGGCGGAAGAAGAGCAAAACGATATGAATATAATCCAGAATATATGTTAGGTTTAGCGATATTTTTAGAGAGAAATGAGACGAACTATACAATTTTTAACTGTTTAGGGGAAGTAAAAGAACAAGGAAGTACTTCAAGTGCATTAATTGATACGGGCCTAAGCGTATTAACAGAACATATAGAAAGTCTTATAGCTACGTTTCCAAAAATAAGTTCTATATCAATTGGTGTTCCTGGTGCAGTCGATAATGGGCGTATTTTCTATATTCCTGGATATGAAAAGTTCCAAAATTTTAATTTGAAAAGTCATTTGGAGGAACTGTTTTCTATACCAGTAGTAATAGAAAACGATATGAATGCTGCTGTGCTCGGCTATCATAAAAACACAGGAAGTAATGACAATTCATCTCTTGTATATTTGTATTCAGGTCAAAATGGGCCAGGTGCGGGGATTATGGTAAATGGAGATGTTGTACGCGGAAGTACATTTTTCTCAGGAGAGATATCTTTCGTCCCGCAGTACGATAATAAAAATTTCTTGCAAGCTTTGAGAAGTGGAGACGAAGTTGAAAATTCTAATAATCCAGAGGAATATAATATAGATGCTATTACCCGATTAATAGCTACATGTATAGCTATTATTAACCCTCATGGATTCATCTTCTGTGATGATGAAGTGAACCAATTCGTAATAGATCAAATTGTAAAAAGTTGTCCGCAGTATATCCCGGCAGAACATATTCCGAAAATATCAGTGAGTAATTGGAAAGAAGATTATTTATATGGATTAAAAAGTCTTGGACTTGATCTTATGATTACGAGAACAAATAAAGAAAATTAAATGTGCTGGCAATGAAGCATCCAATTGTCAGTTGAATAGCATAAAAGAAAAGGTGTCGATTATGAAAATTGAACATATAGCAATTTGGGTGAATGATTTAGAAGGAATGCGTGATTTCTATAAACAGTACTTTAATGGTGAAGAAAATAGCTTATATCACAATCCGAAAAAGCAGTTTGAATCTTATTTTATAACTTTTGAAGGTGGTGCGCGTCTAGAACTTATGAGGCAGGTAGGGATAGACGATGTAATAAAAACACAAACAATAGGGTATGCACATATTGCTTTTTCTGTAGGTAGTAAAGAAAAAGTGAACGAATTAACTAATACATTAAGAGAAGCAGGATCCCCTGTATTAAACGGCCCGCGTACTACAGGGGATGGTTACTACGAAAGTGTAGTAAGTGATCCTGAAGGAAATCAGATTGAGATAACAATCTAACATTTTATTTACTAATAACGAATAAAAATATAAAACTTTGTTGTTCCCCAAAATGTTTACGAGAAACCTATTATTTCTTC
This sequence comes from Bacillus cereus, assembly GCF_025917685.1. NCBI lineage: Bacteria > Bacillati > Bacillota > Bacilli > Caryophanales > Bacillaceae > Bacillus > Bacillus cereus. The sequence continues at coordinate 3,122,905 of NZ_CP089518.1, read as the reverse complement.
AGAAAGGGGGACATAACATTGAGTGAGTCAATTTTTATTTTCTGTATATATCCATTGCTTATTTGTATTATATCAATAGCTGTGACATATAAAGTAGGTACATTTTATATGATGCCAATGGTAACATTTCTTATTTTTCTTATGTTAAATATTACATTATACGATCCATCATTTTTCTTTTGGGTGGGCATGTATACTATTTTTTCATTTATTACTTCTTATATAACACTCTTATTTGCAAAGGAATATAAAGCTGTAGAAAGAGAGCGTTAATATCATTTTGGGGAAATTGGAATTTATGGTGAACGGTAACAACCTCATTTCACGTTATAATGACGGGAGATGAGGTTGTTTTATTTCTATATAAAATATGTAATGTTTTTTAATTGGAGTGTTGGAACTCCTTAATAATCCGCTCAATGACTGGATGAAGATTAAAAGGCAGCTTATCAAGCGAAAAGAAGCGCAGTTCTTTCGATTCCGTTTGATCGCATACAAGCTCGCCGTGGAATTCTCGGCAAATATAAACAACGAGTACACCATGTACTTGATCACCGTTTGGATAGGTTTGAAAGAAATCAGGTCCTGAGTATGTACGGAAAAGTTCTGGATTTTTGATAATAAGTCCAGTTTCTTCAAATACTTCTCGTTTTAACGCGTCTTCTAACGTTTCATGATATTCTAAGGCGCCGCCAATAATGCCCCAGCGGTTAAAATCTGTACGGAGCTGCAATAATATTTCATTTTTCTCATTTAATATAATGGCGTGTGACCCGATTAAAATGAGTGGATGATTTCCTACTAGATTTCTCATGTCTTCAATATAGCCCATATTTCTTCTCCTTATATTTAATAATAATTAGGCAGTTCTTTTAACATTTTTTCTGTTTTACGTGCTGTAAATGCTAAGTTATGATCATCTTTTGTTCTAAAAAATAATGTGCGTAAAAAGAGTTTAATGTTTGCGCATAAAATACAATACTCATTAAGGGAAAGGCGTTTTCTGATTTGAGGAAGCCTTTTTATTTTTTTATAAATAATTGAAATTAACTCATCTTGCGGAAAGTCATGATATAGCATCGATAGTAACGGCGTAACAATGCGTTCATCTTCGTTATTATGAAATAGATCCGATGGAATGAACATTTTATTTAATAAACAATGAATTAATTCCTCGTACGACTCAAAGGTCGTATAGGAATTGTGAACAATTTCAGTGAAGGCATCAGATACGTGTGCAAGACAATGAGCCCATCCTTTATTTTCAATATAGCCTCGAAAATCCATTTCTAAGTTTGTGTATGTAATGAGTTTGTTTTTTATTTCTTTGATATCCTCCTCTGTAAAAAAGTAGTGCGAGTTAGCGAATTGGAGTATTAACGCGATTAACGAAACAGTGTAAGAACGTGTGAAAACCCCATCTGTATGTGGGGAGTGAATGTCACAATATAAATACTCATCACTTAAACAAGTTTGTAAAAGTAATTTCAGTTGATCATCCATAAGAAATTCGTGATGAATAAAATGGGAAAAACATTTATAGATAAGTTGGTAACGAACGTAACTATCAGTCGTTCCGACATACTGAAGCATGTTCAACGTTAACTCATTAATATCTATATGTTGCAGTTGCGTATAGTCATTTTGTTGTATAAGCTCTAACTGTTGTTGCAGCGCTGTAATATCCAATGGAGAACCTCCTCCGCACTTTAAAGATGCGATGTTTTCTAGTATTCTATATATTCAAGGACAATCCTGCTCATGCAAGGAGAACAAGTAGAAATTCGAGTATGACATAGATGAGGGAAATATATGATGACTATAGAACAGTTAGAAAAACATTTTAAAATAAGAAGAAATGCTTCTTCTGTCATGATAAAAGAAAATAATGCAGAGATTTTTACAGAAGAGCAATTAGAAGAGATGATGCAATATTGCGTTGCTGAAGCTGAAAAAGATGGATTAGAAAAACTACATTTTGAAATCTCTTCAAAAAGCCCAAATTATGATGTGTATAAAAAATGTTTCGAAACGTATTCATTTGAATATATTACTGAAAACATGATCGTATTTAAGGATATATATGAAGTAGAAGCTGTAGAAAGTGAAATTGATTTTAAGCTTATTGAAGAAGTAGGAGAAGATACTTTTTATTCTCTTTGGAACGAAATGACGGAAGAACAAGTCACTTATGATCAATTTGTAAATATGATGCTACAAGAAATTGGTGGGCAATGGAAAGAACATTGTTTAACAGCGAGTATCGATGAAGAAGAGCCAATAGGAATTGTAATCCCGCATATTGAAAGAGGTACGTTAGAAGAAGGAAAACTTATGTATTTCGCAGTCGCTCCAAATATGCGAAATAAAGGGTATGAAGCAGCATTCTTTACAGGGGCAATGTTTGTCTTAAAGGAAATAGGCGCATCTTATTATATTGGTGAGACAAATGTACAAAACGAGTGGATGAAGGATGTCTTTGAAAAGAACGGATGTCAGCAACTGAGCTCTACTGAGCGATATGTGAGAATATTTTAGAAGGATGGATGGCTTACTCTCTCGAACTCATTTAGCGGGAGGGTTATATATGCTGGAGAAACAATTCCATTCTTTTGTTTTACTGTATCCAGAGATCTTGTTAGAAGGTTGGAACATCGAAAAATTTTCAGAGCGTTATGAGGGTGAAAAGTGGGAAACATTTTTGTTTCAGGTTGTTACTCCAACTGGAATGTTTCGGGTAAAAGAGTTTTTTCTCGATATAATAGAGCCGGTATTTCCAGATAGTTGTATTTCTCAAGCAAAAGGAGCTTGTTTTCAATATAAAGGGCTTGTGTATTGGAAAGGTGTAAATTATAAGGGAAAAGAAAGTTACGTTACATCTAAATGGAAAACGCAAATTGAAATTTCTATTGATCGTGGAAATGTAAAACAAGATGAAATGGAAAGATTTCTATTTGGGTTACAGCCGGTAAATATGGAGTTTGCGAAAACGATATTACATACACCATTTCACTTATTAAGCTTTCAAGCGAATAGAGGTGAAATGGGTGAGATAGGAAGATGTCGTGAGTGGAATGCTCCAGATGACGTAATCTATTCGAAATTGCCAATTCATGAAAAGTTAAGTTGGAAGCTCGAATCGGTCGGATTAGGAAATGACGAAACGCAGTATGTATACTGGGATGAAGATAGTAAACTATATGCACTTTGGGTTTGTAGGCATAAAAACAAAGCGTACTATCCTGTTTCTTCATGGACAACGAATTATAGCGTTAAACAGATGATAAACGGGTTAGAGTTTTATTCGCACCCTGATCGAGGAACAGTTGTATATGAAGATTTAGGTAATGAACAAATCGCATACGTATTTCGAGGGAATCCGTGTACAAATTTTGAACAAGTAAAAGAACTTTTTGCCTGTTTGTAAGATAAAAAGAAAAATGAGAACGACAAAGTAGATATTCCTATAATACAATAGAGTAAGATTCGATTATAAGAGAAAGCGTTGGTGAAAGAATGGGGCAGCAAAGAAATTGGCTACAAGCAACTGTAGAAAGAAATAAAGATAATACGTTACAAATAAAGTGGGAAAATAATATAGAAGAAGTTCGTATTTATTGGAGTACTTCACCAGATCATATTGAAGAAACTGGAGAATTACTTGCAACGGTAAATGGAGAATCATCATATACAATTGAAAACTTAAGCGGAAATGAGCGTCCATATTTTAGACTAGTAGGTAGTAATGGACAAGCAGTAACAGTAGCTGAGCGTAGACTGCCATTACAAGGCGCGTTTAACTTCCGTGATATGGGCGGATATGAAACGACAGAAGGCCGTAAAGTAAAATGGGGCAAGTTGTACCGCTCTGAAGAATTAGCAGGATTAACAGAGTGGGATATCGAGTATTTACAAAAGTCTGGCTTAAAATTAATTTGTGATTATCGTACAGATTTTGAAGTGAAACATAAGCCAAATCCAGGTATTACAGGCGCTCGTCAAATATGCTTACCAGTTATGCAAGAATTAGCGAAAGATTTAAATATAAATGAGTTTTTCCAAGTTGGTGATTTATCAGTATTAGGCAAACCAGGCGAATACCTTGTGAAAATGAATCAAGATTTTGTAAGTGGTAATGAGGCGTTTGTGAGCTTCTTAAAACTAGCTCGAAATCCAGAAAACTTACCGTTAGTAAACCACTGTACAGCTGGAAAAGACCGTACTGGATTTGGTTCGGCATTATTATTACTTCTATTAGGTGTATCAGAAGAAACAGTCATGGAAGACTATTTATTAAGTAACGGCTTCCGTGAAAAGTTAAATGAGAAAATGATGGCCTTTTTAGGTGCAAAATTACAAAACGATGAGAGCAGAGCGATATTAGGTGCAATGTTTGAAGCACGTGCTGAATATTTACAAGCTGCGATTAATGAAATTAAGAAGCAATACGGATCAATTGAAGCATACGCTGAAAAAGCTCTTGGCTTTACGAAAGAGTCGTTAGAGGAAATGAAAGTGTTATTGTTAGAGGATAAATAAGAAGTCAGGAGGCTAATTGGATTAGCCTCCTTTTACTATTGTTGCTATAATTTGGCTAATGAGGATGTTGTGCACCGAGGAGAAAATGGATGAAAAGAACTTACGAATCGGGGGATAAAATGATTCATACACGTGTAAAAGCAGAGGGGTTAAGAGAAAAGCTAGCAACAATACTAAGTCAAGAGTATAAGGAACTAGCTGTTCAGGATTTAAAGGTGATTGGAACGGGAGTGCAAAATATTGTTTTTCGAGGGGATTCAGAAAAGGGGCCTTTGGCATTTCGAGTACCATGGGAAAGAGAAGTGGAAAATATAAATGAAGATTTATTTAACAGTCGGATTTCGTTGCAAAAGGAAGCAGGACTGTCTAAGTATTGTCATTCAAAAAGTATTCCAGTACCAAGGATACACGGATTGCATCTTTCAACCGAACTTGATTTTTTAATTTCGGATTGTGTGTATACTGATCATATGCCAATTTCTGCATGCAAAATAGGGGAGTTAGTGAGCAATCTTCATAGTATGCCAATTGATGGTTTGCATTACGAACAAAATAGTAGAGAGCCCATTAGTAAGTATATGGCAGAAAGAATTGTGAAACGGATAGAAGGGTTTAATACAATCACGAACTGTGAAATTAATCTTCCGGATACAAAAACAATTGAACATATTCTTAGTACAGCAGATCATGTAAAGAGTTTATTGCATATGGACATTCGACCAGCCAATTTAATTGGATATAATGGAGAAATTAAAGCGATAGTTGATTGGGATAACGCTCTAATTGGTCATCCATTATTGGAGCTTATGAGAATAGCTGAAACGAATGAGGTTAATTGGGAAGAATTTAAAGAGGGATATAAGAATGATAGTATCTTTAACGCTACTCCGCATATTGTTAGTTTATTTTATAGGTTAGATACAGCGGTCATGCTTGCAAACTTATTTATAGCACATTTGAAAATAGAAGATAAAGGTGTATTCTATAAAGAGCGGGTTAAAGCACTTTATAATGAAATATATATAAGCTTATAATTAAGCTATGAGAATGAAGTTTTTAAATTAGGAATTGAGGAGAACATCATGAAATACAAAGTAATACTATTCGACGTAGACGATACATTATTAGATTTCCCTGAAACGGAAAGAAACGCATTACATAACGCGTTTGTACAGTTTGGCATGCCTACAGGATATAAAGATTATCTTGCAAGTTATAAAGAGATTAGTAATGGATTATGGAGAGACTTAGAAAATAAAATGATTACGCTAAGTGAATTAGCGGTAGATCGATTTAGACAATTATTTGCGCTTCATAATATAGAAGTAGATGCACAGCAATTTAGTGATGTATACCTTGAAAACTTAGGGAAAGAAGTACACCTTATAGAAGGTGCGGTGCAATTATGTGAGAATCTACAAGATTGCAAGCTAGGTATTATTACGAATGGATATACGAAAGTACAACAATCGAGAATTGGAAATTCACCTTTAAGTAACTTCTTTGATCATATTATTATTTCAGAAGAGGTTGGTCATCAAAAACCAGCACGTGAGATTTTTGAGTATGCATTTGAGAAGTTTGGGATTACTGATAAATCAAGCGTACTAATCGTTGGAGATTCGCTAACTTCTGATATGAAAGGCGGAGAAGATTACGGCATTGATACGTGTTGGTATAATCCGAGATTGAAAGAAAACAAGACAAGTGTTAAGCCGACCTATGAAGTGGAGAGTTTGCTGCAAATTTTAGGAATTGTAGAGATTGCGGAAAAAAGTGTAGTCTGTTCCTAATCTAAATGAAATATATCGACTTTTCAACAAAAGATATCGATTTAACGACATGTTATGACACAAAAAGCCCTTTATTTTATAAGGGCTTTTTTACATTAATCTTCAAAAATAAAGATCTCATCAATAGAACTATGTAGTGCTTTCGCGATATCATGGGCAAGCTGCAAGGAAGGATTATATTTTCCTTTTTCGAGATGGCTAATTGTTTCACGGCGTACACCAACACTTTTCGCTAAATCTTCTTGTGTCAAATCCAATTTGGCGCGGTATTCTTTTATCTTCGTTATGAACGCCATGGCGCATCTTCCATTTCATCAACTGGTTTATCGTAAAAGAACATAGAGAAACCGAACGTAAGAATAAGTGTGCCGAAAATAAGAGCGATATCAATCTCTTGTAGTGTAGGGTTTGGAAATAACATTTCAATAAACATAATGATAGCGGTAGTTAGTAATGTAACGATAAATGCATTGCGGCACGATTTATTGACGATTTGTTCAAACAGTTCATCGTGTTGAACCGTTCTATACGTTGTGAAAAAGGAGAAGAAACAGAACATAGTAAACAATCCTTTTTCGTAAAAAAATCCGAGAAATCCGAAAAAACCGAGAAATCCTAAATATTTTATCCAAGTTGTTTTCATGATAGATCCTCCTTATAATGTTAGAAATAAATCACATCATGTTATAAATATATCACGTATGGAAATGAATGGTAATAATAGTTTTCCAGCTCTTTTCATAATAATAGTAAAAAGAGGAAATATACTGCGAAATAAAGAGGATAATATTGTAAAATGATTGTAAGGAGGGGGAGGAAGAAATGTTAACTTGGATCATGATCGTTGTATTACTTGTAGTGATTACTGTAGTGGCGACGGTGTTAATTGGGCGGAATGGTGATGCGAATTATAGTAAGGCGACAAAAGGGAATATTAAACGGCTGACGATGATTTATATTATACTGGCTGTTGTTTTAATCGTTGGATTAGGTTTGTATATTTATTTTAAAAGTTAAAAAACTGAAAAAATACAAAAATCTAAAAAATACAAAAATCTAAAAATAGAAGTATGCTATAATATCAATATAGTTATTTGGTAATTAAGGAAAGGATTGGATGGAATGATTGAAATTATGAATGTGTCGAAAAGTTATAATGGATCTACCTATGCAGTAAAAGATTTAAGCTTATCGGTACCTAGCGGAGAAATCTTTGGATTTTTAGGACCGAATGGTGCGGGTAAATCAACGACAATTAAGATGATTACTGGTATTCATGGGGTGGACAAAGGGACCATTACGATTAACGGCAAAGATATTACGAAAGAGCCGATGGAAGCGAAAAAGACGTTTGGTTATGTGCCAGATAGCCCAGATATGTTTTTACGATTAAAAGGAATTGAATATTTAAACTTTATGGCAGATATGTATGAAGTGCCGAAAGAGGTACGACAAGAACGAATAGAGTCTTTAGCGAAGAAATTTGATCTTTATAATGCATTATCTGACCAAATTCAAAGTTATTCACACGGTATGAGACAAAAAATCGTTATTATTGGTGTGCTTATACATGAGCCGGATGTATGGATTTTAGACGAACCATTAACAGGGCTTGATCCGAAATCTGCATATATTTTAAAAGAAATGATGAGAGAACATGCGGATAAAGGGAAGATTGTATTTTTCTCTACACACGTATTAGAAGTGGCAGAAAAATTATGTGACCGCGTTGCGATTATTAATAGGGGGAATCTTCAGTTTAAAGGGAATTTAAATGAAATGAGAGATCATTTTAAATCCAATGAATCACTTGAAAAAATGTTCTTGGAGATGACGGGCAATGAGTAAAATTTGGACGTTAACGAAAGTATTATTGAAATTAAATTATGCAGATTTCATAACAGATAAGAAGAAACGCTGGGCGTATGTATTTTCATTTGCAGCAATATTATTTGTTGGCTTCTTAATATTTGGTTCGATGACACACGGAATGTATGAAGGTATGAAACATATAGGACAGGAACCGGGAATTATTATCGCAATAGGACTTGCGATTGCGAGTATTTGGGTATTTTTAATGAGTATTACGAACATTTTAACTGTATTTTACTACAGCAATGATATTGAAATGTTACTGCCGTTACCATTAAAACCAGCGCAAATTATTTCAGCGAAATTTTTAACGGTATTAATAACACAATACGTAATGAGTTCATTCATTTTATTACCAATCTTTATTACGTACGGTCTAAAAAGTGGCGCATTTATTACATATTACATATACATGATTTTTATTTACTTACTCTTCCCGATCGTGCCGTTAGTATTAGCTTCGTTACTGATGACAATTATTATGAGGTATACGAATATAGCGAAAAATAAAGACCGAGGAAATATATTCATTGGAATCGTAAGTATACTATTTATTGTAGGAATTAACGTATTTATGCAGTGGAGAAATAAAAGTGCGTTTTCTGGAGACGCAGCTGCGGAATACCTTGTAAATAATCAATCCTCTCTTTTAGTACAAATGACAAATTATTTTCCAACTACATATTTTGGAGCAGTGGCATTAATAGAAAGTGCAAGTTGGAAGGGACCTTTATATGTATTAATCTTTGCACTTATTTCATTTGTATTTTTTGTGGTGTTTTATTACATTGCAGAGCGTACATATTTAAAAGGGGTTATTGGACTTTCAACGAGTACAGCAAAGAAACAAGCTATTACGTCGGAAGGTTTACAGAAATCAACGGTACAAAGTTCACATTTAAAAGCATATGTGAAAAAAGAATTTAAAACGTTATTCCGTACACCGCAATTTTTCTTAAATTGTATTGTACAAACTTTCGTTATGCCGATTATGTTATTCTTTGTTTTATTTGTACAAGATGGAAATTTAAAATGGATTACAGAATATATTAATAATCCAGAATCAGCAGGTCTTACGATTGGTGTAGGGCTTTGTGCATCTCTATTTTTAATGGGAAGTAACGTTATTGCAACAACGTCATTTTCACGAGATGGAAGCTCTTGGTTTGTGAATCGATACTTACCAGTAAAGGCGTCCGATATCTTTTTTGCGAAAGCATTAACAGCTTGGATAATTAATATAGCAATTCTAGCAGTATTCGGTATTACGATGGCAGTTGTAGCGGGAGTTTCACCAGTCTTTATGATACTTTGGTACTTGCTAAGTGCGAACGGGTTATTGCTAATCAATTTAATCGGTACACGCTGGGATGCACAAACTGCCGATATACATTGGGATACAGAACAGAAATTATTTAAGAGCCGCTATACAACTTTGTGGAATTTTTTAGCTAATATTTTAATAGCTTTAGTTATTGTAGCGGGAGTAAGTGTATTATACTTCTTCCTTCAAGTAGGACTGTGGGTTATGTTTATTGTTTTATTTGTAATGTTTACGATTGTAAATTATATCTTTATTAAAATTTTAAAACTAGGTGCAGAACGCATATTGTCAAATATTGAATAAAAAGATAGATCCTCTGTATTCGTGCAGAGGATTTATCCATAGATGGAGGAGAAAAGGTGAAGAAAATAGCAATTGTAACAGGGGCAACTCGTCTGAATGGAATTGGTGCAGCTGTATGCAAGGTGCTTGCTCAAAAAGGAATAGACATTTTTTTCACGTACTGGTCTCAGTATGATAAAGCGATGCCGTGGGGAATGCATGACAAAGAGCCCTTTTTGTTGAAAGAGGAGATTGAAAGTTACGGTGTTCGATGTGAAATGGCAGAAATCAATTTATCGCAGTCATATTCGCCAAATCGTTTGTTTTATATGGTCTCAGAACGTTTAGGTGATCCATCTATTTTAATTAATAATGCAGCGTATGCTACTCATACGAGAATTGAGGAATTAAATATAGAACAGTTAGATAAACATTATACGGTAAATGTTCGTGCCACTATGTTATTAAGTTCATTATTTATAAAACATTATGCAAGCAAGACGAATGGAAGTATTATTAACCTTACTTCAGGACAGTCACTAGGGCCAATGCCTGATGAACTAGCATACGCAGCAACGAAAGGAGCAATTGAAGCATTTACAAAATCAGTAGCACCAGTTGCGATGGAGAAGGGGATTACAGTCAATGCTATTGATCCAGGGCCAACGAATACAGGATGGATTACAGAGGAATTACAGCATCATTTAGTATGGAAATTCCCGCAAGGTAGAGTTGGAGAACCGGTGGATGCAGCACGTTTAATTTCTTTTTTAGTAAGTGAAGAGGCAAAATGGATTACTGGGCAAGTCATTCATTCGAATGGAGGTTATTCATAATAATATTATGTTAACAATTGTTGAGAAACAAAAATATTATAAAATATTTAATTTTTTTGCATAAATAAAATGTCAAGAAAGATAAAAAATTGATAGGAGAGTATGTTGTCATTTGTAGATTGTAAATCTTCATGTGACAATATACTCTTTTTCTTTTGCTGCAGAGGAGAAAAATGAAGTAGAAGAAACTCGAATATTAAAATGAATTTATCGTTTTTTGTACGTATTATTATGAAGATTACTGTCGGAAAGATGGTGATTCGTGTGAAAAGGAATTTTTCAAGGGAAAATAGAATCGTAAAGAGGAGGATAAATTATATAAACATAGGGGGATTTATATGAAAATGAAAAAGGTCGCTATCGCATCAGTAGCAATTGGTACAATGCTTACAATGGCAGCTTGTAGTACCTCCACAGATAAAGATGCAGCGAAGAAGGATCAGGCAACTGCACAAAATGAAGAGCAATCAAAAACGACAAGTGCAGATGAAGCGTCAAAAACAACGAAAGATACTGAAAAAGACACAAATACTTCTTCGAATGAAAAAACAGATAAAGATACAAAAAATACGAAAGAATCATCAGGAACAGAAAGCAACGGTAAAACGTCAACTCAAAATGAGAATGGAAAAACAAAAGAAAAAGAAACGACAGGAAAAACGAATGATCAAACTACTAGCGGGAAAACAACAGATCAAAGCACAAGTACAAGCACAAACAATAACGGAAAGACAACGAAAGATCCGAAGAAAAGTGTTGCTGTGAAAACGAGCGTTAAAGAAGTTGTTGCATTAATTGATAGCTTAGACAAGCAGTTGGCTGCTAATCCTAAGTTAGATACAGTAAATAAACTCGGAAAACAAATTAATGAGAAGTGGGATGTAATTGAAAAAGAGTTAGAAGCATCACATCCGACGGATTCTAAAACAATTGGTCAAAGTATGTATCCGTTAATTGTAGGAGCGGAGAAAGAAAAGATCGATGTTAATAAAATGAAGTCATTAACGACGAAAACGAAAAAAGATTTAAATCAATTATTAACGAAGCTTTCATAGTTTAAAAAGCCTACTCGTGTGAGTAGGCCTTTTTAGTTTGTAGAGGTAGTATAAGGGGCTCGCTACATTCAGTCTGACTTAATTTATTGTTCATTTTTAATTACGATGCGAAATGAACCGAATGCTTGTTGACTCATATAATTGTTTTTACTGACTTTATAAGGAAATGGAAAAGCAACTAATTGGAAATTACTTTCTTTTTCCACTATAGGTAATGTGAAATTAAAAATTTGTCTCGTTTCAGGAGCGACCGTAGTATAAGCAACTTTTTTGTTATTTAATAATTCAACTTGCTCCCAATTGTTAAAGGCCACGATTGCATAATTTATTTCTTCTGTTGTTTCATTTCCATTTGATATAGTTAGCTCTTTACCTTCATTCTCAGAAAGCACCGCTTGTAGTTTTTCCTCATTTCTAGTAACAAATAATGGTTCATAAAGATCATCTTTTAAAACAGTTTTCAGCTGTACAGGAGTAGGTTTTATTTTCTCATTATCTCTATGATGAGTATTAATCGAATATCGCATACTTAGAACCTCTTCTAATATAGCGGCTTTATTTAAGTCATTATCTTTTAATTTATATTCAGGTTTTTTAATTATTAAAAAGGTTAATTCCCTAGCAGTAGGAGAAATTTGTAAATGGATTTTAGTAGTAATCGAACTGTTTGGCTTTATATCGAAAGAATAGTGGGATACCGCATTTGGAGTGTCATCTATTTTAAAAGGCTTTTGTTCGTAATCTTCTAAAATAATTAATCCATATTTTCGGTCTTCATTAATATTATGTATAAATGATAATGCTACGTTGATCTTATTATTTTTACTAGTAATGTCACTTCCATTGTCGATATGTTGACCTTGATCATCCTTTAAGCCGTAAGAAACGGTGTTAGTTTGCAACTCTCTCTGTTTTTCTTTCTTCATCTTTTCTTTAGAAGGTGCATGAGATAAATTCGGACTTTGTATAATTGAAGTATTGAACAAAATATAAATTATAAGTATCGAAACTAGTAAAATACCGATAATAATATATATCTTTTTCATAAATAACACCTCTGATATTCGAGAGTTTAAACCCAATTAAAACAATATATGAAAATTTCAAAAATCTCAATGATTTGTCTTGAAATTAACTTTTATTTTACATTTGATTCATTTTATTGAAGAGAAAGAAATTTAGGGATTGCAAGATGATAAGTTTTAGGAATTATCCACTTTAATTCAATATTCATAGTATGAAACATGAAGACAAAAATATATGCAGAGATGAGGTGAATAAAGAATGCTTTGCAATTATTTTTACAATGAAACGCAAATGCGCCCTTTAGGAGGGCAGGGGCCAGCGCAAAGTACTATTCAGGCTGTTCATCAGGCTATACAAGCACAGCAACAAGCATTACAAGCACAACAAATGCAACAAAGTTATTACCCACCACAATCTTATTATTCATTACAGTCTTATTATCCACCACAGGTGTATTACCCATCACAATCATATTACCCGATGTAGATTACACAAGGATGGAATTTATTTTCGATCGTTGCCATATGAAACTGTATATGTTTTATAGCGAACAATGACAAAATAGAAATAGATCTTTGATGGGGAACAAAAAACTTTTAACTTGATGGATACAGGCTACAAAGACAAAAATTTCATACCTAAACAACTCAAAAAAGATTACCCGTATCCTATGAGGCAATCTTTTTTGAGTTGTTTGTAATGGCTAATTACAGGTTTTATATATTATTTAATGTTATTTCTACACTCCAAAACCTTCTCCATATTATGAGTTGCCCATTCCATCATTAAAAGGATCATTGGACGTAGTGACTCGCCAAGTTCGGTTAACGAATATTCTACTTTAGGAGGTACTTCACGGTATACCTCTCGATGTACGATGCCATCTGCTTCAAGTTCTCTAAGTTGAAGTGTTAACATTCTTTGAGTGATATTAGGTTTTAATCTTTTTAATTCGTTTAATCGTTTTTTACCATCTAATAAATGATAAAGAATAACACCTTTCCATTTTCCACCAATAACTTCAACCATAGCTTCTACTGGACATGAATAAGTATTTAAAAATGGATAATTCACATCATCTTCTTTCGAACTAACCATAAAAAAGACTCTCCTTTTACAATAGTATCTTTTTTGATACTATACCACATAAATGTGCGTACTTGTATCATTGTTGCTTAAAAAATATAATTTGGTTGAGCAAAAAAATAATGAAAAGAGGTTTTTTTTATGACTAACACAAATACAAAACAAAAAATTATGGAAGCTTTTAACTTTAGACATGCATGTAAAGAGTTTGATCCTATGAAGAAAATTTCAGAAGATGATTTTAAATTTATTTTAGAAACAGGCAGATTATCTCCTTCTTCTTTTGGCTATGAGCCTTGGAAATTTATTGTGGTACAAAATAAAGAATTAAGAGAAAAACTATTACCATATTCATGGGGAGCAGGTGGGCAGCTCGCAACAGCAAGTCATTTTGTCATTGTTCTTTCAAGAAATATTAAAGATATGCACTATGATGCAGCGTATATTCAGCACATGATGAAAGATATTATTGGATTACCTGAAGAAGCCCAACAGATGAGATATGAAATATTCAAAAAATTCCAAGAATCCGATTTTAAATTGCTAGACTCCGAACGTGCTGTACTTGATTGGTCATCAAAGCAATCTTATATTGCTTTAGCTAATATGATGACTAGTGCAGCTCAAATCGGTATTGATTCTTGTCCAATAGAAGGATTTGATAAAGCGAAAGTAGATTCTTTACTTCGTCAAGAAGGAATTATAAAAGACGATAATCTTGAAGTATCAGTTATGGTTGCCTTTGGTTACCGTAAAGGAGAGCCGAAGCGTGATAAAACAAGAAAAACTATGGATACAATTGTTGAATGGATTTAATAAGATAAATTTGTATCAATATAACGAAAAAAACGCCATCCTTTCTGTAGAAACATAGGAAAGGATGGCGTTTTTGTATGACGTCTGTTTGTATATTTGCATAGGAAGTTCAATTTCTTTTTTCGAAACTTAGTTTGATGGACACGTGGAGGCACTTTTTAATTTAGTGAGAGTGTCTTAAAAATAGTTGAATTGCTTGCTCAGGTACATAGAATTTCCCATTGCTTTCTACAACGATGCTTCCTAATTCATAATCTTTTCCATCGATACAGATAATGTTTTTATTAACAGACAATCTTGCCTCCGTATTATCGCGTTTTGCTACAAGTACAGGGTTTAGTGCATCTTTTTTATCAATCGTTACAATTGCACCAATTTTTTTAAAGGATGTTTCAGCATCTAAAAATAATTTCTTAGTTATTTCTCCTAATTGAAAGCCCATTGCTTTGGCCATTGTCTTCGCAATGTCGGTATTTTGGACTAAACCGTATGGCTTTTGAGGACCGTAAGAGTATAAGAATACATCTTCACCCGTATGACCACCAGTTGTAAAACCGAGGTTCGCACGGTTGGACAATAATGTAGTAAGGATCGGACCTACATCAGCTTTCTTACGTGCAGCTTTTAATTTTTCTCTTTCATCATCAGTTAAGTTGTCTAAACCGTATAGAGCAGCTACTTCTTTTATATTAGATAAATCATCTTTTAGTTTATTTGTAGCACCTTCAAGTGTCATTTTTGCCTTTTTCAGTGGGTCTATGTAAGCTGATACTGGTGTAGTATCATAGCCTTTTGTGGTATTGCTGTTACCAATGGAAATACCGCTATTTCCATGATCGGTTAAAGCGATAACCATAGTATTATGATCTTTCTTCGCAAACTCTAACGCTTCGGTAACCGCATCATCAAATGCCAATACATCGCTAATCATCCCGATTGGGTCATTTGCGTGTGCTGCCCAATCTGCCTTACTGCCTTCTACGAATAAGAAGAAACCATCTTTATCTTTTGATAATGTTTGAATTGCTTTGCTCGTCATCTGGGAAAGAGTTGGCTGCTCAGGATGATTTGCTTCACGATCCATATCGAAGGCAAGGGCAGTATTAGAGAAAGAACCCCAGATTTTATTTGATTTAGAGTTTAATAACGCATCTTTTGTTTCGACAAAGTCGTAGCCTTTGTCTCGAATGACTTTTACTAAATCTTCGTTGTCTTTACGAATTCCATTGCTTGTCGTCGGCTGAAGCGCTGCCTTTCCACCACCTAAAACAACTTCCATATTTTGATAAACTTGCTGTTCACCAAGCACTTCGAAATTTTTACGGTTAACGTGGTGGGCAGAGAAGCTAGCAGGAGTAGCATGCTGAATTTCTGAAGTAGCAATGATTCCTGTCGCACGGCCGGAACGTTTTGCGCCTTCTAAGACGTTGGCAACTGGACGAAACTTCCATTCTTCTTTCACTGGTTCTAAGCCAGGTGAATTCACAACAGAAGGTAATACGCCCACGTAACCTGAATTTGATTTGTTTCCTGTCGCTAAAGCTGTAGCTGCCGGTGCAGAGTCCGTAATAGCTGATTCTGCGGAATACGTACGAACACCTCCGGATACAATTTGATCTAGTGCAAGAGGTGTGCCTTTATACCATCTGGCCAATGTTGTGACGGAAGAACTTGTCCCATCCATAACCATGATAATTACGTTTTTTGGTTGTTTCTCTGCTTTTTTCGCCGCAGCTTTTACCTCATTACCGTTCATCATCATGCTTCCTGCAGCGAATGAACCTAGTGCTACCGTTCCCGCTAATGTTAGTCCTATTATCTTTTTACGAAGATTAGTCATTGCTGTCCCTCCATAGATTGTTTTCGACATCCCAATCTAACATTCGTATGTAAACAAGATTTATTATTAGTAGTACCCTATTGCAACGAAACTAACAATAACTATGGAGTCAAAAAGTTAAATTTAAGCTACTTCTTCAGCAAAACATTCTCCTCATATAAAACTTCTTTGCACCCTTAGTTGTACGGTCTTTCTTATAAAAAGAATCTTCTCTTTATTTTATGGGAAACATTTAAAAAAGGATGGTGGGAAAATGACAATTGATCGAGTTTGTACAATTGGGCCAGCAAGTAATAATAAAGAAACATTAGCGCAGTTAATAAACAATGGTATGAAAATTGTTCGGTTGAATTTATCACATGGCACGCATGAAAGTCATAAAACAATCATGCGTTTAGTGAAATCGTTAGACGATTCTATTAAAATTCTAGGGGATGTACAAGGTCCTAAAATAAGATTGGGTGAAATGAAAGAGGAACAAATTACACTTGAAGCAGGGGAGTTATTTATTTTACATACCACTCCAGTTGAAGGGAATAAAGAAGAAGCAAGTGTTGATTATGTAGGGATTGCGAATGACGTGAAAGTTGGAAGTAGAATTCTTATTAATGATGGAGAAGTTGAGTTAATCGCTGAAAAGGTAAGTACGGAAAAAATAGAAACAAGGGTAAAAACAGGTGGCAATATTTCATCTCATAAAGGGGTGAATTTACCAGGTACAATCGTTAGTTTACCGGCTATTACAGAGAAAGATAAAAAAGATATTCAATTTCTTTTAGAAGAAGATGTTAATTTTATTGCGTGTTCTTTTGTACGAAAACCTAGTCATATAAAAGAAATACGAGATTTTATACAAGAGCATAAAGAAACGTCCCCAAGTTTAATTGCAAAAATAGAAACGCTGGAAGCAATCGAGAATTTTCAAGATATATGTAAAGAAGCGGATGGAATTATGATCGCAAGGGGAGATTTAGGCGTGGAATTGCCGTATCAAGTTATTCCGCTTTTACAAAAAATGCTGATTCGTGAGTGCAATCGAACGAATACGTATGTCATTACAGCGACACAAATGCTTCAATCTATGGTAGATCATTCTATTCCTACAAGAGCTGAGGTGACTGATGTATTTCAAGCTGTACTGGACGGGACAAATGCAGTTATGCTTTCTGCTGAAAGTGCATCAGGAGAGCATCCAATCGAAAGTGTGAGAACACTACGTCTCGTTTCTGAATTTGCGGAGCACGTAAAAAAAGATGGTCCTTATGCTATGAAAGATGTACTCGAATTGCTGCATAAGTCTCTTTAGTATGAAAATATATATTTATCGATTATAGTATTAATTGGATACTTATGCTAAACCAGCGAAAATTTGTTGTTCTTTCTGTATGAATTCAACTTTTTTATGGAAAGATATGCTAGTAAGTATACGATATGAACGTTCTATTTTTTAGAGTGTGATAGGAGGAGAATGAATATGTCAGATATTGAAGTAGGCGAAATCTTTAGCCTTAGCGACGAGAATAATGAGGAACAGGAAGTTGAAGTGCTTGGAGCGATGGATGTCGAAGGAGCAGAATACATTGCGGTTGCCTTTGTTGAAGACATTCAAACAGAAACAGAGGAAGACATTGATATCTTCTTTTTAAAAGTAGAAGAAGCTGACGAATTTTCATACATTGAAAGTGATGAGGAATTTGAAAAAGTATCTGCTGCGTTTGAGAAGATTTTGGACGAGCAAGAACAAGAGTAGTTTGACGCAAGAGGGAGATGCATATCTGCCCTCTTTTTTGTATAGGGTTAAAAAAACTGTCTCTAACTTCTATTTTTCAATTCACTATGAATCATACACTTCTTTTATGTTCGTGGAAGCCGCATCTAATAGAAGGAAAATAGACGCTATAATATGTATAGCGATTTGTATATATGGAAAGAAAGCAACTAGAATAGCCAAGATTCCTATATAATTAGCATAGCCTTTCATACCTGCCTTTTTAGCTAATACAATAGTAATAATATGTAAAGCAATTACTATAAGAAATGGTATCCCGGATAAGTCAACTAGCCCCTGAAATAAATAACAAGGAATTAATAATAGATGGGAAATACCTGTAGTCCACTTTAATGCTTTTACGACTGCCTTCAAAGTAAATGCCTCCTAAATAAGTTAATATGAATGTATTACCAAATATAGTGGTGAGTGGATATGTTTTTGTGATTTACACTTATGGATTATAATAATTATATTATGTAAACTTAATGGGTTTTATCTGTTCAATAGAAAAACCACCCAAATGAGGGTGGTTCGTATTACATATAGTTATTTAATGTGCCATTTTCCAAAGAGAAGAGGGGAATCTTCACTTCAGTACCTTCCTTCATATTACGCAATACAACTGTTTCTGTAGATAGTTCTTCTTCGCCAATTATAAGCACATACGGGATATTTTCTTTATTTGCATAGTTTAGGGCACGTTTCAATTTACGTCCGGCTAGTTCAAGTTCGACTTTTAAGGAAGTAGTAGAGCGCAATTGCTGGGCGATTTGTAAGCATTGTAATTCTGTCCCAAGTGGGATGATAAATAAATCCGCTGTAGACGATATTGTTTCTTTTTGTGATAGAGCTGTATAAATGACGTCTAAACCGAATGAAATACCGACTGTTGGATAGCTCATATTATCACCACGGAAGGCTCCAATAATATTATCGTAACGACCACCGCTACCGATGCTAGATGTAATCATGCCATCTTTTAGAAAGATTTCATACACAGTGCCTGTATACATTGTGAGTCCTCTTGCTAAAAATGGATTGAATATCGTATTTTCATTTATTCCGAGAGCGAGTAAGTATTGCTGCAATTGTTGTAATTCGTTTACTCCCTCGGTAACGAGTGTATTATTAAATACTTCTTCAAATTCAGTAAGCTTAAACTCCATACAAGATAAAACGGTACTACATACTGACTCTACTGTTTGTACAGCGATTTCGCGCCCTAATAAATCTTTCTTTACACCATCAATCCCAATCTTTTCGATTTTATCCAATGATAAAATTACGTCATTCGTTAATTCAGTAGGAATGTTAATAGACTGGAGAATACCGTTTAATAATTTTCGATTATTATATTGAATTGTTACTTCTAAGTTTAACGTTCGGAATAGTTCAAACGCCATGCTCATGAGTTCAGCTTCTGCCATGACAGACTCTACACCAACTATATCAACATCACATTGAATGAATTCGCGGAATCTCCCTTGTTTAATCGGACCATCTCGAAATACTTTCCCAATTTCATAACGTTTAAAAGGAAGGCGGATATTTGGGTTCATCGCAACGACTTTAGCGAATGGGATTGTTAAATCGTAACGTAAGGCAAGCTCACGTTTTCCTTGATCTTGAAGTGTATATATTTCTTTTAAAATTTCATCACCACCGCCGTATTTGTATGACATAAGTTCATACATATTTAACGTTGGTGTTTCTAAAGGTTTACATCCATATCGTTCAAATGTATCTTCACATGCTCTTTTAATTTTGTTTCGCAATACTTGCTCCTCTGGTAAATAGTCTTTCGTTCCTTTTACATTTTTCATTTCCATTGTAATCACTCCTTTTTTTAATTAAAAAAAGCTATGCAGGTATAAAAATACCCACATAGCTTTATGAACGCTTCGTGGGTCAACAGGAAAAGCCCTGTACCCACGAAGAAAAATTTTTCTTCGGATACACGGCGTTATGTATGATGATGAAGTTGGAAAGAAGTATTGAAAGTACACATATGAAATCTCTCCTTAATAAGTTTTTTTCAAAGTATAACAGATGATTTTTGAAATATCAATATTTTCAGTTTTAAAGGGAAGCCTATTAATTCCACAGTAGCTACAAGATATCTTCTGTTCGTGCCATTTTTACCGCCTCTTCACGATTGCTGACACCTAGCTTTGAATAGAGATTTGAACAGTAATTACGGATCGTTCCTTCAGATAAAAATAGCTTAGCAGCAATAGATTTATAGCGTAATCCTTTTGATAGATGCTCTAAAATTTCCATTTCGCGTTTTGTAAGTCCGTACGGGTAAGTTTGTTTAGTCGATCCGATTTTTTCTAATTGCTCACGTTGAAGTTTCATTTCCTCGAAAACTCGTGTAGCAACCGATTGATCGATCCAAGTCCCACCATTATAAATAAGCTTCAAGGCTTCCTTCATTTCTTGTGGATGAATAGACTTCAACATGTAACCTTCAGCTCCATGCTCTAGTGCAGTTGTTGCTTGTAAGGAATCTTCAAATGTTGTCATAAGAACAATTTTCATATTAGGCCAACGTCGCTTCATTTCTAGTAAAGCTTCAATACCATTCATTTCTGGCATTTGAATGTCCATTAGTACAATGCCAGGCTGTAATTGTTCACATAATTTTAAAGCTTCAGCTCCATCGTGTGCTTTACCAACAACAGTAAAATCAGTGTGATGCTCTAAAATTTGCTCTAAACTATTTGTAATAAGTTCCTGATCATCAACGACTAATAAGCGAATTATGTTATGTACAAACTCTGTTTGTAATGGAATATTACAAACGATGAATGTTCCTTGCTCAGTACTAGAATGAACAGATAATGTACCATGAAATTGTTCAAGTCGTTCTTTCATTCCACTGAGGCCAAAGCCAAATTGAATTTCTTCCATTCCAATACCGTTATCTTCAATTTGCAATCGAAGTTGTTGTCCGTCGAAATGCAGTTGAACGGATATGGTGCTCGCTTTACCGTGCCGAACAGCGTTTGTTAACGACTCCTGAAGACAACGATATAGGCAAAAATTCACTTTTTGCATCACAAGAGTTTCATTGCCAATCGTACGAAATGTAACGGTTGTACCTGTAGATTTTATAAATTCTTCTGTTAATTGTTGCAGTGATTCACTTAATGAATTACTAAGTGGATTATGAGATAGCTCGTGTAGATGCTTTCGAATGTCATCTAGACTATGCTGAGCAATGCTGATAAGTGAATCAATTCTTTCAAACTGTGAATTCGGTACTGATGATTTTAGTGATGTGACGCCAGCGATGAGAGAAGTAAGTGTATGACCAATTGTGTCATGTAGCTCATGTGACAATCGATTACGCTCTTCTATGAGAGTAAGCTCTTCAATCCTTTTAATATGTTGTTCTAATAGTAGTTTTTGCTCTTCAATAATTCGAGATTGTTTATGATACTGAATTAATATATTAAAAGAAACGCCAATGGCAAAACCGATACTACAACTAACAATCATTTCGTATGGCGACCGCCCGGCAATCAAGGCGTTCAATAATGGGAATACAAATCCACAAAAAATACCGCTCCATATATAATTATTTTGATTACTACATAGGCCAATAGTGATTACGAGTAAAATGAAAGGCCAAAGTAAATTTGGGGCTACGGATGCTAAATAAAGATAAAAACAACCTGCGGTGATAATATCGAATGCAGGGTACCATTCTGTTTTCTTATATCGAATAATTAATGGTACAAGGTAAACGACAAAAGCGAGAGCAAGTACGATTATACTTGACGTATGAATGAATGATGGAAACATAAAATTAGTACCGATGATAATGAATAGCCAAAACGTTCGTACTAATATAAATATCCAATCATACCAAAACCATTTTTTTGTGAATGAGAACATAAATTATGCACCTACTTATATTTTAAGATTAATTATCTAATGATTCAGATTCATCATGTAACATATCTTTTAAATCGTCAATAGAAAGACAGGCAACAAAGCATGTCATATGAAGCAGTTGACAGTTTATCACATGTTTTATGTGACAGAGGTGCACATAGTGTCACGAGTAAATTAAAGCATTTTGTCACTATGTTATTTAACAATATTGAAGTTAAGGTGAGGGAGTGAGGCAACAGAAAAATTCAAAATAATAGGAGCGATGTATAATGAAGTCATTTTTCTTAAAAAAAGGAACGGCCCTTACTTTAACAGGGACTATATTGGTTGGAGCGTTAGCGATACCTTCTCATGGAAACATACATGCGGTAAACAAAAAGATATCAACTGAGCAAGTTGTCGATAAAGCTGCCGATACAAAAAATATTCCAGGAGTCATTGTTACTGTGAAAAATGGAGAAGCTAGTTGGTCATATGCTTCTGGTGAAGCAAATATTGAGAGGAATCATAAGGTAGATGCTGACTCTGCTTTCAGAATCGGGGGCACAACGAATACGTTTGTAGCTACAGTTGCATTGCAGCTTGCTGGAGAGAAGAAACTAAGTCTAGATGATACGGTAGAGAAATGGTTGCCGGGACTTATAAAAGGGAAAGGCTATGATGGTAACAAAATTACGATTCGTCAATTATTAAATCATACAAGCGGAATTGCAGATTACTTGACTCCAGATCTTAAAGCGAAATTAATAGAGAATCCAAGTGAGAGTTATAGACCGGAACAATTAATTTCCCGTGCCTTAGAATTAGAACCGGTAAAAGGCTGGTCATACTCGAATACGAATATGGTTATTTTAGGATTGATTATTCAGAAGATAACAGGGGAATCATATACCGAGCAGATAAAAAAACGAATTATTGAACCTCTTAGTTTAAAAGAAACAGTCCTTCCTGGAAGTTCGATGGATATTCCGAAAAAAAATGCCCGTGGCTACTTGAATACGGGAGATAAATTAGTAGATATTACTTTGTTTAATCCATCAGTTGCTAATGCTAGTGGTGAAATGATTTCGACAGGAGAAAATATGACAACGTTCTTCCGTGCCTTATTAAGTGGTAAACTACTGACACCGGAGATACAGAAGGAAATGGTGACTAACACAGTTGATACCCCATTAGGAAAGTATGGGCTTGGCATTCACGCAACAAAATTGCCAGACGGTACTGAAGTATGGGGACATGGTGGTGGTATTCCTGGTTTTACTAACTTTGCTGGTGGAACGGAAGATGGTCAACATGTTATCTCGATAAACATTAATGTATTAGGAGCCGAAAAACAGATTAACAATATATTAGCTAAAGAATTTGGGGAAAAATCAAAAAAGGAACCTACGGATAAGGAAAAGAAAAGTAATCATAGAGAAGAAGTTAAATACGTAATGGATCGAGTAGTAACGAATAAAAAAATCCCAAGTGTTATAGCTGGTGGATTAAAGGATGGAAAGCGGTGGTCTTATGCTACAGGGACGGCAAGTTATGAAATGCCACGCCCAGTGGAACCGAATTTTTCATTCCGTATCGGAAGTATCACTAAGACATTCACAGCTTCTGTTGTACTGCAATTGGCTGAAGAGAAGCAATTAAACCTTGATGATTCAGTCGAAAAATGGTTGCCAGGAGTCGTACAGGGTAACGGATATGATGGAAATAAAATTACAATTCGTCAGTTGTTGAATCATACAAGTGGAATTGCAACCAATATAGATAAGGATATGCGAGATTTTACACTGCCCCAAAACCCATTTCGTTACTATAGTACCGATGAACTTATCAGTTTAGCACTTGCAAAGCCGCCTGTATTTGCACCAGGGGAGGGCTGGGACTATTCGAACACAAATACTGTTATAGCTGGGAAGATTATTCAAAAGATAACAGGAGATACGTATGCGGAGCAAATTAGAAAAAGATTCATTGAGCCACTGGGGTTAAAAGAGACATTCGTAATGGAAGCAAGTCCGCACATACCAGGTGAACATGCTACAGGATATAATATGGATAGATCGGGTCGTTTATATGATTTGACAGAAATAAATCAGTCATGGGCGAATGCAGCTGGAGATATGGTTTCAACAGTGAAAGATTTGACTACCTTCTTCAGTGCACTGTTGGGTGGAAAGCTTCTAAATCAAGAGCTAATGGATCAGATGTTCAAAACAGTAGATTCACCTATAGGTAAGGTTGGACTAGGAATTTATGAAGAAAAAACACCGGACGGACAATCATATTGGGGGCATGCTGGTGGGACATATGGATTTGAAACGAGGGTCGGTGGACCTATTGGAGGAGAGCATATTTTAGTAACTGCTATCAATGCAGTAGGTCCGGAGGTTATTGAGGGGAGGGATAAAATATTTAATAAGGAGTTTGGACGTTAAATGTAAAACCGACATCAAGCCTTTTATTTGAAGGTAAGAGTCGGTTTTCTTTTTGCTCTCTTAGTACCTTTAAGTTGAGGATGTTTAGAGTCAAAACCTAATAATTAAAGTTTTACTTTAAATTGAACAATATGTGAAGTTTTGTAGGAGAATTTGAAAAAGGTGTATAATAAAAGGAAAATTAATGATGTGAAATAAATTTCTATGTATTAAAAGGAGAAGCTCATGAAAAAAGATAAAACAAATGCGATGCGAATATTAGATAAAGAAAAAATTGAATATTCGATGATGTCATATGATCCGGACGATGGGAAAATTGATGGCGTATCAGTTGCCGAGAAAATTGGACGAGAAGTGAGAGAAGTATATAAAACGTTAATCGCTCAAGGGAATAGTAAAAATTATCATGTTTTTATCATTCCAGTAGATGAGGAACTAAATTTAAAAGCAGCCGCAAAAGCAGTAAGTGAAAAGAAGATTGAAATGATTCCTGTTAAAGATATTACGAAAGTTTCAGGGTATATTCGCGGCGGTTGTTCACCGGTCGGAATGAAGAAATTATTTTCTACATGCATTGATGAGAGCGCACAAATACTTGAAACGATGATAGTAAGCGGCGGGAAAATCGGTATACAAATTGAGCTGAAAGTTGATGACTTGGCGAAAGTGACGAGAGCGCAGTTTGGTGAGGTAACAAAGTAAATATACATAGAGAAAGAGGTTCTAGTTTTATGGAGCTTCTTTTTATTTTGGGGTGGTTGTTGGGGGTTAATCTAGTTTAGGTTATATTTTTTTCGGTATAATGTATTATGAAAATAGGATTTTCTATTGATTTAACACTTAAAAAACGAACGTTTTTTAAGTGTTAACAAAAAATGTTCATGTTTTTATTGCGTGTGGATTAATAGTTTGTTATATTATCCATATAATAATTTTAAATATCATCACTCGTATATACTCGGTAATATGGTCCGAGCGTTTCTACCTAGTTCCCAATGAAAGAACTGGACTACGGGTTAAAGTATTCGGTCGTTCTATGTAATGAGTGCTACCGATTTATAATTTTGCATTTGTTTTATCTTTTGCTTAATTAACTTTGACTATCGTAGTTCTAGAAAGTAGAGAGTCTTCTACAGTTTCTAGAACTTTTTTCTTTGGACCAAAACCTTGAGTATAGAAAACAACAAGAGAAAGAGGAGAGATTATTTATGAAGAACAATCTGTTGAAAAAATATGGTGCCCTAGCAACTACTATCGCATTATCATTCTCAATACTTGCAGGATGTAGTGCTAGTCCAAAACAAGTAGCAGAGGCAAAAAGCAATCAAAACCCTATCTTAATTCAAGGTCCAATGCCGATAGAAGCTGAAAAATTTGCAAAAAGGTTAAAAAATGTGAAAGAAGAAAAATCTGGGAGTTTTGTATTTTATAAAGGAACTGTAGACAATTATCCTGTAATCGTTGCGAAAACAGGTAAAGGAATGGAAAATACAGCAGCCGCTACAGCAGTGGCTATTGAAAAATATAAGCCTATAGCGATTATTAACCAAGGAACATCAGGTGGACATGATCCTAATTTAAATGTATTTGATATTGTTTTAGGAAAAAAAGTCGCGAATATAGGTTCATTAAAAACAACAAATATGGATGAGAATCAAGGAATTGAGCCGGCAAAATGGATATCTATGGACTTAATGGCTTCTGAAGGAAGTGCAGGAGAAGATCCAAATGCTGAGAAAATCCGATACTACGAGGGAGATAAGGATTTACTTGCAGCAGCTAATGCAGTAAAGGATAAATATACAAAAGGTAAAGTGGTTGAAGGTACGATAGGTTCAGCAGACGTTTGGAATAATGAAGTTGATAGAATTAAGTGGTTCCATACAAAATACGGTACATCTGTAGAAGAAATGGAAGGCGCTGCCGCAGCGCAAATCGCAAAAGCTTATGACGTACCATTTTTAGGAATTAGAGTATTATCTAACAATAAAACAAACGGCGGAAAATACAACCCAAATACAGCAGCGGCAAATCAAGAATATGTATATGAAGTAGTTAAAAAGTATATAGATTCGATGCCAAATAAATAGAAGTAGTTTTATGCTCAACATAAACGTCAATTAGCTCCAAAAGTTTCCGGGACAGATAGATTTATCTTAGGAATGATAGTTGAAAAAGAAAAGCTTGTTTCTTATTAAAAAATATAAGAAATGAGCTTTTTTATTTAGAAAGAATTGAGTAATTAGTTTATAGCGTTAATGTATAACGTTGAATATTGTAATAATGTAATGGAGGTGAATGTAATATGGCTTTTACTACAGGTCCTATTGAAAACTTGGGAAATCAACCTGCTAATGCAAATAGAGTTAGGGTGAAAATCCTTAACCGTACTGCTGGCCCACTTACTGGAGTAGCTAGAGTTTTTAGACTTGACGGTTCAATAGTATTAATTGAACAGGTGAATTTCAATGTGAATTCTAATGCTTCTACTATTGAAACTCTAAGTTTAGTTCATCCTGCTTTTGGACAAGCATTTGAATATGAAGTTCAAATTGTTCCTAATCAACCGGGTGGGCTATATAGTGTTTATGGAATAACAACTGAAAGTGTTATCATTACTGCACAACGGGTTGTGAATGCAGAATTAACACAGTTTCTTTAATTAAAATGGATTGGTGCCTACATGGTATCCAATCTATTTTTGTACTTATTCTTCAGAGGAGGAAGAGTTTTATACAAAAAATAAAGACAGTTATGGAAAAAGGAAAAGTCGAGCTATTATCTTGATTTGTACTATTTCTGTCCTAGACTCTATCTGTTTTGTTGCACGGTTTTCTTTGAATGATTTTTATTCAAAATGTTTTTTGAACAATTTATTAAATATGCATAATTGCATAAAAAAATTGAAAATTATAAGTTAACATTAAACTACTTTTTAATTGTAAAGAATAGTTTAATAATCTTTACTAGAGAAGGATGTTCCTTGTGAAAAGTGAATTTTTTTGAAAAGTAGATAAACCAAAAGTGTGGAAATGATACAGACTGAATAGGGTTTTGTATTAAATAAAAAGAGAAGGGGAATGGAGTTTTAAACGTTTTCGTAGTTTTAGGGAGAACATTTTTAGTGAATGACTTCAAATTATATTTTAAAGGGGAAATGGGTATATGAAGTTCCGAAACACAAAACTTGCTATGGTTACACTATCTTCATTTTTTATTTTAGGTTCAGCATCTCTATCATTCACAGATATCATACATGGTGAAGTAGTTTCAGCATCTCCACAAGTAGATACGTTTTCAGCACAAGAGGTTACTGTAAAAAACTATGACGATACATATTATAATAACGCTATAGGAAAAACGGGTTTAGAATTAAAGAAGGAACTTCATAATGTTATTGATAATCATACAAAGATATCATACAGTGCGGTTTGGGAAGCGCTAAGAGATACTGATGAAGATCCAAATAATAAAAATAATGTGTTGCTCTTATATACTGGGCGTTCGCAAGGGAAATTTACGAATGGTTCAGGAGTTAATAACTGGAACCGAGAGCATGTTTGGGCAAAATCTCACGGTGATTTTGGAACGGCTGCAGGACCTGGAACAGATTTGCATCATTTAAGAGCGACGGATGTATCTGTAAATAGTTCACGTGGAAATCTGGATTTTGATAATGGTGGTATGAATCATTCGGAAGCGACAGAATGTAAATATGATAGTGATTCTTGGGAACCTCGTGATAGTGTAAAAGGAGATATCGCTAGAATGCTGTTTTACATGGCTGTTCGTTACGAAGGAGATAACGGCGAAATAGACTTAGAACTAAATGAAAAGGTCAATAACAATAAAGATCCATACATGGGGAAACTATCTGTTTTACTAAAATGGAATGAACAAGACCCTGTCGATGATTTAGAGCGAAAGCGTAATGAAGTGATTTTTACAAAATATCAACATAATCGCAATCCTTTTATTGATCATCCTGAATGGGTAAATAAAATTTGGAAGTAAAATACTTAAAGGTATTTTACTTCGAGAGAAGGGATTGATCACTATGGTCAATCCCTGTTTATATCTATACTAGAATAAGTGATTTTTATAGGATTGGAGAATAGAATAGATATTTTATCAAGTTAAGTATAATATGAGTCTTTTAGTACGGTCCCCACTCAATATTCACGCCAACAATAAGAAAAATAAGTCCGATGATAAACCAAATGAATGCAAGTGGAGCCATAAATCGAATCCATTTTCCATAAGAAATGCCACTCGCTGCGAGAACGCCCATTAAAACACCGGAAGTTGGGTTGAGGCAGTTCACAACACCTTCGCCAAGCATAACAGCCTGTACTGTAACTTGGCGTGTAATATGCATGAAATCAGCTAATGGAGCTAATATCGGAATGAAAATAACAGATTCTCCTGTCCCGGATGAAATGAGGAAATGTAATGCGGCACTACTTACATACATACCGATAACCCCAAATACAGGGCTATGTCCTTCGAGAGACTGTGCGAGTTGGTTAACGATTGTATCAAGTAATTTGCCTTGTTCTAAAATGACTGAAATACAACGAGCCATTCCGACGATCAAAGCACCGTAGATGAGATTTTGACAGCCTGCTAGAAAAGTAGAAGCGATATCGTTCGCTTTCATGCCACCTATTATTCCAGCTGTAATTGCTATGAAAATAAAAGTAGCGGTCATTTCTGCATCCGTCCAATGTAGCCGAAAAGCTCCTATTAAAAATACAAGTAATGATAAAGCTGAAACGAGTAAAATTAATTTATGGCGCATTGTCCAAGGAACTTCTGTTTTCTCTGTTTCTTTCTCACTTGAAAGAGCGTTACTTGGAAACCAGTTATCTCCGAGTATGCTTCCTTTATTCGATTTTTTTAAGCGTTTTACATACCAATTAATATACAAAATGGTGGCAATTAAAAAAGAAACATAGATTGCTGTGCGTAAACCAATCCCTGAAAACATCGGAAGTTCTGCGATTTTTTGTGAAATGCCTAAAGGTGAGGGAGATAATATAGTAGCATTAAAACCAGCATAAGTGCCTAAATAAATAATTGCTACGCCGACGATAGCGTCCCATTTTAATGTGCGTGCAACGATGATGCCGATGGGGATAAAGCCGATAACTGAGTTAACGATAATGCCAGTCGTCCCGAGAATAGAAAAGAGTGCGGCGACAATACAAATGAAAAGTAATTGCTGATTACGAAATTTGTTAATCACATGATAGATTAAACCGTCAAGAGCACCTGTTTTTTCAAGAATCGCAATAGCTCCACCCGTAAATAAAATTAAAAAGATGATAGGAGCAGCAAGTGTCATTCCTTTTTCAATAGCAGTAAAAAAAGAAAGAAATCCTACCGGCGATTGTGGAACAGAATGATAACTTCCTGGTATTGTCGTTGTAACAGTACCGTTTGTAACTCTTTTAAACTCTCCAGCAGGAACGAAATATGTAGCAATGGCACAAAGTAAGGCAATAAAAAATAGTAGTACGTACGCGTCAGGCATTTTAAACTTTCGTTTACTAGGCTGTTTTTTTGCCTCGGTCTGTAATTGCATAGAACCCCTCCCTTTCACTTTGTTAATTTTTAATATTCTGAAATTTATCTGTGAAATAGATTATAATAAAGGTAGCTTCTTAAGGCAATAGTTTTTCTATCCTTTTTCTGCACATACAAATTATTGCAACATTAGACAGGGAAACGAAAAAAATCCAAGAATATGTAATATAAAAGGAAAAGAAAAGAGGGAAAGAGATGTGGAAAACTACGGATCTATGTGATGAATTTGAACAGGAATTACAAATATGTCGCCAGTCTTTTCAATCTTATGGAAAGAAAGAACAATTCTATGGGAAAATCGCAACAGTAAAAGTGAAGGATGATAATGTACTAGTAAAAGAGGGGTTACAAACACTGCCGGAAGGAACAGTATTAGTGGTTGATGGCGGAGCTTCTAAAAATTGTGCGTTACTTGGTGATAATTT
Source organism: Bacillus cereus (assembly GCF_025917685.1). Classification (NCBI taxonomy): domain Bacteria; kingdom Bacillati; phylum Bacillota; class Bacilli; order Caryophanales; family Bacillaceae; genus Bacillus; species Bacillus cereus. Next base: position 3,092,316 of record NZ_CP089518.1, on the reverse strand, counting down.
AGCAGCTATTGCGGAAGAAAGAAACTTAGCAGGAATTATTGTAAATGGGTATGTTCGTGATTCTATGGATCTAAAAAATATTAATATTGGTATTTTAGCATTAGGGACGATGCCAAATAGAAGTGTAAAAGAAGGAAAAGGAGAAAGAAATATTCCGGTGCAATTTGGTGAAGTTGAATGGAAGCCGAATGAATATGTTTATGTAGATGAAGATGGGATTATTGTTAGTGATAAAAGCTTTCATAGTGAGGGATGACTTCTATTAATGGAAGCTTATTAATCTATTATTCTTAGAAAATAAATCTGATAAATCATGGACAAAAATCTTTGTCAATAGTAAAATAATACAGAAAATCAAAATTTGCAGAATGTATAGGTTTATCGTGTTTACGATAACTTGAAAAGGGATTAAATTTTGCCTAGAAAAGTGAATGTTATCACAATGGTGCGTTCATAAACGAAATTATTTTTCCTATACAAATATAGACGCGAATAATGCGGGTAGGAGGTGTTGTGTATTTTGTTCGACACTTACAAAAAGAGAGTGTCAATCACACGCCCTTAAAGGGTCTTTTTTTGTGTAAATGTTAGTAAAGGGAGGAAATTTTGGGATGGCAATGTTAAAGAAATGGCTGCTTACATCATTAATGGCAGTGGCACTTGTATTTGTTTCTTTTACGAATACAGTACATATTACGTTTGCTGAAGGAAAGACAGCGAAACTTGCAATTATTGGTGAATCACAAAAAGGAATTATGTTATGTCCAAAAGAAGTTTCCATTGAAGATGGAGAAACAGCTTTTAGTTTGCTACAAAAAGTCATGGGTGACAAGGTAACATCTGAAAATATGTCATTTGGAACGTATATAAAGGGTATCGATGGATTAATGGCCGGAGCAACGAGCGGTTGGTTATATGATGTAAATGACCAATCTGCAGAAGTTGGTGCGGATAGTTATAAATTAGAGTCTGGGGATGTTGTTGCATTTCGTTACGTTGCAGACTGGAGCAATATGAGTCAAGAAACATTGCAACAAACGCTGGATAAATTTGGAACTTGCAAAACTGTAGAAGAGCCAAAGACAGAGGAACCGAAACCAGAGGAACCGAAAACAGAAAAACCAGATGGTAAAACAGAGGAACCAAAACCAGAAGAACCGAAAACAGAAAAACCAGACGGTAAAACAGAAGAACCAAAATCAGAAGATAAAACAACAGAACAACCAAAGCAAGAGAAAGTTGAAATTCCAGTAGCACAATTAAATGAAGCAATTTCTAAAACGTCAGAAAAGATGTTACAAGATGGAATTGGTAGTGATTGGGTTGCGATTGGACTCGCTCGTTCAGGTGTAAATATTCCACTTGAAACGAAAATAAGCTATGTTCAGCCAGTAGCTGAAAAGGTTAAGAAGCGTTTAAATCGTTTTTCAGCAACAGATTTAGCTAGAACGATTATTATGATGAATGCAATGAATGTAGATCCTACAAAGGTAGAGGGACAAAATTTAGTACAAAATTTATTTGAATCAGATAAAGTGAATTCTGTTACAGGATACGCATTTACATTACTTGCATTAGATACAAAGAAATATGAGGTTCCAGTTGAAGCGAAATGGAATCGAACTACTTTAGTACAAGCACTTTTACAGTCACAGCATACAGACGGTGGCTGGACGTATGATAGTTCAAGTAGTAAAGAAAGTGCTAGTAGCGTTGATGTAACAAGTATGGTATTAGCTGCATTAGCTCCTTATCAAGATCAAACAGATGTAAAGCCAGCTATCCAAAAAGCTGTTGATTATTTATACAAGCAGCAGCTAGGTAATGGTGGTTTTGCCGCTGATGGACGAGAGAATTCTAATAGTACTGCACAAGCAATTATGGGACTATCGCTAGTTAAAGATGTAGATCACGATCGTCTTAATAAAGCAGTACAAAATTTAATGTCATACCAGCTTCCAAATGGTGAGTTCAAATGGTTACCGAGTGATCAAAAAGGTAGCGGAATGGCTACAGAGCAAGCATTTTTAGCTTTACTTCAGTTTAAAGATCTTGGAAAATCGATTTATGATTGGTCAAATGTAGTAGAGAATGAAATCGATACGAAACCAATTGTAGAGCCAGAGACAACTGTAGAAGAAAAAGAAGTTGTAGAACAGCCGAAACAACAAGAACAGTTACAAAAACAACCAAAAGATGAAAATCTGAAAGTTGTTGTAGATAACGAACGAGTTAATAAAGAAACAAGCAAGAATAAGAATCAATTACCACAAACAGGAGCATCTTCTCATAGTGCAGCAACAGAAGTAGGTATGGGTGTATTATGTATTGCTTCTGCATATGTATTATGGAGACGTAAAGCAGCTTAACAAAAATTAGGAGCAATCATTTGCTCCTAATTTTATTATGAAAGGTGAGGGACAGCATGAGTAAGATGAAATGGTTCATTTCTTTAGTTCTTTCATTGGGATTATTAGCCGGATGTGAAGAAACGGCTGTAAAGCCTGAGAAGAAGGCAGAACCGAAGCAAGAAGAGCAAAAAGAAGTAGCGAAACAGGAAGAACAAAAAGATGTACCGAAACCGGAAGAGAAACAACAAGAAGAGCAGAAAGATAAACAAGAACAGAAAGTAGAAGAGAAACAAAAAGAAGAAAAAGCGCAGGCACAACCGGAAGTAAAGAAAGAAGAGCAACCAAAGGAACAGCCTGCTGCAAATAAACAACCGGAACAACAAAAAGTACAAGAAGAGAAACCTCAGCCGCAGAAAGCGCCAGAAGAAAAAGAAGAAGCAAAGGTTGTTAATCAGCCAAAAGAAACACCAAAGCAGGAGCAAAAAGAAGATCCAAATAAAGGTCAAAAAGTAACTGTACCAGCTCCCCCAACACCGGTACCAGATCCAGTACCGCCAGTGCCAGATCCAATAATACCAAAACCTAAACAAGTTACTATCTCCGTAAAAGGACATGAAGGATATATATTAGGTGCGAAGAAGGTTGATGTACAAGAAGGTGACACTGTTTATAGTGTGCTAAAGAGCACAGGGCTAGAGCTTGATGTAATGGGATCTAAAGGTGATATTTATGTAAAAGGTATTAATGATTTATATGAAAAAGATATTACTGAAACTAGTGGATGGAAATATCGTGTGAACGGTGCTTTTCCAAACTATAGTGCTGGTGTAGTGAAAGTAAAACCAGGAGATACAATCGAGTGGGTGTTTGTATTAAAATAGGAAAGGATCTTCGGTAAAGGACTATGAAAATAAGCTTTTCTTCTTTACATCCTTTTGTGAATTTTTTCTATTATATTGGGGTGATGATACTATGTATGATGTGTCTTCATCCTCTTTTTTTAATTGGAGCGATTATACTAATAGTAATTTTAAATATAGTACAAGGGAATGGCGATAAAATAAGAAAGATGCTACCTAGTACTATCGTGTTCTTTTTGATGGTTATTTTATTTAACTCTTTATTAACACATAGAGGAGCGACTACGTTATTTTGGTTAGGAGATAGCCGGATTAAGCTTGAGGCCTGTATGTATGGACTTGTTATGGGATTATTATTAGTTGCAATTATGTTTACGTTTGCTTCGTATAATGATATTATTTCGAGTCATAAATTTTTATATTTATTTTCCAGAATTTCACCGAAAGTAGCATTGTTAACGATGATTACAGTGAGGTTTGTTCCTTTGTTTATTAGGCGGTTAAAGAAAATTACACTCGTCCAAAAAACGAAAGGTGTGCAATTAGATTCAGGTTCACTCATTGAGCGTATAAAAAATGGGATGAAATTACTGCAAGTGTTATTAGTTTGTTCGTTAGAAGATGCACTACAAACAGCAGATTCTATGCAAGCTCGTGGATTTGGTGTAACAAAACGTACGACTTATATTCGGTATAGAATGGAAAGACGCGATTGGTACACGCTAAGTTATTTAAGTATTCTATTTATAGCCTCATTCATATTTAGTTATTATGGAGGAGGGAAATTAATCATCTATCCGAAAGTGGAATCAATACTATTCCAGCAATACGATGGAATGATGTTTTTATTATTTATGATGTTTGTTAGTTTACCAATTATGATGGAAGGAAGGGAATGGATATGGTGGCGCATGCAGAAATAAAGAATTTATCATTTATATATGCTGATGAAAATGAATACGCGTTACAGCATATTTCTCTTTCTGTTCAAAAAGGAGAATTTATAGTACTTGCTGGTGGTTCAGGATCTGGGAAGACAACTTTATTGAAACATTTTAAAAAGGAGTTACTTCCAATTGGTACACGTTCTGGGCATACATATTATGAGGGTGTTTTATTAGAAGATGTACCAGATTTATTATCTGCACAAGAAATTGGTATGGTATTTCAAAATCCAGAAAATCAGCTCGTAATGGATACAGTTATTCAAGAATTAGCATTCTCTTTAGAAAATATCGGGTTACCATCACATATTATTCAAAAAAGAATAGCGGAACTCATTAGCTTTTTAGGATTTCAAGATTTATTGCACCAATCTGTTCATACGTTATCTGGTGGTCAAAAACAACTAGTAAATTTAGCGGCAGTATTAGTCATGCAGCCGAAGCTACTATTACTGGATGAACCGACAGCGCAGCTAGATCCGATTGCTGCAAAAGAGTTTTTAGGATTGTTAAAACGTATTAATGAAGAACTTGGAATTACGATAGTTTTAAGTGAACATCGTTTAGATGAAGTTATACCGCTCGCAACACGTGTTGTTTGTATGGATAATGGCAGAATCATTTATGATGGTACTTCTAAAAGTGTGATAGCGAACATGTGGGAAGTAGAAAAGTTCCATCCATTCATTCCACAAATTCCAAGATTGTTTTTAGAATGGAATGTAGAAGATATTCCGTTTACAGTACGAGAAGCGCAAATGAAAATGAATGATTTTTCAGCGATATCATATAGGAATGGGCAAGTAGAACAATGTGAAAAGCAAGAAGTGATTTTAAGTGCAGAACATATATCTTTTCAATATGAGAAAAATAGTCCACTTATTTTGCGAGATTTAACAGTAAACATCGAAAAAGGAAAATGGACAGCTCTAGTTGGGAAAAACGGAACTGGGAAGTCTACACTGTTAACGATTTTAGCAGGATTGCAAAAAGCTAGAAGAGGTAAGGTAAAGTGGAATGGAAAAGTGATACATAAAATTGATTCGAAAGAACGATTTAAAAGTATAGGGTATGTATCGCAACATCCGTATTATCATTTTACATTTGATACAGTATGGGAAGAGGTTTATGAGCGTGCTAATGAATTATATGGTGAAGAGGGAAAAGTAATAGCAGAAGAAATGTTGAAAAAGTTCTGGTTAGATTCACTTAAAGAGCGCCATCCACATGATTGTAGCGGCGGAGAGCAGCAATTACTAGCATTATGTACAACGTTATTATCAAAGCCAACTTTATTATTACTCGATGAGCCGACAAAGGGACTAGATCCATGGAAAAAGGAAAGAGTAGGAGAGCTGTTTAAACAGTTGCAAAAAGAAGGTACAACAATTGTAATGGCAACGCATGATATTGAATTTGCAGCAAAATATGTAGATCAATGCATGATGTTATTTGATGGGAAAGTTATTATGAATGATGCACCGAAAGAGTTCTTTAGTGGTAACTTCTTTTATACAACATCTATTAATCGATTCATCCGTAAAGAGTTACCGTTTGCATTAACGTGGGAGGATGTGTACGAAGCGTGTCCAAACGATATGTTGCATTCATAATTTGTATTTTTATAGTAATAATAGGCACATTACTCTTTACTACACTTATCATGGACGGTTATTACATGTTAAGTAGTTTGTTTTTATTAGCTATCATTATGTTACCTTTCTATATCCGTTTTGAAAGGAAGGCGTTTGTTTCACGTGAAATTGTTATCGTTGCTGTGTTAGCGGCGATCGCAGCAGTTAGCCGGGTACCATTTTCGATATTACCGAGTGTACAACCGACTTCGTTTGTTATTATCGTTTCTGCAATTGTATTTGGGAGCGAAACTGGCTTTATGATTGGGGCAACGGCAGCTATCGTGTCTAACATCTTTTTAGGTCAAGGTCCGTGGACGCCGTGGCAAATGTTCTCTTGGGGTATGATCGGTTTTATAGCGGGATTACTCCGAAATACATTTTTGATGAAAAAACTGTGGGGAAGACTGTTGTACGGATTCGTCGTTGGATTTTTATTTGGTTGGATTATGAATTTCTGGGGTCTTCTCGGTTTTATACAGGAAGCAACGTGGGAAACAGTTATTGCTTACTATGTCGCAAGTTTTTCTTTCGATCTTAGTCATGCGATATCGAATGTTATTTTCCTTCTGTTATTTAGCACTTCATGGATTACGATCCTCACAAGATTTAAAAAGAAATATGGTATATTAGATGAGCATAAGGTGACATAGAAAAGCATACTCATATAAGGTAGGGTCGCGACTTACATATTCGTTTGCCTCTTTCATGCTTCTTACATATTGTAAGGAGCATTTTTTTATTGTCAAAAAATAGATCCAATATAAGTCAGCTATTATATAAAAATATTTGTATAATATTAGGTGAGAATTATTTTCAAAGAGGAGGTGTATAGTTAATGAAGTTAGTTATTCCGAAGCAGCACGGTGCATGGGCCATGCTTGTTATACCATTTCTATTAAGTGTCATACTTGGGAACCCTACTTTCTATCATATCCCACTGTTTTTAGCGTGGTTCTTTATCTATTTAGCTACGTATCCATTTCTCATGTACATAAGGCAAAGACGAAAAAAAGAATTGCTACACAATGCAATGGTGTATTCTATTATTGCACTCGTATTTGGGATGATTTCTTTATTATATGAATGGCGGATTCTTTTATTCGCAGTATTAATGATTCCATTGTTTATTGTAAATATGTATTACACTCGTCAAAAAAATGAACGAGCATTACTCAATGATATTTGTGCGATTATAGTGTTTTGTATAGGTGGTTTAATAAGTTATTATTTTTCAATGAAGCAAATCGATAAAACCGCAGTATTCATTGCGCTTATTTCATTTTTGTATTTTTTAGGAAGTACGTTTTATGTGAAAACAATGATTCGTGAGAAAAATAATCCGAAGTATCGTCTCATATCTTGGGGGTATCATATTGTATTGACGGTAATTGTATTTGCTATCCATCCATGGTGTTCTCTTATATTCGTACCAAGTGTCATTTGAGCGATTATATTGTATGGCAAAAAAATTTCTACATTAAAAGTAGGGGTTTTAGAAATTGTTAATTCTGTATATTTTTTAATCATAACGGCAATAATAATGAAGTATGCCATTTGAAAAAACTTCCCATCTATTGATGGGAAGTTTTCAATCTTTTTCTAAAATGTGAACGGTATAATCACATCTTTGCAATGCTTGCTCTACGGCGTAAAGGGATTGTTCAATACGTGCGCGATTAAAATCTTTTTCAACTGTTTGTAGTGCTTCTTCTAAACAATGTTTTGCTTCTTTTAATGATTGAAAAGAATCTTGTACATATCCGCGGGCGTTTTGATACATTTCATAGTCCTCCTTTTTTACTCATATACATGTAGTATGAACACTGAGGAGAAAAATATAATTTGTTATATTTATTTGACAATTAAAATGAAATTACGTATAGTTTATTATAAAGTGAATATTTTCTTATCCAGAGAGGTGGAGGGACTGGCCCGATGAAACCCAGCAACCGCGATGCAGGTGCTAATTCCAGCAGAACATTTTTGTTCTGGGAGATAAGACGAAGATATACGTAACTTCTTCTTATCGGAGAGGTTTTTTTGTTGCAAAAAAACCGATTACGAAAACATATAATAAGAAGAAAGGGGTTGCGAAGTACTGTGACACTCGAAAAATACGTAAAACTGCGTAGTACAGTTTATGAATATATGATAGAGCAAGATAAGCCAATATCATTGTTAGATATTCAAGAACATATCGTTTCGCATCATGAAGGAAAATTCACGAAAAAAATGTTACATCAATTTTATTTATCAAGACTATTAGATGAACTCAAACTGGATGGGAAAATTACTTTAGCTGATGATGAATATCGCTATGCTGAAAAAGGGGTATTTTATAAAGCGGGAAAAGGGAGCTAGGCTCTCTTTTTTTTGAAGTATGTAGTGTAAAAGACTGCTAAAGCAGCCTGATACAAGGGAATGGTGTTGAGTGTGTAGTGTCAAAGATTGAATGTGCCTGAAAGAGGCACTTCATTATCGGCTGCAAATAAAAGAGACACCTTCGCCGAATAGGTGTCAGTCGTTTTGTCACGTAGACTCGCTATTTGACAGTAATTAGAATAACATGCGGGGTTTTTGAAGTCAAAAGGGAATTAAAGGAAGGAGTGTTGTTATGTACGCTTACTTATTAAAAGATATAACGAAATGGATTCCCAAGTACATTATAGATAAAGGTTATGAATATTATGAAGAGGGACATGTAGAAGATGTTGACATACACGATAAGAAAGTATTTGCTTTTGTTACTGGGAATGCAGGGAATTATGAAGTGATTATTGATCTAGAAGATTTTACAGAAAGTAGCTGTGAGTGTCCATATGAGAATTTTTGTAAGCATATGGCGGCAGTTGTTTATGATATTCAAGGTGCTGGTGAGAGTACGGTTAAAGAGAAACTGAACGGTCTAGAAAAAGAAGAGTTACTAACAGTATTAAATCGTTTGTTACAAAGTTCGAAAAATGTACAAATCGTAGAGAAGATGTTAAAGAAGGGGAAACGTTAACTATAGAGGGAGTTGTTTTGTAGTGGACGTACTAATTATATACGCTCATCCTAATCCTTCAAGCTTTAACGGGGCAATTTTAGAGCGTGTGCAAAAAGGACTACAGAAGACAAATCATTCTGTTACGGTACTTGATTTATATAAGGAACAATTTGATCCAGTACTTGTATTTAATGAAGAGAAAAAAAGACGGGATTTACTATATGAAGAAGAGACGAAGCGATATAGAGAATTAGTGAAAGCAGCGGATACTCTTCTTTTCATATATCCGATATGGTGGTGGGGCATGCCTGCTATTTTAAAAGGATTTATCGATCGTATTTTTATAGCTGGATTTGCTTATAAATATGAAGGAGCCCTGCCGAAAGGTTTATTGAAAGGAAAGAAAGCATGGGTTATTAATACGTTAGACTCACCGTTATGGTACGTGGCACTATTATATCGATCAGCGGATTGGATTATGATGAAGCGAGAAAAGTGGTTATTACAAATAGAAGAAAAGGCTCATACATTATGACTGAACTTGATCGTATTATAAAATGTTGCAATTGTGATGACGAACTTTTTCGGACGTATATTACGTGTTTACTTCAATTGAAGAAGTGTAGCGAAGCGTTTCAACAAGTTCAAATACAATTAAGAAATGATTATTTAATAAGAGGGATTTGTGAAAGAGAAGTGGATGAGGTAGTACGAGGAAGTAAAGAATATGAAATACATTTTCTTCCTAAAGTATTACAGTGGAATTTCTTGAGGGAAAATCCACATTTGATTGAAAAAATATGTGAAGATTTTTTTGCATTTGAGGCATTAAATCTTACGGAGATAGAGTGGAAGATGATTATAAATTGCATGGGAAATAAATGAATTATTATGTAAAAAAGCTAGTATAAAACTAGCTTTTTGTTTAAATAAATAAGAAACACAGACTAATGATAAATCCTGCATAAAGTAAATTAACAACACAAAATCCCATAATATCACGAGCGCCTAAACCAGCTATTGCTAATGCCGGTAATGCCCAGAAAGGTTGAATTAAATTTGTCCAAGCATCGCCCCATGCAATGGCCATCGCTGTTTTCGCAGCAGGTACACCAAGTTCAGCGCCAGCTGGAATCATAATTGGTGCTTGCACTGCCCATTGACCGCCTCCAGAAGGAACGAAAATATTAACAATTCCAGCACTTAAAAATGTAAAGAGCGGGAAAGTAGTTTCATTTGAAATGCTAATAAAGAAAGTAGAAATAGCTCCTCCAAGCGAAAGCCCTTCACTATTTACTCCAATCATCATGCCCATAATTCCAGCATAGAACGGAAACTGAAGTAAAATACCAGAAGCGCTCTTTGTTGAGTCAGAGAAAGCGCGAATATATTGAATCGGAGTACGGTGGAAAATAAGACCCGCAATCAATAACATAAAAATAACGATATCAAGTGTAAGGTTAAAGCCTTTCGTACTAAAATAGTTAAAAATATAAATAAGACCTAATAGCCCGATGCAAAGTGTAATAATCATACTATTTTCCATTTTTTCAGCGAATGTTTTTTGCTCTACTTCTTGAGCTGCAGCTTCTTCACGGAATACACTTGGATCCACTGTAATCGTATGTTTTTCATCTGGATGCATTGCTTTATTAATGAGAGGCATCGTAATTAAAAAGATAATGACTGGAACGAGAGCGTATGGTGAGAATAACGTTTCTGTTATTGGAATCGCTTCTTTAATACTTCCAGCCGTCGTTTTGATTAAAGTTTCGCCGCCTGTTGCTAACGTAAGAGGGATAGAAGCAGAAAGGCCTGCATGCCAAATGAGAAATCCGGAGTAAGAAGAAGCGATTGCTAACCTATAATCTAATCCGTCTAACTGTCTTGCCACTTCTTTTGCATATAAAACAGAGACAACAATACCAAATCCCCAGTTTATGTATGCTCCTAGTAAACTTACAATTGAAATTGCGATAATACCTTGGCCGTTCGTTTTCGGTAGTTTCGCTGCTTTCGTTAACCCTTTTTTAATAAGTGGGGCATTTGCTAAAGCAGATCCTGTCACGAGTACAAGAGCCATTTGCATAGAAAAGGCGAGAAGTCCCCAAATGCCATTGCCCCAGTGCGTGATCATTTCTACCGGTGTTTGGTGCGTGGCAAACATGCCGAAGAAGATAACGAAAACAGTTAATAAACATGATAAAATAAACGGTTCTGGCAAGAAACGTTGCACAAGGGCAACACATCCATTTGTAAACGAACGAAACAAAATAGATCAACCTCCTTATGTATGTTTATCCCGCTATTTACGGGCTAATAATCAGTGGGGGATGAACAAACCCCCCACTGATTAAAGTTTCACTGTATTACAATATTCGAGGTTGTTTGAGTAACATCCTTTAATGTATAGAAAATTCAGATATTAAAGATAGTTGTCATAATGTCTAGGTAGATTGATATTTTATATTGAAATGTTATTTCATTTTGAACTGAAATTGAAAAGAATGCTCTATATACAAGGGAAGAGGTGGTCATAGACGAATATGACCATCAAATTACAGGTGACCCCGCTATTTGCGGGCAGTAAAACTCCCACCTCGAAATTCGGCGAATGCTAGGAAGTTAGGTGGGAGATAACTGCCCGTAAACGCTCGATTGGTGCGGGCTAATAATCGGTGGGGGATGAACAAAACCCCCACTGATTAAAGTTTCACTGTATGTAAGATCCAGATTATTGAAGAAGGATATTAGCTATTATTAACGAATTTTGAATTACAAACAAACTTTATCAAAAGTGGTGAGATAATATAGAGAATAAAACAAATTTCTTTTTGGATATGAAAATAGAAAAATGTATAGTTAGCAAGCTTCGGAGCGCTGGTTGTGTTTTCGCAGAAGATGAGACCCGGTTACTTATGTCAGAGGCACTAACTCCAGAGGACCTTATGAAAATGGTAGAAATGCGAGTCAACGGTCTACCTCTGGAATACGTTGTTGGATACACGGAGTTTTGTGGTCTACGAATAGAAGTGGATCGAGGTGTTTTTGTACCACGTAAACGTACCGAGTTCCTTGTTCATCAAACAGAGGTCCTGTTGCGTTCTAGCGATATCATTGTTGATCTATGTTGTGGATCAGGTGCTGTGGGTGCCGCACTGGCATCAGCTTTGGGACGAGTTGAATTGTATTCTGTTGACATTGACCCTATCGCAGTACAATGCGCTAGCCGTAATGTAACGAATTTTGGCGGTCATGCTTTTGAAGGTGACTTGTATAAAGCTCTACCAGACTCACTTAAGGGTCATGTAAATATCCTAGTTGCGAACGTACCTTACGTTCCTACCGAAATAATAAAGTTTCTCCCCCGTGAGGCACGCCTATATGAACCAAATGTAACGCTTGACGGAGGGGACGATGGTCTTAACATTCTACGAAGAGTCGCAGAAGAAGCTTTACTCTGGTTAGCTTTGGATGGACATCTTTTAATAGAGACGAGCGAAGTTCAGGCACCTCAGGCCTTTGAAATCTTTGCTGCTGCTGGGCTTAGCACAAAAGTCGCTAGAAACAAGGAACTGGATGCTACTGTCATTATCGGTTCTAATTCTAGCTTTTAGAGTAAATAAGCACGATTCAATGAATATAATCATTTTGGTAATCAATCTCTACAAGGGGGAGAATCAGGAAAATACGGATTTACAACACTAAGAAGTGTTAATACATAAAAAAGTGCACCTCCGATTGTTAGAATGTGTCTAATAAACGGAGATGCACTTTTTTTATTTACCTTATTGAACTAAAGCATCTGTTAGCTTAATAGTAAAGGATTAAAATCCACTATTTCTCCCAAAGTTCGATCAATCGACCTTCAGGATCTTTAATCCAAATAAACTTTCCAAATTCACTAATCTCTTCTTTCTTTTCAAGAGGTACACCAATATGTTCAAGATGCTGAATAGTCTCGTTTAGATTATGTACTTGGAAATTTAACATCACTTGTTGTTCTGTTGGAAAATAACTGTCATTCTCGGTAAAGAAAGAAAAGATAGTCTCAGTTCCTAATTCAGGTTTAATCACAGTCCCATTCCAATTTTCTATTTCAATCTTCAACACTTCACTGTACCATTTTTTTATAACATCAAGATTGTTAGTTCTCCAAAATATTCCTCCGAAACCTTTTATCATTGTATTTAACTCCTGTCTGTCTTTTAGTTTTTAATGACATAAGTTCAACCTTCAATAAAATGCAGTGCACAACGGGAATGGTGATCGATTAGATCTTTTGCAAATTGTTGATTCGGAAATCCTCTGTGAAGCAATCTCAACCCGCCTGAAGTTAAGGATATATGATGATGGAATCGATAGAATAACATCCTGTTGGGATCGAGAGTACCATTCTTTAAATATCGATAATAATCCCCAAATCGAAACTGCAAAAAACTGTGCTCATGCTCAATATCAAAGAACTCGGCTCCTTCGATATCAATCAAATAAGGTTCTAGTTTGTCATTAATTAATACATGATCAGGGCCGAGTTCCCCATGTATAAATCCATAACGACTTCTTGGTTCAATTTTTGATTCAAGCTCGTACAATGTATCGAGTAGATTGCTATGACTAGCCCTGATGCTGTCAATATGTTGGCATGCGTAATCTAAAGCTCTTTTTGCATTCTTCATTTGCAAGTGATGACATTTTTCCGTGTTGATCCTACTTTGATTCGCTTTCCCATGAGTAAGTCTCTCGTTAGCATGCATGTCTGCCAGCATATCTCCTATCCGCTGAAACACTTTATCTTTAACATATGAATCGGAATGTTGAAAATAAACTTCTGCCTTTTGTCCATTTACATATTCAACGAGAGCATAATCATAAGGATAACGGTTTCTTTCCTTATTCAGATCATATAGAAGGGGAGTTTGAATTCCTTGTTGGATTAAATACTTGTTATTTAATTCAAATAAATCACTACTATAGGAGTGCTCATGTATATCTCCGTTTGCTATTTCTTCTTGAAAATAATTCATGGTAAGATCCCAAACATACAGAACGCAGGAAAATCCATTGCTGCAGTCAATCTTATAGACTACCTTTTGTGCACCACCATGCATTTTCGTTACACTAGAAACCAAATAACTGGTACCAAAGACTTTTTGCATATACTCCTGTAAATCAGATTGATCAAGGTGACAAGTGATTCTCAATGAATAACCCCCCTTTTTTAGGTTTTGCTGTCAATCAAACTATATAAAAAATCTAACCAAAAGTATAGACTGTTTATTTATAATTTGTTATGATGTTAAATTGGGTCTGAAAAAATAGTCATATAAAAACGGGTTGGAGCTCCAATGGTTTTTTTGATGAAATCATTCTTACTTCTCAAATACCTCGCCACACAAAAACTTAAAATGTATTACAATGAATGAATCTATACGATTTTCAATCCTTCTTCTTTTCACTAACTTTACCATTATTTTCAATTGAGTATTACTGCCCCGTCAGTTTAAGTGAAAACCTTCGCAATCTCAATGATCTATTCAAACTTGAATAATCCAATTGCCTGAAAAGGTTCCTCAACAATCTGGCCCTTTAGTGGAGTAACTTTATTGCTACTTAGCAGTTCCTTAATTCGTCTTTCAGTTCAGATCTTCTTTTCACTATAAAAACATCTCTTTAGATAAACAGATCCAAAGGGACAAAACATCGCGTCTTTTTTATAAACAGCGTGACTTTATTTAAAAGCGATATTAAAAATATTCTTCAAATCCTGGAAGCATATGTTTGCCGCAAATAAAAAGAACCATAAGCTTGCCAAACGGCAAAATTATGGCTCTTATCACAAAATAAAAGCAATGTGCGGTCTTTTAAATTACAGTATTAAGAAGTTTCGCTAATTTTAGTATCTGTATGAGTGTTAGTAGCAATTCTTTTCTTTACCTTTAAGTGATAGTAGGTGTAGCAAAAGATGATAAATGGTACAGTGCAATAGATTCCTAGTCTTTGATTCGGGATAAAGATAAGACTTATTAATATAATGCCATACAATCCAAAACCAAGAATTGGTACAAGAGGATAAAGTGGAGTTTTAAATTTTAAGTCTTCTAATTTTCCACCTTCGGCTAAATAATGTTTACGGAAAAAGAATTGAGAAACACAAATTGACATCCAAACAATAATTGTAATGACTCCAGAAATTGAAATCAGCCATAAGTAAACTGTTTCAGCAGCTACAACGCTTGTCAAAAGAGAAAAAGCAGAAATAGCTATCGTTAAGATTAAAGCGTTTAGAGGTATCCCTCGTGATGATAATTTCTTTAAAAAGGCTGGAGCCATATCATTTTTTGATAATGACCAAAGCATTCGTGTTGCAGCGTACAGCCCTGAGTTTGCGACAGAAAGAACAGCAGTAAGAATAACAAAGTTCATAATATCAGCTGCATAAGGAATACCTATATTATCAAAAACAGCAACAAACGGACTCTTAGTTAATCCTGCCTCTTCCCAAGGAATTAAAGCTACAAGAACAAAGATTGCTAAGACGAAGAAAAACATCGTGCGCCATATTATATTTCTAATAGAACGAGGTAAAGTCTTTGCTGGATCTTCACTTTCACCTGCTGCGATTCCAACAAGTTCTGTACCTTGGAAGGAATAGTTGACTGTAACCATTGTTAAAAGAATAGCGGCAAGTCCATTTGGGAATAAACCACCATGATTTACAAAATTTGAAAGAAGCGGAGCGGGTTCGTTTCCTTTTAAATCAATAAAGCCGAACATAGCGGCGCCGCCAAGAATAATGAAAGCAATAATGGCAGATACTTTTATACTTGAAAACCAAAATTCTGTTTCTGCATAACTACGAGCAGATAATGCGTTAATAGTGAATATTGTAACACCAAATATTAAACACCAAACCCAGACAGGAATATCAGGAAACCAGCGCTGCATTGTAATACCAGCAGTTGTAAATTCAAGACCGGTCGTATTCGCCCAGCTTAACCAATACAACCAGCCGATTGTAAACCCAGTGGCAGGGTTAATGAATTTGGTAGCATATTCCTGGAAAGATCCTGAAACAGGCATTGCTACAGCAAGCTCACCAAGACATAACATAACAAGATACATTAATAATCCACCGGCCATAAAGGCAAGTACGGATCCACCAGGTCCAGCTTGACTTATAATAAAACCAGATCCGTTAAATAACCCCGTTCCAATCACACCACCGAGTGCAATCATGAATAAATGTCTACTTTTCATCGTGCGCTTTAATTCATTGTTTGAATTGTTTACTTGCGTCATTGTTTTCCTCACTTTCAAAATTGGTAGTATGAAAATTGATGTTTTTCCGTATTATGGAATGCATTCCGTGATGTGAAATCCTGTTATAATTTTCAGATAATTAAGAGAAAAAGTCAATATTTTTTTGTTTGCGTTTTCAAAATGTTGATAGCGTATCTTTTGTTTATTTTGAAAATTAAATAAATTAATTGATTTCAGTTTGAATTTTTGTTAAATTGATAGTTAATTAGGCTAAACATACTACAAGTAAAGTTGAGGCGAGTTATGGTACAGTCCATTGATCGAGCGATAGGTATTATTAAGTTGTTAAATTCTACAAATGAAAAAGAGTATTGGGCTATTTCTGATATAGCTGATAGAACACATCTCCCGGTTAGTACAGTACATAGGTTACTGAACTCTCTAATGGAGCATGGATTAGTTACGCAAATTTCAGAAACAAAACAGTACAAGATTGGACCAATGTGGATGGAAATAGGATTACGTCAATTGGAGAAGGTAGACTATAGATCTGTTGCAAGAGAAGTGATGAAGCGTTTGGCCTCTGAAGTTGAAGAAAGTGTTTATTTGAACATTCCAAATGGAACACATTCTATTATCATTGAAAGAATTGATAGCCCTTTAAAAATTCGAGTTATCGATAACTTAGGGGAACAGATTCCACTTTCGATTGGTGCAGCAAATAAAACGATGCTTGCCAATATGAACACGAATGAAATGGAACACATTGTAGAACAATTACTTTCTTCTTTACCAGAACAAAAGCAAATCCTTTCCGATCAAATAAAGCAGATAAGAAACGAAGGGTATGCTGTGAGTTATGGTGAAAAAACAGAAGGGACAGCTTCAGTAGCTGCACCTATTATAGGGTTTAATCATAAAGTAGTAGGAGCATTAAGTATCGGATTGATTAGTCATCGCATTAATGATGATCGACTATCTTTTCTTATTAGTAAGGTAAAACAAGCGGCTCATGAAATATCAATAAAAATCGGCAGAACATCAGAAGTATAATTTTGATAACTGTCGTCATTTTTTATTCATATATTGGAATTGATTTTCATAATGCGGAAAAATAGGGGGATTTATATGTCAAAGTGGCAATCTAAAGAACAATTGGTGCAATTATTAAGCAATCTTGTTGAAATTCCTAGTATTACAGGTTCAGAAGCTGAAGTTATATTGCCAGACTTTGTTGTAGAACAATTATCTGACTTACAGTATTTCAAACAAAATCCGCATCATTTGCAAAAAAATCCGACGGGGGATGGACGATATTTTGTTACAGCCCTAGTAAAGAAAAGTGATAGTACGAAAAATACTGTAATTCTTGTTAGTCACTTTGATGTTGTAGATGTACAAGATTACGGAGTGTGGAAAGAAGATGCATTTAACCCTAAAAAGTTAACATCTATGTTTTATTCTCATAAAGATGAGCTACCAGATCATGTACGTGAAGATATTGAACAAGGAGATTGGCTCTTTGGTAGAGGAACAATGGATATGAAATGTGGTCTAGCTTTACAAATGGCGATGGTTGAACAAGCTTGTGAAGGAAGATTTGATGGGAATGTTCTTTTATTGGCTGTTCCAGATGAAGAAGTGAACTCTGTAGGGATGAGGGCTGCTGTTCCGAGGTTATTAGATTTAGCAAAAGAACACGACTTAGATTATAAAACGGTCTTAAATTCAGAGCCTATGTTTTCAAGACATCCTGGTGACCAAAATAAGTATATTTATACTGGTTCTATTGGCAAAGTGTTACCTGGTTTCCTTTGCTATGGAAAAGAGACACATGTAGGCGAACCTTTTGCAGGGTTAAATGGGAGTTATATGGCTGCATTATTAACAGCAGAATTAGAGTTGAATACGGACCTTTGTGATATTGTAGAAGGGGAAGCGAGCCCTCCACCAACTAACTTGCTTCAAAGAGACTTAAAGGAGGATTATTCTGTACAAATTCCTCATCGTGCTGTCACATTATTTAATTTGTTTTTACTAGAAAAAACGATGACAGATGTAGTTTCATTGTTACGTCAAAAAGTAACGAAAGTAGCAGAGAAAATCGAAGAATCGTATGAGGAGCGCGCGTATCATTTTTCTAAGTATAATCCGTTCATACCGCCGAATCTCAAAGTAAATGTATTAACGTATGAAGAGCTTATCGCGTATGCAATTGAACAATATGGACAAGAAAAAATAGATGAAATTCAATCCGATATTATAAAAAATAGAGAAGATAAAGATGATCGTGCGGTAACTATTGATTTAGTAGACAAATTAGCTATCTTATGTAAAGAAAAGGCTCCAATGATTGTACTTTTCTTTGCTCCGCCATACTATCCAGCTGTGAGTTCACGCAACAATCCTTTAATTAAAGAGGCAGTTGTAGAAATGAAAAAGTATGCCCACTATAATCATAGCATTTCATTTGAAAATCAAAATTATTTCGGGGGAATTTCAGATTTGAGCTATGTGGGCTTACAGAACCCATTGGATTCAATGAGTTCTCTTGTAGACAATATGCCATTATGGGATAAAGGATATTCAATTCCACTGCAGGAATTAGAAGAATTTGACGTTCCAGTATTAAATATGGGACCGGTAGGAAAAGATGCACATCAATGGACGGAGCGTCTGGACGTAAATTACGCATTTGAAACGTTATTAGATATGTTACCTATATGTATTGAAAAACTACTTGTTTCTAATAAAGTTACACAGTCATAGTTTCTGTGTAAGGGGGATAAAAAAAGACCGTAATAATACGGTCTTTTTTTTGCTTAATGAATGGTGTGAAGCCTTAGCTTTATGAGAATGTGACGGTACCTCATTTATTAATGTTACTTGATAAGTAGAGAAATGGGAGGAAATTTTGATGTAAGAATGTTCTTGTCCTCTTTTTTTATATTAATCTTGAAAATAAAAAGCTTTAGGACTGTGCAGAGCTTTTTCTACCTCTTTTTGTGTGAGAATAGGATTAAGAATTGCTGGTACTATAGGAAGCATTAGATCATTTTCTTCGTTACTATGACCTTTAGGATCATTTGGACAACGAGGTGATGTGCTTTCTCCATCTGCTAATCTATTTCCTCCGACAAAAAATAAACCAATCCATTCGTTAACTCCTTGAGTATATGGGAGTAAATGGTTTGGAGTTTCTAGTTTAAAACAGTCAATTTTATCTGCGAAATATTCTTCATTGAACAACTTGTGTAAGTTGTATATTATTAATAAATGTAGCTTGTACACTTTTTGTAACGGTATTTACAGAATTTTTTTATAATATAATCATGTGAAGTTAACATAACTTATTAATAGTATATATTTGCGTAGAATATCCATTTTAAGGTTTTGAAGTACCCCCCTAAATGAAAATTTTATTTCTCTAAAGTTAGTTACTTAGTGAAGTCTGCTCATTTTTTTCGTATTAGGGAAGAATGTACTTTTTAACTTGATGGGTATGGGGTAGTACACCTTTTAGCAAAACCGGAGTGGGAATGATGAGTATAAATAGTTTTGTGGGATTGATAAAGGACGAATTATTAAAAGAGGTAAGCATAAGAAGTGAGGAGGAATTCGAGCCTGTAGTAGTTAAAGATATTCCTAGACTTTGGAAGTGTTTAGGGACAGGTAATTATGCCGCAGTATTTATGCACAAAGAATACAAAGATTGGGTAGTGAAAGTTTACGCGCGAGAAGGAGAAGGAATTGAAAAAGAGTCAGAAGTATACCGAAGAATCGGAAATCATCCTTCTTATTCGAAGCTTATATATAAAGGAGAAAATTTCATAGTATTGAAACGTTTAAAAGAAATTACCTTATACGATGCTATTCATAAGGGGATTAAAATTCCTAAGCAGGTAATCCTTGATATCAATGAAGCTATAGAGTATGCAAGGGAGCAAGGATTAACTCCTTGTGATGTTCACGGGAAAAATGTGATGATGGAAAACGGAAGGGGATATGTAGTCGATGTATCTGATTTCTTAAAAACAAAAGAAGATAGTAAGTGGAGAGACCTAGAAAAGGCATATTTTACATTTTATTTGCCTTTCATTTATAAATTACCTTTCCCTGTTAAAATACCGTATTTCATGTTAAACATTGTTAGACGTTCATATAGAAAATATAAGAAGCTTAAAAAGAAATTCAAATTGTAAAAGGACCGTACATTTTAGATATGTCTAATATGTACGGTCCTAATTTTATAACTTCATGAAGTTATTTATAAAATGATTGTAACATCTATAATACTGATATTATTACTATGAGAAGTAAAATTTATTGTTTTAATAGAATATATCATTTCAGTACATTACATTTTAAACATATAGGTGTACTATGGTTTTGAACAAATCACAATAATGGATTAGAAGGGGAATAAACTATGTAAACAGACTCAATTGAGTATTAAAATTTCAATCTAATTTACCTTTGCATAGATGCAGGTATCAGTTAGTTGTTTGCCGTCAGCTGCAAAATCTTCATTACGTAATATCCCTTCAAGTTCAAAGCCTAGTTTTTCAGGGATCGCACGACTTTTCGTGTTATTAGATTCACATCGTATTTCAATCCTTCTAAATTTGAATAACTGAAATCCAAGGTTTGTTAAAGCACTTACTGTTTCTGTCATATATCCACTGCCACTAAATTGTGTGTTAATCCAGTATCCAATTTCACATTTAGAAACCTTCCAATTAATTCGGTGAAGGCTAGCCGTTCCAACGAAATCATTCGTCTCCTTATTATAGATAAGATAGCGAAAGCTTTCTCTTTTCAAAAAATCTATATGCGCATTTCTCAGGAGAATTTCCGTTTCTTCAACAGTAGGAATTGACTGGAATAAAGACAACCATTGCTTTAATTCATGAATTGAATCTTTAATAGCTTCATGTACTACATTCCCTTCACCAGCTGGAAGTGGTGCTCGAAGAATGAGTCTGTCTGTTTCTATTTGTAACGGAACATCTAATAAAATAGGATTCATATCATTTCTCCTCTCGAAAACTTTAAATTATGACAGAATGAAACTTATATAGTAAAAAAACTTTCACCCAAAAGAAATAATTCTTGCGGACGAGAGTTGCAATTTCGTGGTACCACCTCAGTTGGTTGATATGTCACTATATCAATCTCTTCGGATACGTTACTATAATACATAAATTAAAAAACACCCTAACTCACTAACAGGAGATCCTGTCACAGCATCACTATAAGTTATTATAGAACCGTGCGAAGCTCCTAGTCTTTCTTCATTAAGAACTTGATATGCAGCAATACAGTAAAGCTTATCTCCCATAAAGGGCCTCCTGAAAATTAGTAAACAATAAATATATATTCAATTAATCACTTAGAAATCCCTTTTCACATATTGAAAACTAAAATGCCAGTTGGTACGAAAAAATGGCTACCGAAACAGCCTTAGGTTATTCAACTAATGCATGCGTTAGTTGAATAAGGAATTATTATTTTTCATCTATTGGCTTCCAATTTTTATCTTTTGCATAATGGGGTAGTACTCCTACTAGAAAAATTGTCTCCGCGTGAACGTGAAGAACTTAAAAAATTTAAAAAAGAAGCAATGGAAGAACCACCGGATTTCTTTGAATATATTCAGTCTACCGAAAAAGATAATAAATGATACATAATGCCTCCAACAGAATATTTATCAAATTGATAACATATGTATCTCTTTCAGTTTTCACAGAAATTGTAATAATATAAGTATATGCATATAGAAGGGGAGGCAAAATTTAATAAGTTGAACATGAATGATATTACTGGCGATGTAAAAGAAGCCCGTAAATCTTTAGATGATCTTAAGGCTTGGATACAACAATCTGACCTATTAAAATCTCAAAAGGATTTTGTTGATACGTTACCTGAAAAAGAAGCAAGTATCTCTAAACTAGAGGAAAGTAAAAAATAAAGAAAAGAGGTTGCCCGAAAATAACTATTCAGCGAATTTTGGGACAACCTCTTCTTTTGGGTGTATACTTTCAAGAAAATTTAGAATAAAATAAAAATAATCATCTACCTATTATTCACTAATGAAAAGAAAAAGGGGGAGCGAAATGCACTTGAAGTATGGGAAGCATATTAATATATTATCTATTATTCTAACTGTGTTCTCTTTTTTCGCAATTGTAAGTATCTCTACCTGGTTGAGTGAATATTCAATTCCCAACATTTCTAAAATGCTTATGGTAACAATGTTGAGTGCATTTATTCTTGGAATTATAGGGTTTAGACAAGAGAAAAGCGCACTAGCGATTATAATTATGGGAATATGTGCCTTTGCTCTAGTCGTTCTATATATTTATGCGGTTATAAATTTTCTTGAGCATTAAACACTATGAAAAAGAAACGAACATTTTTGTTCGTTTCTTTTTTGGGGGATGATTATTATAAAATAGCCTCTTCTAATGATTAAGTGCTGAATCCAAGAATTGATTTTTTGGGTGTTATTTTCATGATTTTTTACAATGATATATGGAACTCCTTGTACGTTAAAGGAATTATACTCTTCTTTTCCTTCTGGGGTATTAGGGGTACCACCCCATTGCTATCAAGTTAAAAAATCTGTTGTTCCGCAAAACGAAAAAATGAGCTGAACTCTTATAGACAGCTGTGGAAGGATAAAATTTTTGCTTTGGAGGTATTTCAAAACCTTAAGTTGATGGGCATGGGGTACTGCCACATTGCTATCAACCTAAGAAAAGCAAATACCCCAAAACGAAAAAATTGACACCTCCAGGAGAAAATGTACATTTTTTGTTTTGGGGCGTTATAAAACTCTTAATTTGATGGGTATGTATGGTGAACCCTTCAAACACAATTATAGCTTAACTTAGTATTATTAGAGTGATCAGAAAGTTTCTTCATATCTTCTAAAGGGGCTTTTATAGTTTTCACAATACATTGGCTTTATGTTAACAAAAGGTACTTTCATTTACATCGTCAAGATTTATGCTGAATATGATACTCTTTTTGAGCTAATAAAACGAGCGAAAGTCCTCCAATTAACAACATCACAATCAATGAAATGATTCCAATCCAATGGAAATGCTCCCAAAAATAACCGCTAAATGCTCCAATAAAACTTGAACCTAGATAATAAAATAATAAATACAATGCTGCCGCCTGCGCTTTATTCACTTCTGCATATTTTTCAATCGAAGCACTAGCAATAGAGTGACTTCCAAAAAAACCAAATGTAAAAATAGATAACCCAATTATTTTTATAATAAGATTAGGTACAAGTGTTACTATCGCTCCTATCATCATAATCGTAATAGAAACCATAAGTATAAAGCTTCTCCCGTGCAAATCTGCTTGCTTGCTCATAAATACAGAACTAAATGTTCCCATCAGATATACAATAAATAAAAATCCAATGAACGTTTGACTTAACGAATAGGGAGGCTCTTCTAATAAAAAACCAATATAATTGTACAATGTTACAAAACTCCCCATTAATGTAAATCCTAGAAAAATAGTCGCTACCAATTGTTTGTTTTTGAAATGTACTGCATAAGCATTCCACATAGATTGAAAGTTAACCGTTTGTTTCTTAGAATTCAGAGGATTTGGTAATGTACGCCAAAATAGGATACTACAAATGACTGTAATAATACCAAGCAATCCTAATGCAATTCTCCATGATGATATATCTGTTACAATTCCAATAAAAATACGACCTGTCATGCCTCCTATCGCATTTCCACAAATGTACAGCCCCATAACCTTTCCTAGTCCGCTTGGCTCAAATTCTTCCCCAATATAAGTCATTGCAATAGACGGTAGACCTGCTATACATAATCCAAGTGCTCCTCTTAACAAAACGAGCATAGTAAAACTCGGGCTAAATGCTGTCAATACTCCGATAATAGATGTTAAAAACATCGATACTACCATAATCCGTTTCCGACCAATTACATCTGAAATTGTTGCTACAATGAGCATCATTATAGCCATTATCCCTGTTGTAATAGATAATGTTATGCTCGCTGCTGGTGCGGAAATCCCAAAATCTTTTGCTAATATAGGTAGTAGTGGTTGCGTTGCATATAATGAAGCAAACGTAACAAACCCGCCAAGAAACAATGCTATGCTAGCATTTGTATATGTCTTTGTTCCTTTTTGGATATAAGTCATTGTAATCTCCCCTTTTTCTATCAAAACTGCACTCTTTATGTTACGCTTCCTTTATCTATGTGTCTAATTTATAATTCACATCATATTGATAACCAAAATGCATAATAGGGAGATGAATATATGGAATGGCATCAAATTGAAAATTTCGTTGCTGTAGCACAGCACAAACATTTCACAAAAGCTGCAAAAGAACGACTAATTTCTCAACCGGCCCTTAGCCGTTCAATTTTAAAATTGGAAGAAGAACTACATGTTCCTTTATTCATTAGAGAAGGGAAAAACGTCCGCTTAACAAGATACGGGGAGATGTTTCTAAAACGAGCGAAACAAGCACAAAACGCATTACATACTGGAATAGCAGAAATCCAAGAGACGATTTCTCCTGAAAGCGGAGAAATCTCAATTGCTTTTTTACATACATTAGGTACTCGTCCAATCCCTGAAATTATCGCGGATTATAAGAAGCTCTATCCAAACGTTACATTTCAAATGTATCAAGGGGCAAACATTCACCTTTTAGAAAAAGTAAAAGAAGGATTAGCAGACATATGCTTAACTTCTCCGCCGATCTTACACGAGCAAATTGAATGGACAAGGTTAAACGTAGAACCGCTGTATCTCACTGTTTCAAAAAATCATCCATTCGCTCAGAAAAAACATATATCATTTAAAGAATTAGAGAATGAAGAATTTATTTGTTTTAAGGAAGGATACGGCCTTCGCTATATATTCGATCAAATGTGCGAAACGCTTCAAGTTTATCCAAAAATTACGTTTATGGGAGAAGAAATCGCAACAATTTTAGGCTTTGTAGCCACTGGATTAGGCATAGCTATATTACCTAAAGTAAATGAATTCGATCAATCCCATCTACATTTTCTAGAAATTACTGATTATCCATGTGAACGAACCATCGCGTTAGCTACAGCACGTAATCACTATTTATCTCCTGCTGCAAGAACATTTAAAGAATTTATTATCGAACATTTCCAAGAATATATTTCCTAATATTTCAAGGCGTAAATTCTCATTTAGTTGTGTTACTACATACAAAGAACTGCTCTTTATAGTATATAAGAGCAGTTAATTTTTTTAAAATGATGCCTATCTGGAGTAGCGTCCCACATCCATCAACTTAAGAAATTGGTAGTTCCCCGAAACGAAAAAAATAAGCCGGATTCTATAACTAACTGTAAAGGGTAAAATTTTCGTTTTGAGGTGATTCCCAATCCTTAGCTTGATAGCGATGGGGTACCGCCAACAAAACACAAATTTCGTACGCTACAACAGCGTAAAGATTTTATGCTGCACGTAAAAAACGGATTAGTGAGAGCTAATAATCTGCGGGGGGATGGGCACCCCCGCGAATTTAAGTTTCACTTTATAAAAAAGTAAGGATCGGTCGGTACTGCTTGTTATTTGGCTATTACTTTTCCATCCATTCCTTTCAAGTAGTGGAACCGACATATTAGTTCATATGTACCGGGAGTTTCAGGTTTTACGGTAATTGTAATTTCTTTTCCTGACGGGACTTCTACGTCAATTCCGAGCTTTTTCACCGTAAAGGTATGTTCTCTATTGCCTTTGTTTTTTAATAGCAACGTTGTCGTTTTCCCAACCGGAACAGTGATGGTACTCGGATTAAAGTAATCATCATTCAATTCAACCTCAACAGGCTGTCTCACAGCGTCGGATTCGGCAAATACACGGAGCGAACCTAAAGTAGCTATAACTACAATCATCGCAAGTGAAATGATTAATCCAGTTAATAGCTTTTTTACAGACATTCGCAATCCCTCCTTTCCTAAGCACTAGTGTTTTCAAATTTATAAAATATTATCACAATAAATAGGGTTTAGGCGTGGCTCACATAGTAATTCTTTCGGTAACTTCTAATAACCAAGTGATAACTGGAATAGGATTTGTGTAAATAAAAAAAGCTTCCACTACTGTGGAAGCTTTTCCAAATGATGTGCAATATCAATATACATATTGGAATAAACCGAATGGATTTCATTACTAGGCGCAGCGTTAGAAGAGAAGTGGACAATTACCATATTTGCTTTCGGATCGATGTAAAGCGTTTGTCCGTAACTGCCTAACACTTCGAAAGCATCTTGTTCATTGTGCGGAATCCACCATTGATTATGATAAGAAATAGAAGCGCCATCGCCGATTGCAAGTTCACCTTCTTGTACATTTTTCACACTTTCTGTTATAGAAGAA
The DNA here is from genome assembly GCF_025917685.1 of Bacillus cereus. Taxonomy (NCBI): domain Bacteria; kingdom Bacillati; phylum Bacillota; class Bacilli; order Caryophanales; family Bacillaceae; genus Bacillus; species Bacillus cereus. The sequence continues at coordinate 3,065,850 of NZ_CP089518.1, read as the reverse complement.
GGGATGATTTGCTTTCCATTATATTGCCCGTTATTTAATAATAGTTGACCGAATCTCGCCATATCTCTAGCAGTTGCATTTAAACCAGCACTTGCTTGTTCTACTTCTGTTTCATCTGTTACGTAATAAGCATTTTCTTCCATACCAATTTGAGACCAAATTCGTTCGCTTACATTTTCAGCTAACGATTTACCAGTGATTGTTCGAATAACCCAAGCGAGTGTTTCAGTTGATCCGTTATTGTAAGAAAAAGCTGAACCAGGCGGTGCGGTTTCTTCTGCTTCTAGTAACATATCATAAATTTTCATTGGCCCCTCGTAATTTTTACCTCGGGGTAAAATATTACTAGCTAAATATAATTGAGCATCTTGATTTTCTAGTCCTGGCTGCATATATCCGTGAGTAGGGTACTCTGCAGAAACTTGCATGTCCATTAATTGCTGAAGTGTTGCTTTGCCGAACGGTGTATTTTTTAATTCTTTTATGTAAGTATCAGCTGTTTTCTTTACATCAATACGATTTTCATCAGCGAGAGATTGTATGATTGCACCAGTAAACACTTTTGCTAACGATGCCATTCCGTGAGGCTCGCTTTCGTTATATTCATTGAAATATCGTTCATAAACAAGTTGTCCATTATGTACAAGGACAAAAGCATCTGTTTTGTTTTTATCTAAAAGTTTCTTTAAAGGAGTCGTATTTCCAAATCCACGTTCAATTGCAAAATCGTCTAAGTTTTGTAACGCGGTAGGGAAGTGAGCAATTTGGTCAGGATTGTTTTTTACTTCATTAATTAAAGTAAATTCTTTCATATGTGTATACGACCAACGTAAGTATGGATCACTTAACCAATTTTCCTTAGTGACATTATCTTTAGTTGGAGTTGCTTTATTATTTTTAAAAAAAGTAAATCCAAGCCCTGTAACTACGAATAGTAATATTAATAGCAATAATAGCAGGGGAGATTTCTTTACATTCATGTATGTACCTCCTTTAGTTTCTATCATAAGTATACGCTCGTCTTGAAAGAAACACAAAATAAGGAAAGTAAACAGAGGAGTTTACTTTCCTTATTAACGTTACGCGGATATTTGTCCGTCTGTACGTTGCTTTTTGAATTTTTGTTTTCGTCCGTGTAATCCATAATATAGAAGTAAAGTGAACGCAACGATAATAGCTGCGATGAAATACATATTATGATAACTTGATTTGGCAGCGACTATTCCTAAAATGAAAGAACCGAAGCCAATACCACTATCGAAGAACGAGAAGTAAGTAGCTGTCGCAGAACCACGTCGATGGTTTGGAGCTGCAGAAATCGCAATCGTTTGGAAACTTGGAATTAATGTTCCGTAACCTAAACCGATTAGCATACCTGCGCCAAGGAACCAAAATGAAGTTTGCGCTTGGCTTAAAATGAACATCCCAATTGTGAAAATAATGATAGCTGGATAAATAAGTACATTTTCACCGAAACGATCAAAGATTTTTCCTGTGAATGGACGAGAAATTACAACAACAAGTGCGTATAGAATAAAGAAGTAACTTGCAATTTCGCTTAAACCGAGCTCTTTTGCATAAATAGGAATAAAGGATAAAATACCACTATAAGAAAAGGCTAAAACAAATCCTGTTAGAGCGATCGGAATAGAAGATGGTTCAATTAAGTCTTTCCATTTCATTTTTTCTCGTCTTTGTTTGTTTACTGGTTTTTCATGTGGAATATTGACTAGTAATCCTAATAAAAATGCGAGTAATGAAAATACTGAACAAACGATAAATAGTACAGTAAATGAAAAATGAGAAATAATTGTTAAACCTAAAAAAGGACCAATTACCATCGGTAGACTCATAAATACGCCGTAATAAGCAAGTGCTTCGCCGCGTCTATGAGCTGGTGCTACATCAGTTACAATTGTTCCAGTTGCTGTCGTTGCCATTCCGAATCCAATACCGTGTAAGAAGCGAAGGGCAAGTAATAAAAATAAACTTTGCGTACCGAAATACATAACAGTAGCGGCTAAAAATAGTGAAAGTGAAATAAATAATATTTTTTTTCTTCCTAAATCATCGAGCCATTTTCCTGTGAATGGTCTACATAAAACAGATGAAATAAGAAAAACAGTTGCAACTAAACCAATTTCCTCAGGTTTTCCTTTTAGGCCGTCTATAACATAGACAGGCAGAGTAGTCATAAGCATGTAAAACGTTAAAAAGAGAAACAGACTACTAAAACAAGTTCCGAGGAAATCCTTCGTCCAAAGTTTTTCACTTTGCATCGTCATCCCTCCATATTAATGATCTAAATTTTTGATAATTTGTTGTAACAATTGAAAAGCTTCATGTAAGTCTTCTGCTTTAATACCTTCTAGCGTCTTTTCTTCAAAGGCATCAACTTCTTCTTGCCATACTGGAATCATTTCTATTGCTGTTTCCGATAAGGAAATGAGCTTCTCGCGGCGGTCTTTTCCTTCAGTACGAATAATCCAGCCCATCGTTTCCATGCGTGTTAACGTACGAGTCATCGTTGGTGATTCAACATTTAAATATTGGCATAACTCTGTTTGGGTGCAAGATCCAGTTTGATTAATGCGGAATATAACAGCCCATTGCGCACTAAATAATCCAGTTGGAGATACGCGTTCATTGAATTTCTTCGTAAATTTACGAGAAGTTTGACTTACAATGTGAAAAAAATGTTGTTTTTCGTCCATGTATTTTGATCCTTTCAAATTAGTTACCTAGCTAACTATATCCTTTTTCATAATAATTGTCTAGTAATAGACATGTAGTTTTATGTTAAATTTTCGTATAGATTTTATATTGAGAACGTATATTCTGTATGGTATTCTTTAATTAAGTAAAGAATTTTCTTTCTATTAAAAAGAATGGGGGAACTTGTGATGATTAAGCCTGCAACAATGGAGTTTGTTTCATTATCGAATGGAGAAACGATTGCATATCAAGAAGTTGGAAGGCAAAATGAAGAAATACTCGTACTCATTCATGGGAATATGACATCGTCACAACACTTTGATTTAGTTATTGAGAAACTGCAAGATCAATATCATATTTACGCAATTGATTTAAGAGGATTTGGACAATCAACTTATAATAAGTCGATAGATTCACTACAAGACTTTGCAGGAGATGTAAAACTATTTATCAATCAATTAAAACTAGAGAAATTTTCATTAATGGGCTGGTCAATGGGTGGTGGTGTTGCGATGGAATTTACAGCGAATCATCCAACGTTTGTCGAAAAGTTAATTTTAGTAGAATCAGTAGGAATGAAGGGCTATCCAATCTTTAAAAAAGATATTAACGGGCAACCGATCGTAACAAGTCTATTAAAAACGAAAGAAGAAATCGCGCAAGATCCCGTACAAATTGCACCAGTGCTAGATGCGATAAAAAATATGAATAAAGTATACTACCGTACAGTGTGGAATCTATTAATATATACACATAATCAACCTAAACCGGATCGTTATGAAAAGTATTTAGATGATATGTTAACGCAACGTAATTTCGTAGATGTGAATTATGCGCTCATTACATTTAATATTTCGGATGAACATAATGGGGTTGTAGAGGGAAATAAGCAAATTCATCGTATTAAAGCTCCGACACTCGTCATACAAGGTGATAGAGATTATGTCGTACCGCAAGTAGTGGGTGAGGAGTTAGCGAAACATTTGCCGAATGCAGAATTAAAATTGTTAGAAGATTGCGGTCATTCACCGTTTATTGATTGTTTAGATGTATTTATAAAACATGTTGAGGATTGGTTAGAAGGTAAGTAGGTTGAGGAAGAAGTTAGATGAAATGTATCTAGCTTCTTTTTTGTGGGAAAACCAAAATTATTTCAGCCACTAGTTCTTTCTTATTCGATAGTAAACAATATATAATGAGTGTGGTGAATTACAAAAGGGAGAGATAAGGGATGTCAATGCGTTTTACATTTTGGATTATGGTTGGGATTGTAGCAATCTCGGGTTTATCACAAGGCATGCTATTACCTGCCATTGCAATGATTTTTGAACAAGAAGGGGTTAGTTCAAGTATTAATGGTATTCATGCGACGGCATTATACATTGGGATATTATTTATTTCACCGTTTCTTGAAAAACCGATGCAAAAGTTTGGAATGAAGCCAATTATCGTGATTGGTGGGTTTCTCGTTATTATTTCATTATTCTTTTTTACACAAACCTTTTCATTCTGGGTATGGTTCGTTCTTAGATTTCTAGTTGGAGTCGGAGATCATATGCTTCATGTTGGAACGCAAACATGGATTACGACAACATCGGACCCGAGTAAAATAGGTAGACAAGTATCGATATACGGTGTATTCTTCGGAATTGGTTTCGCCGTTGGTCCGTATTTAGCGAGTACTGTTCAGTACGGTCTTGCAACACCATTTATCGTATCTACTATACTTTGTTTAATTGGCTGGCTTTTACTACTACCAACGAAAAATGCATTTCCAGCACAAGATGAGGCGAAAACTGAGAGTGAATCATCCTTTTCTCGTTATAAACAAGTCGTTGGATTAGCTTGGATTGCACTTATTGGTCCACTTGCATATGGTGTACTTGAAGCGATGTTAAATAGTAATTTGCCAGTATACGCACTTCGCAAAGGATGGTCTGTATCGGAAGTTTCCTTCTTATTACCAGCATTCGCAGTTGGAGGTATTATTACACAAATCCCGCTCGGTATGTTAAGTGATAAATACGGAAGAGATCGTATTTTAACGTGGATGTTCAGCGTAAGTACTGGCATTTTCCTACTTGCAGCAGTATTTGATCAATATTACTGGATTGTCTTTGCCTGTATGCTTCTAGCTGGTATGGTAATTGGATCATGCTTCTCATTAGGTCTTGGATTTATGACAGATTTATTACCGAGACACTTACTACCAGCAGGAAATATATTATCTGGAATTGCCTTTAGTTTAGGAAGTATTATGGGTCCTGTATTAGGAGGCGTATTTATAGAAAAAATACAGTATACAAGCTTTTTTATTGCGGTTATGATTATAATGGGTATTCTCGCAATGTTATATATTATTTACATGAAAAATCAATTCGCATCAAGAAAAATAGAAAGTAGGTTAGGGCATGACAAAACAACCTAATAAGAAAAAATTTGAAGTACTAGAAAATGAAACAATTACAGAGTGCTTGGCACGCATGGAACAAGAAGGATACGCACCATCTCGTCGCATGGAAGAGCCAATCTTTCATGAAGTAAAGAAAGACGGGAAAACAGAAGTTGAACCGTGTGGTAGAAAAATTGTTTTTGAGGGGAAATTGAAGTAATACAAATAACAAATTCTCATTATCGTATAGAGCCATCCAATTCAGTCTTTGTGAGTTGGATGGCTTATTTTTTTATTGACCAATGAAGGAATAGGAAGATGAGGAATTGAATAGAATGAATGGATATTTTCTAGGAAGAACGAAAAGAAACTAGTTGGCCGGACATGGATTGGAGAGCGAATATAATAAATTAAAACTAAAAATTTGCAGGGAAAATAGGTGAATTAGCCGAGTGCTCGTTAATCCGTATTCCATCAATTTTGTCGTCTAGAAGAAAATTGTAATATCAAAAAGCATACTATAAATACGTATCATTTTTTTGTGTTCGGTGCGGAATGGCAAGTAAATACAACCGCAACTTTAAATCTTTCTGGAAGAGCAGAATTATACTAGATTTGTATTTTAGTTAGTTCGAATTTGATCGCTTAAGCGAGGTGGAGTTCAAAATATGGAAGTAAATCAAAATCAGCGAATCCTCTATGCGGTTTTTGAGGATGAAATTCAATTGCCGGTGCTGGATATCACTCATCCCCTTTTTAATGAAAGTATTGATGAACAGGCGTATCATTTGAATTGTCTCAAATCAGCCCGGAGCATTGAATCGTTAAAAAAGATGCCTAGCTTTATTCAAAATATCTTTGTGAAAATGTCGAATGTTGATGATTCTTATCTTAGCGGTATGCGTACTTTACTGTACAAACTAGGCCCTGGTTTAAGTAAGGGGATAAAATTAGGCTTTCGGGACAAGTGGGCGGTGAAGCAAACTTCTTTTATGGGACTTCGGATTAGGCTGAGGGATCTTTGCAGACACCAATCGGAAATTTTGTTGTCTCAGCTTAAGCAATTCCCTGAACGGGGGCTTTGTTTTTTTAATATAGCTGGTGGTGCTGCTACGGACAGTATCAATACTTTGATTTTAATACAGGAATCAGACCCGGAATTACTTAAGGGACGAAAGATTGAGATTAATATTTTAGATATTGATACTTACGGCCCTAATTTCGCAAAAAGGTGTATGGATGTCTTGAAGCAGCAGGGGGAACGATTCTATGGTCTTGATATAACTCTTAATACAATTCATTATAACTGGAGCCAACCGGATTCATTATTAACAATGAGTTTGGAACATTCGGGTTGGATTCAGCTCTGTTCATCGGAAGGGGGGCTTTTCGAGTATGGTTCGGATTCAGATATCATTGAGAATTTAAACCGTTTCTTTGAAAATTCCCCAGCGGATGCCCGTGTCACGGGTTCATTAATTTTCGACCGAGCGCATGTAAATCCGGGATACCTTGGATTTACGGAGTTTATTGGTGTGCAAATTAGGTATCTTGGATTGGAAGGGTTACAGAAGATTTTAAATCAAACTTCGTGGGTATTAGAAGAATCGCATGAAATTGAAAAAATTTATATTCTATTTTCGTTGAAGAAAGCGTGAAATTATATTGAAATGATTGGATGAGGGGTTGGTACCAATTTCGGTACTACCTCTATTTTTTTTTGCGGAAATTCATAGAAAACAAACGGGGAATTATGTATTTATTGTTTTTGCTAAAAATTATGTGCAATTCAGAGTACGATACATATAAAATGCCATTTCCTTTTGCATTTCTCCTAATTGGCTTCTTTATATAGGGCGTAGAAAAGATTGCTACTTTTTTTGTATATTGGTAAAATAAGTTCTTGGGTCTTACTTGTTTTTATCGGTATAATATTTGTCGCTTAACGTAAAGAAATTAGTTACAAAGATTCATAATATTTAAAGGGGGTACAGCAAACGATCCCCTCTTTTTGGAGCCACTCACGAACGTAAAGCAAGAGAAGAGGCTATATGAACTATTCTCCTATCTTGTTTAGATTAAATCAGTTACTGCAATTGGAACAGGTATATGAAACTCAATATCTGGAGGATTGATTAGAATCTAGTCGACATCCTGATGGATCATGTTTCTCTAGCAATCTATCAATTCTGATGGAATTGATAGATTGCTAGAGAATGGAAAATGATTATCCGTATATTCCGAAGCTGATGTAACAAAGTGTCCTTCCATAATTAAGGGTAAAACCAAAATACGTTGTTTTAAAGAATGATTTGTTAGAACTGGTTATAAGTAATAAAACAGAAAAGAGGATCACATGTTAGATACTTTACAAAGAAGTAAAAAGTTTTTTTTATTATGTCTTATTTTTTTAGTGATTTTAACCGCTTGTGATAATACAGATGTTAAGACATCTAAAGCTTCATTACCACCGGCACAATCAAATACAGATAAATCATTAAAAACACCGAATTGGGTAGATAAAAGTCCTATCCAACAGTCTCCTAATTTTACGGAAGATAAAAAAGTAAAATCGGTTGTGAATTTATTAGCAACGGGTGATAATTTATACCATGACGCAGTAATTAAAGATGGCAAACAAAAAGACGGTTCATATGATTATAACTATATTTATGAAAATATCAAAAAAGCTGTTAAATCAAGTGATCTTGCTATAGTGAACCAGGAGACCCCGATTGCAGGAAATAATTTAAAAGTACAGGGATATCCTACTTTCAATACACCTGAAGAAGTGGGTCAATCTCTAGTGGATACTGGATTCAATATAGTGACTCAAGCGACAAATCACGCTATGGATATGGGTATTAAAGGTGTTGCGAATACAAGAGAATACTGGAAGAAATATCCGGATGTTATCCCGGTAGGCATTAATGAGAGTCAAAACGAGCGCAATGAAATAAAAACGATTACAAAAAATGGGATTCGTTTTGCGTTACTTAATTATACATATGGTACGAATGGAATTAAAATTCCAGCTGATAAGTCTTGGGCATTAAATTTAATTGATAAAAAAGCGATACAAAATGATGTGGAAAAGGCAAAGAGTAGTTCTGATATGGTGATTGTTATGGTGCATTGGGGAGTTGAATATACCTCTACACCTTCAAACCAACAAAAAGAAGTTGCTCAATATTTAACAGATTTAGGTGTAGATGTAGTAATTGGAAATCATCCACATGTAATTCAACCAGTTGAGTGGAAACAAAATAAAGATGGACATCAAACGCTAATCTATTATTCTCTTGGAAACCTTATTTCTGCTCAAGAAAAATTAGAAACATTGATTGGAGGACTATCGTATATACAATTTGTCAAGTATGAAGATGAAACTTTTGGTATACGACAAGCTGCAGTTGTACCGACAGTAACCGACTATGCTGATGGTAAGAAACATTTTAAAATTCAATTTTTAAAAGATTATTCGGATGAAAATTCTAAAAATCATGGGATTAAAGAATTTGTCGGCCCCGTTTCTTTGAAGGATTTCAAGGATATTCCTAAAGATGTGTTGGGAAATTGGTATAAAGACTAATAAACAAAAAGGGAATGAGATACAATTAAAAAATTTATAATTTTAGCATTGGTATTGGCATTGGGATGGAGCCTTGCTGCTTGTAGTGGAAAACAAACATCTCAGGAAACTACTAATAATAACGATAAAAATAAAAATGAGATAAATGCGAAGAAAAAAGATGTTTTACCTATCTCTGATCCTAATGATTGGAGAATTATTCTTGTAAATAGAGACCATATGTTATCAAAGGAACTAGGAATTGAATTAACAAGTATCACCCAAAATGCTAAGCCAAATATGAAAATAGATAGTAGAATTGCAACTTCCTATCAGGATATGGTAGCAGCTGCAAAAAAAGAGGGAATCAATCTTTATTTAAGATCAGGTTATCGAGCTATAAAATTACAACAAACGTATTATGATGCTTCAGTTAAAAGCTATAAATCTCAAGGTTTGTCGGATAAAGAGGCTAGTGCTAAGGCATTGGAATATCTTCAGTATCCTGGCGCAAGTGAACATCATACTGGATTAGCATTAGACATTATTTCAGTTGAATGGCAGAATACTGTAGAAGATTTAAATGCAAAATTTGAAACTACCGATGCATTCAAATGGTTAGATAAGAATGCTGCAGAGTATGGATTTATTCTCCGCTATCCGAAAGATAAAGAGAATATTACTGGCATTAAGTATGAGCCATGGCACTATCGTTATGTAGGAAAAGAAGTTGCTGTTTATCTAAAAGAAAAAGGGTTAACTTTAGAAGAATATAGCGAAAAAATTAAGTCTGGCAAGTAAAAATATGCTTTAATTCTATTAAACATTATGCACTGCCACAGGAAAAGGTGGATCTGAGGATGTGTTAACCTTCCGCCTAGTATTGTAAAAACTGTGTATGATAATTTGAGTACGTATGAACCAGTAATCGTGTGGAACGATGTATGTATCAAGAAATTAAATTTATAAAAGAAGCAGTGAAAAAGGATCTGATATTCATATCAGATCCTTTTTCATTCGCAACATAGAATACTTGCTTAACTAGGTCTTAAAGACTGTCTGCTTTTCAGGTACTACAATAGTAACCTCGCTTTTTTATTTTGGATGTTCGTTTTTCTTAGCTTGATAGACATGTGGAGATAGCTCAAACAATGCGATTAGCAGTGTTTTTTGTTAGCATGATTTGTGCACTGGATGTTTACTATTGCTTTCAGTTCAACAATAAAGAATTCCGCAATAGATGACAGAACGTATATTTGGTATAATGGGAATATACTACGTAAAATAATGCACATGTGTTATAAAATTTATGTAAAGAGGTAAGGACTACATAACAATAACTAAATGTAAAAGTTCTAGTACATATAGGATTCAGTTCATGTTAAGCAAATTCGTTATGAGAAAGGAAAAGATGTAATGAATCAAATTTCATTTGAAGATTTATTTGAAGACGAAAAAGAAAATAAACAAGAAAAGGTAGAGGTAGCCGAGATACCTGAACCTTTATCACCATTGCAAAAAGATATATTAGAATTAATGAATGCCGAAGAAATAAGTGCACTGGAGCTATGCGAACAATTAATACGAGCTGGTAAAATATCAGATGAAAGATTCACAACGAATAAGCCAAAAGCATATGGACAAGTATGCTTACTATTAGAAGGTTTTGTGACGGAAGGGAAGCTTACTTTTATCAAGAATGATGAGAAAAGAGATAGGGTATATAAAGTGAAACTTTAATCAGCGGGGGGCATCCCCCACTGATTATTATCCCGCACCAATCGGGCGTTAATGCGGGATAAAATGAAAGAAGAAGTTTCTAACATATAAGTTGTACAGGGTATAGTAAAGAAATAAGAATGAAGCATCATTAAGCATGTAAAGAAAAGTTAAAGTTATGTAGGGACTAGGTTTAAATGGCCTAGTCCTTTATATAAGTGGGAAATGTAAAAAATATTTTTTATTCGGCTTTTTCTTCGCGCTGTCATGTTATCTTTTAATAAAGCAATAAATGAAACTAAAACTTAATCATGTGAGGTTAGTTATAAATGATAAAGAAATTTACTAGAGTAATATTAACTGCAGTTATGCCAATCGGTCTTTTTACCGGTTGTGGGACTACTGAAAAAACTGAAGTACAAGAGCCGAAAGCGGTACAAACGGAGCAAAAGGACTATATGGATTACTCATATGGTAGCGCGGGTATATTAGTAAGCGGAAAAGCGAAAGAACGTCAACAGTACGAAATTGGGTATATTGACGATAATATGTTAATTGGAATTAATGAAAACATTGAGGACTGTATTACATTAGACAATAAAGATGAAGCAGGTTACATTTGGAAACAAATAGAGCGCGGATCTATTATTGAAGTGCAATACGGTAAGGACCGCAACGACATCGTAGGCGTACAATTAGTAGGAGATCGTGAGCCATACGAAATTAGTGACAAGCTAGATCGAAATACGATAAACGAGATTGTTGGAAAAGTTAAAGGTAATTTGTAATAGATGTATTTCGCTAGTATATGATCTATTATCATGAAATGGCGAATCGCATACATAGAATTTGGAATCAACGGCATTTTTAATATAAAAATGCCGTTGATTTATGTTAAAAAGTAAATGCTATTTTTTCCGGCTATTTGTGGGGCCCGTAAACGCCCGATTGGTGTAGGCTAATAATCAGCGGGGGGATGAGCAAAACCCTCACTGATCAAAGTTTCACTTTATAGCCTTGTAGAAAAACACGTATTAAAAAATACACAAATGAATTATTCTTCTTTTAGTTTTGATGATCGTCGTAAGGTCATTGCCCAGAATAAAAGAGCACAAGCACTAACGGATGCACCTAATATACAAACTCCGTTCCATCCGTAGCTTGCATAAATGTTTGTGGAAAGAATGGCACCTGTAGCACTGCCGATAGAATAGAAAATCATATAACTAGCAGTGAGCCGACTTCTTGCTTCAGGACGCACTGTGAAAAGTATACTTTGGTTCGTGACATGTACAGCTTGCACAGCTAAATCTAAAAGGATAACGCCGGTAACAAGTAGGAATAGAGAATGGTTCATTAATTTAATGAGGAGCCATGAAAGTAATAATAAGGATAAGGCTATGCCAGTAGTTCTTTCTCTGAATCCGCGATCAGCAAGTTGTCCGGCCTTAGTGGCAGCTAATGCACCAGCAACTCCAGCAAGACCAAATGCTCCGATAGCTGTATGTGATAGATTATATGGTGCAGCACTTAAAGGTAAAACTAATGAAGTCCATAAAATACTGAATGAAGTGAAAATGAGCAATGCTAATATTCCGCGAATGCGTAAGAGGCGCTCTTCTACAAATAATAAGAGAACGGAATGTAATAATTTACGATAGGTCATAGCTGTTTTTTTATGTTCAAGATTAGGTAAATTACGATATAACAAACCAATTACGAAGAGCATAAGTACAGCAGAGGTAAGATAAACGGAACGCCATCCAGCTAGATCTGTTAATGTTCCGGCAAATGTACGTGCAAGTAGAATTCCTATTACGACACCACTCGTGACGAAACCTACTATTCGCCCACGGTCTTTTGGATTAGCTAAAATGGATGCGTAAGCAACGAGTGTCTGCGTAACAGTTGCAAGAATTCCGACTAAGGCCATACCTATAAAAAGTACGGTACTTGAAGGAGCGACTCCGATCACAATTAAAGCGAAAACGGATAAAAGCATTTGAACAATAATAAGTCTTTTTTGGTTTAATAAATCACCAAGTGGAACTAATAAAAGTAATCCGAGTGCATAACAAACTTGAGTAATAGTAATAACGACACCAATAGTTGAATGGTTGATCTTAAACTCATTGGATAAAGAATCAAGTAGAGGGTGAGCGAAGTATATATTCGCCACAGCCATCCCACAAGCTATTGAAAATAATAGAATTATATAGCGGGGCATGATTGTATTGATAGGGAGTTGAAACTGATCATTATTCTGAGTAAGAGCAGTTGTCATTTTTTCTTTAGCATCCATAATATCATCTCCTTTTGTCTTTGAAATAATGTACCGAACGGTATGTTATTTCTTAAATAAAATATAATCAGGGATAAGTTAATATGTCAAATGAATTGTAAAGTAATTTCAGTTTTTTTGACATATTATTTATAATTTAATACGATATATAATATACTGATTGGTACATAAAAACGTGATTTGTAATTTAGAAAACAGGTGAAAAAAGAGGAGGGGTTAAATGGCTCGACTACGCGAATTTGATAAAGAAAAAGCTTTGGATGCTGCTATGCAACTTTTTTGGGAGAAAGGATACGCTGCTACTTCATTAAGTGATCTAACTGCTAAAATGGAAATACAAAGACCGAGTTTATATGCGGCATTTGGTGATAAAGAAGGGCTGTTTGAAGCTGCATTACGGAGATACATAAATATACATGCGACCAGCATTCGAACAAAACTTCAAAAAGAACGATCTGTAAAAGAGGCCATTCGTACATTTTTTGAAAATATGGTGGAAGAGGAATATAAAAGAGAATCAAATAAAGGCTGTTTTTGTATTAACACAATGGTTGAGCTTTCTCCTCATAATGAAAAATTTGAAGTGTTGACTAGAGAACATCAAATGTACCTTGCAATTATATTTCAAGAATTAATCGCCAAAGGTATTCAGTCTGGAGAACTGCAAAGTGATGTGAATGCTAAAGCATTGGCGCAAACGCTAGTCACTTCATTAATTGGATTAACAGTGTTAATGAAATCTCGCCCAGAACGTTCAGTTGTAGATAATACGGTATGTATCATATTATCGTTACTAAAATAAATATTTCAATCAACTATGTCGATTATAGACACTCTTATTTATAAACTTTCAACCTTAAGCACTGAATTGTCTATGAAGGCAACAAGTGCTTTTTGTTTTCGGGTAAATATGAGCAGGTGAATCATAATGGTTGTCTGCAATGTATGAAGATTGTTGGAGACATTTGTAATTAGATATCAGATAAGAGGGGAATGAAAACACTATATAAGCCCCTTCAAAGCCCCTCATAAGCACCTACCAAGTAATAAATCATTAAGAAAAAACAAAAACAACTACAAGAACAACTACAAGAACAAAACAAGTGCGAAAAAATAAAACCGGCGTAGTAGTAGTAAAAAAAATTGGAAATCGAATGCCAAAACCGTTTACTCATTCCTATATTTATATTGAAGGATTGGAATTTTCCTTTTTACTAGTAAAGAGCGGGAGGGAAACTGATGGCAGTGTACCGTAATGTGCAGGTGAACTTTTGGCAAGATGAATTCATTTTAGATTTAACGCCAGAAGAGCGTTATTTTTACATATATTTGTTAACTGGTACGAAGACGAAGCAATGTGGTATTTACATATTACCGAAGTGTTTGGCAGAGCTTGAGACTGGTTACAGTATGGAGACTGTTGAGAAGTTATTGAACCGGTTTGTGGAATACGGGAAGATTTTATATGATGCGGAAACGAAAGAGTTATTCATTATGAATTGGCTACACTATAATCCTATTTTTAATGCGAACATAGAGAAATGTGTATTACGTGAGCTGAAAATGGTGAAAAGTAAAGAGTTCCTACATAAGTTTTTGCGTAAATGTCTTGAAGAAGAATGCAAGATTCCATTATTACTTCAGTATTTTGGTATGCCAGAGGAAGAGGTTAGTAGTAATTCACAACAAGGGATTATTCAAGAGAATGAAGAGGCAGAAGAGGTAGAAATAGAAATAGTAGAGGATGCCACTCCGCAAAGTGAAGTCTACAAATTTTACGAACAAAATATAAGTAGTCTAACTCCATATATCGTGAAGGAATTAAAGGAATGGATGCAAAGGATTTCAGGAGATAGAGTACTAGAGGCACTTAAAATTGCGTTTGAAAATAATAAGGGAACGTTCGCTTATGTAAAGGCGATTTTGAGGAATTGGTGTAAGAAAGGACGAGTAAAATTCAGTAAAGGAAAGGACGTAGTGCGTACGAGAGCGGTATTCAGTTTGTATGATCCATAGTATGAGAGAGCAAGGATTTTTTCTTTTCTAAAAGGTTCTTTCACGATAGAAGCGAATAGTTTGAGAAAGGAGGGGTTATATGGATATGGAAGTCGTCATAAAGAAGAAACGAATTAGGGGTAAGAGAATTTTTATTTGGTCTAGTAGTATCGTTCTTTTGTTAGTTATTTGTGCTGCGATTTTTTTGAACTTGTATACGCTTAGATCTATGCCGAAGATAGATGGAACGATAAGTCTCGATGATTTACAACATGCTGTTACGGTGAAGCGGGATGGTAAAGGTGTACCGCATATTAAAGCGGAAAATGCGCATGATTTATATTTCTCGCAAGGGTATGTACAAGCGCAAGATCGTTTGTTCCAAATGGATTTAAGTAGAAGGCAAGCTTCTGGAATGTTAAGTGAGGTTGTTGGGGAAGCAGCTGTTGATAGGGATAAGTTGTTTCGAACGCTCGGTTTACGGCGAGCGGCAGAAGCGTCTGTTAGTCAATATGATGGGGAAGCGAAATACGCTTTGCAGTCATTTGCTGATGGAGTGAACGCTTTTATACGCGAGGCGAAACAGGAAAAAATATTGCCGGTTGAGTTTACTTTACTAGGCTATGAGCCTGCTGAATGGTCAATTGTGGATTCTTTAACGATTGGAAAGTATATGGCGTTTGATTTGGGCGGACATTGGCACGGGCAGGCATTTCGATATTGGGCGCTGAAAAACCTACCGAAAGAGCAAGCAAATGAGCTATTTCCTACATATCCGAAAGATGCGCCTAGATTGCTAGCTGAACTGAAAAATACAAATGTGAATGTAGCACAAAGTTTTGCAAAAACGGTAATTCCGCCTGAGTTTAATGGTAGTAATAATTGGGTTATAAGCGGTGAGAAGAGTGCGTCTGGTAAGCCGATTTTAGCGGATGATCCTCATTTATCTCTTGCGACGCCTTCTATTTGGTATCAATCACAACTTGAAATGAAAGATTTACATGTGAGTGGCGTTATTTTTGCGGGAGTGCCAGGTGTTATATTAGGTCATAATGACAAAATAGCATGGGGCGTTACGAATACAGGTCCTGATGTGCAAGATTTATATATTGAGAAGAAAAATCCTAATAATGAAAATGAATTTTTGTATAACGATAAGTGGGAAAAAGCTACAGTTGTTGATGAATCTATTAAAGTAAAAGGCGGGAAAACAATTCCTTATAACGTGACTGTTACGAGGCATGGTCCAGTCATTTCAGAGTTTGCGGATAAAGGGAAAGAGAAAACGAAAACAGTATTCGCTTTGAAATGGACTGCTTTGGAGCCTTCCGCTGAATTAAAGGCTGTACTAAATATGAATAAAGCGAAAAATTGGGATGAGTTTGAAACTGCACTTCAAGACTTTCATACACCAACTCAAAACTTTGTATTTGCATCAAACGACGGCACAATTGCTTATAAAGCGAATGGAAATATACCAGTGCGTAAAAAAGGTGATGGTAGTTTGCCAGTGCCAGGATGGACAGATGAATATGAATGGGAAGGTTATATCCCGTTTGATCAGCTTCCAAAAGTAATAAATCCAAAACAAGGGTTTATTTCAACTGCAAATAATAAGATTGTTGATGATAATTATCCATACCATATTAGTAATACGTGGGCGCAACCATATAGACAAATGCGTATTCAAGAGTTTTTACAAGAGAAGGAAAAATATACGGTGAAAGATTTAGAAGATTTACAGATGGATCAAAAAAATTTATACGGGAAAGAATTTGCTCCTATATTTTTAAAGGAGTTAAATAAAGCATCTTTAAATGAAGTAGAGAAAGAAGGCGTAAAACAATTAACAAAGTGGAATTATTACGATAGTAAAGATGAAGCGGCACCGTTAATATACCATTTGTTAATGAAAGAAATTTCGAATACGTTATTTTCAAAAGAAATACCGAAAGATGTGATGGAGTTATTTGAAGGGAAGTCACAAGTTGTTGATGAATTGATTCGAAAACAAGTAGCAGGAGAAAATAGCGCTTGGTTTACGAAGTACGGAGGTTTCACGAAAGTTGTGCATACATCGTACGAGAATGTAATGAAGAAATTACAGAAGGAATATGGACCCGATGTTGCAGAGTGGAAGTGGGGCGATTACCATCAACTTGCTTTTACGCATCCAATTTCGAAATCATCTAGTATGTTAGCATTACTTGCATTTAATCGTGAGAAAGCAGTTCCGATAGGCGGAAGTCAAGTTACCGTTCAAGCAGCGAGTTACGGAGATAACGGTATTGTAAATCATGGTGCTTCTTGGAGATTTGTTATTGATACGAAAGATATGTCAAACGGTTATCATATAGTAGGACCGGGGCAGTCGGGACATTTTAGAAGCGATTGGTATCATGATCAAATAGATGATTGGGTCAATGGAGATTATCATAAGACTACTTTAAATACAGACGGAATTGAAGGAAAAGTATTAACTTTAAAGCCGCGATAATGTTAGAAGAGACTTTTACTATATGTAAGGGTCTCTTTTGAAATTTTCCCTACTATTTTTAGGAGGCTGATATGAATAAATAATGAATGAGGTTGAACAGTATTTCTTTTAATAAAAATTCCACTTCATATATTTCTGGAATATATGTGTAATGTTGTATAAAATAATTAATAATGCCAAAAATTACAGGGAGGGAAGTTATGAAGAAAAATAAGAGTTTAGTAAGTATTTTAGGAGTGTGTATCATGTTGTTTTCTTTTTGTTTCCAAGGAAAGGTACAGGCGGATGTAAATACTGTTCAATCTGGAAAAATAAAATCAGGAAACGTAACGGTATGGGAAGTAGGCAATGTAGCGAAAGTGTTAGCAGATGTGGAGCGTTTGAATTTAAATACGGTGAATGTACCGATCCAAGTTGATATTCCGAATGTGAATTCTGCTAATATGGTAATTAATCAGGCGCAAAAGAAACAAGCTATTATTTTAATTCAAGAATTATTAAAGCGTAATATTCAAGTTATAGTGGAGCCGTTCCCGTTTATTCAGCAAGGAAATATTGGAGAGACGGAATGGAACCCGAGTAATATTAACGATTTCTTCTGGAATTGGAAAACGGTTGTTTTACAAGATATTTTTGATTCCATTACTAGTAAATACAATGTGTATGGACTCAAGATTGCTTCTAATTTCGTGAATATGGAATATGCAGAAGGATACTGGAGCGATACAATTGATTTTGTTCGTAAACAGTATAAAGGAAATGTTTTGTATCAAATGAACTGGTGGTTAACTGCAAGCTTTGATCCATCTTATGAAGCGAAGTTTCTGGAAAAAATAAATCGCCCGTATTTAAAAAAGGTGGACATCGTAAGTATTGATAGTTGGTTTGAAGTTTCAGGAAAAAGAAATCCATCGTACGAAGAAGTAAAACAAAGTTTATTTGCGACGACAGTATATAATCGTGGCCAAAATGTCGTGCAGCAACTTGAGAAATTACATAAAACAACAGGAAAGCCAGTGTATTTTGGTGGATTTAACGTTCCAGCACGTGAACTTGGACTGCAAAATCCGTGGAACCCAGATGTTACGAATGTGTTTTCAAAAGATGTACAACTTAACGGGTGGCGTGCTTACCGTGATGTATTAGAACCGAAGCCGTATTTTAAAGGGTTTTCAATATGGTTTATTGGCTCAAATGATAGTAATCATTCATATCAAATACATAGTAAAGAAGCAGAGGCAGTTATTAATGGATGGTATCGAAAATAATTTTTATAAAATAGGTAAGTTTTAGAATCTATTACATATATTTTAGTGAAAGGCCTTTCACCATCTTATCACCTAGGGGGCAATCATAATGAAATTTTTGTCTTACCTTACAGTAATATTGGTGATTCTTGGCGGTTTGAATTGGTTGTTTGTGGCGTTAGATTACAATGTAGTTGAGAAATGGTTTGGTTCTATGCCGGCGCTTGTGGACACTATTTATTGGCTCTTTGGTCTTTCTGCTATTTATCAAATTTTTGATCGGTTCTTTACGAACAATTAGCTATTATTCTTTTATTATTAGAGTGTTAAGTACGATTATGTACTTAACACTTTTTTGTATGTTTATATATAGTATGCACGTGCAAGCGATTCCATTGCGTCTTGCACCGTAATAATAGAAAACAAATTGACCGTGTCTTGTATTGTGAGGTATAATTCAGAAAGTTTAAAAATTAATAAAAATGAGAAATAAGGAGGTCATCTGGGTGATGGAGAGAGTGTATAATTTTTCAGCTGGACCATCTATACTCCCTTTGCCAGTTTTAGAGAAAGTGCAAAAGGAGCTTGTAAATTATAACGGGACAGGCATGTCTATTATGGAAATGAGTCATCGATCTTCTTATTTTCAAAGTATTATAGAGGAAGCGAGTAGCTTGCTTCGTGAATTAATGAACATTCCTGATGAGTATGAAGTTTTATTTTTACAAGGTGGTGCGTCATTACAATTTTCTATGATACCGTTAAATTTAATGAGTGCGTATAAAAAAGCTGGGTACGTACTGACAGGTTCATGGTCTAAAAAGGCGCTGCAAGAAGCTGAAAAAGTTGGAGAAGTGCAAGTGATTGCTTCTTCTGAAAAAGAGAAGTTTACTACAATTCCTAAACTGGATGGTTTACTAGGCGATGAAAAACTAGATTATGTACATATAACAACGAACAATACAATTGAGGGGACGAAATATGTGGACATTCCACATGTAGATAAAGTACCGCTCGTTGCGGATATGTCCTCAAATATTTTATCAGAACAATATGATGTTTCGAAGTTTGGTCTTATATATGCGGGAGCGCAAAAGAATTTAGGGCCAGCGGGCTTAACGATTGCAATTATAAAAAGAGATTTAATTGGAGGAGCAGATCGCTCTTGTCCTACGATGTTAAACTATGAAACTTACAGCAAAAATAACTCCTTATATAATACACCGCCGTCCTTTAGTATTTACGTAACAAAACTTGTATTAGAGTGGCTGAAAGAGCAAGGCGGGATATCTGCGATTGAAGAACAGAATAGAATGAAATCTTCACTTCTTTACAATTTCTTAGATGAATCAAAATTGTTTACTTCACCAGTTGATCCTACATATCGATCACTTATGAATATTCCGTTTACAACACCGTCAGAAGAGCTGAACAATCAATTTTTACAAAATGCAAAAGAACGTGGTTTCGTTACGCTAAAAGGACATCGCTCAGTCGGTGGTATGCGCGCTAGTATTTACAATGCGATGCCAGTACACGGTGTACAGCAATTAGTAAATTATATGAAGGAATTTGAGCTTGAGAATAGATAGGGAGATGGGGATATGTTTCGTGTTCAAACGTTAAATCAAATTGCGGAAAAGGGTTTGCAAATTTTTGATGGAAATCGGTATGAAATTGGAGACAAAATAGGTCATCCAGATGGTATTTTACTTCGAAGCTATTCTTTACATCAAGAAGCGTTTTCAGAAGATTTAAAGGCAATTGCAAGAGCTGGTGCCGGTGTAAATAATATTCCTGTTGAGCGTTGTACAGAAAAAGGGATTGTAGTATTTAATACGCCAGGGGCTAATGCTAATGCAGTGAAGGAACTTATTATCGCAAGTCTTATTATGTCTTCCCGTAATATTATAAACGGAGTGAGCTGGACGAAAGAGTTGGATGGAGAAGAAGTACCACAGCTTGTTGAAGCTGGGAAGAAGCAATTCGTTGGATCAGAGATTGCGGGGAAACGTTTAGGTGTTATCGGTCTTGGTGCAATCGGTGCTTTAGTTGCGAACGATGCGTTAGCTTTAGGGATGGATGTTGTCGGATACGATCCGTATATATCTGTTGAAACAGCATGGCGTCTTTCTACACATGTGCAAAGAGCATTTAGTTTAGATGAAATTTTTACAACTTGTGATTATATTACACTGCATATTCCACTTACGAACCAAACGAAAGGGATTGTTGGTGAACACGCTATAGAGACGATGAAAAAAGGAATGCGTCTATTCAATTTCTCAAGAGGAGAACTTGTAGATGAAAATGCTCTTCAAAAAGCGTTAGAAGAAGATATTATTACACATTACGTAACAGATTTCCCGAATGAAAATGTAATAAAGATGAAAAATGTAACAGCGACGCCTCATCTTGGTGCATCTACGTCTGAGTCTGAAGAAAATTGTGCAGTAATGGCAGCTCGTCAATTACGTGAATATTTAGAGACAGGAAATATTCGTAATTCAGTAAACTATCCAAACGTAGAACTTCCGTATATCGGAAAGAAACGTATTACAATAATGCATCAAAACGTTCCGAACATGGTAGGACAAATTACAGGATGCTTAGCAGAACATCATATTAATATTGCCGATATGATTAATCGTAGTAAACATTCTTGGGCATACACAATGATTGATATTGATAACGGAATTGATGATATAATAAAAGAGAATATTGTGGAAAATATAAGCAAAATTACAGGTGTTGTAGCCGTTCGAATGATTGTGTAAAGGAGAGAGAAACTTGGCAAAAATCCGACCGTTTCGGGCCATTCGTCCAGTAGAAGAAAAAGCAGTAGAAGTTGCAGCTTTACCGTATGACGTATTAAATAGTGAAGAGGCAAGAGAAGTTGTAAAAGGGAATCCATATTCTTTTTTACATGTCGATAAAGCAGAAATCGATTTAGATCCGGCACTTTCACCGTACGATGATCGCGTATATGAAAAAGCGGGTGAAAATTTAAAGCAATTTATACAAGAAGAAGTGTTCATTCAAGATGAAGAGCCAGCACTATACATTTATGAACTGACGATGCAAGGAAGAACGCAGTCAGGCCTGGTTGTTTGTACATCAATTGATGAGTATGAGGATGATACAATTAAAAAACATGAGCGAACGCGTCATGAGAAAGAACAAGATCGTATTCGCCACGTAGATGTGTGTGACGCAAATACGGGACCTATCTTTTTAACGTATCGTACAAAAGAAGAAGTGAAACGCTTAATTGCAAGCTGGAAAGAAGAACATGCGCCTATTTATAAATTTACGGGAGAAGACGGAGTCGAGCATGTTGCATGGAAGATTGAAGATGAAGATGTGATTGCGAAATTAGTAGCAGCATTTGAAGAGATTCCTAATCTATATATTGCGGATGGACATCACCGCTCAGCATCAGCGGCAAAAGTTGGTCTAATGCGGAGAGAACAATATCCGCATTACACAGGAGAAGAGGAATTTAATTTCTTCTTATCTGTTTTATTCCCTCATGATGAACTTTCTATTTGGGACTATAACCGAGTTGTGAAAGATTTAAATGGCCTATCAGAAGAACAGTTTTTAAAACAAATTGCACAATACTTTTATGTAGAAGAAGCAGGGATTTCTCCATATAAACCAAATGAGCCAAAAACATTTGGTATGTATGTAAACGAGAAGTGGTATAAGATCACAGTGAAAGAGGAAACGTTTGATGCGAATGATCTCGTTAAAGGTTTAGATGTATCTATCCTGCAAGATCATTTATTAAGCCAAGTACTTGAAATACATGATCCGCGCTCTGATTCACGCATTGATTTTGTCGGAGGAATCCGCGGATTAGAAGAACTAGAACGCCTTGTAAATAGCGGTGAATATAAAGCAGCATTCGCATTATATCCGACATCAATGGAAGCTTTATTAGCAATTGCTGACGCTGGAGAAGTAATGCCGCCAAAATCAACGTGGTTTGAACCGAAACTACGTAGCGGGTTGTTTGTTCATTCGTTAAAGTAAAGTGAAACTTTAATCAGTGGGGGTTTTGTCCATCCCCACTGATTATTAGTTGAACCAATCGGGCATTTACGGGCAGTTATCTCCCACCTAGGTTTCTCGCATTCGGGAGTCTTACTGACCGTTAATGCGGGATAAATATAGACTTCTATAGTTTAGAAAAACCGAAATGATTTTTAGTTTCGGTTTTTCTTATATAACAAAGGGAACAGGAGTTTAGTTAATTGTGAACTGTTTTTTGAGGAGGGGTATCGATGAAATTGCAAGTAGGCGAAAAAATCACCTTTGAGCGAACTTTTACAAAAGAAGATGTTGTTTTATTTACAGAAGTATCTAAGGATGAGGGAATTCATCATGTTACACCGGATGAGCAAGGGAGATTTGTTGTACAAGGGCTGTTAACATCAACACTGCCCACAAAAATTGGCGATGATCATAATGTATTAGCTCGTAAGATGGATTTTGAATTTTTACGCCCTGTTTTTAGCGGGGATACGATTCGTTGTGATGTAATTATTGAACAATTTGAACCCGATGAAAAAAATCGTACAAAGATTATTGCGATGTTTACATGTATGAATCAACTTGAAAAAGAAGTATTGAAGGGGAGTTTTTCAGGGATTATTCTTTAAATTAGTAGGAGAAGGAACCAAATGGATGTAATAAATAAGTGGGGGTGAAAAACCCCCACTTATTTATAGTTTCACTTTATTCCACACCACTTTCTAAAATACGGAAAGATCCATTTTCACAATCAATTTCTGCCATCGCACCGTAAGGTAAAATAAACTTTGGTTCGGTATGGCCAAAATTTAAATTATAAAGAATCGGCAAATCTTCTAAATTATGCTCCTTCATAACTTTCAGTATTTCGTGCTTATATTCTTCATAATATGTTTCGTCTTTTGGTTTACCAAAGATGATACCCTTTGTTTTTTGCAGAATGCCTTGCGCTGCATAATTCCGCAACCAATACTTTATATAACTTGGTTCTGGATGATCTTCAGATGTTTCAAAGAAAAGGATACTATTCTCCCAATGTTTTTTCTCAGGCCAAAGTTCCGTTCCTTTTGCAAATTCCAGTACTTCAATGCAACCACCAATTAAGCGCCCTTGTATAGTGGTAGAGCCTTGAAGTAGCTCATATCCATTGTTTTGCTGCATTGTACGCCGTTTATTCTTATTCATCTCTATCCATTCTAAACGCTCACTCGTCCATTCAAGAGATGGTTGAATCTCGCCAATAGTTTCATTTGAAAAGAGAGTCCGATTTACCATTTCAATTGTATATGAATCCATCGCTACATTTTCGGCAAAATCGGTTAAAATTGCTGGACCGTAAAAAGAGGAAATTCCTGCTTTATGACAAAACAAGTGCGAAACGGTATCGTCAGAGTACCCCATAAAGATTTTCGGATTTTCACGTATCACATTAAAATCAATATAAGGTAGTAAACGGATGCTATCTTCGCCACCAATATTCGTAATAATTGCTTTAACACGCGTATCTTTAAATGCTGTCATTAAATCTTCCGCACGAGCTTGTGGATTTTTATAAAGGTATTCACTACCTTTTAAACTATTTGGCATTGAGATAACTTTAAGACCGAATACTTCTTCTAATCTCTTTACTCCTTGCTCATAACGCCATCTTAGCTTAGAATCACCCGCTCCTCCCCATGAAGCGCTTACTGTTGCTACAATATCTCCTGCCTGTAATCTTTTTGGTTTTATTAACATATGAATTCCGCCCCTACATAATGTAATGAACTACGATTATACAAACCGTAGAATTGAAGAACATTGTATATGACATTAGTTTCTCCATCATCAACAAATACACCTGCTGTCATTTAAGAATCTAGCATCAGTGTTGGATATAGGAATAATCTACACTGCCTTTTTTATTTAACTTTATATGAAAGTCACAAGTGTAAGAATCGTATGCTTTATATTTGAATATTACAGTATATAACATCGCATGGGAAAAGTGGTTGTTATTTTTATGACCTGTAACTATAGTGATTACAGGTTGGTCGTAGCCAATCAAACAAATAAAATCATCATGAATGGAGATGTTTCATAATGGGTATGAAAAAAATAATTTTAGCAGGTGCTTTAGGTATCGCAGCATTATCAGGAACGAATTTACCAGGATTAGAAGTAACAAAAGCGAGTGCAGCTTCTATTGAATCGAATTTCTCGATGTTAGAAGGACGAGTAATAGAAGTAGATAATGGTGTGATTGTAGTAAAATCTAAGCAATACGAAGAACCTGTTAGTGTATATATGGATTCACTTTCAAACGTGAAAGTAGGAGATGAAGTAAAAGCTACTGGATCTATGATGCGTAATTTTACAGAATATATGGTTGCAACTGCAGTTGAGAATACAACAAACAAGTTAGGTATGCACATGAAAGAAGATGGCTCACCTGATTATGTGATTGGAGAAGTATCAAAAGTAGGAACGATGGAAGATGAGGGAGACAGTGCTACTAAATATGTCGTTGTTCAGTATCCATCAGTAAATGGAAAGAAATCTATTATTGAAGTGTACCTTACAAAGGGACAAGTATTTAATACGGGTGAGAAAGTGAAAATTGATATGAAGTATGTGGGCTGGGGTGGAAGTTCTATTAACTGGAACACAACGGATCATATCGAAAAGGTTTATGAGGTAAAGAGCAACGTTGAAAATAATGATGATGTTTGGATTTGGTCTTAATAAGGCGAGTATAAGTCGTTATTTGCAATTTACTCTAAACAATAAATGTAAAAACTAAATGTATCATGCAGTACCCATTAAATTATCATGTGTATGACAATTTGATGGGTATTTTTTATTTTGTGTTTTTTTGAGAATAAGGGATTTCCGATTAGAATATGATGTTTAAATCGGAGCGAATTTAAAAAATCCAATAATGAAAGAGGTGTTTACATATGGAGCGAGATGAGAATTATTTACGAGCTAAAAAAAGAGTGGAGAATTTACAAGCATTTTACATTCATTTAACGGTCTATATACTAGTGAACTTAATGCTTTTTTTCATAAATATAAGCTCTGATTCAAGTAAATTATGGTTTTTATATCCACTTGGAGGTTGGGGGATCGGTATCGTTATACACGGTTTGACAACTTTTCCATTTGGGATATTCGGAAAAGAGTGGGAAGAACGAAAGATTAAAGAATATATGGAGAAAGATAAGTAAACCCATTTTGATCATTCTATTTTCAAAATAATACTGAGGATGGGGCTTCCGTTTAGAAAAATAGGATATAAAGCAGCAAGGTGTTACGCTTGTAGTAAAGACCTTACGGAGGATTTTCATTCATTTAAAAAAACAAAGATGTGAAGTCTCTTCTATGACTTCGCATCTTTGTTTTTTTCTGTTTAGAAGGATTAATGAGCCATTCTCGTATTCACATAAGCGGCGAATATAACATGTCCAATGATAATAACAGGAGAAATATTCTTGTAAACGAGGTAATAGTGATAGAGAAGCGAAGGGATTCATCGCTACACCTCTAAAATAAATTCATGTACATTCTATAAATCTTTGAGCTCTTTTAGAAAGTTTCCGATCTTTCAGCCATATAATCGATGATTCAGACTCATAAGGGAAATCTATTAAATCTACTATTTTTATAAATTCTTGTGGGATATGAGATACAGCGCTTTTCGGCAAGATAGAGGCGCCGATTCCAGTCATGATAAGCATAAGAATAAATGCTGAGTCAGGACATTCACATGCTACATTTAACTTTATACCAAGGTGTTTGCATTCATCGATGACGAGCTGATGATAGCTGTTTTCTTTATCTTTATGTAAAAGTAAAAGGGGAATATGACTTAACTCGGTTAGAGGGATTGGAAGGTGTGAATGATATAGTTCCCATTTAGCAGGCATGACTAATACGAAAGGTTCTTTTGATAAACAAATACTAGAAAAAATATCTTTATTAAAGGGTGTACGTAAGATAGCGAGTTCGATATACCGATTTTCTAATTGCTCTATTAAGTATAAAGGGCCACCTTCCCATATTTTTAAGTTCACATTTGGATAGTTATCTTGAAAATAGCGGATTTTTTCAGAGAGAAAAGGAATGCAAGAATGAAATGCTCCAATAGATAGTTTGCCCCTTAGCCCTTCACCGGTATCTTTAATTTCCGTAATAGTTTCTTCTAATTGATGAATAATGTTTTTGGCTTTCGTATATAAAATTTTACCTTCTTCAGTCAAATGCATATTTCGACCATTTCTTTCAAATAAGTTTACTGATAATTCTTGTTCTAGTAGCGATAGTTGTCTACTTAGAGGTGGCTGTGCCATATGAAGTCGGTGGGCAGCACGGGTAAGCTGTTTTTCCTCAGCGATTACAATAAAGTAACGAAGTTTTCTTATATCCATGTCAAAGTCCCTTTCTATACCATTTTTGTATACAAAAACAACCTAATAGATAGTTTTCATATAATCTCCCACATGATATCATAAACAAAAAGTTTTAAAAATAGAAAATTCTAAAAATTTAAAAATTTCATTCGATAGATTAATAATTTGAAAATAGATTGTATCGTTTTGAGGGGGGATTTTTATGAAAGTTTCGTTATTTATTACTTGTTTATCAGATATGTTTTTTCCTCAAGTAGGTAAGAGTGTCGTAGAAATTATGAATCAATGTGGAGTGGAACTAGATTTCCCTGAAGGACAGACTTGTTGCGGGCAACCAGCTTACAATAGCGGATATCAAGAAGAAGCAAAACTAGCAGCAAAGCAAATGATCAAAGCATTTGAACATAGTGAATATATTGTGACTCCTTCAGGTTCTTGTGCTAGCATGGTTCATCATTATTATAAAGAGATGTTTAAAGATGATAGTGAATGGTATGAAAAAGCGGTTCATTTAGCGGATAGAACGTATGAGTTGACGGATTTTTTAGTGAATGTACTTGGAAAAAATGATTTGAAATCTAAGCTAGTTGAGAAAGCGGTTTTCCATCAATCTTGTCATATGAGTCGGGCGCTTGGGATAAAAGAGGAACCACTTAAGTTATTATCGCAAGTAGAAGGTTTAGACGTAAAAGAATTACCATATTGCCAAGATTGCTGCGGGTTTGGTGGTACTTTTGCAGTAAAAATGAGCTCGATCTCTGAAACGATGGTTGATGAAAAAATAAAACATATTGAGGCGACAGAAGCCAATCTCTTAATTGGAGCAGATATGGGATGTCTTATGAATATTGGAGGAAGATTGCGCAGGGAAAATAAAAATATTCAAGTGTTACATGTAGCAGAAGTACTGGCGAAGGGGCTGAATAAATGAGTGTGGCGAGGGAACAAGTTTTTTTGAAAAGAGTAGATAAAGCGTTGCACGATCCGCAGATGAGAAGCGCGGTTCCGTTTACACAAGATAGGCTTCGGATGGGACGGGAACAAGCTACACAGGAATTAGGGAATATTGAAGAATGGCGCGAGGCAGCATCTGAAATTCGGATGCATACAATTGAAAATTTAGATAGTTATTTGGAACAATTAGCTACTAATGTTCGAAAAAATGGGGGGCATGTTCATTTTGCTTTCAAAGCAGAAGATGCCGTATCGTATGTTTCTGAAATCGCAAGAAAAAAAGGAGCGAAATCAGTAATTAAGTCAAAGTCCATGGTTTCAGAAGAAATACACCTTAATAAAAAATTAGAAGAGATAGGGGTAAAAGTAGTAGAGTCTGATCTTGGGGAGTACATTATTCAACTAGCTGGAGAAGCTCCATCTCATTTAATCGCCCCAGCCATTCATAAGACGAAGGAACAAGTAGCAGAGCTTTTTTCTAAGGAAGCAGGAAGAAAGATCCCAGTTGATACGAATCAATTACTGCAATTTGCTAGGGAGCAATTGCGTAAAGAGTTTTTAGAAGCTGATATTGGTATTTCTGGTTGTAACTTTGCGGTAGCGGAATCTGGATCAGTTGTTCTTATAAGTAATGAGGGAAATGCTCGTCTTACTACGACATTGCCAAAAGTTCATATTGCTATTATGGGGATGGAACGCCTTGTTCCCACATGGAAAGATCTTGATGTAGTCGTTTCAATGTTAACAAGAAGTGCTACAGGCCAAAAGATTACATCTTATGTAACTGGAATTAATGGAGCGCGTTTACATGAAGATATGGATGGACCTGAAGAATTTCATTTAATTATTCTAGATAATGGCCGTTCTGATATTTTAGGAACTGCTTATGAAGAAGTATTAAAGTGTATAAGGTGCGGAGCTTGTGTAAATGTTTGTCCTGTGTATCGTAATATTGGGGGCCATGCTTATGGAAGTGTTTATAGCGGGCCAATTGGGGCAGTACTAGCGCCTTTATTAGAAGGATATGAAGAATTAAAAGAATTACCTTTTGCATCAAGTTTGTGCGGAGCATGTACAGATGTTTGCCCCGTGAAAATTCCATTACATGACCTTCTCATTGAACACCGTAAAGATGTGGTGGAACAAGGGTTTATAACGAAATTTGAGCAACTGGCCTTTAAAGGTTTCACGTTTATGGCGAGTCATCCATTCGTTTATGAGAAAGCTATTAAAATGGCACACACAGGTTTATCAATATTTGCAAAAGATGGTTATATTGCGAATGGTCCAGGCCCATTAAAAGGGTGGACAGAAAGTAGAGATTTTCCAAAACCTGCGAAACAATCATTCCGTGATTGGTGGAAAAAAGAAATGAGGGATTCATAATATGAATACGGATGTACAACAATCTTTTTTAAACAATATCGCACGGAAACTAAACCGAGAACGTCGCTCGGGGGTTACTCCTCCCAGGTGGAAAAACGATCCACTCAGCCACTTTCCTAAAGAGATAAATCACGAAATTTTAATAAAGCAGTTTATTGCAAACTTGAATATTTTACATACAGAAGTAAGTCATATATACCGTTCAGAAATAGAGAGTGCACTTCAGTATGTTGTACATAAATTTAATGTTCAATCTGCGGTGTATTGGGATGATGATAGATTACATCAGCTTGAAATAGGAAAGTATTTAACAGGAAATTTCGTTTCTCATCGAATTTGGCAAAGTAAAGAAGAGGAAAGAGAACTACGGGATTATGCAGCTCAAGTAGATATGGGAATTACATATGCCGAAATGGGACTCGCTGAGACGGGAACAGTTGTTTTATGGAATGGTGGTGGACGCGGACGTTTAGTTAGCGTTTTGCCAGCAGTTTATGTAGCGATTCTCTCAGAGCATACAATTTATAGACGTTTAACAGAAGGAGTAACCAGAGTTCATGAACAAGTTTCGAATGGATTACCTGCCTGTATTAATTTTATCACTGGGCCTAGCCGGACAGGTGATATTGAGATGGAATTAGCTTTTGGAGTTCATGGTCCTGGAAAGGTTCATGTCATTTTATTAAAGGATTAGAGAGAAAAACAAAAGAATACGAGGGGAGTGGGGGTTTTGATGAAGAATAAATTTCGTTATTATGTCTTTACAATGCTCACGTTTATTACGATGGTGAATTATATTGATCGAGGGGCCATCGCTTATGCGCAGTCTTTCATTATAAAAGAATATGGCTTTGACCCGAAGGAGTGGGGAGCTATATTAGGGTATTTTGGTTACGGTTACATGATTGGTTCTTTATTAGGAGGTATTTTTTCAGATAAAAAGGGGCCGAAATTTGTATGGATCATAGCAGCAACCGCTTGGTCTATTTTTGAAATTGCGACCGCTTTTGCTGGAGAAATAGGGATTGCTGTTTTTGGAGGGTCTGCTTTAATAGGATTTGCTATCTTCCGCGTTTTATTTGGATTAACAGAAGGGCCATCTTTCTCGGTTTCGAATAAGACAGCAGCAAACTGGGCAGCTCCAAAAGAAAGAGCTTTTCTAACATCTCTTGGTTTTGTTGGCGTTCCGTTAGGAGCAGTATTAACTGCACCTGTAGCGGTCTTCTTACTATCTTTTACAAGTTGGAAAATCATGTTTTTTATCCTTGGTACAATTGGGATTGTATGGGCGATTATTTGGTATTTTACTTTTACGAATATGCCTGAGGATCATCCGCGAGTGACAAAAGAAGAACTAGCTGAAATACGAAGTACGGAAGGTGTGCTTCAAGCAGTAAAAGCAGAGAAAGAAACTTCAAAAGAGCCATGGTACTCCTTTTTTAAAGTTCCGACATTCGTTATGGTTACGATAGCATATTTTTGCTTTCAATATATCAATTTTTTAATATTAACTTGGACACCGAAATATTTGCAAGATGTATTCCATTTTCAATTATCTTCCCTTTGGTATCTTGGGATGATTCCTTGGCTTGGAGCATGTATAACATTGCCGCTAGGGGCGAAGCTATCTGATCGTATTTTACGTAAAACAGGGAATCTTCGTTTAGCTCGAACAGGGTTACCAATTATTTCTTTATTACTTACAGCAATATGTTTTAGCTTCATTCCCGTAATGGACAATTATGTAGCTGTATTAGCGCTTATGTCGCTTGGAAATGCGTTTGCTTTTTTACCAAGTTCATTATTTTGGGCAATTATTGTCGATACGGCTGCTCCTGCTTACTCAGGAACATATAGTGGAATTATGCATTTCATCGCTAATATCGCGACAATCTTAGCCCCGACATTAACTGGATATTTAGTTGTAAGTTATGGCTATCCTTCTATGTTTATCGTAGCTGCCATTTTAGCCGCTATTGCAATGGGGGCAATGTTGTTTGTGAAGCCAGGGCAGCAAACGAAGTCTGAAAGCTTATTTAACTGGAGTAGTAAGAAGGGGTTAGAGGAACCTCGTGCTAATTTTGAATAAGTAAAGTTAGGTATAAAAAATGAATTGTATGTATTTGAAGTGAATCCGAATCGTAGTATATGAAAAAACTCCTGAATTTGCATACTAAGTATGCAAATTTAATGGAGTTTTTTTGTTTGAAGAAAAGAGTTCATTGCCCGGAAGAAATAAAGAGAAATGATCAACCAAACAAAATCAACAACATACGGAGGTATAAAATTGTATATAAATCTCTGTAATCAAATGCTTGATGCGAAGTCTATTCGATAGCTTCGCCTATTTGTTTTGTATTCGAAGTTTGTGCGAGTGAGAGTGTTCATATACATTTTTTAGGGTAAATTGCATGTGAAATCAAAACTTTATTTGTAGCACATAATAAATACAGTTGTTATCCTTTTTTAATTACATGTGGATATAGGATAAAGTTGATTTATCATCCTATATTAAAATAAAAATAAACCACTGTTCGATTTGAATATTCCACGATATAATGGTGAGAGTTTATATCTGAAGAAATATTTACATAAGAAGTGAGGTACTGTATGAAAAAAAGAACGACAGACATTATTTTTATTATTATTGGTGCATTCCTTTTTGCTTTAGGTGTCAATTTGTTTGTTATCCCGAATGAGTTCGGTGAAGGCGGGGTAACAGGGATCACGATTATTACTTACTACTTATTTGAGTGGTCACCAGGTTTAGTCAATTTAATTTTAAATGCGATTTTATTAATAGTCGGCTATAAATTTTTAAATAAGATCACAACGATTTATACGATTATTGCTGTAGTTACGAACTCGCTATTCCTTCATTTAACAGAAGGATGGACGATTGCTTCTGATGAAATGCTCGTAAATGCCATTTTCGGTGGAATATTTATCGGATGCGGGATTGGTCTCATCATTCGCGTTGGTGGAACGACAGCAGGTACTACCATCTTAGCGAGGATGACACATAAGTACTTAGGTTGGAGCATTAGCTACGGTCTACTGTTCTTCGATTTAATCGTTGCGTTTTCATCTTATTTCATCATTGGTGCAGAAAAACTGATGCTGACAATTATTATGCTATATGTAGGAACGAAAGTAATGGAATTTGTAATTGAAGGTTTAAATCCGAAAAAGGCCATTACGATTATTTCTGATAACCCGAATGAAATTGCCGGGAAGGTGACTACCTTAATGGGCAGAGGAGTTACTGTGTATTCAGGTCATGGATATTACACGAAAACTCCGAAGGAAATTCTTTATATTGTTATTAATAAACAAGAAGTAGTGAAGCTAAAACGGATTGTTCAAACTACGGATCCGGCTGCGTTCATCGCTATACACGATGTTCGTGACGTATTTGGAGAAGGATTTGTTGATATTTCTAAGGCTTAATAAGAGTTAGAATTAGTTTTTAAAAAGGCAGAAAATGAGCAATATTTTTTATTGAAATAATCTTAATGCGAAAATATGAGAACCTATTTTGATCATTTAATTATCAAGACCTAAATTTTAAAAAAAACAAATAAATTCAAGGACATTATATATTTTATATGACTAATATGTAATGTCCTTTCTTATTCCACAATAATGCCCGTTTGTTGACGATTAATTTTCATTATGCTTTTTGTGCCGAGTCCAATGCTTTTTTTAATTCGTCCGGTTTTTGAGTGCCGATTACCACTGTATTATATTTTAACTTTAACTCAATACCTTTCTTTCCATTCATATTATAGGCCGTTTCACCCTTAAGGTTAAAACGAATTCCCCATCCTCCGAATCTTTTTAGTGGACTGTAAGTAATGCTTTCATAGTGACGTATATTTTTGAAAAGGTACTGTTTATATTGAAAATGAAAAGGAACAAAACGGACATAAAGACCTTTTTCACGGACCTCTACGATCAGCTTCAATACCCCAAGCATTAATACAGGAAAGGCAATCCCAAAAAACAACCACAAAGCAATTAACACACCATTGGGAGCTGGTTTATCTCCAAACGGGGTATCAAGGATAATTTGTTGAATGAATCCATACCACATCAGTGCGGAAATCCCCAATATGAGTATCCATACCCAAATTTGTTGTGGTCGCTGAACCTCACGAAAGATAATACGTTCTTGTTGTTTCATTAATAATCGTCACCTCTTAAATGATTTATTACAGGGAATCCTTTTGGATCCAGTAATATGTATCCTTTGTTGTTATTCTCTATGAGAACCTCTTGTAACTCTCATAGCACTGCACGCCTAAAGCAATTAACGCTCAGTCTAAAGACCTCACAACGCTTTCCGTTACGAGATACGTTAGTTATCTAAATTATACAAATTTTTCTGAATTTGTCATACATATAGAGTTTTATTTTTATTATCTGTATAAGTAATCTAATGTTTATAAGAAAAGAGGATATATGCTCATATATTGAACGTAATATCCTCTTCTTAGTTTAGTCTATTTAAAATCTATTTCAAAATGGATTCTTTTTATTTATCATAAAATATTGGCTTGTAGGTATTATTTATGAACCTTTATTCCAAAGCTACATTATCATACGATCTATTGTACTGTATTGTGGTTCTAATGCGTAGTATCTTTGATAACCTCAATAATTTCACTTAATGGATTTTAAAATTTAGCTCATTGCCATGAAAAAATTAATGCTGTAATTGTTTTTCTTTTTCTTGCAAAAAGTACAATTGTTTCTTAATGTAAGAATGTAGAAGGATGAACAAGAGAGGGTTTAATGAAGATGATACATATTTTATTAGCTGATGATGATAAGCATATTAGAGAGTTATTACATTACCATTTACAAAAAGAGGGGTTTAAAGTTTTTGAAGCGGAAGATGGAAAGGTAGCGCAAGACGTTTTAGAAAAGGAAAATATTCATCTTGCGATAGTAGACATTATGATGCCGTTCGTTGATGGTTATACGTTATGTGAAGAAATACGGAAGTATCATGATATTCCTGTTATTTTATTAACGGCGAAAGATCAGTTAGTTGATAAAGAAAAAGGATTTATTTCTGGTACGGACGATTATATTGTAAAACCATTTGAGCCAGCTGAAGTGATTTTCCGTATGAAAGCATTATTGCGTCGTTATCAAATGCTTAGTGCTGACATTATTACACTTCATGGAACGACAATTGATCGTAAAGGTGTTGAAGTGAAGTGTAACGGGCAGACGATTTTGCTTCCATTAAAGGAATTTGAATTATTATCACAATTAGCTAGTTATCCTGGAAGAACATTTTCAAGAGAAGAGTTAATTGAGCTAGTATGGGGAATGGATTTTGAAGGGGACGAACGAACGGTTGATGTTCATGTAAAACGTCTTAGAGATCGTTTTTCAAAACGAACTGATGATTTTCAAATTACGACAATACGCGGGCTCGGTTATAAGTTGGAGTTGAAATAAGATGAAATCACTGTATTCTAGATTTGTTTTTATGACAGTTGGAATTATGCTACTTAGTAGTATAATTGGCTTTTTATTAACGAATGTGTACTATCAAGTGAAGTTAAAACCGTACAATAGTGAAAAGATTTTAAAGTATGCTGAAGAAGTAAAATCATTATATGAAAAGCAAAGTGAAGAAAATAAAGAGGTATACTTACAGTCTATTGCGAAATTAGGATATGAAATTTATATTGTAGATGACCAAAAGAATGGAAAGCGTATCGGGAATGCGTTTCGTAAAATAAAGATTAGTGATGATACAGTTCATAAAGTATTGCAAGGTGAAACGTTTAATGGCGTTTCCACATATCCAACCCGTTTGTTTATTACAGGATTTTTCGATAATGAATTAATTAATAGTGTAGGTGTCCCATTAAAACATGGTGATAAACAGTACGCTTTATTTATTCGCCCTGATATTCAGCAACAATTTGGCGAGATGAGAATTTTCTTAGCAGTATTACTCGGTTTTATCGTTTTATTAAGTATCATTTTTATAGCGATCGCAGCAGGTTATATTGTTCGTCCCATTCGAACATTTACGAAAGCTACCAAAAAGATTGCAAGTGGTGAATATGATATTGAATTAGATGAAAATCGAAAAGATGAAATTGGTACGCTAGCGACTAATTTTCAAAAGATGACGAAGAGTATAAAAGAATTAGATCAAATGAGACAAGAATTCGTTTCTAACGTTTCTCATGAATTCCAATCGCCACTTTCTTCGATACAAGGTTTTTCGAAAACATTACAGTCGGAGAATATGAGTGAAGAGGAAAGAAAACGTTACTTGAAAATTATTGAGGGCGAAAGTAAGCGGATGTCTAGTTTATGTAAACAGTTACTTACGCTCGCTTCACTAGATAAAGAAGAGAAAGTTTTACAAATTAAAGAGTTTCACCTACAAAAGCAAATTAAAGACGTCATTTTTATGCTCGAATGGAAGTGGCGTGAGAAAGATATAGCTGTTGAATTTGATGTACCGGACATCACTATAAAAGGTGATGAAAACTTACTGCATCAAGTATGGAGCAATATTTTTACGAATAGCATTAAGTTTTCAAACGATGGCGATACGATTGAATTTGTTGTAGAAGAATTAGAATCTAGCGTTATGATCTCTATATCAGACAACGGAATTGGTATGGAAAAAGAAGAAATGGATCGTATATTTGATCGTTTTTACAAAGTAGATACAGCAAGAGCAAGAAACGTAGAAGGTAGTGGTTTAGGATTATCGATTGTGCAGAAGATTGTGGAACTGCATAATGGAAATGTTTCAGTGTATAGTACGAAAGGGGAAGGGACGACCGTTCAGGTTGAGCTTCCGAAATAAATGAAAAGGAAGAGGCTGTTTTGGAACGGCCTCTTTTTTGGTCGTTTTTTGTCGGTAAGTCGATATAATTCGAGTTGCGCTGATATAAATTTAACGTACTGTATTTCTGCTATAAAGCCGCACCTTTCCCACGTTCTTCCTTAAAATGGACCCCAAAAGTATCCGCTGTAATTTCATCAGCTTTCGGCAATGCTCGTAATTTCGGATGAAGTAGCCATACGAGAGAAATAAATAAAATCCCGATGCTAGCGAGCGCGAAAATGAGTTGGCTACTATATACATTTGCGGTGTATCCGCCAATTAATGAACCAAGCGGCATAGCGATTGTACCCATACTTCGCATGACAGAGTTGATGCGTCCAATATATTGATTTGGAATTAAAGTTTGACTAATTGTCGCAAATAATATGTTGGTCGCACCAATTGGTATCCAAGCTAGGCCGAATAAAAAAATGGATAACCATTGAAACGGTACAATCGTAGAGAGAAACCAAAAGAAAGCACCAGCCGCAAAGCTAATAATGGAGACACGGCCAACATGACGTTTGCCAACCCATGAACTGAATAAAGCACCGATGAGACTACCTGCTGATATAGCAGCTAAGAAGAAGCCATATGATTTCACGCCTCCTAAAGAATCAGCGAAAGAAGGGAGTATGGCCATCGTCATACCAATTGAAAAATTAGCGACTACTGAACCGATTAAGAATACGCCCATTAATGAACGGAAGACGATCGAAAACCCCTCTTTTAAATCAGTGAAATATTGTTTAGTTGAAAGTGATGTATTGGTTTCTGTTTGCTTTGGCATTTTCAATGAAAAGAACAAAAGGGCAGTAATCGCGAATGTAAAAGAGTCTATTACATATAAAGTGATTGCGCCAAGTAGTGCTACTAATATTCCAGAAAGAGTCGTACAAATTAAATCAATGCCTTGATATGCAAATGAAAAGAGTGAGTTTCCTTTTAATAATTGTGTTTTATGCAGTAGAAGTGGTAAAGCTTTCGATTGTGCGGGATAGGCGAATTGTTCGATAAAGGCTACGATGGGCATAATGATGAGTAGTAGTTGGACTGTTAATAGGTCGAAGTAGTGTGTAATAGGAATGATTAATATAAGAATGCATTGCAGAACTTGTGTGATGACGAGGGTGTTTTTAATTGGCCACCTATCAACGAATGGACCAGTAAGAAATTGAAGTGCAGAAGGTAATAATGTAAGAAAACCAGCTAATCCAGAATAAAAAGGATTGCCACTCAGCTTATATACGAGCCACATTGCGGCGACATAATACAAGCTATCTCCTATGTTTGTAAAAATTCTCCCTAAAAACAATAAGAGGAAATTCCGGTTTTTTAATATGTCCATTTAATCTACTCCTTTATAATAAATTTATTCGGTAAAATAAAATTGACCGTTGTTGTAAAAAAAATCGAATTACGA
This sequence comes from Bacillus cereus, assembly GCF_025917685.1. Classification (NCBI taxonomy): domain Bacteria; kingdom Bacillati; phylum Bacillota; class Bacilli; order Caryophanales; family Bacillaceae; genus Bacillus; species Bacillus cereus. The sequence goes on along the minus strand of NZ_CP089518.1, from coordinate 3,028,346 downwards.
TTTTTCTTCTTTTTTAACAAAGCGTTGCATTGCTCGCTCATCGATTTGTAGTGCAGTAGTAGAAATGTAATATGATTTACTATTTGGATCTTTATCCGCGTCTTTTGTGATCTCATTTAATTCAGCCATCAATTCATAAAATTTTTTCACCCACACTTGAAATTGTTCTGGCTTAGCATCAAACTCCCAGCAGGATGAAACATAATTCCACTCAGAGGGGTCTTCGCTTACTTTTCGTAATGTAAAAGCTTCTTCTGGTGCAGCGAGAATATGGCTTTTCGTTCTTTCCGTCATTTGTAAAAAGATTTGGCGACCTGATTCGCTTAATATTTCTAAATGAGGTAATAGTTCTGCGGCAGGGGTAAAGCCTCTAGCGACAGATTGATAAAATTTTTGAACGATGCCATTTTTTTCTTCTGTATAGACGATTTCTATAAAACCATTCTTCTCTAATTCTTTTAAATGATAATGAATTTTCGCCCTTGAAATGCCGAATTTCTCAGATAGTAGTTGCCCTGTATAAGGACGTTCACATAGACGCATCATCATTTCGACTCGTAGTGGATCGCTCATTGCTTTTAGTTGGCTATAAGTAGTTAGTGTGAACATGGGTTTCAAAATGATCAACTCCTTAAATTAAATTACTCGGTCAATATTATTTGACTGAATTGTATCAAGGATTATATTTGTTTTCAATACTTTCAGAAAATTTAATCTTTATTTTTTGATCTTCTGTTCATATTCCGTTCATATTTCTTTTTTATGATAAGTGCATAGAAAGTAAGAGAAGGGAGCGAGCGAAATGTTTTTAGCTCTGCGTGAATTAAAACAATCAAAATTAAGATACGGGTTAATCGGACTTATTATGGTGTTATTATCATTTTTAGTCCTTGTGATTTCAGGATTAGCAAATGGGTTGTCGTATGATAATGCATCGTCAATTCAAAATATGGAGGCAAATAAGTTCGTTTTAGCAGATGATGCGGAAAATAAATTACTTCGTTCACAAATTAAGAAAGATGATGTAGATAACGTAGTAAATCAAGCCGGCGAGAAAGAGGCAGTTCCGTTTCGTGTGAAGATTTCAACTTATGAAAAGAAAGATAGTTCGAAAAAAGTTGATGTCGCTATTTTCTCAAGCGAACGTGATTCATTTTTAGAACCGAAAATTGTAAAAGGTGAGAAATTAGGTACAGCAAACAACGAAATGGTTGCTGACGAATCAATTAAAGAAAAAGGAGTAGATATTGGGGATACAATTATCGATCCTGTTTCAAAGAAAGAATTTAAAATCGTTGGATTTACGAAAGATCAAATGTTTAGCCATACACCAGTCGTTTATGTAAATGAAGACGTATGGGGCTCTATCTCTCAACCAAATCAAAAAGATTATAGTGCAATTGCGCTTAATACAGATAAAGAAATTAAAAATGCACATGTTATCGACAAAAAAGAAGTATTACAAAGCATTCCAGGATTTAAAGAAGAGCAAGGAACATTAACGATGATCATTGCATTCCTACTTGTTATCGCTGCGTTACTAATCGGTGTATTCTTCTACGTAATTACACTGCAAAAAACACAGCAATTAGGTGTATTAAAAGCAATTGGTACAAAGAACACTTATTTAGCAAATAGCTTAGTCGTACAGGCGCTATTCTTATCAGTCGTGGCGATGATAATCAGCATCGTTCTTGTACAAGGGTTAGAACAAATTTTACCAGCAGGTATGCCGTTCTTATTAACGACACCGATGATTGCACAATATGCAGTAATCTTTATCGTAATTAGTATTTTAGGAACACTTATTTCGTTATATCAAGTATTAAAAGTTGATGCATTAGAAGCAATTGGAGGCGGGATGTAATGACTTCATTATTAAAATTAGACAAAGTAAGTAAAGTGTACGGGGAAGGGAATACTGAAGTAACAGCCCTTCATCCGATGTCGCTTGATGTGAAAGCTGGAGAGTTTATCGGAATCGTCGGTCCTTCTGGATCAGGGAAAAGTACATTATTATCAATCGCGGGTGCATTACTATCACCTTCAAAAGGGGATATTTACATTCGTGAGCAAAATATTACGCAGTTATCAGAAAAGGAAATGACAGATATTCGTTTGAAAAAAATCGGATTCATTTTCCAATTTGCAAACCTTGTTCCATATTTAAATGTAAAAGAACAATTACTTTACATTGCAAAGCTAAAAAAAGAAAGTAAACAAGAATCAGAAAAGCGTGCGGATCATTTATTAGCGGCATTTGGATTAGGAGAAAGAAAAAAACATTATCCCAATCAACTATCTGGTGGAGAAAAACAAAGGGTGGCAATCGCTCGTGCTTTCATGAACAACCCAGATTTAATATTAGCTGATGAGCCAACTGCAAGCTTAGATTCAAAACGTGCACGTGAAGTCGTTGAAATGATGAAACGTGAAGTGAAAGAAAGTCAAAAAGCAGCAATTATGATTACACATGATGAAAGAATGCTCGATGTATGTGATCGTATATTGACGCTTAGAGATGGGCAATTGGTATGATGAAAAAGGAACTCTTACGATTGTAAGAGTTCCTTTTTTTATTTAAATTAAAGAGGTTTTATTTATTTTGTTATACATTAACAAGAGGAAGAGGGTGGTATACTTTGTGGAAAGCGGAATAGATTTTCAGGGTCATATTTTGCTTTTATTTTCCGAAGTTTAGCAAAGTTTGATCCGTAATATTCTTGTCCGAAATTTTCGATGTTTTGATCTGGAACATTAACATAAGAACCAGTTACATAAGGTTTTATTAATTGGCGTACTCTTTCAACTGATGCTAGATTTGCAGCCTCTTCGGACTTATCTTTCCAACTAGCAGTCCATTCCGTATAAAATAATGGGCTACGCCAAAAGAAAGCTGTTTTATTGCTAGGTACTTTACTTATAGCACCTCCCCAATTAATAAAAAAGAAATTAGCTTCTGTTCCAGTAGCTTCTTCTAAAAATTGTTTCATAATTGAAATAGGCTCTTCCGGCCAAAGGTTAAGTGCCCAAGCCGAAGAAAACTTAACGCTCTGATCAGATCGACCAGGGATTGGCTCATCTGGATCTAAGAAATCTATAGCGGCTGGATAGGGTAATTCTTCTATAACAATTTGTGTTGGAGTTCCAGCACTTGTTAAAGGTTCTAATAAGCTTATAAGCTCGTTTTTTGAACCTAAAAAAATACCTTCTGCATGACAAAGTCCATTTATTTTGCTGTAAATTTCAAGTAGGCATCCTAATCGTGAATCTACAAAAGGTGCCCATTCTTGCCAAACTTTGAAAACAGTTTCTAACTGATCCCATGGCCAAATGATATTGAAGACTGTGGCAGTTTTAGGAGCACGGTGAAGCTTCAATGTATATTCAGTATTGTATCCGAAATTTCCACCGCCACCACCTCTAGAAGCCCATAATAAATCTTTATTGCAACATGGATCTGCTTGGATGATTCGGCCTGTCGCATCTACTGTTTCCAAAGCAATAAGGTTATCACTTATTAGACCGATTGTTCGTGAAACTACACCAAATCCACCGCCCATTGTAATGCCACCAATTCCAACTGTTGGACTATCTCCAAATGGTGACATAAATCCTTCTCTAGCTAGTCCTTTCACAAGTGGGCCGACGTGAATTCCAGTTTGAACGGTTGCTATACCATTCTTTTTATCTAAACTAACTTTGTTCATATCACTTACATCGATAACAATGCCGCCATTTACTACAGAAAGATTTTTATCTAGTGCATGCCGACCACTTCTGACACGTAAGGGAACATGATTTTCGCGAGCCCATTTAATGGCGTTACTGACATCATATGAATTTTGTGCAAAAACAAAGACGAGGGGGAAGACATCAACGTAAGGATTCCAATTCTTAATAGCTTCTATATAACCGGGATCTCCTTTGTAAATTACTCGTCCTGTGAGCTTTGTTGAACCCATGTATTTCACTCCTTATAAATATTTTATAGATGTCGTTCTAATGTAGCGATGGAACATGGTCATGTAGTAATTAGAAGAATAAGGACTTTATGGGAGGGATGATGAAAATATCATGTAGGTGCCAGTAGAGGGTGAATATGCGGCAGTATAGATGATTTGGAAAATTTTATTGCTACACAAGTTCTATTAGTAGTGTATGAATTGAGAGTTAACTTTGTTAAAGAATTGTACATTTTCCTATCAGTATGACTTAGGTGAATTACAGTACGAGTGAAAGTTTTTCAGTTTTGTTAAAGCATAATGAACTAATATAAGTTTGGCATTTGATAAAATAATTGATATATATGTTTTTAGTGGAATTATCATATTGAAAAAGTGAAAGGTTTGCCTTTACAAAAAATGATATGTGGATAGAGGAGAATCTAAATTTAGAGGAATAGCTAGTACGTAAACTCACCTATATTTGGCCTCTTCTTTAAGAAGCCGATGCAAAGGTTCTTAAAGAAGAGACAGTAGATTATATAATATAAATTATAACTGTTTTATAAATACTTTTTAATTTTATTACGCGTAAGTAATAGAACGCCGCCTAAGACAGATAACATCCCGAGTGGCACGTTACTTGATTGCTCACTACCAGCGTTAGGGAGCTCTCTAGCATTATTTTTCGCTGGAACAGTAGTATTGGTGTTATCCGCTGTCGTTTGTTTAGGTTGTGATACTTCATTAATTTTGTTATCTACATTTTGCTTCGTTGTATGTAACTCAGCTAATTTGTCGTCAATTTTCTTCTCAGTATGTTTAAAGTCGTTTATTTTAATATCTAAGTCTTGTTTTTTCTGTGTTAAATCGTCTGAAACAGTTTGTTTTGCTTGTTTAATTTCATTTATTTTATTTATTAAGTCTTGTCTAGCCTCTTGTAACTCAGCTAGTTTGTTTTTCACATCTTGTTTAGCAAGTTCTAAGTTAGCTGAAAGACTATCTAAATTTTGTTTGATTTTCTTAAGTTCTTCTAACGTGTTACCTGCATTCGGCTTGTTTTCTTTAATTTCAGCAAGTTTATCCTCAGCAGTTTGTTTCGCTTTCTTTAACTCAGCCAATTTTTCATCTACTTGTTTTTTAACTTCCTTAAGTTCATTAACCTTCTGATCGATGTTCTCTTTATGTTGCTTAATTTCATTCACTTTTTCATCTACAGTTTGTTTATGATCTTTAAGTTCATTAACCTTTTCATCGATATTTTGCTTATGCTCTTTAATTTCAGCGACTTTGTCATCTACTTGTTTTTTATGCTCTTTAATTTCAGCAATTTTATCCTCAGCAATCTGTTTATCTTGCTGAAGTTTTGCATCTAACTCTTGTTTATGTTGCTTAATCTCGCCGATTTTTTCATCTGCAACTTGTTTACGTTGATGTAGTTCATTAACCTTTGTATCAACATTTTCCTTAACTTGGTTAAGTTCATTTAATGTTTGATCCACATTTTCTTTGTGTTGCTGCAATTTCGCATCTAACTCTTGTTTATGTTGCTTAATTTCAGCTAATCGATCTCCAGTACTTTGCTGGGGAGTAGCATCATTTACTTCTGCATGAGTAGGGGTAGATCCCGCAATCATTGCTAAAGCTAGTGTAGACGCAGCGATTGTTTGTTTTGTTTTCATATTTTTGTACCTCTTTCCTATGAATAAACTCTATTGTGTAAAATTGAGCATATAAAAGCAGATTATTATATCATTATATACCATGTTCGGCGCTTAGAGGAAGTATTTGCATAATAATCTGTGATTATGTAATTCTTATAGTCTCTTATTTTGGGATAGGGGATAAATCTTCAGCAAGATGAACAATTTCTTCGATAGTAGAGTTTACATCTTTATTATTGCGAATAACAAACAAATAATCAGCCTCGTTTTCTACAGGATCTACTACATCTTCATGAAGGGATTCAGCCTGTTGGCGATTGAGAACTTCTTTGAAACTGGAATAGTTACCTCTAAAAATATTTGTAATTCGCGTGCTTCGAGCCACTCTTTCATAAAGTACATCATCTGGGATGTCAAAATGTACTAATATACGTACATATTCGTTTTGTGGAAATAATTCGTTTAGTAAATATAATCTTCCGTTTTTACTGCGATTGGAATTACAAATGATAAGGTGTAAATTTGTATATTCTTTTGCATAATCAACGATGAATTTTGAAAGACCATGCTTAAATGTATTAGGGCCCTTAGTCGGCTGTAATTTTTCATAATGCGTGCTAATAAATTCGGCTTGGTTATCTTGATCCATAACGAAAGAGTGGGATAGCTCTTTTTCTAATGCTTTTGCAAATGTAGTTTTCCCGCTGTGTGTTTTTCCTACTGTGATGATGACTAATCTTTTCATATTGGCCTCCATAAGTATTGTTATAATCAGGAATGTTCGGTGTGAATCGACAATTTTCCTGCCAGAGAATATGCAAAGTGTCGGAGTGGTAGTGGGCCGAAAATTTTACAAATAAACTTATTTATTATGTAATTTACCAATATTAAAAAAGTGTGAAATAAGGTTCTCCTAGCCAAGGGGACCCTATTTTTGTTGTGAAAATGAAGGATTGTGATGTGATGTTGTCCTAACTCAAATGAACTAAAAATATTCTGTTTAGAAAGAGGCAAGCAATACTATTATTATTGAAATATGTATATGGAAGGGAATTTAATTTCGTTTATTTCTCTTGAGGTGAAGCATAAGGAATAATTACTTGAAGCTTTAAAAAATCCCTGAAGTATGGGAATGTTCCTGGTGAAAAGGAGATTTAGAGTAAATATTAATAATAGCTGTTAATAATAAAAAAAGGTGGGAAACGTATACCTTTTATTGTTAAGTACAGCCTTTCATAATCTATGTTAAAGTAATTGGAAAATTCATGGGAAAATGTTATGGTTTATTTGGGAGCTGCACATTATTTATGTTCAGTAAAAAAGGGGGATTAAAGTGGGAGCTAAAATTTTTAACGGCAGGCATATAGCCAATAGCAAGGATAAAGAATTTGTTGTTTTTATTATTGGTATGCGTATTAATAACCTATTAAAATTTTGGAAGTGGATACCAGTTTTTAACGCTATGGGACCTATGATTAAAGAATTGTATCAAAACCCACAATGGGGTTTCTTACATACAGAAGTTTTATTTAGTTGGAGAAAAGTAATCTTAATTCAATACTGGAAAGGATTCGATGAGTTAGTAAACTACGCTCACGGAAAAAAACATTCACATGCTTGGAAATCATACAACAATAAGATTAAAGATAATGGGAGTGTCGGTGTATTTCATGAAACCTATCAAATAGAAAAAGGTGCTTCTGAAGCAATCTATGTTAATATGCCAAAAACAGGTTTAGCTATAGCTACCAAGCACATAGCAGTATCTCAAGATACTAATACTGCTAAAAAAAGGATGGGCGAATAATTTAGAATTTTTAATATTTATATTGGTGAAAAATGAAGTATAAGAAAGACACCTCAGAGTGTTTTTCTTTTTTTCAAAAGGACCTGCTCATTAAAATAGGAATATTATGTATGTAATTTCAATTTTCCTCTTGAAAACATACAATTTTTCGAAGTGTTAAGGAGAGCTGAAAACTTGACAAAAAAACTTATTTATGCTATAATTTACCAATATAAAAATAACGTGTATAATAGGGTTCTCCTGGCCAGGGGGACCCTATTTTTGTTGTGAAAATGAAGGAGAGTGTATGTGCGTGAAAAAAGGTGAAGCAAGTGTAACGTCGTTAGTATCAGCTTTCGGAAGGGCGTATCATAGTGAATTTGATAGTCCTAAAATCTTTGATGATTATGTAGCTAAAGATTTAATTTCACAAAAAGAACGTAACAATATTGAAATGAATATGGTTCAAGGGATACATTTTTTCAATAAAGATATTGCAGAGAAGTTTCAAGATGATTCGAAGGAAATATTAAAATGGATTACACAAGTTCAATTATCACCAACACCTTTAGCACGTGCGGCATATTGTGAAAGAGTATTACTCCATGAAATTACATTGGGAGCAAAACAATACGTCATACTCGGTGCTGGCTTAGACACGTTCAGTTTTAGACACAAAGAATTAGAAAATAAAATAGAAATATTTGAAGTGGATCATCCTACTACACAAGGTTTTAAGAAGGAGAGAATAAAAGAAGCAAAACTTGAAGTTCCAAATAATCTTCATTTTGTTTCCATGGATTTCACGAAAGGTTTTTCCTATGAACAGTTACGTAATGAAGGATTTGAAAATAAAAAGACTTTCTTTAGCCTTTTAGGTGTTACGTACTATTTAACAAAAGAAGAGCTTTCTAGTTTAATAGAATGTTTATTCGAGATGGTTCCAGAGGGGAGCTCTATCGTTTTCGATTATCCGGATGAAAACTTATTTATGGAAAAAGGATTATCCAATCGAGTTGAAAACATGGTGAAAATGGCTGCAGTAGGGGGAGAACCGATGAAATCATGTTATTCTTATGCCGAGATGGAAGCACTGTTAGAAAAGGCGGACTTACTCATTTATGAGCATTTATCGCCAGAAGACATAAATAAATTATATTTTGAAGGACGAAGCGATTATTTAGAAGCTTTTGAGACGGTGCAGTATATTCATGCGGTGAAGAAGTAGATAATTAGTATTGTGAATTTTCAGGGGAAACAATTGGGATATCTTAAGAAAGAAGAGACTTTGTCTTTTTATTGTATACACGAATCAGTTTACTTTAATAGTTAGATTAAAATAAACTATGATATGATTAGTATTGGATTTCTTAATAAGGAGGGGTTAAAATGAAGCCAGAACAAATTGTTAGAAAATTTTTTGATGAAGTACGTTCAGGGAATAATCCTGACTATTCAAATCAATTAATGGCAGAAAAAGTATTGGCACATCAAATTGTATCTGAAGAAGAACAAACAGTTTGTAGAACACCTGAAGATTATGCTGAACATGTAAGAGAGATGATTGAAGTATACGGTAATTTTTCTTTAGAAATTCAAGAATTTTTAGTACAAGGAAGTAAAGTATATGTACGTTGGAAACAAGTAGGTATGCATGTAGGAGAAATTGATGGATATCAACCTACAGGACTTCCGATAATTCAAATGGCAAGTGCGGTGTATAGAGTAGAAGATGGGAAAATTGCAGAGTATTGGATTCAAATTGATAGGTCAGGAATTCAAAACCAATTAGAGCGCAATAAAAATATTCAGTAGTTAACTTTTAAAGCTATAAGTAGGCATGGGGAGAAATCTCTGTGTCTCTTTTTTTAGGAAAAACAAGGAAATTAAATGTAGTGATGGAAAATATAATTATAAATATATTGCTATATATTATATAATATCTGAATATATAATATATACTAATCGATGTTTTGTAGAATCTAAAGGAAAGGGGAAATAGAAGATGTTGAAATTACAAGGGAAATACAATGAAGCGAAAGTATTTACTACGAATGTTGAAGAAACTGCAGCAGGTCAAATTATTGATCTTTGTAATCAAGAGTTTGTAAAGGATAGCAAGATTCGTATTATGCCAGATACTCATGCAGGGGCAGGCTGTACGATTGGGACAACAATGACGATTCAAGATAAAATCGTTCCTAATTTAGTCGGGGTAGATATTGGTTGTGGCATGGAAGTTGTTATGATCGATAAGAAAAAAGAAGAAATCAACTTCGATCATTTAGACGAAACAATTCGTAAATTTGTCCCAAGTGGTTTTCGTATTCGAGATAAGGAACATCGATTTTCAAAAATGATTGATTTTGATAGTGTAAGAGCCCCTTTTACATTGCAACGTGCTCAAAAGAGTATAGGTACACTTGGGGGAGGAAATCATTTTGTCGAATTGAATGAGGATAACAAAGGGAATGTATATATTGTCATTCATAGTGGTTCTCGTAATTTAGGCAAACAGGTAGCAGAGTATTATCAAAACCTTGCTTACGAGCAACTTATTAATGTTAAATCTATTAAAGAAGAAATCATTGAGCGTCTTACAAGAGAAGGTAGACAACAAGAAATACATGAAGCTATACGAGGAATTAAGAAGCCGGCGATTCGTAAAGAGTTAGCTTATTTAGAAGGTCAAGGATTTAAAGATTACATGAATGATATGAAAATTGCTCAAAAATATGCGGAGTTAAATCGTAAAGCAATGATGGATGAAATCGTCACTAGAATGGATTGGAAAGTAACAGATCAATTCACTACAATTCATAACTACATCGATTTGGAAAATATGATTCTAAGAAAAGGTGCTATTTCAGCTCAGAAAAATGAACGAGTAATCATTCCAATCAATATGAGAGACGGTTCAATCATTGCATTTGGTAAAGGAAATCCAGATTGGAACTTTTCTGGACCGCATGGCGCAGGACGTATTATGAGCCGTAAGAAGGCGAAAGAAGTACTTAACTTAGAGGATTTTCAAAACACAATGACAGCGGTTTGGACTACATCTGTTGCAGAAAGGACGTTAGATGAAGCCCCGATGGTATATAAGCCAATGGATGAGATTGTTGAGAATACAAAGGACACAATCGACATTAAACATATTATTAAGCCGATTTACAATTTTAAAGCGAACTAAAAGGGGAGCAATGTTTATATAGTGCTGGAACATATTGAGTATGTTGCGATTGGAAGGGAGATGGATTATGGAAAATAAAGTATATGTTTTTATAGGAGTTTTAGCGGCTATAAGCATTTTTATCCTTTCGATCGTTTTCCTTTATTTCAATCCTTACAGCAATCAAATGCTTGATAAGAAAGTATATATCACTGTATTTTTCATTTTGTTGCTTCCTTCTTTTTTAGCAGTAATTGCAGTACTTGTTAGAAAACCTATTTTGATGATTCTTTTTGGAGCTTGGTTATTACCTGGGACGCTGTACCTTAGTATAGCTGCAATACCTACGTTATGGAATTTATATATTATATTTCTAATAATTTATTTTATATCTATCGTTCGGATAAAAAAGAGAAATGCTTGAAGAAAGTATTTCTCTTTTTTTATTAAGTTTTTGAAACGGAAATGGAAGGGTGAGGAGCGTAATGAAACGGGGATTATCTAAATTAGCAAACGTGCTAGTCAACCATTCTACTAAAGTACAACCTGGTGATCAAGTATTAATTCAAAGTGTTACTGAAATAGATCCTATGGTAGTTCGTGAAATTATTAAGGCTGTGGAAAAAGCAGGGGGATATGCACATGTATCAATGCGTGACGTTTCTGTTACGAGGCAATTGATTTTGTCTGGATCTGAAGAACAATTTAAGTTGTTTGCGGATTGGGAGTGTTATCGCTTAAGTAAGATGCAAGTATATATTAATCTCCGTAGTCCTAGAAATGCATACGAATTAGCGGATGTACCAGCAGAAAAAATGAAATTGTATCAAAAGGTATTTGGAAAAGCTCATAGTGAAGCAGTGTATAAAACGAGATGGGTGACAACTCGAATTCCAAATGCAGCCTCTGCGCAAGAAGCGAATATGAGCACCGAGGCTTATGAAAAGTTTTATTATGATGTTTGTACGTTAGATTACCATAAAATGTCGAAATCAATGAATCCGTTAAAAAAATTAATGGAAAAGACAAAGCAAGTGAGGATTATTGGGAATGGTACGGATTTGAACTTTTCAATTGAAGGAATCGGTGTATTAAAGGGAGATGGTACGGATAATATCCCTGATGGCGAAATATATACAGCACCTATTAAAAATTCAGTAAATGGCGTAGTAACATTTAATACAGTATCAGTTCAACAAGGTTATGCGTTTCAAAATATAAAGTTACATATTAAGCATGGAAAAATAATAGAGGCATATGCAAATGATACAGAGCGAATGAATCAAATTCTTGATACGGATGAAGGAGCACGATATATTGGAGAATTTGCACTAGCTTTTAATCCTTACATATTACACCCTATGAATAATACGTTATTCGATGAAAAAATAAATGGTAGTTATCATGTAGCAATTGGAGATTCGTTACAAGGTGCAGACAATGGGAATAAATCAGCAATACATTGGGATTTAGTAAACATTCAAAGGCCAGAGTATGGCGGTGGTGAAATTTGGTTTGATGACGTACTGATAAGAAAAGATGGACGTTTTATTTTGTCAGAGCTGTTCGGATTAAATGAAGAAAATTTGAAAAGGTAAAGTGCTTTATTGAAATTGTGTAAAGGAGATTAAAACCCACCATAACAAACAAAAAAATTCATTGTATAAAGTTACATTTATTTAATGTAAATGAATAAATAGCTAGATTGGCGTGGCTCGGTAATTGTTGAGTGAAAAAAGACAAAATCTCTTGAAAAACACTTAATTTTTTACTACATCAATCTTTACAATCCCCCCATATAATGTGAATAGAACTAGCACTTATTTAGAAGCCTTTGAAACAGTGTATTTTGTACATGCGGTGAAGAAGTAGAGGATTAGTAGGCATGGGGAGAAATCTCTGTGTCTTTTTTTAATGGAGATTTCTCCTACAAAAGTAGTAGAAATTTCATTTGAATTTACTACCACAGTTGGATATATCATATTTCAATTTCGATAGAATAGTAAATAGGTATATTGGATATAGAGATACATACTTCGGATTTAGAATTACAGGAACTACTAAGCCCGTTGTTACCAATAAAGAAGGGAGCAAGTAGAATGATACAGAACATATATGAAACTCATTTACATGTAAGAGATTTAGAAAAGGCGATAGATTTCTATCAAAATAAGTTAGGGTTAGCATTAGCAAGAAAGCTATCCAAAAGAAAAGTGGCTTTCTTTTGGGTAGGAGAAAGTAAAAAGCAAATGCTTGGACTATGGGAAGTACATAATATTGAAGATTTTGAGATGAAACACTTTGCTTTTGGTGTAGATTTAGAATTTCTAAAGGCTTCTAGATCGTGGTTAGAGAATCGTGGAATAGAAGTGGTAGGAAGCCAAGGAAAAGGAAATCAAGAGCCAATTGTCCAAAGATGGATGCCAGCTGCAAGTGTATACTTTTTGGATTTTGATGGAAATAAATTAGAGTTTATTTCTATGTTACATGATAATCCAGATGAATTAGAATATGCATCCTATTTAAGTGAATGGAATGCGGAACACCAAGAGAAATAAATGAGATTGTATCTATAAAACGGAAAAAACGGTATTCTTTTTGTGAAAATATACAGAAAAGATGGCCGTTTTATTTTACCGGAGTTATTCGAATTAAATGAAGAACATTTAAAAAGGTAAAGTGTTTTATTGAGATTATGTAAAATAGATTAAAACACAACGTATCAAACTAAGCGAGTTATCGTGTGATTTTACACTCATTTAATATTAATAGGTAAATAGAACAATTGGTGCCAATTGTTAAATGGGTAGTGTAAAAAAGACAAAATCTCTTAAAAAACACTTAAATTTTTACGCCATCAATCTTTACAATCCCTCTTTATAATATGAATTGGACAAGCAACTAAGAGAATGCAGAACATGTCAGTTTATACATTCTATTATTAGGGGGAGAAATTGTATGAAAAAGGCAGTTGCTTTGTTAGCTGTTATGGCGGCGTTATTAGCGACATTTTCAGCACATGCAGAAGTAAAAGAGCAAGTTCGAAAGTCAGCTACAACTTTTAATGTTATTAGCGACATTCAAGGAGATTTAGGGGATTTTGATCATGTGTTAAAAGATATGATCAAAGTGACGCCACTTTCTAGAGCGCTTATTATGAATGGGGATATAACGTCAACTGGACAGCAGTCACAATATGATGATGTAAAGCGTGTGTTAAACAAAAATAAGCTCCCGGAAAATGTATGGTCAACAGTTGGGAATCATGAGTTTTATGCAGGTAAATGGACGGCTGATGGGAAACTCTCTCAAAATACATGGCCAAATGGTGTAACTGAGGAAACGCTATTTAACCGCTATCTGAAATTTAGTGGGCAAGAAAAGGTATATCATAAAAAAGAATTAGACGGTTATCCGCTTCTATTTTTAGGAACAGAAAAATATATGAAATATCACGATTCAAAAATGTGGGACGAAGTATATATGAGTGATGAACAATTAGGTTGGTTAAAGCAAAATTTAGAAGAGTACAGTCAAAAAGATAAAAATAAGCCAATTTTCATTTTCTCTCATCACGTTTTACCTGATACTGTGTCTGGATCAAGACAATCACCATATTTACAAGATTATTTAAACGTTGATAAATTGTACGATATATTAAAAGACTATCCGCAGGTCGTTTTCTTTACGAGTCATACGCATTGGGATTTAAACTTACCGGACTGGGCTGGTAAAAAGAAAATTGCAGGTGGAGATGAAAAAGGATTTACAGTCGTAAATACTGGCGGAATTGAAACGGGCTGGATGTCGGCTGGACCAAATGGCGGAGAGAAGACTGCGCCGGATGGATATTCTTTCAAACAAGGATTACAAATAAAAGCATATGGTAACGATGTAGTCGTAACGGCTTACGATTATAAACGTGATAAGGATATAAAGAAATTATCAATTAGTGATGCAAAAATCGCACAAATGGCACCAGATGTGACGGCTGATGATAGAAATAATGTAATCGTTGGTGCAACAGAATATATGGAGTATTCTGTAGAAGGAACGAACGAGTGGAATACGTATAATCCAGGAAAACCGCCAAAATTTGATGGCGACAAAATCGTTTACGTCCGTCATAAAGGAGAAATGAATTTACAGCCGGGATTAACGCAGCTGCTTCGTTTTTCGGTAAATAAGTAATTGGAAGAGAGCCTACTTTTTAATGAGTAGGCCTTTTTTGTCAGAAAGTCGATATAAATTTCATGTACCGTACTGAAATTGAAATTCAATACATTTTTAATCCAGAAAGGTGACTTCATCATTTTTACATGTAATAATAGTATCGTTACATATATTGTGAAAGAAGTACAAAAGGAGCGTTACAATGAATTTAGCTAAATTCCCTAGAAAAAAATATACAGAATCATATACACCAATTGAAAAGTTAAACAATTTTTCTGAAGCACTTGGTGGCCCAACTATTTATTTTAAACGAGATGATTTACTTGGTTTAACAGCTGGTGGTAATAAGACGAGAAAGTTAGAGTTTTTAGTTGCGGATGCACAGGCGAAAGGTGCAGATACGTTAATTACAGCTGGTGGTATTCAGTCAAACCATTGCCGTCTAACACTTGCAGCTGCGGTAAAAGAAAAAATGAAATGTATTCTTGTGTTAGAAGAAGGGCTTGAGCCAGAAGAAAAGCCAGACTTTAACGGAAACTATTTCTTATATCATTTATTAGGTGCTGAAAACGTAATTGTTGTGCCAAACGGAACAGACCTTATGGAAGAAATGCATAAAGTAGCGAAAGAAGTAAGTGAAAAAGGAAATACACCATATGTAATACCAGTTGGTGGATCGAACCCTACTGGTGCAATGGGGTATATTGCTTGTGCGCAAGAAATTATGGCTCAATCATTTGAGCAAGGAATTGATTTCAGTTCAGTTGTTTGTGTAAGTGGTAGCGCTGGTATGCATGCTGGTCTAATTACTGGTTTTTCCGGAACGCAAAGCAAAATTCCTGTAATCGGAATAAATGTAAGTAGAGGAAAAGCGGAGCAAGAAGAGAAAGTAGCAAAACTTGTAGATGAAACTTCAGCTCACGTAGGTATTCCAAACTCTATTTCACGCGAAGCAGTTACATGCTTTGATGAATATGTAGGAGCAGGTTACGCTTTACCAACATCAGAAATGGTTGAAGCAGTACAGTTACTTGCGAAAACTGAAGGTATTTTACTTGACCCAGTTTATACAGGTAAAGCAGTAGCGGGACTAATCGATTTAATTAGAAAAGGTAAATTTAATAAAGAGGACAACATTTTATTCGTACATTCAGGTGGCTCACCAGCTTTATATGCGAATACGTCTCTGTTTGCGTAAGTGTGAAAAAGCATTGGATATCCAATGCTTTTTGTTTTGAATTCACGTTGAAATTTGATACAATTTCGTGAATACGCGATGATTTTTCAACATGCAATGGTAAACAACGATATATATATAGGAGATTGATGTATGACAGAATTTTGGGAAGCGAGTTTTATAGAAAATCAAATGATGTGGGGATTTGAAGCTTCAGACTCCGCAATCTTAGCGAAGGACTTTTTCCTTGAAAAGAAAGTGAAGGATATATTGATTCCTGGTATTGGGTACGGTAGAAATGCAAAGGTTTTTATTGATAACGGAATACATGTAACAGGTATTGAAATTTCAAAAACGGCGATTGAATTGGCAAAACAAAATGAGTTTAATGCCGATTTCTTCCATGGCTCAGTAACTGATATGCCTTTTGATAACAAACTGTATGATGGTATATTTTGTTATGCCCTTATTCATTTATTGAATAAGGATGAGAGAGAGAAGTTTATTAAAGATTGTTATAGTCAGTTAAAACCAAACGGATATATGATTTTTACTACTATTTCTAAAGATGCCCCAATGTTTGGGAAGGGGAAACAACTGGGTAAAGACTACTTCGAGATAATGGAAGGGGTAAAAATGTATTTTTATGATGTTGACTCGGTACAACAAGACTTTGGAAAATATGGACTGATGGAAACTAAGGAAATTGTGGAGCCACATAAAAATATGGCAAGTAAACCTCCATTTAAATTTATACTGATCAAATGTCAAAAAACACTATAATTACCATTGTGTAAAAATAGTGAAAGATTACTTAATAAGCTACTTGAGTAAGCGATTCACTCATTGTTCTTTAAAGGCGAAGTAAGGGGAGTCAAATGGCGTCCCTTATTTCGCCTAATTTATTTTAAAGCACGTTCTAAACTTTCAATGAATTATTTGTTATATAATGGAATTATCGAAACGTGAGAGGGGTGATTATATGAGTACAACATTAAGATGGTTCATATACACGATACTCAGCATTTCTATAATACTAATACTTCTTTTAGGTTACGGATTATATTTATATTTTACGTGAAATGATAACCGAACCAAAGGAAAAATAAAATAATTGCTGTGTTAAATAGAGTAAAACACAAACCGATAACCGCTAATATAATTGCTATAACAGCAAAAGTTACTATGAAATATGCGAAAGGAACTACGTAATCTGCTCCAACTCTTTCTAAAATAGGGAGAAAGAGGTTAATAGTAACGAATATACTTACAATGAGAAACGTATAACTTTTCCAAGTGTATGTATTCATTTGCATTGAATAGCACTCCTTCCTTATTAATGTTTATATGTAAAATTAAAAGGTACCTTTTATTAAAAGAGGGGGACTAATATGCGAGTTAGAAAATTGGTTTTAGTTTTTGTTGCTATATGTATATTCATAGTAACCGGCTGTTCAAATATACTAGGAAATGAAGATCAAAGAATCGAAGTGCAAAAACATGTTGGTGATGATAAATATGAAGATTTTAAGATAGTGACAGACAATAATCCGGTGTTGCAAGTAAAGAAAATATTAAATGATACTAACTTTGAAAATAAAAAAGTGGAAATGTCTCGTTCAGCTGATTATCGATTTATTTTTCAGTTTAAAAATCCGAAAATTGAGGTGAAAGCTGTGTCATATCAAATTTGGATTAGTCCTAATAAGGATAAAGTAGAGATAATGGCGGGGGATAATCGGTATGCTCAATTAGAAGGGAAAAACGCAGCTACTTTGTTTTGGATTGTTACGGGAGAGAAGTTAGCAAAAGTATATGGTACTTAACCTTTTGGTGTTTATTGTAATGATTTACTGCTTGTAAGGGACTATTCAATGTGTTGTTCTATTAAAAAATCTAAATTTAATCATTTAAATGCAATAAAACTTGGCCAAAAATAATGAAATTTCAGGGAAAATGAGGTACACTAGTCAATGGTTTTGCTTTAAAATCGATTGACGTTAATGTATACGGGGGAAAGATTGATGAACAACAATACAGTAAATGAATCAGTTGAAGAAGTTGAGAAAAAACGGGTAAGATCAAAAAAACGTTCTACAAATTGGAAGCTTATCGCAGTGGGTATTGGTATAATTGCACTTCTCATTGGGGGAATAAGTTATTATCAGGCAACTCACTTCAATTCGAATGTTACGATTAATGACACAAAAGTCGGTGGTTTGAGTGCTGATCAGGCAATACAGAAATTAAAAACATCTGGACTAGCAAACAAAGTCTATGTCGATCAACAACAAATTTTAGATGAAAAAGAGACAAAAACAGAACTTACGGAAAAAGATTTGCCACAAGTTAAGAAACTACTAAAAAGCCAGTGGACATTTTTCCCTTCCGCAAAGGAAAAAAATTATTCATTGCTACCAGAAAAGGCGGATCAATATCGTAGTGAAACGATGAAAAAACTTGTAGAAGAAAAACTCATCTCTATGAATGAAAAACTAAAAGCGCCTCAAGATGCTATGGCGAAGCTCGAACAAGGAAAGATTGTTATCTCGAAAAGTGTTGAAGGAAAACAGTATGACGTTACTAGTCTACTGAAAGATTACGACAAACAGAAATATAAAAGCGAAATTCATCTGAAGTCTACATACATACAGCCTATTAAAGAAGACGATCCGATTATCAAAAAAGAGGAGAAAGCACTACAAAATCTTCTTCAACAGTCAGTTGAATATAAAGTGCAGAATGAAGTTTATCCTTTAAAAGCGGAAGATTTAATTCAAAATGCCTCTATGTCAAAGGATATGAAGGTTACAATCGATGCGAGCGATATTAAGAATAAGATTGCTGAAATTAATAATGCTAAATCAACATTAAATAAAAATTTCAGCTTTAAAACCCATTCCGGTTCGGTCATATCAGTAAAAGGACAAGGCTACGGCTGGGCACTAGATGTTGAAAAAGAAACAAAACAAGTTGGGCAAGCCTTTGAAAAGGGTGAAAAATCGCTATCTGCTTCTAATATTCACGGAAATGGTTGGGAGAAGGAAGGTATCGGTTATAAAACAACATCGAATAATGGCATCGGAGACACGTATGCGGAAGTTTCAATTGCAGAGCAACAAATTTGGATTTATAAAGATGGAAAATTAGCAGTCACAACAAATGTAGTAACTGGTAAACATAGCACGAGTGAAGATACATCACCAGGTGTGTGGTACGTCCTATATAAACGAACACCATACACGTTGAAAGGAAGCGCAGTAGGTAAAGCTGATTATGCAGTTAAAGTAGATTACTGGGTTCCATTCACAAATAGCGGTCAAGGATTCCATGACGCAGGCTGGCGAACAAACTGGGCAAATAATGCTTATTTAACAGGGGGATCAGGCGGATGTGTTAACCTTCTTCCTGATGTAGCAAAAACTGTGTATGATAGTTTGGACACTTATGATCCAGTTATCGTGTACTAGAAAATAGCTACGTATCAAAAACTTAAACTGATAAACAAAGCAGGAAATCTTACCTGATGGTACATGAAAAAACACCTCTTGCATTCGCATACTAAGTGTGCAAATGCAATGGAGGTGTTTTTGTTTAAAGACAAGGGTTCATTGCTTATAAGAAACAAAGTGGGAAGAGATTGAGATGAAAAAATAGGTGTTCAAATAATCAATAAAATTGACACTGAATATCATTTTCATTTATTATGGAATCGTCGTATGTAATTGGATATGATTTTTGTGAAAAAGTCTATTTTTTATATTGATATAATAGATTTCTATTAAGTTGTCACATTTAAGAACTATCATTAAATCTTTCAAGAATTTAAACGTAGGAAAGGGTAATATAAAATGAACTGGAAAAAAGGCGGATTATGGATTATTATTTTTTTCATTGTAAAAGGCACGATTTCTACACTTTTAATAGTTACAGGTGCTAAATATTTTGATTTATCATTTATGCAACTTGTCGTACTAATACTGATCTTATTACTGATTTCTCTCATAAGTCGAAAATTGCTGTATAAACATAAACAAAGTAAAAAACAAAAAGAGCTAAATATATAATGAAGCCCCAGAGACCTTTGGATTTCTGGGGTTTTACTTATTCAATAGTGAGTTTTGGGTCCGCAATATAAATGGTACACTCCATCAGTTTTATCGGTTGTAAATCAAGAATTCACTAATTTTATTGAATAAATAGAAAACACTTTTCTTTTTCTTTTATTTCATTTAATATCAATAAGGGCACCAAAAAAATAGATAGGGGTGCTAGAATGTACGGTATTATTAATTACGAAGTGTTTTTACTAACAGGGATTTTATTAAATCTAATTCCTGGTGCAGACACCATGTATATTGTGGGGAGAAGTATTTCACAAGGTAGAAAAGCAGGTGTGTATTCTGTTTTTGGTATTATTACTGGTTCTTTAGTTCATACGTTATTGGTTGCTTTTGGTTTATCTATTATACTTACAAAATCCGTTGTGTTATTTAACACCATTAAGGTTATAGGTGTTATCTATCTTGTATATTTAGGAATTAAAATGATACTTGATAAGACAAATGTAGCTTTTCAAGCTCCATCCAATAAATTGAACATTAGAAAGATATATTTACAAGGACTCTTAACAAGTCTTACGAATCCAAAAGTCTCTTTATTCTTTATTGCGTTTCTTCCGCAGTTTATAGATACAAAGGCTGCAGGTCCTATACCTTTTATCATTTTAGGAATTACTTTTACAGTAACTGGACTATTGTGGTGTTTATTTGTTGCTTATTTCTCTTCATATGTCACAAAAAAATTAAGAGGAAATCAAAAGGTAGGAATGATTCTAAATAAAGTAACAGGACTGATTTTTATTGGTATGGGGTTAAAGTTGCTTCAAACGAAGGCTCCTCAATAAACATGAATAATAAAAAAATGCCCCCTTTTAAGAGATGTTATCTTTAATTTAAGCTAATTTCTATATATTAAAAAGCCCCTTCAAATTTGAAGGGGCTTTTTGCTTGTTATTTTGGTTTATCTAAAAATTTATTTCATAGGGCTTGATCTATTTTAATCAATTGTCATGTATGTATGTCCTCCAATGACAAGGTTAAATCCATTCAGTTCGTCATCGTAGCTTCGTTATCTTGCTGTTACATTCCAAAATGCGTACAACAGCGTGTCTTCAAGGTTATACTGATGCTGGAGGTGATTCAAAGTGCCATACGATCGGAAAATGAATTCGAAATAAACTAATTAACAACTAGATTCTTACAAATAAATCCCATCCGTATATCAATTGTTTTATAAACGAATGCGGAATTATTTTTCGGAAGATGAGCTTTTCATTAGCCAGGAGAGTTTTAAATATCAAGTCTTCATTTTGAAACTAAAATCGCTTTTATATTAGGCTTCGAATTTTTATGTGGTACAGATATTAGTTGAAAGATAGGTTTACCTGCTCTTACTTATATCGTTAACTTGATAATTTATAAATATGAATTTAATGGGAGGATATTATGAAAGATAGCAAACATTTTAATTTTCACAAGCTTTGGCTAGGACAGTCTATAAGTTTATTAGGTACTCAGTTTACAATAGTAGCTTTGCCACTTTTTGCATTAGAGGTGTTACAAACCAGTGAAGCAAATGCTGCTATGCTTCGTGGGGTTATATTTCTCCCATACCTAATTTTCGGGTTAGTAGCCGGTGCTTTAATAGACATTTTTCATAGGAAAAATGTCTTACTAATTTGTAGTATATGTCAAGGAGTATTGTTTTTATCCGTATTCATACTGACTGTAACAAATATTATAACGTTCCCTTTACTGGTATTTATTATGTTTTTAAATGGAATATTCACCACGTTTTACAACATTGCCATTCCTTCTTTCTTACCGGAAATAGTAACAGATAAAGACAACTTAAAAAAAGGAAATGCTCAACTAGCACTTTCGGAGTCTCTTTCTATAGTAATTGGTCCTATGCTAGCTGGAATCGTCATTACTCTAGTTGGATTAACAGGCTCATTCACTGTTGACGCAGTAACGTATTTTGTTTGTTTTATGTTTGTATTATTCATTTCAAAGTTTAAATCGCATACAGAGGGTTCTTTAAAAGACGTAAATATAAAATCCATATACAAAAACATATATGAAGGTTTGATATATTTCAAAAAACACCCTGTATTGGAGCCGATTGTAACTTGTGGTGCTGTTTACGGTTTTTTTAAATACATATTAAATAGCATTTTAGTAATATTCCTTTATAAGGTAATGGGTCTATCTGAAATTGAAATAGGGTTTGTTGTAGGTTCAGCAGCGGTGGGATTTTTAATAGGTAATACGATACTCATGAAAAAAAGTCAACAAATCAATAATACAAAAATGCTTATTTATAGCGCTACTGTATCAGTTACCGGTTTGGCTTTTATACCGATAATGGGATATATGGGAACAGTTTACGGTATAGTAGCCGCAAGTATCATACATGGTATGGGAGAAGGTGTATTTGGCCCTTACGCTGCAACTATACGACAACTTGCTTCACCAAATCATATGCTAGGCCGAGTAAATGCTGTACAGCGTACGCTTAATTGGGGAGCTTGGGCATTGGGGAGTTTTGCCAGTGCATTTTTAATTTCTATATTTGGGCTTCAAACTACGTTATTTATAGGTGGCTTCGGAACAACATTGTGTTTAGTGGCGTTGTTAAGACGAGGCGTATCAAAAGGAACAGACATTGAATATACGAGTTCATTTTAGAGGAGATGATTATGATGCATAAGGTATTAAAAGGAACTGACATAGAAAATAAACCACACATTTTATTTATAGGGGGATGGACAAAGCCTATCCAAGGTGCATTAGACAGTGGGTATACTGTTTCGTATATAGGATCTTACGCTAAACACATATATTTTGAGGGGGCTATCTTAGAAAAATGTTTCTATAAAAAAGAATTAGACACGACAAACATACCCTTGTCTATATACTATGCTGAAGAATTATTCAAAGAGAAACCCTTTGATGTGGTTGTATCTTTCAACGAAACAGCATTAGATACGGCTTGCATAATTGCAAAGATTTTTAATGTTAAAGGGCCTTCTTACAATGCTAATATGATAACCCGCAATAAAGACATGATGCGTGAAATTCTAGCAGGTAAGGACTTTTCGATAGATTCGACAGTTTGTAATAACACTGAAGACATTAATAAATTTTTGAATAAAAAAGATAGTGTTATAATAAAGCCGCCGATTGGGGCAGGGGGTAAAGGAGTATCTAAGCTAGACTCGGGAGATGACGTAGGGGTATTTATTGAAGAAAATGGTATTCAACTACCTGTTTTAGTGGAAGAGTACATTGAGGGTGATATAGTTTATACGGTTGAAACCGTTTCTTATAACAAAAAACATTCTATACTTGCTATATCAGCTGAAGTATTTAAAGAAGATACATTTATAATAAACTATACTATTATGCCAGCACCTATAGATGAATCTCAAAAACAATTAATTATGGAGAAAGTAATGTTATTTTTGGACGACATGCAAATGGAAAACGGCATTACTCATACAGAAATAAAGATAGACAAACAAAATAAGCCAATAATCATAGAATCTCAAGTTAGAATAGGTGGCGGAAACATCTGGAAGATGGTGGAACTAACAACTGGCATATCTCAATTTGGATACTATTATGATGCGTTAGCTACTGAGACTATAGATGAATTTAGATGTGTACCTTCAAAATGTCAAGCTATGTCTTTAAGCTTGATTCCAAAACCAGGTTGCTTAAAAGAAATCAAGTATAAAGGGTTAACTAACATATCCGAGGTCGCATTAATTGATCTATTAGTAAAAGAGGGCGACACCATACCAACTATTGTAGATAGCACTCAACGCAAAGGATCTATATTATTTACGGCTAATGATATAAAACATATGTACGAAGTTGCAGAGGGAATATGTGACAATATAACTTTTGTTTATCAGGATTTATCAGAATGGAAACCTTCTTTAAAAAAATATATGTAAAAAGAATGTGGCAAATGACTGGTCTATATAAAAAAGAGAAATTTTTGAATTCCCTGATAGTGTTAAACCTAAGCAAAATAATTAACCATCCTACGCAAGAAAGTTTAGATAGCTAAAAGCATATGTTTTATTGAAAGGATGTGATTGAATTATGGAACGGCCGAATTGGGGAATTGGAGGATTAGTATTCGTTGGCTGCATGTTTCTTGGCGGAGGAGTGGGATCTATGTTAGGTAGTGCCCAAACTGGATGGCTCATAGGAATGGGTGCTGGATTTCTTGGGATGGCTTTAACGAGATTGATTAGAAAGTAATATAACGGAGATTCTTAATACCATAAGAGCTCCATACATTACAGTTAGAAGCTTCTCTTTTGTATTGGTCTTTTTTAAAATTTTTCCATACATAGATATGATTCTCAAGTCGGAGGATGGCACCTTAAGGTGTCTTTTTTATGTTCTCTAAAAATGTCTTCCCATATAATAACCGAGTTTTGCCTTTAGTCTCCGATGCCCGTCATCTTTCTTGTAATAGAATAGATTCATTACCGTTTCAGACCGATGTATTCATTCATAACCTAACAGTAAAAGGGGGGATGATTAAAGGTATGGCGATTAATGAGGAATCAATTTGTCAACAGTTTGCAAGAATTATCGGTGGCCAAGAAGGATTCGCCGGTGGAAAATGTGTGGCAACAATAAATCGGGATGAAATACAAGCAACAATCTTAGGGAAACGTTTTAGAGTAACAACTTCCTTCTCATTCGAATCAAGAGATCATAAAACTGGACGGGCATTATGTCTAGGACGGGTAGCGCTCTTACAAAAGGAAGTCACTGGATTTGTTGCTACAATTATTAAACAAGGAATAATTGTTTCGTCTATACACAATGAGTGGTTATGTGATGATCCAAATTTGATTTACGTTAATATTGAAGACGTTGATGATCCACTAAATTTCGCAAGAAAAGTTAGAAGAGCGTTATGCAATTAATTCATTTCATTCGTTAAATGTGTGATTTTGTTAAGTAGAATATTTCAGATTGTTGAAAGGTTTTATAAAGTGAAAGAAGGCGTTCCATATTTGGAATGCCTTTTCTTGATGTTTCTGTTGCTAATGTGGGTTGTTAAATTATTTTAATTGATTATATGTTACTGATTTTACAACAGCAAGAATTGGGTGAAGTATCCTTAAAATTCAAATTTAACAGGTCTTAAAAAAAGTTCTTCTAATGTATCTTTTGCATCTTTACCTTCAAACAAAATCTCATATAAAGCGTTACTAATTGGAAGTTCAACATCGTATTGTTTAGATAGCTCTTTCAATGCTTTTACTGTTGAAACTCCTTCTGCCAATTTTTTAAACTTTTGACCTGAGACAAACGCTTCTCCGAATTTTCGATTATGACTATGTAAGGAGAACAGTGTTGCCTCATAATCTCCTAAATGACTCAATCCGTATATCGTTAAATCATTTCCTCCCATAGCTGTAACCAAACGTGAAAGTTCTCTTGTCCCTCTAGCCATTAGTGAACCTTTCAAACTGCTGTAATTCAATCCATCTAACATTCCTGCGGCAATGCCCATAACATTTTTTGTAGCAGCTCCTATTTCATTACCAATCAAATCTTGTCCGTAGTAAAATCGTATTAAATCACTATTAAACTCCTGCACAATCTTCTTAGTGATACTAATATTCTCAGATCCAATCACCATACAATTTGGAATGTCATTCGCAAAATCTTGTACATGTCCAGGTCCTACCCAAACAGCTATATTGACATTTGTTTCAATGATTTCACTAAATACTTGAGAAAGTCTCTTTCCACTTGTGGCTTCAAGTCCTTTCATACATAAGATAAAGGTTTTTCCTTGTATTTCATTAATTAAGTTTAATTGACTAGCAAATGAACGTAATTCCTGTGCACTAATCGATATAATAATAATCTCCGCAATTGAAATCGCTTTATGTAGAGAATTACTTAGCTCAATATCTTCTGAGAGATTAAGATAATCATTTTTTCTAGTTTCGCTTAATTTAATGTAATTTCTTGAGTTTTCTCTGCCCCACAACATGACATTATGACCAATTTTGTTAGCATACCAAGCTATAAAAGTACCCCAACGTCCACAACCAAGAACTGAAATATTCAATAACCTCACCTTTGTCTTTATAAATTTTTATGATGTTTTCCTTTGCATGAATGTTTTTATTTATAGTGTTTCATATTGGATAAACATTAACAAATATCCTTTATCTTGTGTAACTAATGGACATGATTTTGTGTTTTTACTACTAGTAAAAACATTAAATAAGAGGGGGAGATTGTTTGTGTGTTCATATCGAAAATCTCCATTTTTATTGTAGTGTCAGTGTTTTAGTGCAAATTAAGTGGATACGACAAACTTTGACAAAAAATACATACACTTGGCGCAACTAATAATCAGTGGGGGATGAGCCCCTAATGACACGGATTAAAGTTTCGCTTCATCAGCAACAGCATTTATTTTAGATGGTATTGTACTTTTTATTATGTTTTGCCCAGATCCATTAAATAGTTCAAAAAAGATTTGACTACTTTTCAAATAAATAAAAATAAAAAAACCGGTTCTTTCGTAAAGGGACCGGTTTTTTGCGTACGGAATTTGCGTTTTGTTGGTGCTACCACACCGCTATCAAGTTATCAGATACATGGTAATAGATGTTTTTATAATTTGAAAGACGAGGAAACGAACTTGGAGGGAGTATTGGAAGCATGTTTGAGAAGATTAAATCAATGGAAAAGGAAATGTTTTTTAAGTCTGGGCTATGGACCTATCCGCCTGTTCTAATTAACTAAAAGAAGAACTTCCCCATACCGATTAGACTACTAATCATTCCTATTCCATTCATGCTGCTTTTTCCTACTGCAAGTAAGTTTCCAAGCATTCCTGGCTGACCGTTATTCCCCCATCCCATGGGACTTACCTGTCCTCCCCACGCTGGAGGGTTTCCGAAAACACCCCATTTATTGGCATTAAAATTAAAAGCCTTGGCTGGCGGTGATAGTAACGCGGCAAGATGCCCTTGTGCGAACATCCCTGCATGATTGAATGGTTGGGTCCAGGGGAAGGGGGGCTTTTGAAAATTAAAAGCAGCATGGCTTGGTAATGGAGTCCAATTAGCAGGATGTCCTTGGGGCATCATCCCTGCATGATTGAATGGTTGGGCCCAGGGGAAGGGAGGTTTTTGAAAATTAAAATCAACATGGCTTGGTAATGGAGTCCAATTAGCAGGATGTCCTTGGGGCATCATCCCCGCATAATTGTTTGGCTGGCCCCAAGAGAAGGGGGAGGACTGGGGATTGAAACCCGTATAATTGGCTGGCGAATCCCAACCAAATGGATAGACTCGACAACTCCAATTCTCAGGAATCTTCAGACCATTCATTCCCTCAGCTTTAGTTATTTGGGGCTGTGAATATAATGATGACATTGAAATTTGGTTATTATATTGTTCCTCGTCTCCCTTTGAATTCAAATACCAATATTGGTGCATAAGCTTATTCCCCTCACTTTAAAAATGTAATGTTAGACTTAGCCTATGTAATATTCCTTTTTATGGATGGTTACATAACTAGATTTACAAGCCTGTATTTAAAGGAATGGGTGTATGGTCTTGTTGATTTATCCCGCTATTTGTGGGCAGTAAGACACCTCCACCTCAAAATTCAGTGAAAGCAAAGAAGTTAGATGGGGGTTGGGCTGCTTGTAAAAAACCACTGATTAAAGTTTCACTTTATTTTAGAAGGGTATTTTCAGTTGCTTCTTTTTTTATTTCAGCCTAATTTAATTTCGGTTAACAAACGTGTTTAAATATTTATTCAAAATCTTATTTAAATGTGTATAAAGGTTTAATCAATAAAAAGGATTTTAAAATGTTATGCTGAGTAAGTAAAATTGCTAAAAAGAGAATATCCATTCGAAGAGTTTGGCAAAATACTGCAAGGATAATGTATTCTTGTGCAGATATGCAAACGATTTAAACGAATCAATGGAATTTATAATGAAGGGGCAAATAAATATATGAGTGAAACATTAAATAAAAGAAAACCACCATATTTAATGCTTGTAATCCTTTTTATTGGGGCATTTGTTTCATTTCTAAATAACTCGCTTTTAAATGTAGCCTTGCCATCAATAATGAAGGATTTAGACATTAAAGATTTTTCAACGATCCAGTGGCTTTCTACAGGGTATATGCTTGTAAGTGGTATATTAATTCCGGCATCAGCATTTTTAATAACCCGCTTCTCCAATAGGAGCTTATTTATTACATCTATGATGATTTTTATTCTTGGTACGGCCTTAGCG
The DNA here is from genome assembly GCF_025917685.1 of Bacillus cereus. Taxonomy (NCBI): domain Bacteria; kingdom Bacillati; phylum Bacillota; class Bacilli; order Caryophanales; family Bacillaceae; genus Bacillus; species Bacillus cereus. The sequence goes on along the minus strand of NZ_CP089518.1, from coordinate 3,000,052 downwards.
GCTGTAGCACCGAACTTTGGTTTATTACTTACTGGCCGGATGGTTCAAGCAGCAGGTTCTTCAGTCATGGGGCCTTTGTTAATGAATATTATGCTAGTAAGCTTTCCAAGAGAAAAAAGGGGAACGGCAATGGGGATTTTTGGATTAGTTATGATTACAGCTCCAGCAATTGGACCGACACTATCAGGTTATATTGTAGAGTACTATGACTGGCGTTTGCTGTTTGAAATGATTTTACCGCTAGCAATCATTAGCTTACTGTTAGGGATTTGGAAATCGGAGAATGTCATGAGACAAAACAAAAATGCAAAACTTGATTATCTCTCATTACTATTATCTTCTGTCGGTTTTGGAGGTTTGTTATATGGATTCAGTTCTGCAAGCTCCGATGGTTGGACGAATAAAGTTGTCTTAACAACCTTAATCATAGGAGCTATTTCCCTAATTGCTTTCATTATCCGTCAATTAAAAATGAATGAGCCTTTATTGGATTTACGTGTTTATAAGTACCCAATGTTTGCACTTGCGTCTGTAATTGCAATTGTCAATGCGGTGGCTATGTTTTCGGGTATGATTTTAACACCAGCTTATGTACAAAATGTCCGCGGTATTTCACCGCTGAGCTCTGGGCTGATGATGCTTCCAGGTGCGGTAATAATGGGGGTTATGTCACCAATTACAGGTAAACTATTTGATAAATATGGACCTCGAATTCTTGGCATAGTAGGACTTTCTATTACAGCTGTTTCAACTTATATGCTGGCAAACCTGCAAATCGACTCTAGTCACACACATATTATTCTTATTTACACTCTGCGGATGTTTGGGATGGCGATGGTGATGATGCCACTTATGACAAATGGCCTTAATCAATTGCCAACTCGCTTAAATCCGCACGGTACGGCTGTTAATAATACAGCTCAACAAGTGTCCGGTTCGATTGGTACTGCTATTCTTGTTACGATTATGAATTCTGTAACAAAAACAAAAGCTGAAAGTCTAATGTCTGAATTAGATCCAACAACCTTCACAGAAGCTACGAAGGCAATGTTAACTCAGAAGGCTTTATTATCCGGAATTCAATATTCATTCTATGTAGCGCTTGGCATGAATGTTGTTGCACTACTATTAGTTTTTTTCGTTAAACGTGTAGATACAAGTGCGGAAGCTGTCGAGAGGTTAAATCGGTAGTGTGAAACAAAACTTTAGATACTGATTTCTACAAGTTTTTTGCCGATTAGTTAGCCTATGAAGAAGTACAAATTTCTGCTGCTAAGAAGCTGGTATTTAAAACGGGAAAAGAACTGAAAGAAACAGTGAAATAATTATATACAGTGAAAGAGGACCTGATGCTCATATCAGGTCCTCTTTCATTAGTAACACGGTATACTTGCTTATCGTATTTGTTTGAATAGATATTAGGAACTACTGGTTTTCCAAATACTACAATCTTTAGTTCATCAATTTCTTTATTTGGGTGTGTTCGCTTATCTTAGCTTACTGGGTATGTAGTGCTACTGTGGTTTTAAAATAAAGTTTGATTAAAATATGTGGGGGAGTTGTTAGGGTGGAATTTGATTTATAAAAAAGATTCATCAAAATGAACGTTTTATAAACAAATACAAGAGATGACATCCGCTTTCAATTTCTGATAAACATTATAATAATTCGCTTCATTTTAAGTTAGTATTTTTTCTGCAAGTTATAAATCTAATGTCAACAAACAACTTAGATTACCAACCTTATAAGCAATATCATAATCATGAATAGTTAGGGAAAAGATAAAATAAGGTAATCAATTACATATCTTTATCCCAGGCGATTCATTGCTATCTTCTCTTTATTGAATGGGATATTTTATCCCGCTATTTGCCGGGTAGTAAGACCCCCACCTCAAAATTCAGCGGAAGCAAAGAAGTTAGGCGGGGGTCGGGCTGATAATCAGTGGGGGATGAACAAAACCCCCACTGATTAAAGTTTCACTTTATTTCATGCTTTTTTGAAAGGATGTTTTTAATGGAAAAAAAAGTATCTGCCATTCCTCAGCCGAAAACATATGGACCGCTGGGGAATCTCCCATTAATTGATAAAGATAAACCGACCTTATCCTTTATCAAGCTAGCGGAAGAGTATGGTCCCATTTTTCGAATTCAAACTTTAAGTGATACTATCATTGTCGTTTCTGGACATGAACTGGTAGCAGAAGTCTGTGACGAAACACGGTTCGATAAAAGTATAGAGGGTGCTTTAGCAAAGGTTCGTGCCTTTGCTGGAGACGGATTGTTTACAAGCGAGACTCACGAGCCTAACTGGAAAAAAGCTCATAATATTTTGATGCCTACATTCAGCCAACGGGCAATGAAAGATTACCATGCCATGATGGCCGATATTGCCGTACAACTCGTTCAAAAATGGGCAAGACTGAATCCGAATGAAAATGTGGATGTTCCGGAGGATATGACTCGCCTTACATTGGATACAATTGGTCTGTGTGGTTTTAATTACCGATTCAATAGCTTTTATCGTGAGACCTCTCATCCTTTCATCACTAGTATGAGCCGTGCTCTAGATGAGGCTATGCATCAATTACAGCGACTGGATATAGAAGACAAACTCATGTGGAGAACGAAACGTCAATTTCAACATGATATTCAATCCATGTTTTCTTTAGTAGATAATATTATTGCTGAACGTAAAAGTAATGGAAATCAGGAAGAAAATGATTTACTTTCCCGTATGTTAAATGTGCAGGATCCGGAAACTGGTGAAAAATTAGATGATGAAAATATTCGTTTTCAAATTATCACTTTTTTAATAGCTGGGCATGAAACAACAAGTGGATTGTTATCTTTTGCAATCTATTTTTTATTAAAGAATCCGGATAAATTGAAAAAAGCATATGAAGAAGTAGATCGGATTTTGACAGATCCTACTCCAACATACCAACAAGTTATGAAACTTAAGTATATCCGGATGATTTTAAATGAATCGCTACGTCTATGGCCTACTGCTCCAGCATTCAGCCTCTATGCAAAAGAAGATACAGTGATTGGTGGGAAATACCCAATTAAGAAAGGAGAAGATCGTATTTCTGTTCTTATTCCACAGCTACATAGGGATAAAGACGCGTGGGGAGACAATGTGGAAGAATTCCAACCTGAACGATTTGAAGAGCTGGATAAGGTTCCACATCATGCTTATAAGCCATTTGGAAATGGTCAACGAGCATGTATCGGTATGCAGTTTGCACTTCATGAAGCCACACTCGTAATGGGAATGCTTCTTCAACATTTTGAATTAATCGATTATCAAGACTATCAGCTGGACGTAAAACAAACATTAACGCTAAAGCCCGGTGATTTTAAGATTAGGATTTTACCCCGAAATCAAACTATCAGCCATCCTACTGTCCCTGCACCTATAGGGGAGAAGTTGAAAACTCATGAAATCAAGCAGCAAGTTCAGAAGACTCCTTCTATTATTGGAGCCGATAAGCTGTCACTTCTTGTTCTATATGGCTCGGATACAGGGGTAGCAGAAGGTATTGCAAGAGAATTAGCAGATACAGCTAGTTTAGAAGGTGTTCAAACGGAAGTGGTAGCTCTTAATGATCGAATTGGAAGTCTGCCAAAAGAAGGAGCGGTTCTTATTGTAACTTCTTCTTATAATGGAAAACCACCAAGTAATGCAGGGCAGTTTGTGCAATGGTTGGAGGAATTAAAACCGGATGAGCTAAAAGGTGTTCAATACGCAGTTTTTGGTTGTGGAGATCATAATTGGGCTAGTACCTATCAGCGAATTCCAAGATACATTGATGAGCAAATGGCTCAAAAAGGAGCAACAAGATTTTCTACACGTGGAGAAGCGGATGCAAGTGGTGATTTCGAGGAACAGCTCGAGCAATGGAAACAAAGCATGTGGTCTGATGCGATGAAGGCGTTTGGATTGGAACTCAACAAAAATATGGAAAAAGAGCGCAGTACTTTGAGTCTGCAATTTGTCAGTCGTCTTGGAGGGTCTCCTCTTGCGCGAACATATGAAGCAGTTTATGCATCTGTATTGGAAAATCGTGAACTCCAATCATCCAGTAGTGATAGAAGCACTCGACATATTGAGATATCCTTGCCAGAAGGCGCTACGTATCAAGAAGGAGACCACCTTGGGGTGCTGCCAATTAATAGCGAGAAAAATGTTAACCGAATTTTAACGCGCTTTGGATTAAACGGGAAGGATCAAGTCATACTGAGCGCAAGTGGGCGCAGTGTAAATCACATACCTTTAGACAGTCCTGTTAGTTTATTTGCCCTTCTTAGTTATAGTGTCGAAGTTCAAGAAGCAGCCACTCGGGCACAAATACGAGAAATGGTGACATTCACAGCATGCCCTCCTCATAAAAAGGAATTGGAATCATTATTGGAAGAAGGAGTTTATCATGAACAAATACTAAAGAGACGTATTTCAATGTTGGATCTACTTGAAAAGTATGAGGCCTGTGAAATCCGATTTGAACGCTTTTTAGAACTTCTTCCTGCGCTAAAGCCGCGTTACTATTCTATTTCAAGCTCTCCACTCGTTGCACAGGATCTTCTGAGCATTACGGTTGGTGTTGTTAATGCACCTGCATGGAGTGGGCAAGGGACATATGAAGGAGTCGCTTCTAATTATTTAGCTCAGCGTCATAATAAAGATGAGATTATTTGTTTCATTCGAACGCCACAATCAAACTTTCAATTACCTGAAAATCCAGAAACACCAATTATCATGGTTGGGCCAGGTACTGGAATTGCACCATTCCGTGGATTCTTGCAAGCACGTCGTGTTCAAAAACAAAAAGGTATGAACTTAGGACAAGCACATCTATATTTTGGTTGTCGTCATCCTGAAAAGGATTATCTCTATCGTACAGAACTAGAAAATGATGAAAGAGATGGATTAATCTCTTTACACGCAGCTTTTTCTCGCCTGGAAGGATATCCAAAAACATATGTACAGCATTTAATAAAACAAGATAGAATCAATTTAATTTCGTTATTAGATAATGGAGCTCATCTTTATATATGTGGTGATGGAAGTAAAATGGCTCCTGATGTAGAAGATACCCTTTGTCAAGCATATCAAGAAATTCATGAAGTCAGTGAACAAGAAGCAAGGAATTGGTTGGATCGTTTGCAAGATGAAGGACGATATGGAAAAGATGTTTGGGCTGGTATCTGAATTTTTCTTAATTAGATAAGTAATATGTAACTAATGAACTTCTTTCGAATATGTGTTAAATTAAAAAATAAACTTATTTATAAAAATCCCGTATTGTTATTGAACACGGGATTTTATTATTTTTAAATAAGCTGGACTGATACTGTAGAAAAAATCTCATATGAAACAAAAGTTATATAATCTTAGCTTGATGGGTACGGTGTTAACCAATTTCTTGACGTAATTTGAAATTTAAAATATAAACCTTTGCGCACTGGCTGAACAGTTTTTAGCACAGTGTCAAATCGCTGGAGGAATTTATCAAATTAGATATTTTTTTATATTGTATGGAATGAATTTTGCCGTAGAATAATAGGTAATTCATTTGACAATTAAAATGACCTAATTTAATATATATGTCATAGCATGTAATTAGTGAAACAAATGCATTCACTGTGAATAATTGACTGGTATGCTATATCCTTTTATATCTTAATTTATAGAGGTGAAACATGAATTTACATGATTTAATAGGCTATCTTGTTCATCGTACTGATGTGAAAATGACCAATTATTTTACTAAGAAATTAAAGCCTTTTGGAGTTACGCCAGAGCAGTGGGGGATTATTAGTGTTCTTTGTAGCCAAAGGGGAACTACTCAAAAAGAGTTAGCAGAAGCTATTGATAAAGATCAAACTACTGTCGTAAGAATGATACAATCAATGGAGAGAAAAGGGATTGTAAAGAAGGCTTTGAATGACCAAGATAGGCGTTCACACAACCTTTTTTTAACTGAAAAAGGTGACGAGTTAAAAAAAGAAATCTTGCCTGTAGTGAAAGATGCTCACCATTTCGTTACGAGTAATTTGAGCGAGGAAGAGATTAAAGTATTACAATCATTATTAAACAAATTGTATGATACACGTTATTAATATTTGTTCCTTATTGATGCTATGCTATTTATAAGGGACAAACTTTGTTTTAGGTATAATGTATGCTATAGCATATATTAGTTGTTTCGAGTAATGGGGAGATAGCTTTATTTTGTATGATATTTGATTCAGAATCACCTTTTTTCCTAGTACCAGTCAAATTTTTGTATTATATATGCTATAGCATGTAAAAATATCAAATAAATAAGAAAGATGTGATTGCTATTTTAATATTAATCAATGTAGTAAAAGTTGTATTGTTTCTGTTCTTTTTAATGACAGGTACGAAAATTATATCTGGGAAAATGGCAGATGAGTTCAAACGATTTGGTTTACCTTCGTTTTTTAATTTCTTAACTGGGGCTTTTGAGATTGTAGGAGCAATTGGAATGTTGATAGGAATTTGGGTCCCAATGGCAGCTTTATTGGCAGGATTGTTGTTAGGCGGTACGATGCTTGCAGCTGCATTAACTCTTATTGTATTAGCGAAAGATCCCTTTAAGAAAGCAATACCTGCGCTTGTTTTGTTTGTCCTTAGTTTAGGGATAAGTTGTTATCATATTTTTTAAACATAACCGAAAACTGTTAAACTTTATGCGTTTAAGCTGGTATCGTTTTGTAATTATTTTATAGATAGGGGGTGTGAAAACATATGAATGGGTTATTATTTTTCAACGTCTTAGCGTTTCTTGCTATATTGACAACAAGTATTGTTGCTGGAACCGTTTTTGCATACTCAAATTCTGTCATGCCTGGCCTTCGGAATTCGGATGATCGTACCTTCGTTCTTTCGGTTAGACACTTTACCTCATCAGTGGCTAATCCGATTTTTCTCTTCATTTCAAACGGTGCTCTTATAGCGCAGATTGGTTTTGTTGTATTAGCCGTTTACCTACAGCAATTTGATAAAGTTATTTTAGGATTAATCGCATTGATTAGTTATGTTGCCACTCTACTGATCACTTTCACAGGAAACCTTCCGATGAATAGAGCAATTATCTCAGCTGAACTACCTGTAAGAGATTCTGGATGGGATGAACTCAGAGTCAAATTTGAATCCCATTGGACGTTGCTGAATCACACGCGTACCTTAACGTGCATTTTGAGTGTGTCGGCACTACTCATAGCGTTGCTTATTAATTAGTAGTATGAATGTATTTAGATAAATAGTAATTAACCGGACAATTCTTAAGGAATATGGTATTGGAAAATAATTTATCATTCCTGATTGGATCAGATGAATATCTGGTTGATTTAAAAGCTTATGATGTTTTCTATCATGGCGATGCTATCCCTTATGAAGCCCATGGTACTCATGGAAAACCTGCCTACTTTCTTATGAAGAAAAATGGACAACTACTATATCAACAGAGACAAACGATTCCATTTGGTCGTTCAACATCGACAGAGTTTAGAAAAATTGTTCAATATATAGGTAGGAATCTTAAGTCTAAATAGATCTCTTTTTAATGAGCTTTTAATAACTCTTTAATTTTTAAATACAATAAAGAATAGGGAAAGCCTCAAACTAGTACTGGAATAATAGTAGCGCTAACTTGAGACATTCCCATTATTAGAATCGAAAAAAACATAATCAGTAAAAGAATGGGAAGGATTTTTATACAAAGGAATTCCTGATGAATTTTATATTAAAAATAGGAGTGAGTAAAGATGGCATATTTATTACAAGTTGATTTTCCGTTTGAAGGTCCTTTTGGTGAAGAAATGGAAAAAGCGTTTTGGGATTTAGCAAAAAGTATTAATGAAGAAGAAGGGTTCCATTGGAAAATATGGACAGAGAATGAAGAAACGAAAGAAGCTGGAGGCATTTATGTATTTGAAGAAAAACAAGATGCTGAAAAATACGCTGAAATGCACAAGAACAGACTTGAAGCAGCTGGTGTTAAAGATATTAGAGTAAGAATTTTTAACATCAATGAAAAATTAACGGAACTGAATCGTGGTTCTATTAAATAATTCCGACAGTCGGAGCAAGCTTAAAAAGGAGGGGGATGAACCCCTTCTTTTTTTGAATTCTTAAATTGATGGTGAGGGGGATCTCGCACAAAAGAATCCCTATATAGATAGGGATTCATGTATCGGCATATAGTTCCTTGGAAAAGGATGTATTAAGTGTAACATCTGAGAGTTCTTGAGTTTGTGAAATTGACGTGAAAGTACTGTGAAAAAAGTTGTATTGAAATAGTTATTTATAAAAGGGTAAGACCCTTACTGGGAGGTAAGGGTCACAGTAAATGCAAATTTATTTGTAATTTGCTAAAGTAATTGCAATATATATATACCCATCTATACATGTTGCAAAATTATAAACATTACTATTGTTTAGTAACTAGGAATAACAAATTCTGTTTGGGCTATGTGTTTTAAAAAAGAGTGTAACAAAGAAGACCTGATAACAGGTCCGTATTTATCATTGTTTTGTCGTATAATAAATAAGGTTGTTTCCTACGCATCAATATGGGATAAGATAAAAGAAATAGGGAGACATGCTAATTCTTTTTATTTCTATAATAAAATAAGATTATTAAGTCGAATGTGACAAGAATAATTAGAAGTAGCAAGTGTATAAGTGCATCAGTTTTTCCTTTTAGTAAAGACTTTATAAAGAAATCCCATTCGGTTTCATAGGGAGGATCTATCCAATTTCGTTGCAGTCCTAACACCATTCCATTTATGAAATAGACAATGCTTAATAGAATTCTTCCAACAAATAAGGTAGCTACTTTTATATTCCACTTCTTTATCAGGATTATATAAAGAAGTGGAAATAGTATAAGTACCCAAAAAACGATAATAAAGACTGTATTCATCAGTTTCTGCTCCTTATGTTGATAATAAAGTTATTTATAACAGGAAGTATAACTCACGTATTAGTTAGCTCTTAGGTTCTCTAAAAAAGTTAGATGCAATGCAACAAACCATTCCGGTGATTAGAATACTATATCTCACTGTGTTACCCGTGTGCTCAAATAAATTAGTTCCAATAAGCATTACAAGTCCCCAAAACAATTGACCTGCGCCAAAAGCTAATAATATTTTTCCTGTTCGAGAAAATTTTTTCATAGTTTTTCACCTTCCACAAACTCGCTCCATTAAATGGCCCGATCGGTGTGAACTTTATCTTTCTGTCTCAAAAAACTCAATCCACTCTCCATCAGGACCAGCGAAGAATATGTAACGTGTTCCATCCGGTAATGTTTCAATTTCTTCTCCTAGTAGAAAGGTTACTTTGTGTTTTTGTAGTCTTTCGATTTCTTCCTCTAATGAATCCACTTTAAAGCAAATGTGATGTACTTTTCCTTCTGCTGGAAGAGAAGAATTATAACCTTCAATTAATTCGAGTATTGTTTCCTTCGATTCTTCCACACCTAAAAAAGCGAGTTTTAAATCTGGGTTTGGATGCCCCATACGTTTAAGGAGCTGTAAGCCGACTACTTCTTCATAAAATGAGATAGATGTTTCTAAGTTTGCAACCATAAGTCCTACGTGTTCAATTCTTCTAACTGGCATGTAGATTCCTTCTTTCTGAAAATTATATACAATATATTATTGAAAATTAAGAAAATAATCAAGATAAAAACCTTACAATTTTGAGCTTGTTATATGGTATAGTGAGAAAGTATGTTTGGGGAGAAGGAAGGAGATTATACGATGAATACACCTACTCAAACTCCTTCATTATCGGAAACAATGAAAGAGTGGCATTATGCGTTAGCGTATGAAATTAAACATTGGAAAACGATAGGTGGTAGTAAAATTTCTATCATGAACGGTCGTTTTTTATATACAGATTATGAAAGTACGGTATATGTCTTTCAGCTTATTTCGGAAGTAAGCATACCTGAAGGTTCACCAATTCGAATTGAGTTCGATGGTGAGGAAGCGACAGGGGAAGTACTATCTGTGCATGGATTAGAAATCGAACTGAAATTAAATGATTATATACAAGGCGAAATAAGAGAAGCGGTTTTATACAGTGAACCGTGGCAACTATTAGAACAGCTGCAAGAGCGTTTGAAGGAAGCCCGTAAAGATAAACTAAGACGTCAACGAATTAAACGTTTAGTAGAGGGAACGAGCAGTCCGAAACATATTGAGAAGATGAAAAATCCGAAAAATGAATTGGCGTATCGGTCGTTTTACAATCCGACAACGTACGTGTGGGGACCACCGGGAACAGGGAAGTCTTACAATTTATCACGTATTATTTCGGCTCATTATCAAAAAGGGAAATCGGTACTTGTGTTAGCTCATAGTAATGCGGCAGTTGACGTATTAATGAGTGAAGTAACGAAGCAAATTGAGAAGAAAAAGAAATGGACACCTGGTGAAATCGTTCGTTACGGTTATAGTCAACATGAGCATATACGAAATCATGAAACATTACTAGCATCGAAGTTGGTTGAAACGACGAACGGATCTTGGGGAGAAGAAAGACTTTATTTAGAAGAGACACGACAAGATCTTCGTGAAAAGATTTTATCATATAAAGCGACTTCTGCTGATAAGAAGCGTATACAAGAGATAGAAAGTGATCTTCGAAAGCAAAAAGCGAAAATTAAAGAAGTAGAAAAAGAATATATTGAAAATGCGAAAGTAATCGGTGCGACTTTATCAAAATGTGCAATTGATGCGCTTATTTATGATCGCACATTTGATTTAGTTGTCGTAGATGAAGTAAGTATGGCCTATGTTCCGCAAATTGCATTAGCAGCTTCACTTGGAAAACGTATCGTCGTTTGCGGTGACTTTTTACAGTTACCTCCGATCGCAATGGCGAACCATGAACTCGTTCGAAAATGGCTCGGCGAAGATATGTTTTATCATGCCGGGATTGTTGATACTGTAAATAAATCAGAAGCACATCCCAACCTTTTTATGTTGCAGGAACAAAGACGTATGCATGCAGACATATCGAAGTTTACGAACTCATTTATTTATAAAAATAGAGTGTACGATCATCCGTCTGTTTCAGAGCGTAAAAAACTTGCGCAACTACAACCGTTCGCAAATGAAGCGAGTGTTTTATTTGATACGAGCTTAATGGGAGCATTTTCGTTAAAAGATGCTGCTTCTGGTTCGCGTTTTAATATTATGTCTGGTTTAGTGGCGATGCAAATGATGCTAATTGGACTGTTAGACGGTGTTCAATCAATTGGTGTAGTTACACCGTACCGAGCACAGTCCCGCTTTTTATCAACATGTATTAGAGAAATGTTACAGAGAACGAAATATCAAAATATACCAGTATTAGCGGCAACAGTTCATAAGTTTCAAGGTTCTGAAAGAGATATGATGATCTTTGATACGGTTGATAGTTATCCACAGGAACGTCCTGGTGTGTTATTCTTTGATCATAAAAACCATCGCCTCGTCAATGTAGCAGTAACGAGAGCGAGAGGGAAATTCATTCAATTATCGGATTGCCATTATATGCGTAAAAACCTTTCGAGAAAACAAGCGTTATCACAATTAACTGCACATATAGAACGTCACGGTGATGTGTATGATCGAACGACATCAAGACAATTGTGGGAGCGAAAAATTTCGAAACGTTTACGCTGGTTTATGGAAATGAATCTTGAAGAGCCGAAAGGGTTATTAAAAGATATTCTAGCGGCAAAACGAAAAATTATCATTTCACTTCCAAGTACAAGACAAGTGGATAAACGAGTATGGCAAGCGTTAATGCGTACAAATGCGCAAATAACAGTGTATAGTGACGGACCAGTTCCATTAAAAAATGTAAAGTTACAAAGGCAAAACAAAGCGTTCCCGTTTATAGTAATTGATGATGAAATCTTTTGGGCAGGGGCACCTCTCACATCTCAAATGATGTTTGAAGGTAGTACGGAATTTCCGTACATATGTGCAAGACTGCAAGCACCGGAGACAATTGGTGTATTAAAAGGATTTTTAGATATTCGGTAAATTCGGATAGGAATTCCTTGACTTTTATTCGGAATGAATTTAGAATGAAAATAATTTAATATAATTTTATGAAAATTCTTATCACGAGAGGTTGAGGGACTGGCCCTATGACACCTCGGCAGCGGATTCTTTATGAATACTGTGCCAATTCCAGCAAGGTAACTTGAAAGATAAGAAAGAAGCTCATTTTGAATGTATATTTCAAAGCCTCTTTCTATCTTTTAGAAAGAGGCTTTTTTACGTGAAAATAAAAGGAGGAAGAAAAATGGGAGCGACAGGAGTAACGTCACAAAGAAAAACGATTGAAGAGAGTATAGAAAGAAATAAGGAAAAGTACATAGAAACAAGTCATGATATTCATGCGAATCCGGAGATTGGTAACCAAGAGTTTTACGCATCAAGAACGTTAAGTTTATTACTAGGTAGTGCAGGATTCCAACTGCAGCACAATATAGCGGGACATGAAACAGGTTTTATCGCACGAAAAAGTTCAGGAAAACAAGGGCCAGTTATCGCATTTTTAGCTGAGTATGATGCTTTACCGGGGCTCGGTCATGCGTGTGGTCACAATTTAATTGGCACAATTAGTGTTGCAGCAGCAATTGCTTTATCAGAAACACTTGAAGAAATCGGCGGAGAAGTTGTCGTGTTTGGAACACCAGCAGAGGAAGGCGGACCAAATGGTAGCGCAAAATCGAGTTATGTAAAAGCTGGTTTATTTAATAATATTGATGCAGCGCTTATGATCCATCCAAGCGGAAAAACAGCAACAACAAGTCCCTCACTAGCAGTCGATCCACTTGATTTTCATTTTTACGGTAAAACAGCTCATGCAGCAGCCTCACCAGAAGAAGGGATTAACGCATTAGATGCGATTATCCAGCTGTATAACAGTATTAACGCACTTCGCCAACAATTGCCGTCAGATGTGAGAATTCATGGTGTTATTACAGAGGGCGGAAAAGCACCTAACATTATTCCTGACTACGCCGCAGCAAGGTTCTTCATTCGTGCAGCAACGCGAAAAAGATGTGCGGAAGTAACAGAAAAAGTAAAAAATATCGCACAAGGAGCAGCGTTAGCAACAGGTACGAAAGTGAAAATTCATCAATTCCAAAATGAAATCGATGAATTACTCGTAACAAAAACATTTAATGACGTCGTAGCCGAAGAACTAGAACTACAAGGTGAAGACGTAAATCGTAAAGAAAGAATTGGAATCGGCTCAACAGACGCAGGAAACGTAAGCCAAGTCGTACCGACAATACATCCATACATTAAAATTGGCCCAGATGACTTAATTGCACATACGAATGAATTTAGAGAAGCAGCACGTTCAGAACTCGGAGATAAAGCGCTAATTACATCCGCAAAAGCACTTGCAAATACGGCGTATCGATTAATTACGGAAGAAGGGCTGTTAGAGAAGGTGAAGGAAGAGTTTAAGGAAGCGCAGAGGAATCAGGGATAAGGGATAAGGGGAATTTATTCAACGAGGAATCTAATTAATAAGCAGAAATGTAAAAAAGAACATTGGAAAATCAATGTTCTTTTTTGTTTACTAATCATTGATTTTGTTGGTTTCTCTCATAAAGGAAAAACTTTTACTGTTATCGGGGGATAATACGTATCCCTTTATTAGAACGACAATTTCTCCTCAAACTCACTCTTTAAAACAATTAAAGGAGACGATAATCCGAATTGCATTAAAGAGTCTAAAAATGCAGCGAGAGAATCCATCGAATCGCTCATGACCTTCATCATATAATTAAATTCCCCGCTAATTCGATATAAATCTGTTACTTCAGGAGCAGCATTACAATATTGGATAAAATCAGAGCATTGGCTCGTTTTAAACATGATGAATGCTTGAATGTTTTTATTAATTTTGGAAGGCTCAAATTTTGTTCGATAAGCTGCTATAACTCCTTGATCTTCAAGTTTATTAATACGCTCTTTTACAGCAGGCTGCGTCATGGATATAATTCGTCCTATTTCTGAAACAGAAATTCTCGCATTTTCATACAACAAGTTCATAATTTTATGGTCAACTTCATCTAATTTTACTGCATTTTGCATTGTGTAGCCTCCTCTTTTTGTTTTCTAAAGTAAATCACAAATTATAACTATAATATCATAAGTTAACGAACTTAATTACCTATAAATCTATATTTAAAATTATTGATTTTTAAATGAAAATGTAAGTATAGGATTTATCCTGCTATTTGCCGGGCAGTAAAACTCCCACCTCAAAATTCAGCTGGAGCAAAGAGGTTAGGTGGGAGAGCGGCTGCCCGTAAAAGCCCGATTGGTGAGGGCTGATTAAAGTTTCACTTTATCAAACGGAAATTTAGGAAGGATGGGAAAAATGAAGAATCTTGATGGGAAAGTAGCGTTAGTAACCGGGGCGAGTCGCGGTATTGGTCGTGCGATTGCGATGAGATTGGCAAACGACGGTGCATTAGTTGCGATTCACTACGGCCGAAATAAGGAAGCTGCAGATGAAACGATTAGTGAGATTGAATCTAATGGAGGAAAGGCGCTCTTAATTGAAGCAGATTTCAATTCAATTGATGGTGTCAAAAATCTAGTAGAACAATTAAAGAATGAATTACAAATAAGAGTTGGTACATCAGAGATAGATATTTTAGTAAATAATGCAGGGATAGGTACACAAGGAACGATTGAAAATACGACAGAAGAAGTTTTTGATGAAATTATGTCTGTAAATATTAAAGCACCGTTCTTCTTAATTCAGCAAACATTACCGTTACTACGAGCAGAGGGACGCATTATTAACATTTCATCAGCTGAAGTACGACTTGGTTTTACAGGCTCAATTGCATACGGTTTAAGTAAAGGGGCATTAAATACGATGACACTTCCTCTAGCTAAGCATCTTGGAGAAAGAGGTATAACAGTGAATGCAATTATGCCTGGATATACGAAGACAGATATTAATGCGAAATTGCTAGATGATCCTGAAATACGAAGTTTTGCTACGAACTCATCTGTGTTTGGACGAATAGGGCAAGTTGAAGATATCGCAGATGCAGTAGCATTCCTTGCTTCTTCTGATAGTCGCTGGGTAACAGGGCAGATTTTAGATGTTTCTGGAGGGTTTTGTTTATAGGGGCACTACTCTATAACGATCAAATTAAAATTAAAAACAGTTATAGAGACTCCATTCTTCGGAAATATTTTAACTATTAAGTTGTAAAAAGAACCGTAGTTTTTCATTTTTGAAAAGGCTATGGTCCTTTTTAGTTGTAGCAAAGTTATGGTGCGAGGAAGCTTTTTGTAAATCAAAAAAAATTGATTAATCAGTTGCATAAAGAACTAATCAGCGTATATACTATAAACATCAAAAAAAATTGATGAAGGGAGAGTGAACTAAAATGGCACAAGATTTTCAGCTCTATGAGAAAAAATTTAAAGCGTTGGCGGATCAGAAGCGTTTAGAGATTATGTATGAACTTTGTCAGCGAGGTCAGACTTGTGTATGTGATTTAACAGAGATTTTTGAAATGACGCAATCTAAGTTGTCCTATCATTTGAAGATTTTATTAGATGCAGGTTTAATTGTAAAAGAAACAAAAGGTACGTGGAGTTATTATGATTTAAATGATGCGGAAGTGAATAATTTATTATCAGAAGAATTGTGCTGTATCTTTAGAAAAACAGGAAAAGGTAGTTGTTGTTAAAATTTTGCGCTATTAATCAAAAAAAATTGATTAATAATATATAAAGAGGAGGAATAAGGTATGAAATATGTTCACGTCGGTATAAACGTTACGAATTTAGAGAAGTCTATTGAATTTTATGAAAAGGTATTCGGTGTATCACCAGTTAAGGTGAAAATGGATTATGCAAAATTTTTATTAGAGACACCAGGACTTAATTTCACGCTGAACGTGCGAGATGAAGTGAATGGAAATCAGGTAAATCATTTTGGTTTTCAAGTGGATACAGCTGAAGAAATCATATTACATAAAGAAAGATTAGAAAAAGAGGGTTTCTTTGCGCGTGATGAGATGGATACAACTTGTTGCTATGCAGTGCAAAATAAGTTTTGGGTAACGGATCCTGATGGTAATGAGTGGGAATTCTTTTATACAAAAGCAGATAGTGATGTTCACAAAATAGAAGAGTCATCTTGTTGCACGATTTCTAACGTAGTAGATAAAAATTCTTGTTGTTAATGGGAGATGGAAAATAAAATGAAACGTTTATCTTTTCTAGACCGATATTTAACACTATGGATTTTTCTAGCGATGGCTATTGGAATTGGTTTAGGATTTGTGTTTCCTAGTGTAGTAGACGGACTGAATTCATTACAAGTTGGCACGACGTCTATTCCGCTCGCTGTTGGTTTAATTGTAATGATGTACCCACCATTAGCGAAAGTTCGCTATGAGGAAATGGGCCGAGTATTTAAAGATGTAAAAGTGCTAGTTCTATCTTTAGTACAAAACTGGATTATCGGACCTGTACTTATGTTTGTGTTAGCAATTATTTTTCTTCCTGATAAACCAGAATACATGGTCGGGCTCATTATGATTGGTTTAGCACGTTGTATTGCAATGGTAATTGTTTGGAACGACCTTGCTGATGGGGATAAAGAGTATGCAGCTGGTCTAGTTGCTTTTAATTCTGTATTTCAAATGTTATTCTTCTCGGTTTATGCATACGTGTTCGTAACAGTAATCCCGGAATGGTTAGGGATTGAAGGTGCTATTGTCGATATTACAATGGTAGAAGTAGCGAAATCAGTATTTATCTATTTGGGAATTCCTTTTATAGCAGGTATGTTGACACGCTTTGTACTAGTGAAGTTAAAAGGAAGACAGTGGTATGAAAAGGTATTTATACCTAAAATTAGTCCACTTACATTACTTGCATTGCTATTTACAATCATCATTATGTTCTCTTTAAAAGGGGAGATGATTGTTAGCGTGCCACTAGATGTAGTAAGAATAGCAATTCCATTACTCATTTATTTTATTGTAATGTTTTTTGTTTCTTTCTTTATGGGAAGAAAAATTGGTGCAAACTATCCGGTGACTACAACGTTAGCATTTACAGCAGGTAGTAATAACTTTGAGTTAGCAATTGCTGTAGCAGTTGGTGTGTTTGGTATTCATTCAGGCGCGGCATTCGCAGCTGTCATTGGACCGTTAGTTGAAGTACCTGTAATGATTGCACTTGTAAACGTCGCTTTTTGGTTTAAACGTAAATATTTTAATGATCAACCAGTATAATTTAAAAACAAAGGTGGAAAACAACATGGAAAACAAAAAGACAATCTATTTTTTATGTACAGGAAATTCATGCCGCAGCCAAATGGCAGAGGCATGGGGGAAACAATACTTAGGAGATAAGTGGAATGTATATTCTGCAGGCATTGAAGCACATGGAGTGAATCCAAATGCTATTAAAGCAATGAATGAAGTAAATATCGATATAACAAATCAAACATCAGATATGATTGATTCAAATATTTTAAATAACGCTGATTTAGTTGTTACCCTCTGTAGTCATGCGGATTCTGTTTGTCCATCTACTCCGCCGCATGTAAATCGTGTTCACTGGGGATTTGATGACCCAGCAGGAAAAGAGTGGTCTGAATTTCAACGTGTTCGTGATGAAATTGGTGAACGTATAAAACGTTTTTTAGAAACAGGGGAGTAAATAAAGAAAAGAGTCAATCTTCTATTATATAGGTGATTGGCTCTTTTTTTATTGTACATAGTCATGACTAAATTGGTTTACAGAAATTAATGAAACGAATAGAGAATATTCTGTCATAGTGATAAAGTTAGAAATGTATTTAATCATGTAGGATATGATTTTTACTTGAATAAATTAGGTATATCTTAAAAATCCTCACTTTAAAAGGTTTTTATTCGGAAGTACAAAAATGAATTTTTGCATGAAAGGGGAATAGGGTGAAACATATAATAAGAAATGTATTAATGAATTATTTTAAAGAAATTCATTCACTAGCAGTGGAAGAAGAGTTACATAAAGATAGTTGGAATACGGATCTGCATTATAAAATAATGGTAAATGGAAAGCGGTATTCCGCAAGGTTTATAAATAGCAAGCGAACAATCAATCCCGCCTTTGGGACGTTATTAAACGAACAACTGATAGAGCAAGTGCGTTTTACGTATTATTTACGCGAGCATGGGATTCTTTTTATGCAGATAAATAAGAATAGGGCAGGAGAGTCATTTACACTTGTCATTTGGAATGATGAACAATACCGATTTGTATTGTCTAATTGGATTGAAGGAGAACATATTACAAATTGTACAGAAGTTATCGCAAAAGCCTTCGGAACGGAAGCAAGAAAGATTCATGATATTTCTTGCGCATCTCAAAGCTCGATTTTTCAAAAGAAATCTCATTTGGATGGGTATGCCCAGTTTATTCATATGCTAGAAAGTAGGGCAAGCACATGTGGAGAATTACGAGAGTATATAGAGCTCGCTAAATATCATATAGAGTGCGCATATACGAGTGAATTAGAGTTTATCGTACAAACAGACTTAAATCCTTTGAATGTTTTATGGGATTCAAATCAACAGATAAAAGGAATTGTAGATTTTGAATCGATTGGCTATGTTGATCGTATTGAGGGATTAGCCTTTTTACTAAAATGGTACTCTCGAACGGAAGGAATACAATCACATGAAGTCAGTCCAAGTGTTGCTAGTGCATTTTTAGAAGGGTATAAGGCTAGTAATATTGTAACATCAAATGATTATAAGAGACTGTCTTCATTACTATGGCTATCCGGTAGTTTGAATTGGAATTTTGTGAAGAAAACGCTAAGTGTAATAAGTGATGAGAGGGAATTAGAAGAACATTTGGAAGTTTATAGAGTGAGGGGAGAAAGACTATCTTCATTGTTAATTTGTAGATAACATGTATTCTCCTAATTTGGGATTCAAAAAGAAACGATATGAGGTGTTCAAAAAATGAAAATACAAATTGTATTGTTTGATGGCTTCGGAGAACTTGTCTCTTTCGCACCGTTTGAGGTACTCAAAAGAGCGATAGAAGAAGGGGCACCATTTACGGTTGAATTCGTTTCGAGTGAACAAAAACAAGAAGCTATTACTTCGTTTGGAGTTACGGTTAAATTACATGATTTTTTACGAATGGATAATCGTCCAGATTTGTTAATTGTACCTGGTGGTGGCTGGAATCATAAAGCTGAACATGGGGCACGAAAGCAAGCAGAGCTTGGTACTTTGACCGAAATGATTAGAGAGATGCACAATGAAGGAACGATTGTTGCTGGAGTTTGTACAGGAGGTATGCTACTAGCTGCATCCGGTATATTGAATGATAAAAAGGCAACAATGCATCATTTGGCGCAAACTGAAATTAGTGAATATGGAGCAGAACTTCTTCATTACAGAATTGTAGATCAAGGCGATATTATTACTGCAAGAGGAGTTACTTCAGGAATTGATTTAGCTCTTTGGATTACGGAAAGGTTCGCAAGTTCTAAAATTGCAGCTGCTGTTGAATATAGAATGGAATATGAGAGGCGAGGTGTTGTTTGGAAGTAATTTAACCGTAATCATAGTTTTTGCTGTAGAGCGTATTAAATATTCTAAAAGAGAAGGAGCCACCTCATATGAGTGGGCTCTTTCGTTTATTATAGTGCTAATTTTTCACAGTAATATCCTTTTTAGAAAATCATAGAATGGATAATGTATTTTGTTTCATAGTGATAATGATTTTTATTGTATATTCATAAATTCGTAAAAATTAGTTTACAAATTTGCATCTAGCTTATATAATTTGACTCATATAAAAAAGTTTCCCTAAGGAAACTTAGGCGCGGATTTACATTCGCATTATATTTTTTTGTTTAAAAGTTGCCTTTGTGCAAAATAATTACATTGACGAAAAAAAGAAGGGGGAGTACATAAAAAATGACTGAGGCTATAATTGTCAAAGATTTATTTGTATCCTATCAAGGGAATCAAGTGGTTCAAAATGTTTCTTTTGAGATTAAAAAAGGAAATCTCGTTGGAATTATTGGTCCAAACGGAGCGGGAAAATCTACTTTAATGAAAGCTGTATTGGATTTAATCCCAAATGATAAGGGATTTGTTCAAATTCTTGGAGAGGATATTCGAAGTGTTAGAAAGAGTGTTGCATATGTACCGCAAAGAAGTGATATAGATTGGGACTTCCCGATCACAGTTTTAGATGTCGTGCTAATTGGAACATATCCATCTTTAGGGATGATGAAAAGACCGAAGAAAGGGGAGCGGGATTGGGCATTTGAATGTCTAAAGAAAGTCGGAATGGAAGAGTTTAAACATCGCCAAATTGGTGAGCTTTCAGGTGGACAACAGCAACGTGTCTTTTTGGCGAGAGCTTTAGCGCAAAAGGCAGAAATATTCTTCTTAGATGAACCGTTTGTTGGAATAGATGTAACAAGTGAAGAGACAATCATTAAAATTCTTAGGGAATTACGTAAAGAAGGAAAAACAATTGTTGTTGTACATCATGATTTAAGTAAAGCAGAATCGTATTTTGATAAATTATTATTATTGAATAAAAGCTTAATTCATTGCGGAGAAGTACGACAAGTATTAGAACCAACTGTTATGTCAAAAGCATATGTGAATCAAGGAATATTGTTTAATAATGCAGCGGAGGTACATTCATCATGAAGATTGTAGAATTTATAGATGCATTAACGCAGTACAGTTTTCTGCAAAAGGCGTTATTAACTTCCGTTATGGTAGGAATTATCTGTGGTGTCATTGGATGTTTTATTATTTTACGAGGTATGGCATTAATGGGTGATGCCATTTCACATGCCGTTCTTCCTGGAGTAGCACTTTCTTATATGATTGGTATGAACTATTTCATAGGAGCTGTTTTAACAGGTGTTATTACTGCAGTTGGAATAGGATTTGTAAGTCAAAATAGCCGAATTAAACATGATATGGCAATAGGGATTATGTTTACATCTGTATTTGCTGTAGGGATTATTTTAATTACCTTTATGAAGAGTAGTTCAGATTTATATCATATTTTATTCGGGAACGTCCTATCAGTTCGTTCTTCAGATATGTGGATGACACTTATTATCGGAGTGGTCATTATTGGGCTTGTGATGCTGTTTTACAAAGAATTACTCGTATCCACTTTTGATCCAACGATGGCGCAAAGTTACGGGTTACCGAACAAATGGATTCATTATGGCTTAATGATCCTACTTACAATGGTTACAGTAGCATCACTTCAAACTGTAGGAATTATTCTAGTTGTCGCTATGCTTATTACACCAGCGGCTACAGCGTATTTATTAACAAATCGTTTATGGGTCATGATTTATTTAGCGGCAGGCATTGGTGCACTTTCATCTGTAGTAGGGCTATATTTTAGTTTCTCTTATAATCTTGCTTCAGGTGCGACAATTGTTCTTGTTGCAACATTCTTGTTCGCATTGGCATTCTTTTTCTCACCGTCACAAGGTTTATTTTGGAGAGCTATCAAAATTAAAAAAAATAGAGCAGAGTTGTCATAATTGATTGGAGGATAAAAATGAAATTTAAAAATGTTTTATTATCGGTAATTTGTATTTTCGTATTTGCATTAACAGCGTGTTCTAGTAACACAAATGGAAAAGAAGAGGGCAGTGAAAAATTAAAAGTTGTAACTACATACTCCATTATATATGATATGGTGAAGCAAATTGGCGGGGATAAAGTTGAGATTCATAGTCTTGTTCCAATTGGAGCTAACCCGCATGAATATGATCCACTACCAAAAGATGTTATGAAAATGACAGATGCAGATATGGTACTTTACAATGGATTAAATCTAGAAGAAGGTGGAGCGTGGTTTAAAAAGCTATTAAAAACGGCAAATAAATCAGAGAAAGATGCACCTGTGTATAAAGTAAGTGAAGGCGTAGAAGCTATTTATTTAGAGACAAAAGGATTAGAAAAAGAACCAGACCCACATGCATGGATGAATATTAAAAATGGCATTTTATATGCTGAAAATGTGAAAAAGGCATTAATTAAAGAAGACCCTAAAAATAAAGAATTCTATACTAAAAATACCGACAAGTATGTAGCAGAACTTCAAAAGTTACACGATGAGACAGTGAACAGAATTCATCAAATCCCTGAGGAAAAACGTTTCTTAATCTCTAGTGAAGGTGCTTTTAAATACTTTGGAAAAGCATATGATATTAAGACGGGATACATTTGGGAAATTAACTCAGAAAACCAAGGTACTCCAGATCAAATTAGAGATGTTGTAAGTGTAATTCAAACAAACAAAGTGCCAGCTTTATTTGTAGAAACAAGTGTAGATCGACGTAGTATGGAAACTGTTTCAAAAGAAACAAACGTGCCGATTGCAGGGACAATTTTTACAGACTCACTAGGTAAATCAGGTGAGGATGGAGATACTTACTTGAAAATGATGAAATGGAATATAGATACCATTATTACTGGATTACAAAAGTAAAATCTAATTAGCGTAATTATTGAAGTTTTGTAAAATACGATAAGAAAGAGATAGCTCCCAGGGGTTATCTCTTTCTTTTATGTATTCATTTTTTATATTTCATAATTTGGCTGAATATAACCTAATTTTATTCCTTTCGTGACAGCTTCTAAAGAGGATGAAAAATTATTCACTGTAAAAATCTTATTAGTCTGTGAAGTCGAGAAAGTTCAACATAATGGACATAAACGGTGCTTATAAATATAAAGTAGGACGTTATGAAAATGAATAAAGATTGCAGAGCCTACACAAAAGGCTTTTAGCTAAATCCTAAAGTATTTTTCTGGAGAATGAGAAAATACGTATAGGAGGAAGGACATGAAAGACAATACTCCTAAGAAAATTTTATTTATTCAATCAGGCATTCCTTTTTATTATCCAATGATAGAAGTAGCAATTTTGAATAGTTTACAAAAGGTAAACAGCAATACAATTATGGTGAGTCCAGAAAAAGCTATAAAAATTGCGTTAAAAGTTAAACCAGATTTTATTTTGGTACTAAGTGGTTTAAGCGGAGAATTTAATAGTGTCATGCCAGTCTTAAAGAATGCAGGCTTTACTACTGGACTTTGGCTGACAGAGGATCCTTATTATACGGAGGTAACACAAAATCTTGTTCCGTATTATGATTACATATTTACGCAAGATTTAAATTGTATCAAGTTTTATAAGGAGATAGGATGTAACAATGTGTTTCATCTCCCTTTAGCAGCAAATCAAGAGGTATTTAAACCTTCTCTTAAAGAAGATACATATAAGTATGATCTTAGTTTTATAGGCGCAGCATTTGAAAATAGAATTAACTTTGTTGATTCGATTGCAGAGTATTTAGCAGAAAAGAACACAAAAATTGTAGGGTTTGGTTGGGAGAAGTTAAAGAATTATGAAAGATTAAAGGATAAAATACAACTCTTGCCACTTGCAAAGTATGAAGATGCGTTACAATTTTACGTATCTACTAAAATCAATATAAATTTACATCGTTCACCAAGTGATAAGGAATTGAATTGTAATTCTGCAAATATCAAAGCATATTCAGTAAATAATAGGACGTTTGAAATTAATGCCGTAGGTTCTTTTCAATTAACGGATATACGTCCAGATGTATCAAAGCATTACATACCAGGTGTTGAAATAGAAACTTTTAATAGTGCATCGGAGTTTATACAAAAAGCGGAGTACTATTTGGAACATGTACAAGAAAGAAAACGTATAGCGAAAAATGGGCTGGATAGGACTTTGAAAAATCACACATATGATAAACGAATACTGCAATTATTAAACTATATTAATTTCATTGGCGTGAAGATGTAGTCTAACTATTAACTTAAATATATTAGCAGCGGTAAACATGAAGGTAAGCGTTTGGTGTTTTCAACGAGAGTTAACTCTCGCATTCTACAAAAATTATTTGCGAAAAAGGGATTCGGATAATTTTGTAGAATCTATTTATTCTGAAAAAACAATTTTGAATTGGAACTAATTTATATCTAATAATTAGAGGAGATTAAAAATGAATCACTTTTTTGTAGAATTTGGTGAATACCAAGCAAGTGTTTGTGAATGGGGAGATAAAAGTAAACCTCAAATCATTTGTTTTCATGGTTTAGGAAGTACAAAATTAAGTTTTATAGAAATAGCGGAACTTTTAAAAGATAAATATCATATTGTATCGTTTGATCTACCTGGACATGGGAAAACACCAAATTTTGAGAAGGATGAAGATTACGGTGCATTCCATTTAACAAATTGGGTGGTAGCATTACTTGAGCACATAGGAAAAGAAACATTTCATATATTAGCACATTCATGGGGCGCAAGCGTTGCACTTCACTATGCGGCAGAATGTCCAGAAAAAGTGAATAAAATGATTTTGCTAGATGGTGGTTATCATCATGGTGAAATGAATGCAGATTATTTTGCGAAGCTGTATAAAGATGAGAAAGAAGGAGAGTGTCCACCGCGATCATTAGAAGAAGAAATCACTCATTACGAAAAGGATTTTGATGAATATATTTTTGACAGTAAAGAAGCATTCATCCAATCAGAAGAAATGGTTTACAGCAGATGGTCACCATTAATAGAACGTGCGGTTTATGATTTAATGCGAGAAGAGGATAGTAAGGTGAAATGGCATGCTAATGGCGATACCGCTAGAGGTGTAATTAAGTTTCAATATACGGTGTATAAAACATTGAAATCTCATAAAATTAAAAGCGATATTTTATTATTGTATTGTGATCTTCCAGATAATTATTTAGAAATAAGAGAATTGCAGATTGCGGAATTTAAGAAGCATATTGATATTACGACTAAGCTTTACAAAGATACAGGGCATCTAATGCATTGGGATAGACCAGAAGAGATTGCTGAGGATGTTTTAAATTGGTTGGTATAAAGAAGGTCCGTTGTTCGAATTTGAGCAACGGACTTTCTTTTGAAAAACTGAATTTAAGAGTGATAGGGGAACAAGTAAGAGCATTACAGTTCTATGCCAATTCGTTTTTTTGATATAATGGATGTGAAGCAGGAAATAGATAGAACGATACTGCTAGTAATTTATACTTAAATGTAGGGAGATTGAACAGAGTTATGGGGAATGAAAAAGAAATTAGTCCCGCTAAATTAATATGGAAGATGACGCGCCCACATACATTGACGGCGACGTTTTCTCCTGTAATTTTAGGGACAGTAGCATCACTTTATGTTGCCAAAGTTGATTGGCTTTTATTTATTGCGATGATGAGCGCATGTTTAGCATTGCAAATAGCAACGAATTTATTTAATGAGTACTATGATTTCAAACGCGGATTAGATACCGCTGATTCTGTTGGCATTGGTGGTGGAATTGTCCGTCATGGATTGAAACCAAAAAATGTTTTAACAGTTGCGCTTTTATTGTATGTAGTAGCAGCACTTATTGGAATTTATATTTGTATGAATAGTAGCTGGTGGTTAGTCGTTATTGGGTTAATTGGGATGGCGGTTGGCTATTTATATACAGGTGGTCCATTACCAATTGCGTACACTCCGTTTGGAGAATTAGTTTCTGGATTGTTAATGGGAACATGTTTTGTACTCATTGCTTTCTTTATTCAAACGAATACTGTAACGATTGAAAGTATATTGATTTCCGTTCCAATTGGAATTTTAGTAGGTGCAATCAACATGTCGAATAACATCCGAGATATCGAAGAAGATATTAAAGGTGGAAGAAAGACATTAGTAATCCTCCTTGGGAGAGAAAAAGCAGTGGTAACACTAGCGGTAGCCTTTTTCATTGCTTATTTATGGATTGCTGTAATTGTATTGATGGGTTATATAAGCCCTTGGGCATTAGTTATGTTCTTAGGTTTGAAAAAGCCAATTTCTGCAATTCAAAGTTTCCAAAAAGGGGCAAAGGATCCAGGGTATATGCGCATCGCAATGAAATCAACAGCGATGACAAATACGATTTTCGGCTTCTTATTATCAATCGGACTATTAATCAGTTATTTATTTTAAATAAAAATCCTCAACAATCGGGCAATATTGTTAAGTGATTAATCCCCTATTTCTCAATTTAAATACAGAGAAATGGGGGTTTTTATTTTGTGATTTACAACGCTAAGCTCATTTTCCTGACGATTACCCCGTTTTTAACAACGTTAAGAAAGTTTTAGTGGCCTTAAAGAATCTAATGATATCACTTTCTCCGAATAAAAATGGTATTCTCCTAACAAATTACTATGTTCCCATATGTGTGCTTGTTTTGATCCCTAAAGATTTTAGGTGTAATACCTGTGTATTTTTTGAATGTTTTTGTGAAATGACTCTGGTCATAAAAACGAAGTAGGTTCAAAATGTCCGTTAAGGAAAGGTCTGTCGTTATCAGCAGCTTTTTTGTTTCATTGATTTTTTCTTTATTGATAAAGCCTAATACAGAAAATCCGGTGATTGCTTTAAACATCGAGGACAGGTAATTTGGGTTTAACCCAGTAATTTCAGAGAGCCGTTTCACCGATATAGGCTCGTAAATATGATTTTTAATATAACTTTCGCAGACCCTGACTGGCTTAGGGGATTTGTGTTCATTTATCTGATTTACCATTTTTGTAAACTCGATTGCAACGGTGTTGCGGTGATCTTGAAGCTACTTTATATCATCTATTTCTTCTATGCACTGGATTGCCATGTCGCTCATGGTGTACGCCTGTTCCGGGTCCAGCCCGCCTTCGATCGCTGCCCGTAAAACCTGCGCCATTGATGCCGAAATAGACTCGGTGAAAAATGGACTTACTGTGACAACAACAGTAAGTCCTTAATCTGTTTGTTATCGTGAGAGAAGCACCAACTTTGCTGCATGCATTAAATATTGTAAGTGTTTAAAAAATCAAAAAATGATAACTGATACTACGTCAAGAAAATAGACACAGTTTTTTCTACAGTGCTTTCACTTGGTGGCAGCACCTTTTATTAGAATTGTCTCCTTGGTTTAACAAATGTTTTTTTGTAAATAATATGTTCGTTAAACAATTAATTAAGGGGGACTTGTATGCCACAGGATCGAAAAGTAGAAGCTCAAAACGATGCATACGAAGGAAAAGAGATTGTACCAGATAATCCACAATATGTACCGCGTCACATGCAAATGGAGCTCCCTCACGAATTTTCTATAAATCCTCTGTTTGCCCGCGAAGGAGAATCAGCCGTTCCGCGCTTTCACATGCCTGATAAAGGCATGTTACCAGAAACAGCGTATCAAATCGTCCATGATGAAATTGCTCTTGATGGCAATGCCCGCTTGAATCTTGCAACATTCGTTAGCACATGGATGGAGCCTGCCGCAGAGCAATTATATGCCAAATCATTCGACAAGAACATGATTGACAAGGATGAATATCCACAGACAGCCGAAATTGAGGAGCGGTGTGTCCGCATTTTAGCCAATCTCTGGCATTCGCCCAACCCCATTACGACTATGGGTGTTTCAACAACTGGATCGTCGGAAGCATGTATGCTCGGGGGGCTTGCGTTAAAGAGACGCTGGCAAAACGCACGCAAAAGCGAAGGGAAACCGGTGGATCGTCCCAATATCGTGTTTAGTTCTGCTGTTCAAGTCGTTTGGGAAAAGTTCGCGAACTATTGGGAGGTTGAACCACGCTATGTGAAGGTTAGCCCAGAGCATCCCCAATTGGATCCTCAGGGGGTCCTCGCTGTCGTGGATGAAAATACGATTGGTGTAGTACCGATTCTCGGTGAGACTTATACCGGGCTTTACGAACCGGTTGCCGCCATTGCGAAAGCGCTGGACGATTTACAGGAGAGGACGGGCCTCGACATTCCCATGCATGTGGATGCGGCTTCGGGGGGATTTATAGCACCGTTTCTTCAACCAGATTTAGTCTGGGATTTTCAATTACCGAGGGTGAAGTCCATCAATGTATCCGGACATAAATATGGATTAGTCTATCCTGGGTTGGGTTGGATAATTTGGCGAGAAGCTGAAGATCTCCCTGAGGATCTAATCTTCCGCGTCTCCTATTTGGGCGGGAACATGCCGACTTTTGCTCTGAATTTCTCTCGTCCTGGCGCACAAGTGCTCCTGCAATATTACAATTACCTGCGTTTGGGGAAAAGTGGGTACTATGATGTCCAAAGGGCTTCTCAGAAAGTTGCTCTTTTTCTTAGTAAGGCGATTCAGAAGATGGGACCGTTCGAACTTTTGTCCGATGGTTCGGATATTCCGGTTTTCGCTTGGCGACTGAAAGATGGTTACACATTAAACTGGAATCTTTATGATTTATCTCGACAATTGCGTGTGTTCGGCTGGCAAGTACCCGCTTATCCATTGCCTCCAGATATGGAAGAGGTGACGATTATGCGCGTTGTGGTTCGAAATGGATTATCAATGGATCTCGCGCATTTATTTTTGATGAACCTCAAACAGGCCGTTGCCTTTCTGGATTCCCTGGACGGGCCTATGCCACATGATACAAAATGTGATAATGGGTTTCATCACTAAATGGGGACAGATCCCGTAGTCATTAAGTTGAGCTAACCACCGGTGAAATTAACTATCTTAGATGAATCCTTCCATTAAGAAATTTATTGGAGGGACTTTTTATGGAGATTAAGTCGACCAATAAGAATATGCTTTATACAGAAGAAAGTTTATATCAATTATCGGTTTGGGGAACAGATTAAGCACCCGATCTGATAAATAGACGGAGAGATTCCACCTATTGATTCAAAAAATATGAAAATGGGTAATAGAATCTTTAGCTTATGGGAAAAGTAACATTATAAAACAAACTAAAAGAGCCAGCTCATACGAGTAGGCTCTTTTAGTTATCTACTATTTCTAATTGTCCTCTTATTTTCTCCGGAATGTCCTTTTCAGAAATAACGTCGTAAGAATAGACATACTTACCTTTCACATGAATTTTCAAGTAAGTTTTTCTTATAAAATCATTAGGAGTGTTCGTTCCTATTGTATATTCTTTCTCATTCCTTAATTCATCAACACCCTTTAGTGAGTACATAGCTCTTCCTTTATGATGGTAATCTGGAACGCCATATCCCTTCGCAACGGCGTATACATTTTTTTCTTCAGCAATCGGATTAAATCTGTCTAAATCTCCGCGTAATATGAAAGGTAGTAAGTATATAGGGAGGCCTATTCCTATTATGCAAATTACAAATTTCTTCATGATTATTTCTCCTTTTGTTCATTTACATGTTTCAGTATAGAAAAAAATTCTTATGAATAAAGGGAGATTTTCTTAAGATTTTCTTAAAAAGAATTTTAAGGTTATTTTAACCAAAATTTTCATGGAAACCCCTTTAAAAAGAACAAGAGTTCGTATATAATAAGAACAAATGTTCTTTTATTAGGAGTGATTACCTTGTATGATTATTTTCTTTTACCTAATCGTATTATTCTATGTGTAGATCTTCGTAGCTTTTATGCGAGTGTATCATGTATTAAAAAAGGACTGGATCCACGTTATACAAAATTGGCCGTTGTAGGGGATGTGAATCAGAGCGGATCAATTGTGTTAGCAGCAACACCGCCATTAAAAGCGTTAGGGATCAGGAAGATGGCAAGATTGTACGAAATACCGAAGCGACCAGATATTATTATTGTGAATCCAATTATGCATACGTATATGAAGTGTTCAACTTTCATAACTGGTTTAGCCTTGCAGTATGTCGCGCCCGAAGATTTTCATCAATATAGTATCGATGAATTTTTCATGGATATGACTGCAAGTATTCATTTGTTTGCAAGTAATCCGCGTGAGTTCGCATTAAAGTTTAAGCGAGAAATATATGAACGTACGCGGATCGACAGTACAGTTGGCATTGGTCCGAACTTATTATTGAGTAAAGTAGCAATGGATATTGAAGCGAAAAAGAATAGGGATGGAATAGCGCAGTGGACGTATGACGATATACCCGAGAAGTTATGGGGTATTAGACCGCTCAGTAAATTTTGGGGTATATCGTATAAAACGGAAATGAAATTGAACCGAAAAGGTATACATACAATAGGGGAGTTAGCGCAGTATCCTTTGAAATATTTAAAACAATCGTTTGGTGTAATAGGAGAAGAGTTACATTTACATAGTAATGGGATTGATTTTAGCAGAATAGCAGAAAAATACGTTCCTGCAACAACATCGATAGCAAAAAGCCAAATATTATTACGTGATTATTCGGTAGAAGAGTTCATCGTTATTTTATTAGAACATATAGAAGAGGTTTGTTATAGGTTGAGACGAGAAAAGAAATGCGCGCAAACAATCCATTTTTCAGTTGGATATAGCAAGGAATACGGCGGAGGGATACGAAAGGCACATACATTAAATCGGGCAACAAACTTAACAATGGATATTTACAATGTTTGTACATACTTTTTATACGAGCGACATACAGGGGAGCCGATTCGATCAATAAGTATTTCGCTAACAAATTTAATAAATGAAGGGGAAGAGCAAATTTCGCTTTTCGATAACATTGTACAAAGAGAAAAAGAACTGCGATTAACGAAGGTTATGGACGAAATTCGAACACGATTTGGTAAGAACAGTATTTTACGTGGGGTTTCCTACACAAGCGTCGCAACAGCAAGATATAGAAACACATTATTAGGAGGGCACAAATCGTGAAAAATGCTAACATGCCAAAAGGAAGAGGAATGGTTAAGTGGCAACCGTTTGCCAGTATGCCAGAGCAGTTTGCAGTTATTAAAGAAATGATACAGGAGCAAACGAAAGCCCGGCGTCCAATCTTAACGCAAGATGCAAAAGAAATGATTGAAAATAAGCTATTAACTTCATTTTTAGGTGAAGAAGAGATTTTACTTACATATTATAAAGATGGTTATTTATATAAAAATTACATAACAGTAGTGGATATTAATCCAATAAATGAGACGGTTATTTGTACAGATGCTTTTTATAATGAACGGATTTTTAAGTTTGTTGATGTGATTGAAGTGAATTAGAGGGAGAAATAAAAGTGATGATCTCTTCCTAACTTAATTATATCACGTAAATAACATTCAAAATAGACTGTTTCTTCGCATTTACTACTGCTACAATCAAGAACACATGCATAGTAAGGAGAGATGTTAAATGAGTTCTTTCGTTCTCGATTTTCAGGAAATAGAAAAAACGCAGCTTTCGCTCGTTGGTGGAAAAGGATTGAATTTAGGAGAGTTATCTAACATTCAAGGTATACAAGTGCCAGAAGGTTTTTGTGTTACAACGGTAGGATATGAAAAGGCCATCGAACAAAATGAAGCGTTTCAAGCTTTGTTGAATCAATTAACAATGCTAAAAATTGAGGACCGAAATCAAATCGGTGAAATCAGTAAGAGGATTAGAGAAATCGTTATGGCAGTAGAAATTACTTCCGATGTTGAGAAAGCAGTTACTCATTATCTCTCATGTTTTGGAAATGAGCATGCTTATGCAGTGCGTTCTAGCGCTACTGCTGAAGATTTACCATATGCCTCGTTTGCTGGTCAACAAGATACGTATTTAAATATCATTGGAAAAGAAGCAATTTTGCAGCATGTAAGAAAGTGCTGGGCTTCTTTATTTACAGATCGAGCAGTCATATACCGAATGCAAAATGGTTTTGAACATAGCCAAGTTTCTATATGTGTTGTCGTTCAAAGAATGGTTTTCCCGCAGGCTTCAGGAATTTTATTTACTGCTGATCCAATTACTTCTAATCGAAAGGTGTTATCAATCGATGCAAGTTTTGGGCTTGGTGAGGCGTTAGTATCAGGCTTAGTATCTGCTGATAATTATAAAGTAAAAGAAGGCGAAATTGTGGGAAAGATGATAGCGACTAAAAAATTAGCTATCTATGGACGAAAAGAAGGCGGAACAGAAACAAAACAAATTGCTCCTAATCAGCAAAAGGTTCAAACACTTACGGAACAACAAATATTACAGCTAGCACAGATAGGAAGACAAATCGAAGCTTATTTTGCTTGTCCGCAAGATATTGAATGGTGTTTAGTTGATGATACATTTTATATAGTTCAAAGTCGTCCGATTACGACTTTATATCCAATTCCAGAAGCAAATGGTGGGGGAAATCATGTATATATATCGGTTGGTCACCAACAAATGATGACCGATGCGATGAAACCACTAGGGTTATCTTTTTTCCTGTTAACGACTAGTGCCCCTATGCGCAAAGCGGGAGGAAGGCTGTTTGTTGATGCTACACAAAAATTAGCTTCACCTGTTAGCAGAGATTACTTAATAAACACTTTAGGAAAATCAGATCCGCTCATACGAGATGCATTAACGACTGTAATCGAGCGAGAGAATTTTATCAAATTGTTACCGGATGATGAAAAAGAAAAAAGTGTTAG
The DNA here is from genome assembly GCF_025917685.1 of Bacillus cereus. Classification (NCBI taxonomy): domain Bacteria; kingdom Bacillati; phylum Bacillota; class Bacilli; order Caryophanales; family Bacillaceae; genus Bacillus; species Bacillus cereus. The sequence goes on along the minus strand of NZ_CP089518.1, from coordinate 2,967,535 downwards.
TAAAAGTGCGCCGCCTGCAAGTTCGCAACCAGAAATCGAAAACGATCCGGCAATCGTCACGGATTTAATAAAGAATAGTCAAGCATCGATCGAAGAGTTAAAACGAAACATACAAACGAAATCAGGATCAGATGTACTTGATTTTATTTTGGAAGATATTAAGCAATTAAGGAAAGTATTATTTAGCCCGCAAAGTATATCTGTCATTATGGCAGGTATGAATGCTTCCTCATGGGTTAATGAAAAGATGGAGAAATGGCTAGGGGAAAAGAATGCTGCAGACATACTTTCACAATCTGTACAACATAATGTTACGTCAGAAATGGGGCTAGCGTTATTGGATGTGGCAGATGTGATTCGGTCGTATCCAGAAGTTATTGCGTATTTACAACATGTAGAAGATGACAGCTTTTTAGATGAACTAATCCAGTTTAAAGGCGGGGAAAAAGTTCGGGATGCAATCCAAGCTTTTCTGAATAAATACGGAATGAGATGCAGCGGAGAAATCGACATCACGAAAACGCGCTGGAGTGAACAGCCAGCTACAATTATCCCGATGATTTTAAATCATATAAGAGACTTTGAAGCTGGTGCTAGTAAGAGGAAGTTTGAAGAAGGGCTGCGGGAAGCTTTGAAAAAAGAAGAAGAGTTATTAGAGCGATTGCAGCACTTGCCGGATGGTAAACAAAAAGTAGAAGAGACGAAGAGAATGATTCGTAACATCCGGAATTACACCGGTTATCGTGAATACCCAAAATACGGCATGATTCATCGTTATTTCATATATAAGCAGGCGTTATTGAAAGAAGCAGAGCAACTTGTGCAGAGCGGTGTCATTCATGAAGTTGATGATATATACTACCTAACTTTTGAAGAGCTTCACGAAGTCGTTCGCACAAATAAACTAGATTATGAGGTTATTCATAAACAAAAAAATGATTACAAATTATATGAAAAACTAACGCCTCCGCGTGTTATTACGTCTGATGGAGAAATCATTACTGGGAAGTACAAACGAGAAAATCTCCCGGCTGAAGCAATCGTAGGTCTACCTGTTTCTTCAGGGGTGATTGAGGGGAGAGCACGCGTTATTTTAAATATGGAAGATGCGAATTTAGAAGATGGAGATATATTAGTTACTGCCTTTACTGACCCTGGATGGACCCCATTGTTTGTGTCTATAAAAGGATTGGTCACCGAAGTTGGCGGACTGATGACACATGGAGCAGTTATCGCACGTGAGTATGGATTACCAGCAGTCGTAGGGGTAGAGAATGCTACAAAACTAATAAAAGACAGGCAACGAATTCGGGTACATGGAACAGAGGGGTATATTGAGATACTGTAGTTGCACTTTAAATGAAAGATCATCCGCTATAAGTAGTGGATGGTCTTTTTATTTTTTAAGCCAGTTGCTATCACCTGAAACATCGATGAATCAGAATGTATATCAATCTAAAACAAAGAATATTTTCAAAAATATTACAAATTAAGACAATATATTGCGAATTATTAGAATATTCTTTATTATATAAACGTTGGAACGTATTTAATATTGGGGAGGAATAGGGATGAAGAAAAAGCCTTTTAAGGTGCTGTCTACGCTTGCGGCGACAGCTGTGCTTAGTTGCACATTTGGGTTTGGTAGTCAATCTGTTTATGCAGCAACGCCGTCTAATGTAGGAACTTTAAGTCCAATTGATGAAAATTTAATTCAAGAGGAGCGTTTAGCAGATGCGCTCAAGAAACGCGGTGTAATTAGTGAATCTACGTCGAAAGAAGACACATTAAAAGCTGTTGGAAAATACGTAGAGAAGAAAAAAGGCGAAAATGCTGGAAAAGAACCAGCAGCGGGGGACAGTGTTACGAGAGAAGCTGCTGACTTTTTGAAAAAAGTTAAAGATGCAAAAGCAGATGAGAAAGAAAAAGTAAATCAACCTGCTATTGGTCCGGTAGCTGGACAAGAGCCGGTTAAAGGGGGATTAAACGGCAAAGTACCAACTACTTCAGCGAAGCAAAAACAATATAATGGTGATGTTCGTAAAGATAAAGTTCTTGTATTGCTAGTAGAGTTTGCTGATTTTAAGCATAACAATATTGATCAAGTACCAGGTTATATGTATTCAAATGATTTTAATCCAGAACATTATCAAAAAATGTTATTTGGTGATGAGCCGTTTACACTCTTTGATGGTTCAAAAACCCCAACATTTAAACAATATTATGAAGAGCAATCGGGTGGTAGTTATACAGTTGATGGGACAGTAACAAAGTGGTTGACAGTTTCTGGTAATGCAGCGGATTATGGTGCAGATGCAGGAGATGGCGGTCATGATAATAAAGGACCAAAAGGACCTCGTGATTTTGTAAAAGAGGCATTGAATGCAGCAGTAGAAAGTGGTATTGATTTATCGGAATTTGATCAATACGATCAATATGACAATAATGGTGATGGCAATAAAAATGAACCAGATGGTCTTATTGATCATTTAATGGTTATTCACGCTGGAGTTGGGCAAGATGGAGGCGGTGGTAGACTAGGTGATGACGCAATTTGGTCACATCGTTGGAACCTTGGAGCACCATATCCAATTGAAGGAACAAAAGCAAAGGTTGATAACTGGGGCGGTAAAATGGCAGCATACGACTACACAATTGAGCCGGAAGACGGAGCAGTTGGTGTATTCGCGCATGAATTTGGTCATGATTTAGGTCTTCCAGATGAGTATGATACGAAGTATTCAGGAGCAGGTGAGCCAATTAACTCTTGGTCTGTTATGAGCGGCGGCAGCTGGGCTGGTAAAATTGCGGGTACAACGCCACCGAGTTTCTCTCCGCAAAACAAAGAGTTCTTTCAAAAGAACATGGGTGGAAACTGGGCAAATATTGTAGAGGTTGACTATGAAAAATTAAACCGCGGTATCGGTTTGGCGACGTACTTAGATCAAAGTGTAACGAAATCAGCTCGTCCTGGTTTAATTCGCGTTAACTTACCAGATAAAGAGGTAAAGGGTATACAGCCTGCATTTGGTAAGAAATATTACTATAGTACAAAAGGTGATAATCTTCATACAACATTAGAAACACCAATGTTTGATTTAACAAATGCAACAAATGTGAAATTTGATTACAAAACATTGTATGAGATTGAAACAGATTATGACTTCCTAGAAGTACATGCAGTGACAGAAGATGATAAGAAAACGTTAGTGGATCGCATTGGCGAAAAGAATGTGAAAAATGGTCTAGATACAACGGATGGTAAATGGGTAGATAAGTCATATGACTTAAGTCAATTTAAAGGTCAAAAAATAAAACTAGTATTCGAATACATTACAGATGCTGGTTTTGCACCGAACGGTTTTACTCTTGATAACGCTACATTAACTGTAGATGGAAATGATGTCTTCTCTGATGATACAGAAGGCGAAGCGAAATTAAAATTAGATGGTTTCGTTGTATCGAACGGTTTTGATAAGAAGAAACATAACTACTATTTAGAGTGGAGAAACTACGCCGGTGCTGATCAAGCGTTAAAATATAGTAGTGGTGTACCGTATAATACAGGTCTTCTTGTATGGTATGCAGACTCTAGCTTTACAGATAATTGGGTTGGTATGCATCCAGGCGAAGGTTTCTTAGGAGTTGTTGACTCTCACCCAGAGGCAATTGTTGGAACGCTAAATGGCAAACCTACTGTTAAAAATAGTACAAGATTCCAAATCGCAGATGCTGCGTTCTCCTTTAACCAAGCGCCAGCGTGGAAAGTTGTATCTCCAACACGCGGAACATATGATTACAAAGGGTTACCAGGTGTAACGAAGTTTGATGATTCTAAATCGTATATGAACGATTTAATCCCAGATGCAGGACGTAAATTACCGAAGTTTGGATTGAAATTTGAAGTAGTTGGACAAGCAGATGATAATTCTGCAGGTGCAGTTCGTTTATATCGTTAATAATGGAGAAGCTGTTGAAGGGGATTCCTTTCAACAGCTTTTTTCGTAGGAACATGAATTTTAAGTTATTAATAAAATAGTAACTACTTAGCCTAGAAATTTGGTAAAGGGTATTATTCCAATGAAAATGTGCTTACACTTATATGAAAATTAGATAACAGTGGTTGATAGACGGTTATATGCAACTGATGCTCTTAGTAGTAAGCACACTTTTAAGTTTGTTGATGTAATTGAGATTGATTAAAACATGTTTCTATGCAACAGGCCTATTTCTTCAAGCCAGCTGCATAAAAAGGTCCATGAACTGCGATTGTTGATAAAATGTGAGCGATTTCCTCCGGTGTTTCTTTTTGCCCATTATTTAACCATTGCTGAATGACACCTATATGAGCAGATGCCATATAAGAAGCAAAGTATTGGCTCGGGACAAGTAAATTCTCTTTCTTTATGAGAGCATCATTCGTATCTTCAAACAGTGTTTTCCACATAAAGTCTTTCAGTTTTGTTTGGAAAGATAAATCTCCTTTTGGGCTAAGTACAGCTTTTATAAAATCACTATTTTCATTTAGAAATTCAAGAATAGAAGTGAGAAGTGCAAATGGAGTCGTTGGGGAAGGGTTTGATCCAAGATCCGCAATCACTTCAGGAAATTTCTTTTTTGCAATGCTAGACATCTCGTACATAATTTCTTCTTGGCATCTCGTCATTAAATCAAATTTATCTAGGTAATGTGTATAAAACGTACCACGGTTTATGTTTGCTTTCGTTGTAATATCTTTTACTGTAATAGCGTCAAAGCCTTTTTCTTCAATTAATTCCACAAATGCATTTCGTATGGCCGTTTTCGTACGAATCACTCGTAAATCTAAATTACTATCTCGCAAAGTATGTCCCTCCTAAATTTTCTTCAACATATTTATCAAATGTGTCTTATAACCGACACATTCGCGATTTCTGATTATTGTATAAGGTTCAACGCAAACATATAATTCAAAATATAAATAAACAACACGTTGTTCACTTATTGTAACTGAAATTAAAGGAGGGGAAAAGAACATGTTTAAAAATAAACTTTTATTATTATCACCAGTCATTGCACTACTTATTGTTTTTATTTTTTCATTAACATTATTTCCAAGCGTTCAACCTCAGCCGAAAAATTTACCAATTGCAATTGTAAATGAGGATCAAGGAGTAGAAATTCCGAATCAACCTAAAATGAATATGGGGCAAAAAATCGTTGATACGATGAAAAAATCATCGAAATCAGATAAAGAACCTGCGGTGAAGTGGGTAGAAGTAAAAAATAAGGAATCAGTTCAAAAGGGGTTAAACAATCAAGAATATTACGCGGCATTAGTCATTCCGAAAGAATTTAGCGCAAAACAAGCATCGTTACGAACACCACAACCATCTTCACCAGAGGTAGAAATATTCATAAATCAAGGAATGAATACAGCGGCATCAACTATGGCAGGGCAAATATTAAATGGTGTGGTTGATAATATGAACAATACTGTTCGTACGCAGCTACTAGATGCGTTTAAAGCAAAAGGTGCTACTTTAACAACAGATCAAGCTTCAAATTTAGTAACACCTATTGCGAAGAAAGTGACAAATGTAAATGAAATTGGCAAAAATAGTGCGAACGGTAACTCACCAATATCATTATTCCAACCGTTATGGATTGCCAGTTTAGCGAGTGCAGCAATCATCTTTATTGCGATTAGTAAAATGCCAGTCGGCTCACGAAAAGAAAACTTTGTATTAAAAGTAAAACAAATAGTAACAGGAGCTGTTGCGGCGCTTGTAATTGGATTTGGTCTTACATGGATTGCAGATGGAATGGTAGGATTAAATATTTCGAATGTAACGGATACGGCGTTGTTCTTATCTATTACAGCGTTTAGTTTCTTCTTAATGATTACAGCGGTGCTCTCATTAGTTGGACTAAATGGGATCGGATTATTCGCTTTATTGCTGTTCTTCGGAGCACCATTATTATCACTAGCGCCTGAGATGTTGCCCTCGTTTTATCAAGACTGGGTTTACTCATGGTTACCAATGAAATTTATGATCGAAGGACTTAGAGAAATCTTCTTCTTCGGAAAAGGTTTAAGTTGGAATACACCAGTTACTGTCCTCGTTTGGATTGGTGTAGTAAGTATGGTTACTATACTAGCAACTGCTTTCAAACGTAATGCAGTAAAAGGGCATAAAACAGAATTGAATGTTTAAAAAAAGCCGTTTCACTATTTAGTGAAACGGCTTTTTGTGGTGAAATCTATAAACTGAAGAATTCGTATTTGCTGTTGTAGCCTTGGAATAAATTTTGATAATTTTTGTGATTTTTTCTCAATTTAAACGCCTGATTGTTAAACAGTGTTTTGTTTGGAATTAAGGCGGGATCTCTAAAGATCACGTACGTTCCAAACAATCTCACCACGTTCGTCCTCCCATGTACTGTGATGCCGCTTAAATCCTATCTTTTCTAGCACCCGGAGGGAAGCAACATTCCAAGCGCCTACAGTCGACCAAAGTCTATGGCGCCCAGTAGCAATCGCAGCGTCCAGCACAACGGATGCTGCCTCAGTCGCATAGCCTTTACCATGAGTACTGCGGAGCAACTCGTATGCAATCTCCGGCTCTTCAAGTGTGGAACGCCCGATAATCAGGCCACAGTATCCGATGACATCGCCTTCGTCTCTCCTTCGAATAGTGAGAAGGGAAATACCATTTTCGTCTGCCTTCTTGCGCATCTCAATAAGCCGGCTACGAACGGAGTCGAGGGTCGGCATGTCCACACCACGTTCGCCAATTAATTTTCTCATCCAAACTGAATCGGATTCCTCCCACATACTCAGATCAAGTCGTTCGGTTTTTAGCTGGAACTCCATAGTTTTAAATAAAGATGGCATAGTGGAACCTCCTAGTTATGTCACTGAACTCATAATAGCTTCGCACCGCATCATGTTGAACCTTTCGTTGATTCGCGAATGTATTTTCCAACTCCCGCGAGAGTTTATAGCAACAGTATACAAAAAATTAGTGTTATTGTATGCATAAGCAATTACCCTACAAAATAGACCTTGTTATCAAACTTTACTTTCAATCTAAAGCCGTCCCGTTATATACACATGCTCCTACTATTTCAAAATGCATAAAATGTTATGCGAAAGTATGGAGGGGATACGATGTATAATTCGAATTATTATGATTGGTATAGGCAAAATGATAAGCTAATTAGCGATATTGAAAAAGCAATTGATGGAGAGTTTACGGCTATAAATTGCTATGCAAAATTAGCTAATATGGCTCCAAATCAAGTAGAAAAAAAACAAATTCTTGAAATCCGTAATGATGAAATAAGGCATTTTCAAAATTTTGTACAAATCTATACGAATTTAACTGGCAGGCAGCCGAAACCAAAGCTTAATGAAGGATGTCCTAATACTTACTTACAAGGATTAGAATTCGCTATACAAGATGAGCAAAAGACTGTAGATTTTTATTTAGAAATTTCAGATGAAACATCAGATGCATCTATGAAAGATTTGTTGCGGAGAATAGCTGCAGATGAACAAAATCATGCGGTATGGTTTTTATATTATTTTGTGAAAACGAAGTGAGCATTAAGAATGAATGGCTGATGTGGTGAATATATTAGGAATTATTTTAAAACGCAGTGCAACAATTGAATAGGATATTTAAATGTAAGCAGAAGGAAACCGTTTCGCTAGTAGTGGAGCGGTTTTTTATGATGAAATACAAGTTACAAAGAGTATCGACAAAATATAGTAGTTGAATTTGGTATATAATGTATGGAACGAAAATGAAAATAAATAAGCTAGGAGCAAACATATGAAAAGAGGAATTACAGTAGATATTCTAGATGGATATGATAATTTACTTTGGAAAGTGTTAAAGCCAATTGATATTATTACATTTGATTGGCAAGCCGTGGGAAGGGAGGAAGCTTATATAATAGTAGGGAATGGATTAGGTCCAGAATTATTTTCAGAAGATAACGAGATCATGGAAGGATCAGAATTAAAAAAACAAATAAAAGATAACATATATTATCTTTTATTTGTAGACTTAAAAGCATATCCAAAAGGGGAAGTACTAGGAGAAATTGAAACATATGAAGAATTTAAGGAGAGTAAGTGTGAAGTAGTCGTATTAGTAGCCGATGGTGATTACATACAAATTTATGCGAAAAAACAAGAAGAGATTGAAATGATGTATGAAAACGCACTGAATCAAGGATTTTATGTAGAATATATTACAGATGAAAATGATGGAAGGACTCGTATGTCAGTATGGTAGTAATTTGAAAGGGGAACAGCAATATGGAGAGAAATATTAGTAAAGAATATACAATTCGAATTGCTACTGAAAATGAAAGTAATAGTATTATAATTCTATTAAAAGAAGTAGCACAATGGCTACAACATAAAGAAGTGAATCAATGGCAGTATCTTTTAGGAGGAGAAGCTACAGCTGAAATATTAGAAGGCATAAGCGAGAAATATACGTATGTTGTTATGAAAGAAGATGAAATAGTTGGTACAGTTACAGTTTCTCCTAAACAAAATGAATGGGATGAACACATTTTTGGTAAAGAGGAAGTTTCTAATTCATTATATATTCATAGATTTGCGGTAAAACGGAAGTATAAGGGGAATGGAATAGGAGAATGGATTTTGCATTGGGTAGAAGAGAATGTGCAAAGTGATAAAGAGTATTTGAAGTTAGATTGTGTTGGGCATAACCAACTGTTGAATGATTTTTATAAGCGATGCGGCTTTGAATATATTGGTAGTACAGATGGGCTTAGTAAATTTCAAAAGAGAAGGAGAAAGTGAATGAATCCAATTAACGTAAGTTTAGTTGAGAAGTTAATACAGGAACAGTTTCCTGAATGGGCACATTTAGAAGTGAAGCCTGTAAAGTTTAGCGGGCATGATAATAGAACGTTTCATTTAGGGAATCAGATGAGTGTCAGATTACCGAGTGATGCAGCATATACACCGCAAGTAGAGAAAGAAAACAAGTGGCTTCCTATATTAAGTAAGGAACTTTCTTTGCCAATTTCTGCACCAATTGCGAAAGGAAATCCATCTGAAGCGTATCCATGGCCTTGGTCTATTAATAAATGGATAGAGGGAGAAACGGTTACGAAAGAAAATGTTTGTGACTTAGATGAGTTTGCGGCGGACTTAGGTTCATTTCTAGTAGAATTACAATCAATTGATACGAGTAACGGACCAATAGCTGGAGCGCATAATTTTTACCGGGGCGGGCTTATATCCGTATACGATAAAGAGGCAAGAACAGCCATTGAAAATAATAAGGACATTTTTGATGAGGCATTATTAAAGCATCTTTGGGATTTAGCACTTCGGTCAACATGGGACCGTAAACCAGTTTGGGTTCATGGAGATGTTGCACCAGGAAACTTACTCGTTAAGGATGGAAAGCTTAGTGCCGTAATCGATTTTGGTATTTTAGGCGTAGGAGATCCTGCCTGTGATGCAGCGATGGCATGGACGTTTTTTGATGAAAATAGTAGAAGTGTATTTAAAGAAGTATTGTGTATGGATGAAGAAACGTGGAATAGAGCGAGAGGGTGGGCGCTTTGGAAGGCGTTAATTACATATGATGCGAATAGGGATAATAGTGAGAAAGTAGCCGAAGAATCGTATTGTGTAATTCAAGTAATTGTTGATGATTTTGAGATGTCATAGAAAAAGCCTATGTTGATTATATGATCAACATAGGCTTTTTACATTATTAATCGATACTTAAAGCTTTTTTACCCATTTGATTATAACTGTGCTCAAATCGGGATTTTACCATGGGTTGGTCTTTTTTACCGTCTAATGGGTCATTATAGTAAATGTTACGATCATCTACACCAGTTATGATAATAGTATGTGCATTTCTGTATCCATTTACGGTTTTTCCTTGAGGTGTTTGCCAAGTATGTTCTAGTTGCGGAGAAGTTATTTTGTTCCCTACCCACGCTACAACTGGTTTACCATTACGTACATAGCTTTCTAATACAGAGAAATCCTGTCCTGTTAAATCTGTACCTCTTGCATGTTTATCAAGTAATTGTTTCAATGGTGCTGGGTTAATAGAGTAACCATAGCTCTTTCCACTTACATCACCAACGAATCCGATGTCTGGATCACCCCAAACTGTAACTTTTCCGTTTCCATCAGTCTTGCGTCGCGTTGTATCAAATGGCATTTGCTTCGCAAATTCTACTTTATTTAATGAACGTCCTGTGTAGTATTCTAAAAGCATTTGCAGTGAAACAACTGTACTTCCTTTTTGTAGTTCCGGCAATTGATTAATAGCAGGAACATTTAAGAGAAGCTTTGGACGTAAGAGATAAGACATATTTACCCATTTTGGTCCTTTATCTGTACGAATTTGTACCCATCCGTCATCTGTCTTAGCTAATTCTTCTATACCACCTTGTGGAGCATACTTTCCAGATACTCTAGAAGAAAAATTAGGGCTATCGTAAGCGAAAAATTCCTTTGGTATGTATGTGAGTTCTTTTCCTTCACCCTCTTCTAAGTATGGATTCATCCATTGAAGACCTTTGCTAGTGCGAATCTTTAACCAGATGCTATTTTCTTCAACGACTGTTACAGTTTGAGGGGGATATTTACCAACCACATATCCTGTTCTTGACGGTCTATCAAAGGTAACAAAGTTTTTATCAATATATACTTGTTTCTCTTGTAATGGTGTCCACTTTAGACCATGATCTGTAGCAATTTTAATCCATCCGTTTTCAGATTCATCGAATACAGTAACGGTTTGTGGTGCATATTCAGCAAGTATACCTGAATGAAGAGAGGTTTCAGGATAAATAAAATAATGTTGTTTCATAGTAACTTGCTTTAATTTAATTTCTTTATCTTTCGATTGGTCTGTGCGAGCAACTAAATGTGCAGCTTCTGCACGAGTAATAGTGTTATCTGGATACCAATGACTACCACCATAACCCAGTGAAATACCAAGGGCAACAAGAAGGTTGGCCGATTTTTCACCCCAGTGTCCTTTTAAATCTTGGAATACAGTAGGTAGTTTTTCAGTGGCTTTTTTGTCTAAGTTATATGAATGAACAAGCATAGAAGCCATAGCAGCTCTTGTTAGCTTTCCAGAAGGTTCGAAATTTCCATTACCTACTCCTTTAATAATTCCAGCTTTTTCAACTGCAGCAATATAAGGAGTAGCCCAATGTTCTTGAGAATCCTTAAATGATGGTTTTGCTGAAGCGTCTATTTGTAAGTTTAATATTTTTGCCATGATAATTGCGGCAGAAGCTCTATCGATTTCAAGATTAGGTCCAAATGTACCGTCTGGTAAGCCAGTTAAGACTTTTTTCTTTACTAAATAATCAACGGACGGCTTTGCCCAGCCAATAACATCGGGAAACTGATAGTAGTAATCGTCTTCGTCAATCTCCAACTGCACATTATTTTTTTGTGTTACAGTTTCACTCACAGCTAAAGAACTAGATGGAGCGATGATAGCACCAAGTAGCAGTGCGCTTGCCATAGCTATTTTTATTGTTTTCAATTTTAAATTCTCCTTCTATTTTGGTTAATTTAATGAGTAAATTGAGAAAAGGAAATAAAATGGTTACAAATTATGCGTTTTAAGTATGTATATGTAACATTTACGAAGAACATTATATGATAATTTTTGGAGACTGACAATAAAAAAGTAAGATTATTACTTTTTTAATTTTCAATGGAAAAGAAGGGATTCAATATAATTATACAGAATATTTAGATGATAGGAGGTGTCGAATTTTGAATGAAATTGAATTAAAAAGTAATGTAATTAAGACAGGGCGAGAGAAGGGGATTATTCTTCGGTTTATACTCGCTAGTCTAGTTGGGGTGTTTATGTTTTTCGTACCAGTTACGATAAACGGTGCTTCGTCTATTATGATTGATCATATCGTATCGTGGATTCGGACTTCAGTTCCATCTGTAGTACCATATTACGCACTACTTGTAATGATAATTGGTGCGATTTATCCATTTTATACGAAAAAATGGAATGCATCTATTGTAGATATTTGTTTTTCTATTTTAAAAGTAGTAGGTGTTGTTTTTGGCGTATTATATTGTTTGAAGGTAGGACCAGCTTGGTTCTTTGCGCCAGATGTTGGACCGTTTTTGTATGAGAAGTTAGTTATATCAGTAAGTTTACTCGTCCCAATTGGCTCGGCATTTTTAGCGTTATTAGTCGGGTACGGATTGCTTGAGTTTATCGGCACGTTTTGTCGTCCGATTATGCGCCCGTTATGGAAAACACCTGGACGATCAGCAATCGATGCGGTTGCTTCCTTCGTTGGAAGTTATTCACTTGCACTTCTTATTACTAACCGGGTGTATAAAGAAGGAAAGTATACGACAAAAGAAGCAGCAATCATCGCCACAGGTTTCTCAACAGTATCCGCAACATTTATGATCATCATCGCAAAAACATTAGACATTATGCATTTATGGAATATGTACTTTTGGACTACGCTTGTTGTAACATTCATCGTGACCGCTATCACCGTAAGAATCCCACCTCTTAGTAGAAAACCAGATACATATATTACGAAAGAAGGGTCCCCAGAGCCCGTTTATAAAGAGAAAATGTTAGAGCGAGCTTGGGAAGATGCATTAGAAGTATCGAAATCTGCGCCAAGTATTATGAAAAATATCGCAGTGAATTTAAAAGACGGATTTATTATGACAATGGGAATTTTACCATCGATTATGTCAGTAGGGCTAATTGGTATCGTCTTAGCAAAGTTCACGCCAATATTTGATTGGGTTAGTTATATTTTCTATCCATTTACATGGGCTTTACAACTTCCAGAAGCAGAACTAGCTGCTAAAGCAGCATCAGTAGGTATTGCAGAGATGTTTTTACCATCATTATTAGTTGTAAGCGCACCACTTTTGACAAAGTTTGTTATTGCGGTTGTTTCGGTATCATCTATATTGTTCTTCTCAGCTTCAATTCCTTGTATATTATCAACAGATATTCCGTTAAAAGTATCTGAACTTATTATTTTATATGTGCAAAGAACAATTTTAACGTTGCTTATTATTACGCCGATTGCATACATACTTCTATAACGAATGAACTCGCTTTAAAGAAAAGCGAGTTTTTTACTCCGTTTAATATATTATATATTAATAATACGTTATTATTTTGTATGATATAGTTACAAGAGAGGAGGGGTAATAAATGGAAATTATTCACGAAAGAGCAAAGTTACGGTTAATGGATAGCAATGATGTCGAAAAAATGTTTTCAATCGTAGAAGGAAATCGAGATATTTGGGCGTATTTAATCTCTAAAATGGATACTGTTCAAGATATGCAGCAATATGTTCAAAAGGCGATAAAAGCTTATGGAGCAGGTAAGGATTTACCATTTGTAGTTGTTGATCAAAAAACAAATGAAATTGCAGGAAGTACACGCTTATATAATATTTCAGTTGAAGATAAGATAGTTGAATTAGGACAAACGTGGTATGACCCGAGTGTACAACGTACAAGTATAAATACAGAGTGTAAGTATATGTTACTTGAGTACGCTTTTGAAAAATTACATATGCTGAGGGTGCAAATTAAGACTGATGTAAGAAATGAAAAAGCACAAAGAGCAATTGAAAGACTTGGTGCAGTAAAAGAAGGTGTACTTAGAAACGAAAGAAAATTACCGAGCGGACATGTTAGAGATGCAGTTGTATACAGTGTTATTGCAAGTGAATGGCCAGTTGTAAAGGAACGGTTATTAGAAAAATTAGAGTCGTATAAAGAAAAACGATAATTCATATTAAAAAAGGTGTATGGATCGTCCAGATGAAAAATATACCTTTTTTCTTACAAAACTGTTACTTCTTTTATTTACTTTTGTTTCATCATTCCATTATGAGAAAAAATTCGTTACAATGTAGTTGTATGGTAATAAACTTATAAATTACACAAACGTAATGAAAACCGCAAACGAAAAATGAATTGATAATCCTCAATTTTAAATGAAAACCCTTTAATACATATATATAACAAGAAAAATTCCTTCTTTTAAACAAATTCAAACAAAATGATTTGATATATACGTTTTTATATAGAAGTATGGATGATGTACGGAGGCAGTTATAAATGAAAGAAAATAAGAAAAGTAAGAAAAGAAGAATCTTGCAAGTATTCTTGCTTATGATTTGTTCTATTATTTTATATGTAAGTTATGCAGCTTACGATATTTGGAGTTATCGCTTTAAAACAGATGATGGAGTGAAGACAGATGCTGGTATCGTGCTTGGAGCAGCATCATGGAACGGAAAACCATCTCCTGTATTTAAAGAAAGAATTAATCATGCAATTTCTTTATATAAGAACGGTAATATTAAAAAAATTATTTTCACAGGTGGTACAAAGTTTGAGGCAGAGCTTGAAGAAGCACGTACTGCTAGAGTGTATGCACTGAAACATGGTGTAAAAGAAGAGGATATTTTAATTGAAACAAAATCCCTTTTCACTGAAGAAAATTTAAAGAATGCGAAGCAAGTTGGATTAGAGAATGGAATACGCACCTATACAATCGTAAGTGATCCACTTCATATGAAACGTGCGATGAGAATAGCAAAACATATTAAGATTGAAGCATATGCATCACCAACTCCAACGTCGGCATATAAAACATTAGATACAGAAATCCCATTCTTTTTTAAAGAATTATTCTCGTATATCGGATATGTAACTTCCTTGCCGTTAAAGGCATTGAAAGGAGATTAATATAAGAAAAGAACCTATCTTTATATAGGAACTTTTCTTATTGTTCAAAAACATTGTATTTTTATCGGAATAGTGAAACAATAGAGAGGTAACTTCATATAATCATAATGACAAAATGAACGGTTTATGAATCGAACATAAAGGGGATTATAGTATGGCACTCTCATTTGTTGAAACAGAAGAACAAACTTTAGTTATTGAGCAAATAAATAAGTTGATTCCGAAGTTCATGGAAAGGGAGCATCAACTAAGTGAATTAGGTTCTTTTCCATATGAAAATATTAATGATTTGAAAGATATCGGATATACGAAATTAACGTTGCCAAAAGAATTAGGAGGCAATGCGATTTCTTTATATGATTTTGTTTTATTTCAAGAGAAAATAGCAGAAGGCTGTGGAGCTACTGCGTTATCCATTGGATGGCATATTGGTATTGTGAAAGAGCTAGCGGAAAATCGTTCTTGGAATGCAGAGATGTTCCAATGGTTTTGTGAGGAAGTACGTAATGGTGCGCTCTTTAATAGGGCAGCGACAGAACCGAGAACAGGAAGTCCGACGCGAGGCGGAAAACCAGAGACATTAGCAGTTCAAAAAGGTGATAAATGGATTATAAATGGAAGGAAAACTTTTACGACGATGGCACCAGTACTTGATTATTTTATCATTTCAGCAAGTATTGAGGGCCGGGAAGAAATCGGGGAGTTTGTCATTCCAAAGAATACGCTAGGTGTATCAATTGAAGAAACTTGGGATAGCGTTTCAATGCGAGGAACTGCTAGCCACGATCTTATTTTACAAAATGTAGAGATAGAGAATCGCCTTTTTACTGATGTAAAAGGTTCGAAAGTGAAACAAAAGGGGATTGGCTGGTTATTGCATATACCAGCGTGTTATTTAGGGATTGCACAATCGGCAAGAAATTATGCAGTTCAGTTTGCGGAATCATACAAGCCAAATAGTTTAAATCATTCAATTAGTTTATTACCGAATGTTAGAAGGTTAGTCGGAGAATTAGAACTTGAGCTTATGCAAGCTCGCGTCTTTTTATATCAAATTGCGAAAAAGTACGATGAAGCAGAAGATAAGCTTTCACTACAAGCAGAGCTAGCAGCAGTGAAATACGCCGTAACAAATGCGGCGATAGCCATTGTAGATAAAGCAATGCGTATCGTAGGGGCAAAAAGTTTATCGGAAAAAAATCCGCTTCATCGTTACTATTTAAACGTCAGAGCAGGATTACACAATCCGCCGATGGATGATGCAACACTATCTATGCTGGCGGATGCGGCGTTTCGGTCGTAATGAAGAAATAAAAAGTCTGTTCCATTCTGGAGCAGACTTTTTGTTGTCGGTGAATTGGTATGCTATGTTGAATCGTTGATATAATTCCGTGTATTATGTCATTGTTCAAAGGAGAGGAAGTTCTCGTTTTACAAATTAAAAAGGCCATCCTTTTGATGAGAGGATAGCCTTTTTAATTTGTTCTATTGTGGCTGTACTTCAAGACTCATACTACTTTCAGAACCGTCCTGATTATGTACAAATAATGAATAATCCCCTGGTAAAGGGTTGGCGATGAGTGAACGTAAAGTGAAGGATTTACTTTCACTTGGCTGTAACGTGTGTTTGACTAAACGATCTTCTTTGAATTTAATTGAATAAGTAAAACTGTTTGTACCAGTGTTTTTAATCGTAATATTTAAGTCACCTAGGCCGCTAAATTCAAATCCTGTGCCTGTGTCACCTTTGAATATATGTGAATTATTAAATGAAGATGAATGAAATGTTCGGATTTCTTCTTTATTGCTTGAAGAAAGGGTAATAGTTTCTGTTTCTATACTTGAAGTCGAGGAATCTAGTTTTGTATTTGGTTTTGTTAAAAAAGTAATCGCGCACAGTAATGCAATTACAATAAATGAACTAGAGATAACGAACCGTTTTTTTGTAAGAAGTATATATTTACCTCCTTTTATAAGGGTGTAAGAATGTATAGTTACGAGGAAAAACATAACATATATGAAAATTATTATCAATTTAAAAAATCTTTCTTTTCATTCTTCTTTTTGTAGTTTTATAGTGGAATGCTATGTTTCTTATTTCACCTACTGTATAATAAGAAAAAAGCACGAAAAGAGGTCATCTCATGCTAGAGGTTATTGCAACATGTTTAGAAGATGTGAAACGAATTGAACGAGCTGGCGGGAAGCGAATTGAATTAATTTCATCTTATACAGAAGGCGGTTTAACGCCGAGTTATGCATTTATTAAAAAAGCGGTAGAAGCAGTACATATACCGATTCATGTTATGATTCGTCCGCATGCAAAGTCTTTTACATATACGGAAGAAGAAATTGAAATGATGAAGGAAGATATTATCATCGCACAGAAGTTAGGTGCAAATGGTGTTGTATTAGGCGTATTAAACGAACAAAATGAAGTGGATGAAGAAAAATTAGCGGATTTACTATCTGTGGTAGACGGGATAAATGTCACATATCACCGAGCAATAGACGACACAGAAAATCCAGTAGAAGCGATGAGAACTTTAAAGAAGTTTCATAAAGTGACTCACGTCTTAACTTCAGGTGGGCAAGGAAATATAGTTGATAATATTCCGGTGCTTACAGAAATGCAAAAGGTAAGCGATGGTCAAATTCAGCTTGTAGCTGGAGCTGGCGTGACGAAAGAAAATATAAAGCGATTGCTAGATGAAACTGGAATTTCGCAAGCTCATGTCGGCACAGCGGTAAGAGAAGGGAAATCATGTTTTGCTGAAATTGATCCTAATTTAGTACAGGAATTAGTTCAAATAATACAATAAACACGTAAGAAAGAGGAGAAACGATGAAGGAAAATACGAAGAAAGAATTATTCTCATGGGCTAAAACGATAGGATTTACCCTTGTATTAATCGCTATTATTCGCGGTGTTTTATTTACACCGTCATTAGTACAAGGTGAATCGATGATGCCCACTTTAGAAAATAACGAACGAGTTCTTGTGAATAAGATTGGTTATAGTATAAGTGGATTAGAACGCTTTGATATTATCGTCTTCCACGGAAAAGAAGGATACGATTTAGTAAAACGAGTAATTGGTTTACCAGGCGATACAGTTGAGTATAAAAACGATGTGTTATATGTAAACGGAAAAGCGATGGAAGAACCATATTTAAAAGAGTTTAAAGAAAAAGCAGCAGGCCGTGTATTAACTCCAGACTTTACGTTAGAACAAATCACAGGGAAAACAAAAGTACCAGAAGGCCAAGTATTTGTTTTAGGAGATAATCGTGAAGTGTCTAAAGACGGTCGTATGTTTGGATTTATTTCAGAAGATGAAATTGTCGGAAAAGGACAAGCTGTTTTCTGGCCGTTGAAACAAGTTAGAGCGTTATAAAATAAAGAAAAAGTATGGGAGAAATATTCTTCCATACTTTTTTTGTTTGTGAAAAATATATTGATAGAATTGAAAGAATATTTTATAATTTTAAATTATATATTTGTTTCGAAAAACGGAATTGAAGTTCCGAAATTCGGAACTAAAAGGAGATAGGATGAGTATAAATAAAACGGCAGTTAAGACAATGGATATTTTGGAGTTGTTTTATGAACATGAAGAGCTAAGTTTAACAGAGATGGTTCAGCATACGAATATGCCGAAAACATCTGTTTATCGTTTAATTGGCTCGTTAGAAGAAATGGACTTTTTACAAAAAACAGAAAAGGGAAAGTATCGTCTCGGAGTCGTTTTTTTACGATTTGGTCAACTTGTTTCACAAAGGTTATCCGTAAGAAATATTGCGATTCCTTATATGAAAGAGCTTAGAGATAGTTTAGGGCAGGCAGTAAATTTAATTATTCAAGATGGTAATGATGCAATTTACGTTGAGAAGATGGAAGGAGTTCAGCCGGTACGTGTTTATACGGCGGTTGGAAGAAGAGCGCCGCTTTATGCGGGTGCATGTCCAAGAATTTTACTATCGTATTTTTCTGAGGAAGAGAAAAGAAAGTACGTAGAGGAAACGGATTTAAAGCAGTTTGCAGATGGAACGATTGTGAATAAGGAACATTTACTAGAAGTGTTACATATGGCAAAACAAGCTGGATATACAATTAGTTATTCTGAATTAGAAAATCATACAGCGGCTATAGCAGCTCCAATTTTTGCAAGTGATGGAACGGTTGTAGCAGGCATTAGTATTTCGGGATTGGCAATTGAGTATAGCGAAAGTAACATTGCGTATTTTACTGCGAAAGTGAAAGAAACAGCGAACCGCATTTCGAAAGAACTCGGCTTTTTGGCATAGAAAGAGGGAGTGGGATGAAATTTTCTGCGTTAGGGGATCAAGCAATTATTGTTACATTTGGTGAAGAAATTGGGATGGATATATACGAAAAAGTACAACGATTATTTCAAGCACTGCAGCAACATCCGTTTGCAGGAATAGTTGAATGCGTTCCGTCGTTTACTTCATTAGCGGTTTATTACAATTTGTACGAAGTATGGAAGGAAAATGATAGAAATATAAGACCATATGATTATGTTTGCCAGTATATACGGGAGCTGTCTGATTCTTATAAAGAAGAAGTGAACCGAGATGTGAAACATATTTCTATACCAGTGTGTTACGGGGGAGAATATGGACCTGATTTAGAAGAGGTTGCACATTATCAAGGATTACAAGTAGAGGATGTTATTCGAATACATAGTGAAACAACATATTTCGTTTATATGTTAGGCTTTACGCCTGGATTCCCTTATTTAGGGGGATTATCAAAAGAACTAGAAACACCTAGAAAAGAAACACCACGGTTACAAATCGCTCCTGGCTCAGTAGGGATTGGCGGAAATCAAACGGGTATTTATCCGCTTGAAACACCAGGAGGCTGGAATATTATCGGCCGAACACCTATTTCTCTATTTAATCCAAAAGAAGAAACACCAACATATATTCAAAGTGGTATGTATTTGCGATTTAAACCAATAACAAAGGAAGAGTACGTATCGCTTGAGGGGGCTAAAGAATGGATGTAGAGGTTTTGCATGCTGGAATGTTTACAACAGTCCAAGATTTAGGGAGATTTCATTATCAGCAATACGGTGTGCCTGTTGGCGGTGCTATGGATAAAAGTGCGCTCAGGATGATTAATATGTTAGTAGGTAATGAGGAGAATGAGGCGGGAATCGAAATTACAATAATGGGACCTAAATTGTTAATAAAGAAAACGACATTGCTTGCGATTGGCGGAGCAGATATGGAACCGTTATTAAATGGAGAGCGCATTCCATTATGGCGCCCTATATTAGCTGAAGAAGGAAGCATGCTTTGCCTCGGAAAAGCGAAAAGCGGTTGCAGAGCATATGTGACTTTTGCGGGCGGTATAAATATTGATCGTACGATGGGAAGTAAAAGTACTTACATACGTGCTGCTCTTGGTGGTATTGAAGGGAGAATGCTGAAAAAAGGAGATTATTTTCAAATTGGTACAGGGGCAGAAGTTGCGAATCGTTTCATTCAAAACTTACAAGAAGAAGAGCGTATAAAAACGAAGTGGGCAATTTGCAGCGATGCTTTACCAAAATATAAGAAGCATCCTATTCTTCGCGTCATAACAGACTTTGAATATGATCAATTTACAGAAGAAAGTATAAAGTCGTTTTTTTCGAAAGAGTATAAAGTATCCAATTATGCTGATCGCATGGGATATAGGCTTGACGGAGATGTTTTAAATAGAGTGGAAGAGGTAGAAATTTTATCGAGTCCCGTTACATTCGGAACAATTCAAGTACCGAATGGTGGACAGCCTATTATATTAATGGCGGATAGACAAACGACAGGTGGTTATCCGAGAATTGGAAATGTAGTTTCAGTGGATTTACCTCTTCTAGCGCAGCTGAAACCAGGAGACTATGTAACTTTTGAAAAAATAACTATGGAAAAAGCTGCGCAATTATATATAAAGCAGGAAACAAGTATGAGTCTATTAAAGAAATTCATCGCTTTACGAAGCTGACATTAGGAGGAAAACATCGTGAATACAATCGATTTAAACTGTGATTTAGGAGAAAGTTTTGGAGCTTATAAAATGGGAAATGATGATGAAATTCTTCCGTTCGTTTCCTCTATAAACGTTGCTTGTGGTTTTCATGCTGGTGATCCGTCTGTTATGCGGCAAACGGTTGAAAAAGCTCTGCAGCAAAACGTAGCAATAGGGGCACACCCTGGATTTCCTGATTTAATTGGATTTGGAAGAAGGAACATGCATGTTTCAGCAAGTGAAGTATACGATTATGTTTTATATCAAATTGGCGCATTAGACGGATTTGTTAAAGCGGCAGGCGGGAAAATGCAACATGTAAAACCGCACGGTTCCTTATATAATATGGCGGCAATTGATTCAGAAATTGCAGATGCAATCGCAAAGGCAATTTATCATATCAATCCAAATCTATTACTTTACGGATTAGCAAATAGTGAGGCTTTTATAAGGGCAACAGAAAAATATAATATAACGCTCGTACAAGAGGCTTTTGCAGATCGTACGTATAAGCAAGATGGAACGTTAACAAGCCGGACAGAAGAAAATGCACTTATAAAAAATGAAGACGAAGCGATAAAGCAAGTGCTTCAAATGGTGAAAGAAGGCTATGTAAACGCGGTGAGCGGAGAGAAAGTAACAGTTCAGGCGAAAACGATCTGTTTACACGGTGATGGGGAGAAAGCAGTCCAATTTGCGAAAAAAATATACAGAACATTCGAACTTAATGGTGTTTCTATTTGTGCACCGAAATAAAAAATGGGGGAAGTGATAGAATGATTAAATTAATCGGGATACTACTTGTTGCAGTTGGTTTTTTATTTAGATTAAATACACTTTTAGTAGTTATGGTTGCAGGTATTGTTACTGGTATGGTTTCAGGATTAAGCTTTTATGATGTCATCAGCATGTTCGGTAAATTTTTCATAGAAAATAGATATATGTCTATGCCTATTATACTAACTTTACCGGTAATCGGAATTTTAGAGCGTTACGGTTTAAAAGAAAGAGCAGAAGCACTTATAACGAAATCAAAAGGCGCTACAACTGGAAAAGTATTAATGTCATATTTTACGATAAGAGAATCATCAGCAGCACTTGGACTAAATATTGGTGGTCATGCGCAAACAGTAAGACCGCTTGTTGCACCAATGGCAGAAGGAGCTGCGCAGGGTAAATACGGTAAACTCCCTGAAAAATTAAGAGAAAAGATTAAAGCAAACGCAGCAGCCGCGGAAAACACAGCTTGGTTTTTCGGAGAAGATATTTTCATCGCAACTGGTGCCATTTTACTAATGAAAGGGTTCTTCGATTCAGTAGGAATGCATGTTGGTGTATGGGATATGGCACTTTGGGGTATTCCAACTGCGATATCTGCCCTTATTGTAAGCTGGATTAGATTTAGAAGGTTTGATAAGTATATAGCGAAAACGATGGAATCAAAAGAAAAAGAAGAGAAGGAGGCAATATAAAATGAACATCATCACAATGGATACAATCTATTACGTATTAGGTATAATCGTTGCCTTTATCGCTGTTCGTATTGCATTTGATCGTGAACATCCAAATCGATTTGGTTCTAGCTTATTTTGGGCGTTATTTGCAGTTACATTTTTATTCGGAAATGTAATCCCTTCGTTTTACGTTGGCTGTATTGTACTCGCTATGGTCGTGTTAGCTTCACTAAACAAAGTAACAAAATCAGAGGAGAAAGAAATTCCAGTACAAGAACGTGTGAAACATGCTGAGAAATTGAAAAATAAAATTTTTATGCCTGCACTATTAATTCCTATTTTTACAATTATCGGTACATTAACGTTAGGGAAAATCAAATGGGGAAATGTCTCACTTGTTGATCCGGATAAAGTAACGTTAGTAGCATTAGCGCTAGGAGCATTACTTGCATTCGTTGCGGCGATGCGTATTACAAAATCGAAAATAACAACGCCTGTTCAAGAAGGAAGCAGACTATTACAAGCTGTCGGTTGGGCTGTAATTTTACCACAAATGTTAGCAGCACTTGGCGGTATTTTCGCGAAGTCTGGCGTTGGGCAAGTCGTTTCTGATTTAGTCGGACAAGTGTTACCGACAGAGTACCCGTTCGTTGCTGTTATGGCGTATTGTTTAGGAATGATGCTATTTACAGTCGTAATGGGGAATGCATTTGCAGCATTTGCCGTTATTACTGGAGGAATTGGCTTACCTTTAATTGTGCAAATGCACGGAGGAAACCCAGCAATTATGGCAGCACTAGGTATGTTTGCTGGATATTGCGGAACGCTGCTTACTCCAATGGCAGCAAACTTTAATATCGTACCGGCAATGCTTTTAGAATTGAAAGATAAAAATGCAGTTATTAAAGCACAAGTACCAATCGCTCTATCAATTTTTATTATCAATATGTTTATTATGTACGGCCTTGTATATCGTTTCTAATTAGGAGGGGAAAATATGAAAACAGTATTATTAACAGGATTTGATCCGTTCGGCGGAGAAAGCATCAACCCAGCTTGGGAAGTAGCAAAAAGTTTGCATGAAAAAACAATTGGAGAGTACAAGATTATTAGTAAACAAGTACCAACTGTATTTCATAAATCAATAAAAGTTTTAAAAGAATATATAGAAGAACTAAATCCTGAAATGATTATATGTATCGGACAAGCTGGGGGCAGACCAGATATTACGATAGAGCGTGTCGCAATTAATATTGATGATGCAAGAATTGCTGACAATGAAGGGAATCAGCCGGTAGATGTACCAGTTGTAGAAGAAGGACCGGCTGCCTATTGGTCTACGCTTCCGATGAAAGCAATCGTAAAAAGACTTCAAGAAGAAGGCATACCAGCTTCCGTTTCACAAACGGCAGGTACATTCGTTTGTAATCATATCTTTTATGGCCTTATGCATGAACTGGAGAAACATGATCAGAAAATAAAAGGCGGGTTTGTTCATATTCCATTTTTACCAGAACAAGCGAGCAATTATCCAGGGCAACCGAGTATGTCACTTTCTACTATTAGTAAAGGGATAGAATTGGCAGTTGAGGTAACGACGACGGTTGAGGTGGATATCGTGGAAATTGGGGGTACAACGCATTAAATAAAACGAATCGGATAACACCTCCTGTAAACAACTGATATAATAAGTATAGCAATATACATAGAGGTGATTTTTGTGCAACAATTTGAAGAAGTACGTTCAATTTTAGAACAAGCGAAGAAAATTACAGTGTTAACAGGTGCTGGTGCAAGTACGGAAAGTGGTATCCCAGATTTTCGTTCAGCAAATGGATTGTATGCTGATGCGAATGTGGAGATGTATTTATCAAGGGGATACTATAACAGAAGTCCGAAAGAGTTTTGGAAGCATTATAAAGAAATATTTCAAATTAATACGTTTCATCAATATAAACCAAATCGTGGACATCGCTTTTTAGCTGAATTAGAAGAACAAGGGAAAGATATTACGATTTTAACGCAAAATATTGACGGTTTACATCAATTAAGTGGTAGTAAACATGTCATTGATTTACATGGAACACTTCAAACAGCACATTGTCCGAAGTGTAAAGCGGGATATGATTTACAATATATGATTGATCATGAAGTACCGCGCTGCGGGAAGTGTAATTTCATTTTAAATCCAGACGTTGTTTTATACGGAGATACATTGCCGCAATATCAAAATGCGATTAAACGTTTATATGAAACAGATGTACTTATCGTTATGGGAACGTCATTAAAAGTGCAACCTGTCGCTTCGTTCCCAGAAATCGCCAAAAGAGAAATAGGGGCAACAACCATTTTAGTAAATGAAGAACGAACAGGACAAGAATATAACTTTAATTATGTTTTTCAACAAAAGATTGGTGAATTTGCCCAAGGGCTATCTTCGATTAAATAAGTTTTTGTTTTCGTAAAGAAACTGAGGTGAATGATGTCCACCTCAGTTTTTTGTATCCATTATATTCATGTAATTACGTATTAAGGGAATGGTAATAAATAGGGTGCAAAATACAAAAACTGAAAATTAAATCTTTTCTTTCCTTTGTAACTAATATAAAATTCTATATATATCATATAAATAAATTTGATACATAATGATTTTGCGCAGAAATGTTAATAGAATGAAGCGAGGGAGCAAAATGAGACAGAAAAAGGAGAAGCAGAAACAGTCGAAAAAGAAAAAGACTCATATTCCGTTTCGGTTAAATGTACTATTTTTTATCGTTTTTCTTTTATTTTCAGCTATTATTATTCAATTAGGTAAAGTACAAATTATTGACGGAGAAACGTATCGAAATGAAGTGAATAAAAAGGAAGATGTAACAGTGAGTACTCCAGTTCCGAGAGGGAAGATGTTTGATCGGGAAGGGAAAGTTATTGTAAATAATAAACCGTTACGAACAGTTACATATACGAAAATGAAAGGAGTGGACTCAAAAGAGGTTTTAATAGTGGCAAGAAATTTAGCAAAGCTAATTGAAATGCCACAAGAAGATATGGACAAGTTAACAGAGACAGATAAAAAAGATTTTTGGATGCAGTTAAACGAAAAGCGTGCAGCAACAAAAGTAACGAAAGAAGATGAGAGTAAATTTAGGAAACAGGAGATTGAAGGAAAAGAATTAGATAAAAAAGTAGAAGAGTTGAGACGAGAAAGAATTACACAAGAAGAACTAAACGAGCTTTCGAAAGAGGATATAGAAGTACTAGCAATTAAAAGCAAAATGAATGCGGGATATAAAATGACGCCACAAATCGTCAAAAAAGATGTAAGTCAAAATGAATATGCAGTAGTGAGTGAAAGACTATCGATTTTGCCAGGCGTAGATACGACTGTGGATTGGGAGCGCGAATACCCAAATGACAAAATACTACGTTCTGTACTTGGTAGTGTTTCGAGTGAGAATGAAGGATTACCAAGGGAACAATTAGACTACTATTTAGTACGAGATTATAACCGAAATGATCGTATTGGTAAGAGTTACATCGAAAAACAATACGAAGATGTGTTGCATGGAACGAAAGAACAGTCTAAAAATATTACTGATAGAGCTGGAAATATTATTCGGACTGAAAAAGTGACACAAGGAAAAAGTGGAAATAATTTAATGTTAACAGTTGATATGGATTTACAGAAAAAGGTGGAGGAAAGTCTTGAAAGGAATTTAAGGGCATTCCATTCTTCTGAACCTATGATGGATCGTGCATTCGTCGTTATGATGAATCCGAAAAATGGTCAAATTCTATCATTAGCAGGCAAGAAAATTGTAAATAAAGATGGCGGTATGCAAATAGAAGACTACGCTTTAGGAACGATGATAAGCTCTTATGAGTTAGGGTCGACGGTGAAAGGAGCTACGTTATTAGCTGGATATCAAGCAGGCGCGATTAAGCCATATACGCATTTCTTTGATGCGCCAATGTACTTTAAAGGAAGTTCGAAGCCGAAGAAATCTTGGAAAGACTTTGGAGATATTGATGATTTAAGAGCTTTGCAAGTTTCATCGAACGTATATATGTTTAATACAGCTTTAAAAATGGCAGGTATTGATTATGTACCAAACAACCCGTTAGATGTTAAACAAGAAACATTCAATAAAATGCGCTATTACTTTAGACAATTTGGTTTAGGTGTGCCAACTGGTATTGACTTGCCAAATGAATCGATTGGTCAAATGGGTAGAACTGATAATATACCTGGTTTTTTACTTGATTATGCGATTGGACAATATGATACATATACACCGTTGCAGCTTGCTCAATATATCTCAACGATTGCAAATGGTGGTTACCGAATGAAACCACAAATTGTACAAGAAATTAGAGAGCAACCAAATAGACCAGAGGAAGCCGGAAAAGTTATGCAATCGATGGAACCAGTCGTGTTAAATCGAGTGGATATGGATCTTTCATATATAAATCATGTGAAAGAAGGATTTAGAAGGGTGTTCCAAGAGTTAGATGGGACCGGTACTGGAACTTTTAAAGGATTACCTTATAAACCGGCTGGAAAAACAGGAACAGCAGAGACAGTGTACGGTGGAGAGAGTGATATTGGAAGAGATGAAAACAACTATCGAAAAAAATGTTATAATTTAACTCTCGCCGGGTATGCACCATATGACGCTGATCCGGAAGTCGCTTTTTCTGTTGTTGTGCCATGGGTGAATAATGATAAATCAGGTATTAATTCTGCAATTGGTAAAGAGATTTTGGATGCGTATTTTGATTTAAAAGCGCAGCGATCGGGTGTAAGTCTAGTCCCAGTAGCACAACAGCCGAGTACGGCACAGTAAAATGAAATTCAAATTGTAGTATATCACTGCGCAAATGAACAGGTGCAGTGATATATTTTTGAATTGAAAAGTGTTTTGATAAGGTGGGAATAGATATGAAAGAGGAGATTAAGAGAGGTTGGGGAAAATACATACTATTTATATTTGTTATGGTAGTAACGTACCAGTCTTTTACTTTATGTAAGGTGGAAGGAAAATCGATGCAGCCGACTTTACATGAAGAAGACTACGTATTTGTAAATAAAGCTGCTGTACATTTTTCTAGCTTACAGCACGGAGAAATTGTCATTATTAAGGAAGAGGATGAGTCGAAATATTATGTGAAACGCGTAATAGGACTTCCTGGTGACATAATTAACATAACGAATGGAACTGTATACGTAAATGACAAAAAGCAAGATGAACCTTATATAAATAAAGATTTATATAACAATACACAAGTGTTTTACAATTTTCAAAAGACAAAGATTCCGCCAAATAAGTTATTTGTAATGGGAGACAATCGTGAACAAAGTAAGGATAGTCGAAATGGTTTAGGTTATATTGAAGAAGATAATATAATAGGAAAAGTGGAATTTGTGTACTATCCTTTTTCGAAAATGAAAATACTAGACTAGTTTAGTCTAGTTATTTTATTTTCTTCAAAAAACCATTCGGATTAAATGATATGAAAAATTTATGCTTTGTCTCATCTATTATGAAATTATTATTTTTTGTTAAAAATTCTTCCACAGCTTCCATCGGACCAGGGCCCCAATCAGGAAGAATAGGATTTCCGTTAATACATGTATCCTCGACGATCATGTAGCTACCAGTAGTTACAATTGATTTATATAATTGCAATTCTTTTAATACATGTTCTTTACTATGATCGGAATCTAAAATAACTAAAGTAACATCGTCAGGTTTTCGCATACTTAAAATAGTTTGGACAGCACTTACAGAAACAGAAGAAGCTGTTAAATACGTAATCCGATTATGTGATGGGCGATTTGGTTGCGGCATTATATCAATAGTAAGAACGTGACCTTTTCCTATTAAATCTAGAATAGAAGCTAAATAAAGTGCGCTACCACCGTGGAAAGTCCCACATTCAATAATTAAATCCGGTTGTAAGTCGTAAATAATTTCTTGATATAAGAAAAGGTCAGAGGGAAGTTTGCAAATGGGAACACCGATCCAGTTTGTACCGTTTGGCCATACATTGCTATCATAAAAGCGTTTTAAAAATTCATTTCCTATGTTATCGATGTTGAATTCTCCTTTCTCAAAAGGATTCTTTCGTTTGACGTAAAGTTTTTACGTATGAAAGTTGTACTGTATATTATGTGAGGTGCTTACATGCGTGAAAAATACAATTTAGATTTAAAAAAGTTGGGAAACAGAAAGGAAATGATGGTATGTATAAATACACAATATGTTTCATTAGAAAAGGGGATAACATACTTCTATTAAATAGAAACAAAAAGCCGACAATGGGAATGTGGAATGGTGTCGGAGGAAAAATAGAGGATAATGAAACACCATATGAAGGTGTAATTAGAGAAACGTTTGAGGAAACGGGTATAGAGCTGCAAAGTGTAACGTATAAGGGGAATGTCATTTTTAAAGAAAAGGATGAGCCTCGTGGTAGTGAGGGCATGTATGTATTCCTTGCTGATTTGCCAGGTGGAGAGCATATGGATACACCATTAAGTACGGATGAAGGTATATTAGAATGGAAGTCAATTGATTGGATATTAGATGGTGATAATAGAGGTGTAGTTAGCAATTTGCAAAGATATTTACCAAGAGTATTAAAAGAAGAAAACAATTTAGAGCATACATTCACATATGATAATCGGAATATTATTGATTACACAACTACACTTTTGACAGAAGATGATACGAAAAAACGAAATGAAAAATATCTCGTTTCTCAATAAGAGAAGAAACGTTAAAATACGAAGAGAAAGCCAAATTCTTTATGGGAATTTGGCTTTTTACAAGGAATGCTAATTCCAATTTCACTCTTCATAATTTGCTTTAATAATAAAGCGGTGTTGCTTCACATCGAAATATCCCTTTTGTAAGATAATTTCATGTATGCGATACAATTCCTCGGTATAGCTATCTACTATAAAATCAGGAATTTGCCACGGAATTGCTTTTAAGTAATAAACAACAGCACCGACATCATAAAAACGCTGAAGAGGGAACTCTTCCTTCGCATCTAAAATAGTAAATCCATTCTCCCTTAGTTCATTACATGCCATTTTGAGTGACCAACTTGAAAATTCGCTATTCAGTGGTGTGCCAAACTGCTCATTAAGTTCCGCACAATCAAGACCACCGACTTGTTGAGTAAGGAATATCCCATTTGTAGAAAGAATTCTTTTCACCTCAGAAGCAGAATAGGATTCATGTTGATTGACAATTAAATCAAACTGACTATCTTGAAATGGTAAAGCAGTATCATCAGTAACTTCTACGATTGTAACTCCTAAAGGTTCTAATTTCTTTCGAGCAATTGGTACATTTGGTGCGTAGCCTTCAGTCGCATAAATAGTTGACGGGAACGGTTGTAACATAGATAAAAACTCTCCGCCGCCAGTTCCCATATCTAGCATTGATTTTGCACGTTGCATAAGCTGGAAGGCTGTGCTACCGTACGACCATGATAAAGGCTCGCTATTCATACGGCCAGTTTCTGAAATGAAAGAAAAATCCCAGCCACTAAAGTTTGTCTTTGCACTTTCTAATAATGTCGAAAATAATGAATCACGTTTCATATTATGTCCTCCTATTTCGTTAATGAATGATATAGTAAGAAAAGAGAAAGGGAGGACCTCTTATTAAAATGAAGCGGTTTTACGTTTCGTGTTCAAATAGATTCATACAAATTCGCTCCTTGCGAGAATAGTTATTTATATATTCGAGATAACCAAGAGGAAATCCTTTGAAATTATAAGGGAAGGCAGTTGTTTAATGAAAAATTGGATGGAATTTACAGACGGAGAGTATGACCAAATATGGGATAGGATATATAGTGAGCTTGAGTTTTTACCAAGTGTTTCTATATTCCCATCATTTAAGGTGCCAAGTCCTTTTATAACATATGATATTTCTCATTACTTTGGAGAATCGATAGATTTAAATGTATATGACGATCTGGAAGAAAAAGCATTACTAGTTTTAAAAGAGAATACAGTATCGAATGAATATATAATGGCACTTGATTGGCAACATGAGTGTTACTGGGTAAATCCACATTTAAAGTTCGATAGAAATGAATTTGATGAGTGGACAATCCCGATTTTTCCAAATGGAGATTACTACTTCTTTATTCAGAAGGACTTTAAGTGGGGGTATTTAGGTCATCCTTGGGAGAAGAGTATAACGATATTTGGAAAAGAATTAATAGAGAGCTTTGAACAAAGTAAGCCGGAAATGTTTCAAAATATTTTAAGGCAGGGATAATGTTTTAAAGAGAAAAAACACTTATACTTCATTTTTGAAGCATAAGTGTTTTTGTTTAAAATACTTAAAAAGAAAAATCATTTGGTAAAGTACCATTTTTTATCACCGTTCTTAACCCATGTTTTATAATCCAAGGGTTAACAGGAAGTTTGTTATCGCGTAATTGTTGTAACCATTGAAAAACGAGTTCTTTATCTTCTTTTGTAATATCGTTAATATGATTGGCTACTGATTTTTGGACATATTTAGAAGTGTCATTCATTAATAGCTCAAGAAGCTTTAAATTATTTCTAAAGTCACCTTTCAGAGCTCCAATTTTTTTAGCCCAAGGAAGCCTCGGTCTTGTACCTTCGGAAACTAATCTCCTAATGTGGCTGTTTTCGTCATGAATCCACTGTTGTAATATGTCTAGTGTGTCTTCATGATATTTTTCAAGAAAAGGCCGAATGGCATATTCAGCAGTATTCCTTTTTGTTATTTCATACATTGCGTTGAAAGAGGATTCAAAATCGTTAAGCCCATATTTTTCAACGTATTTTGTAATAGGCATGTACATATAACCATTTGTAAATGTGCCTACTTCTGTTGTGTTTTCTGGCCCCAATGTTTTCAGTAATATATGTATTGCTTCATTAAAATCTTTTTGTAATGCATAGTGTAATTCATCTGCTATTACTTCTATACGTTGTTTCAACTCTAAATTTTCAACTTTACTCGTTACAGAATCTACAAAGTTTTTCTTAGAGAAATTAGGAGCATGTTTAGAAATAGAATCAACCATTTTTTCTGCTAATTCTTTGTTGAATAAAAATTTTAACGGAACATATTTACCCATTTTTTCACCCCATTGGTCAGATAAAAACAATGTTTATTTTTTAATCGACAATCCATACACCAAAGTCTCACTAGGAGTCGTAATACTAAAACCTGTCGTTTTATAATCAAGTTTCACAGTATCACCAGTGTAATCTGTCGTGAATGAATCCATTTGTACGATAAGATGTGCATCTTCATATACAACATCATCCGCATTATATGTATCCCAAATTAAATCGACATCAACGAAAATGCTACAAGAGTTTGTCATCGTCCCTCTAATGCGAATAATCTTTTTGTCTTCACGTTCTAATCTATGTATAGCAGCTTTTGCTTCATCAGTAATACGAATGTTCATGTAATCCCAACCTTTATGTATATTTCCTCTATTATCGCAAAAACAGTGGCGATAGGGAAGGGAGATGAATTGCAATAAAAAACGAGCAAACAAATTTGTTTGCTCGTTTTATTTTATTTTATTTTATTTTATTTTATTTTATTTTATTTTAGTTCACATTTATCAAGTGGAATTACTTTCGTTTTCTTAGTAAATTTATATCCTAACCACAGTACTAAGAAGAGTGGTAAACCGATGTAAGAAACGAGTACACCGTTCCAATCGATAGATGCTCCCATAAATGCTCCGTAGTTTTGTCCTAAAATAACGATAACACAAAGTGTAAATGCAAAGATTGGACCGAACGGGAACCATTTTGCTCTATATGGTAAATCTTTTAAATCTTTCCCTTGTGCAACATAAGCTTTTCGGAAACGGTAATGACTAATAGCAATTCCTACCCAAGCAATAAATCCTGACATCCCAGAAGCATTTAATAACCAAATGTATACAACACCGTCACCGTATAAAGAAGCGATGAAAGCAATGCTACCAACAACTGATGTTGCGATTAATGCGTTAACAGGTACACCACGGCTATCTAATTTGCCTAAGAACTTTGGTGCTTTTCCTTGACGAGCTAAATCCCAAAGCATACGAGTTGATGCATACATTCCAGAGTTACCAGCAGAAAGTACTGCAGTTAAAATAACAGCGTTCATAACAGAAGCAGCGAAGGCAACGCCCGCTTTTTCAAATACTAGTGTAAATGGACTTACTGTTACATCACTTGCTGCAAGGCTATCAGTCGTATAAGGAATTAATAAACCGATAACGAGAATTGCTAAAATATAGAATAATATAATGCGCCAAAAGATAGAACGAATTGCTTTTGGAATATTGCGTTCTGGATCAGCAGTTTCACCAGCAGCCACTCCTAATAATTCAGTTCCTTGGAATGAGAAACCAGCAGCCATAAATACACCGATAATTGCCATGATACCGCCATTAAATGGTGCATCTGCAACAGTGAAGTTTTTAAAACCGACAGCTTCGCCGCCCATAATTCCAAAAATCATCATAAAGCCGACAATTAAAAAGATAATAATAGTAACTACTTTAATAAGTGCGAACCAATATTCAGATTCACCAAAACCTTTAACAGATAAATAGTTTAAGAGAAAAATAATAGCTAAGCAAAGTCCACTCCAAATAAGAGAAGGGGTATCTGGGAACCAAAATTTCATAATTAATGTTACGGCCGCTAGTTCAGCAGCGATCGTAATCGCCCAGTTATACCAATAGTTCCATCCAAGTGCAAAACCAAGTGATGGATCAACAAATTTTGTTGCATAAGTGCTAAAAGAGCCAGTAACAGGCATGTAAGCTGCGAGTTCTGCTAAGCTTGTCATTAAAAAATAAACCATAATTCCAATTGCGGCATATGCGACTAATGCACCGCCAGGACCAGCTGAATGGATAACACCACCACTGGCAAGAAATAATCCGGTACCGATTGTACCACCGAGAGAAATCATCGTAAGGTGACGAGATTTTAATCCGCGTTTTAATTCACCTTGTCCTTGTGTAGTTTGCTTTTTAGAGGTAGCTTGATTCGTTGCGCTATTCATGTTCAACACTCCTTTTCTAGTAAGATAGGAAGGAGCGGGGGAGAAAAATACAAAAAACCGCCAAAAGAATTAGGCGGAACGTTTCACAAATAACCACCCCCATCATACCCTTCCGTTAAGATAGCACCCCACGTCTACACGGTAATTTTGTAAACGTGACAGTTCTGTTCCTTTCGGAGACAGCCCCAGCTCATATTTCCAGAGATGAAATATAAACTTCGGCAACTTTTCCTTTCAAACGGAGTCGGTGACATTCTCTGTGTCTCGGCCGTTCTACTCTTAAAAGTTGCAACCTCTACCTCATCGGATTGATGAGGATTTATTCATTGCTATGATTTTTAATATATGGCAATTGTAATGATTTTCTGAATATATTGCAAGGGATTTTGTTAGGAAAAGTCAAAAAATATCGGTTATTGTATAGGAAACGCTTGCAAAACTCCACCCGAACCTACTGTTATGTAACAATAAATAAAGAAAAAAATTGTTATACAAATGTTTCGCAAAAAATAATGAAAAACCCTTTAAAAGCGAAAGAAAATTCAGAAAATATAATTCGACATAACTATTAAAGGTGATTACTTCATTTATTTTGTTTCAAAGAAAAAACATATGTGTAAATCAAAAGAGTGAATATTCTTTCTTTTTGTGGTAAAATCGAAGTACTGTTTAATTAAAAAGGGGACATCGTTATGAAATTAGAAACGGAAAGATTACATATTATCCCGTGTACGGAAGAATGGGTTCAAATTGCGAAGAATCAAGGATACAATAGCGGCCCGCATATTTCAGGGCATGTAGAAAGTGTAAAACAAGACGAAGCTTTATTACCTTGGGGCGCGTGGTATGTCATTCGGAAAGAAGATAAAATCGTACTAGGGGATATAGGGTTTAAAGGGAAACCAAACGAGGAACATACGGTAGAAATTGGTTACGGATTTATTGAGAAATATTGGAATAAAGGGTATGCAACAGAAGCTGTTAGTGATTTAATGAAGTGGGCTTTTCAAACAGGAGAAGTGGAAACGATTATAGCTGAAACACTCTTTGAAAACTATAGCTCCATTCGTGTATTAGAGAAATTACATATGAAAAGAGTGAATAGTACTGAAACGATGATAAATTGGAAGATTGAAAAATAAAAAATACCGCTCGAAGTAAATGGGGCGGTATTTTTATTAATTATGGTAGCATTTGTTTTTGATCTTTCGGATAGCTGACTGTCGATACGTTAGAACGATTGGAATGATTACGGACAGCAATGAAAAGTGAAATAATAACGACAAGACCAACTGCAACGTAAGAAAGTGAAATAATAGTTGGATCCACTTTAAATGTAGTAAGCAGTGTGCGAATATTCGTAAAGATAATAAGACCACCAACTAATACACCAAGTAAATGGGGTGGAACGATGCGGACTAACCATGCAGCAATTGGAGCTGCGACAATACCGCCAAGCATTAACGCAAATACCCAAACCCAGCTTACTTGTTCCCAGCCAAGTGAGATGAAGAAGCCGATTGTTGCAGCGAGTGAAACAGGAAATTCACTCGTATCTACAGATCCAATAACTTTTCTAGCTTCATTTCCTCTTGCTAGAAGAACGGGTGTCGTAATCGGCCCCCAACCACCGCCACCAGTTGAATCAACGAATCCAGCGAATAAACCAAGCGGCACAAGTTGTTTTGCAGATATACGCTTATTTGAAGTGACAATTTGTTTTTGAATGATGAATCGTAATAAAATATAAACCCCTAAAGTGAATAAAAATATTGAAATGTACGGTTTGATTACATCTCCAGGCAAATTACTTAAAAAACATGCCCCAACAAATGCGCCGATTGCCCCAGGTAATGTAAGCCTGGAAACTGTATATTTATCAACGTTTCCAAATTTGATATGAGATGCGCCGGAAGCTGCAGTTGTAACGACTTCAGCTAAATGAACCGATGCGGAAGCTACAGCTGGTGCAATACCAAACATTAATAATAGTGAAGTAGACGTTACCCCATACGCCATTCCAAGTGCTCCATCGATCAATTGAGCGAAAAATCCAATAATAGCAAAGACAATTAATTTCTGCATAAATAATCCCCCTGTAATAATAAATGAAAAAGACACTTTTCCCGTATGAGAAAAGTGCCTTTGGTTTTTCCAATCAGCAATAATTAAATTTGTTTCATTATAATACATATTAATCGTATAAATCAACTGGGTTTTAAAGTTTTTGAATTGAATGAAAGAAAAATAAAATATACAATAAAAGGATGGAGAGAAAGGGGAGAGAGACATGTTACGATTTGATCATCTTGTTCACGCAGTTCATGGTACACCGGAGGAAGCGGCAAAACAAATGCAGGAACTTGGATTTCATACTGTATTAGGCGGAGAGCATACTACTTGGGGTACTTGGAATAGTTTAAGTTATTTTGATTTATCATACATAGAATTTCTGGCAGTTCAACATGAAGAAAAAGTGAAAGAAGCAGAAAATCCATTAGTACAAGAAACAGTGGTGAAACTACAAAATGGAGAAGGAATGCTACAAATCGCAATCCGAACAGATGAAATTGAGGAACTCGCAGTTAATTTTAGTAAACACGGCTTACATACGATAGGGCCATTTGAAGGGAAACGCATGAGAAAAGATGGCCGACTTTTAGAATGGAAAATGTTATTTGTTAAGCAAGAAGAGAACGAACCGAAATTACCTTTCTTTATACAGTGGAATGAAACGGACGAAGAAAGAAGAAATGATTTACGTAACATTGGAACGATCACGGAACATAAAAACAAAGTACAACAAATTGAAACGATTCATTACGCGGTGAAAAATGTTCGAGAAACGGTACGGAAATGGAAAGAAGTAATGGGACTATCTACAAGCTCAGTTGTGAAAAATGAAAAATGGAATGCTGAGTGTCAAAGTGTAGTGTTTGGAGATATTCATGTGCAGTTTTGTGAACCGATTGGGGAAGGGCTAGTTCAAGATCGCCTGAAGAACCAGGGCGAATATCCATTTGCAGTGGAGTTTAAAGGAGAAAAGAAACGAGAGTATGAAGTGTTAGGTAGTTTGTACGTATATTGATAGAGGTGAGTGTGTGGAAGAGATATTAACAGAGATAGAAAGAAAACTAGAGTGGTCACGTATTGTAAAATGTACAGCTATTACAAAAGGGTTTTCAAATGAAGAGAAATATAAAGTTGAATTAGAGAATCGAGAAACGTATTTTGTCAAAGTGTGTGATTCTGCTAATTTTGAACGAAAACAAGAAGAATATATGTATATGAAACAATTAGAGTTATTACATATTCCAACGCCGAAGTTAATTCATTTCATAAAACTTGAGGGATTAAATAAATGTGTTCAAATATTTGAATGGACCCAAGGTGTAAATGGAGAAGAAAGTTTAGGTAAGTTATCGGTGAAAGAGCAATATGCTGCGGGGAAAAGAGCTGGAGAAGTTTTAAAGAGAATTCATGCAATAGAAAAAGAGAATGTCATTGATTCGTGGGAAACGTTTCGGTGGAACAAGTACGAGAGATACTTGAAGGCATTAGCAGACTTTGAGGTAGACTTTCTTGATATGAAGCCAGTATCAACCTTTGTAGAGGATCATAAAGACTTATTGAAAAATCGTCCTATCACATTTTTACACGATGATTACCACCCAGCAAATAGTATGATTCATAATAATGAATTTATCGTTATCGATTTTAGTGGATATGATTTTGGCGATCCAATACACGATTTTTATAACGTAGCGATTTTTACTACAAGAATAAGCAAACCATTTGCTGTTGGACAAGTTCACGGTTATTACGGAGGCGATCCGTCACTCCACTTTTGGAAACTGTATTCATTATATGCAGCGATGACATTCCCAGCGGATATCGTATGGACAAACCGAAGTACGCCACATTTAGTAGATGATATGAAAGAGAGATTAAACCGAATTATAGAAGATCATAATCATTTTTCATCCTATATTCCAAAATGGTATCAATCACAACATGAGGATATAATAAACAATAAGTAATGGAGGGATTTATGTGGATAAAATAGCGATAATTTCAGATATACATGGTAATATTCCGGCTCTAGAATCTGTACTACAAGATATTAAATTGAGAGGAATCGAACGCATTATTTGTCTTGGAGATCTAGTCGGAAAAGGACCTCATTCTAGTGAAGTGATTGAAATCATTCGTAAAGAATGTGAAGTAGTAGTAATGGGAAACTGGGATGATTTTATTACAAAACCGACTGAATTTGAAGCGTTAAAATGGCATCAAAAACAATTAACGGAAGAACAAAATGATTATTTAAGAAGCTTACCATTTTCAATCGAATTTTTTATGAGCGGCAAACTCATTCGTATGTTCCACGCTTCACCAAGAAGTTTATATGAAAGAATTCAACCACACGCTTCAAGAGAAGAGCGTGTTAGTATGTTCGAAAATAGTGATCTCACAGAGAATATAGAAGGGGAAAGAAAACCAGATGTCGTTTGCTACGGTGATGTTCACCAAGCGTTCGTTCAAAATTTTAGAGGCAAAACGTTATGTAATGCTGGTAGTGTTGGAAATCCTCTTGAAATTACACAAGCTTCCTATTTAATCTTTGAAGGGATTTACAATGACAAAGAAGCAGCGAGCTTTTCCATCCAATTCGTACGAGTACCGTATGATATTGAATTAGCTATCAGGCTAGCAGAAGAACTCGATATGCCAGACATCGAAGAATACAAACAAGAGTTACGAACTGCTTTATATCGAGGGTTTAAGGGGAAGTAAGGAGTATGTAAAGCAATAAAAATAAATCAACGTTTTGACAAATAATATCGACTTACCTACAAATAGTGACCAAACATATTTACTATAATTGTATTATGTGAACTGGATTAGGGAGGGAATATAATGAGTCGCCAAAAACGAATGAAAGAAATCGCTGATCATATTTTAACGTTAAATTTAACGCATCCAATAAGAGTTGGAGTAAGCGGTATTACAGCTTCAGGAAAAACAACATTTGCAAAAGAACTAGCGGAAGAAATAAAAAAACGAGGATTACCAGTAACACGCGCCAGCATTGACGATTTTCATAATCCAAGAGTGATTCGCTATACACAAGGCAAAGAATCAGCAAGAGGGTATTACGAAGATGCACACGATTATACAGCTTTTAAAGAAAGGTTATTAAAGCCTTTAGGACCTAACGGGAATTTACAGTATGAAATGATTTCTCATAACTTAATAACGGATATGCATGTACATAATGAGCCGCTAGTGGCGCCGCCAAATATGGTGCTAATAGTAGATGGAACATTTCTATTGAAAAAAGACGTTGAGCATTTATTTGATTACAAAATCTTTGTAGATACAGATTTTGAGATTGCGAGAA
The DNA here is from genome assembly GCF_025917685.1 of Bacillus cereus. Classification (NCBI taxonomy): domain Bacteria; kingdom Bacillati; phylum Bacillota; class Bacilli; order Caryophanales; family Bacillaceae; genus Bacillus; species Bacillus cereus. Next base: position 2,928,754 of record NZ_CP089518.1, on the reverse strand, counting down.
AACGTGGTGCGAAGCGGGAGACTAAGGCTTTTGGAAGTTATAAAGAAGCAGAGAAAATGTTTATAAACAGATATCATGCGGCTTGTAAGATGTATATAGATGAGCATAATCCGAAAGAATGTGCGAATGTTATATTTCAGAATAGTAATTTTGATGATCCGGTAGTTGTATTTAAAGGAATTTAAAATCGTTTATATAGCAAAAAGTTGGTGAAAGGGGATGTGTTGGGTGGATAAAAAAGATAATCCGAACGATTGGCCTGTATGGGCGAATGAGTTAGTAGAGATAGTTAATGCAAATCCTGATTGGCAAGATAAAGGCCGATATGAGGAACAGCAACTTGATGAACTGCTTACTCCTCTCGGTATAAGCAAAGTAATACATATAGGCAGTACATCCATACCTGGTTTACCTGCAAAACCTATCATTGATCTAATGGCTGAAACAGAATCATTTGATAGAGTGCTCGATATTTCAGCAAAATTGGCTATATATGATTGGCATTATGTAGGCCCGGAATTAGATGGAAGACCTTGGAGAAGGTTCTTTGTGAAAGTTAAGAATAATAGGCGTGTAGCTCATCTGCATTTGATGATTAAAGGAACTGAACGATGGGAGCAACAACTTTCATTTCGTAACCGCTTACGAGAAAATCCACAATTAGTTTATGATTATTCGAATCTAAAGCAAGAGTTAGCTAAAAGGTTTAACCAAGATAGAGAAGCATACACAAAAGCTAAAACCGAATTTATTAAACAAGTTCTAAAATGATTCGAATTTTGATTGTAACTACGTTTGAATACATATGAAAAAACATACTTTATTTTATAACCTAAACTTACATGAAATGCATGTAAACAAAGTGAGAAGCTTTGGTGCTCCAATGTATTTCCTTTTATTTCTCGGGAGAAATTTTATATAATTGAATCAAGTTCATAGAAAGATAGGGACTAAAACTATATTAAAAGTCAACTTGATTTTATGAGGAACATTACAGGGGATAAGGCGAAAATAAGTTAAAAAACGTAAAAAGGGGACAGGGAATATAATGACAGAAGTACTAGAACTAAAAGAAGAATTACAACAAATTAAAAATAATAATTATGCTGTGCCAGAAGATGTAGATGCATATCCATATGCACAGTGGATGCTAGATTATATCGGATCACCTGATGCTGAATTACGTGATGATTTGATATATAGTACGCTTCACACATGGATTACAAATGATGTATTTAGACAAAAAGAATTACGAGGATTAATGTTACAAGCGATTAGTCCTGATTATTTATTTTATAAAATTGGTGAAAAGGGAACAGACTCGGTTTTTAAACGTGCGTTCTCCGTTTTGATTCCACCACTTATTTTATCTGTCCATGAAAGAGAACCGTTGTTATCTGAAGAACAACTGTACAGTGTGGCAGAACAAGTGCTGGAATATGTTTATTTAGAAGAAGATGTAAGAGGTTACATAGAAGGAAAAGGTTGGGCACACTCTACTGCACATGCAGCAGATGCACTAGATGCTTTAGCACGTACAATACAAAATCGTGAGTTTTCATATGCAATACTAGCTGCTGTTCGTCAAAAGGTTCGTTTAAATGACTACGTATACATACACTTTGAGGATGAGAGATTAGTAACGCCAATTATGTCGTTACGTAACCAAAATCTTTTAACTGAAGAAGAGTGGAGCAACTGGTTACATAGTATAGCAATTGTTGAAGACATCCGACATCCTCAGCATGCTATTTTAATACAAAATATTAGAGCTTTCTTAAGAAGTTTATATTTCAGAGTTTTAGAGACAGAGGGTAGCACAGCCTTTACAGATGATATAGTGGAGACTTTGAAGAAATTGCGTAGGTATTAAAGAAGTCTTCGGATTAGAATATATGATTCAATACTTATAATAAATGAAAATACATTATGTTAAAGTACATAAAACTAATGCCTCCCAACCATACTAATAAAATGTTTTGGAGGTGAGTTTATTGGATAAAAAAGACTTTCAAAAAGTTTATAATGAATACTTACATCAAGGGGAAGAACAAGTCCATTTGGAAGTAGCTCAGGAAGTCGATTCAGGAGTAGAACAAATTGTTGCTGTTCGTAAAAATGATGATGGGGATTTGATTGCTTTTAAAACAAGTAGTGGAAGAGAGTTAGATTATATTACTGCTCTTAGTGAAGCAAAATCAGGGAAGTTAGCTCATGTGGACGTATTTCATAAGTATGGTAGAGATATTATACGTAGTGAACCAGATGGTATAAAAGAGAATAACTTAGATAATTTACCTTCATTTTAAACGGGTAAACTTCAAGAAGAGAATGTTTATTTGGATATTCTCTTCTTTTTTATTAAGCTTTCCCTACAAATAGAAGGTTCATTTTTAAAGTGCGATCATACTTTTAAAGAGCTCTCTAAACTTCTCTTTATCTTCTGCTGTAAATGGTTTTGGACCTTTGGTGCGCTTGCCGCTTTTTCGAACCATTGCACTTAAATAACGTGTTTGTAATAGTTGGTCAATGTTTTCATTCGTATACTTATAGCCTTTATGGTGTAGAACGATACAGCCTTTTGCTAAAGCGAGTGAGGCAAGACCGTAATCTTGCGTTACGATTAAATCTTCTTTTTTTGCTAACTGCATAATCCGGTAATCCGCAGCATCTGCTCCAGAATCAACATAAATTGTTTCCACACCTGCTGGCTGCTTAGCATTAGAATAATGAGAGAAGCTAGTAACGAGGGTAACAGGGATTTCAGCATTCGTAGCTTCAAAAATAATCACATCTTTTACAGGACAAGCATCTGCATCAACATAAATTTTCATTTTTATCACTCCTATAAAGTGAAACTTTAATCAGTGGGGGTGTTCATCTCCACTGATTATTAGTTGAACCAATCGGGCGTTTACGGGCAGCCCGACTCCCACCCAACTTCTTTGTTCCAGCTGAATTTTCAGGTGGGAGTTTTATTGCCCACAAATAGCGGGATAAATAGGTTCGAGTTGATAATAATGGTAGATTTGACTTTTGTCAAACGAGGAAGCTCTATCTAAAGCTATTTTTCACAAACTAAAATAGCCTCACGCAAACGAGAAATCCCTTCCTCAATTTGATCAATATTCACCTTTCCATAAGATAAACGAATATAACCATCTTTCGCGCCAAAAATACTGCCGGGCATAAAGGCGATTTCTTGTTTTAAGCTTTGCATAATAAGTTGTTTTTCGTTTATCGGTTCTTTTAATTTTCCCCATATGTATATACCACCAGTAGGATTGGAAAAAGAGATTTTGTCGCGAAGTTGTTCGTTTAAAGCACGGACGATGATGTCTCTTTTTTCTGCTAGTTGTTTTCGTAACGGTACAATATGCGAGTGAAATGGTACGGTTTCAAAAAATTGTTGCATAAGCCACTGCGGGAATATGCTCATTCCTAATTCCATTTGGTGCCGTGCATCTGATAATCGCTCTACGACAGACTGCGGGGCGACAAGCCAGCCAACTCGTAACCCTGGCGCAATCATTTTTGATAAGGAATGTACATAAATGACCGTTCCATTTTCATCAATTGATTTTAAAGTAGGACAAGGTTGCCTATTTTCTAAATTAAGTAAACTGGACGGGTCATCTTCAACAATCGCAATTCGTAAGTCTGCGCAAAGTGATAACAGTTTTTTTCTACGGTTTGGATGAAGCATTGTTCCCGTAGGGTTTTGGAAATTTGGATTTAAAAAGATCATTTTAATACGATGCTTTCTATATAACTCTTGTACATCATCCGGATTAATACCATGCTCATCGACAGGTAATGGGAAAATACGGATACCTGCTGATTGGAATAGAGGTAAGGAATAACAGTGCGATGGACTTTCGAAAGCGACCGCATCACCTGGATTTAATAAACATTGTACGATAAGGTGAAGTGCTTGTTGAGCGCCGGATGTAATCATAATCGACTGTTCGGTCGCTTCGATTTTTAAATAATCTTTCATATATTTTACTACCGCTTGTCTTAGCGGGAGATACCCTTGCGGATGATCGTAACTTAATGACTGTGTTAACGGTTGTTCTCGTAAAATCGTTTGTAGTTGATCATGAGGATAGAGGTTACAACCGAGCTCTCCGTTTGCGAAGTCAATGATGTTTTCATTTTGTTGTACTTCTGCCCGAATATGACGAAGTAACGGTAAGTTTGGTAAAAAAGTACCACCTTCTACGAAACCTCTCCAGTTGGGTGTTAATGTCGGAGAAACGCCCCACATATGTGTACTAACACGTGTACCTTTACCGGTCGTACTTTCTACAATTCCCATTGCGCGAAGTTCATTATAAGCAGTCGTTACCGTACTTCGGTTTACATTTAACTGCGTAGCTAATTTTCGTTCTGAAGGGAGGAAGCTACCTGGGGGAAGCTCTCCGTATGTAATACGTCTTTCAATAAAGTCAACAACTTGCTGATAAATTGGGATTTTACTGTCGTTATCTAGCTTCCATTCCATACAAACGCCTCCGCAAATCTTATATGTATCAAGTATAACAAATTGGCTGGGTAAAAAAACAGCCAATTGGACGGTGTTATATCCAGCCAATTTTACTATGCTAAATATGGAAGGGGAGATTCGGATGAAACGATGGCAAATGGAGTGGCTCCTAGTATCAGTTGCTTTAGTATGGGGAGCAAATTATACAATTGGAAAGTATGGCGTGGCATTTATGTCATCCATTCAATTTAATAGTTTACGATTTTTAGTAGCATCGCCGGTATTATTACTTATTACATTTTTAATGGAACGCTCATTACGTATTGAAAGAAAAGATTGGTTACGATTAGTAGCAGTCGGTATCGTTGGTACGACAATGTATCAAACGATGTTTATGCTATCTGTGAAATATACTTCAGCAACGAACGCCTCATTATTAATTGCGATGTCACCTATTTTTACAGGAATATTAGCAGTATTACACAAACAAGAACGTTTTTCGATGAAAGTACAAATTGGCTCAATAGTAGCATTTATTGGTGCAGCATTCGTTTTATTAACAGGGCATACGGGAGGAGCTACATACGAGTATGCGTGGCTCGGAAATGTAATTGGATTAGTCGCAGCAATTGCGTGGGGATGGTATCCAATTTTAGCGCAACCACTTATTACAAAATACTCCGCAATGAGAGTCACATCATGGTCTACTTTAATTGGAATTGTACCGCTTGTTGTATATTGTTTATTCAACGTAAATACGTTAACGTGGCCAGTAGATATGCCAAGCTGGGGATCACTAGCATATTCAATCGTCTTTGCGACAATCTTCGGACTTGCCATGTGGTATGTTGGTATTAGTAAAATAGGCTCAACGAAAGTAATGGTTTATATGTATCTTGTACCATTATTCGCAGTTATCTTTGCAGCTGTAACAATTGGAGAGCAAATTAATATGATGCAACTCGTTGGTGGACTTATTATCTTCATCGGTTTATATGTTGTAAAAAAGAGCGGAATCAAAAAGCCAGCTCTCAATTTGAAAAAAGTAAGTTAGTAGTAAAAATGATCTCTTTCATATAGAAGGAGATCATTTTTTATTTCGTAATAAAAGCGCTTGTTCAACAGCCCATTTTTGATGATCGTGAATGAGAAGCTCTACAGCATGTAATGGAGACATCCACCGTAAAACATGATCCTCCTCACAGTTTTCAGTTTGTTTTTGCACCATGTTCGCAATATAAAAGAACCCATCATTTAAATAATGTGTATCTTCCTTTTCTGCATAAAAATATCGTGCTGCATTACCGAAATATTGATCAATTTCAATTGCCCATCCTAATTCCTCGAGCAATTCACGATGTAAACATTCTTCTTTGGTTTCTTGACCTTCCATACCGCCACCAGGTAAAAAGTAACGATCTCCTTTTTGGATAACAGCCACTTTTGAGCAAGTATCGTTAAAAATAACCGCATAGCAACTAGGTCGTAATACATACTGTTCAGTGGGCTTTTTATAACCAAAAGTAAGTTTAGACATCATAAAACACCTCATTTCTCTATAAAATACATAAAAGTAATATTAAGGTAAATGTAGAATTATATAAGTATAATCTTATTAGATTGGAGTGGTACGAAAATGATAAACCGAAAGTGTTCCCGATGTAAAGAAATAACAGGTACATTGCATGGTGGTAAAAAAATTAAGGAAGAATTTTTATGTGAAGATTGTCTACAAAAAGGAATTGCGAGTGGCGAAATCGAATTATCACAAGTGGAGAAAGAACAAACTTCGTATCTTTCTATAAAAATATTAAAAATAATGAGTGTTATTTATTTAATAGTATCTATTATAACTGCTTTTTCTGCTGGAGCACTTATACAGGATCCAGGGCTTGGTGGAATATCATTTTCAATAACAGGTGCAGTTGGTGTTATGGTAATTGGATCGATATTCCAGTCTGTGCTTGTATTTTCAGGTATTTGGGTATTCATTCTTTTAGTCGAAACGGTTATTAAAATATATGAAAAAATGAAGTGAGTGAGAGGGAGAAATACATGCAAGTAAGAAACATTCAAGGGGAAGATTATGTAAAGATTCATTCTGTATTAAATGATTGGTGGGGCGGGAGAAACATGGCTAATATGTTGCCGAAGCTGTTTTTCGTTCACTTTCAAGAAACGAGTTTTATCATTGAAGAAGATGGAAAAACGTTAGGTTTCTTATGTGGATTTTTTTCACAAACGCATAAAGATGAAGCATACGTTCATTTTATCGGCGTAAATCCGGAGTATAGAAGAAAAGGAATTGCAACGACGTTATATTCTTATTTCTTTGATGTCGCTCGTGCAAGCAACCGTAAAGTTGTAAAAGCAATCACGTCACCAGTTAATAAAAAATCGATACAATTTCATCAAGAAATCGGCTTTCAAATTGAAGCTGGAGATGATGAGATAGATGGTGTATCCGTACATAAAAATTATGATGGGAACGGCGGGGGTAGAGTTTTATTTTTAAAACATGTGTAAGAATGGGCTAACATATTGTTAGTCTTTTTGTTGTGAGGAGGTATGAATATGGAGAATTCTCAAAGTAAAAACGAGTATTTACGGCGTATTTATAAAGTTCAAGATTATATAGAATCACACATAAATGATTCACTTTCAATTGAAGAGTTAGCCGATGTAGCAGGCTTTTTAAAGTTTCACTTTCATAGAATTTTTAAAGGGATAGTGGATGAGCCGTTATCTCGGTACATGAATCGTTTGAAATTAGAAAGAGCAACACATCTACTTACTTATCGTCCAGATATGACAATTACAGATATTGCTTATCACTTCGGATTCACTGATTCAGCAGTTTTCTCCCGGACATTTAAAAATTATTACGGTGTAAGTCCGTCCAACTATAGAAATCATAATAGCAAGAATTGCAAAGACCTAAGTGAAACTTCTCAATACAATGAATGTAAGAAGGTTCGAGGAGAGGTCGAAATTGTAACAGTGGACAATATAAACGTCGCATACATAAGACATATCGGTACATATGAAGAGTTAACTATAGCTTTTCCAAAAATGATAGAGAAACTATTTCATTACGCAATTGAGCAAAACTATCATATATTTGAGGATACGAAAGTATTAACCATTTACCATGATCATCATGAATTTACTGAGGACTATCATTTAAGAACAAGTCTATGTATAACAATTCCGAATGAGTTAGCATTAGAAACGAACGATATAGGAATAATGGTAATACCTTCAGGGAAATATGCGATAGGTCATTTTGAAATACGCCAAGATGAATATAAAGGGGCATGGGATTTTTTATACGGTGAGTGGTTACCAAATAGCGGATATAAACCGAGAGATTCGTATCCTTTTGAATTGTATAAAAATGATCCAAGGCAGCACCCAGAACATAAACATATAGTTGAAATATATGTACCTATCGAACCTTTTTAATTGTAGATTAAGGGGGAAGAACAATGAAAATTGTTGGAAAATTAGATTGTAAAATAAAAGAAGACTATAAAAATATAAACGGTATGCTAGTAGTACAGAAAGGTAATGTTATTTTTGAAAAATATTATAATGGCCACGGTCCAGATGATACATTTCATGTAGCATCAGTCACAAAAACGATTATTTCTGCGTTAATTGGGATATGTGTAGATAAAGGGTATATAAAAAGCGTTGATCAAAAAGTAATAGAGTTTTTTCCAGAACATAATTCTAATTCTTCTGAAGTAACAGTGCGGCACCTTCTTACAATGACAGCTCCATACCCTTTTGCAGACTGGCAGGAACCGTTAGAAGAACTATGTACACAAGAGGACTGGGTGCAGTATACACTTAATAGAATTGGGAACGGCGGAGAAATTGGACCTTTTAAATATTCATCCGCAGGAGCACATTTACTATCAGCAATTATTACGAGTATAACAGGGAAAAGTGCTCGTGGGTTTGCGAATGAATACCTATTCCAGCAAATCGGTATGAGAGAAATTCCAAACTACAATATGAAAGCATTTGGATTCGATGACTTATTCGGAAAAGATGTGAAAGGATGGGTTCATGATCCAAATGGTATTTCAACTGGTGGCTGGGGACTGACGTTAACAGTTAGAGGTATGGCTAAGTTTGGACAAATGTATTTGAACAATGGTATTCAGAATGGAAAACAAATTGTTTCGAAATCATGGGTACAAGAATCAATAGCGATGAATCCAAACCGTTATGGGTACTTATGGTGGTTACGAGAAGAAGATGGTATCTTTTCATATTGTGCAATGGGCGATGGTGGAAATGTGATTTGTTGTATACCGGAGAAGGAATTGGTGGTGGCGATTGCATCTGAAATTGTACCGGAAGCGGGGGATAGATGGGATTTAATTAAAGACTGTATCCTTCCTTATTTAAAAGATTAAGATGTGTATTTTTATGAAAATGAGAATAAAAGATTTAGTTATAATTTTTTTGTTCTCCATGATAGAAGTAAGTGTTGTGAGAAAGAATTCGTTAAATTAAGATTAGAAAACTTCAACACCTATACGATTATTGAATAATTGCAAGGTGTTGAAGTACTTATGAGTTAATTAAGGTATATTAAACTGCAAGCTGAAACACCTTTTTCTGTTATTGTAAATTATTCTTTAACTTTTCGATGTATAATGTACATCATGCCAAACACAATTACCAGCAATATAAATTTAATTAATTCCATTAGGCTAATATCGTTCGTGGTTTCCACTCCGTTTGTTAAATAAAATACATTAAACATACCATGTAAAATTGCAGGTGTTATTACAGAACGACTATACTCTCTCGTATACGTCAAAATTATAGATAATATAAATAATAAAGAGAGATAGCTTAATATTCCTACAAACCATAACTCATAGTTTTTATAAAAGATTGATACTGGTAAATGCCAAAAAGACCAAAGTGATGCAGTAATGATTGCTGTTTGCGTTAATGAGTATTTTTTTCGTAAATGGTAATGAAAATTTCCACGCCATATGATTTCCTCTAATAATGCAGATAAAGATCCAATTGTAAGACCAATAAGCAAGAGAAATCTTAATTCATTCCAATGATTATATAGGAACTTAATATTATAAATATAAAAATAAAAATGGAGACATAGTCCTAGAAATAGTGGAAATAAAATGGAGAAGAGTAGTGTTTTTATTTTTGGACGTGAAAATCCAAATGTATGAACTATTTTTTGTTTCTTATATAATTTCTGATATAAAATAACAGCTAAAAGCGGAACAACCATCGTAAACCCTAAATAATTACGACCATTTTCTATGTTCAGCAAGATAATATATACAAGCGATGTGAGACAATAAATACATAATGTAGAATGATAAACTATGTTTCTATTAATATTTTTCACCTACCTAAGTATATATAAGTTGTTAATCGAACATCCGATATTTTAATTATATATGAAATGAAAATAGACGGAATGAATAATTCCATAAAACAACTTTGTTTTAAATTAGCCGTCTACTCCTATATTTAAAAATTGAACAAGTTGATCATTTAAATAACTTGTATTATAAGAAAAATCATTTTGATACCACTGAATAATGATGCCAATAATCGCATTCGCTTGGTAGGAACAATAAAGTGAATGGTTCACTCCTTCTTTAAGCAAAGCCTCTTTATCTTGAAGTAACAAATGCTTTATTTCCTCAAAAAATAAATAATAGTACATTAAAGGAACCCTTTTGGAAAAAACAATTCTATAGAAAGTTTTATATTTTTCGATATGATGAAAAATCCGAATTGTAGAAGGATCTAATTTACTAGTTTTCAATACTGATACATAGCGATAAGGTTCTTGATAAGAACGTGTCAAATCTGCTGTAATTTCTTTAAAATACTCCTCAAATAAATCTTCTACTTGTTTATAATGCAAGTAAAATGTACCACGATTTATTTTTGCTTTTCTACAAACTTCCGAGATGGAGATGACTTCTAAAGTTTTTTCGTTTAATAATTCTAACAATGCGTTATGTAACGCCTCTTTTGTTTTCACAATACGCATATCTGTACGCATTATTTTTTTCACCTCTTATTGAACACATTTCTTACGATGTGTTAATTATTGAACATTTATCGTTTTTTTGCTCATTGTAAGCGTTCTTTTATATTATTATAATTTTTATTGAACAACTGTGCAATAAAAGACAAAGGGGGCCGTTTCAGATGAGATTAAAAGGTAAAGTAGCAATTGTCACTGGTGCTGCGTCAGGCATGGGGAAAGCAATTGCAGAAGGTTATGCAAAAGAAGGAGCAAAAGTCGTTGTATCAGACTTAAACTTAGAAGGGGCTCAACATGTAGTACAAGGAATTAAAGCTACAGGTGCAGAGGCCATTGCTGTTCAAACAAACGTTACCTCCGATGAAGATGTTCAACGTCTTTTCGATGAAACAAAACAAGCTTACGGGAAATTAGATATTCTTGTTAATAATGCAGGTATCATGGATGGAATGGAGCCTGTTGGTGAAGTTTCAGACGAACGCTGGGAGAAGGTTTTCTCTGTGAATACAGTATCTGTAATGAAAACAATGCGTATTGCAGTGAATCTATTCTTGGAACAAGGACATGGTACGATCGTCAATAATATTTCTGCAGGTGGATTATACGGTGCACGTGCTGGTGCTGCTTACACAGCATCTAAACATGCAGTCGTTGGCCTAACAAAAAACACGGCCTTTATGTATGCGAACAACAACATCCGTTGTAACGGTATCGCTCCTGGAGCAGTCATAACAAACATTGCTTCTACAATGACGAATGTGAGCGAATTTGGTGCGAGCCGCCAAGCATTAGGTATGGCAATTAATCCACGTGCTGGACAACCAGAAGAAGTTGCACAACTGGCTATCTTCTTAGGCTCAGACGAAGCTAGTTTCGTAAACGGACAAGTGATTTCTGTAGACGGAGGTTGGACTTCATATTAATTTTAATTCAAACCTATTAGCTATCAAGCTTAAAAAAATAAGTTCGATGCCTTTGCATCGGACTTATTTTTTCGTTGTTGATGGGGAAGTTGTGCGGAGTTAAAGAATTAATGAACAGAATGAGAGTTAGCAATTTAATTAAGATACATATAAAATATAATTACTTTTTAATTTAGAAACCATCTTGATTAATTTTTCAAAATGGTCTCTTTTTTACTTATAGAATTAAAGAAAAACAACAAATCCACCGTAACTTTTCACAACAAAAAATCGTTAAACATTAGAAAGGATTTTTAATCGCGAATGGGGGAGAACCATGAAAATTCTAATTCTAGGTGGTACACGTTTTTTAGGAAGAGCTTTTGTAGATGAGGCTTTAAAAAGAGGGCATGAAGTTACATTGTTTAATCGCGGAACAAATAAAGAAATTTTTCCTGAAGTGGAGCAGTTAATCGGTGATAGAAATGGTGATGTATTAAGCTTAGAAAATCGAAAATGGGATGTTGTCGTAGATACGTGTGGGTTTTCTCCGCATCACATTCGGAATGTTGGAGAAGTACTTAAAGATAATATTGAACACTATATATTCATCTCAAGCCTTTCCGTATATAAAGACTGGATTCCCCACCACATAAAAGAAGACTATACATTACAACCTGAACCACCGGCTGATCAAATAAAGGCTGTAGAGAATGGTGAAATATCTCCTTTTGAGCATTATGGTGCGCTTAAAGTGTTATGTGAAAAAGAAGCAGAGAAGTATTGGCCGGGTCGTGTTTTACATGTAAGAGCAGGACTTCTATCAGGAATATTTGATTATACAGATCGACTTCCATACTGGATTCAGCGCGTAGCAAAGGGCGGTAATGTGTTAGTGCCAGGAAGAAAGGATCGTCCAGTGCAATTAGTGGATATAAAAGATGTCGCTAGCTTTGGACTAAACATGGCAGAAAATAATAAAGTAGGCACATTCAATATAACAGGTCCGAATTATGAAATGACGATGGAAGAGCTATTAAACACGTGTAAAAAGGTTATGAATAGCGATGCTGAATTCGTTTGGATAGATGAATCATTTATGAAGGAACATAAAGTAGAGCCATGGACAGAGATGCCTTTATGGATTCCAGAAACTTTTCCTTTAGAAGGTGAAACGAAGCCATGGAAAGGTGGATTTTCTATTAGTATCGATAGTGCCGTGAAAGAAGGGCTTACTTTTAGAAGTTTAGAAAATACGGTTACAGATGTATATGTATGGATGAGAGATATGAAAGATAGGGAATTAAAAGCAGGTATTGAAATTGAGAGAGAACAGGTACTATTAGATAAGTGGCGTGAAATAAAGGGAGTTTAAATAAGAATCCTATGAAAAAAGGACTCTGTTTATTTGTTAAACAGAGTCCTAATATTCATCTACCATTCAATTGGATCTTCCCCGTACTTTTCCCATAACCTTGGTAACATTTTTTTCAATCCTTCTTCGTCATCTTCATCCCAATCTAACTCGATGTCAATATTAGAGGCTCTTTCATTTGAAAGTACATGATAAAGTGTAAAGTATGTATCTTCTTCATTTCCAGTCTTTTCTTCATATACAGTTTGACCATAATATAGAGTAAGTTCTTCCATTTCAGGAACGTCATATTCGCTCATATTTTCTAATATAGGAATTAACCGTTCTGGATCTTCAATACACGTTTTGTAAACTTCTTTTCCTTGGAATAGTAACCATCCGCGGAAGTAATCAAAACAATCATCCGAACAGCCGCCCATAATAATATAGGCAGCTGCCCATAAATGAGAAGTATAAGAATCTTTTAATATGCGATGCATATGCGTATCAAAAGCTACAATTTCATGCACCGTACGTTTAGCAAGGTGAGAAGTAAGCCATTCGAGTTGTTCTTCTTGGTCTTCACCTTTCGTTTTTGCACGATCAAGTAGTTCCCAAAATTCTTCTTCTGTTATCGTTTTTTCTTTTATGTAATCTTCCCCAAGACATGGGTCTGTATATCCTTTTTTACGTTTGGAAGTAACTAGTTTGTTAGCTTCTTTCATACATTCTTCTTCTGTTTCAAACTCTGTCGCTTTCACACTACCTGCTGTGCCAATCTTTCCGTAAAAAACAACGTAGTCTGTATCTTTTACAACGATTTTCCAAAACTTATTTGATTTCTCAGTTTGCTGGATTAATAACGTTTCCATTCGTACCCCCATCATATTCTTCTAGTGTGCACTGTGATTGTAACATATGTATATACACTTGTAATGATGAAAAATAAGTGTTTGGAAAATTCAAAAATGATTGAATGAAGTGGGCGAATTTAGTAATCTTATTTGTACATACATAATCGTTTTGTTATAATTCGATATTTAATATATAAGGGGGCATTACGGATGGATCTTACGTTTAAAGTAGAGGAAACATGTTTTAATTACCGCGTTGGAGCAATTTGTAAACAAGGTAATAAAATCCTTATTTTGCAAGGTGACGGTGAAGATTTTTGGTACGTACCAGGCGGACGAGTGAAAATGTTAGAAAATAGTGAAGATGCGTTAAAAAGGGAGCTTGCAGAAGAAGTAGGTGTTCCAATTGAAGTGAAGAGATTGGTATGGTCAGTAGAAAATTTCTTTACACTTTCTGAGCGAAAGTTTCATGAAATCAGTTTTTATTATGAAGTAGAGCTACATGAATTACCCGCGAATGGGGCGGATCAATACATTCTTGAAGAAGAGGGTAGAACGTATTTGTTTAAGTGGGTGCCGGTAGAAGAGTTAGATGCATATAACTTACAACCAGCATTTATAAAAGATAAAGTAAAGGATTTATCAGTTCATACAGAACATATTGTTTTACAAAAGTAAACGTATCCGGAGGGGAAAACGGTGAAGGGGACTAAAAAAGAGATACATATAGAGGGTAAAGTAATTCATTACACACATATTGAAAAAGGTTCTAATACAATCTGCTTTATGTTCTCAGGTTCAGGCTACAATTATGATAAGCCGTTATTTTATTATGCAACGATGCTTATGCTTGAAAATAAAATAGATGTAGTACATATTCATTATTCCTATGATGGACAATTAATGAATAAGCCAATGGAAGAAGTAACGAAAGTAATGATGGATGATATTAATCCTGTAATGAATGAAGTGTTGAAAAATGGACGCTATAGCAATTCTATATTTTTAGGGAAATCACTCGGAACGATTCCGATTGCAAATAATTTAATGAAGAGAGAAGAGTTTTTACAGTCAAAAATGATATTAATGACACCGTTACTGACGTTTGATACGATTTTTGATTCTATCTTGCATAGTCATCACGAAGGGCTTTTAGTAATTGGGGACAAAGATCACCAATACAATGTAGATCAAATTGATCAGTTACATAAAACGAATTTAACGATTGATGTCGTCAAAAACGCAAATCATTCTGTAAATGTTGGGGAATATGAAACAGAAAATTCGATTGAAGCTATAGCAAAAGTAATAGAAAGACTTAAAGAAGTTGTGAGGACAAACTAATTTAAGTTTCAATACATGCAAAAAGAGGTGCAATTTGCACCTCTTTTTTAATTTAATAAGCCTTCAAAACATGAAGCAAATAATCTTTCCGATTCAGCGGGTTATAATCAACACGTTTTCGAGTAGGGAAGGGAGCCGTAAGCTTTGTGAAACCAGCTGGCTTCGTTGTAAATATACCTTCTCCTTCTGTAAATGAATGTAGTATTCGTTTAAAATTCTCTGTTTTCGCAACAGGTAATGATCCAGTTAAGTGATAAGAATCATTATGCAATATAGGCTCTGCGAAAGTTGCTGGAATGGCTGCAAGCTTATACATTGCGGTACTAATTGCATGCTCCGGTACGGTTAATTCAAACTCGTTTACTGGTTCATATACATATGTTTCAGCTTGCTTTAAAGCATCCATTAATACGAGCGGTGTTAAATTTCTAAAGTCACTCGCTGTTGTAACCGGGCTTGCGTATCCGGTATGTGTTAACGTGACAATAATATCGGTAACTTCCCAACCGTATAAACCTTGTTTTAACGTTTGAAATACTGTATTCTCAATCGCTTTATGAAATGCTAAAGGCAGTGATCCAAGTTCAACACCTAAGTTATACGTTATGCCAGAGTTAAGTGTACCTCGTTCAACTTTGAAACCAATTGTTGCGTAGAATGGATTCGCTTTTTCACCCATTACTTCGGCGGCATAACCTATACCAACTGGCTTTTCAACACATACAACTCGCGTATTTGAAAAAGCAACTTGTATATTGTATTTCTCATAAAGCGTTGTTTCGATCACTTCTTTTTGTACTTCACCGAAAAGGCGAATGTATAGTTCATTATGAACACCGTCTTTCCACACTTTAATGAGCGGATCTTCTTCGCATAGTTCCATAAGAGCAGTGTATAAATCATGAATTCGTTCTTTAGGTACTGCATCGATGACAGCTTCCATTTGCGGTTCGGCAAAGTGAATATCCTTTATATAATCCGTCTGTTCACCGATAATATCACCAATTTTAATATCATTCAGTCCCCACACTTTACAAAATTCACCGCTAGGAACGGTAGAAGTTTGAACGGCATCTCCATTATGAAATATGCACATTTTTTTAATCTTTTCTTTATGTGATTGAGACTCAGCGCGCTGTATCTCAACATATTTTCTAACGTGTAAACTACCTGAAAAAACTCTTACATAAGCAACCTTTTCACCAGAAGGTTCACGTTCTATTTTAAATACAACACCAGATAATATTTCATTTTGTGCCGATTTATTAGCTGGAATTAGTGCTGAAATATTTCCAAGTAGTTCAGCTATTCCCATACCTGTCATTGCTGAACCGAAACAGATCGGATACACATTTGCTTGCTGTATTTGTATTTCTAGTTCTTTTCTTAATAGTGTGTCCGGTACTATGTCGTTATTTACATAGGATTCAAGCAATGATTCATTATACAATGCCAATCGTTCCATACAATCGTCATATGATTTATATTCAATAATACGAGCTTCCTTTGTTCCTTCGTTCTCAGTAGAGTAAAAGGGGAATGCGTCATTTGAAAGGATTTCTTTTATTTGTTTCACAACTTTTTCAGTATTTGCACCACTACGGTCTATTTTATTTACAAATAATAAAGTCGGTATGTTTAGTTTCTGTAATGTCCGCATTAAAATCTTTGTTTGTGCTTGCACACCTTCAACGGCAGAAATAACTAAAATTGCACCGTCTAAAACACGGAATGATCGCTCCACTTCAGCGATAAAATCAGCGTGTCCAGGTGTATCAATGACATTTACTTTTACATCATCAATAAAGAAAGAAACGACAGATGCTTTAATTGTAATTCCGCGCTGTCTTTCTAATTCCATTGAATCAGTTTGCGTACTGCCGCTATCAACTCGGCCAAGTTCTTTAATCACATTCGTTTCATAAAGAATACGCTCAGTCAAACTCGTCTTGCCAGCGTCTACGTGCGCTACAATCCCTATATTTATTGTTGTCATATATAAATATCCTCATTTCATTTTCCATTTTCATTTCCTCATTTCTATTTGTGTATTGCCGCATTACAATCACTCTCCAGTCATTTAAATTATTACTATTATAATGTAATTTACATTTTTTGTAACGCTACAATGCGCCTTAATTTGGAAAAAATAAAATGAAAACAAAATGCTTGCATTCTAAATCGATATAGATTATATTAATTGACATATCAACTATTGATGTATCAAACATTTTTAGTTTGGATGTAAAGGAGGGGTAATTTGACAAGTTCATGCTCAAAAGAAGCAATAATTTTATATAAATTACACTTCCTCAATAAAGAAGTAAGTTCGAAGTTTGAAGGGTGTACGGGTATGAGTCAATCTAGACTAGAGCTTATACTTCAGTTATATGAAGTAGGTGAAATTAGTCAAAAAGCACTTCAGCAAGAAGTGAATATTGATAATGCTGCGATTACGAGGCATTTAAAACAGCTGGAAGCAAACGGAATGATTACAAGACGTAAAAATCCAGATGATAACAGAATTACGTTAGTTACTCTTACAGAAGAGGGGCGAAATAAAATTCAAGTGTATCAAGAGGAAAAAGAGCGTTTCGCTACTTCAGCATTTAAAGGATTAAGTGAAGAAGAACGCGACAATCTTTTAACGATGTTAGACCGCATTCAAGAAAATATAAAAGAATTATAAAAAAGGGAGAATACAACTATGACAAACTTACTAAAAACAAATGACTTTAATGAAATTTTAACAGGACGCCGTTCAATTCGTAAATACGATCCAGCTGTAAAAATTAGCAAAGAGGAAATGACTGAAATTCTTACAGAAGCAACGCTTGCACCGTCTTCAGTAAATATGCAACCATGGAGATTCCTTGTTATTGAAAGTGACGAAGCAAAAGCAACACTTGCGCCACTTGCTAAATTTAACCAATCTCAAGTAGAAACATCTTCAGCAATGATTGCTGTATTTGGTGACTTAAACAACTTTGATAACGCAGAAGAAATTTACGGTACAGCAGTTGAGCGCGGTTTAATGCCAGCTGAAGTAAAAGAAGATCAAATGCAAAAACTTTCAGGTTACTTCTCAATGGTTACACCAGAAGTAATGAAAGATACTGTTTTAATTGATGGTGGTCTTGTAGCGATGCAATTTATGCTAGCAGCTCGTGCTCACGGTTATGACACTTGCCCAATTGGTGGATTTGAAAAAGACCAAATCGCAGAAGCATTCGGATTAGACAAAGAGCGTCACGTACCAGTAATGTTAATTTCAATCGGAAAAGCAGCTGACAGTGGTTATCAATCAGTACGTCTTCCAGTTGAAAAAGTTGCTGAGTGGAAGTAATTTAACATAGTACAGAAATAAGTGAGGTATGAAAGGGGAAACACCATGATTATTATTCACGCAATATTTCAAGTAGATCCAGCGAAACAACAACCATTTTTAGAAGAAATTCAGCCACTCATTCATGGTTCAAGAGAAGAAAGTGGAAATGTATCCTATGACCTTTATAAAGATACAGAAAATGAAAATGTCTATACGATGGTAGAAGTATGGAAAGATAAAGAAGCAGTTGCGAGTCATAATACGAGTGAACATTATACTGCCTTCGTTAGTAAAGCACCACAATTTTTAACTGCTCCACTTGATATAAAAGCTTATAATGGAGAGTTAGTAAAATAATATGATAAAAAGATATCCTTAGCGTATTGCTAAGGGTATCTTTTTTATTTTGATAGGAACATATTTACTTCTACTGCAATGTGTTATAATTTGGAAAATGATAATTCTTAATTTTCAGAATAAATAAAGGCAGGAGATAAATATATGAGCATATTAAAGAAAATTACTAACAATATTTCGAAGGTTATTATAGGGAAAGATGAATCAATTGAGCTGGCTGCAATAGCTCTTATAGCAAGAGGACATATTTTATTAGAAGATGTACCTGGGACGGGAAAAACGACATTAGCGAAAAGTTTGGCTAAAAGTGTGGACGCTAAGTTTCAAAGAATACAATTTACAGCGGATACTTTGCCTGGAGATGTTATTGGTCTTGAATATTTCGATGTGAAGGAATCGGATTTTAAAACGAGGTTAGGACCTATTTTTGCAAATATAGTATTAGTGGATGAAATTAATCGGGCTGTACCGAGAACACAATCTTCGTTACTTGAAGTTATGGAAGAACGTACTGTTACAATTGCGAAACAGACACATTCACTACCAGAACCTTTTTTAGTAATTGCAACGCAAAATCCTCTTGAATCGGCTGGTACATTTCCTTTACCTGATGCTCAATTAGACCGATTTTTACTTACGATTCGGCAAGGTTATCCTACGAGAGAAGCAGAAAAGGAGATGATGAATCGTTTTCAAACGAATGATCCGTTAGAAACGTTACATTCAATTATTTCAACTGAAGAAATTATTACAGTGCAAAAACGAGCAAGAGAAGTGTTAGTAGGGAATGATGTGCAAGATTATTTACTTGAAATTATTGAGGCAACGCGTAAACATGAGTTAATTGAAATTGGTGTAAGCCCGCGGGGGACGTTGGCATTTATGAGAGTGATTCAAGCACGGGCAATATTAAATGAAAGAGATTATTGTACGCCAGATGATATAAAGACGCTGGCTGCATCCGTTTGCGCTCATCGTTTAACGTTAACGATTGAGGGAGAGATGAAAACGACGAAAGAACAAATCATGAAAGAAATTCTTGGTGCGATTAGTGTGCCAGTGGAGAATGTACGATGAATCAACAGCTTGTGTATACACCTTTAGCGGAGCCTTTCGTAATGGGAGTTATGTCAGTTGTAGCCGTTATTTTATGTGTATTTTCAAGTAATCTATTGTTTTTATCTCTCGTATTTTTGTATGTAATTTTAATAGGTGCTATGTATGTATACATACGTAAAGTATCTCGTGTTGAATGGGAATACAGTCAGGGGAATTCAAATGTTTTTATAGGTGAAACGAATATGTGCAAAATTAAAGTTTCAAACAAGTCGATATTTCCTATTCTTAATATCGTATTTCGATTTAAATGTGAAAATAAGCTAACTTGGAAT
Organism: Bacillus cereus; assembly: GCF_025917685.1. Classification (NCBI taxonomy): domain Bacteria; kingdom Bacillati; phylum Bacillota; class Bacilli; order Caryophanales; family Bacillaceae; genus Bacillus; species Bacillus cereus. Next base: position 2,908,677 of record NZ_CP089518.1, on the reverse strand, counting down.
CATGATGAAATAAACAAAAATCATAGTACAGGTTCAAATTATTATATGAATTTTAATTTAAAAGGAAGAGAGTCAGTTTCATTTGATTTGCAAGCTGTAGCGTTAAAAAGAGGAATTGCGAAATGGGAAGAAGTTGAAATTGTCATTACTGATCTCTTTGGATTCATAACGAACCATATAACATATAAACAAGTTGATACGCCCTCCTATTTAGTCTTACCAGCTGTGCCGAAAATACAAGTGCCTGAATTACAAGAATGGTCACGGGGATTTCGAAAAGCGATGTCTTCACCGCTATATGATGAAACGAAAGTAATGGGAGTGAAGTCTTATGAAAATGAAGATTTTCGTTCTATCCACTGGAGTGCAACAGCGAAAACAGGGACGATAACTGCGAAAAAGTATGAGCGAACGCAATCAGATAAATACGCGATTTATCTCAACTTGCAAAACAAAAGTGGCGTTTCTTTGCGAAAGGATACAGAAGAACTAATTGAATTAACAGCAGGCATATGCAAGCAACTGCTTTTGCAAGATTGTTCATTTGAATTATGGATTAATAGTGTGAAAGATAACGGTTTGCTACATATAAAGAACGGGGATAATCGGAAACATTTGCAAAATGTATTAAAAGTACTTGCCTCAATATCGGACCAAGATACGCCTGTATCATCTTCTTATTTTTACACAGCTGGCTTTCGTCGTAAGGAATTGGATGCAGTTCCTTTAATTTTGGGTACTTCTCCAAAGAAATATAGTAGAACGAATAAATGGATTGTAATTAAAGAATAAGAAGGGATTTATGTCATGTGGAATAAAAAACGGCATATGAAAGTGAAGTTTTGGAGTGTAAGAGCTTTAATCATACTTTTCTTTGCGATTAGTGCAATATCGTTATCACAAGGTGTGGTGCATGTACAGAACATAGTAAAAGAACGTTTTTTTAGTGAAAAGAAATCTGAAAAAATTTATAAGGAAACAATAAATCCTAATAATACGGAAGATTATGAAACACCTATTGAAAAGAAAAAAGTAGGAGATAATGGAGAAAGAACAACAACGGGTAAAAAATTTAAAGATTTCGAAAAGAAAAATTCATGGGGAGCCATATTTTCTTTTCTTTCAAATTCATGGATTACTGTATTTTTTTATGTAGTTATTGTAGCGGTAATTATATATTTTCTTTATAAATCAGTTAGGAAAAAGTTAATGAAATCAGAAATAGAACAGGAGAAACAATCGGTAATGAAAGAATATACGGTAAGAACCGAAAAAAACGAGAAAGTGAAGCATCGGTTAAAGCGACCATTACCTACAGATACGATAAGGAAAGCGTTAGTTGAATGGGAAAAGACTTTACCATTTCATGAACAGAGAAGGTCCTATGAAACGATGCAACAATGGTTAAAACGAATATGTAGAACGAGAGACATTATTCCGTTGTATGAATCAGTTCGCTATGGAGAAAAGACTTATACGGAATTAGATGTAGAAAAAACAATGAAGTGGATAGAGGGGGATGGGAAATTGGATTAAGTTAAAATAATTGAACGAAAGAGAATTAGGAATTACAAGGTGTAATGTTTCATGTATTATCCACCTTAATTCAATATTCATAGTATGAAAGGTGGAAAACAAAAATATCTGCAGGGGTGAGGTGAATAAAGAATGTTTCGTAATTGTTTTTACAATGAGAAGCAAATGCGTCCTTTAGGGGGGCAGGGGCCTGCACAAAGTACTATTCAAGCTGTTCATCATGCTATACAAGCGCAGCAACAAGCATTTCAAGCACAGCAAATGCAGGAAATCCATAATCCATCACAATCGTATTATTCATTACAGCCTTATTACCCATTACAATCGTATTATCCATCACAGTCCTATTATCCATCACAGTCTTATTATCCAATGTAGGTTAAAAAGGATGGTACGACTTTTTAATCGATTTCGTATGAAACTGTATATGATTGATAGCGAATGAAAGTAAAACGGAAATATTCTTTTTGTTGGAATTCATTCAAAAATAATTTGAAGAAAGCATTTTTTATTAAGTTTCAGGTTAACAAAAGAGGATTTGCTACGAATAGCAGGTCCTCTTTTTAAATGACAAAGAGGACCTGTGAATATTTAGAAGTAATCTATCAAAGCGGACCAATTAAACTTTAACAAAATAGTTATTTGAATAGGAAAAGGGAAAAGAATTAAGTTCACTCGTTCTTAAGAGTTTTCCCTTTGAAATTTACTTTTTGTTCGTTGTTCTATATACGTCTGAAATTGGTAAGTCCACGCCATGTAAATCTTGATTAATGCTTTTCTTTTTAACATTGGTATTGTCTGGATTAGTTGTTTCTTCCATCTGTTCTTGATCTTTACTAGGAGTATTTAGAGCATCTGATGACACGTGGTCAAGTTGTTGACTTAATAGATTTTTTTCATCCATGTTATGTAGCTCCTTTGTGAATTTAGATATAAAAACAATGTAATTAAAAATAGTTACTTAAATATTTTGTATCTTTGAATGGAATCATATGCAGAGATTAACTAATTATAAAAATTATTAGTACTTAATAAAATTGTAATCTTGTTAGAAAGGGGGGAAGGGGGAGAAGAAATTTTGGACAGTCTTCAAAATCTTAATTTGTTGGGCATGGGGTACCGCCACATTGCTATCAAGTTAAAAATCTGTTGTTCCCCAAAACGATAAAAATAAACTTCGGTACCATAAAAACACAAAATCTCCATTTAGGGGGTACTTTAAAATCTGAGCTTGATGGGTATGATATGGTGCTCCCATGAGGGATTAATGATTATTGAGTCTAAAATACAACACCTCTTTAAAGGGGAATGGATTTCTTGAGGTGAAAATAATAAAGTTATAAGTGAGTTTTGGGAACAGAATATATAAAATTTGGTTACATCCCGGCTAACTAAACCAGTATAATCGCTCATCATTTACCCTTTTTTCTGTTTATAAAAACATTGAAGATGAGAAGTTTAAGTATTATATAGTGAAAAATAAGAAGGATATTTTTCACTGCCTTAAAAAGTTCCTTAAGAAATAAATTCAAACATAAAAATAATTAAATGTATAGGAATCATAAGGCTGCAAGGCGATTCTTTAAGAAAGCTTTGCGGTCTTTTCATGTCTCTAATACCTGGGTAATTATAGTTGATAAAAATCCAGCACTTTTTCCTTTTTTGTAAAAATGAGTTTTGATTTGAAAACGGCTGTCCAAATCGGTTTATTTTGCGTTTTGATGAAGAAGTTAATACAATAGGTCTTATTCATTATAAAACGCATGTAAAGATAGATACAGGCTTTACATGTGTTTTTAGGGAAAATGAAAAGGGTACTCATTATTTATGACTTAAATTCTTTCTCTACGAACTGGTGAATTGCTTCATTTCGATTCTTCAGCCTATTTTCATGCCAATAATTCTCTATTTGTTCCACTTGTTCTTTTGTAAATGTAACTAAATTTTCATGTATGGGGAAAGCTTGTTATAATAGTGGAGAATAACTTGGGTACAATTGATAATGAAATGGGGAAAGACGCTAGATGAAAGCAACCGGAGTGACTAGAAAAGTAGATGATTTAGGGCGTGTGGTAATTCCAAAGGAACTTAGAAATACGCTAGGTATTAAAGAAAAATCACCATTAGAGATCTTTGTAGAAGGTGAAGACATTGTTTTACAGAAATATCAGCCCGGTGGTGTTTGTGCATTAACAGGAGAGGTATCAAATCGTAACATATCATTAGCAAACGGTAAGATAACATTAAGCCCAGAAGGTGCAGAACTATTAATAAAAGAAGTAGAACAGTACCTTGTAAAATAAGTGGCTTCTTTCAAGGGACTTTTATTAAAATTAATATAGTAATTTCGTGTATCGTAATATTTAGTTAGTTTATATTTTCGTATCGGTTTTAGAAAACAAAATCTGGTGGGATTTATCGAATTCTCTGAACGTAAATTGCATGAGAAACATATGTAAAAAGGAAAAAATAATAAAAAGGCTAGTTAGTCCATTATAAGAGCTAACTAGCCTTTTATTTACTAAAGTAAACCTTAATAAAGTAAATAACTCTCGGCTGGTCCCCACTAATCACTTTCACCTGAATACACTTTTAAGTGTTCCGTTGCTATAGATATGGCATGATTTTCTGTATCAATTAACGATAACCCCTGCTTAATAGGAGCCCAATACTCATATCCGTAATCCTCAAACCACGCAAAAACTTCTGTAGTGTAAAAACCATCATTTCGTTTGATAACATGAACTTTGTATCTTTTACTTGTAGAAACAATCTCTTTAATGATTTCTTTCATTGTCTATCTCCCTCTACCTTTTATCCAGAGTGTACTACATCAAGAATATAGATGATGAAAGGTATTTTGATTGCATAAGGTATTCATATTAAGTTTACATAACACATCAATATCAGTATGAATATATCTAGAAACAAAAAAAATTCTTTGTATGTTGGCTGTTAAATACGGTCTTTTCCAAAACCAATCATGATTTCACCTTCATGGTAAAATTCTATAACAAAATTATTTGGACAAAAAAGATAAGTGTCGCTACCAACCGCCGTTACATCGCCAATATTACGTAATATATCGTTTAAATTTGCATAGAGAACAGGAGTAGGTCCGGTACTCCAGAGGATATAGACTTTACTTTCCAATGGGATAAGATGAGATATTTGATTCATGGAGTCAATGGCATGTTTAAGGGAAACCTTATTCCAACTGATTCGTCCCCACCATTCAAAAGGGTAAGAGTCATTTAATAATTTGTATATTTCTGATCCTCTTTCAGGAGATAATTCTTTAGTTTCAGCACCTAACACGCAGATGCATTCATCATATAAAGCACCATGAGTAGGTTTATGCCTTTTTCTATTTGCTTCAAGAAGTTTTAAGAGTCTTTGAGACCTGTTGTTTTTATTCATCATCCAGCCCACCATAAGGTAAATGAAAATATATAATAAAATCTTTATAAACAGATAAAAACCTTTTTATTTCTTGACTAATATCTTCTAGATTCCCATATATATTATCTGCGGCTAAATTAATTTCTTCATTGAAATTATACAGCTGTTCATCTATATAATCGAATCCCTCACAGCAATTATTATGTACTAATTTAAATATAAATGGTTTTATTTTCAATGCATTTTCTCCAGTTATAATAAATTTCTCACATAAAAGTCCCAGTATAATTTTCACTGGTAATTTTTCATCATATCTTCCCTTTATGTTTTTTAATTTAGCTGCAATATCGACCAATTTATCATTACTGGATAAAGAAACGTCAATAATTTCATTAGCAGGGAGTTTGGCAGAGCATGTACCATATGTCAAACCTTTCCCTGTCTCTTGGTATGCGTTATCCCATAGAGATAAGAAATAATTGAATACAAAACGAGAACATCCGATCGTTTTATTGATTAGGGTTGCTTGTGCTTTATTTGGATAGATACGAAATTTATATGCTGTATTGATTATCATTCCATTCACCTCCATTTCTATATGCGTCTATTATACAACAAACATATATTCGATAGGTAGTGAAGTAATAGTTTATGTATGTCGAACAATTAAGATGGCTTCCTGCCATCTCTTGTCCGAAGCCAATTCATCTCCCACCTACTCACTAAGCGTTCCTTGAGGAAGGAGTCTTCTTGGCTAAAATGATAAAAAATTATCTTGGATGCAAGAGGATTTTTTTATTGGGAATAGTAAGGATGAGGGGAGGTGCATTACATATGGGAAAAGGTAGAAGTAATAATGCTGGTAAAAAACAACCGAATTTCGATGATTCGTCTAATTTCGCTAAACAAAGCCAACCGACAGAAAAGAAGAAGAAATAAGAAAAGGAGCTCTCTTTATCAAGAGAGCTCCTTTTTAAAATATTGACGTACCGATCACTCAACCAAATAGTCACAAGTGTAGTTTTGAATTCGATCACAAAGTGAAATGGAAGGAAGATGTTAGGAAAAACGTAGAAAGATTAAATTTCTATGTTTTTTTGCATCCATTCAATGCTACATATGTACATATTCATTATTGAAGTTATTAACAATAAAATGTATTATAGAAAAGCACAATTTTTAATTCAAGTAAGCGGGAATGTGTATTCATAATAAATAAAATATTCAGAAATGATAGTATTGTCTGGGAAACGAGGTGGAATTAATAGAGACATTACATATTAAATGGTATGGATTGTATAGTTTAAATGACTTTTACAGTAGAGAAGAAGCTTTTAAGAAGGTTATAAACAAAGAGATAATGCTCTATATAGAAAAAAATAAAGGCGCTTTATACAAAAGATAAGGGGACTTCATAAAGATTCGTTTTGTCATGAAAGCGAATTAAAGGTTAGATTAGGAATAATAGAATTCCCTAGTGGCGAAAGCTGTTCTGAAAAGAAGGTAAAAGAGGTAAAATCTCTTTTAATTTTACGGCATATCCATTGGAAAGCGCAAACTAAAGAGGGCATTTGATTTTAAAAATTATAAATCGGTGAAGAAGAGGCTTAATTGTTAAAAGTATACTTAAGTACAGAAACTTATCAATCTTTAATTTATTAAACTATTTTTGAATAACATATGTCAGATACTTGAAAAAGAATAAATTTTATTATTTTTATATGGAATTCTGTATGGGAAGTGTAGTTCATTTTTATTATTTAATAAAAATATTAAGATTCTTAGGAAGAATACGTAAAGATTAGTGGCGAAAATAAACACGGAGGTTTGAAAAATGGGACAAGGAAGCAGGTTTCAAGCAAAACAACAAAATCGTCGTAATAAGGGGATATTTAATATCGCATTTAGTGTGGTATTAGTAACAGTTGGCATAGTGACATATCAGTTGTTTTTCACTTCTGATACATCAGAGAAAGCAATTGCTCAAGAAAAGAAAGCAACAAAGATAGAAGAAAAGAAAAACGAAGATAAAGAAGCAACAAAGATAGAAGAAAAGAAAAACGAAGATAAAGAAGCGGCAAAGGTAGAAGAAAAGAAAAATGAAGATAAAGAAGCGGCAAAGGTAGAAGAAAAGAAAAATGAAGATAAAGAAGCGGCAAAAATAGAAGAAAAGAAAAACGGAGATAAAGAAACAGCACATTTAGAAGAGAAACAAAAAGTAGAAGAACCTGTAAAAACGAACGAAAATGAAAATAAAGAGGGAGAAAAAACGATATCTCAAGAAAAGGGTTCTCAAACTAATCCTTCTTGGAAGCCAATTGGTACAGAGCAAGGAGCAAAACCTGCAATGAAATTTAAAGAAGGAACAGCAGATTGGAATGAGATGAAAAAAGCAATTTCATATGCTGTTGATGTTCCAGAGAGTCAATTGATTTTTGATTTTATTGGGAATAATGGTAATAATAAAGCCTACGGTAATGTACGAGATAAGCAAAGTAATAAAAAATATAAGGTTGATATTGATTGGGTAGAGAATCAGGGTTGGAAACCAGTATCTGTTCAAGTGGTAAAATAAATAAGAGAACTGTAAATGCTATCCGCTCTTGTTGTGAGGGACTAAGCTATTATAGTATAGATAAGATAAACTTGATTCTATATCGTGCCGTTGATTCTGAAGGAAACACGATTGACTTTTATTTGAGTAAATCTAGAGATCATAAGGCTGCAAAGCACTTTTTCAAGAAAGCTTTGCAGTCTTTTCATGTTTCAAAGCCTCGTGTTATAACAGTCGATAAGAATCCTGCTTTTCCAATTGCTATCGAACAGTTGAAGGAAGGAAAAGGATACCAATAGGCACCGAAATCCGAAGGATAAAATATTTAAATAACATAGTAGAACAAGAGCCTCGTTTTATTAAAAAACGTATACGCTCTATGTTGGGATTTAAATCATACAAAACATCAGCTTCTATATTGAGTGGTGTGGAAGCCATGCATACGCTCAAAAAAGAACAAATTGATTTGCAGGACCAGTCTGTCCAAAATCAGAATATTTTTATCAACCAGCTGTTTGGATTAACTACTTAACAGGTAATTTCGTTAGGAATCCATGATTCTTTTTTATTTATCATTTTTTTGCACCAGAACCCCATATCGCTATTAAGCTAACAAAGAGACTAATAATACCAAGGAAAGGCTTTCTTTTCAATAGGATACATTCTATCAATAAGAGAAATATGTAATTATGCATATCCTTTTTTATTATTTCAATAGTATCAAAGCTTAATATATAATTAAAAGGTTTTTAAATGGATTGATAAGGAGATGCGAGTATGAAGAAAATCATAGGACTTATAGTATCATTATTTTTATTATTTTCTACTTATGCACCAATGTTTACAGAAGCAGCCGAAGTTTTAAATAAAGTAGGCTGAGTGAAGAAAATAGAGAGCCTGCTCGTAATGAGTAGACCTTTTTTATAACGTTTCTTTATAGGAAACCCGTTATATATGCGTTATAGATCATATGCACAATGTCAGTCCTTGATACGTCTGTAAAAAACGTATCAAAAGGTGTACTTTTTGATACACAGCATATAACTTTTTAATTAACTAAGCAAATTTCCCTTTGTCGGGGGGATGAGCAAAAAAACTAGTTTAAAAATTTTCACACCAGAAACAGATAACGCGATAAAGTATTAGTTACTGTGCGTGTAATTATAAAAAAAAGAGCCTTCCCAAATGATGTTTTTAATAGTTTAGTTTATATGATTTTAGGAAATTAATAGCATTTTATACCACTATTATTTACCTAATTTCCAAGAAATAGAGGTGATTGTAGGTGACTAAACCTTTTAAAAAAAATAGTCGTTATATGGCTGGATTAGACAGTCTAAGGGGCCTAGCTATACTAGGTGTTATTTTGTATCATATTAACTTTAATTGGATGCCTGGAGGATTTTTAGGGGTTACTGTATTTTTTGTACTCTCAGGTTATTTAATTACAGATATTCTAGCGATGGAGTGGAAGAGAAATAAGAGAATTGATTTGAAGAAATTCTGGCTTAGTAGGGCAAGGAGATTGCTTCCAGCAATGTTTGTTATGCTCGTTATAACGTTGGCATGGATTACGATTTTTCATAGCTCTTTACTTGAAAAAATGCGTGGAGACTCATTAGCGGCGTTATTTTATGTTAGTAACTGGTGGTATATTTATCATAAATTATCTTATTTTGATAGCTTTGGTCAGCCTTCTCCACTAAATCATTTTTGGTCGTTAGCTGTTGAGGAACAATTTTATGTGGTTTGGCCGTTCGTCATTAGTTTAGGATTTTATTACATAAAAAAACAATCACGCATGATCTTATTTATTTGTCTAGGAGCAATTGCATCTGCTTTAGCAATGGCAATTCTATATGAACCAGGCTCTGACCCAAGTAGAATTTATTACGGTACTGATACACGGGCTTTTTCTTTATTAATTGGAGCGGCGCTTGCTTTAATTTGGCCAAGCAGTAGACTTGCGAATAAAATTATTCCGCAAGCACGTCTTATTCTTGATGTTATTGGGGGAGTTGCTCTTAGTATCATTCTCATTATGTTTTGGAAGACGAATCAATATGAGCCGTTTCTATACCGTGGGGGAATGGTCCTTTTATCAATTGCTACAGCCTTGTTAGTCGCTAACCTTGCGCATCCGGCTATCAGAATCGCACTATTTTTGAGATTTAGACCACTGCGTTGGATGGGCGTGCGATCATATGGAATATATCTTTGGCATTATCCGATTATTACATTGACGACTCCGAAGGTAAATGCTGGAGAGTTTTCGATTACAAGAGCAATTCTTCAATTTCTCCTAATTATAGTTATTGCACAAATTTCGTGGAAGTTTATTGAAAATCCAATACGAAAAGGTGCATTGAAGAATATTCGGATTAAAAACTTGAAAATAAGAAACTTAACTGTAAGTGGTAAGTTAGCTTTAATATGTGCAGTATTTATTTCTTCGATAGCTACTTTTGGATTAACAACAGCTACTAAAGCAAAGGAGAATCCTCCAAAAGATAAGGTGGAAGCTGTGCAAGAAGAGCAGGCTAAACATCCCGTTGCAGTTTGGGATAAACCAGCTAATGAACCACCTCAAAATAAAGAAGAACAAAAAGAAGCGATTCCCGCACAGCCTAAAGACCCTCTAACAGTTACAGCTGTAGGAGATTCAATCATGATTGATATTGCTCCGTATTTAAAAAATACTTTTCCTAATATTAGGATTGATGCGGAAATAGGGCGGCAAATGTCCAAAGCAATCCCTGCTGTGGAACAGCTAAAGAATGAGGGGAATTTAGGAAATCATGTCATTATTGGATTAGGTACAAATGGAGCCTTTACTAAGGAGCAATTAGCATCATTAATAAAAGTGATTGGGGATGAACGTAAAATTATATTAATTAATACGAGAGTACCACGTCCGTGGGAATCGTTGGTGAATGAGAAGTTAAAAGAAGCAGCATCAGCTTACAAAAATGTAGTGTTAGTTGATTGGTATGCAGCAAGTGCTGGAAATCAGGCATACTTTGAACCAGATGGCGTACATTTAACGAAAACAGGTGCAGAAGCATATGCTGCCCTTGTAGCAAAAGCAGTGAATCAATAGAGAGTACGGAAACGATTCTGATGAAAAGATTTACAAAACGTATTTACGAAATTCTAACAAAAGAAAATGAATTTAACGGATTACCAGAAAGAATTCTCCTTCCTCAAGCGTGCACAGGGCGTAGCCCAACGATAGGTGGGAGATGAATTTCAGTTTGGCGTAGCCAAAAAGCACGTAACTGTTAAGATCAAAAGTGTGGGTAGAAAATTATGGTGAAGCAATCGCTGGTGATACCGGTAGTGCCATTAAAGGTAATCGTATTGATGTTTTAGTAGGTTCAAAAAGTAAGGCCATGAATTGGGGAAGACAAACTGTTAAAGTAAAAGTTCTATGATAATTATGGTTACCCAAATAGAAGTCAGTTCTCTTTAATGAGATAAATCGTTTTGCACTAATAGGGACAGTAACAGACAAAAACGGATGGCTAATTAATAATGGTATTTACTATGCTAGTCGCTTTGGCAAGTTTTATAGTACACCAACAAAAGGACAGCAAGTTGTTACAGAAGCAATGGGGATATATCCATATTTAGGGCAACAATATTTTGTTGCAGCAGAACAAATTGCTACTAATTACGGCGGGATAGATGCAAATGGAAAAACGGTAAATTTAGATCAAATTCGAGAAGATGGTAAGAAACATTATTTTCCAAAAGCGTATACATTTGATGATGGGGCTATTGTCTTTAAAGCGGGGGATAAAGTTAGCGAAGAAAAAATTAAACGTTTATATTGGGCAGCAAAAGAAGTACGATCTCAATTTTATCGTACAGTTGGTAGTGATAAACCACTCGAAAGTGGACATGCTGATGATGTGTTAACAATGGTTATTTATAATAGTCCGGATGAATATCAATTTAACCGTCAACTATACGGCTATGAAACAAATAATGGTGGAATTTATATTGAAGGAACAGGAACCTTCTTTACATATGAACGTACACCACAGCAGAGTATTTATAGTTTGGAAGAATTGTTTCGTCACGAATTTACACACTATTTACAGGGCAGATACGAAGTTCCGGGATTATGGGGTCAAGGAGAAATGTATCAAAATGAACGCTTAACATGGTTTGAAGAAGGAAATGCGGAGTTTTTTGCAGGCTCAACGCGATTAGACAGTGTGGTACCGCGAAAAAGTATCATTGGTGGATTGTCTAATGATCCTGCGAAACGTTACACAGCAGCGCAAACATTAAATGCAAAATACGGAACGTGGGATTATTATAATTACTCGTTTGCATTGCAATCGTATATGTATAATAACCGTCCTGATATGTTCGATAAAGTGCATGATTTAATTCGTACAAATGCTGTTCCAGGTTACGATGCGTACCGTTCTACATTAAGTAAAGATAATAAATTAAATGAAGAATATCAAACTTACATGCAAATGCTGATAGATAATCGTGATAAGTATACAATTCCGCAAGTATCAGATGATTATGTAGCACAGCACAATCCGAAACCACTTTCGGATGTTGCAGCAGATGTCACCAATGAAGCGAAGTTAAAAAATGTGAAGGTAACAAATAATAAATCACAATTCTTTAATACCTCCACACTACAAGGAACATATACAGGAAGTGCGGCAAAAGGGGAAAATGAGGATTGGAAAGTGATGAATCAAGCAACGAATGATATGCTGAAGCATCTTGCAGAAAAAGAGTGGAGCGGATACAAAACATTAACTGCTTATTTTGTAAATTACCGTGTCAATGCCGCTGGACAATTTGAATATGATGTTGTGTTTATCGGAGTGAATACAGAAGAAGGTACTGCTGTAGAAAAAGAACCGAATAATTCATTTGATGCAGCGAATCCATTATCTTTGAACACGTTATTAAGAGGAAACTTAAGTGATCAAGATCAAGTTGACAGATTTGTTATCGATGTAAAGGACCCAAAAGATTTACAAATTACCGTTACGAACGAACAAAACCTTGGACTGAACTGGGTATTATATTCTGAATCAGATCTAAATAATTATGTAGCTTATGCAACAAAACGTGATGGAAACAAATTGCTTGGAAATTATAATGCGAAGCCAGGGAAATATTATTTAAGTGTATATAAGTATGGCGGTGGAACAGGGGATTATACTGTAGAAGTAAAATGATTTTAAGTAGTCGTTTTTAAAAAAATAGATGCCCATAGGCATCTATTTTTCTTTTTTTAATGAAATGATGGTGTATATACAAAAGATAAACTCCAATACCTTTTCTTAAAAAATCAAGGATTTTATACTAGGGTTTATTTCATATGCAAATTTTAAAATTACCTACACGTGCCCTTTAGAAAAAAGAAACAATCTCGCCTAAAATTGACTTTACATAAGCTTAGCTTGATAGCGATGGGGTACCGCCATATTGCCATCAAATTAAGAAAAAAATTAATCCCTCTACAACAAAAACGCTATTCTTTTTCATTGCGGATATTGTATTTCTTTAACCGACGAATCAGTGAAGTTTGGGTAATTCCAAGAACTTTTGCAGTTTTACGTGTAGTCTTATTTTTCTTAATTGCCTGTTCAATAATTATTTTTTCCATACTTTCGATAATCTCGTTTAAATTGTTGCCTTTTTTCAGAGATTGTAAAGCTTCTTCTTCCATACTTACTGAAAGAAAGCGCTCTGGTAAATCATGAATTGAGATTTCTTCCTTTTTAGCCATAATAACGAGCTGCTCAACAGTATTTTCCAACTCGCGTATATTTCCCGGCCACTGATAACGTTGAAAAACACCTATCGTTTGCTTCGAGAAGGTACGTGTCTGGTTGAATATTTGGTTATACTTTTGCAAATAGAAATGGAGTAGTGGAAAAATATCTTCATGTCGCTCGCGTAGCGGCGGAATGTTTACTGGTAAAACATGAAGGCGATAATATAGATCGGCCCGGAATTTTCCCTCTTTTACCATTTCCTCGATTTTGCGGTTTGTTGCTGCAATAATGCGAATATCAGCCTTTACTAACTGTGAACCGCCAATAGGCATATAGGTCTTGTCCTGCAGTAATTGAAGGAGCTTGGGCTGCAAATGTAGCGGAAGTTCACTAATTTCATCCAAAAAAAGCGTTCCTTTTTCGGCTGTTTTGACGAGCCCTGTTTTCCCTTTTGAATTCGCACCTGTAAAGGCTCCCTTATGGTAGCCGAACAATTCAGATTCGAGAAGTGTATCGGGAATTGCTGCACAATTTAAGTGGACAAAGGGTTGACTGTTTCGTTCACTCAATTCATGAATACGTTTTGCAACTACGTTTTTTCCAACGCCTGTTTCTCCGTTAATAAGCACAGTTGAATCAACACTTGCCACTCTTTCCAGGATTTCAGCAAGCAAATTATGTATTTTACTATGTCCAATAAAGGACTGTTCCTCTTGCATTAGAATATACCGGGTATTCATTTTTTTTATTTCTAGCAAATACCGCTTCAATACGGGGGCTAATTCTTCCCATTCTAGCTTAGAAACATTATCCATCCAATTGTTTATATCATGACCATGTGCTACAAAATAAAGGGGGTTTTCCTGCTCATCCAAAATAATGTCCCCTGTTACTGTCATCTTATTACCACCGGTGATTTCTTGCACAGTGGTTACAGTACTTCCATTTTGTAAAGCCATTTCGATTACGGATGGAGTGAACGCACCCTCTTTTTTCAGAACGAAAATATTCCTACCAATCAAATGTTCCTTGCTTTTGTTAAAAAGCTTACAACATGCTTGGTTTACCCACATAATCGTTCCGTTTTTGTCAACAATATTCATCCCACTTTCAAGACTATCAAGAATCTTCAAGAGATATTTACTTTCAATTTGGACAGGAATGTCGGACATGGCTTAAATCCTCCTATGAATGCATCTATGTTGAAACGCAAGTGGTTCAACATAGATGGAAATTAGTGAAAAGAATGAACCATTTATGAATCTATTGAAACGAATTTAATTCATTATATCTCACAAATGCCAGATTTAAATGAAATTTTTATAATTTTCCGTCTATTTTTAATGTTTTTGTTCCAAATTGATGGCATAATTTTTGCATTATAAAAATGTACAGTGCGGAATTATTAATTTATAGAGGGAGGTAGTTAATGGAATCTTTTCTATTTGTCAAGGATTTCCCTTTTTATTGAAAGCGCTTTAATCGCGCGTAATTCTAATTAAGTCACGTTTATGAAGACTAAAAGGTGATCTGCACTCGTTGTCTCTTTCACTTAAAAAGAAAAGTTTTATGTCGTTTTTTCAATTTGTACTTATATAAAAAGGATGGTGTTTGTATGAATGCAAATCTAGTATTTATCAATGGTGAAGTTATTACATCAAACAGACAAAACTCAATAGTAGAATCTGTAGCGATAAAGGATAATCGAATAATTGGGGTTGGTTCAAATTTAGAAACGAATAAATTCATTGGGGAGAAGACTGAAGTCATTGACCTAGCAGGCAAATCTCTTCTTCCTGGATTTATTGATGCACACACACACCTGGTTTTATATGGGGTTTTTCAATTGAATATCAGTTGTAAAGAAAGTCACATCGACTCTGTTGCAGATGTGCTGAATGAGCTTAAGAAAAAAGCGTTGGAAACTCCAGAAGGTGAGTGGATAAGAGCTTGGGGATTTAATGAAACTACCATAAAGGAGAAAAGGTATCCAACGATTGCGGAGCTAGATGCCATTTCAGCGAAGCATCCAATCATCATTTCTCGTACGTGCGGACATATTTGTATCGTAAACACAGCAGCACTAGAGAAGGCTGGATATGACGAAAAGACACCGAATCCTCAAGGTGGAGTAATTGAAAAAAATGAGAAGGGGGAAATTACAGGGAAATTATTTGAAGCTGCAAATATGAAGATGAATGATGTAGCAAGTTATACAGATGATGAGCTTATGAAAGCTGTAAAAATTGCGTCGGATCATTTCATTTCTGGGGGTATCACGAGTATTCATGAAGCAGCTACTTTTGATTCTAATTGTTATCGTTTGTTACAAACAGCTATAAAAACGAAAGACATCGGTGTTCGGATATATGCAATAATTGGTACCATAAATGAATCGGATAAATTTGTAAATAAAATGATGAATGCAGGGATAGTAACCGGTACAGGGGATGAGAAGTTTAGAGTTGGGCCGGCTAAAATATTTTTAGATGGAAGTAGCTCTGGTCCAACAATTGCAACTCGAAAACCCTACTCCAGCGATCCTAACAATTTCGGGATTCTTTATTATAGTGAGGAAGAAATATATAAAGTTCTAGGTGAAGCACATAAAAAAGGCTATCAAATTACAGTACATGCTCAAGGTGATAAAGCCATTGAAATGTATTTAAATTGCGTAGAAAGAGCGTTAAAAGAAGCACCAAGGAAAAATCATCGTCATCGAATCGAGCATGCAGGAGTTTCAACTCCAGATTTACAAGAAAGAATGAAACAACTTGAAGTCATCCCTATTCCAAACCCGCCATTTCCATATGAATATGGCGAGATATATGCTCACAATTATGGTGAACGTGTTAATTATATGTACGCTGCTCGTGATTATATAGATAAAGGTATTATTGCAGCAGGTAGTTCAGATGCACCGGTTACCGATTATAATCCATTATTGGGAATTCATACTGCAGTTAATAGAAAAAGCCAATTTGGAGCTGAAATTGGCATTAATCAATCCATTAGTGTACTAGAAGCTATTAAACTTTACACATGGAATGGCGCTTATGCAAGTTTTGAAGAGGATATAAAAGGAAGCATAGAGGTAGGGAAATTAGCTGATTTAGTTATTTTAAGTGAAAGTATTTTAAAAGCTGAACCAGACCTTATTAAGGATTTGAAAGTGGAAACAACGATTATTGACGGAGAAATTGTCTATCAAAAAGAGAATGATTTAATGATGAAAAATTAGATTTAGGAAAAAAATGGAGTATTGCAATGATATTACCTCGTATTATTCGTTACCATTAGCCCGCTATTTGCGGGCTAATAATCAGTTGGGGATGGACAAAACCCCGCTGATTAATGTTTCACTTTATTCTGCATATCAGAGATTTAGATGCTAGTAAGTTAAAAAGGATATATATTAACAAATCCTTTTATAATATCGGCTCTTAATCCATAAAAATTCAAACGATGAAATAGGAGGTCGAGAATATTTTGAAATATATTAAACTCTTACTCTTAATTCCTTTTATAGGGTGTGTTGGATTCTTACCATTTGCAAATAAAATTGAGCCTTACGTATTAGGGATGCCTTTTCTTTTATTTTGGATTGTATTTTGGATGGTACTTTCCTCAATTATTTTAACCATTGTTTATAAGCTGGATCCTGATAATAAAGGGAGTGAGGCAGAATGAATATATCATTATTTATTATTTTTATTTTCTTAATTCTATCTCTTTATTTAGGGATAGCAGCCAGACGAGGAAAAAAGATGAATTTGCAGCAATTTTCAGTTGGCGGCAGAGGTTTTGGACCCCTGTTCATATTCCTATTAATAGCTGGAGAGGTTTATACGACTTTTACTTTTCTAGGCGGAAGTGGTTGGGCGTATTCTAAAGGTGCTGCTGCATATTATGTACCCACGTA
This sequence comes from Bacillus cereus, assembly GCF_025917685.1. Classification (NCBI taxonomy): domain Bacteria; kingdom Bacillati; phylum Bacillota; class Bacilli; order Caryophanales; family Bacillaceae; genus Bacillus; species Bacillus cereus. The sequence goes on along the minus strand of NZ_CP089518.1, from coordinate 2,891,501 downwards.
TATATTTTTAGCATATGTAATATCTTATTGGATTGCACCTAAAATTTGGAGATACGGTAAAGAACATGGTATTATTTCACAACCTGACTATTTTGCATCTAAATATGATAGTCGTGCAATGGGGGTTATAGTAGCTATTGTGGGAAGTTTGGCGCTTATACCATACATTTGTATACAAATGAAAGGGTTAGGGATTATTGTTTCAGAGGCTTCTTTTGGAGCTATTTCACCAATAGTTGCAAGTATTATAGGTGCAATAGTTATTACAACATATGTAATATTTTCTGGTATTCATGGATCAGCTTGGACAGCTGTGATTAAAGATATTATGATTTTGGGAGTAGTTATTTTTTTAGGCCTATACATTCCTAGCCACTATTTTGGTGGAATTGAGCAAATGTTTAAGTCTGTTGAGGCTGTTAAACCTGAATTGTTAACGTTAGCCGATCAGGGACTAAGTGTACCGTGGTTTATCTCTACAATCCTTTTAAATGCAATATCTTTTTATTTATTACCGACTTCTTTCACTGTGGTCTTCTCAGCAAATGGTGAAAAAGCACTTCGCAAAAATGCAATTACTCTACCTTTATACACGATATTATTACTGTTTGTTTTCTTTATTGGCTTTTCAGCTATCGTAAAAATTCCTAGTTTACAAGGAGCTGATGGAGATCTTTCTCTTTTAAGATTAACTATTCAAACATTTGATCCTTGGGTGGTTGGAATAGTTGGAGCAGCTGGTTTATTAACAGCTTTAGTACCAGCTTCTGTTATGTTAATGTCTGCATCTGTTGGATTAACAAAAGGGATTTACAATGTTGTTTTTCCAAAAGCTACCGAAAAACAACAATTAGTAGCCTCAAAACTATTCATCATTATCCTTTCTTTGACTGCTTTAATCTTCACCGTATTTGGCGGGACAGCACTTGCACTGTTAAATATCATGTCGTACAGTCTTATCGCACAATTGGCACCTGCATTATTCCTTAGTTTTTCTCAAAAAAATTATATTAATAAATATGGCGCAATGACTGGTATTATTACAGGGGTACTTATTGTATTGTATGCTACGATTTTTAATATAAAAATTGCAACCTTTTTCCCAACAGTCCCACACACTATTAACGACATTAGTACAGGAGCAATCGCATTATTTATTAATATCGTAATAACTATTATTGTAAGCTTAGCTTCAAAAAACATAGCGGTTCAAAAGGGGTCTACCACATCAATATCAAGCTAAAATAATTGTATATCCATTAGCTTAGCAAAAGATAAAAGGATGTCTGTTCATGACATCCTTTTTATTTTGGAGCAAAGAGGTATGCTTACTATTCTGAAAATTGTTATTCTTACAACTATTACATATAATAAAGGCTATAGGGATTTATACAGGGGAGTTATGAATGGAAAATACTTTAGTTGATTAACTATTTCTCGTTTTAACCAATATAACAATTAATAGATTTGGAGTTGAGTACATTGGGACAAAATAATTATAAATGGAGTAATAAGCAATTACGAGAACATGTTGAAGTACTAGATGGCATGAGAAGTCCACACATTTTATTAAAGAATGCGACATATTTAAATTCATATATGCGTGAGTGGATGAAAGCAAATATTTGGGTTTATGATGACCGCATTGTATACGTAGGAGAAAAACTGCCAGAGCAATTTACTCATTGTGAAGTTATTGATTGCGAAGGGAAGTATGTAGTTCCTAGTTACATAGAACCGCATGCACATCCATATCAATTATACAATCCAGAGACGTTAGCAAATCATGCAATGCAATTTGGGACAACAACTTTTATTAATGATAATTTAACTTTATTTTTCACATTACAACGTGAAGAAGCATTTCGTTTATTAGATGAATTTAAAAAGATTCCGGCAAGCATGTATTGGTGGTGTCGTTTCGATGGACAAACTGAGTTGCAAAATGGCCAATCATTGTTTAATAGTGAAGAAATAATGGAATGGCTTAATCATGAAGATGTTCTTCAAGGCGGGGAGTTAACAGCATGGCCAAAACTATTGCATGGCGATGAGGAAATGTTAAATTGGGTACAGGAAACAAAACGATTACAGAAGAAAGTAGAAGGGCATTTTCCTGGAGCATCTGAAACAACTTTAGCAAAGTTAAAATTGTTAGGTACGGATTGTGATCATGAAGCGATGACAGGGCAGGAAGCATTAATACGCCTTATGCAAGGCTACACCGTTTCTCTTAGAAATTCTTCAATTAGACCGGATTTAGAAGTTTTACTAAAAGAATTGCTAGAACTAGGTGTTAAACAATTTGATAGATTCATTTTCACAACAGACGGTTCGCATCCATCATTTTATGAAAACGGAATGACAAATAGATTGATAGAAATAGCGATTAAGCAAGGGATACCGGTTATTGATGCCTATAATATGGCAAGTTATAACATTGCTCGTTATTATAATATGGAGTATTTACATGGTGCGATTGCCACAGGGAGAATCGCCAATATTAATATTTTGGAAAGTAAAGAAAACCCGGTGCCGATTAGTGTAATTGCAAAAGGACAATGGATGAAACGTGATGGAGAAAATAAAAATGAATCATTACGTATAGAATGGGATGAATTTCAAGTAACCCCTCTACAACTAGACTGGTCTTTAAAGAAAGAAGATATGATTTTTTCTGAAACAACAGGTATAAAATTATTAAATGATGTGATTTCAAAACCATATGTAACTGAAATCGACTTAAACGTTGAGGAACTTTCTATTGAGCATGATGAATGTTTCCTTATGATGATTGCTCGTGATGGCACTTGGCGAGTGAATACAGTTGTGAAAGGTTTTGCGAATAGATTAGGAGGTCTTGCTAGCTCTTATTCCGGTACAGGTGACATCATTCTTATTGGAAAAAGGAAAGAAGATATGCTTACAGCTTTTCATAGAGTAAAAGAGCTAGGTGGCGGTATGGTAATAGCGGAAAGAAATGAAGTGTTACACGAAATTGCATTACCGTTGCTTGGGATTATGTCCGATTTAAAAATGAGCGAATTAATACATAAAGAGAAAAAAATGGTGGAATTACTACAAGAGCGAGGATACACCTATAACGATCCAGCATTTACGATTTTATTCTTTTCTGCGACGCACTTGCCTTTTATACGGGTAACACCTATAGGATTATATGATGTGAAAAGTAGTAAGGTACTTGCTTCGCCGATGAAACTGATAAATCAATATTAAAAGGAAAGGTTCTATAAAAAGTCTATTTTATAGGACCTTTCTCATTCTTAGCATAAGAATATCCTAAGCCTCAAATAATATAGTATCTAAATCATTTGAGGTGATATGTAATGATGAAAAAAATATTGTTTATTTTAAGTGTATTTATTTTATGTGTATCTATTCAACACGTTGTACATTCTCAAACAGATGCACCAAGATTATCTTCGGATTGTCTCGAAGAAAGAAAAGTTCGAGATGAAAAGTATGCGGAAAATATAATACAGGACATTAAATCCACATTTAATTTAAATATTGATGAAAACAGTTTTTGGGAAGTTAGTAAAAGAGACCTAGAGGCTGCGCATTTGATGTATGGCGGAAAGGAAAATGATTCATATTATAATTCATTAACTAAAATTTATGATAGTGGTGGATTTAGAGGGCAACCTAGCTTATTTGTGAGGGCGCAAGAAGCATTTTTACTTTATAAAGAAATAGACGATACTAATGTAATGAAACGCCTAAATCTAAACCTTGAAAAAGGGGAATGGATTGTTACCGAAACAAAAAAGAAGCAAGGCAAAATAGTGGAATACAAACCGTTACAATGTGAAAAGGATTATCTGAAAAAGAGGAATGAATACCATAATATGAAATGATGTAATGAAATACTAATTAATGTTGTTTTTATCTGCTGAAAGGTTGCTATAGAAGAAGGTAAGTATACATATTAACCTTATGTATACTTACCTTCTTTTTTTGAGGTTATTAACATTTAGGATGGTGTATATTGCAAATTACTTGCTAGTAAATGTGCTTATAATTTTCAAAGGATCTTTTTATCGTAAAAAGAGAGAGGAGTATGTGTCAAAAGATTTATACATTGTTGAACCACTTATGTATATTTTATTCTACAGTACTAATAAAGAAATGTTTACTATGCGCAAAAAATATCATTGGCACAGTTTTTGCTTGTATTAAATTTAAGGAAGGGGATTGTATGTAAGGAATCTGTATTCGTAATAGTATAAAACAAGCTACTATTGCATCATTGATCATACTTGTATTTATAGCGGAACTGTAAATACATACAAATAAGTATGTTCTGATATAAAAATTCAGAATTTTCTTTAAAATTATTAGGGGGCAATGTTATGGTTAAATATTCAAAAATTTCTAAGTTGATTCTTGGTGTTGGACTAGTGACAATATCATGCAATGGTTTACAAATTCAAGCAGAGACAAAAGAAAAAAATGTGAAGAACGTATTACAAATGGAGCCGGTAGGTATACAGAAATCCGTTGATGAGTTGGCACACTCTTCAAAAGTACAAGAAAATGCATCTTTTACAAAACGGTTAAAGTTATCGGATTTATCGCAGCGTCCGCTAGCGCCAAACAAGGATGTTAAACCGTTAGCTGAAGAAAAAAAGTATTCGATGGCTGAGTTAAATCAATTAAGTAACAAACAATTAACTGATCTTCTTGTGACAATTAATTGGTATCAAATTCCGGAATTATTTCAGTTTAATAGTGATAGTCTCAAATTCTATCAAGATGATAGCCGAATGCAAGCGATTATTAATAAACTAGCAGAACAAGGACAAGCTTATACGAAAGATGATTCAAAAGGGATTGAAACATTAGTAGAAGCTTTACGTGCAGCATTTTATTTAGGTTTTTACCATGATGAATTAAGCAAACTAAATGAGCGTAGCTACCATGATAAATGTTTACCGGCTTTAAAAACAATTGCAAAAAATCCGAATTTCAAACTTGGTACATCAGAACAAAATAAAGTTATTTCATCATATGGAAAATTAATTGGAAATGCATCGGCTGATGTTGAAACGGTTTTATATGCAGGTGAAATTTTCAAACAATACAACGATAATCTTGCAACTTTCATTGAAGACCGAACGAAAGGAGACGCTATTTATGAGTTGATGAAGGGGATTGACTTTGATATTCAGACGGATATGTACACGACTGGAAAAGAGCCAAAAGATACGATGTGGTATCGAAATATTGATAACTTTATAAATGAAGTAAATCGTTTTGCACTAATTGGTACAGTAACAAATAAAAACGGCTGGTTAATTAATAATGGAATTTATTATGCTGGTCGATTAGGCAAGCTTTATAGTACACCAACAAAAGGCCAGCAAGTTGTTACCGAAGCGATGAGGATTTATCCACATTTTGGGGAGCAATATTTTGTTGCAGCAGAACAAATTACTACAAATTACGGAGGAGTAGATGCGAACGGAAAAACAATAAATTTAGATCAAATTCGAGAAGATGGTAAAAAGAAATATTTACCGAAAACGTATACGTTTGATGATGGAGCAATTGTCTTTAAAGCTGGGGATAAAGTTAGTGAAGAGAAAATTAAGCGTCTATACTGGGCGGCAAAAGAAGTACGTTCTCAATTTTATCGTACAGTTGGTAGCGATAAACCACTTGAAAGTGGACATGCTGATGATGTACTAACGATGGTTATTTATAATAGTCCAGATGAGTATCAATTTAATCGCCAACTGTACGGATATGAAACGAATAATGGTGGAATTTATATTGAAGGGACAGGAACGTTCTTTACATATGAACGTACACCAGAGCAAAGTATTTATAGTTTGGAAGAATTGTTCCGCCATGAATTTACGCACTACTTACAGGGAAGATACGAAGTTCAGGGATTATGGGGCCAAGGGGAAATGTATCAAAATGAACGTTTAACATGGTTTGAAGAAGGGAATGCAGAGTTCTTTGCAGGTTCAACGCGATTAGATAGTGTAGTACCGCGAAAAAGTATAATTGGTGGATTATCTTATGATCCTGCAAAACGTTATACAGCATCACAAACATTAAATGCGAGATATGGAACGTGGGATTTTTATAACTATTCGTTTGCATTGCAATCATATATGTATAATAACCGTCCTGAAATGTTCGATAAAGTGCATGATTTAATTCGTGCAAATGATGTTTCAAGTTACGATGCATACCGTTCTACATTAAGCAAAGATAATAAATTAAATGAAGAATATCAATCTTATATGCAAATGCTTATTGATAATCGTGATAAGTATACAATTCCACAAGTATCAGATGAGTATTTAACTCAGCATGATCCAAAATCGCTTTCGGACGTTACTTCAGATATCACTAATGAAGCAAAGTTAAAAGATGTGAAGGTAACAAAAAATAAATCACAATTCTTTAATACATTTACACTACAGGGGACATATACAGGAAGTGCGGCAAAAGGAGAAATTGAGGACTGGAAAGTGATGAATCAAGCAACGAATGATATGTTGAAACGTCTTTCAGGAAAAGAGTGGACTGGATATAAAACATTGACTGCTTACTTTGTAAATTACCGTGTTAATAATGCTGGACAATTTGAATATGATGTTGTGCTTAGTGGAGTGAATACAGAAGAAGGTACGGCTGTAGAAAAAGAACCGAATAATTCATTTGAAACAGCGAATCCACTATCTTTAAATACGTTACTAAGAGGAAACTTAAGCGATCAAGATCAGGTTGACCGATTTGTTATTGATGTAAAGGACCCAAAAGATTTACAAATTACTATTACGAACGAACAAAATATTGGATTGAACTGGGTACTATATTCTGAATCAGACTTAAATAATTATGTAACTTATGCAACAAAACGTGATGGAAACAAATTGCTTGGCAATTATAATGCAAAGCCAGGGAAATATTATTTAAGTGTATATAAATATGGCGGGGGAACAGGGAATTATACAGTGGAAGTAAAATAGTTTACTATAGTTGGTTTGAGAGGCTGCTAGTTGTATTTTTTAGTTTAATGTTAAATATTAAACTACTTCAATATACCCCTGTTCTATAATTAGAGCAGGGGTATATTGGCTTTATATTTTTAAATTAAGTAACCTCATTGGATTTTGACAAGAAAATAATTAATATAGATTTGAATTCTCATTCGTAAAGCATGTTTTAATCTTCTTAATGCTCTTTCATTTTTGTCTCAATTCTTGTTTTCAAATCAGTTGATACTTGATCGAAATACCCCAAAACTATCTTCCTAATATCATTGGAAATGACTTTCAAATCATTAGCTAAATTTTCAGCAAGATGTTCTTTTTCTATCGGTTGTAACTTCGCATAAAAATCACCAGCCTGCCCAAAGTCATCTTGCTTAGTTATAGAAGTTCTTTCAAGTTTTCCTTCAACGTATCTTCCATCACCGCTTGTAATTTGATTAGCAGGTGTCCAATCTTGCTGCTGGTTAACCTGTAATTTACGAAATTCTGGTCCAATTCTTCGTCTTTGAGAATCGCTATAAATATTAGCACGGCCCTGTAGCATTTTATCATCAGATAGTTCTGCTCCATCCAGTAAATTAGAAGGAGAGAAGGACACTTTTTCGACTTGTTCCATATAATTTTCAGGATTTTTATTTAATACCATTTTACCGACTGGTATAAGAGGATACGCCTTTTCGTCCCATACTTTTGTATCATCTAAAGGATCATAAGAAAGATGAGCTTCATCTTTTGGATCCATGAGCTGGACATATAGACCATATTCCACTGGTTTACCAGCCTCAATTGCATCGTATAAATCTTTCCCGCTATAATCAGGGTTTTCCGCAGCTAGTTTAGTTGCTTCCTCACTAGTAATGAATTGTACACCTTCAAATGGATACCAATGATACTTTATATACTTTCGATTACCTTCAGCGTTTCTCCAAACATATGTATTTACACTATGTCCTGGGATGTGGCGAAGGCTTTTTGCAGTACCAGTATCAGAGTATAAGCGGACAACAAAATGAATTGATTCTGGTGCTGTAGCGACAAAACTCCAAAAACTATCAGGGTCTATTAAGTTATTTTTAGGTGAAGGTAAGAGCGCTTTAATTGTTTCAGGGAAACGCATCGGATCACGAACAGAAAAGACAGGAATGTGATTACATAAAAGGTCAAAAACGCCATCATTTGTATAAAATTTTGTAGCAAAACCGCGTACATTTCTAGAAGTATCAGGTGTTCCTTTCGTACTAACTGCAAATGAAAATCGTACCATAACAGGAACTTTCGCATTAGAATTTTGTAAAAAACTTAGTTTAGTATGTTCTGACATCGGATATATCGTTTGGAAATAGCCGAATGCACCGTAACCTTTTACATGAACAGGTCTTTCTAAAATTTTTTCATGAATAAATTCTTGTAACGCCTCGTGAAGCACACTATCTTGCTTTAAAACAGGTCCACGTGAACCAACTGTTTGAGAGTGAATTATAGCTTTTTCATTACGTTCTCCATGTTCATTAAAGTCTTTTCCTAGTAAAGATTGCCTCTGTTTATCATAGTTTTCATCCATCAATATAGCCTCCAAATTTTTTTTGTCCATTGTTACTAAATATGATTTTTTAACCTTGATTATGTATGACATGCAAAGTTCAAAATAGGAACAGACCGCTAGATGAAAAAAACGCGTATGCAGTGGACCTGTTGAAATAGAAGAAATTATGGAAAAATGAATATCGGGAAGAGAAATAACACGTTTTATTTAAGAGGTGGAAGAAAACCACTATTAAAATATCAATCTTAAAAATTAATTTGTAAATGAATTTATAGATAATGAACATGAAAAACGGGAAAATAGCCAGGAGGAATTTATTATGTCGGATTGGTCTCAATTAGATAAAGAATATATGATGCCTACGTATTGTCGTACGGGGGTTGCGATAGAAAGAGGAGAAGGAAGTAAACTTTATGATGTAGATGGTAAAGAGTATTTAGATTTATTTTCTGGTGTAGGAGTAAATGTATTAGGATACAATCATCCTAAAATTGTGCAAACGACAATGGAGCAAGTTACGAAGTCATTGCATCTACCGTTTCATTTTTTAAACCCAGTTGCGATTGAGTATGCAAAGAAATTAGTTGATTGCTCTTTAAAAAACGGAAAGGTCTTTTTTACAAACTCAGGTACGGAAGCGACAGAAACAACGTTGAAATTAATTGATAAGTATAGAGCTAATACGCATGAGGAACGTGAAGGAATCGTAGTGCTGAAGAATAGTTTCCACGGACGTACGTTAGGAGCACTTCATTTTACGAGACAAGAAAGTGTATATCAAAATTTCCCTAAAACATCGATTCCGGTATATGAAGTAGAGCGTGAGAATATAGAGCAATTAGAAGAAACAATAATTCATGAAAATCCAATTGCGATTATGTTAGAGCCTGTTTTAGGAAGCGGCGGTATATATCCTTTATCGCGTGAATATTTACATGGTGTTCAAAACTTATGTGAGAAATATAATGTACTACTTATTGTTGATGAAGTACAAAGTGGTATGGGGAGAACAGGAAAACTATTCGCTTATCAAAATTTCAATATTACACCCGATATTATTCAAATTGGCAAAGGAGCAGGAGGCGGGATACCGCTAGGTGGAATTATTGTAGGTGAAAAATTATGTGATGTATTTGCACCAGGAGATCACGGCACAACGTTTGCTCATTCTTCAATGGGAACAGCTTTAGGGTTAACGGTTTTAAATACATTGATTGACGATGGTTTAATGCAAGAAGCTTATGAAATGTCACTATATTTAAATGATAAATTGCGAGAAATTCAGAATGAAAATTCTTATTATATTCAGGAAGTACGTCATGCTGGTATGATGTTTGGAATTAGTTTGAATGATACGAATACAAATGTAAAGAAATTACAGGTAGAGCTAATGGAGAAAGGGATGTTAGTTGATGTTACACAAGGGAACATCATCCGTTTACTTCCTCCATATATAATTACAAAAGAAGAGATTGATGCATTTATTTATGAGTTTATCTCCTGTATTCATAGCTTATCAGCTATAGCAAGTGTTTAAAAAGCTTTATGAAAAAGTACCTTATTTTTAATTCAAATAGGAAGAAAATAGGGGTGAAAAAAATAAATTTATGTATTAAAATAAAAAGCTGAAAAAGGTACTCGTATAGCGCCTTCTTCAGCTTTTTAAAATACTAAATTACTTAACCTAGGGAGCATCTCATTGGACAAATAATTAATTATGTGAAACAATAATAACAGATAAGGAGACGTTGCTTTTCCTTAAGTGCTTCGTATTGAATTTATTCTAGTAAGAGAAGGTGTGCTTAAAGAAGTTAAATTAAATAAGGGGCTGTTTTACTATATGCAACAAAATAATGATTTAAATTTTGAACCTCAAGACGTTAATATTGTCAATCCTAAACAAGCGAGGAAAGCAGTTATTGCTACTGGCATTGGGAATGCAATGGAGTGGTTTGACTTCGGATTATACGCGTATTTAGCAGTAATTTTAAGTCAATTATTCTTCTCAGGTGTGAATAATAGTGGTTTGCAACTTGTACTAACATTTGGTACATTTGCGGCGGCCTTTCTCGTTCGACCAATCGGAGGTATTTTCTTTGGTAGAATAGGAGATAAGTATGGCCGAAAGATTGTTTTAAGTACAACTATTATTTTAATGGCACTTTCTACATTATTCATCGCATTACTACCAACCTATGAACAAATTGGTGTATGGGCACCAATACTACTTTTAATTGCGCGAATGATTCAAGGCTTCTCTACAGGCGGCGAATATTCAGGAGCAATGGTTTATATCGCAGAATCTTCTCCAGATAAAAAGCGTGGTATACTCGGTAGTGGTCTTGAAATCGGGACACTCTCAGGTTACATTGCTGCTTCGGTAATTGTTACCATTTTGACGTTATTGTTAACAGATGAGCAAATGCTCAGCTGGGGATGGCGTATTCCTTTCTTAATTGCTGCACCAATTGGTTTGGTCGGTTTATATTTACGACGTCATTTAGATGAATCTCCAATTTTTGAAGAGATGGAAAAAGCACAAGAGGAATCTGAAGACAATGAACAATTTTCATTTATTGATATATTAAAATATCATAAAAAAGACTTCGTATTAAGCACAGTAATTGTTGCCTTCTTTAACATTACAAACTATATGATCCTTTCGTATATTCCTTCTTACTTAACACAAGTACTAAAAGTCAAAGAAACAACTGGCTTATTAATTATTTCAATTACGATGGCACTTATGATTCCACTGGCACTTTATTTCGGTAAATTAAGTGATAAAGTAGGTAATAAACGCGTAGTGCAAATTGGTTTACTTGGTTTAACTGTATTTGCAATTCCGGCATTTTTACTAATAGGTAACGGACATATTGTAGCTATGTTTGCGGGTATTTTCGTCTTAGGTTTCTTCCTTAGTGTTTATGAAGGAACATTGCCTTCGTTATTACCAGCACTCTTTTTCACCGATGTACGTTATCGTGCACTATCTATCTCCTTTAATATTTCTGTATCTATATTTGGCGGGACAACACCGCTCGTATGTTCATACTTAGTTCACGCTACTGGTAACCCGCTCGCACCAGCATTTTATTTAACTGGTGTAAGTGTAATTGGATTAGTTGTATTTAGTGTACTGTTTGTTACAACATCAGGACGTGCACTAAAAGGATCTTATCCTACCGTAGAATCGAAGAAAGAAGCACATTTAATCGCTAAAGAAGACCCTGAAGAAACACTTTGGTGGCATGAAGAATCTTTAGCAATTGAAGCAGGAAAAAAAGCATAAATTGTGAAAAGCAACGTGGACTTTTACACAAAAAGACTCCTAGTTTAATAGGAGTCTTTTGTGTGTGTCATATCTTAAATTGATTCATTTTTTCTTCTTTTTCAAACCTTTCTGATACGCATAAAGCTTATTAATTTCTTTCTTAAATTCTTGCAGAAGTATAGTATCTTCACGATTTGAATAACGTACTGCATTATACGCATCTATAATTATATGCCTCTGAATATTTAAACCTTCTTCTTCATTAATTCTCTCTAGCCAAGCTTCAATTGTTTCTCCTCGTTCACGGTTTAAAGGAGGGGCTAACTTACTCTCCAGTTTGAAAATTTCTCTTCGAATTTCGTTATGTGGTGGTTTATTTCGCTTCGTTCGTTTTTGACTAATTCCTTCTTTATCAGTAATGATTGTAGATTCAAAGACAGGCATATTTGGTAAACTTAAATGTTTTCGTTTTTTTACTATTTTCCAAACGACATAAATAGCGATGGCTGTACAGACTAATACTGTAATGCTATTAATAAGTATTGGGTCAAAGTCAGGAAGTTTTTTCCCGTCTTCAATTCGTGGTTTTAAGAGATGTCCTTTATTTGCCCAAACATCTTCAGTGTCTTTTAATTCAGCTGCTTTAATTAATGGCATTAAAGCATAGCCGACTCCTAATGCGATAACTTCCGTCATAAAACCAAACATAAGTCGAATAAAAGGGAACACTTGAACAATTAACATACTCATTACACCAATCGTAATGATTGAGGCAAAACGTAATAGTTGTTGTTTACGATTTGCCCCGGTTAGCCAAAATGTAATCATAAGATGTAAGGCTAATATTAATAATTTCCATAACGGTGGAAAGGGTGCATAAAATATAGCTGAAACGACAAACCATACAATACCACCTAGAGATTTTTGAACTGGATATCCAGGTCCGACCGCATGTATGATAAAGAAAAATAGTGGTAATATGATTGTGCCAAAAAGAGAAAAAGGTAAAAATAAAGAGAAAAGAACTATTTGAAGAACTAAAAGTATTACAAATCCTGTTATTTTTTTCTTCATTAATTTATGAATAAGAAATACTCCTACATAGCCTGTTGTTAAAAATATTGCAATGCCAATTAGTTCATCTCTTTCTGTTAATAATGAAAGCAGGAGGAGCAGAATGAAATCATGAATGTGATATAGCCAAGTTTTCAAGCTTTTCCACCATCCCTTCATTATTAATGAGAAACGTAGGCTGAGATAGAAGAGGAAGCTCATTCTTCTGCAGACCAATGTAAATCAATGTAGATGATCGCTCTCTTTTTCTCGTGACATAATGAAGGAATCCTTGTTTCGGAAGTAACGTACTATCATCTGAAATACGTGCTAATTCTTCCAAAGCCTTCCCGTAATGTGTTTGTCCTTCGTTTAATGGTAAATGCAATGCACCAGTTTCTGCTAATACACTAATAAATAATTCAAACGGTATTTGATGCTTCGTTGCGAATTGACAAATGTATGTTGTAAATGAAATAAGGTCTTCTACATTTTCTTTCCAACCGAATCCGCGATCAGCAGCTAAAGAAAGACAAATCGTCCAACTATAATTCTTTACAGGTTCATATTGCTTCGCTTGTAACGCCTGCATTTTGGCGGATGCTTTCCAATGAATAGAGCGGAATGATTCACGCTCGTAGCGCTTTACACCGATAATAGATGTTTCATCATTGTAAAAAGAGAAACTCGTTCGATACGAACCTGTTAATAGTTGCTGAAGTTCTTGTAAACCGGCTACTTCTTTAGGAGTAGGGTATACAATAATTTCAGTTTTTAACTTATCGAAAACAGGTAAATGTACAGTTAAAAGATGAAAAGGATCTTTTAAAACACATTCGAACTGTTCAATTTGAAAGACACCACGCTTCGTTGCGGTTAATGTTAAATCCCATTTTTGTGCTGAATGAGCAGGTTGTGAAAATGGGAAAGAAAATAACGTTTTCGATATTTGTTCAATCCCTTGATCCTTATGCGGTATAAGAGATGAATTTAAATGAAAATAACAAACACCGTTTACGAGTGGTATGCTTGCCCCATTTTTTAAATGAATAAAAAACTGTCCAGATTCATCAGGAAATAGCCGCGTTATTTGTTTCTCGTTTATTACTTGAAACTTTTTCTCTATAAAAGTGACATATTTATAAATGAAAATAGCAAATAAATAATAAAAGAAAAAGAGAAACATAAGCATTCGTTGCGGGAAAAAGAATGTGAAAAGCAACGCGACTGGAACAGTTAATTGAATAATATGAAGTTGGAAAAATAAAGGTACAGTTACAACGCGCTGTCTATTCATGCTTGTTCAATCTCCACAGGTACGTCAACTTCTTTTAAAATCCTTTGCATTAATTCATTTTTTGTCGTACGTAAAGCTCCTTCCATTGACAAGACGATACGGTGATTCCAAACAGAAGGAACTAAAAATTGTATATCTTCAGGCGTACAATATTCTCTCCCGCGTAAAAAGGCTAGTGCTTGAACTGCACGCACTAAAGCAAGTGTGGCACGTGGACTTACACCGTTAGCGATGTAATCATGATTTCTTGTAGCGTGAGCAAGTTTAATAATGTAGTGTTCTAACGGTTCTGATACGAAAATTTCTTTTACTCGTTTCTGTGTTTCTAAAATAGCATCTAAAGTAATAACAGATGTGACGTTTTCTAGTGGTGCATTGTTACGAAAACGACGCATCATTTTTAGCTCATCTTCAGGAGACGGATAACCAATTGAAATCGTCATTAAAAAGCGATCAAGCTGTGCATCTGGAAGAGGGAAAGTTCCTTGTGATTCAATTGGGTTTTGCGTCGCAATAACAAAGAACGGTTTCGGAAGAGGAGTAGACTGCTTTTCGAGCGTTACTTGTCGTTCTTCCATCGCTTCTAACAAACTAGATTGTGTTCTCGGCATCGCGCGGTTAATTTCATCTGCAAGTAGTATATTTGTCATAACTGGTCCAAGTCGTAATTCGAATTCACTTGTTTTCGGATTGAAATATTCAATACCTGTTACATCACTCGGAAGTACATCAGGGGTAAATTGAACGCGAGAAAAATTACCACCAATGCTTTTAGAAATTGTTTTTGCAAGTAATGTTTTTCCGGTGCCAGGCACATCTTCCAGAAGCACATGTCCGTCAGCAAGCAATGAAACGAGTAATAGATCTATAACATTTTCTTTACCGATAAAAACAGATCCTATGTTTTCTTTCAATTTATTTATCATATGTATCATTCCTTTCAAAATAAAAGCGGATATTACTATATTTTAACGAATTATTCAGAAAATTGATATGATTTTTTAATTCGAAGAAATGGATATTTAATTATTAAATTACTCTTGCATATTTTGGAATATGATTATACAATATCGGTATACGATGTATCGTTAGTCGATATATCAAGAAGCGATGTATCGGAGGTAGTTATAATGAATGCGAAAGCGCAAAAATATATTCCGTTAACTGAGGCAACATATTACATATTATTGTCACTTGTGAAGCCAATGCACGGTTACGGAATTATGCAAATGGTAGAAGAGATGACAAATGGGGAAGTAAAACTCGGTCCTGGTACTTTATATGGGAATACGACGAAGTTACTAAAAGAGAAATTGATTGTTGAAGTTGCCTCTACAGACAGAAAGAAGTGCTACGAGTTAACACCATTTGGTAGAGAAGTGTTAGAGCTAGAGTATAACAGATTGCAGAGATCTGTAAGGAATGGAAACAGTATATTAGGGGAGTGAATGGAAGATGGAGACAAAGAAGGTATTCAAACTTTTCATGGCATGGAGTTTAGAAAAAGAAGAAGCTTTTTTACGGAAAATGCATCAAAAAGGCTGGGCGTTACAAAGGTATAATTTGATGTATACGTTTAAGAAAACAGAACCAAAAGATGTAATATATAAAGCGGATTTTAGATTGGTTTACAGGGATTCAAAAGAAAAACAACAAGAGTACTTTGAAATATATGAAATGTCTGGTTGGAAACGTGTCACAAGTTTTACAAGATGGAATTATTTTTGTAAGGAAGTAGAGGAGGGAATTGAGTTACCTGACATATATTCAGAGAAGGACACGAAGGTGCAAAAAATGAAGGAGTTATTACAATTTTTCGCATTGATTTCAATAACTATATTACCCTCAATGTATAGCGTATTTTTAAATTCAACAGAATCAAGAGTGCCAATTTGGGCGAAAGTTATGACAGGGCTTGTAGGTTGTATGTATGCTTATTTCTTTATGAGGCTCTTATGGAAAATTAAGAAATTGAAAAGCGAAATATTATAATAAAGATTGGATTTTAAAAGAAGATGATTACCGGAATCATCTTCTTTAATTTTTATATAATTCTATTTTGTTCACTCTTTTTTACATAATAAAAGACTATACATTTAAGGCATAGAACTAACAGTTACAAAGATAATACTAGTAATAATACCTAAAAAAATCATAAATGATGAAGAAACGATTAATAATAATGAACTACTGATTAATACTATTTTATTAGATTTTTGATGTTTAAAGTGGTAATAAAGTAAAAAGCCGCAAACAGTAGAAACAATCCATATAGCTAGACCGTAAGGAGTTGTTATCTTCTTCCAGTCGAAAATCCAAAAGTAAAAAATGCCTATGTGACAAGTTAGTAGTAGAAATGTAGATGGAATCATTAACTTTTTATTTAAAATCATTTATTTCACCTCTCTTATGTAAATATTACCAAAAGAGTGTGGGGTTGAAAATAAAATAGGGAAGTGAATCAGGTTTTCATTTAAAGAAACTACGAGATGAGTAAGAGATATTTCTAAACCAATTTACATTTTCTTGCGAATGTAAATGGAAAAAGAACCATATAAAATTATGAAGGGAGGAGAGTCATAAAATGCAGAGAATGAACAATTATTTTCGTGCTCGTGCGAGTGTGGTATACATGATGACTAATAATGAAGTAATGAATCACATTGTTGCTTTTCATATGGATACGAATGGAATGCTTACCTTTCTGGGTTCTTACCGAACTTACGGAAGAGGTACTGGTATAAAGGAAGTTTCTACAGAAACGGCAAACGATGGTATAGATCCTCTAGCATCACAAGGTTCTCTGACTTTGTCCCGTGATGGTCGTTTCCTATTTGCAGTTAACGCAGGCAGTCATAGTATCAGTAGTTTTATCATAGCAGATAACGGGGTGCCGATTTTCGTGGATGTAAAGCCATCAGGAGGTGCTCAGCCCAATAGCATTGGTGTGTATGATAATCTTCTTTATGTCTCCAATGTAGGTAATGCTGCAAACAATTTTGCATCAAATATTACTGGATTTCACATAGATGATAAGGGAAACCTTACACCTATTCCAGGATCCACTCATGCTCTCAGTACCTTTAATGCTCAGCCAGCACAAGTTCTCTTCACCCCGGATGGTAGTAAAATCGTTGTTTCTGAGCTTACATCAAATCATCTCAGTGTCTTCCATGTAAATAAAAATGGTACGGTTACAGGACCAATTGTTAATGATTCTTACGGTAAAGGCCCATTGGGTGCTTACTTTCTATCGTCCGGAATTCTCTTAGTTACAGAAGCAGTTTCAAATGCGTTGTCATCTTATTCATTGAGCAATGACGGTACTCTTCATGTAATCAGCGGCTCTGTACAAAACGGATATAAAACTGCTTGTTGGGTTATAACAACGAAAGATGAACGTTTTGCCTACACTACGAACACTTTAAGTGGCACCATATCTACCTACCAAATCGCCCTGAATGGAGCACTGTCAGTAGTAAGGCATATTACTAGTACTCCGCCGGGTACAGCACCAGGTCTGCCGATGGATGTTGGAGTAAGTAAGGATGGAAGGTATTTTTACACACTTAATGGAAATCAGGGGACAGTGTCAGCATTTAATATTCAAAGTGATGGTAGTCTAGTAAGGTTGCAGGTTGTTGCTTCATCAAATTTTCCTTACTTTGGGTCGCAAGGTTTAGCTGTTCTTTGATTTTATTGGGCCGCTATTTTTGTGTAGAACAGAAATATATATGACGGTGTACGAATAGTAGCCATGTAGATAAATTAGGAACCTTTGATTAAACAGCAATTGTGCATCTTACTTATGTAAAACAGAAAAAACCCCCTATAGAAAATTGGTAGGGGGTAATAAAGATATTTAAGAGAAAGACTGATTTTGCGCAGGTTTAATAAATTGTTCTGGATTTTCAACAAGCCCGCATACGGCACATTGGACGCGGTAAGTTGGTCCTTGATAAGCCATATGAAAAGCGTTCATCGTTTCATTTGTGTATTCTTCTTCTACTTGACCAGTTTGCGGATTTAATTTTACTGGTTTTACTTGTTGCTCAAGAATATTAAAGCGAGTGCGGTTCGTTTTACAGCTTGGACATAACATTGGTTCCATATGTATACACCTCCATTTGTAGCATTTCTTAAATGATATGAATTTATGCACATAGTTTTATGGTCATGTAACAAAACTTTCTCAACATAAATAGGTATATATTATATTTAAAATTCAGAAAAAATAAAATATAATAATATGTAAGAACTGGTTATGTCCAAACCAAATCTCCTGTTTTATGCCAATAAGCTGGGGGGCCGAGAAATCGGCCTCATTTTTTTGTGCTCGGCTCTATAAGGTACAAGGTTTTTAAAAACATTTGTCGAATTTTTAGAGGTGAAGGTAAAGGGGGGAATAATGATGAACTTAAAAATGAAATACATTATTTTATATGTAGAAAAGTTTGAACAATGTCTTCAGTTTTATAAAGAAATTTTAAAATTACCAATAAGAGCTGAACACGGTACATATATCGAATTTGAAACAGGATCTACAATTTTAGCAATGAATACGCGAGAGGATGTAAAGGAGTTAACTGGATTACCACTTACTGAAGGGGTATTACAGTCTTCTCATTTTGAATTAGGGTTTGTTGTAGAGGATGTAAAGGAAACGATTGAGAATTTAAAAGGACAAGAGGTTAAAGTTCTAGTTGAGCCAATCGTAAAACCGTGGGGACAAACAATTGCTTACATTGCTGATCCAGACGGTAATTATATTGAAATTTGTAGTTCATTAGAATAGAAGGAGATAAAGAGGATGGGGTTTCCGAAATTAGAAACAGAACGTTTACTATTAAGAGAACTTACACTGTTAGATTCAGATGCAATGTTCCATTATTTTTCAAAAGAATCCGTTATTCGTTATTTTGGGATGGATTCTTTCGAAAATATTGAACAAGCGAAAACGACTATTCAAACGTTTAGAAAGCGTAATGAAGAGGGAAGTGTATTTCGCTGGGGGATAGAGAAGAAAGGTACGGATCAATTAATCGGTACGTGTGGATTTCATTTAATTAACAATCATCATAAACGAGCTGAAATTGGTTATGAGCTAGATGATACATATTGGGGACAAGGATACGCAACCGAAGCACTGCAAGCAATGCTAGCTTACGGATTTGAAAATTTGCACTTTATAAGAATTGCCGCTGTTGTATATATAGAAAATGAAGCTTCCCGTAATTTATTAAAAAAAGCAGGGTTTCAGGAAGAAGGATTACTTCGGAAATATATGATTCAAAATGATGTTGCTCATGACACAGTCGTTTATTCATTATTAAAAGAAGACTGGGAAAAGTAATGAGCACAAGTGAAATAATGAAAGTTATTAAGGAACATAAAGATGAGAGATTTATATTAGGTGTAGATGGTCTAAGTCGTTCAGGTAAAACAACTTTGGTTAAAGAGTTGGAAGAAGATATGAAGAAAAGTGGAATCCCGTTTCATATATTCCATATTGATGATCATATTACCGAGCGTAACAAGCGATATAATACTGGATTTGCAGAATGGTATGAGTACTACAACCTTCAATGGGATATAGAGTGGTTGCAGCAAAACTTATTTCAGAAGTTACAAAGTGACATGCAATTAGAGTTGCCATGCTATCATGATGAAACAGACACATGTGAAATGAAAGAAATACAGCTTCCTTTAGTAGGTGTAATAATTGTTGAAGGAGTTTTTCTGCAGCGAAAAGAATGGAGAAATTTCTTTCATTATATGGTGTATTTGGATTGTTCAAGTGAGACACGGTTTCTTCGTGAGAGTGAGGAAACGCAGAAGAACCTGCCAAAGTTTCAAAGTAGGTATTGGAAAGCTGAGGAGTATTATTTGGAAGAGGAATTGCCGAGGGAGAGGGCGGATTTCGTAATACGCAATATGTAACAATGTAAGTAAGTACAAAATAGAAGGTGGATAAAATGAATATATTATGGGATTTTGATGGGACGTTATTTAATACGTATCCTGCATATACAATGATGCTTTCTGAAATATTAGGTGATGCAGTAGATAAACGAGAAATATACAAAAACTTAAAAATATCATATTCCCACGCAATTCAATATTACAACATTTCAAATGAACAGGAAGAACAGATTAAAGTTTTGAAGAAACAGTTTACTCCAAAAGATATGAAACCATTTGAAGGTGTCGAAGAGATTTTGAAATTTGCGCATAAAAACGTGATTATGACACATAAACATAGGGCAGGAGTTATGGAAATCTTAAAGTATTACGGATGGGACAAATACTTCATCGATATGGTTACAATTGACGATGGTTTCCCTCGAAAACCGAACTCTTTAGCTTATGATCATTTACATAAAAAGCACAATATTGATCTAGCAATTGGAGATAGGGAGTTAGATCTATTGCCTGCGAAGGAATTAGGTATTACAACATGTATGTTTCAAGATAAATGTGATGTAGCGGACTATTCTTTATCGCATTACTCTGAGTTTTTTAAGGTAGTTATTGATAGAAATAGGGAGTTTTCTTTATAAATGGCTTGAATAAAACTTCTACTTTTACAAGCGCAGCAAATGAAGCAAAGTATAAAGAAGTGCACATGATAAATTTGATAGTAAAATGAAAACGTGATTATCAGAAGAAAAAGCTGGTTTATATACTGTTGTTCTTGTAGCGAAATATAGTAAAGAACAACGGACCTTTATCATTACTTATAATGATAAAGAAGAAATAGCAGATTTATATATTAAATAAAAAACAGATACAGCGGAAGTTCCCGCTGTATCTGTTTTTTTATGCATTAACCAAATTATGGTTATTCGTGCTAATATGAACTCATAGCTATATAGAAGGGGTGGGTAATTATGAAAACAGAAATAGTTCTCAAAAAGAAGTACAGCATAATAAGCTATGTATCTTTGCTCATCGGAATTATGTGTTTTTTATTCGTTTTTATAACTCCGACGAGGATAGCGAATGCGGGAAATATAGTTGGAGATTATATAACGATTGCTCTGACAGGTGTAGGTATTATGCTTTCAATAATCACAATGACGAAAAAAACAGAGAAGAAGGGGATTGCTATTATTTCATTAATACTGTCCTCATCATTCTTTATATTTTGGATGATCGCGATTATTTTAATTTTGACTGGTCAAGTTAGTTTTGCGCCGTAATACTGAATAAAAAGAGTCCTTCATACAAGAAGGACTCTTTTTATTCGCTTTCTTCAGATTGATATTCTAAAATATCCCCAGGTTGGCATTCTAATGCCTTACAAATAGCATCTAAAGTTGAAATTCTAATTGCTTTTGCTTTTCCATTTTTTAATATAGAAAGGTTAGCCATTGTAATTCCAACCTTCTCTGAAAGCTCCGTTACACTCATTTTCCTTTTAGCAAGCATTACATCAATATTAATTATTATTGCCATGTTATTCACCTCAGACCGTTAAATCATTTTCTGATTTTATATCTATCGCATTTTTTAAAAGTCTTTGGAGAACGGCAGCAAAGACTGCGATAACCATTGAAGCAAAGATTAGAAGCATCCCAAGTATAATAATACCAGGTGCGTCATCTCTCTCCGCCACAAGATAGAAGAGTGGCATGCCTACTACATATAATATACTAATTGTTACTGCACATTGTTTTATCTTCTTTAAAGCTCTAACAGATAATTTCGAGAAGGCGTTACCCTTGTCAATGTAGCTTACAAGTTTAAAAGCTTGATACAGAGCAAAATAAAAAGGTACAACCGTTGCATATAGATTAAGTAAAACAAGATATTTTATATATGCAATATCGGGGTACAATTCCGCTGCATAATTCCCTATGTTAGGAACTAAAAATATACATAAAGCAAGAACAGGAATACCGATAAGGATAATAGCTGTCTTTAAAAAGAGTGTTGATCCTTGTTTCATATAAAGCACCTCATTTATTAATTATCTATTAAATTTAACATGATATTTATCGTTTAACAATAAATTTTTATTTATTTTAATCTTGTTTTTATTGTTAAACTAATTTTGGAATTTCATGAAGATAATCGTTCCTTATTTCTGTAAATGATGTTATGTTAAAAGTAAAGATTAAGCCTTTTGTATATTAAGAGTTTTTAGAAAATCAATATTTTACGTAATTTGACGAGGTGTTAATGAAATGAAATCGTACACACAATTTGAACGAAGAAAACACATACTAGATGAATTAGAAAAGTATAACCGAGTGATGGTAAATGATTTAGCAAAGGTATTAAATGTTACAACAGAAACGATACGAAGAGATTTAGATATGTTGCACAAGGAAGGACAGCTTACGAAAATACATGGTGGTGCAATTAAGAAAAAAGATCAAACACTAGAATTTCATTTTGATAAACGTCGATCTGAAAATATTGAAGAAAAACGAAAAATTGCAATGGAAGCAAGTAAAATCGTAGAAGATAATGATATTATCGCAATTGAAATTGGGACAACCACAATGCAAATTTTAGATTACATATACGATAAAAAGAATTTGACAATTTTAACAAACTCGATACCAGCTGTAAATAAAATTATTGAGCTGAAAGACCAGTATGATTCCTTTGATTGTAGGTTAATAGTCATAGGGGGAATATTGAATACGAATTCCTTAGCATTGTCTGGAGAAATGACATTAAACTATCTGGATCATTTCACTGTTAATAAATTATTTGCTTCTTGTGATGGTATTTCATTAGAAAAAGAACTGACATGTTCGTATATTGAAGATGCACAAATATTTAAGCAGCTAAAGAATAATGCAAAACAAGTTGTAATGATGGCTGATGAATCAAAGTTTAATTTGACAAAGTTTTATAAAAGCGGAAGTTTTAATGATATAGATGCGTTATATACGAATGCGAAGCTCGATGAATCGTGGCAAAATATGCTAACAAGTAATGGGGTTGAAGTAATAACAGTATAGAAAAGCTAAAAGAAGACTATTTCTTAGTAAGTTGAGAAATAGTCTTTTTTTATTGTTTATATGTTGTTTTGTTTTGTTAATTTGTTGTTTTTACAATTAGTTAACAAATAAACAACATTGTGTTAATAATGAACTCTTACAATATGAATTAGGAGGTGGCAAGAATGCAAATAAAACTATCAAAAGCTGTGTTCTTTTTACTACCAGTTGGAATACCTCTAATCTTGTTTTGGATTATTCCGAATTTCATTAGTTTAGGTATTAGTTTTACTGATTGGGATTTTATGACGAATGATTTTAATTTTGTTGGTTTAGAAAACTATTTTAATTTATTTACACAAGATTCTTTTATGCAAGCATTGCTCAATACGTTTTATTTCGGAATTGGAACAGTCATTCCAACAATTGCATTGGGCTTAGGTTTCGCATTATTCTTCCGAAAAAAATTTAAAGGTTCTGCATTGTACCAATTAATGATTTTTTCACCGTGGGTAACGCCAACAATAGCTGTATCCATTGTGTGGTCACTTTTATATGAACCTCAATTTGGAGTTATTAATAAAGTGCTAAACTTTTTCGGGATACCAGGTTTGGACTGGCTTCAAAGTAGTAAAACAGCGATGTTAGCAGTCATTATAATGACAGTTTGGAAATTAGTTGGTTGGACGATGATCTTCTATATCGGCGCATTAGAAAAAGTTCCAGATAGTTTATATGAAGCAGCTAGTATTGATGGAGCAAATTCATGGCAGAAATTTCGATATGTAACACTGCCAATGGTTTCATCAACAACTTTCTTCTTAGTTGTCGTCAATACAATTTCTTCGGTGCAGGCTTACGATCAAATAAAGATTTTAACACAAGGTGGGCCTAGTGGTTCGACGCGTACGTTACTGTATTTATTCTTCCAACAAGGGTTTGAACAGTTTGATATGGGATCTGCAACAGCAATCGCATTTATCATATTAATCATTACAATTTTACTATCTGTTATTAACAAAATAATAGGTGATAAGTGGGTGAACTATTAAGGTGAATAATATGAAAAAAGGTCCATTAATCGTAAAGCATCTCTTTTTAGCATTATCAAGTATACTATTTCTTTTTCCATTCATATGGATGGTACTTGGTTCGTTTAAAACATCTAGTGAAGTATTACAAGGAGGTTTTTGGCCTAAAGAATTTCACTGGGAAAATTATCGGCAAGTATTAGACATACTACCATTTAACACATATTTATTTAATAGTTTTTATACATCTTTCATCATTACTATATATGTGCTTGTTTCATCTGCACTGTTTGCTTATATGTTAGCATTTTACAAGTTTAAAGGTAAAAATATTACATTTAGTGTCGTGATGGCAACCTATATGATTCCTGGAGCTGTTTCGTATGTTCCTGTATATGTAATGTTAGGGAAATTTGGGCTACTCGATTCACATTTTGGATACATGATTTCTATGGCTGTTAGCGTATTCGGTATTTTCTATTTAAAACAATCGTTCCACAAAGTTGGTCTTGAAATAGTAGAAGCAGCCAAAATTGATGGAGCAAGTGATTGGCGTATTCTTTGGAAGATTATTTTTCCAATGACACGTTCATCATTTGTAACACTAGGATTGGTCACATTTATTGGTAATTATAATAATTACGTCTGGCCAGCTCTTATATTGAAAGATAATACGCAAAAGTTAATTACGAATGGAATTGCTGATTATTTCATTAATAGTTCCTTAGGGCGAGATTGGTCACACATTATGGTTGCAAGTACAATCGCAACAGTGCCGCTCTTAATCGTATTTTTGATTCTACAAAAATGGTTCTTATCTGGTGTTACTGATTCAGGAATAAAGGGGTAATTAAATAGTAAAGGAGATTTATGGGATGAAAAAACTATTCATGCTTCTAACAGTTATAACATTGTTTGTTAGTGCACTTGCGGGTTGTTCAGGTGGAAAAGGGAGTACGGTTAAAGCGAGTAAAGAAGGGGAGAAGGTTGTTGTTCCATTCATTAATGGAGTAGGGGGCTCTCTTGCGGATCGTGTAGATAAGATTGTGGAAGAATACAATAAAAGTCAGGACAAATATGTAGTGAAAACGACAAAAGCGGGTAGCTACGATGAGTCATATCAAAAGTTACAAAGTGGATTTGCAGCGAATAACCAAGAAGCAATTGCATTACTAGGTTCTGATGTCATTCAAGAATATGCTAAAAAACAGTTAATCGTACCTATAGATGAATATGTTAAAAATGATACTAATTTCAAAAAAGAAGATTATGGAAAAGGGTTTATGGAGCAAGCAACAATTGACGAGAAGTTGTATGGAATTCCATTCTACGGTACAACGCAAATTCTTTATTACAATAAAAAAACATTAGCGGAGAATGGCTTTACAAAAGATGATTTAAAGACGTGGGAAGGTGTAGAAAAGGTAGCAAAAACAGTCGCAAAACGTGGTGAAAATGGAAATGTGACATATGCGGGCTGGATGCCAATGTGGGGAACTTCCAATTTAATTGATGCGGTTCGCAGTGCCGGTGGAAACGTATTAAGCGAAGATGGTAAAAAAGTATTAATTAACGATGACACTTGGGTTTCGGTATGGGAGAAATTCCGTACATGGCTACATGAAGATAAAATTATGAAAATACATTCAGGTGGTACTGGATGGGAATATTGGGATAAAACTGTAATTGATTTAGTTGAAGGTAGAACATTAGGATTTACAGGATCATCTGGTGATCAAGGATTTGTTTTTAAAACATTAGGAAAAGGAATGACGGAAGAAGAACGCCTTAACACATTTGAAGCATTACCTCAGCCGGCTTGGGGTAATAATAAACCAGCGCCAAAACTAGAAACATATTTATTCACATTAACGAGAAACATTGATCCAGAAGTAGCAAAAGGCGCGTATGACTTTATGAAGTTTGCGACAAGTACGGAGAAAACGGCTGAATGGTCCATGGCTACAGGATATATCCCTGTTCGTAACAATGTAACAGAGTATGGTCCATATGCTGAATTCGTTAAAAAACAACCACAAGCATTAGTTCCATTAGAACAAGCTAACAATTATGGAGTGGGACCATTTGTAGATCCAACGGGCGGTAAAATTAATGACGCCTTAAATGTAGCGAAAGATAAAGTAGAGATTGAAGGAGTTCCAGCGAAAAAAGCATTAGATGAAGCAGCTAAAGTTGCGCAAGAAGAGTTAGATAAAGTTCTGAAAAAGAAGAAGTAATATCACCAACATGAGGTGCTTTTGAACGAAGGAAGTGCCTCTAAAATTCCTTTATTAAAACGTAAAAGGTGTGAGAACGATGATCGAAATAACAAGTACGATAACACTCTCTCCATTCGTAAAAAATAAACATTGTTTCCAAATGGATGAAACTGATATTACAAACTTTACATTAACTATTGATCAAGGGGACAACCGGAAAATTCCGCTATTATTAATCTTGCGAGACCCTAACGGTTATGTACGTATACAATATCAAACGCCAGTTGCAAATGAAAAACTAGTCGTTTCGAAAGATTCAATATTTTGTTCTGCTGGTTGTATAGGAGGAGAAATACAGTCTGGTAATTGGGAATTAGAAGTCATATATATCCCTCATTGTGCAAAGAAAGTAGTGAAATTTACTGGAGTAAAAGTTGACTATACAGTAAATATAGTAGTGAATGAGCAATTGGAACGAAAGTATAATAGGGAGCACTTTTGCAAGGAAAATGTTTTTATTGATGAATACAATTATGAAAAGATAATAAATGAAGAATATCGCTGGTACAAAGGAGAATTTCATGAGCACACAGATTTAACTGATGGCGAGATAGATGATGAACTTGGAATGACAGTATGTGAAAAACAGAAATTAGATTTTTTATATGCGACGGAACACAATATTGTTATGCCATCGTATCAAAAAGGAAACACATTAATTATACCATCTATGGAACTTACAACTCCTTACGGTCATTACAACATATTTGGGATAAAGGAATACGTTGATTTTACAAAGTATGTAGATGAATCGTTTAGCGCAGAAACAATGAATGAACTATTTTCTTTCTTGAAAGAAAAAGGTTATTTATTGAGTGTGAATCATCCGTTTATGAAGCCTTGGGCGAACCAAGTGAATATTAACTTAGAAAATGTTCATACGATGGAAATTATGTGTGATCCAACTTATAAAAAAAGTAAATCATCCACTTTAGAAGCTTTACGTTGTTTCGACCAAATGTGGTCAAACGGCCTTAAAATCTGGGGAATAGGAGGAAGTGATTCTCATTTGCATCCGTCTAAAACATTCCCTGGATCAAAAGACCCATCGATTTATGGTGATCCAGGAACATATGTATTATGTAATGGTTTATCTATTAAAAACTTAAAATCTGCAATCAAAAAGGGACGAATTTATTTCTCTCGATTTAGAAAACTAGCGATAGATATTCAAAACGAAGGCGAAACGATTTATGTCGGTGATGAGGCTAAAGGAAATATTATTTACAACATTTCTACTGACAAACCGTGTGAGTGGAGACTAATAATAAATGGGCAAATAATTGAACAAAAATCTGGCAGCAACGTAACTTTTGAATTTTCATTAAATGAAGGGGCGTATGCTAGGGTTGAGGGATGGGAAGAGGACGAGTTAGTAGCGTTTATTAATCCTATTCATAATAAAGTTGAGATTAAAAATATGAAAACATGGAATGAAGTTATAGGGGGAATAAAAGGTGAATAAAGCAATTATTTTTGATAAAGATGGAACATTAATACAGTTAGATTCAGTTTGGTACAAAATTGTGCATCGTGTGTTAGAGGATATATTTCAAACGTATCCAAATGAAAAAAGTAAAAGAGATGATTACTTATCGATTATTGGTATGAATGATAACGATTTTGAGAGTACGAGTTTACTAGCATGTCGCACAAATTACTTTATTGCGGCTGCATGGTACTCGTTGTTAGAAAATCAACATGTGGATAAAGAGAGTTTCATTCATGATGTATGTCTTTTATTCAAAAAGTACTCTACAGCAGATGATCTTGTATTTACAGAAGTGGAAGGTGCAAAGGAAACGTTACGATATTTAAAAAACAATGAATATATTATTGGAGTTGTTACGGCAGACGATGTGGATGCAGCGATTCATTCTCTGAAAATGACTGAGTTATATGATTACGTAGATTTTTTAGGTGCAGATGATGGTGTGAATAGAACAAAACCGGAAAGTGATTTTTATCATATGTTTAAAGAAAAATTTTCTCTAACTGAAGAAGATGTGCTTATGGTAGGTGATACATTAACAGACGTTACATTTGCGAGAAATAGTAACATTAAAATAGTGGGCGTCTTATCGGGTGCGAGTAGGAAAGAAGATTTAGAAGGAAAAGCAGATTATATTTTAGACAGTATGAAGGATATTTCGAAGATTTTATAATTCATGTCATCATAATTTTTAGCAATATGTATAAATATAGCTCAAATTCTAGGAGGATATTATGGCTCAACTATCATTCAAAAACATTTACAAAAAATATGATCATGATGTGACAATCGTAAAAGATTTTAACCTAGAAGTAAATGATGGAGAATTTATCGTTTTGGTTGGCCCTTCAGGGTGTGGGAAATCTACAACATTACGTATGATTGCAGGACTTGAAGAGATTTCAGAGGGCGACTTTTATATTGATGGAAAGCGTGTAAATGATATTACACCGAAAGATAGAGATATTGCAATGGTATTTCAAAACTATGCGCTTTATCCGCATATGAGTGTTTATGAAAACATGGCATTTGGATTAAAACTACGAAAATATAGTAAAGAAGAAATTGACCAGCGTGTGCAACATGCAGCAAAAATTCTTGGGCTTGGGCAGTATTTAAGCCGAAAGCCAAAGGCACTTTCAGGTGGGCAGCGCCAACGTGTTGCCTTGGGCCGAGCAATTGTTCGAAATGCAAAAGTATTTTTAATGGACGAGCCTTTATCAAACTTAGATGCGAAGTTGCGTGTTCAAATGCGTGCTGAGATTACAAAGTTGCACAAGCAGTTGCAAACAACAACTGTGTATGTTACACACGATCAAATAGAAGCGATGACGATGGCAACGCGCTTAGTTGTGCTAAAAGATGGGATTGTACAACAAGTCGGTACACCGAAAGAAGTGTATGACAATCCTGAGAATGTATTTGTCGGAGGATTCATTGGCTCCCCTGGAATGAATTTTTTCAAAGGGGTATTAACAGATAACGCGCTTATGATTGATAAGTGGGAAATTGAAGTGCCAGAAGAGAAGATGAAAGGCTTGCGAAATAAGGGCTATACGAATAAAGAAATCATAATAGGAATACGTCCAGAAGACTTTTATTATGGAGAAGCAATCGGGGCTTTACCGTACAACGCAAAAGTAACGGTATCTATTGATGTAGCAGAATTAATGGGGGCAGAAACATATCTATATTCCAACTTAAATGGACAATCTTTTGTAGCTCGTGTAGACACTTCTTTAGATGTGCAAAACCAATCAAATATAGAGCTTGGTTTAAACATGGATAAAGTGCATTATTTCGATTCAGAAACTGAGAAACGGATTGTTTTATAGATAATAATTAATATGATTATACCTTTAGAATTTCTTCAACTACTACAAATAAATGAATAGTAAAAAGCCGATTATCCTCTAGATTACAGGAAATCGGCTTTTTTATATAAAAGATCGCTTAGCGTACGAAAATCGCTTTTTGTTGGCAGTGCCCTGTCACAATCAAGTTGAGAAAAACAAATAATCCAAAACGAGACAATTCTTAAGTTGACGGATGTGTGATGCTACTCCTATGTTAAGGTTCGAGTCATTTGAAACAGCAACCTCTATATTGAGTGGTGTTAAAGCGACGTATATGATAAAAAAGATGTATCGCTTGTGAAAAAATTGCATCACCTTGAATGAGCTAATACGATAAGAATTCGTGTTGGGCCTAATTAGGGAATACAGTACAAATCAGTATATAGTATACAAGCGCTCCCTTTCTATAAATACGGTATGTTTTTAATATAATTAAAAGAAAATTTTTGTGTTCTTTAATATGATGTGACATAATACCAGCTTTTTTCTATTTTTGTGATCTCTTTATATTCATTATTAAAGTCGTATTTGTTTGGTCTAGTATCATTTGGTGTGTAAATAAATCCTGAAAAATTATCTAATATACCACGATAAGTAAAAAAGAAAACAGAAATACCATTTTTATTTTGTTGAATAATTACATCCCCACCGTTTTTGGAAGTGGATGCAAACTGTTTAGGTAAATGAATTTGTCTACTATCATAATGAACATTAGGAGTTAACTCTTTATGTTCTATAAGTGCTATAACTTTTTCACGGTCTTCTTTATAGATAATAAAATCTAAATTTATATAAATCTCATTAAATGGTATACATATCCAAGTAATTACTATGATTAGTTGAATAATTAACGGTTTCCAATTTTTGTATTTAATGAGATGTATGATTGTGAAAATTAATATTAAGAAAAACAATCCATGAACTATTATTGAAAGAAATGGCATAACAAATGGGGTAAGGAATTCAACTAAATACCATTTGAAAAAATGATAAAGTATAAGAGCGATACCGCTTATTAATGTAATTTTGGTTAAATTCTTATTCAAATTTTGAATCTCCTTTCTATACTAAAAACTATGTGATTTTAGTATGAATATAAAATGTATTTTTCGTAATTTTACCTTTTTTTCATGTTATTAACTTTGCGTGATTAATATTTTGAATATATCATAGATTTAAAATTAAATAAACGGACATTAAATTTTTACATTTTATATAGAATAAAAGTTAAATAAAAGTGAGGGGAGTTTTCAAAATAGACTAGTTTTTTATTTGAAATGCAATTTGATTTGTTTCATGAAATAGATCCAGTTCCGGTAAAATCAGTTGCAACAAGTGAACATTACGTTCATTGTGTATGTTATTCGTTTTTTATCGTTTTAGAAAACTGGTTATTGTTAGTTTCGTGACAATGGAGAATTAATAATAAAAAAGAATAAATATAAGCTTACGTAAATGTTATGTAAAATAAAATCCTTGCTTACATACGAATGTTACATTGAGGATGTCGAAAACAGCTTATGGAGGAACACCAATGACGAATCTTCGTAAAAAGATAATGAGGCTAGCATTAATAGAAGCTATTCTCGACGTAAGCAATTTGTAAGGAATGAGTAAGAAAAAAGAGATTTTTATATTATAAAATATTTATTATACCTACATATAACACCTACTACTAATAATGTGTTATAATACGAATTAGCAACAAAAAGGAAAGGAATTAGAAAAAATGACCTTACAAAATACTAAAAATTTAAAAAAACAAGTTGCTCCTTTTGAAAAATCAACGGCAAAAAAAAGTATTTGGCAAATCATCAATACGGTAGTGCCATTTATTATCTTATGGTACCTTGCTTATAAAAGTTTGTCCGTTTCTTATTGGTTAGCATTGGTTCCATCTCTGTTAGCAGCTGGATTTATGACACGGATTTTCATTATTTTTCATGATTGTACCCATTATTCTTTTTTTAAAAGTCGCCGTGTAAATAGAATAGTAGGAACATGTATGGGTGTTTTAACTTTATTCCCGTTTGATCAATGGGGGCATGAGCATTCCGTTCATCACGCTACAAGTGGTAATTTGGATAAGCGAGGTACAGGAGATATTTGGACGCTTACAGTGAATGAATATTTAGCAGCACCATTTAGACGCCGTTTAGCATATCGTTTATATCGCAATCCGTTGGTTATGTTTGGATTAGGTCCGATTTATGTTTTCCTTCTTAAAAATAGATTTAACAGAAAAGGTGCTAGAAAGAAAGAACGCATGAACACTTATTTGACGAATGTTTTAATTGTTGCTTTAGTAGGGGTACTTTGCTGGGCAATCGGATGGCAATCGTTTCTTTTAGTACATGGTACGATATTCTTAATAGCAGGTTCAGTAGGTATTTGGCTGTTTTACGTACAGCACACATTCGAAGATTCTTATTTTGAAGAAGATAAAGAGTGGGAATATGTGAAAGCGGCAGTGGAGGGAAGTTCATTTTATAAACTTCCGAAAATTCTGCAATTTCTAACTGGTAATATTGGATATCATCATGTTCACCATTTGAGTCCAAGAGTACCTAACTATAAACTAGAAGAGGCACACAATAATACGCTTCCTTTAAAAAATGTACCAACGATTACTCTTGCCACAAGCTTGCGTTCAATTCGTTTCCGTCTTTGGGATGAGCAAAGTAACAATTTTGTTACCTTTAAAGACGTCAAAAATTTAATTAAAAACAATGTTTCTGTTCAAGTGAAATCCGAACTGTAACTTCATCATATTTAACTGACTCCCCGTAATCATTTTTGATTTAAGGGGAGTTTTTGTTTAAATCGATATTGGGGAGCGTTTCAAACAAATAACAAAGATAATGGGTTTACAATATTAAACATGAATTTATTTTTTGTGAAGGTAATTATACAGGATTTTCTACAAAAAATAGGGAGGCTGTAAAACTAAAATCCAAAAAACGGAAAGTTATTATGTAAAAATGAGATTTGAAAATAAGTAAGTAAAAAAACGCTCTTACAGAATTAGATGTAAGAGCGTTTTTTTATCAAAATAAATTTGGTAATTATCATATCTAAAAACAAAAAACATAATGTAATATGTTTTTTAACTCATAAGTTGGCCCCAATTGAAATCATAAATTGGTCGTGAATTATAAATGAAAATGCTTATTATCAGTTTAGGATATTCGGAATGATTAGCCTATTCACTAGGCTTAAAGAAGATAAATTTTTAATGGATTATTGCCATGAATATATTGATAAAGTTCATCAATATATTTGTAGCAAGGAGGAATTCAAATGAAGAGAGATGATAATAAGATTGGTCACTTTACATCTGAAAAAGGAAAGGAAGACTTTTAAATTGCTTACGATGAATCAATGGCACTTCTTCAAAATCCTAACGATACGAAAGATATAAAAACTAAATATGGCACAATTCGTGCTTATTACTTTACTAAAGAGGAAAACAAACATAAGGAACCCCTACTCTTACTCCCTGGACGTGGTGCATCCACTCCAATGTGGGTGCCCAATTTAGAAGGGCTAAGGGAGCAAAGGCCAGTTTACACGATAGATTTACTCGGTGAACCTGGAATGAGCGTGCAAACGAAGGCGATTGAAAACCAAAAACAACAAGCAGAATGGTTAAATGAAGTAATTGAAGGATTAAGCTTAGAAAAAGTGCATATCGGGGGTGTTTCCATTGGAGGTCGGACAACAATGAATTTGGCCAGATATAATCCTGAGCATATTGCTACGGCTAGTTTATTGGATCCAGTCTTTGTATTTGCGTAAATACGCATAAAGATGATTCTTGCATCTATTCCAGCTCCCGTCCCTATTGTACATAAGTTTATAAGAGAAAAGATGTTAAGCTATGTATCTGGAGGAGCAGAAACAAATGACGATGAGCCTATTGCTAAATTAATCGAGTCGGGTATGCGTAACCTATTCTTTTTGCAAAATCATCAATTTGATTAAGTTCTGTAAGAATAAACAGGTTTGAACGCATCCAGTAAGGCTTTGATAGATTATTGTCAGTTACAACCTCAATACCTACAATTCCTCTTTTATCATATAAAAAGAATCTTATAGATAAGAAATGAGTTACATTGTCTATATCTTCACCTGAAACCCATTGGAATTCCTGTAGTTTAAAAGTGGAAAACCTGATTCTTCCCTCCTTTAAATCTTCAAGTTCTTCATTTGTTTTAAAAATTAGAATTGAAAGTTTTTTTATTTTTTTACAAATAGCACACAAAAACGACATACTTGTAGACTATTTTTATATACAGGACTTATTTTTTGAAATGGTTACTACATATAAAGGAGACTCCAAAATGGATATGGATTCATATTATTGGGAAATGGTTAAGAAAAATATTGGTGTGTATTCTGAACAGGAACAAGAATGTCTTCGAAATAAGAAGGTCATTATTTTTGGACTAGGGGGAGTAGGTGGATATGAAGCAATTCTGTTTTCGCGAATGGGAATAGGGCATATTACCGGTGTTGATCCCGATGAATTTGAAGTTTCTAATATTAACAGACAAATGTTAGCGCTTTCTAGTGTTATAGGTGAACCAAAAGCAAAAGTTGCAGAACAGGTTGTAAAAGATATACATCCCTATATATCAACAAACTTTATCCAAACAAGAGTCGATGAAGATAATGTAATCGAGCTTATAAAAGGGCATGATATCGTACTAGAAGCCGTAGATGATATGCCTTCAAGAGTCATTATACATAGAACAGCTAGAGAATTAGGTATACCAAGTGTAGGGATGTCAGGTAGCCCCCCAACACGAGGATTTGTTTCTACATTTTTCCCATCCGGAATTCCTTATGAAGAAGCATTAAATATCTCAAGTGTCGGATGCAAATTAACAAATCAAGAATTAAGACAACAGATTGCTGATATAAAGAAAAGTCGAGCTTGGTATTCTGTGGAGAAAGGCGCACCAAAAGAGTGGGCGCAAGATTTTTGTGATGGAAAAGCAGGATGGATTATCACGCCGATGCGTGCTCATCTATTGTCACTATTTAGTTTTCATGAAGCAATACAAGTTTTAACTGGTCGTGAACCTCTAGCTAGAGCGCCTAAAGGCATTGTAATAGATTTAGATAGTCATATCCCGGTTCAAGTAAAAGAAGTCCCAAAAGGTGGATGGGATTATAAAACACTGTAAGGAGGAATACAATTTGTTAACAAAAAATAATGATATGCAAAATATATATGAAGAAAGTTTTACGCGAAATATTGGTGTTATCTCTGTAGAGGAGCAGGAGAAATTAAAAAATTCTCGAGTTACTGTAGTTGGAGCAGGGGGCGTAGGAGGAATTACGCTTATCCAATTGGCGCGAATGGGTGTGGGTTCTTTACATGTTATTGATCAAGATGTATTTGAAACAAGTAATATCAATCGACAAATGCTAAGTTCCATCAGTAAATTAGGACAGCGAAAAGCAGAGGTCGCTTTAGAAATTTTGCAAGACATTAATCCATTATTACAAGTAGAGATAACAAAAGAATTTGTTACCGAGGACAATGCATTAGAGCTTCTAACGAATACAGATATCATTATAGATGCAACTGATAATTTAGTAGCGAGAGTGATTATCCATCGTACAGCTCAGAAACTAGGAATCCCTTCAATTTGGATTGCGGTGACGCCTCCATTTAGAGGTGGCGTCATGTCTTTTACTCCTGACTCTACACCCTATGAAATTGCGTTAGGATATCCGTCTTATCAAAAAGAGTTAACAACAGAAATCCAAGATGAAATTCATAAACTAAAAGATGGGCGTGCTCTTCATTCTGTCACGTACGGCGCGGATGAGAACTGGGCAAATAGTTATGTGCAAAAAAATCGACCATGGGCGGTAATCTCTCCTGTTGCGAATATAGTAGGCATTCTAGCAAGCTTTGAAGCATTTAAATTTATAATAAATCGAGAAGACTTAAAACCTGTAATAAGTCCAAATTTAATCCAAATTAACTTTGCAAATCAAAATATGGTACATGTGTCTGTACCTGAAAATGATAGTTGGGATTATACAACATTATAGATGAGGTAAGAGAATATGCTTCCTTTTTTGTTACTGGGGATTATTGTTACACTCGCTCTGCTTGTTAAGGATTATGCGCTAGCTGGTGCGGCTTGTTTATTAGGAGTTTTACTTGCTGTTGGACAAAAAACTTTATTACATCTTATTCAACAATATTCTTTTCCAATTGGTATTTTCTTTCTGATGCTATTCCTTTTAGTACCAATCACATCTGGAAAGATTACAAGTGAAAACGTAATAAAATTAATTACCTCTCCTATCGGATTAGGATCCATTCTAGCAGGTTTTACTGTGTCATACATAGGAGGAAAAGGTGTAGGAGTTCTACCTATGAATCCTACGATATTGTTAGGTGTCTTAATAGGTACTCTTATTGCCGTAATATTTACAAAAGGATTACCAGCCGGATTAATTATCGCGGCGGGAATCATAGCTATTATTTCTATGAAATGAAAGGAATATTCTAAATGAAGATAAAATGGACACACATTAGTTTAGTAGGGATTTTTTTGATAATACTTATGTCTAGTTGTTCTAATATCAAAGAAACTTCTCGAAATAATCAAACTTCTAAAGTAGTAAAACAAGAATTAGAAATTCAGCAAGGAGAAGAAAAATTATTTTTACTTCATAAAAACTTAAATAATAAAAAACAGTATACATCTGATGAAATTATCTTATTTTTAGAACCATTTAGTGTACCTACAGCTCAGGCATTTGATGTACCAAAATTTTCATGGATGGATGAGTATGCCAAAAAAGGGTATGATACTTGGGCTATGGATTTCAGAGGGTTTGGTCGTTCTTCTCGCCCTAAAGAAATGTCAGATCCTTCTTCCCAAAACCGTCCGGTTATTCATTTGAATGATGCAACCAAAGATCTAGAAACGATTGTAGATTGGATTAAAAAGAAGAGAAACGTAAAAAAAATTCATATTGTTGGATGGTCATATGGAGGCGTTGTGGCTGGAAATTATGCAATATCCCATCCTCAAGATATTAATAAGCTTATTTTATATGGGTATATGCATGGGTTCACACTTCCTATGATGACACAACCTTTCGAAAACCCACTACAACCTAATCAGTTTAATCCTGAAGCACCAGCTTATCAAATCGTAGACTTTGATAAAGGAATGCATCATTGGCATATGATGATGGGAAATAAAAAAATTGTTACAAACGAAGCAATGGATGCCGTAAAACAAGTTTTTATTGATTCAGATCCTATGAGTAAGAATAATAATCAAACGATTCGTCGACCAGTTGGTCCACTTGAAGATTTATTTTATATTTGGAAAAATCAGCCTCTATATGATGCATCTAAGATTACCACTCCATTACTTGTCATTTACGGGGAAGATGACATATTTGCAGACCGAAATATGATGTCAAAATTAACAAGTGCAAAACAAAAAAAAGAAGTAGTAATCCCCGATGCAACACACTGGGCTGTGTATGAAAAGAATCGTAATATCCTATTCGAACAAACATTAAACTTTATAGAGGCGAAAGAAGGCAAACAGGAATGAAAAAGGGTTTAACAATATTAGATGCTACCTTACGTGAAGGAGAACAACAATGTGGTATTCGTTTCTCCAAGGAAGACAAAATTACATTACTTCACAAGTTAGAGGATTTTGGAGTAAGTCTTATTGAAGTTGGACACCCTGGCATCTCTGAAGAAGAAGAAGAGATTTGCCGAGAAGTTGCAGCATCTGCAAAGCATGCCGAAATACTTATGCATGCTCGGGCGAAAGAAGAAGAAGTTCAAGCGGCTTATCGTGCTGGTGCCGATTGGATAGGAATCTGGGCGTCTATTAATCCTATTTCTTTACAAACAAAATACACCAATCGATCAAAAGATTATGTTATTAATCAGGTGAAACAAGCTATTGAAGAAGCAAAATCTTTAGGAATGAAAATCCGTTTTACTATTGAAGATGCTTCACGAACGGAATGGGAAGATATCGCCTACATTGGACAGGTTGCACATATAGCTGGAGCAGATCGAATCAGTTTAGCAGACACTGTAGGAATTTGGGAGCCAGGTCAGTGTGCGACAATCGTGAAGAAATCTGTTGAGACATTCCCTTGTGAGATTGAAGTTCATCTTCATAATGATTTAGGATTAGCCATGGCAAATGCTCTCGCTGCAATCGATTCGGGGGCATCTGTCATTGATGCTACATTGTGCGGAATAGGTGAACGTGCTGGGATTGTTGATTTGCTAAATTTATCAGTAATTTTATCTCAAAAGCGTAATCTACAGTGCTTTAAACTACAGATGATTCCTGAATTAACGCAATCTCTCCAATTAGCTACTGGTTGTCAAGTAGATCATTGGAGACCGATTATTGGAAAGAATATATTTACTCATACTGCATCCTATCATATAAAAGCTGTTCAGCAGAATTATTCAGCATACGAGGGTATTCAACCTGAAATGTTAGGAAGAGTAAGGAACATACAACAAAAACGTATAGAAAGAAAAGGGCCTCGGCTTTCAAAGTCTCTTCGAGTTAGTAAACCATTTGTAAAAGGAGCATCTGAGCTTTTATATCATCGTGATGGTCCAGGAGAGCGTTGGGTACAGATGGATTATAGAACTGATGAACGTGCTTCATTTTATGTAATACAGCGTGTATTTTACGACGCCCATATGGATGAGAACTTAGAAGGGCATGTAGATACTCATGCACATCATTGTGATAGTGCCTTTATTTTTTGGGGGAATAGAATAGATGGTACTGGTCTCATGTGTGAAGTGGAAATTGAAGGAGAATTGCAAATAATTGAAAGTCCAGCATCTGTTTTTATTCCATCAGGGTTAAAACATAGGTACAAATACCTTTCGGGTACAGGAACATATACAAACATCGTACTAGCACCTAATTATAATTCTAGTTTGTTAGAGGAAAGCTCATCAAAAGTATTTGTATATTAATTAAATTTGAACAAAATAGTTTAATAAATGGCATATAAACAAAGGAGAGCCCGATTGGTGTGAGCTAATAATTAGTGGGAGATGAACAAAACCCCACTGATTAAAGCTTCACTTTATAATAAAGATTGATAACTTGTAAAAAAGTTTGATAAAAAGACGTTATCTTTTCCGATGATTTTTCAGAAAGAATAACGTCTTTTTTCATTTCAGGGGGTATTTTGTTTTGTTAACTTGATAGACATGGGGACGAGCCCCTAAAATACAATGCTGCTAGAAATTTTTGCGCTATATTCTCTTTTATTTATGATAGTTGATTAACAACACTTTCTAAAAATTTGTCCACCTTTTCTTTTGATGTATCCGGTGTATGATAACCAATCGTAAATGTAAGTCTTCCATTATAAAAGCTTGCACCCATTGAAAAGAATGGCGCATACATAATGGGCGATGTCATATACCCGTCCTCAGCTTGAACTTCACCAAACTGAATAGGTTCATCAGCGATCACCCCGAAATTTGTCAGTAACGGCAACGCCATCCCCATCTGTAAAGCCTGTTCGTATTGCTGATTATACATTTCCTTCACCACAGATAGCTTCATACCTGCCAGTAGCTCCATTCCTGCTGCTGAAGAAAGACCTGGATTTTGAGACTTTATTTTATCCATTGATTGTTTAATTCGGACGAGAGTCTGATTAAATGATTCATCATCCTCCATTTTAATCACTGGCATTTCCATGCCGGATAAGTTGCAAATAGCCCCAGTTGTATAATTAGGCAGATATCGACGTAAATCAATTGTTAAACCGATCATTTTTTCTGAGGTACGAGGTTCTGCATACACAGTGAAATGTGATAAAGCTCGGAAGTATGCAGTCATGATTACATCATTCAAGGTAGCCTGTTGTGCTTTTGTCCATTGGAGTAGACGTAGAGATTGCTCATGGTTCAACCGCCGTACGGACATTTGGGGGGAGTTATTTTTGTTGGGTTGAGATGGAAAAGCCCATAACGATGTCTGTTGTTCTTGGTTAGGACGATACGCGCTTTTTATGTCCGATATTCCAGCATATTTGAATACATGTGATTGATCTCGAAAACTCTCATTTCCCTCACCAAATTCCTTTATAATTTGATTCTTGGATAGTCCCAAGGAAAGTTGAGTATAAATTGCTCCAAGCAAATTAATATATTCCTTGACCCCTGCACCATCTGAGCATAGATGAGATAATTTCACAACTAATATATCTGTTGCAGTGCCTCGTAATAATTTTGTTTGAACCATAGGCCCCTGAATACGATCACCAGGTTCCTTAATAAAATCTATTGCCATTATTTCAAGTTCTTGATCATTTCCTTCTGCAAAAAGGCAAATAGGTGAGTTAGTGGCAGATGAATGTTCCTCCCAGTAAGGAATATCATTTTCTACAAACCGGCTGTTCAAAACCGGCTGCAATTGTAACGTTATCCTTACTGATTGTTCAAGTATTTTCTTTGATATACCTACAGGAAAATAAAGAACTGCATTAATTTGTTGATCTGCAGAATAAAGACCTAATATATAATTCATTCGATCTTGAGGTGTTACTGAAAACTTTCTTTGTTCCATAATTTTGTCCCCCTTTTAAGACTTTTTTTGGTATAACCTTATTCTCCATATGGTTGTAACTTTTCTAGTCACTTTTCTTCAAGAGCAAATAATTCTTATTTTTAAAATTTTTTTACGAAAGTATCTTTTTCGTACTGGTTCTATTCTTTTTACGGCTCTTTGTAGGTGATATACCCATTGTTTTATTGTTATTAATATTTCCTATCTCTTTCAATAAAACAAAACATAATTTGATTTAGTTTATATATATACAAACGTTTTATAATTGTGTTTAGAAATTATCAATAAAACAAATAAAATATTTTTATGTCTGTTAATAAAAAACAATAATATAATACGTTCAGGTGTTACTTCATAATAAAAGGTTGATGGGCATGGAGGACCACCAACCTTTTATCATATTGCTTTAGATGTTTGTATTCATTATTACATTGTTTACAAATAACTCCTGTTTGCACTTGTATCACCTCATCATTTTCAAACTTCCAAACTAGCTAGGTCTTCATAAAAGTTTCTCAATTTAAAATTTTAGAAAGGAACATAAAGTAGTGATAAGAACTGTTAATACTATTAAAGGGGGAGAAAGAATGTTTCGTCGCTTGTCTATTTTTTCTTTAGTTGCGGTTTTCGTTTGTTCTTTGTTTGGATTTAATTCATCTGCTTTTGCATCTACTGATAATGCCCAAAATACTGAATTCACCTCATCATTTTCAACAATTCATCCTTTACAAAAAAATGATGTATCAGGTCTTTGTACAAATGGAGGAAAAGTAGGTGTATATGGCGCTAATGTACGAAAAACAGCATCTGCTAGCGCTAAGGTTGTAGGTTTCATTAATAAAGATACTAATGTAACTGGTACTTGGGTTAATGGAGAATATGTCCAAGGACATTACGATAATTCATCTAAATGGTTATATATATCTTCATTAGGTGGTTATATATCTAAAACAACTTTAATTAATACTTGTGGTGCATAAAAA
This sequence comes from Bacillus cereus, assembly GCF_025917685.1. NCBI lineage: Bacteria > Bacillati > Bacillota > Bacilli > Caryophanales > Bacillaceae > Bacillus > Bacillus cereus. The sequence continues at coordinate 2,850,074 of NZ_CP089518.1, read as the reverse complement.
ATAAATTGGTAATTAATTGAGTTCTTATATCTTTTATTATTATTTATAGGGGGCACATTACATCGCTATCAAGCTAACAAAATGTATCTATTGAACGAAAAAAACGCTATTCTTTTTGTAGAAATATACAAAAAGAATAGCGTTTTTCGTATGGATTTATCGACTTCTGATGAAATGGGGTTATTTTCTAAAGAGTTGCAACGATACACGTCGCCTGATGCTTTAGAGCAATTAGCTAGAAATGTAGGATTTGTTAAACGAAAAAGTAAATATCGCGCACAAGATTTAGTGGCCCTATGTATTTGGTTTAGCCAAAACATAGCCCATCTATATATATTTGGAAGGATAATGCTCCATTCATACTCTGTTCATAATCCTTATGTAATATAGAACTTGTAATAGGAAGAGAAATTTTGTAAAGGGGTGATTGATGTGCTAGCATCTGCTATTACATTTATTACAGCAGCACTTATTTTTTATTCAATTGGGGTTTGGAGTGAAAAGATTCAAAAAACATTAAAACCTTGGCATGTGATTATATTTTGGGTTGGATTAGCATGCGATACGATTGGTACTACATTAATGGAGAAAATGGCTTCAGAAGGTTCTCTATTTAGCTTTCATGGGATTACGGGTTTATCAGCAATTTTGCTTATGCTATTTCATGCTGTGTGGGCCACTGTAGTTTTGAAGAAGAAGGATATAAAAATGATTGCAAAGTTTCACACATTAAGTGTAATTGTGTGGTTCATTTGGTTAATTCCATATATTTCAGGGCTTGTATTTGGAATGACCAATAACTCATAAATTGAATTTGAATTTTAAAAATAAAGTTCTTCATACATTAGGAGATATATGAAGAAGCTAGAGAAATAATTATACAATTTGTTTTCCTTTAGCTCACAATCCATGTATTGAGAATGGAAAGGAAACAGAAAAAACGTATATTACATTATTAGTAAAACCCCCTTAACATGAGTTGAGGGGGCTTTTATTAATAATATAAAGCAATTTAATAAATCTATTGGTCGAACGAGAGAAGGTTGCTCTTAGTAGTAGAATAAGCATTAAAAACATCCATTTTTAAATTGTTTAGGTGAAACACCAGTATGTTTTTTAAAAACCTTTGTAAAATGACTCTGATCATGAAAATTTAATAGTGTAGAAATTTCGGATATAGAATGTCTCGTAAAGGTCATTAAATTTTTTGACTCATCAATCTTAGCTCGCTGTATATATTCGCCTAGTGAAATTCCAATTTCTTTTTTGAAAAGGGAAGATAGATAACTAGGATTTAATGCGACTATTCCTGCTAGTTGGGATAGTGTGATTTCTTCGTACAGATGAGTAAATATATAATTTTGACATACGTTTATAGGTTTTGAATGTTTTTGTATCGTCCCATTTCTTACTCGTTCTGAGAACTCAAGTAAAGCATTCTCCAAAAATGGAGAAATGGCTTCACTTTTATTTATTTCTTCGAGTTTTTGAATAAATAAATCACTGAGGGTATATGCGATTTCAGGGAATAGTCCACCATCTATAGCTGATCTAGTCGCAAGTGTAATTGCTGCGATGGCAGAATTCTTCTGGCTTCGCAAATGACTTGTTTTTGATAACACCCCAAGATCCCCTGATTCAGGTAATCTCCTTAGACTTTTAATTAAATCATCCTTTTTCCCCAGCTTAATACACTCGAAAATTTCCCTTTCAATTAGTGGGTCGATATGAGTTAATGTACTTTGACGTTGCTCCGATATCTGTATATCAGGCTGTTCAATCTCAAAATCATCCTTTTTTAATAGTATATTTTTTTGCAAAATATCAGCAACATCTAATTTTTGTTGATATAGCATGTAATAAAGAACCATACTTACATTTAAAAAATTCAAATTGCTTAAGATGGGGAGAGAATGATAATATCGTATTATTTTCTCGTTGTCTATTTTTAGTTGAAGATCATTAACGATTCCTTTAATTGATGTTTCTGATAATCTGGAATAGAGGACAGGTCCAACGATGATATTCCCACTCAGTTGATCGTTCAAACGTAAGCTAATTGAGAAGAAATTTTCAAGAAAAGAAGTCTCTTCTAGTACTGGAAAAGTATAGGGTGGATTTTCCTTAAATAGTTGATTAAGTAAGTCCTCTTTTGAAGAATACAAAGGGTTGTGCTGAAAATTGGGCGAGATTTCAAATGCTAAATCCCCTTTGTTATCAATGAAAAAGATAGGTGTTTTATGTATGTCAAAGACTAGCTTACAAATATAATATAAATCTTCTAGTTTGGAGCAATTCATTATTTTTACCTCAATTCTTTAAAAATCAGCTAAATATATGTATAAGTTAAAAGCAGCATAAAATCCGCTCTTAAGCGAAGGTTTCACAATAAGAGGGTACATCTTATGTTACTTTGCAAAGTAATCATAAATATAATCAACTAAAATTTTTACAAGTATTCTAAAAAATATACCATAATATCTAAAAAATAATAACTATAATGACATTAAGAAAGCGTTTACTTAATTGTTTTTTAGGAGGGCTATCATGAAAAGAGATATTAAGAAAATCATTTCACAAATGACATTAGAAGAAAAGGCAAGTCTATGTTCTGGATTAGACTTTTGGAATACAAAAGGGATTGAGCGATTAGGAATTCCTTCTATTATGGTAACTGATGGACCACATGGACTTAGAAAACAAGCAGAGGGAGCAGATCACTTAGGGATTTATAACAGTATTCCATCGACTTGTTTCCCGTCAGCAGTAGGGTTAGCAAGTACATGGAATAAAGAATTAATAAATCGAGTAGGAGTTGCATTAGGCGAGGAATGTCAGGCTGAAAATGTAGGTGTTCTCCTTGGACCAGGTGCAAACATAAAACGTTCGCCGCTATGCGGAAGAAACTTTGAGTACTTTTCAGAGGACCCATATTTATCATCACAAATGGCTGCAAATCATGTGAAAGGCGTACAAAGTCAAGGGATTGGAACGTCATTAAAACATTTCGCTGCTAATAATCAGGAGCATCGCAGAATGTCTGTAGATGCAATTGTTGATGAAAGAACATTGCGTGAAATCTATCTTGCTAGCTTTGAAGATGTCATTAAGGAAGCACAGCCTTGGACAGTAATGAGTGCTTACAACAAAGTAAATGGTGAATACGCTTCGGAAAATAACTATTTATTAAATGATATTTTAAAAGATGAATGGGGATTTGAAGGTTTTGTCGTTTCTGATTGGGGTGCAGTAAATGAGCGTGTTGAAGGTTTAGCTAACGGTTTGGAGTTGGAAATGCCTTCAAGCTTTGGAATTGGTGAGAAGAAGATTATTGATGCAGTTAATGGTGGTGAGCTATCTGTAGAAAAGCTTGATCAAGCAGTAGAGCGATTACTTTACATTATTTTTAAAGCTTATGATAACCAAATAGAAAACGCTGTGTATAGTAAGGACGCGCATCATCAGCTTGCTAGAGAAGTTGCAAGTGAAAGTATGGTTATGTTGCAAAATGAAGATTCCATTCTTCCGCTGAAAAAAGAGGGAACGGTAGCGGTAATTGGAGAATTTGCAAAGCAACCACGTTATCAAGGCGGTGGAAGCTCTCATATTAATCCAACAAAACTTGAGAGTATTCTTGAAGAAATTGAAACTGTATCAGGCGAAAAAACGAATATACTATTTGCTCAAGGTTATGATCTTGCTAGCGATGATATAGATGAAAACATGATTAATGAAGCAAAAAAGATTGCAGAAAGCGCAGATACAGTGGTTCTTTTTGTTGGACTTCCAGATCGTTATGAGTCAGAAGGTTTTGATCGAAAGCATTTACAAATGCCAGAAAATCACGTTCAATTAATTGAGGCTATTGCTGAGGTTCAAAGTAATATCGTTGTAGTTTTAAGTAACGGAGCACCGATTGAAATGCCATGGATAGGTAAAGTAAAAGGAATACTTGAAGGCTATTTAGGTGGGCAAGCATTAGGCGGAGCAATTGCTGATTTATTATTTGGTGATGCGAATCCAAGCGGGAAATTAGCAGAAACATTCCCGAAAGTTTTAAGCGATAATCCTTCTTACTTAAACTTCCCTGGAGAAGGTGACAAAGTGGAATACAAAGAAGGTGTCTTCGTCGGATACCGTTATTACGATAAGAAAAATATTGAACCATTGTTCCCATTTGGTTTTGGGTTAAGCTATACAAACTTTGAGTATAGTAATCTTTCAGTAGATAAGAAAGAAATAAAGGATACAGAGACAGTTTCTGTCAGTGTAAACGTGAAAAATACTGGTAGTACAGCGGGGAAAGAAATTGTTCAGCTTTATATAAAAGATGTTGAAAGCACAATGATTCGTCCTGAAAAAGAGTTAAAAGGATTTGAAAAAATAGAATTGCAGCCAGGAGAAGAAAAAACGGTTAACTTTACTTTAAATAAAAGATCATTTGCTTATTATAATGTTGAATTGAAGGACTGGCATGTTGAAACAGGTGAATTTGAGATTTTAGTAGGTAAATCTTCAAAAGAGATCGTTTTACAAGATAACATGCATGTTCAATCAACGACTATAATTCGAAAACCAGTGCATCGTAATACTTTACTTGGGGACATATTTGTGGACCCAATTTTAGCACCAATCGCAAAAGGGCTTATGGAAAAAGCATTAAAAGATAGCCCGTTTGCTAGTATGGCTGAAGGGGATAGTGATACATCTGAAATGATGGGGGCTATGCTAAACTATATGCCGTTACGAGCGTTAGTGAATTTTAGCGCAGGTGCTTTTACAGAGGAAATGTTGAGTGAAATCATTGGGATATTGAACGATGCGCAGATGAATGGATAAGTGTGAATGTGAAGAAGTTAGATGGGAGATAATGGCCTGGAAATGCCCGATTGGTTTGGGCTAATAATTAGTAGGGATGGACAAAATTCCACTGATTAAAGTTTTACTTTATACATTTGAACATTCTTTGGTGAATTTTATTTCATTGTAGGACGTTTCTCCAACATGCAAAAAAGGTAAATGAGAGCTAGAATCTCATTTACCTTTTTTTTGTAATTATTCTGCTAATGTAGAATGATATGCGTGTCTATCCTCTTTAATCATCACTTATAAATATGAGCGATGAGCTGGCCATGAACCTTGAAGTTTACGAAGTTGTATAATTTGTCCTGTATGATAAGCATCGTGCAAAAGGATATTCATATATTGTTGCCAAACTGGTAGAGAAGGACTTGGTTGATCCAGCTCTGCTTCTTGAAGGGATGTTAATGAAGATTGTAAGGCATCATGTACTTGAAGCGTTCGCTTCACTGTTTGCTGCCAAGCATCCTCATCATTAGGTCCACCTTGGACAAACGTGTCATCATTATTTTGTGGAGCAACAAATGTGTCATCTTGATGTAAGCGGGAAAGTAAGCGCTCTTTAAAGGTTAGTAAATGGTTTGCATTTTCCCAAATCGTATTACTGGACTTTCCTTCTGGTTGCCAACATGCTTGTGCAGCGGTAAGATTCTTTAACGCTTCTGATATCGGTGGGTACCATTCTTCATCGTAAAAAACTTGTTTGACTCCATTTTGTAATATTTCTTTTTTACCCATTCGTATAGCCTCCTTAACTATGAGATAGACCAACAATACGTGTTAGAGAAATTAGGTAGAAACATACCTACTTATCATCTGATTGATATTTTGAAGTTTCTAAAAGAACTATATGACGCCGTTGTAGCAATTGCAGAAATAAGCTTATGCTTTCTAAATCATTTTTCTTACTGCAATAAATTCTCCTTTCTCTTCAAGAAACCTGCCTCATAGTTGAACAAGAAAATCAACTGCAACTTAAAATTAAAAATTCTAAAAATATAGAAGGTATAATTCGGTGGATATAGAATTTAATATATAGCAAATAAGGAGGGGATGAAATGGAAGTCTTTCACGTAACGAGTAGAAAGAGGGAAACATACAACGTTCAAATGAAGTGTTCGATACTTTTCGAATGTGCACTTGGCATCGCGGCAATTACTCATAAGAGGTTAATCGACACGCTTGAAAAGACTCAAAGTGAATGGGAGGAAACAAGACAATCTTTACCTCATGAAATGATAGAGCATTTGCAATTTGTCGAGAAGCACAATACGTGGAAAGCGTTGCTACAGTTACTGTATGATGGAGATTTTACGGACTTATCTCAGTTTGCTCACAATATCAATTCGCTATCAGAATTAGATTTTAAATATGTATGCTTACCGTTTTTAGGGGAAATCCATCAAGAGAAGAGACGTTTAGCAGCTAGCGGAGAAGTTTCAGCAGCACAAGAACTAATGGAATTAACACAGGAACATCAATTTTTCTCTGCGTATATTGAGTTTATATGTAATACAGATATGCAATTATTAAAAGGACATTTAATCGCTGTTATGACAGGATGGTATGAGAGTGTTATTAAGAAAGAGGAAGAGCAACTACTTTCTATACTAGAGCGAGATTATGAAGCGAAAAATGAAATGAATAAAAAGATGAAACCGGAAGAGTTTGTCGAGTGGGCAACAGGTGGCGTTATATATATGCCAGAGCCAAGTGTGCATCATGTATTTCTTATCCCGCAAATTACGTACAGACCGTGGAATATAGAAGCAGATATTGAAGACACGAAAGTGTTTCATTATCCGGTCGCAAACGAAAGTATACATCCTGAAGATCCGTATGAGCCGAGCTACTTTTTAGTACATAAACATAAGGCGCTCGGGGATGAAGCGAGATTAAGAATTGTAAAAATGTTGTTTGAAAAAGAACGTACATTGCAGGAAATAACGGAAAGATTGCAACTTGGGAAATCAACAGTACATCATCATTTGAAATTATTACGTTCAGCAAAGTTAGTTGATATACATGACGGAAAATATGTGTTGAGAAAGAAAGCAGTACAGTCGTTAGCGAAAGAATTAGAAGTATTTTTAAATAGATAATATACAACGAGAATGTACATAAAGGGAGGAATTTAATAGAAAAGTTGGTGCGTTATATTGGAAAATGTATTGAAAAATCGTTCATTCTTTTTTATGTGGATTGGTAGCGCGATTTCAGAATTGGGCGGGGCTTTCGGGACGTTATGTAATTCAATTCTTGTATATGAGTTAACAGGATCAAAAACAGCATTAAGCAGTATGTGGTTATTATATTTTATCCCGTCTCTCATACTGCAACTAATAAGTGGACCATTTATTGATAAATGGAGCCGAAAGTGGATTATGATTTTTTCACAATGGACGCGGGCATCTGTTTTCTTACTACCTTTAATGATGTTAGTTATTGGTAATATAGAAGTTTGGCACGTGTATGTCGTTCAAATAATAATCGGGCTCATTACACCGCTTTATACACCTGCAAGTCAAGCCATTACACCGAGCATTGTAAGTAAAGAGCAGCTTCAAGGCGCAAACGCGTATATAGACGGGATGACTCGTCTCATGATGTTTCTTGCGCCAGTATTAGGTGGTATCGTCATTAATTTTATTGGAATGAAGCTTACACTATTTTTTGTGTGCGTTTGTCTATTCATTAGTGGAGGATTGTTACTTTTCATAAAAGAAAAGAGAATAAAGCAAGAACTTCGAAAAACGTGGCTAGAGCAATTTCTTCACGGTTTTACATACTTTTTCACAAAACCAATAATCGTTTGGCTCGGTATATTTCTTACTTTTGTGCAATTTGGGGTTGGGGTAACGATGGTTACAAATCTTCCTTATATAAAAGATGAGCTGTCAGCGGGGTATGCGGAGTATGGCTATTTCATGGCAGGTTTCCCACTTGGCTATGTAGTTGGATCTATACTAGTCGGAAAAGTAACATATAAAAGCCGGCGTATACTTATGCTTGGAGGATTGTTTATAGGAGGGCTCACATACATTTCTCTAGGGTTCAATCATAGTATAGTAATTGCGGTGTTCATTGAAGTAATTGCAGGTATTTGTATTGCATTTTTCAATGTTCATAACACGACGATATGCCAACAAACAGTCCAAAGCAATATGATAGGAAAAGTATTTTCAGTGCGACTATTTTTCATACGATCCGCTATGCCATTAGGTGTGTTTCTAGGCGGAATACTGAGTGAAATGTGGGGAGTAAGAGTATTATACTTTATCATCGGTGCGATTATATGTGTCACTTCTTTAATAGGGATATTGCTTCCGTATTTTAAATTTTTGGATGAGTCGATTGAGGAGAAGTCAGCATAATTCTAAAAATTAAAAACTTTATAATTGAAAATAATTATCATAATCAATTATAATGGAAGAATACTAGTATTCGTATTACAAAGAGGGAGTGGGATATATGTTTATCGAAACTAAGACATTTACAGTAAAAGAAGGTACATCTGATATAGTAGTGCAGCATTTCACTGGAGAAGGAATTATTGAAAAATTTGAAGGATTCATCGACTTAAGTGTGCTAGTGAAAAAAGTAAGACGAGGAGATGAAGAAGTTGTAGTTATGATTCGCTGGGAATCTGAAGAAGCATGGAAAAACTGGGAAACGAGTGAAGAACATTTAGCTGGACATAGAGCGAGTCGTGGTAAACCAAAACCAGATCATATTATTAACGTTGATCACGCAGTTTATTATGTAAAATCATCGAAATCGGCTTATCAGAAGTCGTAATAATATAAGCAGAGGATACATGTTGTAGAAGCTAACATGTATCCTCTTTTTTAGTACTGGGGGGATGTAAATGAAAGAAAACCTTTCATTCATTACATATAAAAAACATAAAAAATTGTTACAAACAATATTAAATGAAAGTTTATATATGTATAAGGTAAATGGATTAATGATCATCGGATCTATCGCAAGAGGTGACGCATATCCCGAATCCGATTTAGACTTATATGTTCTTTTAGAGAATGGACAAAAGAAGGATTTCATTCAGAAATGAGAGAAGGTATTTTAATTGAATATAAGTATGCAGATTTTAATCAAATACAAGTAAACTTTAAAAATAATCCAATGGAGTTATACTCTTTTTTAGAAGGGGAAATTTTAATTGATAAAAGCGGTGAGTTGAAAAAGTTAAAGGAAATAGCTAAAAATGAAATCGAAAACTACCGTGTTTCTAGTGATAAAGTAAAAGGTATTTCTCATTGGTTGCATAGTTCGCTAATAAAAATTCGGTCTGCTTTGAAAGTAAATGATGAGTTAAAAGCTTCATATATAGTTCATACATCAATGTGGACATTGCTAGAGGGAATATGGGCTATTAATAATAAGCCAGCCCCTCCAGCTGGATCTGTTTTAAGGTATATTCAAGCATTACCTATTAGACCGACTAATTTTGATGAGTTCCTTAATAAAGTGTTCTTAGGGGATACGACAGAGCGGATTTCTTCAGCAATTTTCTTGATTGAGTGGATTTTACTTAATTTGGAGAATAAATAATAGGGCTATAAAACTTGTCAACTTATATAGGTAAATCGATACTCCATGTCGAATTGTTCATATGATTGCATTCCTTTCGAAAAACGTTCTAAGCTATAGGAAAAAGCATAAGACTATAAAAAAGTCTTAGACGGTATATCTTTCTTTACATATGTAAGTGTTATCAATATGAGTATATATATCCTCTGCTTAAAAGGAGATGAGTAAATGAAGTTAAATCATATGAATCTATGTGTTGATGATTTATCAGAAGCGAGACATTTCTTTGAAACATTTTTTGATTTTCAATTTTTGGAGCAAAAGGGAAAGGCACTAGTAGTGATGAGTGATGAGAGTGGATTTATACTTGTGCTAAGCGATCCAAAAGCATTTAAGGGGAATAAGGAAGTTATGTATCCGGAAGCTTTTCATATTGGTTTTTTAGTGGATACTTCAAGTGAAGTTGATCAAGCATATAATCGTTTAGTAGCTGGTGGCATTGAAATAGACAAGGAACCGTATGCAATGAGAGGTAGTAGTTATGGTTTTTATTTTTCAGTATTTAATGGCTTATTAATTGAAGTTTCTTGTCTTGATTATAGAGAAGGTAAGAAAGTTTCAAAACTAAATAGCATTCATCAAGAGTAATTGTTTGAAGGTGTATATATAGCCCCTTACCCAGTGTGGAAGGGGCTTATTTCCATTTAGAACACTTTTATAATGGAACACGAAAGCAAAATAGAAGCGTCACTTAGTCAGAAATTCGACTTATGGGACAGCTTCTTTATTTATTAATCTAACCGAATTTCAAATTCAAGCACAGCTGGATCTTTCATAAACGGCATACTTCGGTCTTTAAATCGTAAGCTTATTCCAGACAAAGTATCAGGAAGAGCAGGAGATACAATAAATTGGTAGCTTACATGTCCTTCTGTTCCAGTCCATCCTTCTGCCCAGCAATCGTATGTATCTTTTATAGATAATTCAATAAGGCTGTGTGCATTTTTCTCATTAAGTTTTTTGTTTTTTGAATCCCATTCTTTATATAAATAAATTATACTAGCATTAGAATATTGACGAATAAAGGTTACAGTATATACTGTTTCATGACGTTCATAAGTTTTTAAAACGGGTATATGTTTTTTAAACTTAGCCGGCTCAACCCGAGGTTTAAATTCTTCTTCGTCCATCATGGAAGAGAATAATGAATTTAAATAGTCTGGATAAAATCCATATTGCTTTGCCCAATTATAAATTGCTTCATCGGGCGGAAAACCAGGATTTCCATTCGAAAGCTCTTTTCGTTCTTTTAATAAAGAACAAATTTTTTCATCAATAGAAGATAAGTGTTCATCGTAATGATCAGTAGGGCGTTCAAAAGACATGTGGTGCATAATCATTCCTCCTTTTCTAATAGTTTAACAAAAAATGACAAACTACTGTATTACATAGTCTGTCATTTTTATTTTAATTTTTCACATCATTATACAATTCCAAGGCCTCTTTCACACTCAACCCGTTTTTCACAATACCATGTATCGCTTGTATCATCGCAGCTGGGTGTTCAGATTGCCATATGTTTCGGCCCATATCTACGCCAATTGCGCCTTCTTGCAGTGCATTATACGTAATGTTTAATGCGTCTTCGATTGAATCTAGTTTCGGTCCGCCGGCGATGACGACTGGGGCAGGGCATGTGCTCGTTATTTTTTCGAATCCTTTGCAGTAGTACGTTTTAATAATGTCAGCTCCCATTTCAACACATACGCGGGAGGCGAGTGCTAGAAAGCGAGCTTCACGTTTTTGTAGTTCTTTCGCAACGGCGGTAATACCGAGTACTGGCAGGCCGTAATCATGAGCCTCAGATACTACATTTGCGAGATTTGAAACGGTTTGTGTTTCATAGTCTGATCCTACAAAGACAGAAACTCCGACGCCAATTGCGTTTTGTTTTACTGCTTCTTTCACAGGTGTAACAATTGTTTCATTAGCTAAATCTTTACCGACAACGGTTGCCCCGCCTGATACACGCATAACCATCGGTGTGTTGCAGTTTTCAGGTATACAGGAGCTGAGTACACCTCGTGTTAAAAAGAGGGAGTCTGTATAAGGAAGCAAGTTTTTAACTGTTTCTAACGGTTGTTCTAGTCCATGAATTGGTCCTAAAAAGTAGCCGTGATCTATCGCTAACATAACTGCTCTGCCATCAGGTAAAATTGTGTTTAATCGATTTTTAAATCCCCAAGTCATTAGGAATCACTCCTTCGTTAATGTTGGATTTTCAGTTTGTACTGTATCTTTATTGGGTAAATGTGGTGATTTTATAAAAACAGCTTTAAAAGGTTTGTCAGAATGGTTAATAAGATAGTGAGATTCATGAGGGCGAACTTGCAAGACATCACCTTGTTTGATTGGAACTCTTTCGTTATTTACATAGAAATCTATTTCGCCTTCTAACGCATAGAAGACTTCTTCGCACGTTGTATGATAATGATTTTGAAACTCTTGCCCAGGCTGAATAACGACAAGCCCAAGATCAATATTCGGACCTTGTATTAAATATTTCGGGCCGTTATCACCGAAGCGATAGGAGAAGTCATTTTCATTCGCTTTTAACATACATTTCACTCCTTTATGTAATGTGTTACAGAGCACCGGGTGCAATCCACATATGTGAGGTGAGCCCTTTATCGGCTAAAGCGAGCTGACTGTTATACACAGTTTTCCATGTTTCATAGAATTCCTTATATAGTTCATGATTTTCAGTGACTGGCTCAAATGTTTTTTCCCACTGTACAAACTGTTCGGCAGTCTCTGCCATAGATGAATATATGCCAGCACCAATCCCAGCAGTAATTGCAGTTCCTAAAGCTGCTGCTTCTTTCACAACTGGTACTTTCACAGGAATTCCGAGTACGTCTGAAAGAATTTGTGGCCATAGTTTTCCTTTAGCAGCACCGCCAGCAAAAACGACTTCGGAAGGGAACGTACCTGTGAGATTTTCAATTAGTTTTAAATTGCCAAGTGTAACGAAGGCGGCATTCTCTTCAATCGACCGGAACATTTCTTTCTTACCGCATTTGTCAGCATCTAAGCTTAAATTTAAAAAAGAAGGTGCGGCATGCCGCCAAGAAATGTAGTTCATGACGTTTGAAAAAGTGGGGATAATCCCATGTGAGCCTACAGGTACTTCGTAAGCTTGTTCTTCTAATAATTCATAAGCATCTATACCGAGTTTTTCAGCAAGTTTCTTTTCTTCTTGGCAAAAAGCATCTCGAAACCAGCGCATAACGAGACCTGGAAAAAAGGCGATCGTTTCATATTGCCAAAGGTTAGGAACGACATGGCAATTTACGCGAAGTGCCGCATTTGGATCAGTTTCTGGTTTTGTTATATTTACTTCTTGCTGCCAAAAGCTACCTCCGCATATTAATGTTTGATTTGGCTTAACGACTCCAGTTCCGAGTGAAGCCATTTGAGCATCACCACCGCCAGCAACGACAGGAATTCCTTCATGTAATCCTGTTAATTCAGCACTGCGTTTTGTGATATTCCCGATAACTGTACCAGCTTCATTTACTTTTGGAGCAAAGGCTAGAGCAAGACCGCATTGCTCAGCAACCGAGTTATCCCACATTCTATTTTGTAAATCGAATATACCTGATGTGCATCCGTTTGAAGGATCGATTTGTAAATTACCGCACAATTTATATAAAATCCAATCGTTTAACATCGTAAAGGAGTGAATGTTTCTGTATACATCTGGCTCATGCTTTTTTATCCAAAGCAAGCGAGGTAAAGCACCTAATGAAAAAGTTTGACCGGATTTTTTATATAAATCCACTTCAATTTCGGAACGAATTTGTTTTAATTCACTAACTTCCGCTGATGCGCGTCCATCAACATTTGCACAAGCCCATATTTCTTGCCCGTTTTTATCGTATAAAACAAAGCCCTCACGCATACTCGTTGCACTAATACCTTTAATAGAAGAGGGGGATGTATTACTTTTTTGCAGAACATCTTTCGTACACTCTTGAACGAGTTTCCAGTTTTCTTTCACATCAAAATTCATAGAACCAGGGTAACGACTATCTGACTTATGAATCCATTCTTTTTGACTAACAGCAAGTTGATTACCGTTTAAATCAAAAAGAACTGCTCGAATGCTCCCTGTACCAGCATCGTAAGCTAATAGAGTAGACATTAAGATTCACCTTCCTTTCTTAATAAGGAGAGGGCAGTTTCTTCATCGGTAATTAATGTATGAATGAATTTTCCTTTTAAGGCGCCGTATATTGCATCTATCTTTTCTATACCGCCAGCTACACCAACGACATGCTTCATATTTTTAAGAACAGAGAGTGGTGTGCCAATAAGACGATTATGATGAGGAAGTTCTAATTGTTTTCCGGCAGTATTGTAAAATTGGCCTAAAATATCTCCGGCCCCGTCCTGACTACGTATATATGTCATTTCATGTAGCGTTAATTTTTCTTCTTTCACAATAGTGGCATCTTGAGATAAGCTTCCAATGCCAACTACTGCTGTATGAGCGAGTGAAGCGACGTGAAGCATATCTTTCACGCTCGGTTCTGATAGAATAATTTGCGTCATTTCGTTTGTAGATGTAAGAAAAGGGGTAGGAATAATATGAAGGTCGCCTTGCATGTAGTTTAAATAGCTTTGAATTCTTGGAATATAGTGATTTACGCCTCCTGTAAGAGTAACGATTGAGAGATTCATAGAGCTATCAAAATGAATATTTTCTAACATTTTGCTTATCGTCTCTCCCCAGCCAATCCCAAGTAAATCCCCCTGTTGCAATTGAGTTTCTAAATATTGTGCGGCAGCTTTTCCGAGTGAATATGCATAATCTTCTGTTGGCGTTGGAATAACGAAAGCATCTTTTAGATGGAATTTTTTTATTAGGTCACGTTCAATACTTAAACAGTGTAAGCCAGAACCTTTAACGTGGAATGTAACTACGCCTTCCGTGCGTGCTTTATCTAACAACCGAACGACTTTATTTCTTGAAATGTGAAGAAGTGAAGCAATTTCTTGCTGGGTTAATTGATCTTTATAATAGTACCAAGCTACTTTTGTTAACAAATTGTCTTCAAAGTTGAGCTGTGACATACTCTTCATCCCTTTCAACAATTGACCACTGCTTAAACATATGTGTTCGTTATTTTGATTATTCCAGTTGAAGCGATAAATAGTCCGGTGAAAAAAGTGTTCTAGATACGAAAAAAGGAATATACAATGCTACAAAACAAGTAGAACAAAAAATCATTTTCTCAAAAAATGTTATGGATAAAGTGAAGACTAATAATCAGTGGGGGTTTTGTTCATCCCCCACTGATTATTAGTCTTCACCAATCGGGCATTTACTGGCAGTTTATCTCATACCTAACTTCTTTGCCCAAGCCGAATTTTTAGGTGGGAGTTTTACTGCCAGTTAATGCGGGATAAAGGTAGGTGACATCATGTGGAGAACGTGCCCTTATTACAAGTTACAAAAATGAGTAAATCTTTTTCAAATCAACTCGTATTAAAAGAAGTCAATTTACAATTAGAGCGCGGAGATATATACGCTTTAGTTGGAGGGAATGGTGCCGGGAAATCAACGTTAATGAAAATATTAACAGGTTTGTATTCATACGATTCTGGTAATATGTTTGTGAAAGGGCAAGTACAAAAGTTTTCAAACACAGCAGAAGCACATCAGCGTGGTATTTATTTAATTCCTCAAGAGCCGCTCATTTTTCCTCATATGACAATTGAAGAGAACATTTGTATCGGAATGAAAGCGAACAAGAAAAAACTGCGAAATAAAATTAATAAGTTGCTAGAAGAATTAGGGTGGAACATTCAACTTCATGATCTAGGGTTATCGTTATCTATTGCCCAGCAACAATTGGTAGAAATATTGAAAGGGTTAATAAGGGAAGCTAAGATTCTTATTTTAGATGAGCCAACATCGACATTAACAACTCACGAAATTAAGAGTCTTTTTGTGTTGATAAAAAGCTTAAGAGAAAAAGGAATTGGCATGATATACATTACACATCGTTTTCCAGAAATCTTTGAAATTGCAAATAAAGTAGCGATTTTGCGTGATGGTATGATTGTTAGTCAGGGGAATGTTTCGAGTTATACATATGACTTGCTAATGGAGGGGTTATTGCCGAAAGGTTCTAGACTTGAGGAGAAGAAAGAAATCGTGCATGAAGAAATAGAGCCTTCGGAAATAATATTAGATGTCACGAATGCGTCTAGTTACGTGTTTCAAAATGTATCACTAACTGTACATGCTGGAGAAGTTATTGGGATTGCAGGTATCGTCGGATCAGGTAGGACGGAATTAGCTGAATCAATATTTGGATTAATACCTTTGAAATCAGGTTCCGTCTTATTAGAGGGGAAATCCATTACGAAGTATTCGGTACATAAGAGAATAAAAGAAGGGATGGTGTATGTGCCGGAGGACCGCGCAGGGAATGGCATATTTTCAATTGCGTCTGTTAAGGAAAATATAACATCTGCATCTTTAAACGGTATGAGTAGCTTCTTTTTAAATAACAAAAAAGAAAGCGCTTTATCAGAACTGTATATAAGACAGTTTCGAATTGTTGTCCCGCATATGAATGAAGAGATGACCTCTTTATCAGGTGGGAACCAACAGAAGGTCGTGCTAGCGAAATATCTTGCGTGTAATCCGAAAGTGATTATTCTTGATGAACCGACCCGCGGTATTGATGCGAAAGCAAGACTAGAAGTATACGAAACGATACGAAGTTTGAAGAGAGAGGGACTTGCGATCATATTAATTTCTTCAGATGTAGAAGAGATTGTTCAATTAGCGAATCGGGTATATGTGATGAGAAACGGAGAATTCGTCGCTCATTTAGAGAAGAAGGAAATTTGTATTAATGAAGTTACACGCCTTGCGTACGGAGGAAAGGGAGGTGTAACGGAGTGAAACGTGTATTTAAAATGCATGAGACGTCTATTATTATTTTATTAATTCTTTATATAGCCTTCGTTGGAATAATGAATCCTAGTTTTATTCAGTTTAGCTCATTATCTTTAATGCTGAAATCAAGCGTTATTTTAGTTGTTTTGGCAATTGGTCAATCTTTCGTATTATTTACGAAAAATATAGATGTATCAGTAGGATCTATTATGGGCTTAAGCGCTGCGGTTTGCGGGATGTTGTTAACAGATGGACACAGTGCCTTTATTTCAATATTTGCAGCAATTATACTTGGTGCTCTTATTGGTATGGTAAACGGAATTGGCGTTACGAAATTTCGGGTGCCAGCTATCATTATGACATTAGGAATGCTTGGGATTATTAGAGGTGCAATGTTAATATTTACGGGCGGAAAGTGGATTGAAGATATTCCGAATGAGTATAAACAAATTTCTTCTATTATGATGCTCGGTATTCCGGTAACCGTATGGACCGTTCTTATCATATTGCTACTACTATATTTCTTTTTAATGAAAGTACAAATTGGAAGATATTTTTATGCGGTAGGTGATAATGAAGATGGTGCAAGGCTTATTGGAATACATGTAGATAAAGTGAAAATATACGCGTTTATCATATCAGGCATAAGCGCTGGGCTCGCTGGATGCATATTCGTAATGAACATTGGGTTCGTTCCAAATCAAACAGGTACAGGGATAGAATTGCAAGTGATCGCCGCTGCTGTTTTAGGTGGTATTCATTTAAAAGGAGGAACAGGTTCTATATTTGGAGCGGCATTAGGTGCATTCTTTTTAGAAGTGATAAGCAGTTCACTCGTCTTTTTAAAAATACCTGCATTTTGGAATAGTGCAATTTCAGGATTTTTACTTTTACTCATCATTATATTAGATAGTGTCTTAAAAAAATGGAAGAAACTCCGGCAATTAGAAGAAAGGAAGGTGAATCTATGAGGGTAATACGTAGTTTGTATAGATGGGAAGGGGTTCTTCTCTTATTGCTTCTCGTAGAATTCATTTTCTTTAGTTTCATAAATAGTGATTTCTTAAACATTAGTAACCTCCTTTTTAGTATGAACGATTTCCTCATTATTTCAATTGCGGCTATTCCGATGACATTTGTCATTGTAACTGGTGGAATTGATGTATCAGTAGGATCTATTATGGGGCTTACTTCGATTCTTATCGGCGTACTTTGGATGAATGGCATGCCAATACTGTTGGCAGTTATCATTGCGCTTGTAGTAAGTTGTATAGCCGGCGGATTAAATGGACTTATTATAAAAATGACAGATGTAGAACCTCTTGTAGTTACACTTGGAACGATGTTTTTATATGCAGGAATCGCCCTTGTTATTTCAGGTGGTTCGGGGGCAGCGGGCTATGAAGGAATTAGTGGTTTACCAGATTCGTATGTGCAACTGGCAAATGGTAGTTTTATCGGTATACCTAATTTATTATGGCTCCTTGTCATTTTAACGATAGTATTTACGATATTGTTTCACCATACAACATACGGTCGTCACGCAAAACTAACTGGTGCAAATGAAAGTACGGCGAAATACTCCGGGATTCGAACGAAGAAAGTAGTGATTATTGCATATGTACTTTCTGGGTTAGGAGGTGGATTAGGAGGAGCTTTCTTAACAGCGTATTTCGGTTCTGCTCGTGCTGATATTGGGAGTGAAACGATTTTGCCAGTTATTACGGCAGTTGTTTTAGGGGGAACACTTATTACGGGCGGAAAAGGGAGTATTATTGGGACAGTACTAGCGAGTATTTTTATAGGACTTATGCAGTACGGTTTGCAAATGACTGGCTTAACGAATGAACAATCCAATGTAGTAATTGGTATTATCCTTATTCTTTCAGTTATTATGAGACATTTCAAATTACATCAATTCTTAGCGGGGAAAAGACGGAATTTGCATAAGGGGGAAATGTCATGATGAGAAAACTAGGGATTGTTATTATTATGTGTATTTGTTTAATCGGTTTAATCGCTTGCTCTAGCCAAACGGCAGATAAGAAAAAAGCAGACGATGTGAAATTTGCGTTCATTCCGAAATTAACAGGAGTGGGCTTCTTCACATCAGGCGGTGAAGGTGCAAAAGAGATGGGGGATAAGTTAGGTGTACAAGTGAAGTATGATGGACCATCTGAGGCGAGTGTATCAGGGCAAGTAAAATATATAAACAATTTTATTAATCAAAACTACGATGCAATTATGGTTTCATCTACGTCAGTTGATGGTCTCTCGCAATCACTGCAACGTGCAAAGAAAAAGGGGATGACTGTATTAACGTGGGATTCTGATGTGAATCCGAAAGACCGTTCGTTTTATATTAGCCAAGGTACACCAGATCAACTTGCAAATTTATTAATAGAAATGACATCTAAGCAAATTGGAGATAAAGGGAAGGTCGCGTTCTTTTATTCAAGCCCAACTGTAACAGATCAAAACCAATGGGTAACGAGGGCGAAAGAGATTATAAAAGAGAAATACCCGAACTGGGAAATTGTAACGACGCAATATGGTGAAAATAATGCACAAAAATCTTTATCAGTAGGGGAGAGTATTTTAAAAACGTATCCGGATATTAACGCAGTAATATGTCCAGATGCAACGGCACTTCCAGCGATGGCGCAAGCTGCTGAAAATTTGAAAATGGATAAAAATGTAGTCGTAACTGGGTTTTCAACGCCGAACGTTATGCGTGATTATGTAAAACGAGGAACAGTAGAGCAATTTGGTTTATGGGATGTTAAACAGCAAGGTGCACTCGCAACGTATGTCGCAAATGAAATTGTTGTAAAAGGGAAGAAGTTAAAAGTAGGGGATAGCTTTGAAGTAAAAGGAATCGGAAAAGTGAAAGTAGAACCAAACTCTATTCAAGGGTATGACTACGAGGCAGAAGGAAATGGTATTATCGTATTACCTGAACGAGTTGTATTTACAAAGGATAATATTGATAAGTATAATTTCTAGTAGAAAATAAAAACGTCCGAATATATCGGACGTTTTTATTATGTCGTTTTTTAATCTATCAGTTAATTGTGAACAGCTTCTTTTTCATTTAACCCAAGTGTGCGTCCTGTTGAAGCGTGAAGATCTTGGAACAACCTTGGATTTTCAGTTAGCGAAATGCCATAAGAAGGAATCATTTCTTTTATTTTTTCTTCCCATTCTACCATGCGGCCTGGGAAGCATTTTTCTAATACTTCAAGCATAACGTGAACAGCAGTAGAAGCACCTGGAGAAGCGCCAAGTAACGCAGCGATTGATCCGTCAGAGGCACTAACAACTTCTGTACCAAATTGCAGTGTTCCTTTACCACCTGCATCAGTATCTTTTATTACTTGCACACGTTGACCAGCAACTACAATATCCCAATCTTCACTTTTCGCGTTCGGAATAAACTCACGTAATTCTTCCATACGCTTTTCATGTGATAGCATAACTTGTTGGATTAAGTATTTTGTTAATCCCATTTCTTTTACACCAGCTGCTAACATCGTTAAGACGTTATTTGGTTTTACAGAACCGATTAGGTCAAGATTTGAACCAGTTTTTAAGAATTTAGGCGAGAATCCAGCGAACGGTCCAAACAGTAAAGCTTTTTTATTGTCTATATATCTCGTATCAAGGTGAGGTACAGACATTGGTGGAGCACCAACTTTAGCTTTTCCGTATACTTTTGCATGGTGCTGCTCTACAACTTTTTGGTTTTTACATACCATAAATAGTCCACTTACTGGGAATCCTCCAATATGTTTTGATTCAGGAATACCAGTTTTCTGAAGTAGAGGTAGACTACCGCCACCGCCGCCGATAAAGACGAATTTTGCAGTATGGTGTTCGATTTTACCACTATTCATATCATGTACTTTCACTTCCCACAAACCGTTCTTCGTACGTTTAATATTTTCGACACTATGTTTGTAGTTTAGCTCGACATTTTTAGTTTTTAAGTAATCAAACAACATGCGTGTTAACGCACCGAAGTTAACATCTGTTCCAGAATCAATTTTCGTTGCAGCCATCAGTTCATTAGAGTTACGACCTTCCATAATAAGTGGAAGCCATTTTTTTAATGTATCAGGAGCATCAGAAAATTCCATTCCTTGGAATAGAGGGTTTTTTGAAAGCGCTTCAAAACGATTTTTTAGAAACTCGACATTTTTTTCTCCTTGCACCAAACTCATATGAGGTAGTGGCATAATAAAATCTTGTGGATTACGAATTAAGTTTTTCTTAACAAGATACGCCCAAAATTGTCTTGAAAGTTGAAATTGCTCATTTACTTTTACAGCTTTACCAATATCTATAGACCCGTCAGATTTTTCGGATGTATAGTTAAGCTCACATAGCGCAGAATGTCCTGTACCAGCATTATTCCATTCGTTAGAACTTTCTTCTCCGGCATTTGTGAGTTTTTCAAATACTTTAATTTCCCATTCAGGTGCCAATTCTTTAAGTAATGATCCTAACGTTGCGCTCATAATTCCAGCGCCAATTAAGATAACGTCTGTTTTTTGCTGCATGTTGCTCATGATAATCTCTCCATCCCCTATATTGGCAAAAAAGAGTAGGTGTTTTTATATCTAAGCCGTAAAAAGAAAACACCACCTAGGCCCCACCTAGGTATTTACCTTTTTTGTCTCAATTATATAACCATCTCATACTCTATTATAATAATTAATAGACTAAAATATCTAGTGTTATCTGATAATTTTAAACTATTTAACGCTTTATTTTGTAGAATTCTTCTGCCATAAGGCTAAAAAGCATTGTAGTAAAGCGGAATTTGGAGAAGAATTCCAGTTTGATGTTATCTCAAAAAAACTTACTAATACTTTTATTTTTAAGTTTTAATCTTTGGGAATTTGTAAGAATCTGTTTTTAATTACATTTAATTTGAAAAAATAGAGTAAATAACAAATTAATGATAAGATTATTCTGAAAAAAACAGGAGGGATACCAATGCTTACAAAAGAACAAATCGCAAACTTATTTCGGAATTTTTCTGAGAATGAATGTAAAGGATCAAGTGATTTATACGAGTATTTATCAATAAAAATTTCTGAAGATGAGGAAGTTCTTACGTTAGCTTCCTACGCACAACCTGGTCAACCAATCCCAAACGTATTATTAGGTGCAGTCCATTATTTATTGTTAAAAGGAAAAGAACACAGTTTAAAAAGGTATTATTATAGTTTAGTTGAAGATGCTGATATAAATTTTGGAAATACCTTTCACCAATTTAAAGATTTTTGCCATGTATATCGTGAAGAAATAATTACTTTATTACAAACGAAACTCGTTCAAACGAATGAAGTAAGACGATGTGCCTATTTGTATCCAAGTTTCTGTTACATATTTAATAAAGTGAACAAACCGTTAGCGTTAATAGAAATTGGTACAAGTTCTGGATTACAACTATTTTGGGATCAATATCGTTACTCATATGGAATGGAAGAAGTGTATGGAAATACACAATCGAATGTTCATTTAACCTCTGAAATAAGAGGGGATAATATGCCGTATTTGCTAAAACAAAGTCCACCTGTCGTAGAAAGAATCGGACTAGATTTACACGTGAACGATTTAAATGATGACGAAGACTATTTATGGTTACGAGCGCTTATTTGGCCAGAACATAAAGAAAGACTGGTACTATTCGATCAAGCAGCAGAACTTGTAAAAGAACAATCAGTACAATTAATTGAAGGAGATGGTGTAGTGCTTCTACCATCCATTGTAGATCAAATAAGGGAAGATGCAGTGATTTGTATTTTCCATACACATGTAGCGAATCAAATACCAGAAGGTGTGAAACATACGCTAGAAAAACAAATTAAAGAAATTGGTGCAAAACGTGATGTATTCCACCTATATAACAACATGTGGGACCGGGACCTTCATATTGATTATTATATTAACGGAAACGAATATTGTGAAACGGTTGGGGAGACGGAAGGGCATGGGAAATGGTTTAGTTGGGGGCTTGGGGATGAGTCGCTTTGTTAATGTAATCCTATAGGATGGGGAACTTTTGTTTTAAAATTAAAATTTTTTGATTAATATGATAATAATTATGATAAGTTGTATATAAGGATAAAATAAAAAGGATGATAAGCATGCAAAAGAGACCAGAAGCAAATGAATATAACCCGTATTATTCAACGTACATAAACTTAATACCAGATGGAGATATCATACATATTCTAGAGCAACAAATGAAGGAAACGAATCTTTTATTGAAGGATATTTCTGATAGTGATGGACATTTTAGATATGCTCCTAATAAATGGAGTATAAAAGAAGTAATCGGTCATATTGCGGATACTGAACGTATTATGGCGTATCGATTGCTTTCCATAGCAAGAGGCGAGACAGCAGAACTTCCTGGATATAACGATGATATGTATGTTCTTAGAGCAGCTTTTGATAAGCAATCTATGCAAGATCTTCTTGAGAATTTAACAGTTGTTCGCCAATCTACTATGCATTTGCTTAAAAGTTTAGATAAAGAAGCTTGGTTACAAAGGGGAATTGCGAACAATTCTGAAGTCACGGTTCTTGCATTAGCAAACATAATTGCTGGTCATGAGCTTCATCATCGTCAACTTATAAAAGAACGTTATTTGGGTTCTAAGGCATATCCAGCATGTTAAAATATGAAAATAAAAAGAGAATGATTCATTGGGAATTTTTGAATTATTCTCTTTTTATTTTTTCTGCGTATCAGTGGAATTATAAATGTTTTTTTACAAGGTCTATTCCTTCTCGTTGATGCTAATAGGGGGCACTATATTTGTAATGTAGTTGGTATGTATGTTAGTAGGAAAACAGGTACAATCTCGTTAAAAGGATAGATTTATTGCATAATATTATTATGTAAACAAAATTAATGAATATACAACTTGTTAAATAGTTAATTATTTTTGTTTTTTCAATGGCTGCATAAGTATAATGTTTGTAGGGGGGACGATCATATGAGTAAACACAAAAAAATCATAGCGATTTCAGGCAGCATTAGGAAAGGATCATCCAACACAAACATATTAAAAACTTTAGCCGCATTTATTCCAGATGGAGTAGATTACACTATATATAAAGGAATAGAGGAACTTCCTCATTTTAATCCGGATGTAGATCGAGTGGGAGCACCGGTTGTTGTTCAAGAGTTTCGAAAGGCATTAAGCGAATCACATGCACTGATTATTTGTACACCGGAGTATGCAAAAGGTATACCAGGAGTTTTGAAAAATGCATTAGAATGGCTTGTGTCTTCAGCGGAACTATATAAAAAACCAGTGGCTATCATAACAGCTTCACCGTCAATTGCGGGAGGGGATAAAGCCCATGAATCTTTGTTACTTACACTAGGCATGTTAGATACAGTTGTCGTTCAAAATGGCTCGTTATTAATCCCGTCTGTACGCACTAAATTTAGTGATGATGCAAAAGTTACAGATGAGGGAACAAAACAAGCTCTAATTTCTTTAATTCATAGTATAGTAGACGAAACAAGGGGATAATGATTTATTTTATATAAAGGCAATACTACTGTTAGTTTAAAGTAGTATTGCCTTTTAATTTTCTTTTGGTTGAAATTTTGTAATAACGATTAGGAAATCATGTCACCTATTTTAAGGTTTAGACAAAATATATATTAATTAAGGCTCGGGTTCACGTCTTTTTTCTTCTTGGTCAAATAAATAACTAAGCTCAAGATTATTGCGAGGAAGAGTACACTTGTTCCAACTGTACCGAGACCAAGACCACCAGAATCGTGAGGCTGTGATAAATAATCGCCAAAAGAGGCACCGAAAGGCCGAGTTAAAATATAAGCGATCCAAAAGGCCAACACTGCATTTAATTTGAAGCAGTAGTAAGCGACGGTTACAGCCCCAATTAATGCGGCAAATATGAACGCTGAAATCCAGTAACCTAAGTTGAGACTCTCTGCTACGAGATCACCAGCTGCAGTACCTAAGGCGAAGGTGAACAGGATAGCTAACCAGTAGAATACTTCTCTCTTTGTTGTGTAAATAGAGTGAATGGACAGTGTCTTCTCACTCACATACCAAGCAGCAAAAGTTGCCAGTAGAAAAAGTGTGAAAACGATAGTGGTCGTCTCTAGAGCGACCCCGAAGTTGTCCGTAAGATTGTCAGTGACCAGCGTGCCAACAACACTAATCAGCAAGACTGTGAGCCAGTAAATTCCTGGAACATACTTCTTTAACCTAAACTGGAAGAACAGTGTGATGAATAAGAGAGCACTCATAACAAAGGTCGTTTTAGTCAAGCCAAAGTTCAAGTTTGTATTTAAGAAGTCCGCGCCTGTTTCGCCCACTGTAGTAGCCATGATTTTGATAATCCAGAAGAAAATGGTGACTTCTGGAACTTTGCTCAGCATCTGCCAGCTTCGTGATGAAACGGAAGTCACTTCATCAGAAATGGATGGATTTTCTCTATTCTTATCCTGATCCTTCTCATAATATTTCATGTAAGATTCCTCCTTACTAGTTTTTATGGCCAACGCCAATTTATATACAGAGTGTAACTAATAAGAATGAGATTCAGATGAAATTTGGATGAAAAAATCATTAAAATAGGATGAAAAAAAGAAATTTCTAAAGTGACTTTTTTATTTAACAAATACAGTTAAATAAGTATACCCTTTTTTTGTTCGCGACATAGAAAATACAGCAAAATGGACACTCTTCATTTGATATCCTAAGTTAGTGGACATTAAGAATATCTTATGTATTTCTCATCATATTTTCATATTTTTTTAGTAGAGTATACCTTGTATCCTACAAGGAAAGAGGAAGAAGACTATGCATATACTACATTTTTTAAGTGAATATATAAAGCACCCAAGAACTGTAGGAGCGGTATTGTCAAGTTCTAAGCAACTTGCAAAACAAATGGTAGCCCCTATAAATTTTGAACAAGCAAAATGCATTATTGAGTATGGACCAGGAACTGGAGTGTTTACGGAACAGCTCGTTAAACATAAACATAATGAAACGGTATTGTTAATTATTGAGAATAACGCACAGTTTTACCGTATACTTCAAGAGCGATATTCACACATGGAAAATGTGTACATTATTCATGACTCTGCCGAATATACGGAAAAGTATGTTCAACAATATAAAATTACCCAGGTGGATTATATTATTTCAGGATTGCCATTTACCAGTTTATCCCTTGATACCTCTACAAAGATATTACAGGTAACAAAAGAAGTATTAGGAGAAGAAGGGAAATTTATTACTTTCCAATATACACGCTTTAAACAACAATTTTTTCATTCATTTTTTGTAAATATTGAGGTGAAGAAAATAAACTGGAATATTCCACCGGCTTTCGTGTTTACTTGCTTTATGTAAGGTGATGGGGGAGGAGCGAAACCAAATCACTATCATGCAAAAGAATCGTTCATTTTTTGCTAGAAATATAAACTATTACTTTCATTTTTGACTATTAAAAGGGAGGGATACTTTGGGGAAAGTTGAAAACATTTTTCGGGTCATATTTAGTCTTTGCTTCCATTAATCGGTGAAAGTTACAGCTGTAGTAAGCATCTGGCCAATCTTTAATGGAGAGGTCAGATGTATTAACGTAGACGCCTTTTATGAATGGGTGCATCACCTTTTTGTATAGTTAAATATATTTACTTAAAATCTCCCCGGGTAATCCATCAATCTCACAAACTATATCTGATGTAAAACCAGCGTTTAATAAAATTTTTCGAGAGGGGATATTATTTGGATCGATAATTGCTTTTAGTACGTTTACATCAGTATGCTTCGCTATTTCAATTAATTCTTTTGCAATACAACTACCATATCTTTTTCCCCAGTGTTCTGGCAATAACATATAACCAAGTTCAGCTTCTTTTACATTATCTTCATTCACTGTTATATGTCCAAGTCCAATGAATTCATTTGTACTAGAGTCATAAACTTTATTGGAACCAAATAATTTATGTTTTTCATTGCGCAGTAACAATTTTTCATAGTCGTTTTGCGCTTCTTCTAACGGAATAGCACGCTCTGTAATTTGTGCCATGACTTTTTCGTTCGATACGAGCTGAAAGTATAGATTAAAATCCGCTGCTTCAAATTTTTTGAAATGTAGCTTATGCATATGATTCCTCCAAACTAACTTTTATTTGTTCTTCAGAAAAGATAAACAAGCGTTAAATAGTGATTTCTATTTGATTGCCTTCCGGGTCGCTTATTACACTTTCGTAATAGCCATCTCCAGTGAAACGCGGTCCATTTAATAAAGGATAACCATCATCTTTTAATGTTGTAGTTAATTCATTTACACGTT
Source organism: Bacillus cereus (assembly GCF_025917685.1). Classification (NCBI taxonomy): domain Bacteria; kingdom Bacillati; phylum Bacillota; class Bacilli; order Caryophanales; family Bacillaceae; genus Bacillus; species Bacillus cereus. Next base: position 2,823,310 of record NZ_CP089518.1, on the reverse strand, counting down.
CTTCACTACCGACAGAGAATGCCATATGTGCATAGCCAGTTATATTAAGATTGGGCTCATTTTCAATACCTTTTTTGCGCATAAGTTCAAGCCTTGCTCCAGAATCGAACGTAATAAAATAAGATTCGAATTGTTTCGTTTCATTATGATATAAAGAGTTTGCTTTACCATTAAAGTACTTCGTATAGAAAGTACGCATTAATTCTAAATCATTTACCCAAATTGCAATATGTTCAATTTTCATAGTTTTCACCAGCCCTAACTTAACTAATTAGGCTTTCACTTTATAAAAATTGTTTTTGCATTGCAACAATTTTGATTCGGTGTTGAAAGGATTGTTAATTTTTGGTTATGTGCGTACATACAATAGGTAATTAAATGAGTTATCTACATAGTAACTACTGAAAAGGGTGAATGATGAATATGAGTTCATTTGAGCAAATGATGTACGTTGGTTTCCTTATGTCTATTGTACTGTCCGTAATGATTTTAGGGTCCTTATATTATAATCCTCGACTTTCGTTAACTGATTATCCGGAAGATATTCAAAAGGTAGTTTTTCCGAAATCGATTCATGAAAAAAAGCAAACGATTTACTTTAATATTGCCTATAACGCTATTCTTTTCGGTACTCCTTTCGTTTCCACATATATACTACATAAACATGAAAAACTATTATATGTTGATGCCTATTTACATACTTTTGGTATTTTAATGTTTTTCAATTTAGTAGATTTATTCATAATTGATTGGCTAATCTTTTGTTGGATCACCCCGAGATTTGTTGTTATTCCTTGTACGGAAGGGATGAAGGGATATAAAGATTATAAGTTTCATTTAAGAGGGGCTATAGTCGCTACTCAATTTTTAGCAATCGTCAGTTTGTTTTTGGCGGGAATTGCGACAACTATTTAGTGTGAAGAAGGGTATAAAACGTTTATAGAAAATAAGGAAAATTATAATATATAGAATTAGAAATAAGAATTTGATAGTATTGGAGTAAGGAGTTTTAATAGCGGTATATTAAGTGGTGCTAATATACTGCTGCAAATACTTCCATAAATTTATGGAAGTATTTGATAGAATTCAAAAAAACATAATGGAGGCTAATATGAAAAAAGTAATTGGCGCAGCAACAGCAACTGTTTTTGGATTGGGAGCTTTTACTACAACTGCTACCGCAGAAACAATCGTAACAGCAGATGTACTCAACGTACGTGAAAAACCGACTACGGAATCAAAAGTTGTCGAAAAAGTAAAGAATGGGCAAGAGTTAAAAGTCATAAATACCGAAGATGGCTGGTCAAAAATTGAGTTAAATGGTAAGGAAGTATTTGTAAGTTCGGAGTTTACAAAAGATGTGTATCATGTAACGGCGAATTTATTAAATGTACGTACTGAAGCAAATACAGAATCAGAAATTCTTGGTAGACTAAAAAAAGATGATGTAATTGAATCAACGCATCAAGTAAAAGACGGATGGCTGCAATTTGAGTATAAAGGAAAAACAGCTTATGCAAATGTTTCTTTCCTATCAAGTACAGTACCAATTGAAAAGAAAACTGAAGAGAAAACGAAGCAAGTAGCGAAAGTACAAAAATCAGTTAAAGAAAAGAAAGAAGTAAAGACGCAGAAAGTAGCAAAAGTGCAAAAAGAAACGAAAGCACAAGAAATAGTAAAGTCTAAAGAAGTAGTGAAAGTATCAGAGAAAGTAAAAGTTAAAGAAGAGCAGAAAACGCAAGAAGTAACAAAGCCTAAAGAGGAAGTGAAAGTTAAGGAAGAACCAAAAGCGCAAGAAATAACAAAGCCTAAAGAAGAAGTAAAAGTTAAGGAAGAACCAAAAGCGCAAGAAATAACAAAAACTAAAGAAGAAGTAAAAGTTGAAGAAGAACCGAAAGCGCAAGAAATAGTAAAGCCTAAAGAAGAGGCAAAAGTCAAAGAAGTAGTAAAAGCTAAAGAAGAAGAGAAAGCAAAAGAAATAGTAAAAGCTAAAGAAGAAGAGAAAGCAAAAGAAATAGTAAAAGCTAAAGAAGAAGAGAAAGCAAAAGAAATAGTAAAAGCTAAAGAAGTAGAGAAAGCAAAAGAAATAACAAAAGCTAAAGAAGAAGAAAAAGCGCAAGAAATAGCAAAAGCTAAAGAAGAAGAAAAAGCGCAAGAAATAGCAAAAGCTAAAGAAGAAGAAAAAGCGCAAGAAATAGCAAAAGCTAAAGAAGAAGAAAAAGCGCAAGAAATAGCAAAAGCTAAAGAAGAAGAAAAAGCGCAAGAAATAGCAAAAGCTAAAGAAGAAGAAAAAGCGCAAGAAATAGCAAAAGCCAAAGAAGAAGAAAAAGCGCAAGAAATAGCAAAAGCTAAAGAAGAAGAGAGAGCGAAAGAAGTATCAAAAAACAACATACAGTCTGCTAAACGTGAATTAACGGTAGTAGCGACAGCGTATACTGCTGATCCAAGTGAAAATGGTACATATGGTGGACGCGTTTTAACTGCAATGGGGCATGATTTAACGAAAAATCCGAATATGAGAATTATTGCAGTTGACCCGAAAGTAATCCCATTAGGATCTAAAGTATGGGTAGAAGGTTATGGAGAAGCTATCGCTGGTGATACTGGAAGTGCAATTAAAGGTAATCGTATTGATGTTTTAATGGGCTCCAAAAGTAAAGCCATGAATTGGGGAAGAAAAACTGTTAAAGTAAAAGTTTTATAATAATTATCCAAATAGAAGTCAGTTCTCTTTATTGAGACTGGCTTTTATTTTTTGAGTGGAAGTAAAATAGAATTTTTAAAGGGTTTATTACTAAATCTGTACTAAAACATAACAGGAAAATGAAACTTGTATCATGTTTATAAAATAAAACTATTAATAATGAGGTGAGGAAGTAGAATAAAAATTTATTGAGAAGTAGAGAAGAATAGTATGTTGACAACGACGGGTTAACGTATAATGAAATGTATAAATCGGATCAAATCATTTACTAAACATTTTCACTCATAATAGTGTAATTAAGTTCAAAGGATAGGTGTATTTCATGAAAGAAGTAAGAGAATATATTGAAACAAAGAAACAAGGTGTATTGGAGTTGCAAATAAAAGAAACTGAAGAAAAGTTAGGTGCTGCTTTCCCAAATCAATATAGGGATCTTATTAAATTAGTTAATAATGCTGAAATAGGGGAATGGATACTATATCCGATTAAAGATAGTAGAAATGTAACGAAAACTTGGGATGATATAGTTAGACAAAACGTTGACATGAGAGATGAGCATATGCCAGAAAACCTTATCGTAATTGGTGACGATGGTTCAGGGGATAAATTGTGCTTTAAAATAAATAGCGGCTTCATGGATGATGAAGTATATATTTGGTATCACGAGGATGACGAAATGGAAGAAATAGCCCAAAGTTTAAAAGAATTTATTATAGAAACTATTCAGGAAGACGATGCTTTTTAGTGTTAATTATTATTATATTCTGTCCTCACTTTTATAAAAAGTGAGGACAGAATATAACAACAGAATTATAGGGTGAACATTGCAATGAATTGAAAGGATATAGAGTAATTGAAGGAAGAGATTCCTATAATCATTACTTTTGGGGAGAATTGTTTATCAATTATTTATCAACTTTATTTTTATTGAAAAATGTTAAAAACATATTATTAAGAAAATTCAGAAAATTAAAGGAGGAATACAGATGAGAAGGCTTTTGTCAGTCATTTTAACGGTATTATCAATATGTATGATATTCTTTATTAATTCACCATCAGCTTCAGCAAATGAGAATATAGCCAATGGAGACTTAAAACAAAAGTACAATGAAGGGATAAAAGCTGGAGCGATAGATAAAAGCATAACATATGAGCAATGGGAGAAAATTGTTACTGATAATGAAAAAGCATTTGAGAAAATAAAAAACGATAAGGTTAAAGAAGTACCTGCAAAAGATTCAGGATGGCAAGGAGCCTACTATCAAGGGTTCAATATTAAAAGAGGTGACATACTTATTACTAATGGTACGTCCTTTTATGGTATTGCTGGTCATGCAGCTATAGCCAATGGAGACAATTATATTTTAGATGCTCCAGGGTATGCTATTAATACAAATCGAGGAGTATTAAATACTACAAGACAAAGAACTGTACAACAATGGTTAGATGAATATACTGGAAAAGGTACTGTATGGATGTATCGAGTTTCTTCTTCTTATAATTATGTAGCTGGTAATGCCGCTTCTTGGGCAGATAGAACATATTATTCTTCTAGTGGTAGTGCAACTCAAGACAGATTTCCTAGTTATGGAGTGACTTTGAATACAAAAGGTACTGATCCAACATATTGTTCAAAAATTGTATATCAAGCATATTATTATGGCTCGGGTAACCTTCCATTTATGGTTCCTACTTCTACAACTATTATCGGACCTTATGGTTTATTAGACAGTTTTGCTAATAACTATAGACCAAGCCTAGTAAAAACATTTTAATTCTATTAAAATTTTTAAAAGGAGGTAACAACATCATGAAATCTATAGTTATTTCCTTATTTTTTGCAATTTTAGGAATGATTTTTAGTATATTGTTTCAGTTTATGGCTTATTGGGGTTCCAATACAATGATATGGTATTGGATAGGAGCAGTAATGGCGTATTTATTTACAACAATATCATTGATAACTTTGATACTTCTATATCGTGGAACAAAGCAGTATACAGCATCACTTAAGTTTTTAATACTATTAAATATAGCAATTATATTAGGAACTATATTCTGGACTACATTTATCATCATTGCTTGGAAATCAGGAATATAATAGTTAATTTTCATATTTTCAAGGGGAAAGGGCGATTCAAAAAGGAATATGCCCTTTTTGTGTTATTTATTTGAGTACTATTTTGTACATTGGCAGTTTCTATTTATGACAATTACAAATCATAAAAAATATAAATTTAATGAAAGATTAAGATAATAATTTGTAAATTATATTGTTTCATGGATTGATTGAAAATAAGTCCGAGAACAAGTACGCTCAATATGCTGAATTTAATGCGGAATAGTTATATCATTAAGTATCGTATGAAATATATCTTTCTGCGTGAAATCATCTGTAAACACAGTTTCTTTATTCACTTCAATTGTATCGTGCGGATTATACCATTTCTGTAATGCATCCTCACCAAATTCATGCTGCTTTTCTCTTGTATTATGCCGTCTAATCGTTTCTTCAAGTGATAGGTCAAAATAATATGTATAAGTGTTTCCTTCAAAATAATGTATTAATTCTTTCAGCATAGCACCGTATCTACGGCTGTTCAAAATACCTTCTAAAATAACAATTTCACATTTTCCTTTTCCATATTTCGTAATTTCAAATAGTAGATCATGAGATAAGTTATCCATTGTGTCGTGGACTCTTAGCATATCTCTACGCACTACGTCTTGAGAGACTAGAAGTGTACCTTGCCCGAAATGTTCTTGTAATTCCTTTGCGATTGTTGTTTTGCCACTTGCGGAGTTTCCTCGAAGAATGATTAAAGTCGATTTCAAATTCTCATCTCCAAATTGTTTTAGTTTTTTGCTTTGTTACATTAAAAATTGTTTTAGTAAGCGTTTCTCGCCAGTTTGTAGAAGTTATTGTTTTCAAAGTGATATGAGACATCGTAAATAACCTCCAGTTTATTTGTGGTTTGATTATATGAACTCTTTATTTTAAAGATACAATATTTTCTTGAAAAATAAACAGAATTATTGTAAAGTAATGATAATTAAAATTTATATTGTTTAAAAGTTATGAAAGGAAGTAGTAACAAGTATCTTTTCTTTTAGAGAGTCGGTGGGTGGTGTAAACCGATAGAAAGCGCTTGTGAATCCGTCCTTGAGTGAAATGTGGAACCCTTCAATGTGAAGTTAGTAATCGTTTCCGGTTAAAAACCGTTAATTTTTTAAGTGGAAAGCTTATATTTTCTATGCTTTCAACTAGGGTGGCAACGCGGGTTAACTCTCGTCCCTTTTATAGGGACGGGAGTTTTTTGTGTTTTTTAGTGAAATTCCCTATCTTAAAAGCTTAATGTGAACGAAGAAGATGACATTAGTCACTTATTAAAGGAGAGATAAGACATGTTAGATGTAAAAGTATTACGTGCTAATTTTGAAGAAGTAAAGAAAAAATTGATTAATCGCGGTGGAGAGTTTCTTGAATTGGATACATTTGAAGAATTAGATCAAAATCGTCGTGAACTGTTAGTAGAAGTAGAAGAATTAAAAAGTAAACGTAATGGAGTATCTGAGCGTATTGCGAAGTTAAAGCGTGAAAAACAAGATGCTAATGAACTTATTAGTGAAATGCGTGAAGTAGGAGAAAGTATTAAAACGTTAGATGATGAGTTACGTAATGTAGAAGAGGAATTGAATTCTATATTAATGGCATTACCAAATATACCTAATGAAACAGTTCCTATTGGAGCATCAGAAGATGATAATGTTGAATTACGTAAGTGGGGAGAAATAAACGAATTTTCATTTGAAGCAAAACCACATTGGGAAGTTGCTGAAAAATTAGGGTTACTAGATTTTGAGCGAGCAGCAAAAGTAACAGGAAGCCGCTTCGTATATTACAATGGCTTGGGAGCACGTTTAGAGCGAGCAGTAGCTAACTTTATGCTAGATTTACATGTTGAAGAACATGGATATACGGAAGTGATTCCACCGTTTATCGTAAATAGCGATAGTTTAATAGGAACCGGACAATTCCCGAAATTTAAGGAAGATGTATTTACATTAAAAGACACAGATTACTCTTTAATTCCAACGGCGGAAGTACCATTAGCGAACTATTATCGTGACGAAATATTAAATGATGCAGAATTGCCTATTAATTTTACCGCTCATACGCCATGTTTCCGTTCTGAAGCTGGTAGTGCAGGACGTGACACGAGAGGACTTATTCGCCAGCACCAATTTAGCAAAGTTGAAATGGTTAAATATACTAAGCCGGAAGAATCATACGATGAGTTAGAAAAATTAACTGCGAATGCCGAAAGAGTACTACAATTGTTACGATTACCTTATCGAGTTATCGTATTATGTACAGCTGATATAGCATTTCCAGCTGCGAAAACATATGACATTGAAGTTTGGTTACCAAGTTATGGGGTATATCGTGAAATATCTTCTTGCTCAAACTGTGAAGATTTCCAAGCGCGTCGTGCAAGCATACGTTTCCGTCGTACATCAGGTGCAAAACCAGAATTTGTGCACACGTTAAATGGTTCTGGGTTAGCTATAGGGCGTACAGTAGCAGCTATTTTAGAAAACTACCAACAAGAAGACGGCTCAGTTATAATCCCAGAAGTATTGCGTCCATACATGGGAGGAGTAGAAGTAATTAAATAAGAAAGATGATGATGTAAAATAAAGTTTAACAGTTTATAAAATACTAGCAACGAGGTGCTACATGTTATTTCAAAACAATAATTTATCGGTTAGATATGTAACAAAAGACGATGCACCTATCATCTCTAAATGGTTAACAGATCCAGAAGTTTTACAGTATTACGAAGGAAGAGATAATCCGCAATCTGTAGAAAAGGTACTTAATCACTTTATACATAATCCAAACAGTAATGAAAAAAGATGCATAGTAGAATTTGATGAAATGCCGATCGGTTACATACAAATGTATCCTGTTGATTCTGAATGGAAAGCTTTATATGGATATGAAGAATCACAAAATATATGGGGGATGGACCAATTTATTGGTGAGCCTAATTATTGGGGAAAGGGAATTGGAACAAAACTCGTTCAGGCAGCGATTACATACATTATGGGTGAAATGGGAGCAGAAGCAATCGCAATGGATCCGAAAGTAAATAATGAACGTGCGATTAAGTGCTATGAAAAATGTGGATTTAAAAAGGTGATGATATTAAAGGAACATGAACTGCATGAAGGGAAATTAGAAGATTGTTGGATGGTGGAATATAAAGCATTATAATGAGTATGTAATGGCTTATACAAACAAAGGGAGCTGTGCGAAATGAAAAAAGCATTATTAGTAATTGATGTGCAAGCAGGTATGTATACAGCGGGAATGCCAGTACATAATGGGGAAAAGTTTTTAGAAACTTTGCAAGAACTTATTGGGGAATGTCGTTCGAATGGTCTTCCGGTTATTTATGTCCAACATAACGGACCAAAAGATCATCCGTTAGAAAAAGGTACATATGGCTGGAAAGTACATGCGGCGATCGCTCCGCAAAAAGGGGACAGTATCGTTGAAAAGACGACGCCAGATTCATTCCATAAGACAAACTTAAACGAAGTGTTACAAGAAAAAGGAATTGAACACGTTATTATTTCAGGAATGCAAACAGAGTATTGTGTGGATACGACAATACGCAGAGCATTTAGTGAAGGATATAAAGTAACGTTAGTAAGTGATGCCCATAGCACGTTCGATACAGATGTATTACGTGCTGAAGACATTGTGAAGCATCATAACGCAGTGTTGGGAGCATTTGCGGATGTTATTGCGTTAAAAGATTTAAAAGTAGAAGCGTAAGTAAGTGTTGAAGGAGAAGTTATTCTAAATGGAAATTTGGAACAGCTTCTTTTTATTTTTGTCGATAAATCTTAAAAGTCGCAAATATAATTTCATTCACCGTAATGATAATGTAAAAAAGGAGCACCACCTTATCCAAAAGGGAACTCCTTCATCAAAACGTTACTTTTTCTTATCTTTATCCAACACATTCTGTTCTTCAGCAAACTCCGTACCATACGCAAATCGGCGATTAATACGAATATTATCGTTGTTATGACGAGTACGTGAATGAGAAAAACGATGGACGATTACTTCTGATAATGTAAAGACGATGGCAGAAAGGATACTGCCCCATGCGATTTGCATGTAGTTGTCTAATAAAATATTTCCGAAAATCCAAACGCTTAAATACGTAAGTAAGAAATCCGTCATAATGGCAGCAGAATCGCCAATTCGATTTAAAATGATTTTATCAACAAACATATAAGAAACGATTGTAACAAATAGACTAAAAGAAATAATTTGGACGAACGTAGCGGGGAAAAATAAAGCGAGTCCAATACTAAAAGCGATAATACATGATATAAATTTGATTACTATTACAGTAAAATCATTCAATATTTACACCTCCGATTTATACATAGTTTTGCAATAAATTCAGGAGTTCATACATTGTTACGGATTTATTTAGATAAAATTTTTTCATGTTTGAAATTTTATCTAAATATTATAAAAATAACAAAAAAATGTTATAGTAAAATGAGAGTAGATGACATTTTTAGGTAAGGGGGAATCCGGAATGTGGATTACTTCAGAAGTAGAAATTCCAGATGAGTTAATTGATCATCTTGAACAAGGGAAGTTAGTACTATTCGTTGGAGCGGGAGTTTCTATGAAAGGGAAATCAAACTTACCGAATTTCGATGATTTAGTTGATGAAATTTCGAAAGCTTTATATGTCGAAAAACGTGAGATGACAGAACCACACGATTATTATCTTGGTAAAATTGCGAAAACGAAAGATGTACACCAAGTTGCAAGAGATCTCGTTAATATAGAAAAATCAAAACCGAATCCATTACATTATGCCATTCCAAGGTTGTTCCCGTTAGATACGGATGTTCGCATTGTAACGACAAACTTTGATCAACATTTTACGTATGCAATTAAGGAAATGAATAGAGAGCTAAATATTTATTATGCACCTGCATTACCGACAGGGAGAGCGTTTAAAGGCTTAGCTTACATACATGGGAATATAGAGCAGGAGAAAGAAGCTTTAATTTTAACAGATGGTGATTTTGGAAGGGCTTACTTAACGGAAGGATGGGCGAGACGATTTCTAGTGGATTTATTTTCGAATTACACCGTTTTATTCGTTGGGTATAGTCATAATGACCCAGTAATGAAATATTTAGCAACAGGGTTACCACCGAGTACAAGGCGTTATGCTTTCGTCGCACAAGGTGATAATACATACCATTGGGAACATTTAGGGATAAGACCTATTGTGTATCCGAATAAAGCAAATAATCACCAGTCACTTGTGAAAGCGGTGAAACGATGGGCGGAATTAATGGGTGATAATTATATTACGAAAAGAATGCGTATTCGTGATATTGTAACTGTTCCTCCATCAGTAGAGCAGGAGCAATTATCCTATATAAAACAATCAATAAAAAAAATAGAAACAGTTCGGTACTTTGTTGAATTTGCTCGTGATTACGAATGGGTGGAATGGCTTGAAGCAGAGGGAAAACTAAGAAATTTATTTCTGCTTACAGCAAATTATGATGAAGTTGATGAATTACTTGCGGAATGGTTAGTGGAGCACTTCCTTTTTACTCATCAAAAAGAACTATTTCAAATGATTTTTAAAAATCATTCTAAAATATCCCGGTTATTGTGGCGAACAATTTGTACTTATTTGAACGAAACGAAGGAATCGATGGATCCTTTGTTGTTTGCAAGATGGACATTGCTTTTATTAGAAACAGCAGAGAAAGATAGTAGCTCAATTGAAATGATCTCATACTTATTGCAAAAATGTTCTTTCCCTGAACATAAAGAAATTGGCTTGTTGTTGTTAACGTTTATTTTAGACGGGAAACTTAAATTGAAACGTGTAAGAAGATGGGGAAATGATATGCAAGAGTCGATAGAACTTGAGGAATCGAGTCGTTTACCAGTGCCTATTTTTTCTCATGTAGAGCGAATTTGGAAAGAGAAAATGAGACCACATATCTCATACTATGCTGCTCCTATTATGGTAATGGGATTAGAAAAGATACAACTATTATCATTAAGACAAAGTGTACTAAAAAAAAGAGATAGAGAAATTTCAGAGCAAGAGTTACAGCAAAATGATTTTACGTTTTTAATTCAAATTGTAAAAGAGTGTCTTACATATTTATGTGAAAACAATGAGAAAAAAGCGGATTATTATATTACAGAAATGATAGAAACAGATAGTGTACTTCAAAAGCGAATTGCGATTGAAGCGATGAATAAAAATGTATTCGTTACTGCGGATGTCAAACTGAAGTGGTTACTACATGAAGGCCTTCTGCTAGATGTCACATATAAACATGAAGTGTTTCAACTTTTAAAGAATTATTATGCAGATGCTTTAGAAGAAACAAAAGAGGAAATTATCCAAACTGTATTAGAACATCTTGCAGAAGAGAGGGCGTTTGATGCTTGTCTCGTTCTAGATACATTATTTGCATGTGATTCGAATAGTCGATGCACGATAGAAGGATATGAATTAATGAAACAGAAGCACCCTCATTTTTCTTCTGATCGATACAGTGTTCCTAAGAAAGAATATATTGAACAAAGCATTACTTGTAATGTAACAGCTGATGGATTACTACAGCTGAAAGACGATGAAATAATGAAGCAAGTTCTACAGTTTTCTCAAGATGGTGTTTTTGAGCAACGCCATTTTTTAGAGATGTTATCAAAAGCATGTAAATTGAATGTAGAGTGGAGTGTTTCGTTTGCTTATCAACTAGTAGGCGTACATGAAATTAGTAATGAAGTGTGGTTTGTTTGTATTAGAGAGTGGAGAAATAATAGGAATTTAACGAGTGAGCAAATTCAAAGGATTATTCCGTTATTGCAGAAGTTTGTTAGAAATAATACTTTTCATTGGTTAATTAGTAGTTTTCTATATGAAATTAGCAATCGATTAGAAGAGCTAGAAGAGAATAGTATACGGGTTGTAAAGCGTTTTGCTTTTTCAGTATTTCCACAAGTTATGAGAGGGGAAACGGATTTTAAGATTGGAAAACAAGAGTTTTACAATGAGTCTATACAGCATCCTGTTGGGAAGATGACCGCTGTATTACTAAAACTGTTAGCATACGATCACTTATATGATCGTAATGTGTATGAATATTTATTTTTATTTGAGGAACAGGTAAGGGTTACTTCGGAAAGAACGAACTTTATGTTCGCTCGCTTAACAGCAGATATTACGTTTTTATACCATATTGAGAAGCAATGGTGCCGAAAATATATATTACCCTACTTAGATTTAAAGAAAGAAAATGAGCTGACCAAGTATGCGTGGGCGGGATTATGTTATACGCAAATTAATTTACCTTTATTTACAGAAATGAAGAGATATATTAAATATGCGGTAGAACATTTAGAGGTGCTACATCCGTATACGAGAGAAGCGTTTTTAAAATGGCTTAGCTTTGTATTTATTAAATGTGTACTGTATTGGGAGCAAAAAACAGATTGGTTATACCCACTCTTAATGCAAGTAAACGAAAATAATAAAATTAAATTTATGCAGTATGTATGCTACTACGTAAAAACGTTAAGCGGAAAAGAACAACAAAAATTTTGGACAGCATGGCTAAGTGTATTTTTAAGAGAACGTCCGAAAATGGGTGTAATAACTACGAGAGAATATATGATGATTTTACGTATTGTATTATGTATGGATGAGATTTTAGAAAAAGGACTTTGTATTATATCAAGTAAATTTCTAGGTGTAGAAGGGCAATGCAATCAAGAGGAAATGAAACAGTTATTTACTGAGATGCTTGAAAAGAAGAATAGCATGAAAGAATATAAAGGGCTTTATGCAAATGTCTTTTTTATTTTACTTCAAACACGTCAAGAAGCTGATTTACTTGAGAAGGAAATCATACAAATAAAAGAACAATTAATTGATTATGGAGTAGAAAAACACGTATTAAAATTAATTGAAAATGAGATGATTCGTATCGGAATAGTAATGGAGAATTTGCAAGAAGAATTCTAGGGTGAAAGCGGAATTTTAAAAAAATAAATAAAAAGTTGTTGACAGTGTTTTGAAAAGCGTTCTATAATACGAATCATACTTATTCAATTTCAAAAACATTTGAATAAACAAAGTGCAATGAAGAGATCACAGTAGTGGTTAGTCTTACTGTAACAGAGAGCTGGTGGTTGGTGTGAACCAGTACAGGGATAATCATGAATTACAGTCTTGGAGCATCTTTTTCGTAGTAAAGATACGATTGTCTTTATGAAGAAAGAGCGGTCAATTGATCGTTAACAGTGAAGAGAGGTAGACGGAAATTTAGTCTACAACTAGGGTGGTACCGCGATAAATATCGTCCCTACTGATTTATTCAGTAGGGACTTTTTGTATTTTGACGGTCCAACTTGAAAATATAATAAACATGCGTTGAAAGGAAAAGCAGTAGTTGTTGTTTCCCTGTAACAGAGAGCTGGTGGTTGGTGCGAACCAGTACAAAAACAAGAGCGAATTACAGTCCTGGAGCATCTTTTTCGTAGTAAAGATAGTATTATCTTTATGAAGGGAAAGACGGTCACATTGATCGTTAACAATGAAGAGAGGTAGACGAAATAAGTCTACAACTAGGGTGGTACCGCGATAAATATCGTCCCTACTGATTGAATCAGTAGGGCTTTTTTGTACAAAAAAAGTGGCTTATTAACTAGTAGTTAGTGTCTTTATGGTAATTATTAGTTTAAAATAAGAAGAGGTATCGATTCCACTTTAAATTTGTATAATTAACCAGTTCTGAAAATAGAGAATTTTTCATTCTCTTACTATACTTTTAAAACATTAGAGGAGGATTTCCAAATGGCAAATCATGAATTAGATCAATTACGTAAACAGGTAGATGAAATTAACTTACAACTATTACACCTATTAAACAAACGCGGTGAAATCGTTCAAAAAATTGGGGAACAAAAACAAGTACAAGGTACGAAACGTTTTGACCCAGTACGTGAGCGTGAAGTGCTTGATATGATCGCAGAGCATAACGAAGGACCATTCGAAACGTCAACGGTTCAACATATTTTCAAAACGATTTTCAAAGCAAGCTTAGAATTACAAGAAGATGATAACCGTAAAGCGTTACTAGTATCACGTAAAAAGAAAAAAGAAAATACAATCGTTAATGTGAAAGGCGAATTGATTGGAAACGGAACACAAACGTTCATTATGGGACCTTGCGCAGTAGAAAGTTTAGAGCAAGTTCGCCAAGTAGGGCAAGCAATGAAAGACCAAGGTTTAAAATTAATGCGCGGTGGTGCTTTCAAACCGAGAACATCTCCATACGATTTCCAAGGTTTAGGAGTAGAAGGATTACAAATTTTACGCCAAGTAGCAGATGAGTTCGACTTAGCGATTATTAGTGAAATTTTAAATCCGAACGATGTTGAAATGGCGCTAGACTACGTTGATGTAATTCAAGTTGGCGCACGTAACATGCAAAACTTCGATTTACTACGAGCTGTAGGTAAAGTTAACAAGCCAGTATTATTAAAACGTGGTTTAGCAGCAACAATTGATGAGTTCATCAATGCAGCGGAATACATTATTGCGCAAGGTAACGACCAAATTATTTTATGTGAGCGCGGTATTCGCACATACGAAAGAGCGACACGTAACACATTAGATATATCAGCAGTACCGATTTTAAAGAAAGAAACACATTTACCAGTTATCGTTGACGTGACGCATTCAACTGGACGTAGAGATCTATTATTACCAACAGCGAAAGCGGCACTTGCAATTGGAGCAGATGCAGTAATGGCAGAAGTACATCCAGACCCAGCTGTTGCGTTATCAGATTCTGCGCAACAAATGGATATTCCAGAATTCCATAGATTCATGGATGAGTTAAAAGGTTTCAAAAATAAATTATCTTAATTCCATATCATATATGCGCTGAAGAGGAAACAGTAGTGCTTATCTCACTGTTAAAGAGAGCTGATGGTCGGTGTGAATCAGCACAAAGGTAAGCATGAATTACAGCCTCGGAGCATCTTTCTCGCCAACCTTTGGAGGGAAGGACGGTCAAATGATCGTTAAAGAAGAAGAGAGGTAGACGAAATAAGTCTACAACTAGGGTGGTACCGCGATAAACATCGTCCCTACTGAGCGCTCAGTAGGGACTTTTTTGTACAAAAAAATAGTAAAGGGGCAAGAGAAATGAGATACATTACAGCTGGAGAATCACATGGGCCGCAGTTAACAGTTATTTTAGAAGGTGTACCAGCAGGTTTAACATTAACGGCGGAACATATTAATAAAGAGTTATTAAGAAGACAAAAAGGGCATGGGCGCGGAAGACGCATGCAAATTGAAACAGATACAGTTGAGATTGTAAGTGGTGTACGTCACGGGATGACACTTGGCTCACCAATTACGCTAATCGTAAAAAATGATGATTTCAAACATTGGACGAAAGTAATGGGCGCAGAACCAATTTCAGAGCAAGAAAGTAAAGAAATGAAGCGTACGATTACAAAGCCACGTCCAGGACATGCGGATTTAAACGGGGCAATTAAATACGGCCATCGTGATATAAGAAACGTATTAGAGCGCTCTTCTGCAAGAGAAACGACAGTTAGAGTTGCAGCTGGTGCAGTTGCGAAACAAATTTTGAAAGAATTAGGTGTAGAAATCGCAGGACATGTTCTTGAAATTGGTGGGGTAAAAGCGAAGCATATTACTCACTTACCGATAGAAGAAATTCAAACGATTACTGAAAATTCACCAGTTCGATGTTTAGATAAAGAAGTAGAACAAGAAATGATGGATGCGATTGATGATGCGAAAAGCAGCGGAGATTCAATCGGTGGTATTGTTGAGGTCATTGCAGAAGGAATGCCAATTGGAGTAGGTAGTTACGTTCATTACGACCGCAAATTAGATGCAAAACTTGCCGGTGCTATTATGAGCGTGAATGCGTTTAAAGGTGCTGAGATCGGAATTGGTTTTGAAGCGGCAAGACAGCCGGGAAGTAAAGTGCACGATGAAATTATGTGGGATGAAGAAAAAGGCTACACGAGAAAAACAAACAATGCTGGCGGTTTAGAAGGCGGTATGACAACAGGTATGCCAATTGTCGTAAGAGGCGTAATGAAGCCAATTCCTACATTATATAAACCGTTAGCAAGTGTTGATATTGATACGAAAGAAGCATTCCAAGCGAGTATAGAAAGATCTGATAGCTGTGCAGTACCAGCAGCCGGTGTTGTTGCTGAATCTGTTGTAGCATGGGAACTTGCAGATGCGCTAGTCGAACAATTCGGAAAAGACCGTATGGAATTATTAAAGCAAAACATTACGCAACATAACAAATACGCAAAAGAATTTTAATGAAAAGGTGGATTTAACATGCGAGTAAAAGATCAACTATCATCATTACAACCATATAAACCAGGTAAATCACCTGAACAAATGAAAGAAGTGTATGGAGATCATTCATTTGTGAAATTAGCATCGAATGAAAATCCATTCGGCTG
This sequence comes from Bacillus cereus, assembly GCF_025917685.1. NCBI lineage: Bacteria > Bacillati > Bacillota > Bacilli > Caryophanales > Bacillaceae > Bacillus > Bacillus cereus. The sequence goes on along the minus strand of NZ_CP089518.1, from coordinate 2,806,985 downwards.
CTCCCCACGTGTTTTAGAAGAATTGCAAAAATCATGGTTGGAACATGCTTTATATCCTGACGGAGGTGCTACAAAGCTCCGTCAAACAATCGCAGAGAAATTAAATGTTCAAATGGAACAAATACTTTGCGGTAGTGGTTTAGATGAGGTCATTCAAATAATAAGTCGCGCCGTATTACGAGCTGGAGATAATATTGTAACGGCTAGCGCAACATTCCCGCAGTACCGTCATCATGCAATTATTGAAGGCTGTGAAGTGAAAGAAGTTGCTTTAAATAACGGTGTATACGACTTAGACAGAATTTCATCAGCAGTTGATAACAATACAAAAATCGTTTGGATTTGTAATCCAAACAACCCGACAGGCACATATGTGAATGAGTCAAAATTGACTCAATTCATTGAAAGCATTAGTGAAAATACGTTAATTGTCATTGATGAAGCGTACTATGAATACGTAACAGCAAAAGATTTCCCTGAGACATTACCGCTTCTAGAAAAACATAACAACATTCTTGTACTTAGAACGTTTTCTAAAGCGTATGGATTAGCTTCTTTCCGCGTTGGTTATGCGATTGGACACGAAGAGTTAATCGAGAATTTAAATGTCGTACGTTTGCCATTTAACGTATCTTCATTAGCGCAAAAAGCAGCGACGATTGCTTTTAACGATGAAGCATTTATTGAAGAAATTGTACGTGTTAATACAGAGGGATTACAACAATACGAAAGTTTTTGTAAGGAAAATGAAATTCCATTTTATCCGTCGCAAACAAACTTCATCTTCTTACCAGTAGATAATGGTGGAGAGATTTATGAAGCTTGTGCACACGCAGGATTTATTATTCGTCCGTTCCCGAATGGTGTCCGTATTACAGTCGGCACAAGGGAGCAAAATGAAGGAGTGATTTCAGTGCTAAAACAACACTTTGAAAATAAGAAAAGTAAGTCTCGAGATGAGGCAAATGTGTAAAAAGGTAGTATTAATTGGAACAGGATTAATAGGAGGCTCACTTGCATTAGCAATAAAAAAAGAACACGAAGTAACGATTGCCGGATATGACATATTTAAAGAGCAAGTAGAGCGTGCGAAAGAATTACATGTAGTAGATGAAGTAGCAGTAGATTTACAGCGTGCATGTGAAGAGGCACATTTAATTATTTTTGCTTCTCCAGTTGAAGAAACGAAGAAGTTATTACACAAATTAGCGTCATTTCGTTTACGAAAAGATGTTATAGTGACCGATGTTGGTAGTACAAAAGGAACGATTATGAACGAAGCTGAAGCTTTATTTTCAAAGGAAGTTTCTTTTATTGGTGGACATCCAATGGCAGGTTCTCATAAAACTGGAGTTGAAAGTGCAAAAGCACATTTATTTGAAAATGCATTTTACATTTTAACACCAATGAACCATGTGCCAAATGGACAAGTGGAAGAACTAAAAGGTTGGTTAAAAGGAACAGGATCACATTTTCTCGTCTTAAATACAGAAGAACACGATTATGTAACAGGAATTGTTAGTCATTTCCCGCATCTTATAGCGGCAGGATTAGTAAAACAAGTTGAGAAACATGCAGGGGATAACCCGCTTATTCATCAACTTGCGGCAGGCGGATTTAAAGACATAACACGTATCGCTTCAAGTAGTCCGAAAATGTGGAGTGATATTGTAAAACAAAACCGTGAGCATTTATTGGAGCTATTAGAAGAATGGATTTCTGAAATGGAAGATTTATATAAGACGGTTTCTAAAGGAGATGCGGGTGAAATACAAAATTATTTTGCTGACGCAAAAGAATACCGTGATTCTTTACCAGTACGAAAGAGAGGTGCAATTCCTGCCTATCATGACTTATACGTCGATGTTTTAGATAAAGTAGGTGCATTGGCTCATATAACGAGTATTTTGGCGCGCGAAGAAATTAGTATTACGAACTTGCAAATATTAGAAGCGCGAGAAGGACTGCTTGGGGTATTACGTATTAGTTTCCAAAGAGAAGACGATCGGATGAAAGCAAAGCTGGCGCTTGGAAAAGAAGAATACCAAACGTATGAAACAATTTAAAAAAGAGGGTGACAAAGTGAAAGAAACAACAATACAACCTGTAACTAACGGATTGAATGGCGCAATTACAATCCCAGGTGATAAGTCCATTTCACACCGCGCTGTTATGTTCGGCGCAATTGCAGAAGGGAAAACAACAATTAAAGGTTTCCTACCTGGTGCAGACTGTTTAAGTACGATTTCTTGTTTTAAAGAAATGGGAGTAGAGATTACGCAGCATGGAGACGAAGTTACGGTAATTGGAAAAGGATTAGAAGGTTTACAAGAACCGAAAGCTGTATTAGATGTTGGTAATTCCGGTACAACAATACGTTTAATGTCAGGGATTTTGGCTAACACACCATTTTTCTCTTGCGTACAAGGTGATGCGTCTATCGCAAAGAGACCGATGAAACGTGTAACAAATCCATTAAAACAAATGGGCGCAAATATTGATGGCCGAGAAGAAGGAACATTTACGCCGCTCACAATACGTGGCGGAGATTTAAAAGCAATTGAGTACACTTCACCTGTAGCAAGCGCACAAGTAAAGTCAGCTATTTTACTTGCAGGACTTCGTGCAGAAGGTGTAACAACTGTTACAGAACCACATATTTCCCGCGACCATACGGAAAGAATGCTTGAAGCGTTCGGTGTAAAGGTAACTCGCGTGGGGAAAACTGTAAAACTGGCGGGTGGACAGAAGTTAACAGCAACAGACGTCCATGTGCCAGGTGACGTATCATCAGCGGCATTTTTCTTAGTAGCAGGTGCAATTATCCCAAATAGTAAACTACTATTACAAAATGTAGGAATGAACCCAACACGTACAGGTATTATAGATGTTTTAGAGAAAATGGGTGCTACGTTTACTGTAGAACCGATTCATGAAGGCGCATCAGAACCAGCTGCGAACATTACAATCGAAACTTCTTCATTAAAAGGAATCGAAATTGGTGGAGATATTATTCCAAGACTAATCGATGAAATTCCAGTTATCGCTTTAGCAGCAACACAAGCAGAAGGAATTACAGTGATTAAAGATGCACACGAATTAAAAGTAAAAGAAACGAACCGTATTGATACAGTCGTTGCGGAGTTAACGAAACTAGGAGCTCGCATAGAAGCAACTGATGACGGCATGATCATATACGGAAAATCAGCTCTAAAAGGCAATACAGTAAATAGTTACGGTGATCACCGCATCGGAATGATGCTCGCGATTGCTGGCTGTCTAGCAGAAGGAAAAACAACAATTGAAGATGCAGAAGCAGTAGGCGTATCATATCCTACATTCTTTGAAGAACTTCAAAAGTTAGCGAAATAATAGGATGAAAAGCAGATATACAGTATAAATATACATTAAGCTCGTAAGGACATTATAAGCAAGCTACTTATAATGTTAAAAATGAACTATTTAACAACAATAGGACTTTTGAGACAAGGTTTTTCCCTTAACGTTGAAAAGAAGCCGAACAAGAAGAACGGTACCTATTGATTTTAATCGTTTTCATTTAATTAATTAACTCGACAATTGATGAAACATTTTAACTTAGAAGGGAAGAAATATTTATGATAGTAGAAATCGTAAATAATCAACAACAATTAGAAGATGCTTACGCTATTCGACAAAAGGTTTTTATAGAAGAACAACAAGTCGATGTAGAAGAAGAAATTGATGAACATGACAAAACCGCTACTCATTTTGTGTTATACGATAATAGCAAGCCAATTGGAGCTGGACGTTTTCGTATTGTAGATGGCGTTGGTAAAATTGAACGAATTTGTGTAGTGGCAACTGATCGCAAAGCAGGTTCTGGAAAATTAATTATGAATGAAATTGAGAAGTTTGCACAAAATCAGGGCATTTCTAAAGTGAAATTGAATGCCCAAAAACATGCAATTGGTTTCTATGAAAACTTAGGGTATGAAAGTATTTCTGAAGAATTTATAGATGCGGGTATTCCTCATCGCACAATGATTAAGAATCTGTAAATAGAACGATAATGCGGGGGATTAATTTTCTATAACTTTACAACGAGAAAAATCACCCTAATATTATTTAAAGTGGTAAATATGCCTTTGTAAGTCATATTAACTAACTAAAGCTTAATTTCTCCCTTACTATACCGAGAAATTAAGCTTTTTTATTATGGGATTTACTTGACGTTGTAAATCCGTATTTTCCTACCAATCTTATCTGGGATTCAAAACGTTGATATATTTCTAATCATCAACCCGAAACATTCAAAATGATAGTACAATACATATAGGGAATGGGGGAGAAAAAGATGAACGTCATACAATTAAAAGAAGATAAATTCAGAGAAGCATTATGTTTATCAGAATACGCTTTTCAATATAAAGCAGATGAGGAACGAGTGCAGCAACAAATGACTCGAATGAAAGAAAGTCATGAAATATACGGCATTATGGAAGGGGAAGACTTAGCAGCAAAATTGCATCTTATTCCGTTTCATATTTACATAGGCACAGAAAAATTTAAAATGGGAGGCGTTGCAGGGGTAGCGACGTATCCGGAATATAGAAGAAGTGGGTATGTAAAAGAGTTACTTCAGCATTCACTGCAAACGATGAAAAAAGCTGGTTATACAGTATCGATGTTACATCCATTTGCTGTTTCATTTTACCGCAAATACGGCTGGGAGCTTTGTGCAAATCGCCTTGTATGTCATATGGAGAAGAGCGATTTGATTATGAAAAAACAAGTAAATGGTATTGTGAAACGTTTTAATAAAGAAAACCATCCAGAAGAAGTAGAGAAAATTTATGAAACATTTGCAGAACGCTTTTCAGGTATGCTAGTTCGCAGTGAAAAATGGTGGTTACAAGCGGTCTATCATGATTTAACATTAGCGATTTACTATGATGAAAATAAAACGGCAGCTGGTTACGTATTATATAAAATAGAAAATTATAAAATGACAGTAGAAGAATTTGTTCCACTGCATAATGAAGCGAGAAATGGCCTATGGAACTTTATTTGCCAGCATGATTCTATGATTAAAGAAGTTGAAATGATATTAAGTGAGAAAGAACCGTTGTTATATACATTGCAAGAGCCACGCGTGAAGGCAGAAATAAAACCATATTTTATGGGAAGAATTGTAGATGTGGAGCAGTTCTTAAAACAATATGAGTTGAACTGGAACGATGCGCAGCAAGAATTGATTTTACACGTTACAGATTCATTTGCTCCGTGGAATAACGTAACGGTGAGACTTGCAAATCAGGAAATAACAATTATGAAAGAAGAAACAATAGATAAAGGAATTAAGCTGGACATTAATGCGCTATCTACAATAATGTTTGGCTATAAACGTCCGTTAGAGCTAAGTAAGCTTGAATTAATTAGTGGAAGCGAAGAGGAGATACGAACATTTGAGAATGTAGTCCCGGTGCGTGAAGCGTTTATTTATGATTTCTTTTAATTGTATATTTGAAAGTGAACTGTACCAAATAAAGTTTTGGTACAGTTCGCTCTTATTTTGTTGTTTTTTGTCGTTAAGTCGATATATCTTGAAAATCGCTGATAAAATTTGAGTTGCGCTGATATATTCTGAAAATCGCCGATAAAATTCGAGTTGCGCTGATATATCATGAAAATCGCCGATATAATTTCACTCACAGATATGGGATTAAAAAACATAACGTAACTGTGTAGCACACTTGACTTTTAATCCATCTAATTTATAATTAAAAGCGGAATGAATTTTCATTCCTAAAATTGAGGTGAAAAAATGGCTAAAAACAAACAAGAGGATATTTTTGATGCTGCAATACAACTTTTCGCAGAGCGTGGTTACGATGGTACGACAATTCCGATGATCGCTGAAAAAGCAAAAGTCGGCGCTGGTACTATTTATCGCTATTTTGAAAATAAAGAGGCACTCGTTAACTCATTATTTTCAAAAAGCATGTTGCAATTATCTGAAATACTAAAAACTGATTTTCCTGTTGAAGCAAATATTCGTGAACAGTTTAGTCATATTTATAACCGTTTATTTGAATTTGCGAGAAACAATGTGGATGCTTTTCTTTTTACAAATTCTCACTGTGGTAGTTATTTTCTTGATGAACAGAGTAACAAAATATTTGACGATTTTATAGGCTTCTTTATGAATATTATAGAAGATGGAATCGCAAAAGGTTTTCTTCGTCCATTGCCTCCAGTTGCTTTAATTATTATTGTATATCAACCGTTAGAAAAATTAACTAAAGTAATGGCAACAGGGCAATTAGAATACTCAAAAGAATTAGTAAAAGAATTGGAAGAGAGCTCTTGGAATGCTATTAGAATCATTTGATTCTATAGCTCTATATGGACAGGAATGAACATTCATTCCTAAACAAATATAAAAAACGATTACAGGAGATGATATATCTGTACAGTTAAAGGAATGAATATTCATTCCGTAGGTAGTGGTTTAATAGAATTGAAAAAAATTAATAGGATAATAGGAATGAACGTTCATTCCGAAATGATAGTTTTAAAAGAATAGGAATGAATATTCATTCCGCACTTAACGTGAAACGCTAAAAACGGGAGATGATTCAAATGAGCAAGCTAAAAAGTTGGAGAAGTTTATCTTTTCTATTATGGATAGTTATTACTATTACAATGATCGTAACGATGCCTAATATGGATAAATTAGTGAAAGAAAAAGGGCACATTACGATTCCTAAAACAGAACAAAGTAGTATTGCTGACAAAATGATAAAAGAAATGGATAAAGACGGGACTGAAAAATACGAAATTATAGCCGTTTTTAATAGTGGAAATAAAGCTGCTTTAACTACTGAGCAAAAAGAGGAAATAATAAAAACAATCAACGCCCTGCAAAATGAAAAAGAGCAATTAGGAATAAAGGAAGTTGTTTCACATTTAGATAATAAAGACTTGGAGAAACAGTTAGTTTCTAAAGATAATACGACTATTTTAACGCAAATATCAATAGATAAAAAGCATGGTGAAATATCAAAAGTTGCAAATAATCTTCATAAAAAAGTACAAACGAAAGGGGTAAAAACGTACTTAACAGGAAGTGACTTAATAGCGGGTGATTTTCTTAAATCTTCTCAAGAGGGAGTGAAGAAGACTGAAGTTATTTCAATCATTTTCATTCTTGTAGTATTAATCCTCGTATTCCGTTCACCAGTTGTTCCGATTGTTTCTCTTCTTACAGTCGGTGTGTCGTATTTAGTTTCAATGGGGATTATTGCTCATCTTGTAGATCAATTTAATTTCCCATTTTCAAACTTTACGCAAGTGTTTGTAGTCGTCGTCCTGTTTGGAGTAGGAACAGATTATAACATTTTATTATTTACGAGATTTAAAGAAGAATTAAGTAAACAAGAAAATGCATTTTTGGCCACGAAAGAAACATTTAAATCGGCAGGTAAAACCGTATTATATAGCGGTATAGCGGTACTAATTGGTTTTGCATCACTTGCGTTAGCGAGTTTTAAATTATATCAATCTACTTCAGCGGTAGCAATTGGTGTTTTAGTATTACTACTCGTATTAACGACTTTAAATCCATTTTTTATGGTGCTTTTAGGAAAAGGAATGTTTTATCCAGTTAAAACATTTAAAGGTCATGAGGATAGCCGCTTATGGGGATTCTTTGCGAAAAACTCAGTAGCAAGGCCATTTGTTGCTTTAATCATCGTATTCGTGATATCGATTCCTTTCGTATTAAAATACTCTAACATACTTAATTACAATGATTTATTTGAAGTAGATAATAAGTATGAATCAAAGATGGGGATTAACGTCATAGAAGATCATTTTCCTCCTGGTTTTTCTTCACCAAGTACGTTAGTCATTCAATCGAATAACAAGTTAGATGAGGCGACCTCCCTACAAACTTTAGATGAACTAACTGATAAAATTTCGAAAGTTAAAGGAGTTTCAGAGGTATATTCACCGACGCGTCCAACCGGTGATAAGATAAAAGAATTATATATAAATAAACAAGCCGGAGAACTGAATACAGGATTAGGAGATGCCAATGGTGGCATAAAAGAAATTAATAATGGATTAACGGATGCGAAAGATAAAATGAGTAGTAATGATTCAAATAGTCTCGCAAATGTTCAAAAGTTAATTGATGGAACGAACGAGGCGAAAAACGGTGTATCAGCATTAGGAACTGCTTTAAATCAATTATCGAATGGCATAAACGACGGTGCCAAAGGAGCGCAGCAAATCGAGAGTGGTTTAGCTTCAGTAAACGAAAATATAAGTGTATTATCAAATGCAACTTCACAGCTTCATGCTGGTTATGCACAATTAGAAAAAGGTTTAAGTTCTTACGATCAATATTTCGGAAGTATTTCTCAAGCGATTGATGGCGCGAAAAAAGGTTATGAACAAATTGAAATGTTAATGACCAATTTCATTCAAACGAAACCAGAATTAGCAAATGATCCGAACATACAGCAAACGATAGGAATTGCTAAAGAGGCTCAAAAGCAATTAAGTGTACTATCAAAAGAATTAAATGAATTAGCGACGCAGCATAAAGCAGCTATGGGGTCATTTAAAGAAGCGAATCAATCATTATTGAAAGTCGATAACGGCTTAAAAGAAATGAGCAATGGAGTTACTAAATTACAAAAAGGGGCAGTTGATCTTAAAAATGGATTAAATGAAGGTGCTTCAGGTTCAAAACAAATTGCGAACAAGTCATCAGAGTTACAAACCGGATTAACAAAAATAAATGATGGGCAAGGCCAGCTATTAACTGGGCTGAAAGATTTGCAAGAAAAGATGGGGCAATTACAATTAGGCTTATCTAAAAGTACAGAAGGGCTTGGGAAAGTAAGTAACGGCCTAAATGACGCACAGAAATATTTAGGCGAGCTAAATGAATCAAAAAGCTCAGAGAAGTTTTATATTCCAAAAGAAGTTTTAGAGGGAGAAGATTTCCAAAAAGCTTTGAATACGTATATGTCACACGATAGAAAGACTGCTAAAATGACAATCATTTTAGACGTGAATCCGTATTCAAAAGAAGCGATGCCAATTATTCAAGAAATCAATAAAACGATAGATGGTACTTTAAAGGGGACCGAATTAAATAATGCGAAAACAGCAATTGGAGGGACAACAGCTAGAAACGTTGATTTAAAAGAAGTAACCGGGCAAGATTTCTTACGTACGGCTACAATTATGTTAATTGGAATTGCGATCGTATTAATCGTGATTACACGTTCATTATTAAACACAATCTTTATTATTGGATCATTAATATTAGCGTACTTTGCATCACTAGGTATAAGTGAACAAATTAGTAAGCATGTATTACATGTAGATGCATTAAGCTGGAATGTTCCATTCTTTAGTTTCATAATGATTATCGCTTTAGGAGTGGATTATAGCATTTTTGTAATGATGCGTTATAACGAGATAGAAGGTGATTCGGTAACGAAAATTGTAAATGCATCTCGTCACATAGGAGGAGTTGTATTATCAGCGGCACTTATTTTAGGTGGTACATTTGCTGCATTAATCCCTTCAGGTGTATTGACTCTTATACAAGTAGCATCCGTTGTTGGCGTTGCACTATTACTATTAGCTATCATTGTGATGCCAATATTGTTACCTGCTTTAATAGGGTTAACGAGTAAAATGAAGGATTATACAAAGAAATTAAGCAAAAGAAAATAAAAGAATCCCCTTTTAAAAGTGTGTCATTTACCACAAAGGAAGGGAAAAAGAAAACAGTAAAAACACCAGCACAACGATTAGGGATTACTGGAAAAGTGTTTGATTTAGAAAATATAATTTACTTTAGATAGTTCACTCAAATAATGGTGGACTATATTTTTTTAAAAGGTAAATAGAAATTTATGTTAAAATAATTATAGAGATTGTGAAAAAATGTTCTTAAACTAAAGGTTAAGTTACTTTAAGTTTGAAGGGGTGATTGCAGTGGAGTAAGTGATCTTTTTAATCTTGGTTAAATACTTTGAGGGAAGGGATTTATAACTATGAACACAAAACTAATAATAGTAGAAGGTTTACCTGGATTTGGAAAATCAACCACTGCAAAGCTAATAAATGAAATTCTAAGCCAAAATAAAATTGAAGTTGAACTATTTTTAGAGGGAAATTTGAACCACCCAGCCGACTATGATGGTGTATCTTGTTTTAATAAATTTGAATTCGATAGATTATTATCTAACAGTGGAGATTTTAAAGAAGTGCTTCTTAAAAGAGTTCTAAAAAAAGGAAACAATTATTTATTACCATACAGAAAGATAAAAAATGAGTTTGGTGACCAGTTTTCGGATGAATTATTTAACACTATTTTTAAAAATGATATATATGAATTACCATTCGATAAAAATGTTGAATTAATTGCTGACAAATGGAATGACTTTGCTGAAATTGCTCTAGAAGACAATAAGGTTTATATCTTTGAATGTTGTTTCATACAAAATCCATTAACGATTGGGATGATTAAATATGGTGAACAAAAAGAAAAAATAATAAATTATGTAATGAAAGTTGCAAAAATCATAGAGAATTTAAATCCAATGTTATTGTATGTAGAACAAGATAATCTTGAATTTTCATTTAGGAAGGTATTAAAAGAAAGAACCCTAGAATGGTCCACAGGAATTGTCGACTATTACACTAACCAAGGCTATGGAAAAGAACATAACCATTCAGGTGTAGAAGGAGCGATAAAAGTTCTTGAAGCTAGAAGGAATTTAGAGTTAGAAATATTCGATATGTTAAAAATGAAAAAAGAAAAAATTAATAATACAAAATATGAAATTGACTCATATAGGTCAATGTTAAAAGATAAGTTAACAATACAAATGGTGAAATAGCTTTTTACACTAACTGGTGCAATTCTTTAAAAAGACATCGCTGTTTTTGATACTTAAAGTAACATATTGTGAAATATTGTACTTACGCTAACGGGTGCTTTAGTTGAAGAAGGAAATAAAAACGCTCAGAATATTTTCTGAGCGTTTTAGTTTGCTATTTATAATGCGAAATGCATACAAATTATTGTGTTATTTCTAATGGTTATTAGCATTTTTCTCTCCCTAAACTGAACCCGTTATTTCAAAAGGGTTTTTTTCTTATTTAATAAACTTGTCCATCACATCTTTATATTTTGCAAATTCCTCGTCTTTCATATCGCCATTCATCTGTAAAAGGAAATTACCTTTTGCGTATGTATGAGAGAAAAACATAGGAGATGAGTTTCCTAATTCATCGTAATATTTCTTAACTTTCTCTAGGTCGTCTTTCTTTGTAATTTCGAATAATCTACCGCCTTTATCTTCACCGAGCGCAGGTACGATAATACGTTTTCCTTCTTTTCGAAGATTACCAAATTCTTTTTCTGGAAGTCCAGTTGAATTTTCTGCTTGTAGACCAGCACTTTTAAATTCAGAGATAATTGAATCTACTGTTACTTTCGTTTCTTTTTTTTCTTGTTTTGATTCAGTAGGCGTTTTTGCATTGTTATTACCACAGCAACCAGTTAAAGAAGCTAAAGATATACATAACGCACCAATTATTAATGTTTTCTTCAAAAAAACCTCCTTAAAGTTTATTTTATTTCTGTACAATCTTATTTCGTTAAAAATAAGAATTTTATTCATGGATGAAAAGAGATGAATAGCAATCAACCGTTGCTATTCATCCATCTTCTACTATATAATAGCTATAGTCTACAATAAGTGAATCGTAATTTGCGGTTTTTAAGACAATCGGTGAGAAAACGCTGAAATAAGCGGTATTAGTAGGAGGACACAAATGATTACAGTAAGTAACGTTAGTTTGCGCTTTGCGGATCGCAAATTATTTGAAGATGTTAACATAAAATTCACGCCAGGTAATTGCTACGGTTTAATCGGAGCGAACGGTGCTGGTAAATCAACATTTCTAAAGATTTTATCTGGAGAAATCGAACAATCAACAGGTGACATACATATTACGCCAGGTGAGCGTCTAGCAGTATTAAAACAGAATCACTTCGAATATGAAGAGTTCCCAGTATTAGAAACAGTAATTATGGGTCACACGCAACTTTACAAAGTAATGCAAGAGAAAAATGCCATTTACATGAAAGAAGACTTTAGTGATGAAGATGGTATGCGTGCTGCTGAACTTGAAGGTGAGTTCGCTGAGCTTAACGGTTGGGAAGCTGAGTCAGAAGCTGCAATCTTACTAAAAGGACTTGGTATTGGTGAAGATCTTCATGATAAGAAATTGTCAGAATTAACTGGGGCAGAGAAAGTAAAAGTATTACTTGCTCAAGCTTTATTCGGTAAACCTGACATTCTATTACTAGATGAGCCTACCAACCACTTGGACTTAAAAGCGATTCAATGGTTAGAAAACTTCTTAATGAACTTTGAAAATACAGTAATCGTTGTATCCCATGACCGTCACTTCTTAAATAAAGTTTGTACGCACATGGCTGATCTTGATTTCGGTAAAATTCAACTTTATGTTGGTAACTATGACTTCTGGTATGAGTCAAGCCAATTAGCTTTAAAATTAACACAAGATGCTAATAAGAAAAAAGAAGAGAAAGTAAAAGAGTTACAAAACTTCATTGCACGCTTTAGCTCAAACGCATCTAAAGCGAAACAAGCAACTTCTCGTAAAAAATTATTAGATAAAATTACATTAGATGATATTAGACCATCATCACGTCGTTATCCATTCGTTGGCTTCACACCTGAGCGTGAAATAGGAAATGACTTATTAACTGTTGAAGGTCTTTCTAAAACAATTGATGGTGAAAAAGTATTAGATAATGTGTACTTCACTTTAAATAAAGGTGATAAAGTTGCATTTATCGGTCGTAACGATATTGCGATGACAACATTATTTAAAATCCTTATGGGTGAAATGGAGCCAGATAGCGGTTCGTTCAAATGGGGCGTTACAACATCTCAATCGTACTTCCCAAGAGATAACTCTAAATACTTTGAGAACAGTGACTTCAACTTAGTTGATTGGTTACGCCAATTCTCTCCACAAGATGAGTCAGAAAGCTTCTTACGTGGTTTCTTAGGCCGTATGTTATTCTCAGGTGAAGAAGTTAAGAAGAACGTTTCTGTATTATCTGGAGGCGAAAAAGTTCGTTGTATGCTATCTAAAATGATGTTAAGTGGTGCGAACGTAATCACACTTGACGATCCAACGAACCACTTAGACCTTGAGTCTATCACTGCATTAAACAACGGTTTAATTGCATTCAAAGGTACAATGTTATTCACATCTCATGACCATCAGTTCGTACAAACGATTGCAAACCGCATTATCGAAGTAACACCAAACGGTGTAATCGATAAAGAGGCAACTTACGATGAGTACTTAGAAAATGAAGAACTTCAAAAACAAGTAGATGCAATGTATAAAGGTCAATAATAAATAGTGAAAACCCTCGCTTTCTTTATGAGAGCGAGGGTTTTGTTGAAAAGAGGTGAAGACCAAGGTGCTAAATGAATAATTATTCAAATATAACATTAACGGTGGTAAGAAGTTGTAATGTTATGTTTGCATAGATTTTTGATACATAGATGAAATTTAATGTTTATAGGATTGAAGGAGTTAATTGTAACAGGAGAAGTGTAGTTTGAGTAATAAGGTCAAACTACACTTTTTCTTATGTGAAATATGTACCAAAATTGGAGATAGATTAGTTTGCAAATGAGGAAATAAAGGGTTATAGTTTGTGGAGTCATAATTAGTGGATGAGCCTTGGGAGAAAACAGGAAATGTTACAAAATTATTTTGTTAAATAGAAACCAAGGTCAAAATGTTTAGAAAGAAATAGTTGAATAAATAAAAGTTACAAATTATAATTACTAATATTCTTCATATAGTTAAACAAATAAAATCTATTTGAAGAAGAAAAATTGAATAGAGAGACAGACTTATACAAAATAAGCCTTGGATGATCAAAAGAGGTGGAGAGATGCAACAATTTTTATTAAAGAGTAAACGAGTATTAAGTAATCATTTTGGATTTTTCGTATTTGCCGTTATTTTACTTTGGTTAAAAACATATGCAGCATATGTGACAGAATTTAATTTGGGGATATCGAACACAATTCAAAAATTCTTACTGTTTTTCAACCCGTTAAGCTCAGCAGTTCTATTTTTAGGTCTAGCATTATTTGCAAAAGGGAAACGAGCTTACATTTGGTTAATTGTTATTAATTTGTTAATGTCTATACTTTTATACGCAAACGTAGTATATTATCGCTTTTTCAGCGACTTTATTACGTTCCCGACATTAACACAAACGAATAACTTTGGAGATTTAGGTGGTAGTATTTTTGCATTGCTACACTTATATGATCCACTATATTTCTTAGATACGATCATTCTAATTGTTTTAGTCGCAACGAAATTTGTAAATCCTAAACCAATCCGTGTTGCAAAGCATAAATTATCTTTAGTATTCGTAGCAGGTATTTTATTCTTTAGCGTTAATTTAGGTCTTGCAGAATCTGACCGCCCTGAATTGTTAACAAGAACATTTGACCGCAATTATATCGTGAAATATTTAGGTGCGTATAACTTTACGATTTATGACGGTATTCAAAGTGCGAAAGCATCAACCGAACGAGCATTAGCTGATGGAGATAATATGACAGAAGTTAGAAACTATCTTTCATCAACGTATGCAAGTCCAAATCCTGAGTATTTTGGTAAAGGAAAAGGAATGAACGTAATTTATATTCATTTAGAGTCATTCCAAAACTTTTTACTAAACTACAAATTAAATGGTCAAGAAGTTACACCGTTCTTAAACTCATTTACAAAAGATGCGAATACGTTATACTTTGATAACTTCTTCCATCAAACAGGACAAGGTAAAACATCTGATGCTGAGTTCATGTTAGAGAACTCAATGTTTGGATTACCGCAAGGATCTGTTTTTACAAATAAAGCTAATAACACGTATCAATCAGCACCAGCTATTTTAGGTCAACAAGGGTATACATCAGCAGTGTTCCACGGTAACTACAAGACGTTCTGGAACCGTGATGAAATTTATAAATCATTTGGTTTTAATAAATTCTTTGATGCGTCATACTATGATATGAACGAAAAAGATGTAGTAAACTATGGCTTAAAAGATAAACCGTTCTTTAACGAATCGATTCCGTTATTACAAACGTTGAAACAACCGTTCTATACGAAGTTCATTACGTTATCGAACCATTTCCCTTATCCTATTGATAAAGCGGAAGCAACGATTGAACCAGCTAAAACTGGTGATTCATCAGTAGATACGTACTTCCAAACAGCACGCTATTTAGATGAGTCTGTGAAAGGATTCATGGATTACTTGAAACAATCTGGTTTATACGATAACTCAATTATTGTTATGTACGGTGACCATTACGGTATTTCAGATAATCATAGTGCAGCAATGTCTCAAATAATGGGTAAAGAAATGAACTCATTTGAAAATGCACAGTTACAACGTGTACCTTTAATCATTCGCGTACCAGGAATGAAAGGCGGCGTACAACATCAATACGGCGGAGAAATTGACGTTCTTCCAACGTTATTACACTTACTAGGTACAGATACAAAGAATTATGTCCAATTCGGATCAGATTTATTATCGCCAGATCATAAACAAGTCGTTCCGTTCCGTAACGGTAACTACGTAAGCCCAACAGTTACTGCACTGAACGGCAAATACTATGATACAGCGACTGGAAATCCAGTAGAATTTACAGACGAAATAAAACAAAATGAACAAATGGTTCAAAAATCACTAAAATACTCTGACCAAGTTGTTAACGGCGACTTATTACGATTCTACACACCAGAAGGCTTCACTCCAGTAGATCGTTCTAAGTACAACTATAACCATCGTGATAAAAATAAAACGAAGGTGAAGACGACTGAAGACGGGGCAACGAAATAAATAATAAATAATAAAAAATCCTACTCGTATTCCATACGGGTAGGATTTTTTGTTTTAAGAGTTACTTTCGGATTTTTGGAGTGCTACTTTTTTTGGCATAAAACATGCAAATATCAGTGCTACAAAAGATAAGACTAACATAAATACATAGGCATCACTTGAGCTGAAGATAGAAGATAATTTTGTTACTTGCATAGCTGATATGTTCCCGTTATTACTAGATAACTGTAAAGTATGTGAAGTTGACTGAATCGTATACACTGTGATGATAACTGCTGTTCCAATAGCACCTGCTAATTGGCGAATCGTATTATTTACTGCGGAACCATGTGAACCCAGTTCTCTTGGTAAAGCGTTTAAACCTGCTGTATTTAAAGGCATAGAAATGAAGCTTAACCCAATTCGTAGAATAATGGTACGAACCATTAAATACATATAAGTTGTGGATTCGGTCAAATCAATTACACCCCACATCGAAATAATGATACATATTAAACCTATAATAAAGAGTGGTTTTGCACCGTATTTATCAAACATTTTCCCGGTGATAGGTGATAAGAAGGCATTAATGACAGCTCCGGGTAATAGAAGTAGACCGGATTCTAATGCAGTAAAACCTCGTCCATTTTGTAAGTAAATCGGTAATAGAATTAAATCCGCATACATAATCATCGTAATTAGTATATTAATGATTGAAGTAAGAGTGAAAATTTTATATTTAAATACGGATAAGTTTAGTAGTGGATCGCTAGACTTTATTTGACGTAAACAGAATAGAGTTGTAACGATTATTCCGATGATAATTGTAGTAATAACAACTGGATGATCCCATCCTTTGCTTCCTGCACTACTAAATCCAAAGATAATACAACCAAAGCCAATCGTTGATAAAATGACACTTACGATATCTAATTTTGCTTTTGTTGTTTCAGCAACATTCATTAAATATTTTAGCGCGAGAATAATAACGATTAATACAAATGGAGCTAATCCAATAAATAACCATCTCCATGAAACATATTCAATGATAAATCCAGATAATGTTGGAGCGATGGCTGGCGCAAAAATGATGGCAAATCCGATGGTCCCCATAATACTTCCACGCTTTTCACTAGGGTATAAATATAAAATAACAGTCATCATTAGCGGCATAATAATTCCTGCTCCAACTGCTTGAATCATTCTTCCTGTTAACAGAATGCCAAAATTCCCGGCACATGCACAGAGAACCGTCCCAATAAACAAAGAGAGCATCGAGCTAATAAATAGCTGCCGTGTTGTAAATCGTTTCATTAAAAACGCAGTAATTGGCACGAGAACACCATTTATGAGCATAAAGCCTGTTGATAGCCATTGCACTGTTGCAGCCGTAACATCAAATACTTCCATTAAATTACTCATCGCCACATTTAATAGCGTCTGATTCAATGTTGATAAAAAACAGCCGGCAATGAGCACAACTAATATAATTTTTTTATTTCTTTCTGATATTTCCTTTTGCATTGGTAAACTCCTTCATTGTTTTCTTGATTTATCGACAATGTGTCGATAAAATTAATGGTAACAAAATAAATTTTCTTTGACCATGAACAGTTTTGTTGAAAATGTTCACTACTCGACATATAAGGTATGCACTGTCGAGTAAGTAAAGAGAATATCTATAAAGGAGTTTCAAAATGTCTACACCTAAAAAAGAAGATCCTCGTACAGTTCGTTCAAGAGAAATGTTTAAAAATGCTGTTTTTTCTCTCCTATGTGAGAATCCTAGTACTTCAAGTTTAACGGTTCAGAAAGTCGCAACAAAAGCAGGATTAAATCGGACAACATTTTACTTACATTATCAAGATATTCAAGATTTACTAGACCAAATCACAAATGAGATTTTAAACGAGCTTTCTAATAAAATTGTGGATTTAATACATGCAAAAGATTTATCAGAAAAACAAAAGCTAACACAATTACTTGATTATTTATATATCCATCGAAATTATTTATTTATATTATTTAAAATGAATCAATTTGAGGAACAACTATTTTTATTTTTAAAGCAATTAATAGAAACGAGAAGAGAGAATACGAAAAAGGATTTGCCAGATGACTATGTTGCGGTTGATATTAAAACAGCTTCTTTGGTAGGTATCATCATGTGGTGGATAAGGAATGGACTTCACTTTAGTTCAGATTATATCGCAAATCAAATTTATTTTATGTATAAAGGGTAATAAGTTAAAAATATTTTATGTATTGACGCATTGTATTATCAAGTGTAACACCTAAAGAAAAAAGCAAAAAAGGCCATCTCGCTTCGTGTAAAATAGAAGTTACTACACCACTTACTTACGTGGGAAACTGTCCATGAAGCGTTTCAGGAGGAACTGTCGCACTTAGATTGACAAATTGTCTTTAAAATAAAAATATGTATTGTGTAATTTCATATACCGTGCGTATATAATAAAATTTAAAAATAAAAGTACAATCATTGCACTGTGCATAAACAAGAATTTGGACTTAATTTTAGAAGAGATACAAGATAAGATATTAATAGAAAGCGATTTCAAATTCTAATTTTGCAAAGTTAGTATCTATACTTGCAATTCTATTTAAGAACAAGTATAGAAAGGGTGTATATCATATATGATATTAGATAATCGAAGTATAAGTATTTTACAGCAAATTATTCAAGCAGATAGCTATGTTTCTGTATCTCAATTAATGGAAGTCATACAAGTTTCAAAGCGAACAATTTATTATGATATGAAGAAAATAGAAGATTGGTTAGTTGCAGAGGATTTAAATTCATATGAATATATTCGCCCTTTAGGCTACTGTTTTGATAATGAAACGAAGCAAAGAGTGATAAAAAAGTTAAATGGATTTACAACAAGCCAATATGAATATTCTCCACATGAACGAAAAATATTGCTGGTTCTTTATTTACTAACAATGGAGAAAAGGATTCTATTAGTAGACTTAATAGAACTTGTGCAAGTCAGTCGTAATACTGCTCTTGCTGACTTGAAAAAAATAAAAGCAGAGTTAGTGAAGTTTAAGCTCGCATTAAACTTTAATCGTAAACATGGCTACAATATTATAGGGAATGAACATGGAAAACGAAATATATTAATCTTAAATCTTTCACAAATAATTTCAAAGCATGGATGGGAATATTTAATATCGCATGTGAAATATATTACGAATGATAATAAAAGTGTAAAAGGTAATAAAGATCACGAGGAACTTCTTATAATAAAAAATATTTTATCGAATTGTGAAGAGCTTTTAGGAGTTCAGTACACAGATGAGGTACTTGAAAGTTTAAGCGTTTACATGTATTTATTCCGCAATCGTATTGTAAATGGAAAATGTGTTGAGATGGAAGATGCTGAAAAGGATGTACTACGTGAAACAAAACAATTTGAAGCAGCAAAATATATTGCAAAACAGTTTGAAAGAGTATTTTTCGTGGATTTTCCAATAGACGAGATTTATTATATTACGACTCATTTGTTAGGAGCAAAAGTAAATGCTCAACAAAAAGACTTTGAAAAAAGTGAGATTGATGGAATACATTCAATGGTCGGATGTATGATAAAGGATTTTCAACATTATGCTTGTGTTATATTTCAAGATTTTAAAGGACTTGCTTCAGACCTATATATGCATATGAAACCGGCATTTTATCGCGTAAAGTACGGGATTGAAATAGAAAATCCATTACTTTATACAATCCAGCAAAATTATCAAGAGGTATATACTCTTACAAAAAAAGTGATTCATCATTTTGAAGAATATGTTGGAAAGGCGGTTTCAGATGATGAAATGGCATATATTACTATGCATTTTGGTGCTTGGATGAGGAAAGAAGGAATCGTTCCCAGTCCAAGAAAAACTGCGCTACTTGTTTGTCCAAATGGTATTGGCACATCACGTATGTTGCAGTACCAATTAGAGCAATTGTTTTCGAGTGTAGATATTTTAAAAGCAATTTCAAAGCGGGAATATGAATCAAATGCATTTGATGTAGATTGTATCATTACTACAACTGAACTTGAGAAGGGGAAAATTCCTATCTTTATGGTAAATCCAATTTTGACTGATTCCGAAAAAGCATCGTTACTACGAAAAGTAAATGTAGCTTTGTATGGCGAAAATCAAAATGATTCAGTTGATATGATGATGGGTATTATCCAAAAATACACAGACATTTTAGATGAAAAATCTTTGAAAAATGAATTGAGAGAGTTTATGAGTGGTCCGGTACATATTGATAAGGAGGAGAAATATAAGCCTATGTTAAACGAGCTATTAACTAGAGAATTTATTCAGCTTGAGAATCACGTTGAGGCGTGGGAGGAAGCAATTCGTGTTGCGTCGGAACCTTTATTACAAAGTGGACATATTTTTGAAGAATATATTTCTGAGATGATTGCGAATGTGAAGAAATTAGGCCCGTATATTGTTATTGCACCTAAAATTGCAATACCTCACGCTCGCCCTGAGGCAGGAGTTAAAAAGTTAGGGATGAGTTTATTACAATTAAAAGAAAGTGTTTTATTCTCAGAAAAACAAGAGCATGCTGTAAATTTAATTATTGTATTAGCAGCTATAGATAACGAAACACATTTGAAGGCATTGGCACAATTAAGTGAGATGTTATCTGAACCAAAAAACATAGAAATGTTAATGCATTCAAATTCAAAAGATAAAATGCTAGAAATGATAGCTAAATATTCTAATTAAAGGGGAGATTGAAATGAAAAAAGTATTAGTTGTATGTGGAAATGGATTAGGAAGTAGTTTTATTATAGAAATGAATGTAAAGAAAATATTAACTGAACTTGGTTTGCAAGCTGAAGTTTCTCATACGGATTTAGCATCAAGTAAATCAGAACAAGCAGATCTATATTTAGGTGCGAAAGATATCATTTGCAACCTTGAAGATGGTACTCGCACAGTTGCTGGATTAACAAACATTCTAGATTTAAATGAAATTAAAGAGGCATTACAAAAACACCTGATGTAGAAACAGTGAAAGGGGAGTAGTGCTATGTTTGATTTAATAATGAAGGATATTTTGGGACAGCCTGCAATATTAGTTGGATTGTTTGCTATGTGTGGTTTACTATTGCAAAAAAAGAATTTTGCAGATACAGTTTCAGGAACATTAAAAACAATTATGGGCTTCGTCGTTTTAGGAGGCGGAGCCACTATATTAATAGGAGCTTTAGATGTTTTTGGTAAAATATTTGATAAAGCATTCCATATTAAAGGGATTATTCCAAATAACGAAGCAGTTGTTGCGATAGCACAGCAAACTTTAGGAACAGAAACGGCATTAATTATGGTATTTGGGATGATTGCTAATTTACTAATTGCACGATTTACAAGATTTAAATATGTATTTTTAACCGGTCATCATACCTTATTCATGGCATGTTTAATTTCAGCTGTATTTTCAACTACAGGGATGAAAGGCGCTTCACTAGTTATTATTGGATCCATTATTCTAGGATTACTTATGGTCATTTTTCCAGCCCTACTTCAACCGTATGTTAGAAAAATTACGGGAATGGATGATATCGCAATTGGTCATTTCGGTTCAGTTGGGTATTTAGCAGCAGGATTTGTTGGTAGTAAATTTGGGAATAAGGAAAAATCTACAGAACAAATTAAAGTACCGAAGTCATTAGGTTTTTTACGTGATACATCAGTTTCTATGTCATTAACAATGGCTATTTTATTCTTTATTGTTGCACCATTTGCTGGGGAAAACTTTATCGAAACAGAATTAAGTAACGGACAAAATTATCTCGTGTATTCATTCATGCAAGCAATTACATTTGCTGCGGGTGTATATATTATTCTAGCTGGTGTCCGTATGTTGATTGCAGAAATTGTCCCCGCATTTAAAGGGATAGCAGATAAACTTGTACCAAACGCCAAACCAGCATTAGATTGTCCAACAATCTTTCCATTCGCGCCAAATGCAGTTATTATTGGTTTTTTAATAAGTTTTATTGCTGGATTACTATCTATGTTTATTCTTCCGTTTATCGGCTTAAGTGTAATAGTGCCAGGATTAATCCCTCATTTCTTCACAGGGGCAACAGCTGCTGTATTTGGAAATGCAACTGGAGGAAGACGAGGAGCAATACTTGGAGCTTTTGTAAATGGGTTATTAATCTCATTCCTACCAGCCATATTACTACCTATATTAGGTGGATTAGGATTTGAAAATACAACATTCGGTGATTCTGACTTTGCTGTTGTTGGTATTTTAATTAGTGAGATTGCAAAATTGCTAGGAAATATTTTCTAAAGAATAGATAATAAAAAGACTTGAATTCATAATTAGAATTCAAGTCTTTTTATTAAATGTAAATATTATACTGTAAGACAGTGAGGGAATTTGAATAAAGGAAATAGGGATTGGTTTGAAAAAAATGTGTTATGATTGTATTGTTTGTAAAACTTTTTGATTTTCCTTGAGGATCAATATTGAAACAGAAAAGTATATTTTTAAAATAGGGTAAAATAAAAGGAGTCTATGCATGAATTTTCAAAATGAAAAAATATCACTACATTTAGAGGTTGTAAATTACCAATATAAAGATGCAAAAGACGAGTGTGATAGAAATTGGCTAAGAGTAAAGGCGAAACTATCAGAAGAAAATAAAGTTTTTGAAACGATGGATCCTTTTTTACAAACTTACGACTTACAGTACATGATAAAATGGTTTGAATCTTTACCAAACCCTACATATAACGAACTAGATTTCATAGAACCAAATTTAGCGTTTGAATTTATGGGGGAAAAATCAGGGGAGTTTAACATTGTTATTCGCTTATCGCTGGAACTTAACCCCGCATGGTGTAAGGAAGAAGAGTACGAATTTTCTATCGGTATAACTCAAGAGGATAGAGAGAATATTATTCGTTCTATAGAAGAGCAACAAAGGAAATTCCCAAAACGATAAAAAAAGACTTGATAACCTACAAGAGGGAATCAAGTCTTTTTATTACATACGATTATCATGCCAGAAGTTTAATGGGAAGTGTTCGTTCTCATTATAAGCTTCTAATTCATATCCTTTTTCTTTCAATCCTTTAATTATACCAGGTATTGCTTTTACTGATTGTGGATGAATATCGTGCATTAGAATAACTTCTGTTGGGTTTGTAGCACCATGTAGAACGTTTTCTACGATTTTAGCAGATGCAGCGTCTACTGGCATTTTGTTGTATTTCCAGTCTAATGAATCAATTGTCCAGTCCCAAACTTTTAAACCATTTTCGACAACTTTGTTGCGAAGGGCTTCATTTAATCCTGGCATTGAGCCGTAAGCAGGGCGTGTTAATACTGGTGATTTTCCTAGAACACCAGCGATTAAGCCTTGGTCTTCTTTCATTTCATCAACGTAATGACCTTCTGTGTAAAGCTTCTTGTAGTTATGGGTCATACTGTGCATCCCAACATAGTGGCCTTCAGCATTTTCATGTTTTACAAGATCAGGGAAAGCTTTCACATTTGAACCAATTAGGAAGAATGTTGCTTTTGCATTTTCACTCTTTAACATATCTAAAAGCTCAGCTGTGTATTTTCCAGGACCATCGTCAAATGTTAAGTAAGCGACTTTTCTAACTTGCCCGTTATAGTGCTTTGGAGCTTCTTTCGGTGCAAGGGACGTTTGAATTTCACTTACAAGTTGAACAGATTTCGCTTCATCCTCTGTACTTGCTAGAGCGATATGTGTTGATCCATAAGCAGCTTCGTATGTAAATAATACCCCAGCGCAAATCAACAGAGCCCTTTTCACTAAAGTTGTCATCCGAATTCCATTGTGCATAATTTTCCTACTCTCTATAAAAGTTCTACTCTACTATATTAGCAATTTTAGAGGGGGAAATGCAAAAAAACTTTTTTACAAACGCAAAAAAGTTTTTTAAAAAGTATGCAAGATTTCACGGTTTTGCAGGTTTGAAAAAATGAAAGAAGAATTAAATGAATGGAACTGTATGTAAAATGGTTCATTCATATTTTTTGTTTTAGAAAGGGAGGATAAGTATGAAAAAATTAGCTTGTTTACATGCTCATCATTCAAATATTGAATACATTGACCGAGTGTTGCAATCTTTTGAAATCGAAATACTCCATTTTGTAGATCCAATCTTATCACACAGACTAAAAATAGAACGAGAACAAGCACGAAATAATTTAAAAGATATTATAAAGTATATAGCTGAAAGTGATGTAGATACACTTTTAATAACTTGTACAGATTATATCACGTTATTAGATGAGGATTTCAAAATAGACATGCCTATATTGAAAATTGATGAGCCATTCTTTGAAATGATTTGTCAGGTTGAAGAGCCACAGACAATACTATTTACAAATAACCGTACTGTTTCAGGAACGATGGAACGTTTAAGACTATACGCTCAGCAGAATAATAAATCCATACAAGTAAAAGTAGAAGTGATAGAGGGGATATTTGAGTTAATTATGCAAGGCCGCAAAGAAGAGCATGATGCTAAATTAGAACAGTATTTATATGAAATTATGAAAGATAGAAACGAAATGTTTTCAGTTACACAATTATCAATGGTAGATGCTGCTACAAGGGTAGAAAATATAATAGGAAGGAACATAATAAATCCGTTGAATGCGCTAGTGGAGTATTGTATACAGAGTGCGAATGAACAACCGTGTGAAAAATAAAGAAGAGGATGTTTTTGATTTTAAAGAATATCGATGAAAATTTCACATACCGTATTTAAAAAATAAATATAGGAAAACCAAAAAATAATGTAGAATATATCGTACATACATATATGAAGTCAACATAAAACATAAAAGAGGTGGACCTATGTTACTTGAAGAAGTAATGCAGCAACTAAAAGAGTATGGGACAGAACAAACTCGTAAGACGTATAAAAACCATGGGGCGAAAGAGCCGTTATTTGGAGTTAGTTTTGCGAATTTAAAATTGTTAAAAAAGAAGATAAAAAAAGATCATGATTTAGCAATTTCATTATGGGAAACAAAAAATATGGATGCTATGACTTTAGCGACAATGATTTTAGATCCGAAGAAACTAACATCAGAACAGCTAAATAGGTGGGTTCAGGATGTTGATTATTATTGTTTAATGGACGTTTTTATGACAGCTATATGTACGTCGCCAATCGCGATAGAAAGAATGGAAGAATGGACAAAGTCTGATGATGAATGGATTGGAAGAGCTGGTTGGTCATTATTAGCGAATATTGCAATAAAAAATAAAACGTTAGACAATGACTTCTTCTTACCGTATTTAGAAGTGATTAAAGTTCATATACATAATGAAAAAAACAGAAAAAGAGAGGCAATGAATAGTGCATTAATTGCGATAGGGATTCGAAATGAAGCTTTAGAGCAACAAGCGATTGAAATTGCACGTGAAATTGGAAAAGTAGAAGTTGATCATGGTGCAACGTCATGTAAAACTCCAGATGCAGAACCATATATTAAAAAGGCACGAGAAAGAGCTGAAAAAAGGAAGGTAAAATAAGAAGGGGTAAGATTATAAAACCAATTGAAGCGGCACAAAACATAATTACATCAAAATTTTCGAAATGTGATGTTGCTTTACTAGGGGGAAGTGTTGCTAGAGGAGAGGCTACGAAAACATCTGACCTTGATATTGTAATATTCGACCACAGTTTGTCATCTTGTTATAGAGAATCTTTCTATAGTAATGGGTGGCCTGTTGAAGTATTTGTACATAATTTTGAAACGTATAAAACCTTTTTTAAAATGGATTGTGACCGCGGGAGACCTTCTTTACCGCAATTAGTATTAGAAGGGTTTGTTTTAAAAGGGAAAGTTGAAATTGTTGAGCGGTTAAAAAGAGAAGCGAATGATCTACTAATGAAGGGACCAGATAAATGGACTGAAGAAATGATGAAGCAGAAGCGCTATTTTATTACGGATGCTTTGGATGACCTGATTGGTGCAACAAAGAGAGAAGAAGAATTGTTTATCGCAAACTTATTAGCTGATTTAGTACATGAATATGTTTTGAGGGTAAATGGACAATGGCTTGGAAATTCAAAATGGTTCATTAAAGTGTTGAAAAGGTACGACGAAGTATATGCGGAGAAATTTGTTGTGGTTTTCGATCACTTTTATAAAACAGGTGAGAAAAAGGATTTAATCGCTTTTATAGAAAAAACGTTAGAAGAGTATGGGGGAAGAATGTTCGAAGGATTTTCTATAGGGAAATGAGAAGGGGTAGCAAAATGAATTTACCAATTGTTCAATTAAGAGAACTATCACTAGATGATGTAGAAGATCGGTACAGGTGGTCATTAGATACAGAAGTAACAAAACATTTAGTTGTACCAGATCAATATCCACCGTTCACTCGTGAAGATACGAGAAGGTGGATTGAAACGTGTATAAGTCGAAAGAATGGATATGAACAACGAGCTATTCTAACTGATAAGGGTATACACATTGGATGGGTAGATATTAAGAATTTCGATAAAACGAATAAAAATGCTGAACTAGGGATTGCCATTGGAAATAAAGAATATTGGGGTAAAGGATATGGAATGGCAGCTCTATACAGTATGTTACAAATTGGCTTTTCTGCATACGAATTAGAAAAAATATGGCTACGAGTAGACGAAGATAATTTACAAGCTAGAAAGAGTTATGAAAAAGCAGGATTTGTTTGTGAAGGAATAATGAGAAATGATAGATTACGTCATGGTAAATTCATTCATCGCTATCGTTATAGTATGTTAAAAGAAGAATATCAATCTTTATTTAATAGTCTATAAAAATATTATGTAAACTTAAAGGGGATAGGGAATATGATTCGATTACTTACGAAAGTAGATGCGGAGCAATATTGGGAGTTACGCTTACAAGCATTACAAGTAAATCCAGAGGCGTTTATAACAACTTATGAAGAGGCAATCCGCCAGGAAAATCCTCTTGACCGAGTTGCAAGTAATTTAACATCTGCTAATAGTTGTACATTCGGTGCTTTTAATAAAGAAAATCAATTAATTGGAGTTGTCACTTTACTGACTGAAGAGAAAGAGGCATATAAGCATAAAGGTCATGTCGTTGCGATGTATGTAGATGCACAAAACAGGCGGAACGGATTGGCACGTGAGTTAATAGCAAATGCCATTCAAAGAGCGCGAGATATAAAACTAGAGCAATTAACCTTAGGTGTTGTGTCCACAAACGAACCAGCAAAAAAATTGTACAAATCAATGGGATTTAAAACGTATGCAATTGAAAAAAGAGCTATAAAGATGAATGGTGTGTATAGTGATGATGAAAATATGGTATTGTTTCTTTAAAGGATGGATATTATCATGAAAGATCTCCATTTAGAAAAAGATATGAACCCGCAAGTAGCGATCTTGTATGCAACAGTTCTTGATACATTTAAACGATTGCAAATTTTAGTAGAAGGTACAGAAGAGAACGAACTATCCTTTAAAGGGTCTGAAAATAATGAAAATAGTATAGGGCAACTACTTCAGCATTTAGCAGTTGTCGATTTACACTGGGTATATCGTTTAAGAGGAGAAGAAGTTCCACAGGTGCTTAAAAATAAATATGGGCCTATGTTGAATGAAATAGGGGAATTGCCAAGTTTAAGAAAAGATACATTGCAAGAATTAATGCAAGCTTATGAAGCTGTGCAACATATATTTTATGCGGAATGTATGAAACTAACAGAAAATGATTTAACCCGGGAAGTGTCCTATGAAAAGGGAGAAAGTGCGACTATAAGATGGGGAATATGGCATATAGCTGATCATAATCGGTACCATCAAGCACATATAAATCGATTGAGAAAATTATACAAAGAAAATCAATTACATATAATCTAAATGTAAGTGTGAAAAACTCCCCTTAATTAATAGATTAGGGGAGTTCGTTTTAAATTGGCTTTTGTTTCTTTTCTTCCCAAGTTAACATCAAATTTTTATGGTAGTCTTTTGGTTGCTCAATTAAATACCAGTAAATTATATGCGAAATTGTTGGCTGCCATTTTTTATGGCGTATTCTTATATTTTCGTGATGAGTATAGTGAGTGGAAACTACAGTCGCTTTTGTTTCTGGGAAACCGCTGTATACAATATCTTCTATCTCATACCAATAAACTTTATTCCCATCTAAATCAATTATTATACCTTCATCATCCCAATAAAAAACGGTGTTCTCTCCTCTTTTTTTCAAAAGATAAAAACCATAGTATAAAAAAAGGCCTGGGATGATTAAAATTAGAATACCAAGGAAGAAAAACTCATCTATTAAAGCTAAAATACAAATGAAAAGAAAAGAAAGTCCTGCAGCTAACATCATTAAGGTGAATACCATGGAAATTTTATATGTTTTCAATATGATCACATCCAAATAACTAATTTATTTCTTAAGTTAAAACTCTTCATCTGTACGATATGCACCGATCATTATGCATACAGCGGATATAAAATACATACACATTTCGATTAGCGTAATTCACGAAACGAATGCTGTAGCGGTTCACTTTAATGTTATTTTAATATATTGTATGATGAATTAAAACATTATTATTTTTATAAGTTAATATTCTGTTAAAAAATTTTGCATTCGAATAGATTGAAATTTATTTAATAAAAAAACTATTATAAGGGGTTTTATAATGAAAGCTATTGCAGTAGGGATATTGGCATCGTTTTTCTTTGCCTTTACCTTTGTGTTAAACCGATCGATGGACTTAGGGGGCGGGAGTTGGATTTGGAGTGCATCACTACGATATTACTTTATGGTTCCAATGCTATTACTTATTGTTATGTATAGAGGGAACTTAAAACAACTCTTTCAATATATGAAAAGTAATCCGAAAGAATGGCTATTATGGAGTATTGTAGGATTCGGTCTTTTTTATGCACCGCTAAGTTTCGCTGGAGCGTATGGGCCAGGGTGGCTTGTTGCATCAACATGGCAAATAACAATAGTTGCAGGGATTTTGTTAACACCATTTTTTGCGGTAGACCCATTACATAAAAAACTTCCAATGAAGGAATTAGTAATGTCAGGTATTATTTTATTTGGTGTTGTTCTTATGCAAGTAGAACACGCTTCTTCTTTAGGGATTCGTGAAACCATTTTATGTGTAGTTCCTGTACTCATTGCTGCGTTTGCATATCCACTTGGAAATAGAAAAATGATGCAAGTATGTAAGGGCGAATTAGATGTCTTCCAACGAGTTCTCGGTATGACATTAGCAAGTTTACCAGTTTGGTTTTTACTTTCTGGTTATGAAGTATCTACAAGCGGTTTACCGTCAAGTAGTCAAGTTTTTCAATGTTTTATTGTAGCGATTAGTTCAGGTTTAATTGCAACAGTATTATTTTTCTTTGCGACAGATCTTGTAAAAGATGATCCGCAAAAATTAGCAACAGTCGAGGCGACACAGTCTGGTGAAGTTTTATTTGCATTAGTAGGAGAGCTGATCTGGTTATCGGCTCCAATTCCGTCTTCTTTATCGTGGATTGGAATGAGTCTTGTAATTGTCGGAATGATACTTCATAGTTATGTAGCTGTAGTTGTGAAAAAAGAAGAGAAAATAACGGCATAAAAAGATTAGCTCTTTTTCACTAAAGAGCTAATTTTTTTTCATGAGAAAGGATGGAGATAGGATGTTACAACGTGTTGAGCATATAGAAATAGATTCCATTAAAAAAGTATTAAAGCATGCGACCGGTCCAAGTGAAGCAAGCTTAATTAAAGCAATTTCAATGTATAAAAATGATCAGGCAGTGCTATATAAATATGGGAGTAAGGGTTGTATAGGTATAGCGTTAATTTATACAAATAGAGCGAGAATGTGTCACATAGCTGTTGATGAAAAATATCGTAATCAAGGCATTGCACTTCAAATGATTAAAGAAATAATTAGGGAATATGAGTTAACATATATTGAGGCTGAGACAGATACAGAGGCAGTCGGATTTTACAAGAAATGTAACTTTAAGATTGAAAGCTTAGGAGAGAAATACCTGGGAGTAGAGAGGTTTTATTGTTATTTAGAGAATGAATAAAATACATAGCTCATCATTTGTGATGGGCTATTTCATATTAGTATAAATTAAGATCGCTAGATTGAAAGTTTTTCATTGCGTTCACTTTTTTATATTTATTTCAAATTAATATACCATAATTTAACTGTTTTCGATATGATAAAAACGACAGACGTATAGTAATCGGAATGATTAAGTTAAAAATTAAGAAAAATATGATAATATATGTATGTATTAGTTTAAAGCAAAATGGGGGAACAATCGTGAAAATGAATGAAATAGTGGCGAGTACAAAACTTCCAAATACAATCGAAACAATTACAAACGATTTAAAAACCTTAGGGATAGAAAAAGGAATGACAGTTATTGTTCATTCATCATTAAGTTCAATCGGTTGGATATCTGGTGGGGCAGTTGCCGTAGTAGAAGCGT
Organism: Bacillus cereus; assembly: GCF_025917685.1. Classification (NCBI taxonomy): domain Bacteria; kingdom Bacillati; phylum Bacillota; class Bacilli; order Caryophanales; family Bacillaceae; genus Bacillus; species Bacillus cereus. Next base: position 2,776,471 of record NZ_CP089518.1, on the reverse strand, counting down.
TAATGAAAGTTGTTACAGAAGAAGGAACGATAATTATGCCAACCCAATCTTCAGATTTATCCGATCCAAAACATTGGTCAAGACCACCTGTACCAGAAGACTGGTGGCAAATTATCCGGGATAATGTCCCCGCATTTGACCCACGTATAACACCAACAAGGGCAATGGGAAAAGTAGTTGAATGTTTTCGTACATATCCGAATGTATTGCGCAGTAATCATCCGCTAAGTAGTTTTGCAGCATGGGGGAAACATGCTGAGGAAATTATAGCAAATCATTCACTTTCCATAAGTTTTGGGGAAGAATCGCCCTTACGAAAAATATATGATTTAGATGGCTACATATTATTACTTGGTGTCGGATACGACTCCAATACGTCCATACATTTATCTGAGGTACGTACAGGTGCACGCGAGTTAATAAAGGTAGGAGCGCCTATTATAGAAGCAGGTGTAAGAGTATGGAAAGAGTTCGTTGAAATGGATTACGATTCTGACACGTTTGTAGAAATCGGAATTGAACACGAACGGAAAGGAACAGTTACGCGTGGGAAGATAGGGAATGCGACGTGCCGTTTTATGAGACAACGCGATGCAGTTGACTTTGGAACAGAGTGGTTTCGTGCGAAAAATCAGTAAGGGATGGTTAAGATGAAGGGGAAAAAAGTATTAATTACGAGCGGCGGTTGCCTAGAAAAATGGGATCAAGTACGTGGACATACAAATTTAGCAAAAGGTACAATTGGAAGAATTATTGCAGAAGAGCTAATGACAAAAGGAGCAAATGTAATATATTTGCATGGCTATTTCGCTGAGAAGCCAATGGATGTAAATGACCAATTAGAATTGCACCCATTTGAGGGGATTATTGATTTACAAGATAAGATGAAAAGTATTATTACACATGAAAAAGTTGATGCGGTTATTATGGCTGCTGCTGGCTCAGATTGGGTTGTCGAAAAGATTTGTGATCAAGATGGAAATATTCTTAATATGAACGGAAAGATTTCGAGTGACATCGCTCCAATTATTCATTTTAAAAAAGCACCAAAAGTATTAAAACAAATAAAGAGTTGGGATCCAGAAACGATACTCGTTGGCTTTAAACTGGAAAGTGACGTAAATGAAGCAGAACTTATTGAAAGAGCAAGCAAAAGGATGGAAGATGCGAAAGCAAGTATAATGATAGCGAACTCACCGCATTCTTTATATTCTCGCGGCGCTGTACATCATGTTATCGGACAAGAGGGCAACGTGAAGTTATGTAATGGGAAAGATGAAACTGCAAAAGAAATTATCAATATGTTAGAGCATTTATGTAATCGTATCACTTCTATGTAAATTTAAGCTTTTAGAAAGAGATGCAGTCGCATAGTATGTAATGGAGTTAATATTAAATTAGTGAGGGAACTTCTCCCTTACTGATTATTAAATCGAATCAACGGAATAGGCTATTAGCTGCTCGTAAATGTGTAATACATGTTATATGCATAATGAACATTTTGTGAGGAGTGGATTTTATGGAACATTTATTGAAGCAAGCTATTAAACTTAGAAATGAAAAGAAATATGCACAGTCTAAAGAGATACTTATAGGGTTAACAAATTTTACGAGGGATGCAGAAGTACTATATCAATGCGCCTGGATACATGATGTAATGGGTCTTGAAACGGAGGCTGTTCCGTATTATGAACAGGCAATCGCGAACGGACTTGATGGTGAATCCCTTTGCGGTGCGTATATCGGTCTTGGCAGTACGTATCGTTGTATAGGGGAGTATGATAAAGCGATTACTGTATTAGAAGCAGGGATAAAGAAGTTCCCGGAAAATGACGTGATGAAAGTGTTTTTATCACTAGCAAAATACAACGTAAACGATCATGAATCCGCGATGAAATTATTGCTGGAAGCGGTCGTAAAAGTAGAGGAAGTAAAAGAATTTGAACGTGCCATTTTATTTTATAAAGACCATTTAAATGAGGTTTTTGAATAGAGGTGTGAACGTATGAATGTCACCATATCTCGGAAGAGAAGGGGTGTTTGGTTTGGGCTTGTATCTTTAATTATGTTGTCAAACTATTTATTGTATGCCCTTCCAATTGTACCGGCTGCTCCGAAAGAAGTAGTGCTTGGTTCGTTATTAGATTTTATGTTTGTAATTCCAGTCATCACATATTTCTTTATTATACGAAAAAGGTATTCGTTAACGTATATGTTTCCTGTAGTTATAGCAGGATACGTGTTCGCAAGATTTATAATTCCTAGTGATTATTTACAAGCTTTTTCATTTGTTTCGTATGTAATAGTTGCTGGAGAAATTTTGTTTGTATGTTTTGAACTGCTTCTGATATATAAAATTATTAGAGTTCTACCTAAAATAATAAAACGATATAAAGAATATAGAAGTGAGTATTCTTCATTTTCTTATGCGATTGATCAAGCATTTGATGATACTATGAAAAGAAGTAAGTCAGTAAATATCATTCTTACTGAGTGTAAATTATTCTATTATGCTTTTTTATCGTGGCGTGTAAAAGTATCAGAAAGTGAATTCACATACTCATATCATAAAAAGACCGGTGCAATAGGTGTTTATATCATGATTATTCATGCAACTGTAATTGAAAGTATCGGTTTTCATTATTTACTTCATCAATGGAATCCAGTCATAGCTTGGATTTTACTTATTTTAAACATATATGCGATGTTTTATTTTTTAGCTGAAATACAAGCGATGCGTAAAAATCCAATTATCGTTGCGGAAGAAAAAGTAATTATTCAAATTGGATTAGGAAAGAAAATCGTTATACCATTTGCACAAATTGATAACATTGCATTTTATAAAGGTGAACTTTTAAAGAAAGAAGAAGAGAAAGAGGCTCTTGATGCAACTGTTATGGAATTTATAAAGGAACCTGCAACTTTTGAAATAACGTTAAAAGAACCAATTAAAGCGCAGTTGTTATATGGATTTTCTAAAACAGTGAGTCGTGTGCATTTAAATGTGGATGAGGAAAGAAAATTTTATGATGCGGTTACTGAAAGGTTAAAACATATGAATGGTGGATAGTGAAAAACTCCTTCTAAATAAGAAGGAGTTTTATTGTGTAATTGTAGGCCATACACTTCTTTATCACTATATAAAGGGATATAATTAAGAATAGAAATAGCATAAGGGGAAACAAAAAATGAATAAATTACGGACGCCTAAAAGTGAAATTATAGAAAGGAAAATTCGGTATGACTCAACAATAATAGATCACAATTGCTTAATACTTGAAAAGAAATCTCAAAGTATCATGTTATTTCATGAGGTTCAGTATTCATTTACGATGAATACAAATGATTCGAGTTTAACAATCCCAAAAGGAAGTTACACCATTGCATACTACTGGGAAAATCGTCCGTACAATTTATACATATGGAGAGATAAGAACGGAATGTATTTAGGCTCTTATTTTAATATTGTAAAAAATACGCACATAACAGACGAACTAGTGTCATTTGAAGACTTAATTATTGATATTTTGGTACTTCCAAGTGGAGAATACTATATATTAGATGAAGATGAATTACCTGAGCCCTTAGAGAATTTTGAAGGTGGCTATGTGGATGAAGCTCTTTATGTTTTAAAGGAAATAATTCAAAAGTCGCTTCCTCAAATGATTGTAGAGACAGAAATGGTGCAGCTAAAATAAAGTTTAATCGATTTGAAAAGAAAATACGTGTTTAATGAGAATGAGTAGTCTCAAGTTATATGATCTAACTTTTTTGATAAATCTAAGGTTAGAAGCATATTTCTTGGGATTACTCTTTTTTTGTAGGGATTTTGTTGCTTAGTTTCTAAATTGATTTTTAAATTTATCAAATAAGATTGATTGAATCAGATTCAGTCGTGGTAAAAAACATAGTAGGAGATGACGTATGAAAAGAATATCAAAAGAACCAGATATAAGACGCCAAGAGTTAATGGATATTGGTTTTGAACTATATATGAAAAATGGTATGGGAGGATTTAGCATTAAAGATGTTGTGAATCGTGCGGGTGTAGCAACAGGGCTGTTTTACTATTACTTTAAATCTAAAGAAGATTTTGTTGATGAGACTTTAAATAGCTTCATTGTGAAAAATATGGAGTTAATCGAAGAAATACTTATTTCAAATGAACGGTCTGTAATGCAGAAGATGAAAGATTCTCTAGATATATTTTGGACATTTATTGAAAAATTAGCACCCTATAAAAATATGAGTTCGTTTCAGACGGAACAACATTTTCAACTGGAACAGAAATTATTCACACGAATGCAACCATTAATTCGACAAGTAATTGAAGAAGGAGTGAAAACGGGGATTTTTTATACTGACAACTCATTATTAGCTTCTGGATTTATTTTATACGGTCTTAGCAGTATTGCCCATTCAGAAGTAAAGTTGAGTCTAGATACGAAGCAAGAAATGGTTAATTTAGTATTAACTACACTACGATACGATCAAAAAGAAGGTGAATATATATGAAGATTATTATCGATGGAAACAATATTTCGCAAGAGAAACTTACAAAATGGAAAAGAGAGCGTATTAAAAAAGTATTAAATACATTAGGACATAAAGAGCCTGAAATAAATGATACAGACGCCATGATAAAAAAGCTAACGGAAGTAAAGATGGGATATTCATATAATGAGATGTATGATAAGTTGAAATCAAAACTTAGATTAAGTGGAATAGGTATGCGTATTTGTACTGTTTTATCTGGCGATAGACGAAAATTTTCAAAAACAAGTATCTATTTAGACGGGATTACAGCAGAAGAAGCGATAAATGGGATTGATAGTTTTATGCTTAAACAATCACGAAATGATCAAGTGAATTTATCAGCTTGTCCTGATCACTATGTACTAAGACCCTTTGGGGAAAATGAATTAGAGGTTATCGAAACTACTGGTAATTCTCCGTTTCCGGTTCAATTTTTTATTGTTTATGGTAACGAAACGGGATTGAAGACACCTAGAGATAAGTCTTATCAATACCAATCAACAGGTGTTGCACGTATGAAAGACGGTACTACTATTGGTGGAGTTCGACATCAATTCAAAGATACAGATACTGGAATAGAAGTAAGTCTAGTTGTAGAGTTTCCAGCACTTTGTCCTAATAGTCTTATTAAATCGCATCAAATGCATTTGGCATGTGAGTTTTCTTATTGGCTACAGTGGATTAAGGACCATGAAAAATAGTAAGTGAAAAATGCCTTTCAAATAAAGAAATATACTATTTTTATGAATATAAATCGAACTGTATTTCAAACAAACAGTAACGATGTTCAAACGAATCATATGTGTCTTTTAATAAAACCTAGTTAAATCATCGGGAATGCCTTTGGTTTTTTTATTATATAAAAACCTAATTTATTCATTTATATGAATCAGTTCAAGGAGGGGGAAGAAGTGGCAGAACTGTTATTCCCTTTATCAAAAGACGAGAAGCAACAAGAAAATAAAATCGTTGGTGAAATGATAGCTGATGCATATGCTTTAAAAAAATAGTGAGAAATAAAAAACTCGCAATTTTTTAAGCTTGTGGGTTTTCATCGTAAACAATTAATAAATATGGTAAAATTAAGAGGTAACTTAAGGTGCGGTTGGTTGTTCAATTATCACTTCTCCAGGTAGGAGGGGGGTGATAATTCGTGAGTGAAATTACGTTGCTGCTGCAAGGTGGACTGTTTCTCGTTGCATTGTTAACGTTTATTGTCGTCTTAATTGACAAGCTCAAAAAATAACAACCCACCTATGCCTATAGAAAGTGGGTTGTTGTGTTTGTACGAAACAAATAGGATAAATGAACAATCCAATCTGCTAAGTTACGTGGACTAGTGTGTAGCCGCACACTAGTCCTTTTTTATTTATATACAGTTTTTAATTGTTTTATGTGATTGTATTGTTCTTTTCATACTCATTATAACACAGTGTCTTTTCATGAAGAAAGGAGACCGTATGTTCTGGTGTCGATTAAATAGAAGGTTTAGTTTCTTTAAATAGCCCGTCCATATACTGTTTTAAGCTTTCTACAAAAAATCCTTTTTTGTCTACATTATTTACGCCGACAATTGGTGATGGAAGATCGTACCTTTTTTCTGATAAATGAACAACAACGTCAAAAATATCAAATAGGCGAATGAAGCAGAACAGCCCGTCTTTATCACTAAGTAAAATAAAGTAATGGTTTTCACTCGTGGTATTTAATGTATTCCATAAAGAACTTTTGCTTAAGTCACGAACGATACTCTTTTCCTTTAATTCCATGAAATCGGCATTTAATAGAATGGTAGAAATATCAATCGCATCTGGATCGTCAAAGTAGCCATCAATTGTTTGTACAGCAAAAGTATAAGCCATTTTTAATACACTCATTTTATATTTACGGTTATCTAAAAGCAATTCACGTTGAATAGAACTAGCTACTTTTGTTACGCGCTCTTCTTTCCAAATTTCATTATGTAATGAAATATCGTGCTTTTTACATAGTTTCATAATTAATGCATTGGAATAAAGTATTTCATCACTTACTTCGACTACATCCGTTTCAGCGGCCGCCAGCTCCTCACCATGTTCATTCGTATAGAGAGGGGAGTCGATTTGTTTTTTCATTTGCTCAATCTTATATTGACTTAATTTATGTCTAATTAAAGGACGGTCAATATTTGTTGTCATGTGTTCATGACAGGAATCACAAATGGAGTTTGTGAAATAATATCCACATAATATCTCTGGTATGACATATTGTTCACTAAGTTCTTTCGTATCTTTTCTGCAAATGATGCATTGGGTCATATTTATCACCTTTACCTACAAATTTGTATGCAATCTCATTGTAGTGTATTTAAAGGTATTTTGGAATATTGTAAAGGAAAATATTATGTAAAATTCATGTTTATTTTGGTACAATGAAAAGAAGTGCTAGTTTAAAGGAGGATGTTTTTTTGAAATCGAAAGTGCACTTTTGGACATTAGAAGTGCTGATGGTTGTAGGAATTATATTTATTTGCACAAAAATATCGTTTCTATTTCAACCGATTGGTATCTTCATATCAACATTATTTTTCCCAATTTTAATCGCGTTATTTTTATACTTCATTTTTAACCCATTGTTAGTCTTTTTGGAGAATAAAAAAGTACCGAGAGGTTTAGCGATTTTACTACTGTATCTTTTTATCATTACATTAACTGGAGTTGCTATTGGAGTAGTTGTTCCAACAATCTCACAACAGCTAATGGATTTAGTGAAAAACATGCCGACTTATATAAAAGAGGGAAAAGTATACATACAAGATCTATCCCATCATAGATTATTTGAATGGCTATCTACACAAAACTACGTTTCCATTGAGACAATTGAGAAAAATGCAATTGAATACTTAAAGGAAATACCAAACACACTTACGTCGAGTGCAACGGCTTTATTTGGTATTATCACGAACGTAGCATTAGTTATTTTTACAGTACCGTTCATTTTATTTTATATGTTTAAAGATGGACATGCATTTCCAGGTAAGGCCGTTAGTGTATTACCAGAGTCTTACCGTGAAGAAGGACTTCGTATCATAAAGGAAACGAACGAAACATTATCTGCATATATTCAAGGTCAAGCACTCGTTTGTATGTTTATTGGCGCCTTTACATTTACTGGTTATTTAATCATCGGTTTACCGTACGCTTTCGTTTTAGGGATCATCGCAGCACTTACAAATATAATTCCGAACTTAGGTCCTTTTATCGGAGCAGCACCAGCTGTTATTGTCGGTCTATTCGTATCTCCGATGCAAGCTCTGTACGTAATTATTATTGTAACAATTGTACAGCAGTTTGAAAGTAACATTATATCTCCACGTATTATGAGCTCGAAATTAAACATTCATCCGTTAACGATTATTATCCTTATTTTAGGAGTAGGTAACTTTGCTGGAATTATCGGAATGATTTTAGCGGTGCCTGTTTATGCGGTAACGAAAACAGTTGTTTCGAACCTAGTGAGATTGTTTAAAACGAAACGAAGTAATCGGAAATAGAAAAAATTAGGGAAGATACACCGCTGAAAAAGTGGTGTATCTTTTCAAATTTTTAGAGTGTATGAAAGGCGTATTATTATATATTTTTTACACATCAAATTAACTACAACGCATGTATAAAGTATTCCTGTTAAACTACGTGGAATCCCTCTGAACTATCCAAATCATTTCTTTACACCGCGTTATTAACATCATAATCGACTCCTTTCGTTTCTAATATAATTTCAAATAATTATAGGTGAGTGTAGTACTTGCTTCTACGATCACGAATTTCATCTATAATCTTTTTATACTGTTGCTCTTGTTTAATTTCATTTTCAGTGATAGTTTCTTTTTGAATCGTAATGGTTAAAAAGAAAAGGTGAAACTTCATACATGAATTCCTCCTTTCAAATCGGGATTACAGGTGACTACAGTAATGACTTTGTCGTTCTTTTACGTTGTCCATAGCCTGTTTAATTTGTTGTTCATGAAGCATATCAGACTTAGAAAATTTATTTTTTTGAATGGTAATCGTTAAATAGAATACTTTGAATTTCATTGGCTTATTGCCCCTTTATCATTTATTTAGTAAAGACGATTGTAATAAGAGGACTGGCGCTCTTTCACATCATCCATAATATTTTTAATTTGTTGTTCACGTAAGATTTCAACTTTTGAAGGTTTACGTTTTTGAATGGTAATCGTTAAAAAGAAAGCTTTAAATTTCATTAGGATATTGCCCCTTTATCATTTATTTAGTAAAGACGATTGTAATAAGAGGACTGGCGCTCTTTCACATCATCCATAATATTCTTAATTTGTTGTTCACGTAGGATCTCAGCTTTTGAAGGTTTACGTTTTTGAATGGTAATCGTTAAAAAGAAAGCTTTAAATTTCATTAGGATATTGCCCCTTTATCATTTATTTAGTAAAGACGATTGTAATAAGAGGACTGGCGCTCTTTCACTTCGTCCATAATGTTTTTGATATGTTGTTCACGTAAGATTTCAGTTTTTGAAGATTTACGCTTTTGAATGGTAATCGTTAAAAAGAAAGCTTTAAATTTCATTAGGATATTGCCCCTTTAAAAAGTATTTTTAATACATTTGTGTATAATACGAACTTTTAATGTCCGTTATTTTATCCATAGTTTGTTTTAATTGTTGTTTATGAAAGATTTCAGCTTCAGATAAAGTTTTTTTCTGAAGTGCAGTCGTAAAAAAGAAAATATGAAAAGTCATAAGCGAATTCCTCCTTTCGAAAAGGAATTACAAGTGATCGCAATAATGTGCTTGGCGCTCCTTAACACGATCCATTGCTTTTTCAATTTGTTCATTATGAAGCATTTCAGCCTTTGAAAGTGTGTTTCTTTGAATCGTAATACTTAAAAACAATACGTTAATAGTCATCGAATGTTGCTCCTTTCTTAAAAAAATAATGTAAGAGACTAAAAAATCGCACAAAAAAGCCACAGGAAGATATAGTTCTCCTATGGCTAGGCGTGAAAAAGCCACAGGAAAGTATACGACCTCCTGTGGCGAATTTATGAATTAATAGAAATAAAGTACGATTTTCAATTCTCCATTAGGGTGGTCGAATTCATATTCAATTGTCCGAAAAACACAGGTGCAGTTAACGCTAAAGTTAAAGCATGTAATTGTAATTTCATCATTTCCTTCGACCTCCTTTTAGAATATTTTTCTTACGTTAGTAAGTATATACAATTAATGGATAATTGTAAACATAAAAAGTGAAAATTTTTAATTTTGATTAAAATGCGTATATTTTGAAGGGTTTTTAATGGATATATTGTATTACTCGAATTATATATAGAAAATGGGGGTGTCTAATGAACTATATGAATAAAATAGCGGGTGTTATGCTAACAATTTTTTTATTTGTTACTGCTTGTTCTAACGGAGGGAGAATAAAAGAAATATCAGATATTGGACCAGCGGATTTTAAGAAATATACGTGGACGTACGTTGGAAATAATTCTGATGTGTCTGCAATTGTTAAAAGTTTACCTGGTGGTGAAACAGTTCAAAGTATAAGCTTGAAAAATGAGAAAGTCGCAGTGAAATACGGTGAAAAAAAGAACGATAAATTAACAGAAGATATGATTGAGACGTATTGGTTTGACGAAAAGGATACGATGAAAAAGAACTTTCTCTTTAATGCTATTTATCTTGCAATTTTAGTACCAAATGCGAAAGGGTATGAGTTTCAGTTGGAAACTAAGAATTTTACACTGAAAAGAGAAGAACTCTTACCCATACTGTATAAAGAATTTAATGATTTTCCGAAAGGTGATCAAATATGGAATAAGGGAATCATAATGAACTTCTTTTATGGTAATTTAGAAAAAATAGTAGCGCTTGTTAATAATAAAGATTTCCGGAAACAATTCTTTGATGAACATCCTATACAGGAAACTAAGTGAGACGGTGGGGGAAAGATGGAGCTTGTTTATAAAATTTCTTATTTCAGAATGTATGATCATTATTTACCAAAGCTAACACAAGTAATAAAGTGTTTAAATGCGGAAGACTTGTGGAAAAGAGAAGGTGAGGCTAATTCAATTGGAGGTATAGTATTACATATCTGCGAACATGTAAAAAGAAATACGATTCGTTACTCGAATCCAAATGTGAATTTTGAAAAGGGGATTGAAGAGTACTTTCCAAAGAAGGCATTAAATTTTGAAATGCTGCTGGAAATTGTAGAAAAAGTATTTCGTGAATGGGGAAACAGGTATATAAAAGCATGTAAAGGAAGAACCGATATTGATTTGCATAGCTTATTACACTTAGTCGAGCACACAAGTTATCATTTGGGGCAAGTAGTAGACCGAACGAAATCTTTAAAGCGAGAGAGGTTTAACTTTTGTCAAAATGGTATCAATGAAAAAGATTTAAGAACGAAGATTGAAAATACGGAAATTTTCAGAAGAGGGTCATTCATTATCGAATGATTTTCTTTTTTTATGAAAATTATGGTAAAAAATAAAGTGATGTGATATGGTTAGTTACATAAGTAATGAACCTATGAACCTAAGGTGGTGAAATCGTGAAACCTACTCTAGAACAAAATAAGTTAATATACATACAAATTGCAGAAACAATTGAATCTGATATTTTAAAAGACATATTACTTGAAGAAGAACAAGTTCCTTCGACAAATCAATTTGCGAAGATGTTACAAATTAACCCGGCTACAGCTGCAAAAGGAGTAAATCTACTAGTAGATGAGGGGATTTTATATAAAAAGAGAGGGATCGGGATGTTTGTTACAAAGGGAGCAAAAGAAGTCGTACTAAAAAAAAGACAAAATACTTTTATGACCGAGTATTTACCTAAAGTGTGGGAAGAAGCAAAAGTACTAGAAATATCAAAAGACGAATTGATGGACATGATACACAAAATTACGAAGGAGGGGAAAGAGTAATGTTTGCACTTGAAACGAAAGATTTAACAAAAAAATATAAAAAGAAACTAGCTGTAAATGAAGTAACAATTTCATTGGAAGAACATAAAATATATGGTTTGCTTGGAAGAAACGGAGCGGGGAAAACAACATTATTAAACCTTCTTGCTGGTCAAATTATTTCAAGTAGTGGAAGTGTAGCTGTATTTGGCGAAAATGTATTTGAAAATAGTAAAGCGATGCAAAATATTTGTTTCGTAAAGGTGAAAGAAAACATTAATTTAAGTAGTAAGGTAAAAGATGTTTTTTATTTGTGTAACATGTTTTATGAAAATTGGGATCAAGAATATGCTGAGGAACTTATTAAAAAATTTCAATTGAGTGCAAAAGAAAAATATTATGATTTATCCCATGGTATGCAAACAATTGTTGGTATTATTAAAGGTTTAGCTAGTAGAGCACCAATTACTATTTTTGATGAGCCGACTACCGGTTTAGATGCAGCACATCGAGAGTTGTTTTACGAATTGCTATTGGAAGATTATGGTGAATATCCACGAACAATCATCTTATCAACACATTTAGTTGAGGAAGTGTCCCATGTTATAGAAAATGTAATCATATTAAAAGAAGGATCATTAGCTGTTCAATCCTCTGTGGAAGATTTTTTAGAAAAAGGACACATAATATCAGGACATAAAGATAAAGTGACAAATTTTTTAATGGGGAAAAATGTTGTAAAACAAGAGTTGTATGGGAATAAAGAGATTTCTGCGATATGGGAAGATCTTTCTGCTAGAGATTATGAGCTGATAGAAACTGAAGGGTTAGAAATAGACAGAGTAACACTGCAAAAACTATTTATTTATCTAACAGATAATGAGGTGAAATAAAAATGCTTTTAAAACAATTAAAGTTACATATGAAATTTCATTATAAGGCTGTTCTAATCTTCTGGTGTGTGGCATTACTTATAAAATGGACAACAACTGCAACTGATATAAAGGGACTAAAGGTAGCATTTTTACATGATATCTTCAATAATTCATCTATTGCAATTGCAATATTTATTGTGGCAAGTGTTTTTCTTGTTCAAGATGACATATTTCGTACAGTTGTCTCATTTGGTGTTACTAGATTACAATTCTTTATTGGTTCAGTATGTTTTATCATATTACAATCAGTAATTTTTTCATTTCTACAAGTTTTGCTTTTACAAGGTACATTCTATGAAACGAAACATATAAATTTAGGAGCACATACAATCGAACAATTCTTTGCACAGTTCGTGTTCTATCTATTATTAGCTAGCTTATTTCAATTAACAACTATTTTTCAAAAAAGATTTAATTGGATAGGCTTTGCTTTTAGTGTGATTTTTTTCTTGGGGTTGACGAGTACAATTTATGGTAAGGTAGGTTTGAAAGAATTGGTATTTATTGATAGTAAATCGTTACTTGATATACCTAATTTTATATCAATTTCGATAGTGCTTATTTTAATATACTTTATAATTAGCGCTCTATTTATTCGTAAAGTTTCTTTTGAGGATGCGATTTAAGTACAATTACTTTAAGAGAGAAGGAAGACTGTATGGGAGATACTTCTTCACTAATAACCGTCTTTTTATGCGTAGCATTGCTGATTTTTTGGCGACGATATCGTTCTATGTATAAGCCGATAAAGGGAAAGGGAAAACGTATTTTGTGGCCATTACTATTTTTAACACCAGGTATTTTATTGTTTTTTGGTCCAGTACACCCAGCTATATTACAAGTGACTATAGCAGTATTCATTGGGGGTCTTTTCGCCGTACCACTTATATTTCTAACAAATTATGAGCGAAGAGAAGATGGGAACATTTATACGAAAAAAAGTGCAGCCTTTTTAATTACCTTTATTGGAATTGTTATTTTAAGATATGGTTCAAGACAATATATTGTTGACTTAGATCAGCAAACAATAGGTTTATTATTTTACGTAGTTGCAATATCATATATTATTCCGTGGAGAATTGCTTGTTATATAAAGTTCAGGAAAGTTTGGCGGGAAAATAATAATCATGCTATATGAAAACTTCTCATTTGAGAAGTTTTTTATTTTTCTATGTAAGTGAAATAACTTGTTGAAGTGCAAGCTACCATGCAATATGATAAATATAAAAAATTGAGGAGAGTGGGGGATATAAAAATGCGTACAATTTTACTTTTTCTAAATAACATGTCTACTGATGAGATAGAAAGTATTCGAGAAATACACGATCCTTTATTTGGTTTAATTCCTCCTCACATAACAATTGTATTTCCTTTTGAAAGTAATATTTCAAATGATGAATTGAAATCACATATTTCGAATCTGGTAAAAGGGATAGGTACAATTGAGATTAAGTTTGCAAGTGGTGTAACTAGTATAGGAGACTATTTATTTTTAGAAATTGAGCAAGGAAAAGAACAAATAGAAGAGCTACATGATAAATTATATACAGGACCATTACTACCACTTTTGAGAAAAGACATTCCGTACATACCCCATGTAACAGTCGGAAGAAAAGAAAGCTCGCAGTTAGCTACTGAACTAGCAAGGGATCTTCCTTGTTTTCATAAGAAGCTACACTGTGTAATCGATAGAATTAGTGTGGAACGTATTGGGGAGAACGGAGAATCAATTATTGAATTTGAAGTACCATTATAAAAAAGCTGACAAAAGTCAGCTTTTTTATTTCGTAACATGGAGCAAAGCACCAATTGCACCACTATACCCATCATCTTGTATAAAGACTGGTATTTTATTTTGATATTCTGTATAGCTACTTATAATGTTTTGAAGGTGTACGTTATTACTTAGGGTAGAACCAATGTAAACGATATGTTCAATGTTTTTCGCTTCGGCGAATTGAAGGCTTAATGCTGTGACGACTTCACCGACAAGTCCTTGAACGGTTGCGATTATATCTGAACTACTAAAATTCGAGTCTGTAATGGCTGCTTTCCCAAAGTTGCTAGCTGTTAAGCTATTATCGATAGGAGAGAGAATACCACCATAAATATCTCCAACTGTAATATCTAGACTTTTTCTTGAACCTATTTTTGTAAGAGGAATTACGTCTTCAAAATGATCTAAATTTGTTAATAGCTTTGAAAGTCCCATAATTGTACCGCCGCCAACTCCAGTTCCGCCAGCACGAACATATTGCTTGTCATAAACGTAGTGAATAGATGTACCTGTACCGATATTTGTTAATACAAAATTATTGATAGTTTGTTGTTCTTTGTTTAGGATATAGTGAACACCAGTTATAGTAGCGTCGAATTCATTTAATGTTACTGTCTCATATGAATCCGAAAGTAGATCTTGCAATTGGGCCGATTTACCACCTGTAATGCATAGTTTTGTAATGAATTTGTTTTGATGAAGCCACTCTTTAATCTTTTGGTGGTCATATGAATAAAATTTTTCAAAAGATATTTTATTCTCTACGTTATAGTAAACAATTTTCGTTAATGTTCCTCCAGCATCAATCCCGATAGCACGCTGCATTTTTCTACTCCTAACTATGTGTTGTTTAATCAGCTTGATAAATTAATAGTTTCGCCATTGTAACAATTGGTTGGCCGTTAACAGTTGCAGTTCCTTTGCCGAGAATAAAACCTCGTCGGTTACGTGTTAGCTCATAATGTAAATCTAGTTTATCACCAGGATACGCTTTTTCATGAAATTCAACTCCATCTAAAGAGGAGAGGAAACCTAACCCATCAGATTCACTTGTGCTTACAAATGCACTAAGTTGGGCAAGTGCTTCTACAATTAACATATGAGGCATGTGGTTTTGACTTTCATTAATAAACCATTCGTTATTTGTAATTAGTTTGTATCCTGTAGCTAATTGAGATTCTTTAATGTTTGTAATTTTATCGATCATTAAAAATGGATAGCGATGGGGAAGAGTATCTTTAATATTCATACCGTACCTCCAGTTAATAATAATACCCCTGCAAAAGTTAAGCAGGGGGAGTTGTAATTAATTTTTAACTAATTCATCTACTTTTTCAAGAGAAAAAATACCGCTATTTCTAATGTTTTCAACAACTTGTTGTAACACTTGTTTATCTTGAACGAGTGCAATACGTACAAAGCCTTCGCCGTGAGGACCAAATGCATGACCTGGTGTGACAACGACATTCGCACGATCCATAAGTGCATAAGCAAACTCTAGAGAGGTCCATCCTTTCGGAATTTCAGCCCAAACGAACATACTTCCAGCTGGTTTATCGACATTCCAACCAAATTGGCGGAATCCATCTACTAAAGTATCTCTACGTTCTTGGTAAATTCCACGGTTTTTCTCACAAAACGAAGCGCCGTGTCGTAATGCAGCGGATGCAGCTTTTTGAATTGGTAAAAACACGCCGTAATCTGTATTAGACTTAAATTGCGTAAGCGCACCGACGATTTCTTCGTTACCAATCATATAACCAATACGGCTACCAGCTAAACTATAACTTTTAGATAAAGAATTAATTTCAACGCCAACTTCTTTTGCGCCAGGTACAGATAAGAAGCTAATTGGCTTTTGGCCATCAAAATAAAATTCAGCATAAGCAAAATCATGGACAACGATAATATTATGTTTTTTCGCGAATGCGATTACCTCTTTAAAGAAATCTTCATGAGCCATTGCTGGAACTGGATTTCCTGGGAAGTTCAAAATCATCATCTTCGCTTTATTGGCAATTTCTTCAGGGATAACTTCTAAGTTAGGTAAGAAATCATTTTCTTTCTTTAATGGCATGTAGTAAGATGTTGCGCCGGCCATTTGAATTCCTGTTTCATAAGCCGTATATCCTGGATCAGGAACTAATATAATATCACCCGGATTTGCAAAAACCATCGGTAAATGAACGAGTCCGTCTTGTGAACCCATTAATAATAAAACTTCTTTTTCAGCATTTAATATAACGTTATGAGTGTTGTTGTAATATTCAGTTACAGCTTCGTGAAATTCTTGTATGCCTGTTAATGTGTATCCATAGCTTTCTTTTTCACTCGCCGTATGTACCATTGCTTCTCTTACGAAATCAGCAGGAGGCATATCGGGATTCCCGATACTTAAATCAATCATTGTATGACCTGCTGCAATTTTCTCTTTTTTATAGGCCCCTAATTCACTAAATATAGAAGATTGGAATGCTTTCATTCTAGTTGCTAACGTGTAAGTCATCAAAACCCCTCCTAAAAACAGTGTTTTCTTTCTGCGTTTTTAATTATTCTGAAAACACATGTTTACATTTTATCATTTTTTTATGAAAATTAAAACGATTGACAAATTTAGAGGGAGGGATTGGAATAAATGTCATACTTCATAAGGTGATTATTCTTCCAATTTTTCTAGAAGAGGGTGGCTATATGATAGATCAGCTAACTTAAAAGTTTATTACATATTTCATCTCATATCATTTAAGAGGTTTTGTAGTTTTTGTTAATAAAATCTCGCACGTTTTGAATGAAAAAGAACACGAAAAACATACCTAATATGCCGCTTATCCAATAGTATGAATTTCCTGTAGTGAATTTTTCATAAAATGAAATAGCGTTCCATATGATAAGGGCTACTGAACAAATTGTTGATATAATTAAAGAACTTAAGCTTCTCAAAATAAGCACCTCACAGTAATTTGTTTTATTATATAATTTTACATTCAAATTAAAAGATTTAAAAGGGGGAATATATTTTTAGAGGAAGACGTCTAAAATGAAATAACGCAGAAAATACATTCTGCGCTTTTGTAGTACTTGAAAGTTGCTGAATTCTAATAGTTAATTATTTATTTTTTTATATGTACACATTTTCTCAGCATTCATGAAGTATACATTTAATTTATTATCGACAACTTTTATAGATTGATCTGATGTAAACGAGTTACCGTAATCAATGTGATACACGTTAGAGTTTTTTACAAATGATCCTTTATATAAATCTTCTTTTTTATTCGTTGTATGCATCTTTACTAAGTTTTGAACAATTTTTTCTTTCTTTTCTTCTTTTACAACTGTTTCAAATTTATAATATACAGGGCATTCACCTTTTTTATTATCAATGACCTCCCAAGAGCCGTATATATCATTATTGCTACATCCACTAAGTAGAACGACTAATATAGGAAAAATAAATAGAAGCTTTTTCATTGTGTACTCCTTTCTTATTAGTTTTTATAAACGTGCGAATACGATAGGAATATTGTAAAAAATAAAGTTTAAATTTTTATAAAGAATTTTTAAATTTCACATAAAAATTTGGAGAAAGGTGAAATTTTCAAAATAAAAAGGCATGAATCTAGTGTAATGCCAGATTCATGCCTAGTAATCTATCTTATGTTATGTTTTTTGAGGATAAATGAAGCGGAAAGAAGAATGACAATTCCATTTACAATATATACATTTACAATAACAAAGACTAGGTTAGCTGCTCCCAAACCATCTTTATCGAATATAGTGGTGAATGCTGTAGTAGTCAAAAAGATAATGGGAGTTAACAATAAAAATAGGAAACCTGCAACAATCCTTCTTTTAAAGTTATTTTGAGATAAGGAAATGGCTAAAAAATTAAGGACGCCAAACATGACCAATGAAAAAAGAAGGATAATTAATAATTGGATGCCATCAGACATTTCCACAGCTCCTTTTTGAAAAATCTATAATTTATTTTATTCGAAAGTAGTTGGGGATAATCCTTTAAATATTTGAATTACATAAAGAAAATAGATTTTAATCCTTGAAATTCAAAAAGAATGGACCCAGTAAAATACGGGATCCATTCTTAAGAAGTATTAGTTTTATAAATTCGCAGATTGTGACGATTGTTTTTCAAATTGTTTCTGCTTAGAAAGGGAAATAAAAATAATTACTAATGAAATGAAACCAAAAATTAGAACCATATACTGTAATCCAATCGTATCCAAGAAGAAGCCAGTGCCGAGCAAGACGATTTGGAACATAACTCTTTCAAACATATTACGGAATGAGAAGAGACGTCCGTGATAGCTTTTTTCTACTTTTGTTTGGAAAATTGTCGACATAATAGGGAAGAAGCAGCCAACACTAAATCCAAATAAACCAAATGAGGCAAGAGCCATCCATTTTATATCGCTAAAGA
This sequence comes from Bacillus cereus, assembly GCF_025917685.1. Lineage (NCBI taxonomy): Bacteria > Bacillati > Bacillota > Bacilli > Caryophanales > Bacillaceae > Bacillus > Bacillus cereus. The sequence continues at coordinate 2,757,845 of NZ_CP089518.1, read as the reverse complement.
ACAAGGAAAGATGTGCAAAAGCGGTACAAAATGCGAAGAAATATAGTAATTTTTCAGGCTTGAAATGCTCAGATAAACGTTTAATTACGAATGCACCTAACATAAACGCTACACCTTCAATTGTATATATGAATCCTTTAATCGTCGGATCATGTTGTATTTCGCTAATGTTAATAACCATTAAATTGAATCCAGCTATAAATAAAAGAGGGATAATACTTAATATAAGTGCTTTAAAAGCAATAGGGATTCCTTTTAAAATACGAAATACTTCCATAAAACTATTATCTTTAGCAGATTGTTTACTTGATGTAGCAGATTTTTTATCTTCAAATTGCAGGAAGAAAGTTGAGAAGAATAATAAAGCGTATGCTGCCATTGAGAAGGCATACATATACTGTAAACTCATTACAACTAAAAGAATTCCACCTAGTGAAGTACCTGCAATACGAGCGATTGTACCGATATTCATATGTACACCATTCATTTGTAATAGCTCATGTTCATTAACGATGAGTGGGATTACAGATTGTAATGCAGGGAAATAAAAAGCTGCTGAAATTTGAAGTGCAATCATAAAAGCAATCATAAAAGCGATACTTTCATATTGAATAGCGAAAAACATAAAAATAACACTCATAACACGACCAAATCCAGCGTAAAGAAGAACTTTCTTTTTTTCATACTGATCAATTACTCGACCAGCCATTGGACCAACTAGAACGCCAGCTAACAGTCCGATAAATAATATAACTGATTTCATGAAATCAGAAGGGACGTATTTTTGCATAAATTCAAGGTTACCAAGAATACCAAGCCATAAACCGAGACCAGCAATAAACTCCCCAATTAATACAATCCAAACGTTTTTATTACGCCACATAATTAAAAACCTCGCAGTCATTTATAATTTACAAATCGTATATAAAACCTCCTTATTTATCCGTTATTTTTTAACGTGCTTTTTTAGAGTCAGAGTCTATATTACGTGTTTCATTAGTGGATTTCAATTTTTTTGATTTGTAAAAAAATTACTTTGTTAAGTACTGAAATAAGCAATTCAAAATGTAAAAAAACTTATGCTTAAATACCAATTGATAGTAAAGATAAACATAGAAAAAATAAAAAAGCAAGAACGTATATACTACGTCTCGCTTTTCTTAAATACAAATTTAAACAATAAATTTACTTAGCAACACTTATGATCTTGTCCAATAGCTAAACCGCTAAAAGACAGAGGACCAACAATGTCTGCACTTGCACCACTAGTAAGGTTTTCTACAGTTAATGAATACTCGTGAGTCCCACAGCTAACATTTTGATCTATAGCTTGAAATGTTTGTGCGTAAAATTGTTCAGAACCTGTAGATTCAATCCCTACTTGGGCGTTGAAGATTTCTGTATTGTCACGAAAAATTCTAAATAATATTTGTGCAATGTCAGTTATACCTTTAACCCCAACTGTTGCAATTAATTCTACTCGATTATTACGTGAATCTCTTCTTGAAATTTTTAATTTAATATTTGCTAGAATTGCTTTTTCTGGGGAATCGGGAATTGTAAAAGTTGTTTCACCAGTTTTATTTAAAGGTTGAGTAGCTTGGTAATCAATGATATGAGTCATATTCGTCACCTCCTCATATACTAAAATATGAAGGTAACGATGAATTAGCTTGGACATATACTATAAGATTTTAAAATAATTGAGGAGTAATGTTGAATATAGGGAGATAATATAAAAGCATCAAGAAAAAATCCCAATTATGAGAGTCATTTTTTGATGCTTTTCGTACTTTAGGCAGAATATTCTTCTTTACGTACTTCGAAGAATTCATTCCGGCGTAAGTAATTAAAAATTTTTTCTGAAACCTCTTCTTCATGAGACACTAAGAATCGATGATCAAAAGCATAGAAAGATTGACCTTTAATTAATTTTACGTAGTATATTTTACACGCCTCCTTTAAATTAGGATTCTTAAATACTTTATATTATGATGACCTATCTGGTTGTTAATAATACTTAAAGTTTAAAAGTGGGATGTATAATTCAAAAAAACATTGAAATAGCTTACAAATTTGTAATGTTTTTGTCACCTTTACCGATAGTTAAAATTAACCAATATCTTCTATACTACAAATAAGTTACATAAAACTAGGGGGTAGAAAGATGGAGGAAGTAATTGGAGAAGTTGTAGCGGGGATTTGTGAGTTTGTAGTTGAAGTTACTGCGGATGCTATAGGGAATTTAGTGTCCGGAAATGATGAAAAAAAAGAAGTATTATAAAATTTTGTAAAGAGTTTAAAGACGAATAACGTGTAAAGGCTGATTTCTAAAGGGAAGTCAGCCTTTATATTTTTTACATTATATTAATGTTATTTAAATATTCATTTGTTATGATGTTACTGAAAACAATAAAGGAGCTGATCGATATGAATGTACTGAATTCTGGATTTGATGTATCCAATTCGCGTACGATTGTGGCGAATATAGATGAAAAGGAATATCACTTTATTGTTCGTGAACATCCACTAATAGGAAAGGTTATAGCGCTTTCTGAAAATGGGAAAGAATATGGTTTAATAGATAAGCAAATCGCTAGTAGGGACAGGTTTATTAGATCAGAACTTACTAAGTTGCATCATTTTAACATAGATATACTTTATGATACCCCAGGATGGATATGGGTTGGTATGGATCAATTTGGATTGTATGCGAGAGAGGCTACTTATAAGGAAGTGGAAGTTCTTATGAAGTTAAAGGAGGATATAAATTTTTTAGACATAAATGTATGTACTCTAATGTAAGAGATGTTTTTCAAGGTTACGGGATAAGTTCTCGTAACCTTTTTTGTTTTGTAATTAAAAATGTAAGAGTTATATTTTGGGGGGATACTAGTACTCTTATACAAGGAATGGAGCCTAAAAAAGGATTTGAAATTATATAAAGAGAACTTATTAATTATATGAATACTTATAGAAAGAAGATGATAAAAATGAGTAAAGAAGAGCTTGTGAAACAACAATTTGGTAGTAATGCAGAAAAGTATGTGAAAAGTAAAATACATGCAAATGGACCGGATTTACAATATGTAGTTAAGCAAGTTGAAACTCGTCATAATACTCGTCTTCTTGATATTGCTACTGGTGGGGGGCATGTTGCAAATTTGCTAGCCCCAATGTTTAAAGAAGTAGTCGCTCTTGATTTAACAGAAAAAATGGTAGAAAAAGCAAAAGGTTTTATAGAGGGGAACGGGCATGAAAATGTGTCTTTTGTAGCAGGAAATGCAGAAAGTTTGCCATTTGCTGAAGAATCCTTTGATACAATTACATGTCGAATTGCAGCACATCACTTTGTTGATCCTTTGCAATTTATTATTGAAGTCAATCGTACGTTAGAAGATAATGGTTTATTTATATTAATTGATAATGTTTCACCAGAAAATAATGAATTTGATACATTTTATAACTTTATCGAAAAGAAGCGAGATCCGAGCCATGAACGAGCTTTGAAAAAAACAGAATGGATTACTTTATTAGAAAAACATGGTTTACAAATGCAATCATGCATTACTTTTGACAAGAAGTTCGATTTTGACTGGTGGTGCGATATGATGGATGTGCCAGTACAAAAGCGCGTAAAGTTAACAGAGTGTATGATGAAAACATCAAATGAAATGCAGGAATTCTTTAAAATCAAATTTGAAAATAATAAAATAGAGTCATTTTATACTGAAATGGCACTGTTCGTATGTAAAAAAAGTTCAACATTAAAAAGATAAATTTCTTGCAGTCTTTCCGAAGTACGTTATACTTAGTACAGAGAAAATGAGAATTGAGGAATAGTAACAATGATTCGTGTACGTATTGAGGGAACTGAGGAAGAGATGATTGAATTTTTGAAGAAAATGCCTGACATTCCTGGATTTGAAAAAACACATATGAGAGAACCGAGAAAAGGGAATAATCCAAAATATGATTCAAGCAAAAATGTACTAGCATATTTATCTTATAAGAAGATTGAAGTCGCCAATAAATAGGCGGCTTTTTTAATTAGCTCCGTTTCACCGCCTTGTCTTTTTCGCATAATAATGATAGTAGATTATGCTGGAGAGGGGGGGAAAAGTTAATAAAAAAATAATTTTTTTCGGAGATTTTGGTATTGATGATGCAGTAGCGTTAATTTATGCGAATAAAACATGCAAATTAGATATTATAGGTATCGTTGCAGAGTATGGTAATGTATCACGGGAAATTGTCACGGAAAATGTTTATTTTTTAGAAAAATATTATGCTACAGAAGTGAAGATTATTGAAGGTGCTAGTAGACCGATGACAGCTGAAGAACCTTTATTTTTCCCTGAAATTCATGGAGATCACGGTTTAGGTCCCATCATACCACCGAAAATGAGGATTTGTGGTAGGGGAAATTTTTGTGAATTGAGTAAATTAATTGAGCCTTGTCCAGAAGATATTATTATTGTGGCGACGGGAAGATTAACGACACTTGCAACATTATTTTTATTGTATCCCAATTTAATGAATCGGGTTTGTTCCTATTATATAATGGGCGGTGCTTTTCTATTTCCAGGTAATGTAACACCAGTATCGGAAGCTAATTTTTACGGCGATCCAATTGCGGCGAATATTGTTATGAAATATGCAAAGAACGCTACTATATACCCTTTAAATGTAACACAACGTGCTCTTATTACCCCTAAAATGGTCGATATTATTGATAAAGAAGGTACAGGACAGGCGAAACTCATTAAACCAATGATTGATTTTTATTACGAGAACTTTTACAAAAAAGAATATCCAGGTATTGGTGGGAGTCCGATTCATGATTTACTTCCGTTTATTTCGTTTATTAATGATGATATTTTTGAATATGAAAAATCGGCAGTTTGGATTAGTACGACGAATGATGTAACGAGAGGTCAAAGTGTTGCGGATTTTAGAAAAATAGCTGAGCCGACAACATTTGATAATCGGCCTGTACAAAGAATTGCGGTCGATTTTAGTTATGAAGCCTTTAAGGAAGAATTTATGAGGACGATATTGAAGCCAGATTGTTCTTAGTGTAGATAAGTATATGAATCTGAGCAGTAAAAGAACAATCTGTACTGAAGGTTATAAATATAAAATCAGTCCCAAATATCCGGACGTTCTACATTCATTGTCCGCATATAATCTAACATTTGTCCTGTATGGACACCTTCATGATATGCAGTTCTTAAAAGCATGTCCCCTAAACTTCGAATATAGTCAGTATACCCAAGTTCGGCTAGTTCTGAACGATCGATTTGTATGTTTGTTAAATCCTCTGCTGCTAGAGAGGCAATAAAATTGATGAATTGATTACGAAAAGACTTAGAAAAATTAAGTTCATCGTCAAGTGTAGTAAATGCTTTTGTTTCAAAAGGAGATTGTACATTTTGAGCCTTGCCATGATTTTTTAATATTTGTAAATAATAGTAATCGCATTCTAGTACATGTCTAATCATTTCTTTGCAACTTAGTGCTTCAGTATCTGGTCTCCAATCCAATCGATCTTTTGGGATAGCTGTCCAAACTTTTATACTGCGTCTTCGTATTTCTGATAAATTTAACAATAGTAGGTCAGTGTTATTCAAATGAATCCCCCATTTTAAAGTTATTCTATTTTATCTATAATGAATTTTGAGTTAAATATCAAATGTAAGTTCGATACGTGCTGAAATTTGATTCAAAGAATAAGTTTACACGGTTTGAATGGTTAGAGAAATATATGATTTCTTTAAGGACGAATAACTTATGAAAAATGTAACATAACTAATGGTAAGCAATTGTTTCTAATTATAATTTTTATTGGTCAATTATAAAGGAGGAAATGATATGATTTGGTCTTTAATAGTCGGTGGTATATTAGGTTGGTTTGCAAGTTTAATTACTGGAAAAGATGTACCGGGCGGTGTAATTGGTAATATTATTGCGGGTATTGTCGGTTCTTGGCTTGGAACAGCGTTACTTGGTAAATTTGGACCTGTTATAGGCGGATATGCGATTGTTCCGGCTTTAATAGGCGCGATTGTTTTGATTTTCATCGTAAGCTTTATATTCCGTGCAATGCGGAAATGAATACAGGGGACTGTTTACATTTGTAAGCAGTCCCTTTGAATTATGTGGTCTAATCTGTTATGCTACTGTTATACAATCAGGAGGTGTCAGCATTTGAAATCATATACAGTAAATTTCCATCAAGAAGATAATGCAAAAGCGACAACAGTACATAAATTAAGTGAAGAGGACTTCAATAAAGCAACAGAAAAAGGTACTCGTCATCTATTTGATTTAGATACAAACGTTGGTTTCTTTGTATTCTTTGACGCAGAAGATGCAGAAGGAAATGATCAATACTTAATGTTACAATATGAAGGAGATCACGAAGAGCCAAGTGCTTGCTACGGATTTGATTTGAAATTATACTATCAATTTTTAGCATTATATTTAAACGATCTTGAATTCCAAGGTGAAACAAATGAAGAAGAGGAAGAATATGGTCCGATTCATCATTTAGCACACTTACTTTACCATATTGTTGAAGATGGTAAATCTATTGAAGTATAAAATACATAATTGAAGCTGTCCTTTAATAGGGCAGTTTTTTTACTTTTCATGATTATGATGAATACTGCGATTTACATAACAATAAATGGAATTCTGATAGCGACAAATGGTTTGATTAAACTTCAGAAATCCACAATATGAAACCAGCAGGGAAAGATTAATCATTTCCTGCTGGTTTTTTGCATTTAAATAAGCTTTTTTGACAGCTTATTTAAAGATTTATAAAGAGGATTGTAACAAGTAAGGAGAGAAGGTGTGTATACAAGGAGATGAATAAGATGATTAACAATACAATTCCAAGCTTTTTAAAGCTTTTGGAAAGCAATGATATAGGATTACATGACTTGAACAAATATTATGATATGCACCCAGAAGCATTCGAAGAGTATTTTAAGTTTCATTGTCCGAAAACAGAAGAACGCCTTTCGAGTGCGATTGAAAAGTATCCTGCAAAACTAGAAGATATTCTTATGATTTCGGAAACTTTACCATCTATCATTCAAGAAGTAAGTGAAGGCTATCGTGCTCAATTTGGCCTTGAGGTAAATGTAACATTTCATTTATTTGTTGGCGCATTTGGTTCCAATGCATTTGTGGAAAGACAGATTATTGGGGATATCTATTTTGCGGTAGAAAAATTATCTCCTATAAGGGAACATCTTCGTGTTATCGTTGCTCATGAAATCGGACATATATATCATAATTTCGTATTACAAGAGAGCGGAATGGATTGGACTAATGCTGAATGGACTGATGCGTCGGTAAGTTTGTATCGTGAAGGTGTTGCAACTTATCTGTCAAAACAAATTGTTAAAGATTTAAGTGAGTCTGTTTACTATTCATATAATAGTGACGGTGATCCATGGTCCAATGTTATAAAGAAAATGAGAAGCAGATTAAGAAACGTTTTTTACAAGATTACATTGAAGGATGGACAGCTGAAAAAGAGAAAGAATGGTTCCGTCTATCAGGCGGGGATTATTTCGGATACAATCGACTCGGTTATTTTTTGGGAACATCTTATATGGAGTATGCAGTACATACTTTCGGGGAAAGAGAAGCACTTACTTTTTGGAGTGAAAATAATTTGAAGAGTAGTGTAATGGAATGGTTACAAAAGTGAATATGTTGAAGAGGGGGCTGAAAATGATGAAAGTATATATGAAAGTACTTATATTTTTTCTGATTTTAACGTGTGTAATGGCATTAACCGCTTGTAAGAGTACAGAAGAAAAGAAACAAACAAATCCAACATCAGAAAATAGTACGGAAGAAAAGAACGATAAGCCGGAAACGAGTAAAAAGAATGAGGAGACTGCTCCGAAAAAAGAGAAAGACCCTGTGGAAAAACCAAAAGATCAAGACTCATCAAAACCTTCAAAAGACTCTAATCCAAAATCAATTAACCATATTAAAGATTTATTTGAGCTAGCGAAAGAAGGTAAAGTACCTAATGTTCCATATGCAGCACATTCAGGTGATATTGAAGAAATAGAGAAGGCATGGGGGAAAGCAAATAAGACGGAGCAAGCAGGAAACGGGATGTATGCGACGTTTACAAATAAAAATGTTGCATTTGGCTTTAATAAAGGATCACAAGTCTTTGACGTGCGATCTTACCATTCAGAACTTAAAGTGATTACGTTACAAGAGATCGAAAAGGCTTTAGGAAAACCAGCGTCTGTTAAAGCCAACGGTAATGATAAAATATACATTTATAAAGTAAATAATCAGTTTGAGTTGAAATTCGTTATTCCGAAATCTACTGGTAAAGTAGATCATATTTCTGTGTTCTCACCGGAGGATAGTATTAATAAAATGGCAGGTTAAATAAAAGAGCTGTTCCTATAGGGACAGCTCTTTTACTTTGCTTTTTTCTAACGATTGAACAAAAAAAGCTTGAATAATACCGCCAATTATTAATAAGAAGGCACAAATATAAAATAGAGTACTGCCGCTAAATTTGCTTAATAATAGTGCACCTACAAAAGGCCCGCAAGTCCTTGAAATATCCCAATGTATACCGTAAATAGAAAAGTACAATCCACGTCTATGACTTGGAGCGATTTGTGAAACGAATCGTAGTAAATGATTTAAAGCAATACTTTCCCCAATTACTAAAAAGAGTAATGTAAAGAATAATGACCATATTGTTGTGGAATAACCGTAGCCAATCGCAGCTAAAGTAAAGCTAGTATAAGAAATAACAATGATTTTAGGCATAGAAAATCGCTCAGACCATTTCACAAGGAAAATTTGAAGAATAACTTCCATGACTGCTTTACAAGTTGAGATAAATACAAGTATGAATAGAAAATCTGGAAATATACTTTCGGCGAATATACGATAGTTCGATTCGGTTTGAGCATAGAAAAAACTAATAGGTAGCGTAGAAACCATAAGTCCAAACACAGCGTAATGTTTCGAAATGAAATGTTTTGGTGAATATACTTCTTTCGTTTTATTAACGTTTTTTATGAGTGGAACTGTTTCAGGAAGCTGAGTCCATACGAGTACAGCATAAAGAGTAAGAGTCACACCTTGTGCAATAAATAAGTACTCAGGATGACTATTATAGAAAAAAGCACCGATTAATGGGCCGATTACAGAGCCAATTGCTCCCATCGTTTGCAGAACCGCAAATATTTCGGCCTGTTGTTCTGCTCTTGTTAAGTCAGCAATTTGAGCGCGCTGTGCCGGAATGTATAAAGAGCGGCCAATACCATTTACGACATATAATAAGGCGAAAAAGGCGACGGATTCAGCAAAAACGAATCCACTTACGGCGAAAGCTTGTAAAATTAAGCCGAGTAACATGATTTTCTTACGACCGTATTTATCTGTTGCACCTCCAGCAATTAATGTAAATACAATATCAGCGAGAGGCTGTAATCCGAAAAGAAGCATTGTAACGATGACATTACCATTTAACACTTTATTAACGTGAACGATAAAAATGATAGCTAACATTGCTTCAGTCGTCCGGACTAACAATTCACCGAACAACCGAATGAGGATTGGCCTGTTATAACGTTTTAAAAGATGATTCATTTCTAATTCCTCCTTTCTATATTAAAATGATAAGATGGAAGCTACAAATGAAAAAGGGTAGAATGAAAGGGGAAGATTTTTCATCTTTTAGGGGGGCGTTTTATGAGCATTTTGGAGCAATATATGAGCCTATGGCTCCAGTATGGAAAAGGGAGAGCAGAGGGGGAGCAATTAGAAATAACAATACAAAATATATCCGAAACATTATTTTGTACAGAGCGGAATAGTAAACTAATCATAAAAAAATTAGAAGAATTACATTGGATTGTGTGGTTTCCTGGCCGAGGAAGAGGGAATCGTTCAAAGTTGTTATTTCAAAAACATCCGCTTTCCTTAATTTTAGAAAGAGGAAAAGAAATAACGAAACAAGGGGACGTAAAAAGCGGAAACGCGTTTATTGAAAGGTATATCTCGTATTTCCCATCGCTCCAAGCTCAATTTCAAACTTGGATAGATTCGATATTTGGTTATCAAGTTGAAAGGACATCTCAAGGGAGAAGAGATGTGCTCCGCTTGCAAGTTCAAATGAATCTAGACATTGCATTAGATCCTGTATACGCTACGATGCGTTCGGAATGTCATATGGTCAAACATATATATGACACGTTAGTGTATGTAGACGGAAGTACAAACAATGTAGAGCCACGACTGGCGTTTTATTGGGAGTATGATGATCAGAAACATATATGGACCTTTTACTTACGAAAAGGTGTTCAGTTTCATAACAGGAAAGAATTTATCGCGCATGACGTTATACATACATTTGAACGGTTCTTGAAAGCTAAAAATAATCCGCATGCTTGGATGTTACAGCATGTAGAAAGCTTACATATACTAGATGACTACATTGTGGAGATTCATTTATCTACAGATAATAAGTTATTTTTACATGTTTTAAGTTCAGAACAGTGTTCTATTGTGAGTGAAGATGAAAAAGGTAATTTAATTGGTACAGGACCGTTTCAGTTATGTGAAAATAATGAGGATGTATTCGTACTAGAAGCACATGATTATTATTTTCGAGAGCGACCTTTTCTCAACCGAATTGAATTATGGAATGTAGAGCACAGTGTTAATACGTACGATGTTTTAGCGAAAGCACGATATAAAGATATAGAAAAGCATCATAAAGAACTAACTCGACTTGAGTCGAATGTAACATACATTACGTTAAATACTGCAAAAGAAGGGCCCATGCAAGATAAGACGTTTCGGAAAGCTTTATATAAAATCATTCATAGCAAGGCGATTGTTGCGGAATTACAAGGAGCGCGCGGAGAGATAGCCGAAGAATTGGTGCTAACAAAGAGTGGTACAATACATATAAATGAGGACATAAATACTCTTATTAAAGAAAGTTCTTACCGTAATGAGACATTGCGACTATACACATTTACAGGACAAGATCATGTTGAAGACTCCAATTGGATACAAAAAGAGTGTACGAAATACGGAATTAAAATTGATATTGAATTTCTTGAAACAGAAGAGTTGTTGCAAATAAGTACGATACAAAAGGCTGATATTATGCATGATAGTGCGACAATTAGCGAGCGTATTGAAGAAAGTTTACTATACATGTTTCTTACAAAAAACAGTTTTATTCATCAGCAAAGTAATATAAACTTTAACGAAACATTGCAGCCGTACTTTATGGAGAGTAAAGTAGAGAAGCGACTTACACTGTTACGCGATATTGAGGATACACTGTTACGTCAAATTCATATCATTCCTTTGTATCGTAACAAACAGCAAGTAAGTTCACACGAAAAAATACAAAATATAATAATTAATTCACAAGGTTGGATTGATTTTTATGAAATATGGTTTAAGCTATGATATATAAGGGTTCTTACGCATTTTTTATGAGATGTGTAAGAGCCTTTTTTGTGTGCAAGACATGTTTGTTTTACGCATTGTTACGCTATTTGCGATAAAAGTCTATTTACAGCGTAACAGTGTTATGTTACATTGATATTAGGAAGGAGTGTTATACAGTTGAGTACAGATTTAATTTCAAAAAAAGATTTATTAGAGCTAACTGGTATTTCATACGGACAGTTATATAGGTGGAAGAGAAAAAATTTAATACCGGAAGATTGGTTTGTACGGAAGTCAACGTTCACAGGTCAGGAAACATTTTTTCCGAAAGAAAAGATATTAGAGCGTATTGATAAAATTCAAACGATGAAAGAAGATCTATCACTTGATGAATTGGCAAATATGTTTTCACCAAGCGTAACAGAGATTTTTTTAACAAAAGAAGATCTCATCCGTAAAGGAATTACATCAGAGACTGTTTTACAATTTTTCATGGAGCAAACGAACAAAACGGCAGATTTTCAATTTGCAGATATTCTTTATGTATACGTGTTAGAAGAACTTCTTCAATCAGGAGACGTTAGCTTAGAAGAAGGGAAAATGGTTTTACAAGTTTTACGTGAAAATTATGAAGCGATTAAACATAAAAATTGTGACTTAGTTATTATTCGGAAGTTAGGGATTTCTACATGCTTCTTAGTATCAAGCGTTGAGGATTTAATCTTTGAAAAGGGAACAAAGATTGTTTTACGTGTAGCAATTATGAAATATACCGAAGCATTAAAAACTAAACTGTTGTAGTGGAGGAGAAATAATGCGTACAGAAAATTTAATTATAAATGGATATGGTTCATCAAACGGTGGAGAGTTTCATAAAGTGCAACTAAATGGAAAAGGAACTGTTAATGGAAACGTTGAATGCGACCAATTTGAATGTAATGGTTACGGAACTGTTACTGGTGATTTGAAAAGTGGCGATGCGAGAATTAGCGGATCAGGCAAAGTTGAGGGTACAGTTAGTGCAGAAACGATGCGAATCGATGGGAAAGGGACAATTACACAAGATGTAAAGGCGACCACTTTGAAAATTGCAGGAAAAGGGACGATAGGTGGTAATGTAACTGGTGAAGAATTTAAAATCAATGGTCAAGCGACGATTGATGGTAATTGTGAAGTTGATATTTTTTCTTCAGAAGGGCAATTTACAGTTGGTGGATTACTAAGCGCAGATGAAATTAATATAAATATTCACGGTACATGTAGAGCGAAAGAAATTGGTGGCCAAACCATTAAAGTAAAACATAGATTGAGCGCTTTTAGTAGACTATTTAAAACAGTATTTGGCTTACAGTTAGAAGCTGAATTGTTAGAAGGTGACAATATCGATATTGATTATGCGCACATAAAAACGGTAAGGGGAAACAATGTTACAGTAGGACCGAACTGTGAGATTGAACTTATTGAATATACTGGTGTTCTTACTGTTGATAAAAGTGCAAATGTAAAAGAAATTAAGCAGGTTTAAAGGAAGGGAGAAATGAGTATGGGACATCAACATAGTCTTACTGTCAATGGTTCTGGTAGTTCAGCAGGTGGAGATTATAACAAAGTGAAGATACGCGGCGAAGGAACGATTTCTAATGATATGAGTTGTAATGAATTTAAAACGTACGGCACGAGTGATGTACGTGGCAATATGAAAGTGAAAAATTATGTCGTGTATGGAGATAGTGAAGTACAAGGAAATGTAACTGCGGAATATGTAAAAGTATACGGAAATACACAAATGAATAGTGATGCTCATATTGAAAAAATAAAAGTAAGGGGTATGATAGAAGTTAAGGGGAAGTTAACTGGTGATTTCGTAGATGTGAAAGGCGCTTTAAATGTGAAAGGAGATATCGAACTAGAGGAATTATCATTAACGGGTGGTCTTGAAAGTGATGGATTACTTAATGCTGAAAATATAGAAATTTCACTTCGTTATGAAGGAAGTAAAGTGAGAGAAATTGGTGGTAAGAAGATTTCCGTTCGTAAAAAAGCGAGATTCATTCCATTTACAAGTGACGCAGGAAGCCTCCAAACGTCTATCATTGAAGGAGATGAGATTTATTTAGAGCATACGATTGCTGAAGTAGTAAGAGGAAACAACGTTACCATTGGTCCAGGATGTGAAATTAGTGTTGTAGAATATCATACTAGTTTTAACCAAAAAGGTAATGCAGTCGTAAAAGAACATAAACAAATATAAGTAATGCGAGGGAGAGCAAGGTTATGGTTGAGAAGAATAATAAGCTCGGCTTTGTTGTGGCGGGCTTATTGCTAGGTATTTTAATGGCATCAATGGATAATACCATTGTCGTAACAGCGATGGGAACGATTGTTGGTGACTTAGGAGGCCTTGAAAACTTTGTATGGGTCGTTTCTGCCTATATGGTCGCAGAAATGGCAGGCATGCCGATTTTCGGTAAACTATCAGATATGTATGGTAGAAAGAGATTCTTTATTTTCGGTTTAATCGTCTTTATGATTGGTTCGGCACTTTGTGGAACTGCTGAAAATATTACACAGTTAGGTATTTATCGTGCCATTCAAGGTATTGGCGGCGGGGCACTAGTGCCGATCGCATTTACTATCGTTTTTGATATTTTCCCTCCAGAAAAACGCGGGAAAATGGGTGGATTATTCGGAGCAGTATTTGGTTTATCAAGTATTTTCGGGCCATTACTTGGCGCATATATTACGGATTATATTAGCTGGCACTGGGTATTTTATATTAACTTACCACTTGGAATTTTAGCACTTATTTTTATTACATTATTTTATAAAGAGTCACGAGTTCATAGAAAGCAAAAGATTGATTGGTTTGGCGCAATTACTTTAGTTGGTGCAGTAGTTTGTTTAATGTTTGCCCTAGAACTAGGCGGACAAAAATATGATTGGGATTCTAGCTTTATTTTAAGTTTATTTGCTGGGTTCGCTATTTTAGTAATTGCTTTTATTGTTATTGAACGAAAAGTAGAAGAACCAATCATTTCATTTGAGATGTTTAAACAACGTTTATTCGGAATGAGTACAATTATTGCATTATGTTACGGGGCTGCATTTATGTCAGCAACTGTGTACATTCCGTTATTTATTCAAGGTGTATATGGCGGGACTGCAACAAACTCAGGATTGTTACTTTTACCGATGATGTTAGGATCAGTCGTAACAGCGCAGTTAGGCGGATTTTTAACGACTAAGCTTAGCTACCGAAACATTATGATTATTTCTGCTGTTATTATGCTACTTGGATTATTCTTATTAAGCACGTTAACGCCAGAAACAAGTCGTGTATTATTAACGATTTATATGATTATTATCGGATTTGGAGTCGGTTTCTCATTCTCTGTACTAAGTATGGCAGCTATTCACAACTTCGGTATGGAACAACGCGGGTCTGCGACTTCAACGAGTAACTTCATTCGTTCATTAGGTATGACGCTTGGTATTACGATCTTTGGAATGATTCAAAGAACTGGTTTCCAGAACCAGCTAGAAGAGGCATTTAAAGGTATGAGCGGGGGGATGAATACGAACGCTTTAGGAGATTCAAGAGCTATTCTATCAGAATCGGCAAGATCTCAAATTCCGCCGCAAATATTAGATAAAATTATTGACGCTCTTTCTAGTTCAATCGTTCAAACATTTATGTGGGCGTTAGTACCAGCAGGTTTAGCATTAGTATTCATTTTCTTTATGGGAAATGAGCGCATGGTATTTAAGAAAAAACAAAACAAGGTAAAAAGTGAAACATCAAAAGCGTAAAGAAAAAGCTCCTTTCAATTTTGAAAGGAGCTTTTTTCATATGTACGGATTTAGATTAGCCTTCGATAATTTCGTATTCTTCGTCTGCTAATAATAAAATTTGTGTTTTCTTACCCTTGTTTTGAACTTCGATTACATCGTATGTACCTAAGTCTCTTAGTTTGCTCTGAGAAGCGTTAACCATAACTTCCATAGAATCAATTAAGATATCTTCTTCAATGTATGATTCAGGCAATGCCATATCTTCAGTTTCTAATACACATGCGTATAGATTTTGTAAGTTTTCAGCAGTTGGGTTTTGTTCCTCAACATCAATGATGTTTTTTATTGCTTCCATATTTTCTTCTTTTGCTTGGTACACTTTAATTTTAGCCATTGTTTTAATCTCCTTTATAACGTAATCGTAGAGGCTACACCTCATTATAACGCTTTTTCATTGAAAGATGAAATTGTTATATGTATTTATAGTAAAAATTATGTGTTATTACTTATTATTGATGTAATTTCCTTATTAATGTTATGAATAAATAATTATATCCTTACGTTAAAATTATATTGTCCAAGCTTTTCTTATATCCCGCTCATATTATGTGTATTAGATAAAAACATATAGGGAAGGGATTGAATGTAAGTGGATTGCGAGCCGAAACGAAATTGTAAATGTTGTCAAAATAGCATATGTGAATTTTTACAAAGTCTAGAACCTTTTACTAAGGTTGAGAGTATCGTAATAGCCGGAAAGGAAATTGTTGTATCCTATTTTCTTTCATTTAACAAGATGAAAGGTATCGTGTCATTTGTACAAGAGGACAATGATGTTATTTTTGTAGATTGTTCAAAGATTGATGCGATTCGAATAGGAAAAGTGTGTAGTTGTAAAGCAAAAGTTAAATTTATTGAAGAGGATTTTAGTCTCCTTGGAAATGTTTGTCCACAGTGTTTAACGGAGGGAAGCACACTCTTTTTCGACTTTTATAATTCTGAATTGAATTTATCTCTACAAGCAGAAACAATTGATGCGCCTAGATGTATTGAATTTACAGATGAACTTGGGAATGTAGTAAAGCAAATTACAATAGTAGGTGAAGCGATTGTTTCTAAAGATTTTGTTCAAGTGCCAGAACTATTAGATTTTCGATTGATATTATCGGATACGGCTGCAAATCCTTTGAACTTCGGATTACTGTTCATTAATTTCCCAGATCTTACGTTTATTATTCTTTTCGCATCGAGTGGATACCTCAACATTTCGAACTGTTTGAGAATAGAGAGTGGAACTGGTAATGCTGAAATAGAAGAGTTGAAAAAGATGGTAAAGAATGACGATAATACGTACACATCAATTATTCAGTTGACTAAAATATATACAAATGGCGCTACAGAATCCTTTACTTCTAAGAAGGAGAAATAACGTATTTATATTGATTAACCCTCTTACAAGATAATGAGGGTTTTTACATATACGAATTGGATTGTATGAACGAAAAAATTGCTTTGTTAATATGAATGTTAGAAGTAAATAGGATGGTTAGTTATATTTTTTATTGCTATGTACAAATTTCTATCAGGATACGGTTTTTTACAATAATTTATGAAGGGACCCATTACAGTAAAGCTAGAAAAATATTATTTAAGTGAACTTAAATGTAATGAAAGAGGTCAATTTGTAAAGCAACTAAGAAAAGGGCTACTTCAATAGCCCTTTTCTTAATTATGTAGATTACTGTTGGTAGTCTTTACATTACATAGTTATTCGGAATTGATATCAAGTTAAATCAAGGATTGATTAATTTATTTACTAAATTCTTTTTGAGCTCCCATATAGCTTCCGATGATATTTTGATAACTTGGAAGATGCTTAGCAAGTAAAGCTCCAAAGCCTTCAACATCATTTCGCCAGTCGCGCTGTAATTCAGCTGCAACGCTAAACCAGTTCATGAGTTGTACCCCTCCATGAGCCATACGCATAAGAGCGGCATCAGCAACTTGTTTACTAAAAGTTCCAGATGCATCCGTTACAACAAATACCTCATACCCTGCATTTACAGCTGATAGAGCCGGGAACGCAACACAAACATCAGTAACTACGCCTGCGATAATTAGCTGTTTTTTACCCGTTGCTTCAATAGCTTTTACAAATTCATCATTGTCCCACGCGTTAATTTGTCCAGGACGCGCTATTTTAGGAGCATTTGGAAATAGTTCAATTAATTCCTGCATGAGTGGACCATTAGGACCGTCTTCGAAGCTAGTCGTTAAAATAACCGGCAAATCAAAAAAACTAGCGGTATTAGCAAGAGCCAAAACATTATTCTTGAACTCATCAACACCATAGTCACGCACTAGGCTAGAAATCAGGCCAGTTTGATGATCCACTAGAAGAACAGCGGCATCACTTTTTGAAAGACGAGAATAGAAATCAGACATTTTATAATCCCCCTTAAAAAGCTTAGTTATAAATAAATCTTACAGTTATTTAGATAGATTTGGTATACGTATAAAATTTTATCAATAAATATGTTTTATTTAGATAAAAAGATGTGTATTTTAAAATCAAAAAAGTGAAGTTTTCTTTTTTGAATAGATGTTATAATAATTTTATATTTGTGAATAATTTATAATTATATGAAGTTTAAGTGTAATAGGCGTTTGCTTATATGACGAATAAACGGATGAGTAAAAAAAGTTATTTAAGTGGATTCATAAAGATATAGAGTTATATTGACTTTATAGAAAGCGGGAATGTAAATGATATATGAAGCAAATATACATACTAGAAAAAAATTAGTTTCTCTGTTTGAGGATTTTAATAATGTTGTGTTACTTTCTTATTTACAAGGACATATGGGCACCGCTTGGGTAAATAATCTTGAAAATCCGACAATAGCGCAAGTTACAGTAGGGATTTTCACATTTTATACTGGAGATCCAAATGTGAAGGAAACAGACGAGTTATTACGTAACATTCCTGATAGAATGTTAGTAATCGTAAATAGTGAAGAGTGGAAAAAGCGTTTAGAAACATTTTACGAAAGAAAAATAGATAAGTTTTTACGCTATAAATTTAAACGGAATGCGGAAGTTTTCGATCATTCAAAATTACAATCGTTTATATCAGCGCTTCCAAAAGGATACGAGTTACGAAGAATCGATGAACATATCGTAAATATCCCTACATTACATAAGGTCTCCGAAGATTTTACAAGTCAATTTCAAACGGTAGAAGATTATATAAATCGAGGTATAGGTTATAGTATTTTGTATAAAGGAGAAGTTGTATGCGGTGCATCATCGTATAGTATATATGATAATGGCATTGAAATTGAAGTTGCGACTGATCACAATCATAGAAGAAAAGGATTAGCAACTATAGTTAGTGCAGCGTTAATCTTGGACTGTTTAGAAAAAGGGATATATCCAAACTGGGATGCAGCAAATACTACATCTGCAAAACTAGCAGAAAAGCTAGGATATGTTTTTGATAAGACGTATGATACTTATTTTGTGAATAATAGGTAATTGAACGAGTTTGTACGAATTGAATTGTACAACATAAAAAAGGACTAATTAAATTAACATCAATTGGTCCTTTTTTATAATTACAAAGATAAAATATACAAAGATAATTTTACCTAAGCTAAAGGCATTAAGAGAGATGTTAATTAATAGTATTAGAGGGGAGAACAACGACAAGATTGTTTTCATTAGAAGTATTGATAAATTCTATTGGAAAAGGTGAGAGTAAAAAAACGATATGAATCATAAAGATGAAGTGATTCCACAACAATTTAGGTATAAAAACCGACTTTATTAAGTCGGTTTTTATTTATAAACAATAAGGTGCTTTCAATATTAAATTGCTGTTACATGGATATTATAAAATGAAGAATAGATTTTGAAAGTTTCTTCGAAAATATGGTTATCTTTTTTACTATTGAACTTAATTAACGTATCATTGTATTTTTCCACGTTGAGAGTTAAGAAATTCTATTTTTTATAGGTAAATATACATGAAAATTAAGTATATTAAGTTATGTGTATTTGACTATTAAAGAGAGAGTACTCTTTTTATTTGTAAATGATAAAAGTGTCTATGATACAAACCCACGCATTAATAGAAGACAAACATATACAGTATAGAGAGTTAAAAAGTTCTAAATTTTTCATATAAAGGAGATTATAAAATATGAGTGAACAATGCCCAATTAATGTACCATGTCAGGTAGCGGGACAAACCCAAACACCATTAAGTGATGCTGCGGCAACACCAATTGTTACTCCAGGAGCACCAATCGTAAAAATACCAGTTGTATTAGCAGAAAGAACAATTCAAATTGTTGTAGAATCTGATATTTCATTAGATCCTCCAGCAACTGAGATTAAACGTGTGTTAAAAAATGTATTTTTAACACAATGTAAGTTAGTTCCTGTAGCATTTACTCCGGTAGTTGGTACACCTTACCGCCGAGTTACAAGAGGAAAATTATTTGTACAAGGGTATATTCGTAAAAATATTGAATATGCAAATGATGAGTGTAATGGGGTTCTATATGACCGCATTGCAAATGTTCCATTTTCTGGTTTTGCAGATCTAACAGAAGCTGATTTCCTATCACTAGCTTTAGTAGCTTCTTCCTCAGACACTACTTCTCATTTTATTAATCCTAACAACGGTGATTTACCACGTTTAGACAAATATTTCTTCGAAAATGCAGTTTTTTATAACGAACAACCATATTGTGAATTAGTAAGCGCACAATTTTTCGAATTAGACTTTTCACCTTGTCCAACAGAATTAAACGAGCCATTTGGAACTCTTCGTGAAAAAATTGTACTAGATCTTACTTTAAAAGTTTTACAAGTACAACAAGTACAAGTATAAAAATAAAAAAGCATTGTCTTTATTAAAAAGACAATGTCTTTTTTATTATTATAAAACATATATAATGATGAAATGGTCGCGTAAAAATAATATATTTTTATGGATTTCATCAGATGGGGGGATGGTGATGGATAAGCCATTGGTTGGTAAAGGAATATGGAACAAAGTTTACAAAGGGAAAATGCTGAATGTTCAAGATGATTCGCGTGAAATAAGAGAAAAAAAGAAAAGTAAAGAAACAGAGTCAAAAAAAGAAGATAAAGTAATTGGAATAGAGAAAGAAAGTGAAGAAACTGAATTGAAAAAAGAAGATAAAGCAATTAAATCAAAGAAAGAAAGTGAAGAGACTGAACCAGCAAAAGAAAATAAAGTGATTGGATTAGAGAAAGTAGAAGTAGTAAATGAATCAGAGAAAAAAAGTGAAGAAACTGAATCAAAGAGAGAAAGTATAGGTTTAGGATCAAAAATAGAGACTTCAGTGCATTCAATGGTAGTGAAAACTCCATTTTCTATTATTTCAGAAGTGTCTAGCTTTAAAGTATTTCCAAAAATAAATGTGAAAAATCAAGATGAATTTGTATTTCGAAATGAAAAAGATGCAGAGGGGAGTGAATTAGATTCTAAGTTATTAACTACAGTGCAACAGTATCATTCGGAGGCTTATTGTAAATTAGTTTCTTTAAATCTTCATGAAAAGAGAGTGCTTGTTGAATTATATAATCAAAAAGTTAAAGGGAATAATGAAGAGAATAAGGTAGAGACATCTACATGGATACCTATCCACAGTATAATATTAGAGAGTGGAAATGAAGGAGAAGTAAATAATAGTATAACAGCCAGACTACCAATAGAAATAGGGAAGTATAAAGGTGAAATTAGTTTACGAGAAAAAGTTGTATTTACAGAAAAAGTCATAGGAATAAAAGAGGTGGAACAGGAGATTGTTTTGACAAAAACTGAATTCTTAGTGCCAAAAGTAAAAAAGAATGGACAAAATGCATTTACAGTTGAAAAAGGTAGCTTATTTGTAGAAGGCTATATTTATCAATGTATTGAATACATATCAGAACAAAGTACATTTCATGATAATGTGTATCAGTTAGCACAAAATATTGTATTGGAATTAATCATTCAAGTGATACAAGAACAGGAAGTACAAGTGCGAATTACATAAAAATGATTATATTCCCTTGATTAGCTCATTATTTTTATTCATTGCGTACCAAGGCGTAATCTTTTGTAAATCATTTAGTGCTATAGAATATCCTCCAAACGGTTTATCCTCAATGAATTCATTTTCATATTTATGAAGGATGATATTATTGCTAGCTAGGATAGTTACTTAATTGTATGAATTTCTTCAAGGGTATGTTTAAAAAAAGTGCTAACAAGTTTGTCAACGAACTTGCTAACACTTATTTAAAACGGACATAAGATTGGCGTATATGTTGCTTGAATAAATAAGTTAATTAAATAACATAGTTAATTCCTTGTTTTAACCTAAGCCGTAATATAGAATGTATTCACTCCTTTATTACAAAACTCACAACTTAAATAGTAAAACATGTTTATCGTAATTTTCCAAACACCAATTATATTTTTTTAGAATAATTGGGTGGACAACTTCTTTCGTAGTATTAACTTCAGTAAAGCCATATTTTTTATAAAAACTTTCTAGTTCTTCAAAAGGAAGACAAAACACATTTTGTATTTGTAATTTTTTCGCAGTTTGTACTAAAAATGAGACAAGTTCTCCAGCTAATTGTAGACCTCTAAATTTAGGGAGAATAAAAATCCCACCCATTTCAATAGTATCTTCATCTATTTGGACTAATCGTCCAACACCTGCATACTCGTTGTGATATGTAACGATCGCAACTGTGTCTCGTGTTAAATCACTTGGTACAAATCCTATCGATTCATAGTGATTATTAATCCATTCTAAATCATTAGATGTAGCTAGTTGAATACTCATATGTATCCTCCCTCAGAAAAAATGTAATATTCTCATTATACACAGTGTAATAAGTCGTAAAAAGAGGCTAAAATGAAATCATTTTTATTTGCAGTTCAAGTTTTGAATAATAGTGCATACAATATAAAGTCTTTTCCTTTCTTCATTTTAGTTTTACGTATATAATTTAAAAGTAATATTTTTTATTTTATTTCTTATATATTTATAACAGAATAGAGGTTTAAAAATGGGTGTTAAAATCATTACGGATAGTGCGGCGGATTTACCGGTAGAATTGCTGCAGGCATATGATATTGATTTAATTCCACTCCGTGTATATGATGAAGCAGAAACAGAGTATTTAGATGGAGTTACATTAAATTCAGTTACATTATTGCAAAAAATGAGAGAAGGCGCTGTTTATAGAACGTCATTGCCTTCACTTGAAACTTTCCAAGAAAAATTTGTTTCTTATGCAAAAGAAGATAATTCTTGTATATATTTAGCTTTTTCATCTGAACTGTCTGGTACATATCAATCGTCAGTTGTCATTAAAGAGGAAGTAAAAGAAACATATGCAGATTTAGATTTAGAAATTATTGATACGAAATGTGCTTCGCTTGGTCAAGGACTTGTCGTTTTAGAAGCTGCTAAAATGGCAAAAGAAGGCGCAGCAAAAGAAGATATTTTAAAACGTGTTGATTTTCTAATGAACCATATGGAACATATTTTCACTGTAGCTGACTTGCAGTACCTTGTTAGAGGCGGGCGCTTAAGTAAAGTAGCAGGTTTTATCGGTGGTTTACTAAACATTAAGCCGATCTTAAACGTAGAAGAAGGAAAACTTGTACCACTTGAAAAGGTAAGAGGGAAAAAGAAAGTACTTGGCCGAATTGTAGATATTATGGAAGAGCGCGGAAAAGATCTTAAAGGTCAAACAATCGGTATGACTCACGGTGACGATTTAGAAACAGCTGAAGCATTAAAAGCATTAATTACAGAAAGATTTGGCTGTGAAGTATTTATTGTAAATACAATTGGTGCAGCAATCGGTGCACATACAGGTCCTGGCGTTATAACGTTATTTTTCTTAAATGAAGTAGAGTAAAGGATTGATCTTTTGATCAATCCTTTTTTATTTTTAATCTGTGATAATTGGTCGATATGGTATTGGTGAAGTGTTACTTATATCAGTCATCGTGTACAGAGATAATAAAGTTGTTTAATTTACAATAAAGTCGTTTAAAACACAATAAAGTTGTTTAAAAAACGCCAGTCATGTTATTCAACAATCGAGCTATATAACGGAACGATTTCTTGTCAAAATTAAAAATATTTGAAATAATTGTTATTAAGTTAAAGGAGGGTGATTGCAGAAAAAGGTGATACGACTTTCTCTTACTTAAGAATTGTGGAATAGTTAAAAAATCCGATTAATTATATTCCGAAAGGGTGTGTGTAATATATTATCAACTAACGTTTTTACTTATAAATCTAAGGATGGAAAAACAGTAATAATTAGAGAAGCTAAAGAACAGGATGCAGAAAGAATGCTAAATGCTGCTTCAAAAGCTTTAATAAACGCTCCATACATGCTAAGTACGGTTGAGGGTGTAAAAAAGATGAGTGTTGATGCTATTCAAAAAACGTTAAAAGCTTATCATGAAAATCCAAATTATGTACAGTTTATTGCTGAAGTTGATGGTAAGTTAGTCGGTGCAATAGATTTTAAGAACGGAAACAAAGAAAAAATTAGTCATCAAGGGGCTTTTGCAATGACCATACTACCTGAATATCGAAATTATGGTATTGGAAGAGCTCTTCTAGAAACGTTAATCAATTGGGCTAAAAATAACAGTAAGATTGAAAAAGTTTGTCTTGAGGTAATGGAAGATAATCTAGGTGCAATCCAGTTATATAAGAATTTAGGCTTTTTTGAAGAGGGTAGAAAAGCAAAGGGTGTAAAATTGGATGACGGCTATCAAAATTTAATATTAATGGCTTTATTCGTTTAAAATTGAACATTATTCAACAATAGGCGCTATTGTTGAATAAAACTTAGATTTTTAAACGACTTTATTGTTATATTTTTAAGTACAGTGAAGTATCTTATATCGAAAATTATACAACTATATTTTAACCCCGTCCTAAATTTAGAACGGGGTTATGCTTGTTTTAGGTTTAAAAGTAAATAACTTTATTGTCTTTTTTACACATCGTATCATTCATGTGTTTATGCTATTTGTGTTTGAGTGGTGAAAGAAACGAATATAAATCTAGTGCTGTTTATCAAAAAACGAAATATTTAAAGATATTAAAAAATTGCGGTTTCATATATAATTGGGTAGGGAGAAATATCTGTAACTATTTGTAAAAATAGGAGGCGGCTATAAAAATGTATGAAATTGCTACGTGGGACTTAGATCGTTTGTGTTCGAATGAGGACTTACTCGTTCCAATAATGGAGTTGAAAGAACAATATTTTGTAGCAAAAGATGTAGAGGCTCTTTCAAAACTTATAAAAGCTATTGAAAAAGCAGAATACTATTTGTATTGTCGATCGGCTGAAGAAAGTGTTTCATCTGATAATACTATATTGACTGTGAAAGTAAAAGAACTAAAAAGTGAAGTACAGCAAGTAATACAACAAAGTGAAGCGGAAACTGCCGAGATTATTAATACTACGTTAATAAAAGACGAACTAAGTGCATGGGAAAATATGTACATACAATTAAGGAATAGGTTAGAAATAGAGTACAATAATAAGCAATTTTCATTTGGACAAGCAAATAATATTGCAATGAATAGTGATAATGAAAAGGAAAGATTAGAAGTCTTCGAGTTACTAACAAACGCATTAAATAAGGAAAAAGAAATCTTTGCTACTGTATTAAATCAAATAGGGAGATTACGTAATATAAAAAGTAACGAAATAGAAGATAGTGAGATTTTATCACAATCTCTTCAAGCGAATGGAATCTCTGAAACTGTTTTATTACAAATGTGGAATGCGACAGAAGAAAATCTAGATAAATTAGTAAGCGCTGTAAACGTGTATAAGAACGGGAAAGCTTCCATTACATGGCATGAACTTATGACAGTAAAGGAAAATAATGAGGCTATTATTCCTTTTTCAGTAGCAGTACAAAACATATATGATGCATTAAAAGATATTGATGAAGAATTAGCAGAATTTGCACGTAATGCGATAGAAAGTGGATGGGTAGATGCGGAACCGAGAGAGAATAAACCACCAGGTGGTTTTTGTGCTCCATTTTTCAGTGAGAAAGAATCGCGAATCTCCATGCGTTATGATGGGAGTATAGATAGTGTAAGAGTACTTGCTCATGAGCTAGGACATGCTTGGCATTTTCATAATATGAGTTTTGAACAATCTACTTCTTTTTTAGATGATTATTTGCCAATGAGTACAGCTGAATCAGCGTCTATTTTCTTTGAAACAGTACTCATAAACTATTTAATTGAAACAACAAAGTGTATAGAAATGAAAAAGTCATTACTTAGCTGGAAAATAAGAAATACTTTTAATTATGTTATGGCCATTCGAGCATCATTTCAGTTTGAGAAGAATTTTTATGAAAAATGTAAAGAAGGTCCTATAAGTGCTGACGAAATTGAGAGGTTATCTATATTGGCACAAGAAGAAGCATATGGACATGCTCTATGTGAATATCAGCCGTTCGTGTGGATGAAATATACTCAATTTTATATTGCGGATGTTCCTTTTTACAATTATCCGTACACATTTGGATATTTAGCAAGTTTTAGTTTATTAGAAATAGCGAAGCAAAACTCAAGTACATTCCATTTAAAGTATAAAGAATTTCTACGAGAAACCGGAAAAGCTCCAGTAGAAGAACTCAAGAAAAAACATTTTCAAATAGATATAACAAGCTATGAATTTTGGGATAAAGCTTTTATACAAATTTCTAAAGATATTGATGAATATTTGCAGCTTATGTAAGGGGAGAGTATAGTGGATCACCAACTTATAAAGGGAATACCTTTTTCAACTTTAGAATATGAAAAAGCTATAAGCTTATTAAAAGGTTGGCTACATGAAAAACAAGAGAAAGCAAGATTTGTAGTAACTGCAAATCCTGAAATTGTTATGTCAGCTAAGGAAAACACGGCTACATCAAAGCAGTTTAAAAAAATGTTATTATCTGCGGATTTAATAACAGCCGATGGGATTGGCGTCATAATTGGATCGAGAATATTAAAAGGAACGTTGAAAGAGCGTGTTACTGGGGCAGATTTAACTCGCGATTTAATAAAATGTTGTAATGAAAATGGGTATCGTGTCTTTCTTTTTGGAGCTGCACCAGAAAGTAATGAAAAAGCATTAGAAAAATTAAAAGAGCAAAATCCATCTGCGCATTTTAAAGGACAGCATGGATTTGTAAACGGTGAAGAAATAGAAGAAGTAAAAGCTCAAATCAAGCAATTCAATCCGCATTTATTGTTAGTAGGGTTAGGTTCACCTAAACAAGAAGAATTCATCTATGATAACTTACAAACATTAAACGTGCCACTATCTATTGGTATAGGCGGCATGATTGATATAATATCAGGTACTGTAAAAAGAGCACCGAAAATAATGAGAGATACTGGAACAGAATGGTTGTATAGATTAATGTCGCAGCCAAAAAGAATAAAGAGACAACTTGTATTGCCGAAGTTTTTACTTTCGGTTATGGCGGAGAGGATTAAAGGGATTACAAATTAACAAAGGGGACTACATACATGAACAGAATCGGTATTATCGGAGCAATGCAAATTGAAATAGACTTACTTTTAGAAAAACTACATATAAAAGAGGAACATACAATTGCGGGAATGCCTTTTTATAAAGGAAACTACATGGATACAGAAATTATTATTACGCGATGTGGTGTAGGAAAAGTAAATGCTGCCGCATGTACACAAATATTAATTAATAATTTTGATGTAGACACTATCATTAATACAGGAGTTGCGGGTGGATTGCATCCTGATGTGAAAGTTGGCGATTTAGTTATTTCTACAAATGTTACTCATCATGATGTTAGTAAAAATCAAATGAAGAATTTATTTCCGTTTCAAGAATCTTTTATTGCAAGTAAAGAGTTAAGAGAGTTAGCGCGAGAAGCTTGTAATAGTAGTAGTTTAAATGTTCCTGTACATGAAGGAAGAATCGTTAGCGGAGAATGCTTCGTCGAGGATTCAAAATTAAAGGAGCAATTAGTCACTGAATATGCACCACATTGTACTGAAATGGAAGGCGCGGCAATTGGGCATGTCGCTCATATAAATGACATACCATTTCTCGTTATAAGAAGTATTTCTGATAGTGCAGATGATGAGGCGCAAGTTTCATATGATGATTTCGCGAAAACTGCGGCGAATTATTGTTCAGAAATTATTGTTGAGATGCTTAAACATATTTCGAGTAAAACTGTATTGTAGTTAATACGTAAAGAATGGGAGAGTATAAAATGTTGCAAGCACTAATCTTTGATATGGATGGAACTTTATTTCAAACAGATAAAATCTTAGAATTATCACTAGATGATACATTTGATCATTTACGCTCACTACAATTATGGGATGCGGAAACACCTATTGATAAATACCGTGAAATTATGGGTGTTCCTTTACCTAAAGTTTGGGAAGCGCTATTACCTGATCATTCAAATGAAGTAAGAAAACAAACAGATGCTTATTTTTTAGAGCGATTAATTGAAAACATAAAGAGTGGGAAAGGTGCTTTATATCCGAATGTAAAAGAAGTTTTTAATTATTTAAAAGAAATTGGTTGCTCAATTTACATAGCTAGTAATGGTTTAACGGATTATTTAAAAGCAATCGTATCTCATTATGATTTAGAGCAATGGGTTACTGAAACTTTTAGTATCGAACAAATTTCATCGCTTAATAAAGGTGACTTAGTAAAAAATATTTTGAAAAAATATGATTTAAAAGAGGCAGCGGTAGTTGGCGATCGTTTATCTGATATAAATGCAGCTAAAGATAATGGCTTGATTGCGATTGGATGTAATTTTGATTTTGCACAAGAAGATGAACTTGCTCATGCTGATTTAGTAATTGATGATTTAATGGAACTGAAGGGCATATTACCAGAATTGAAGAATACTTACATAACAAATTAAATAAGTTTACATTCAAATGAATGCTCGAGATGATATATTCTTGGGCATTCTTATTTTTCAAAAAGATACATTTGGATAGAGAAAGTGAGGGATTAAACTGGAAAATATACAAATTAAGCAGATTAAAGATTTGTTTAAATATGAGATCAATCATCTTGTTATGGAAAGTAAAGAAGAAAGATTTAACTTCTTAATAAAACTAATAAATGAATATGAAAGTAGAAGAAATACATTTAGTAAAACGGGAGAATGTTTATATGGCATTTTTCGAGGTGATACGTTAATTGGAATTGGGGGGATAAATCAAGATCCGTATACGAAAGATAAAAAAATTGGTCGATTAAGGAGATTTTATATTGCAAAAGATTACCGGCGGAAAGGATTAGGGAGGTTACTATTAGGGAGAATCTTAAGCGATGCAAAAACCTATTTTACTATTGTTGTCTTACATACAGATACTAAACAGGGGGATTACTTTTATACTTCGAGTGGATTTGTGAAAGGGACAATGTATGTAGGAACGAGCCATTATCTAAACTTAGATAAAAGGATGTAGTGAATTATTATTGACCTTTCAACAAGAACGTTTGTTCCTGTTCGTATGGATTAATGATATAATTTATCTGGATCTATTATTAGAATGGGGATTAGATGATGGGAGACAATAAAATTATTAATGATTTTAAAGAGTATTCAATTTGGATAACCACATTGAAAGATATGAAAGAAGAAATGTGGACAGCGCCAATATCAGAGGGGAAATGGACTGTTGGTGAAATCATATCTCATATTATGAACTGGGATGACTATCTTTTACGTGAGACATTGTCATCAGTGAGAGATGGACAGGGAATGGAGTTCCCTGACTTTGATACATATAATAAACTAGCCTCTAATTATGCAAAATCAGGTGTATCTAAGATGAAACTTCTTGAAGAAGCACAAGCTAAAAGAGATTTACTTGTTCAAGAGCTTAACCGACTGTCTATTGGAAAGCTAAAGGAACATTTAACTGCCAATGGAGTATCGTATTGTCCTCATACTGGAACGCCGTATTCTCTTATATATATTATTAAGGAATTCGTAGATCACGATAATCATCACAAAAGGCAGATTATTAATTTTTTAAATGAAAATCATATTAATAATTCAACTTGTTAACTGATAAAGAAAGATCCCACGAATGATACTTGTGGGATCTTTCTTTAATTTATTATAATTTAACATTCATTTGTTTCAATAAAGTTTTCGGATCACCTTTTACATAATAAAAATGTGGATTATTCTCATCATCGTAAAGCATAATGTAAGGTTTTTCATTAAGTGGGAGAAGAATGAGTACTTCATCGATTGTTGTATGTAACCATTGATTTGTAATAGGAACAGGTTTTGATAACGGGATTTTTATCATATGACCATCTTTCGGAACGACATTTAAGTTTTTAAATGGACCAGTAATTGATTTTGCGTATTGAACTGCTTCTTTTTGAATGGCTGAATCTAAAGATTGTTTTTGGACTACCATTTCTTTTTTGCAATCAAATACTTCAATTTGTTGATTTGTATTTGCGAACGCATTTGTTGATAATAAAAAGAAGAGAAGAGTAATGACTCCTATTTTTTTGAACATGAAACAACACCTCACACTTACTATACCCTCAAACGTTGTAAATATTTTTACGTCACATTGATGTAACAAAGAAGTTGTATGATAAAATTGATATTTGTTTATAAGTAATGGAGGAAATGTAATGAAAGTATTAATCGCGGATGATGAACAAGATATGCTGAAAATTTTAAAAGCATATTTTGAAAAAGAAGGCTTCGAAGTTTTATTAGCAAAAGATGGAGAGGAAGCACTTCAAATATTTTATGATGAGAAAATTGACTTAGCTATTTTAGACTGGATGATGCCGAAAAGTAGTGGTATTACTGTCTGTCAGAAAATAAAAAAGAATTCGAGTGTAAAAGTATTAATGCTTACTGCGAAAAGTGAAAGTGAAGATGAATTAGCAGCTCTTCAAAGCGGGGCGGATGAGTATGTGAAAAAACCATTTCACCCGGGAGTGCTAATTACGCGAGCGAAAAAGCTTGTACAGCATGAAGATGTTATTCAAGTTCAAGATTTGAAAATAGATTTCACCAAAAATAAAGTATATAAAAATGAGAAAGAACTAGACATTACAAAGACAGAATTACAATTAATAAAATGTTTTTTAAATCATAAAGGAACGATTTTAACGAGGAAAAAGTTGTTAGATATCGTCTGGGGATTTGATTATTTTGGGGAAGAGCGAACGGTTGATACGCATGTAAGAAGATTACGTAAAAAAATAGGAGGAAATATTATAAAGACACATCGCGGTTTAGGATACAGTTTGGAGGAAGAGTGTGAATAAACTCGGCAAAAAGTTATTTTTCAGCATCTCTTTAACAGTCATCCTTATTTATACGGTCTCTTTATTATTAATTAACTATTTTTTACCAAAATATAATGTGCACAAAACACGCGAAAGCTTAGAAGGCATTACAGCGCAAATACAGTCAATACCGCGTAAAGAACTGGATGATGCTATAAATCGTATTGAAAATGAAGGTAATGTTACGATTGCTTCTACATCAATAAATAGTTCAGAAGATGCTATTAATGAAGAATTACGTATGCAACTTACAAAAAAGAGAGTTGCATTGAATAAACTTTGGATTACAAAAGAAGAAATTACGAAAGTGAAGAACCTCGGACAATCGAATAAAATATATGATCAAGAAAAGATAAAATCTAGTTTTTTTGTGAAATACATTGCGAAAGATGATATGTTGATTTTAGTAGGAGTTTCTATCGCGCATTCCAATGAAGTAATTAAAACGCTTAACTCATTTTATTTATACATTTTGGGATTCTCACTATTTCTTATTATCGTGCTCGTCTGGATTTTTTCAAAAACAATCACTACACCACTGAATGAATTGAGTGATGTCGCAGAAGATATTTCACGTCTGAAATTTAAACGGACGAAAGTTAAAACGAATGATGAAATAGGTGATTTAGCAAATAGTATAAACATTATGAGTGATAAATTACATGAAGCACATCAAGATCTAACAAATCGAAATGAACATTTAAAACGATTTATGGGCGATGTAACTCATGAATTAAAAACACCAATCGCATTAGTAAAAGCATATTCTATGGGAATAAAAGACGGTTTAGATGATGGCACATATGTTGATACAATCATTAAACAAACAGATCAAATTTCAAATTTAATTGAAGAGTTATTGCGATTTTCTAAACTAGAAAGAGATATTTTACAAAAAGAAGAATTCTCTATTGAATCACTAGTCCAAAGTATAATAGATAAGCATAAGATTGAACTGGAGTCGAAAGAAATCAAGTTGCAAGTAAACTATAATGTTGGTGATACAATTGTTTATGCTGATTTAAATAAAATGAGAATGGTCTTTCAAAATTTAATTTCTAATGCGATAAAATATACAACAAATCAAAATATAAAAATCACATTAGAACAGAAAAATGGCGTTGTGTATTTTCAAATTCAAAATGGTATTGCCGCTGAGGGCAGTAAAGAGATAGATAAAATTTGGGAACCTTTTTACGTATTAGAATCTTCTCGTAGTAAAGAAAAATCAGGTACAGGATTAGGACTAGCGATAGTAAAAAGTATTTTAGAAAGGCATGGATTTGAATACGGGGTTTCGGTAGTAGACGGGGAAATACAATTTTATATGTATATAGAAAGGAACTAATTGTGATTAGTTCCTTTTCTTTTATATGAAAAGATTTGATAGTTAGTTCTACAAATTTCTCAACTGTTTATATAGAATATAAACTGAATTTTCTGTTTTTTTAATGTATAGTAAGAGAAGGAATATATGGGGAGGGAAGGGCATGAAGAAAAAGAAAATAGCAATTACACTATCGACTATATTATCTTTAACAATTACTTCAGGGGTTTCTAGTATGACTGCACATGCAGAAAATAATGAAGGGAGCTCCGTAAAAGACAAAAATGTTATGTTAAATGGTCAAATTTCAGAGGCTTTAATGTCAAACACGAAAATTGAATTAGAAAATGGGATGACGAAGCCAATCTATTCACTTGATGAAGCCATCGTAGAAAATCTATTTGTAGAGACAGAAGTTGATAGTGATCGAGATGGTAAAAAAGATCGTGTATCAGTAAAGGTTATGCGTCCAAAGACGAATCCAGATGTGAAAGTCCCCGTTATTTATGAAATGAGTCCATATCGAGCTGGTTTAAAAGATGTTCCTGTTTATAATGTTGATGAAGAATTGAATGCATATGGAGGAAAACCGTATGGAGCTGTTAATCTTGGTTCATACGGAAATTATTACGTTCCGAGAGGATATGCAGTTATTTTAGGTGAAAGTATCGGAACTGGAAAATCAGATGGATGTCCGACAACCGGAGATGCACAAGAAATATTAGGGACTAAGTCTGTTATTGATTGGGTGAATGGTCGTGCAAAAGCATATACAGAGGATGGTAAGGAAGTAAATGCAAATTGGTCTACAGGAAATGTAGGAATGACAGGAGCTTCTTATAATGGGACATTGCCAAATGCTGTCGCAACGACTGGAGTGGAAGGGTTAAAAACAATTATACCAATTGCAGCAATTAGTAGTTGGTACGATTATTATCGTGCAAATGGAGCAGTTATTGCGCCAGGAGGTTATCAAGGAGAAGATACAGATAATATGGCTGAAGCAGTACTGACAAGAAAGAACCCTGAAGTTTGTGGTCCGATCATTAAAGAACTTACTGCTGGGCAAGATCGTAAAACAGGCGATTATAACGAATTTTGGGATAAGCGTAACTATGTAAAAGATGCTAAAAATGTGAAGGCTAGTGTGTTTGTTGTTCATGGACTAAATGATTGGAATGTAAAAACGAAGCAGTTCGCACAGTGGTGGGAAGCTCTTGGTGAAAATAATGTTCCTCGTAAAATGTGGTTACACCAAGGAGGACATGGCGGGACAACAAGTAATAACTGGCAGCAAACGCAAAATAAATGGTTCGATTATTGGTTATATGGAATTGAAAATGGAATTATGGATGAACCGATGGTTGATGTGCAACGTGAAAATAAAACGTGGCAAAAAATAAAAAATTGGCCAGATCCAGCGGCTGTACCATCAAAAATTCGTATGTATTTAAGTAATAAAGCAGTCAATCTACCATTAAGTATGGGATCAGTAAACAACGTTTTCTCATTAGTAGATGATGCAAAAATAAAATCGAATCAATTAGTAGAAAACCCAGAGCTAGAAGTAGCAAATCGATTAGTATATACAATGCCTGTACTGCAAAATGAAATGCGAATAAGCGGTACGCCGAAAATTTCAATAACAGGTAATATTGATCGGTCTGTTTCAAATTTAACCGCTTTACTCGTTGATTACGGCGGAGCGAAGCCTGAAATTGTAACGAGAGGTTGGATGGATCCACAAAACTTAAATAGTATAGAAAATTCAACGGCACTTCAACCCGGTAAGAATTATACATTTACATGGGACATGCAGCCAGATGATTACGTATTTAAAGCAGGGCATCAAATAGGAGTCGTCTTAATCGCAAGTGACTACGATTATACAATTAGACCGAAAGCAGGAACAAAACTAGCGGTAAAATTGAGTGAAGTAACATTGCCGATTGTGAAGTAAAGGTATATGAGAGGGATGATATAAAAGAGCTTACTAAGGTAAGCTCTTTTATATTGGTTGTATTTGTTTGCTAGAGTTTTATTAAAAATGTTTCTGTTAGTTTTCATTATTTTGAATCAAAAGGTGCAGCAGTATATTTTGTAGAACTTGAAGCAGAAATAGTTGAAGGATTAGAGCGTAATTAAAAAACCACATAGATTAAACTCTCTTCATGGTGAAATTGAAAAAGAAGAGTATATAAAAATTAATAATTCTCATTTGAGTGCTAATGAAGTAGCGGAAATCATTAAGGAGAAGTTTCGATTGTAAAATTTAAAATGTTGTTACGTTTTCATTGTCCAAGCATTCTCCTAATAACCACATATACTATTTATATTAAAGCCAGTCACTATTATAAAGAGGACTGTTATTTTAATATAAATGACACTTTAGGGAAGTGGGGGAATAAATTTGGAAAACGAAGAACAAGGAAGAATTGAAAATCAAGTGTATTCAAATCGGGTAGTAAGATCAGAATTTGATAAGCATTGGGAAACTTGTATTTCCAAAAGTGGTTATGTAATCTATGTAGCGACAAGTGACCATGCTGAAGTAATAGTGCTACTTTCAGATGGTTCAAGTAAATTATTAATCTTCGAAAAAGGCGGTAAAGTAGTAGTAGGTGGCGGTGGAACGAGTCATTACAGCAAACCGCATATTGCAAGAAACATTTAATGTAATAAATGTTAATTGAAAAGATGCTGGTAGCCTTATAACTTTTAATGTATATATGGAAATGAACATCCTAAAGTAAGTTTTTGTTTTAGATTCTGGCGTTTTTTGTAACAAAAATAAGATGAAAAAGATCTTTAACGTATAAAGGTCTTTTTTGTTTTATTCACAAATAAAATTAATGGAGGTGAGCTAATAATGAAAAATATTGGAGTAACTTATGTTCTTTCGGGTGTTCTCCTATTCAGTCTTACATATATTACGCGGGTACATTAGAAAGTTGGGATAGATCAAACGGGAAATTCTTTACTGCATTTTATGAAATTCATGGTACAGCTTTATCGATAATTTCAATTTGTTTTATTATAGTGGGGATATACTGTATACATAAAAAAGTGTAGTGGAAAACAGTCAGCCTTTCATGTACTATACATGAAAGGCTGACTGTTTTTATGTATTGAAGGAGTCTTTTAGAAGAATTGCAGTTTTCAGATTGATAGTTAAAAATGTAACGACTTAGTATAATTAAAATCATTTCGTCAAATGAATGTCACATAAAAGTTTTATAGTAGATGTAGAAAATGAAACATATACAAAGCAGGAGATGAAATGATGAAAAAGGCGCTACAATATATATTCATATTACTTACGTTAGTTACTTTAAGTTATGTAATTTATATTAACTATGAAAAGCAGAAAGAGATTAAAAATAATAAACAAGTAATTAGTGAAGTTGCAAAGAGGTATGGTATTCCAGAGTGGATACCATTATCTATTGCTGATCATGAAACAAAATTTAATCGAAAAGCGATAGGGGATAAAGGCACATCTTTCGGTCTGTTTCAATTACATCGTGATGGTTTAGCGCCAGCGCAATTATCGGAAGAGAGCTTAATGGATTCACAAATAAATGCAACAATAGCGATTTCTAATATGGTTAAATCGTATGAACGCGGTGTGAAAAAAGGATTGGTTGATTGGGAGTTACTAAAATATGTTGCCAATACATCAGGATGGCCAGGAAACTTAGGGGGAGAATGGACGGACAATAATACGAAATATAATATAGGACTAGAACAATCATACCAATTATATAAGTAAGAGGGAGAAATATAAAAGGCATTTCCAATTTGGGGAAATGCCTTTTATATGTTATAGTATAATAGTGTTTGAATGCTATATTATTTCGATATATCTTCAAATTTGTTATGTAGTATTTTTATATTAAATAACTACTAATATCATTTTTTTATATAAGGAGTAAGTAGTAGAAATATGAAAAATATAGATTTTATACTAGAAAGTGATGAAACATTAAAACCGTCAGAAAGATTAGTACTATTATTATTAGAGAAACATAGAATGTTATATACGAACGATCTATTAGCTCTTTCAAATTTATCATATAAAACATTAACAGATTCACTAACAGCACTCGTTTTAAAGTCTTATGTTTTAAAGGATACAGGTAAGGGAAGAAGGCAGAATTGTTATAGATTAGTATGATAAGAGTACCGTTATAGACGCTTACTACATATAAATTTTTCGAATGTAAGGATAAAATTCATTTTGGCTTTCGAATGATAAAAAACTATTAATTTTAAGTAAATAGCGGTTTCGATATGTAAAGAGCTCATGGCTACTAAATATATAATTTCATTTCATTTTTATTAATGTTAATTAGTCGCAAGTGAAAATGATATTTTTTAAAAACAATTATAAAAATGAAATCCAAAAACAATCTACTCAAGAGTGGGTTGTTTTTTTATTAGGATAACGAATTATAAAAATAATATTATTATGTAAACTTAATTATTTAGAAAGGAACATGTGATTATTAATGGAATTTATTAAGGGGGACTTAATATTTGTATACATGGAGGTTCATTATGGAACAAATCATATCAATATCACAAGCAGTCATAAGTGGGGAAAAAGAAAAGGTAGTAGAAATCATTAATACGGATCCAAGTGCTGTTAACTCATTTAGTGAAGATGGATGGACACCGCTTCACTTAGCTGCTTATTTTGGACAGAAAGAAATAGCAAGTTTCCTTTTAGAGCAGGGAGCAGAAATACATATTAGAGCGAAAAACGAAAATGAAAATACGCCACTTCAAGCGGCAATTGCAAACAAACAAATCGAACTTGTATCTTTCTTAATTGAAAAGGGATCAGATGTGAATGCAGTGCAAAGTGGTGGCTGGACAGGACTTCATGAAGCTGCATTATTAGGAGATGAAGATATAATTACATTGCTTCTTGAACATGGGGCCAATAAAACGACTAAGAAAAATGATGGGAAAACTGCATTTGATATCGCTGTAGAGAAAGGGCATGAGCATCTTTTACATCATTTGCAAGAGGAAGTGAGCTTATGATTAGCCACTGGAATGTAGGGATTTTTCTTTTTAATGAAGTGGAAGTGTTAGATTTTGCCGGCCCATTTGAAGTTTTTTCCGTTACAGCAACAAGTGAAGGTCAACCATTTACAGTTCATACTGTTAGTCAAGATGGAGAAATGATTACAGCAAGAAATGGAATAAAGGTACAACCGGACTATAGTATCGAAAACTTGCCTCCAGTCGATATTTTAATTATTCCTGGTGGGTTAGGTGTTAGAGAAAATGAAGTGGAAAATGAAATTGTAATAAATTGGATTCGTAAGCAGATGAAAGAAGTGAAGCTAATGGCCTCTGTTTGTACTGGAGCGCTTTTGTTAGCGAAAGCAGGTTTACTTGAAGAAAAACAAGCGACAACACATTGGGCAAGTATTGAAAGTTTTAGAAATGATTTTCCGAATATTGAAGTATTAGAAAATGTAAAGTTTGTAGATGAGGGGCATATTATTACGTCGGGTGGAATTTCAGCCGGAATTAACATGTCATTTCATATTGTGAAAAACTTGTTAGGTGCTCGGATTGCTGAAGAAACAGCGAAGAGAATGGAATATGATATAGATTTACAATATTAAAAGTAAAACAAGACCAGCAGTTGAAAAATCCAGCTGCTGGTCTTGTTTTATATTGACTGAATATACGCTAATTCCTCATCTGTAAGGATCGGACGGGTAGTTGCATCTGCATTTTCTTTCGCTTGTGTTTCTGTTTTTGCGCCAGGAATTGCGACCGATACTGCTGGATGGGAGAGGACGTAGCGAAGTGCAAGTTGCCCTAGTGTCTGATTTTTATTTGAGAGTAACTTTAATTTTTCTACTTTTTGTAAATCTTCTTGAAACCACTTTTCTTTTGGCCATTCTTTGCGTAAATCTCCGTCAGGAAAAGTTGTTTTATTTGTAAATTTCCCAGTTAATATCCCCATTTTTAAAGGCCCGCGTATAACAGCTCCTAAATTGTTCTCTTGTAGGTAGGGCAGTATGTCGTTTTCTGGTTTTCGGTTTAATATGTTGTAATCAAGTTGCACAACATCAATTTCATTGTTTTTATTGAAATGTTTTATATATTGTAGGTCGTGAGTTGAAACACCAACAGCTCTTACTTTTCCGTCCCGTTTTAATATTTCAAATGCGCGTAAAAATGCTTCTGTTTCTTCTTGTTTATCCCACCAAATGTGACAGAAATAAACATCAATATAATCTGTTTCTAAGCGAAGTAAGCTAGTTTCAAATATTGCGATCACTTTTTCGGCAGTATTATAAACAGGCTCTCCACTTGGATCATAGTGATGCCCAATTAAACCGCCTTTCGTTGATAAAACGATATTATTACGGTGCTCTCTTATTGCTTGAGTTACTAACCTTTCACTATGTCCTAAACCGTATACATCAGCAGTATCAATAAAGTTTACGCCGCATTCAATTGCTTTCTTCATAGCGATTATAGATTGTTTGTCGTTAACAGGTCCCCATTCATCGCCGCCAATTGCCCACGCTCCAAAGCCAATTTCCGAAACGGTAATCCCAGTTTTGCCTAATGTACGGTAGTGCATCGTTTTCCCTCCTTGTAAGCATGTTATAACATCGGTATGCATAGCAGGAGGTAATGTGTGTAAAAATGTTTTCTACAATTGTGGAAAAAGAATAACATAAACTACTATTTTATAGCAGCATAAATAAAAATTTTTATATCAAATACGGAAATGTCGTCGAAAGCTATCTCTAATTGGTTAATTTGTGAGATTTTTTTGTGAAGGAGCTTATTTTATAAGAATAGAATTTAAGTTAGTAAGAGGATCGTGCCGATGGTAGTGAAAAAATATGGGTTAGGGGGATTTGAAAATGAGGAAACTCAAAAGAGTAAATGTTCCCAATATACCAGAGCAACTATCACAGCCTAATGAAAATCGAACAATTAATAAGAAGAAATTAAGGCGATTTATATTCATGTTTATCTTTATTGCTGCGACTACTTTGTACGTTCAATATATATTAACGAAACAACAAGAAATAATTAATGAAAAAAAAGATACAATAACGAATCAAAAGAAACAATTAGTTTCTTTAAAGAAAGATCAAGGTTCTTTAAAGACTAACATCGAGAATTTAACGGATAATGAAGAAGAAATTTTGAAGTTTGCGAGAAAAGAGTATCAATTTTCAAAGTCAAACGAAACGATATTCGTATTGCCGAAGTAAAGTGGTGGAACAGTTAGCGATAGCTAACTGTTTTTTGATGTATGAGAGAAAAGGAGTTTGTAGTGTGAATGTCATGGTACAAGGAGCAATGGCATATTGTAAAAATGAGAAGTTTGAGCCGTTTTTAATTATTTTAAGATGTTTTCATAATTATGGAATATATGCCGAGATAAATATTGTTAAAATTCTGTCAATTGTATATAATACAAGGTAAGCGGATACATTTTTTAATCAACGTTGAGTGAACAGCTCATACGTCTGTTAAGAAAACCGTTATCCTCGTATAAGAAAGGAAGATAGCTGTGTACGCTTCAAATACAATTTATGTCGTAGGGGATGCGAAAGCACCTCAAAATAATCCTATTACCGAAAAGTTTAAAAGCTATTTTGTAGCATTTGTACTTGTGAAGGATACAGGGGAAATTGTAGATGCAGATTGCTCAGCGACAATTGCATTAACATCTCAATTTGTTAAATATTTGTTTCTACATAAAAATATTAATGATCCAGCATTAGTAACAGAAATAAAAAATCGGTATTTCGGTTCGTCTCAAAAGGCGCTACTTGTAGCGCTAAAGGATGCACAGAAAAAATATAATCAGATTGCTGCTTTGTCTACCCATTCATAGACAAAATCCAGCCGTAAGAATTTTCTTATGGCTGGATTTTTTTATTTCGCATTAATAGGCAGAATAAAAACCTCATGTGGATTAAAATTTCGCTCTAAAGATAACGAAAGGATGAACAAAATGAAAATTACTGATGTGAAGGTAAAACGCCGACACGTAAAACTTCATACACCGTTTAAAACAGCACTTCGTACTGTAACGGAAATCGAAAGTATAGATGTGGTTATTCATACAGATGAAGGGATTGTTGGAAAAGGAGCTGCTACAGCAACGCCGGTTATTACAGGTGATTTTGCCAACGGGATTGAGGAAGCAATATTAGGGCCAATTCGCTCTGCATTAGTTGATAAAGATGTACTGCAATTTCAAACGTTATTGTTACACATTCAAATGAGCTGTATAGGAAATACAAGTGCGAAAGCGGCGGTAGATATGGCTTTATACGATGTATATTGTCAATTTCACAACATACCGTTATACGCATTACTAGGTGGAAAGAAAGAGATTTATACTGATATTACTGTAAGTGTGGATGAACCTTTATTAATGGCAAAAGAAGCGAAAAAGCATATCGAAAAGGGATTCCAAACATTAAAAATTAAGGTGGGTAAAGAGGCGCATTTAGATTTGGAACGCATAGAGGCAATTCGAAACGTAGTGTCAAAGAACACGACGTTACGTTTAGATGCAAATCAAGGATGGAATCCGAAAGAAGCGGTTTCTATTATTAGAGAAATGGAGAATAGAAATTTAAATATAGAATTTGTAGAACAACCAGTTCATGCGAAAGATTGGGAAGGATTAAAGTACGTGAAGGACAATGTACAAACGCCTATTATGGCAGATGAAAGTGTGTTTTCGGCAAGCGACGCATTAAAGATTGTCCAAGGAGGGTATGCAGACCTACTTAATATTAAATTAATGAAATGCGGTGGTATTCGAGAAGCCTGGAAAATTGCGGATATTGCAGACGCAGCAGGTGTGAAATGTATGGTTGGAAGTATGATGGAATCTTCACTTTCAGTTAGCGCTGTTGCACATTTAGCTGCGGCTCATCCGAACATTCATTACTTTGATCTTGATGCACCGTTATGGTTAGTAGAAGAGCCAGAAGGGATGACTTACACTGGTCCAAAGGTAAACCTGCATTCTGTAGTGAATATACAATCTTAGAAGTAGTACCTAGTAAACTATCTTTTAAGGGGGATATATATGAAAAAAGTAGGAACTGCATTTTTAACAACTTTATTTATATTTTCATCGTTTACTTCGGCAAATGCTGAAGAGAAGAAAGATAATAAAGCATTTATAGATGTATCTGCTGCAACGCTTTGGACTGCACCTGATTCATTACGACCAATCGATACACCAAGCGCAACAAATCCAGTTGATTTATGGAAATGGACGAAATCAATGACTCTTAATGAGAAGTTATGGTTAACGAGCGCGAATAAATTAGAAACACAAGCGCTGCTAGGTCAAGAAGTAACAGTTATTGATAAGAAAGGTGATTGGGTGAAAGTAGTAGTCCACGGACAACCAACACCACGAAATGAAGAAGGCTACCCGGGATGGATGCCTGAAAAGCAATTAACGTATAATCAAGAATTTGCAGATAAAACAGACCAACCTTTCGTATTAATAACGAAACCGACAGCTATTTTATATATTAATCCTTCTGAAAAATATAAATCCCTTGAAGTCAGCTATAATACGCGTTTACCGCTATTAAGTGAAGATACGATTTCATACCGCGTGTTGTTGCCGAATGGTCAAAAGGCATGGCTACGGAAAAATGATGGAACTGTTCACCGTTCTCAAAATGACATTCCTGCACCAACAGCTGATGATTTAATAAACACGGGTAAAATGTTTTTAGGATTACCATATATATGGGCTGGTACAAGTGGGTTTGGTTTTGATTGCTCTGGATTCACACATACAATTTATAAATCGCACGGTATTACAATACCGCGAGATTCTGGACCGCAATCAAGAGCGGGGGTTGCTGTTGATAAAGAAAACTTACAAAAAGGAGACTTAATCTTCTTTGCACATGATCAAGGGAAAGGTAGTGTCCATCACGTTGCAATGTATATTGGTGATGGTAATATGATTCACTCACCAAGAGCTGAAAGATCAGTTGAAATAATCCCGTTAAATACACCAGGATATATAGAAGAATACGCTGGTGCTC
The DNA here is from genome assembly GCF_025917685.1 of Bacillus cereus. Classification (NCBI taxonomy): domain Bacteria; kingdom Bacillati; phylum Bacillota; class Bacilli; order Caryophanales; family Bacillaceae; genus Bacillus; species Bacillus cereus. The sequence goes on along the minus strand of NZ_CP089518.1, from coordinate 2,715,710 downwards.
GTCGTTACTTACCGTAAAAAATAGAGGGGGTTTGGAAATGAAAAAGGTAGTTCGCTATTCATTAGTTAGTACTCTATTAGTTTCTTCATTTTTAGTTGGATGTGCAAAAGATAAAACAACTACAAAGCCGAAAGATGAGAAGAAAGTATTGCAGCTACTAGAAACGGGTGAAATTCCATCATTAAATTCAGGGAAAGTAACAGATGCGGTATCATTTAACGTTTTGAATAACGTAATGGAAGGGCTATTCCGATTATCGAAAAATGATGAAGTAATTGAAGCTGGAGCGCAAAAATATGAGGTTAGTAAGGATGGAAAGACTTATACATTCCATTTACGTGATGCGAAATGGTCTAACGGAGATCCAGTAACGGCTCACGATTACGTATATGCTTGGAAGCAGCTTATTAATCCAGATACAGCTTCTCAATATGCATACATTGCGTATGATGTGAAAAATGCGGAGAAAATAAATAAGAAACAATTAGGACTAGATGAATTAGGAGTAAAAGCAAAGGATAATAAAACATTTGTCGTAGAGCTAGAACATCCTGTACCTTACTTTACGAAACTATTAATATTGCCATCCTTCTATCCAATTAATGAAAAATTTGCGAAAGAGCAAGGTGATAAATACGGGTTAGAGGCAAGTAAAGCGATATATAATGGACCGTTTACATTATCGGAGTGGAAGCACGAAGCGAGCTTTACAATGAAGAAAAACGATAAATATTGGGATAAAAAAGAAGTGAAATTAGATGAAGTAAACTACCAAGTTGTTAAAGAAATTTCAACTGCGGTAAATTTATATGAAACAGATAAGGTAGATAGGGCTGTCATTTCTACAGAATTCGTAGATAAATATAAAAATAATAAAGAATTGAAACAATATACAGATCCAGTTATGTATTTCTTCCGTTTCAATGAAAATGTACCGATTCTTAAAAATAAAAACGCACGCCTTGCACTTAGCACAGTTTTTGATAAGAAGGGACTTGCGACTTCATTTTTAAATGATGGTTCGGTAGCTGCCAACTACTACGTCCCGAAAGGATTTTTAAAAGGACCAGATAAGAAAGATTTTAGAAGTGCAGCAGGAGAGTTTAATAAGACGGACGTAAAACAGGCGAAGGAATATTGGGAAAAGGCAAAACAAGAGACCGGTACAAATGAAGTTACGTTAGAACTATTAAATTATGATTTAGAAAACTTTAAAAAAGTAGGAGAGTATATTAAAGAACAGCTTGAGAAAAACTTACCAGGCTTAAAAGTAAATGTGAAACTACAACCACATACTCAAAAACTAGCGTTAGAGAAGAAAAAAGAATATGAAATGTCGTTATCACGTTGGTTACCTGATTATCCAGATCCAATGACATACTTAGAAGTTTTCCTTTCGGGAAGTACCGTTAATAATACAGGGTATGCAAATCCAGAATACGATGCGTTAATTAAGAATATTAAAACAGAATTAGGTAATGATGAAAAAGCTCGTTGGAAAGCAATGCAAGATGCTGAAAAAGTACTTCTTGATGATGCAGTAATTGCACCGGTATTCCAGCGTGGACTATCTTACTTACAAAAACCGTATGTAAAAGATTTATATGTTCACCAATTTGGTCCAGCAACTAGCTTGAAATGGGCGGACATACAAAAGTAAAGAAAGAGAAAAAACAGACTTCACGTATGTGATAGTCTGTTTTTTCTTAGTTAAAGCCGATGATAGTTCGTGGTATAATTTACTAGTCTATAAACAGTATTAGGAGGGGCACTATGTCTGTATTTGTAAAGGGGAAAGTAATACATACGAAAAGATTGGTGATGAGAAAACCGAATATAGAAGATGTTGATCAATTGTATAACATATTGAAAAAAGAAGCTGTTGGTCAATGGCTTGCTAAATCAAGAGGTATGTCGATAGATGAAACTAAAGATTATATTAGTCAACTTATATTGCATTGGGAACAGTATGATTTTGGTGTATGGCTGTTATTCAAAAATGAAACAGACCAGTTATTAGGACATTGTGGTTTAAGAAAGGTAAATGAAACAGGGGAAACAGAAATTATGTATCTCCTTGATCCAGAGTATTGGAGGAATGGATATGCGTCAGAAGCAACAGAGGCTTCCATTCAATATGCAACAGGGACGATGAATTTAAAAAGAATAATTGCTAGGGTTAAAGTAGCTAATGAGAATTCGAAAAAACTTTTACGCAAGCAAGGCTTTACATATACTCAAGATGTTGATCATAGTGGGCGTTTATTATCATATTTTGAACTCAATACATCATCTGATGAATTATAGACATTTTATGTGTTTTTTCACTACTTAAAAATAAAATTATTACTAAAATTCCAGTGTGAAATTTATGTAGAATCTTGTATAATTAACATGTTTCTTTGGAAACACTTTCTTGCTCTATAAGTATTTAACTTAATAGTGCAAAGAAATGGAATACATACATGTAAATAATAGATAAATAGAATGGAGCATGTATAGAGAAAAAGGAGAGAAATGATGACGTGTCAAAAACAAGGGTTACAATTTAATAGTACTAGAAAGAGGAATAGCAGATGAAGATGAAGCATGCTTTCGGACCAATTATTTTAGCCTGCGTACTTTTTTTCATTGTATTGCTTATTCCCTCTAAGAGTTTAGTATCACTAATAAGCGATAAAAAGGTAGAAGATGCAGCAACTTCCTTGCAAAAAGAAAAATTGCAAAGTGTTTTCTTACAGCAAAAAATGTTAGAGAATTCGCAGTATTTACCGATGTATGGTTCATCAGAATTTTTACGAATGGATGCATATCATCCGTCTAATTATTTTAAAGTAAATCCGGCAGGTTTTACGCCATTTTTAATAGGGACTGGTGGTACGCAAAGCTTGGCCCATATTTTAAATATGACGTCTACAATGGATGAATTAGAAGGTAAAAAGGTAGTCTTTGTTCTTTCACCACAATGGTTTACAAAAACCGGTGTATCACAAGGGGATTTTACAAATAATTTCTCCAAACAACAAGCCTATCACTTTATTTTTAATGACGAAATAAATCCTGAAATGAAGAAAAAAATCGCGAAGCGTTTATTAGATTACAAAGTTGTTCGTAAAGATGCGATATTAAGTAGTTCTCTAGAAAGTATTGTATATAACGATACGAAGCATAATATAAAAGCTGGACTAGCTAAACCGCTAGCATATATGTACCGGAATATTTTAGATCATCGAGATTTATTTAATTCTCTATTTAAGATCGAACCGATGAAAGAGAAAACCAATACGGGACTACGTTCAATTTCTTGGGAAGATGCACGTAAACAAGCGGAACAAGAAGGTAAGGCGGAATCCACAACAAATACATTCGGAATTGAAAATCCGTATTATTATAAACATAATTTAAAGAAAAAATTAAAAGGGTTAAAAAACTTTAGAGCAAATGAATCGTATGATGAATCACCAGAATATGATGACTTACAAATTGTTTTAGATCTTTTCAAAGAAAAAAATGTAAAACCACTCTTTATTTCTGTACCTGTAAACGGACCGTGGTATGATTACGCTGGTTTCCCAAAAGAACGCCGTGATGTGTATTATAGTAAGGTTCGCGATCAAGTCGAGAAAGCGGGATACCCAGTAGTCGATTTCTCTAGCCATGAATATGATAAGTATTTCTTAAAAGATACGATTCATTTGGGCTGGAAAGGCTGGATTTATTTCGATGAAGCAGTGCAGAAGTTTTACTCTGAGAAATAACAACTTAGAAACAGGAATGGCAATTAAGCCGTTCCTGTTTTTTAGTATAAAGGATTTTGGTGTGGGCAATTTGGAAAGGCGTGTATATCTTGAATTTGTCTAAAATCATAATGTTTCATTGCAAATTGAGCTTGGTAAAGGTATTCATAAACAAATAATTGGTTATTTTGTACGCCGCATAAAACGCCGGATGTCCCTTGCCCATTAATGAGAGAAACACCAACAGGGCGTCCAATTAAGTATGGTACTTTTTGCTGCCAGTGCATAGGGGAATCACTCCTTTTGAGTTACTATACGAATTATATGACTGAATTGTTGCTTATCCACGTAAATCTTAAACTGGAGGGGTTTTTATGTAATGTCTAGAAGTTATATATGAATCGATTATTAGTGTGAAAGAGGAAGGAATGAATTATGGAGAAAGAAAGTATTCTAGAAGAAAAGTTAAGACTAATAGAATGGTGCCAAACATTGAAGTGTGTAACTAATGATGTATGGTTTGAACCTTTTAGAAAAGGTTCATGGGGAATTGCGGATGTGGTTTCGCATTTTATCGTTTGGGATGGGTTTTTAATGAAATATAGAATTTTGTACTTTATAAGCTCGCAATATGTACCTGATGTTCCAACAGATGTGGAAGAAATGAACAAGAGTGCAATGAGATATGCGAGGTCTGGTATTTCAAAAGAAGAACTAATAGATCAGTTTATATCCACCCGTAAACAATTAGTTGATCAAATTAATCAAATTCCTGCCCAGAATTTTAATGGTGACTACCAATTCGGCACAAAAAGAGTGAGATTAAACGATTATTTTTCATCACTCATTCAACATGATTTAAAACATAAAGAAGAAATTATACAATTCCTAAAACTTAGCGAAGCCAATAATAAAAACCGCTATAATTCTAAATGAATTTATAGCGGTTTGATTAAAAATTTAAGCCAGCTTTTTACGTTTCTTTGCCCATTTTTTTATTGCGAAATACAAAATAATAAGAACAACGCCGCCAATAGCGAAAGATTGCACATATGGTCCGGCAACGTCATTTATATTACCCCAGTTTTCTCCAAGTTTTTCACCTAAATAAATGAAAATGATAGACCAAGGAATAATCGCAAGTCCTGTTAAAGTAATGAAACGTGAAATTGGCATTTTTGTAATCCCGGCAGGAATTGAAATCGCATGACGAACGACTGGAATGAAACGTGCAGTGAAAATTACGCCAGTTCCGTAACGATTAAACCAATCTTCAGCAGCGTCAATTTGTTTTTTATGAATGAAAATATACTTTCCGTAACGTTCTAATACAGGGCGACCACCGTATCGTCCAATCCAATAAATAAAGACTTGGGCAATGACTCCACCAATGGTACCGAATATAACTGCGCCTACAAATGAGATACTTCCATTTGATACTAAGTATCCCGCATAGGCAAGGACAATTTCACTTGGAATAATCTCAATCATAAGTCCGAGCATTATGCCCCAATAACCTAATCCTTCAAAAAATGTTAATACTGAATGAATAAAACTACTTAACATTGTTGCACCTTCTAGTTCATAAGATTTTTCGAGTAAAAGCTCTTTTTATTTAATAACATAAAAAGTTCACTATATGCAAATTATACCTTATTTAATGAATGTATTGCCATTTTAATAGTTTTTATGTTTTGTATTAGTTTTCCTATTTTTTATAGTAAACGATATAAATTGAGTTTTCATGAAGAGAGAATGAAAGGAGTATTAAAAATTTCTCATATTTAAAGAGAATAAAAGGGATAGTAGACTGAAAATTTTGTGTAATGATGTAAGTGTTGAATTTACAAAGGGGGAGAAGTTATGCGTTTTACAGATCCTATTTACGGACCAATTATTATTCACAATAGAGACATCATACGATTGATCGATACTAAAGCGTTTCGAAGATTGGCCTATATAAAACAGCAAGGGCATACATATTTTTTACATAAGAACGCAATACATACAAGGAAAGAACATTCGATAGGTGTATATGTACTGGTAAATAAAGTAATAGAACATCTTATAGAGATTGGTGATATTCATTTATCAAAATATGAACGGAAATTAGTCTCTACTGTAGCACTTCTACACGATATTGGACATGGTCCATATTCGCATTGCTTTCAGAAAATCTCAGGTGAGGATCATGGCGATTTGACCGTTCGAATTATTCAAGAGGATGATGAAATACGTGCGATTTTAAATAAGACTACTGGATTATTAGAAGATGTAACGAAAGGTTTAACAGAAGATGGAGTTTTTCCGATTATAGATGAGCTATTATTTAACTCACTAGGAATGGATCAATTAGATTTTTGGAATAGAGATTTATATTATTCATCGCTTGAGTTAGAAGGTATTGAGATTAAAGCACTAATCTCGACTATGCGTTTTATAGATGGAAAGCTTGTAATTGAAGAGAATGGTATACCTTATATTGAACAATTGATTCAAATGAAAAAAGATCTTTATAATCATGGATTTGGTCATCCATTTGTAGTAGGTAAAGACTTATTATTGCAATTTATTTTCAAAAAGATAGAAGAGAAACACATTTCGTTCCATACTCCGGAGCTGCAAAATTTCTTTCGTAAAGCAAAGAGAATAGAAGTGAAGGACTTTCTTCCGTTGCAGGATGAAATAATTTCTAATGAAATAAAGTGCTTTGCAAAATCAAATCACGTAGAAATAGCATCGTTAATTCAGCTTTATTTTTCAACATCCAAAAGCTTACCATTTGAAAAAGGGCTTGAAGGTGATTTTAACGAGAAAAATAATAAATTAGCGATAATAACTGAGAAAAGGGCTTACAGTTCATATGTAAGTGGTATTTATGTTTATAGGAATGGTCAGTTAGAAGATATTATGGAACGATCATCTTACATTCAAGACATAGTGAATTTGCCGAAAAAAGAATATGCGTATTCAATTTGATTAGCCGAGTAATTCGAAAAGTGGATGGGGTGAAAATATGAATTGGCATGAACGTTTATTAGAAATGGATGATTTACCAATTATTTTAGAGTGGTATAATGACGAAGAATTACATAACATAGCGGACGTGAGACCATTCAAACGATATACAATAGAAGAACTTCGAAAGTATTGGACAGAAAAACTGTCTCGATCTTATGCAAGTTATCATGTGATCGTAGTAGAGGATGAAGTAATAGGGAGAGTTGGATTAAAAAAGAAGAGAAATGACGATATATATGTGATGGAGTACTCAATCTTGATTGGCGTCTCAAATTTATACTCAAAAGGGCTCGGAACAGAGATTACAAATTATTTTATCACTAAATCATTTTTAGACCCTGATATAAAAGCGGTTGTATTGCAAGTTAGGGAAGATAATAAGAGGGCAATGCGATGCTATGAGAAAGCTGGGTTCAAAAAAACTGAATCGTATGTAGAAAATCAGCTGAAAATGTATGAGATGCAAAGAGTTAAGGAGTGCAAAATAGTATAGAAATTAAAAAAATAGGAGCACTTCTACTCCTATTTTTTACGGCTTCACATCTAAATTTTGTAAAAATAATGTTGCTGTCACATAACGTTTCGCTAACATTTGTACATATGCGGTATGTACAGATAGTGTAGCGATAATAATAGCGTTACGAATTGCTTCGCGTTGTTCGTTATTTATTTGATCGAACTTGCTTGCGATTTTATCCGCTTTTTCTTTTACAATGTTTTCAATTGTATGAATGGTATCTGTAGCATTTAGTTGTATGCAATTCCCTTGATTTAGTTCTTCAAATAAAGAGGAATAAGCTACATATAAATGAACAGGGTTAATTAAATCATCACTTCGATCGGCCGGGTCATTAACGATGAGTCGTAATAGTTTACGAATAGATTCAAAATCAAGCGCTGTTTTTAAATCTTCAACAATAAATAATAAGGCTGCCTGTTCGATTGAGTATTTCTTCCCTTTTTGAGGGGAGCCAATCATTTCTTTTATATCTCGTTTCACCCAGTTTTGCATAGCAGTTACAGAGAAACTTGTGTTTTCAATCTGATTACCAAGCGCAACTATTTCATTTAAAGAAAAACCGACATCCGTATCATCGATTTTAATTAATTTTTCAAAAATAGGTGAAAGTGCGGTTGTAATAAAAGCTGTAACGCTTTGTCCGCTTTCAATATCTTTTTTATGTGACTTTGCCCAAGCTTCTTGTAAAATGCTAAGAGGCTTTTTCGTATTCCATCCTCTAAGTGATAGAAGGAGCGTTGCCATTTCGTTTCGTGTGAGATGAAATGTTTCCATCTTTTCACCTCCAAAATTATAAAAAGTTCTTATGAACTTATAATATGTTTTGTTTCATTTAAAGTCAATTCCGTTTTGCTTAATTTTTCCTTTGTCATGAAATTGTCGTAAGTAAATAATACTTGCATATTTCGACAAAAGTTCATATAATAAGTTCATAAGAACCTTTAAAATGGTTTTAAAACAAATCTATCATTCTAAATTTACAAGAAAGGTAGATTTCACATATATCTATATAAAAGGAGAATGGATATAATATGTTGAAAAAACTTGTAGCAGTAATGACAGCATTCATGGTTATCTTTGGGGCTAGTAGCTTTATGTTCGTAAATCATGCGGAAGCGAAAAGTTACAAATCTGGTAAAAAATCATATACACCAAGTTCTGGTCAAAAGTCAAAAGTTGATTTAAACAAAAAAGATTCTAATGTAAATTCACAAAAAACGACAACAGATTCAAAAACAAAAGCAACAAACACAGCACCAAAAAGTAATAAAGGAAGCTTTATGAAAGGCTTATTACTAGGTGGTCTTGGTGGCTTACTAATGGGTAGCTTATTTGCAAATATGGGAGCTCTTGGCTCTGTATTAGCGTTTATGGTAAATATGTTAGTAATGGCTGGTATCGTAATGTTAGCAGTTCGTGCATTTAAATACTTCAAAGATCAACGTAAGAAGAAAGAAGATGAAGTAGCATGGAAACAATAAAAATTTCTGAACAAGAGCTTATAAATGCACTTTGTGTATATATCGCTGAAAAAAGACAAGTTGGTCCAGAAGAAGTTTCAGTTGAACTAATGTATGATGATGACTACGGTTTCTCTGCAGAAGTAGAGGTAAATGGTCGCCAGCAAATTTTAATTCAAGCAAACTTAATCGAAGCGCTACGCTTACTACTTGATCGAGAATACAACGTTAATTCATTTGCTGCAAGATTGCAACTTGAATTAGATGATGAAGAAGGCATTTACGCATTAGCGAAATTTAATAATAATGAACAATAAAACTGTTAGAGCTGTATGCTCTAACAGTTTTTTATTTGGATTAATATTGCTGGTATGTTTCTTCTTTTAGAATAAAATCCAGTATTCCATGTGTCTTCAATTTAGTATTTGCATCATTTTAACTATCTACACCAAAGTTGGCTATCCAAATAAATAATAATTTTGACATAAAACGACTTTTATTTATTCATTCGACTAATTACGACAAATGAATCGCAACTATATTTGATATGATAGTTCAGAAATCTTATATTTTATTATTCAAAGCGAGGTAGAAGAATGATGGTGTGAATTTAGCTGAATTTGCTCATAAGGCTTCTGGTAAAAAAGAAGTGTGTATATCGAGAAGATTAGAAAAGTTCGAAAAAGGAGAACGGAACATGGAAACACAAACTTACAAGTATCCTAGACAAAAGATTAATGGGATTTGGCTAATAATTGCTGGAGCAGCAATGTTCTTACTTTTAATAAAACATAACGGATATCCAAATGTGTGGCCTTTTATTATTGTTTATATATTAGGAATGATATGGCAATTGAGCCCTAAAACTAGGAGGCGATTAGCGGTTGGTTCTGGAACACCGGAACAAAAAAAGTGGGCTGATTTTTCAATAATTATATTGGCTATTTTAGTTTTTCTCGCTTTTCATTTTGGTGGTGATGATTATAGAAGTTGTTGGCTACTAATTCTTTTAGCAGTAGGTATTCATTTTATACCGTTTATTCCAGTACATGGGCAGATGATGTTTTTGCTGTCCATTATTTTAATAATCAATGCATCCATAGGATTAATCATTACTAACGTAAATCTAGATGTCTTTTTTGTAGTGGATGGTTTAATAAAAATTTTATTTGGTGTAATTTTTATTAGGTTAAGTCCTATTGATTTTTAAAATATAGTTGATAAAAATTTTAGAAAAGAAGGCATAGTAATGAAATTCTTTATGTTAGCTATTAGTGTAGGATTAATATTTTTTGTTCATTATATAACGAAACAGATGTTTAAATACGAAATAAATTACTCAAGTTCAAAAAAACGCTTTTTAATAAACCTTTTGCAATTTGTTAGATTTGCACCATTAATTGTATTACTTGTAATATACATACTGGTTTTAACAACTTTGCATACGAAAACAGGTATTCGACTATCTCATGCATGGTATGCTGCGCAATTTTGGGCTTATTATACGTTTTTGTATTGTATTTATATGATAACTAGGAAAAAACTGCTTCTGTTTTCCATGGTTATAGCCTTAATAATGGCCATTTATTACACTCCGTTGTTCCACTTTGAAAAACAATTTATAGGATTGTATGTAATTGTCGCTGATGTTTGCGGAATTATAATGTTTATAAATTTATGGATGTCGATATCGAAAGTTTTAGTCGGAATGAAAAATAGGTAATTTTGGTTTCTATAATTGACGTAACAGAAATACTAGATGTAGTACAAAAATTATAAAAAAGGCGGTGGAAATGAATCCACCGTTTTTTTATATGCTAATTTTTCCCGATTTCATTTGTTGATTTTCTTCAAATGATTGAAAATCACGCCAAATTTCATTCATCTTCCGTCTACCAACATCAACCATTGGATTAAACTGAATCGCAGCTTTCTGACGTACAGTGTGAACATTTTGAATTGCTTGTTGTAAATGTTTTTCAACCGGATTAGATGTTTTATTAGCTTGTTTTACGATTGAATATCCAGCGACAGTCCCTTGTGCCATCGCGATTTTCCCGCTTTCAATTCCGGTAATATTTCCAGCTACAAATAAACCGGGAAGAGGGGTTTCCATTTCTTCTGAATGAAGTGGAACATGTCCGCCTAATTCCGGAATGTAATGGAATGGGCATCCCGCTACAGCGGCAAGCTCAGCAAGAGGATACAAACCTCCGGCAATACAAACGAAGTCAGCCTCATATATCTTTTCTGAGCCATTAATAACATTTCCGTTAGAATCAGTATTAGCTACACGCACACCCTCAACTTGATCTGTACCGATAATTTCAAGTGCAGCTTTCCGGAGATGAAGTGGTGTCCCGTTTATTTTCATTCCGTTATTTGGATAGAAGGTTAATCCAGCTTTTCGAATCCAATCATATTTCATAAAACGACTACCTATACGCAGCAAAGCAGAAGGAGCGAGGTGAGCCGCATTTAAAAGAGAGTTCAAAACTTCTTCTGGTTCACCAGCCTTTTGGCTTAAATCACTCTTTTCGGGAAGTACAATATGATCCACATTAATTCCAGCTAACTGTAGTTCATTTAAAATAGCGAATGACAAAATGTTAGCGCCAATAATGATTCCTTTTTTTCCAACTTGCACGCGATGAACATTCGTCATAACTTGAGCTGCTCCAATTGACATAACCCCTGGAAGTGTCCAGCCAGGAATGGGAATAGAATACTCAGCGGCACCAGTAGCAATGAGTACGAACGATGCTTCTAATGTACCGATATTTGTATGTATGAGCCAAGAGTTCTCATCTTTTTCTAAATTAAAGACAGAAACACCGCACCGAATATCGACTGAAAGTGATTTTGCTTCTTCGTGAAGGCGTTTGGATTCTTCTATGCCGTTCCACCATTCTCCAGTAGGCTCTTGATGCAATTGTCCTAACAATCTCCCGCCAGGCTTCATAAATTCATCAATAACAAGTACGTTAAGTCCAAAATGGGCACAAGAGATAGACGCTGATAATCCTGCTGGTCCTGCGCCAATAATAATTACATCTATCATTGCTTTTTCACCATCTCTCTCACGATATTTGGATGCTGTTTTCCACTTTCAACAACCATATTGTCTTCTACAACAGTTAAGCACGCTCTTACGTTCGTTTGATTATTTACTGTCACGCGGCATTCTGAACAATGTCCGATATTACAATAAATACCTCGTGGTGTCCCGCTATCTTCATGGACCCTTAAAGTTCGTATTCCGTTTGCTAGCAGGGCAGCAGCTATAGTTTCGTGTTCATAAGCTTCGTATTGTTGACCGTTAAATTGAAAAGTGATGCGTTCACTATTATTTAAACTACCTAAAATAGGGTGATTTGTAATTCTACTCATTTACTTTCACCTACCGCTCCAAAAGTAACCGCACGCACGGGTGGTTGATATTTTAAAGGTATTTCATTAGGAGTTATGTCAGGGTTTGCATTTTCAATCATTCGATCTATCATCATTCTACATGTGCGGCCACCGCAAAATCCCATGCCAGCACGTGTTCTTAGTTTTAATTCTCTTGCCGAGCATTTATATTCAGCAATTGTCGATTGAAGTTGTCCGTATGTAACTTCTTCACAACGACAAACAATTAAGTTCTCTTTATTCGTCATATGTATTCCTCCTCTAGTTCGGTTTGCACAAATTATTATGCAAAAACTATGCCAATATAGAGGAGAAGAGGGGGTATCCCGCTATTTGCTGGGCAGTAAGACCCCACCTCAAAATTCAGTGAAAGCAAAGAAGTTAGGTGGGGGTCGGGCTGCCCGTAAAGCCCGATTGGTGAGAGCTAATAATCAAGTGGGGATGAACAAAACCCCCACTGATTAAAGTTTCACTTTATTGTAACCCCAGTCTTTTTAAACGGTTATATAAAGTGGCCCTCGTTACGCCAAGTTGTTTCGCACATTCTAATTTATTACCATCTAAAATGCGTAAAGCTCGCTCAATGACCTTTTTCTCGTGCTCATCCATTTCTTCTTGTAAAGAAAGAATCGTATTATTGTTGCTAAGTAATAGGGATTGAGCTGCATGATTGTCTAAAGTTTCATTTGTATGAAATGGTAAATATTCTTGTTTAATAATACCATCTGTCGCAAATACGACGAGTCTTTCAACTACGTTGCGGAGCTCGCGAATATTACCAGGCCAATTGTAATGAAGTAGTTCATGCATAATATTTGAAGGTAAGTCTCGAATTGGTCTGTTATAGTTTATTGAAAAATCGTTTAAGAATGAGTATGTTAATTCGATAATATCCTCTCGTCTTTCGCGTAGTGGCGGAATATGCAAGCTAACTACATTTAAGCGATAGTATAAATCTTCTCGGAAAGTTCCTTTTCTCATTTCTTCTTGTAAATCACGATTTGTAGCAGCGATAATACGGAAATCAATATTTATTTCTTTTTCTCCACCAACTCGGTAATACTTTCGTTCTTGCAGTACACGCAAAAGTTTCACTTGCATATCGAGAGGCATTTCGCCTATTTCATCAAGGAATAAAGTACCGCCTTGTGCGAGCTCAATTTTCCCTTTCTTCCCTTTACTATTTGCACCAGAAAACGCCCCGCGCTCGTAACCGAATAATTCACTTTCAAATAACGCTTCTGGGATTGCACCGCAGTTGATCGAAATGAAAGGGGCATTTGCTGTCTCACTTGCTTCATGAATTGCTTTCGCAAATACTTCTTTTCCAACACCGCTTTCGCCAAGTATTAAAACCGTTGATTTTACCGAACAAACCTTTCTTGCTAATTGAATGGTTCTTTGTATAACAGGACTTTTTCCATTCATCGCAAGGAAAGGATCGGATGTATCTTTATATTTTGCTACTTCTTGTTCCAATCGGTGCATTTCATGCGACATATTAAATAATTTTTCATTCAAAGCGACTTGATTTGTAACATCAGTTTCGGAAACGACTGCTCCTATAATTTCCTCGTTGTAATAAACTGGATTTGAGTTAATTAATACGAACAAATCTGGTCGAGGTTGATGGAACTGAGCGATTATACTTTTTCCGTCATGTAATGATTGTAAAATTTCTAAATCTTTATAATCAAAAAAGCGAGTGATTGGTTGTCCGATAATTTCATTATGGTTGACTGAAAAAATCTTTTCGGCGCCATCCGTCCAAGTACGGACGCATTCTTTATCATCGATGACTGTAACAGAAGAATCAGTTGTTTGAATAACAGTATTATAAAAAGCTTGTAGTTCATTGTAATACTTATAAAGAAAAGGAATCGTTCGCTGAGCAGTTATACAGCATATAGGTTCTTGAGTTTCGTTTATAATAACGACCGCTGAATAGCTAGAAAAGGCTTCGATTAAAGCATTGAAAGAGTCATTTTCATATATAACTGCACAACTCCATTTTTCAGTAGATGAATGGATGTAATAAAATTTGCCACCTACTTGTTTCATGTACTTAAACATACTTGTACGATCGATTGATAAAATTTTTATAAACTCTTTTATTGTTGGAAATGAAAATGTCATAATGCCCTCCTGTTATGTATAAAAATTTAGACAGTGATAAAAAAATAATACACCTATTTACGATAAATTTAAAATATTTTTACAAATAAAAATTATTTTATATAAATAGTTCAGCATGTAGAATTGGCACACCAATTGCATAAATAGAAAGTGAGAGATTTAGGAGAAAGGGGGGTGCTATGTGAGACACTGTGACGTTTTAATAATAGGCGGTGGTATTATAGGCTGCTCTATCGCGTATTACACATCAAAATACGGAAGAAACGTAACAATCATTGAAAAAGGAGAATTTGTCAGTGGGACGTCTTCACGGTGTGATGGGAACATTTTGGCTATTGATAAAGACCCAGGTTTTGATAGTCAAATGTCGTTAGTAAGTCAAAATTTAGTAACTGAATTAAGTGTAGAGTTGGAGCACTCATTTGAATATAGAGCGCCAGGAAGTATTCTCGTTTGTGAATCAGACGAAGAGATGGAGGCAGCACAGCAATGGGTGAATCGTCAAAAAGAAGCTGGTTTACCGTTTCGAATGCTTGATCGGCAAGATATAAGAGAAGAATCGCCATTTTTTGCGGATGATTTATTAGGTGGTTTAGAATGCGCAACGGATTCGACTGTAAATCCATATCTTCTTGCTTTTTCACTTCTTGCAGAATCGAAGAAATTTGGTACGAAAGCTTTTAATCATACAGAAGTAAAAGAAATGAAAAGAGATACAGACGGTTCCTTTATTGTAGAAACGACAAATGGGACGTTTACTGCGAAGCAAGTGGTGAACGCAGCCGGTGTGTGGGCTCCTAAAATTGGACAGATGTTAGATGTCAATATCCCAATTGAACCGAGAAAGGGGCATATTATTGTAGCTTCCAGGCAACAACACGTTGGCTGCCGTAAAGTAATGGAATTTGGTTATTTAATTTCTAAATTTGGCGGAAAACGAAAAGTGGATGCTTTAACTGAGAAATACGGGGTAGCTCTTGTATTTGAACCGACAGAAAGCCAAAATTTTTTAATTGGTAGTAGTCGAGAGTTTGTAGGGTTTCATACGAGGATAAATAACGAGGTTATTAAATGTATTGCAAATAGAGCAATTCGTTTTTATCCGAAAATGGCAGATATGATGGTGATTCGTTCATATGCTGGATTACGCCCGTGGACAGAAGATCATTTGCCAATCATTTCAGGAGTGGAACATATTCCGAACTACTTTATAGCAGCAGGACATGAAGGCGATGGAATTAGTCTTGCGGCAGTTACTGGGAAAGTGATTGAGGAGTTATTAAATGAAAAAGAAACAATCATTCCTATTGAACCACTTCGTTTGAGTCGTTTTACAGAAAGGGTGTTAAATGGATGAGGTCACAGAAAGTCTTTACGACGATTGATACACATACGGGCGGGAATCCAACGAGGACATTAATTAGCGGACTTCCTAAGTTAATTGGAGAGACGATGGCAGAGAAGATGTTACATATGAAAAAGGAGTATGACTGGATTCGCAAATTGTTAATGAATGAGCCACGTGGTCATGATGTAATGTCAGGAGCACTATTAACAGATCCGTGTCATCCTGAAGCTGATATAGGTGTTATATACATAGAGACAGGTGGATATTTACCGATGTGTGGCCACGATACAATCGGTGTATGTACAGCTTTAGTTGAATCAGGTTTAATTCCAGTAATTGAACCGGTTACTTCTTTAAAGCTAGATACACCAGCTGGCTTAGTTGAAGTAGATATTTCTGTTCAAGATGGAAAAGCGAAAGAAGTCTCCTTCTGTAACATACCAGCTTTTTTACTGAAAAATATTTCTGTGCACGTCGAAGAAATTGGAACTGTAGAGGCGGATATTGCGTATGGAGGGAATTTTTATGCCATTATCGATGCGAAATCAGTAGGTTTAGAGTTAATACCAGAAAAAGCATCTACAATCATTGATAAGGCGATTCATATTAGAAATACAATTAATGAGAAGTTTGAAATCATTCATCCAGAGTATTCGTTTATAAGAGGATTAACACATGTTGAATTTTATACAGATCCTACTCATGAAAGTGCGCATGTGAAAAATACAGTTGTTGTTCCGCCAGGAGGAATTGATCGATCTCCATGTGGCACAGGAACATCAGCGAAGTTAGCTGTATTATACGCTCATAAAAAAATTGATATCGATGAAGAATTTGTTCATGAGAGTATTGTAGGTTCTTTATTTAAAGGGTGTGTTATGAATACAACATATGTAGAAAATATTGAAGCTGTAGTAACGAAAATTACGGGATCAGCTTGGCTTATGGGTATGCATAGATTTTTTTACAATGAAAAGGATCCACTTAAAGATGGCTTCTTGCTAATTCCGCCGATGGAACATGAAACGGAGGATGTAAAATGAACATTCAAAAAATGTATACAGCAGTAGATGTGCACGTAGCTGGCGAAGCATTTCGTGTAATAAAGGACGTACCATGCAAATACTACTACAGTTTAGAACATTTAAATGAACAATTTTCAGGCGAATTAGCAGAAGAAATGCAGCTTTTATTAAATGAACCACGTGGTTTTATTGGGTTAAATGGATGTATTGTCGTTCCTTCTATTCATAAAGAAGTTGATGCAGCTGTATTATTTTTTAATCATGAAGGATCTATTCCTCTTCATTATGGAGGTATTGTTGCGGTAATAACGATGTTACTAGAAAGTGGATATTTAAAAAAGAGAGAGTCTAATCAATACAAAATTGAAACACTATCTGGAATATTTTCAGTCCATGCCTATGTAGAGAATGATGAAGTTATTTCGGTGTCGTTTGAAAGTAAACTATGTTATATGATTGAGAAAAATTTAAAGGCTGGTAATATAAGTTACTCTCTCATACAGGCAGATAAAGTATATGCAGTTGTAGAAAAGGATACGTATTCGCCAGAAATCAGTATTGAAAACATCTCTAAATTAAAAAAATGGGGTGAAGCTACACTTCAAGCTATACAAACACAGTCATTAATAAAAAGACTTATTTTAGTAGATTCTATGCAAAAAGAAAAGAACCATATAAAGTCGATTACATTTCATGAAGATAACTTTATAGTGCGTTCACCAGGTTTTGTTTCTACTATTGTGTCTTATGTTCATGCTTTATTTAAAAATGAATATATAGCGGATAAAGCTTTTAAAAATGAAAGTATTTTTAATAGCTTTATAACAGTGGAACAAGTGAAGAAAGAAGAGCTAGGATACATTTTCCGTTTTGAAAGTAGAGGGTTTATTACAGGCATGCAGACGTTTCTATTAGACCCTACAGATCCGTTTCCAACAGGATTTCTATTAAAATAAAATGTTAAAGGGAGAGATAAAGATGCAAAATATTAAAGGGGCATTTCCAGTATTAATAACACCAATGGATGAGTTTCAAGAGATTGATTGGAAAGGTGTAAAGCAAAACGTAAACTACTTTATTGAGAAAAAAGTAGCTGGAATTATTATTAATGGAAGTACGGGAGAATTTGTTAGTTTATCAAAAGAAGAACGATTTAACATGGTAGAAACAGTATTAAAAGAAGTTGATGGCCGTATTCCAGTCATTGTTGGAACTGCTGCGGAGACGACGAAAGAAACGATTGAATATACGAAACATGCAGAAGCGCACGGAGCGGATTGTGCATTAATTATAAACTCTTACTATTGTAAACCGAAGGAAGAGGAAATCTATTTTCATTTTAAAGAAATCTCAAACGCTGTAAATATACCAATAATGTTATACAATAACCCATTTACTTCTGGTGTTGATATGAGTACAGAGCTAATGCTCCGTATTGGAAAAGAGTGTGAAAATGTTACACATATTAAAGAATCTAGCGGAGATATTCGAAAAGCGAGAGATTTAGTAAGACAAGGCGAAGGTGCTTTTCAAGTTTTCTGTGGGTCTGAAGATTTAGTTATGGAATCTTATTTAGTTGGTGCAACGGGATGGGTTTCAGTGGCTGGAAATATCGTTCCAGGTCTCGTTACGAAAATGTATGAGCATTTTCAAAATGGTGAATTAGAAAAAGCATGGGAAATAAACGATGCTATTTTACCTCTTTGTGAGTTTCTTGAAGGGTCTGGGAAATATGTACAAATCGTTAAACGTTCAATGGAATTACACGGGCAAGTCGGAGGGCCTTCACGTTATCCGAGATTAGGATTAACTGAAGAAGAAGATCAAAAACTTCAAACGATATTATCCGAAATCGCAGCTCATGTAGCTGTTTAAATAAGGAGGAGAGCATATATGTTAACGACAAACATTGAGCTGAAACCAAAAGTGAAAGCGTTTTTAAATGAAGAAGTCAAAATGTTTATTAATGGAGAATTTGTTCCTTCTATTAGCGGGAAGACGTTTGAAACATACAATCCAGCAACAGAAGATGTTCTAGCTGTCGTATGTGAAGCACAAGAAGAAGATATTGATGTCGCAGTAAAGGCGGCAAGATTGGCTTTTGAATCAGGCCCTTGGGCAGAAATGACTACTGCTGAAAGAGCGCATCTTATCTATAAATTAGCAGACTTAATTGAAGAACATAGAGAAGAATTAGCACAGCTTGAGGCTTTAGATAATGGGAAGCCATATCAAGTAGCACTTGATGATGATATTTCAGCGACTGTAGAAAATTATCGTTATTACGCGGGATGGGCTACAAAAATTATCGGGCAAACCATTCCGATTTCAAAAGATTATTTAAATTACACACGCCATGAACCAGTTGGTGTTGTTGGTCAAATTATTCCGTGGAATTTTCCGCTCGTTATGTCTTCTTGGAAAATGGGTGCCGCTCTTGCGACAGGTTGTACGATTGTACTAAAACCTGCAGAGCAAACGCCTTTATCTTTATTATATACAGCGAAGCTATTTAAAGAAGCTGGTTTTCCAAGTGGTGTCGTAAACTTTGTACCAGGTTTCGGCCAAGAAGCAGGAGCTGCAATTGTAAACCATCATGATATTGATAAAGTAGCTTTCACAGGTTCCACAGTTACAGGGAAATATATTATGCGTCAATCTGCAGAGACAATTAAACATGTAACTTTAGAACTTGGTGGTAAGTCACCAAATATCATTTTAGAAGACGCTGATTTAGAAGAAGCGATTAACGGTGCATTCCAAGGCATTATGTACAATCATGGTCAAAATTGTAGTGCAGGATCCCGTGTATTTGTTCATCGGAAGCATTATGAAACTGTAGTAGAAGAGCTTGTAAAAAGGGCAAATAATATTAAACTTGGAGCCGGGATGGAAACAGATACAGAAATGGGTCCACTCGTATCTAAAAAACAACAAGAGCGTGTGCTAAATTACATTGCACAAGGAAGAGCTGAAGGTGCTACTGTTGCAGCTGGTGGTGAGCGTGCATTTGAAAAAGGTTATTTTGTTCAGCCGACAGTATTCACAAATGTTACGGATGATATGACAATTGTTAAGGAAGAAATCTTTGGACCAGTTGTCGTTGTACTTCCATTTGATTCGACAGAAGAAGTAATTGAAAGAGCAAACCGCTCTTCATATGGGCTTGCTGCTGGGGTATGGACACAAAATATTAAAACTGGACATCAAGTTGCTAATAGATTAAAGGCAGGAACAGTGTGGATTAATGATTATAACTTAGAAAATGCAGCGGCACCATTTGGTGGATATAAACAATCAGGTATTGGACGTGAGTTAGGTTCATATGCACTTGATAATTATACAGAAGTGAAAAGTGTTTGGGTAAATATAAAGTGAAACGCTATTCAGTGAGGAGTTTTACTGCCTGCAAATAGTGGGATAATAAAATGATGTAATATAGTAAGAGATGCGGACAACTGGAAGGTATGAAAAAGGTTGTCCGTTTTCTTATATATAAAATTGCTTTTTCAAAAGAATTATAAGGGGGATTTGGATGGAGCAGTTAGTAGAATGGTTAGTAGGGCAAGTATGGAGTATTGGTTTAGTTGTTTTCGCATTAGGAGCAGGAGTGTATTTTACAATTGCCACTCGTTTTTTACAAATTCGTTATTTTAAAGAGATGATTAAACTATTATTTGAAGGGAAGAGCTCGGAGACGGGAATATCATCCTTTCAAGCGTTCTGTTTAGCCTTATCAGGTAGGGTTGGAATAGGTAATATCGCAGGGGTAGCGACAGCTATCGCTTTTGGCGGGCCTGGAGCTGTATTTTGGATGTGGATAATGGCTTTGCTAGGGGCCGCTAGTGCGTTCGTTGAATCAACATTATCTCAAGTGTATAAGAGTAAAGTAGGGAATGAATATCGCGGCGGTACACCATATTTTATTGAAAAAGGTTTAAAAATGAAATGGTTTGCAGTCATTGTAGCGGTCGTTGTAACACTTTCATATGGCGTTTTATTACCAGGTATTCAATCTAGTAGTATCGCAGTTGGATTTGAAAATTCTAATGGTATTAGCAAATATATAACTGGTATATTATTAGTTATATTATTAGCAGCGATCATTTTTGGTGGCGTAAAGAGAATTGCCGGCGTTTCGCAAATGCTTGTTCCATTTATGGCAATTGGTTATGTAATTGTTACATGTATCGTATTAATTGCGAATGTAACGGAAATTCCAAGTATGTTTGCATTAATTTTCTCTAGTGCTTTTGGTGTAAATGAAATGTTTGGCGGAATCGTCGGTGCAGCAATTGCATGGGGAGTAAAGCGTGCTGTATTTTCAAACGTCGCTGGTGTTGGAGAAGCGACGTATAGCTCCGCGGCTGCTGAAGTATCGCATCCTGCAAAACAAGGGTTAGTTCAAGCGTTTTCTGTATATATCGATACAATTGTTGTATGTACAGCGACAGCGCTTATGATCTTAATAACAGGTATGTATAATGTAATACCTGAAGGGAAAAGCGCTATTGTAAAGAATATAGAAAATGTAGATGCAGGTCCAATTTATACACAACAAGCAGTTGAAACTGTTATGACAGGATTTGGTCCAATATTTATTTCAATCGCAATCTTCTTCTTCGCATTTACAACTTTACTCGCTTACTACTATATCGCTGAAACGACGCTTACTTATTTAGATCGTGACCTCAAATATAGCTGGTTAAAACCAGTATTGAAAATTGGGTTTTTAATTATGGTTTATATCGGTAGCGTAGAATCAGCGTCGCTATTATGGAACCTTGGAGATTTAGGAATCGGTAGTATGGCATGGTTAAACTTAATCGCGATTCTACTATTAAGTAAAATCGCATTAAAAGTGTTAAAAGATTATGAAGCACAGAAAAAAGAAGGGAAAGATCCAGTGTTTGACCCTAAAAATGTGGGAATTGAAGGTTTAACATTTTGGGAAGAAAAAAGTAAAGAAGTTGAAAGAAAAAACTCTACTGAAAAAGTAACAGTGGATGATAGTGTAAAATTTTAGAGTTTAAAAACTGAAAATTCAATCTTTTTTAGTGGGTAAATTCTATTTAACTGCAAAGAAACGACTTTAATGTAAGAGTGTGCAGCAAAATTAAAATCTTTAAATATAAAAAGTCTCTCCTTAAAATTAAATGAAAAGGGGAGACCTTTTATCCCGCATTAACGGGCAGTAAGCCCCCCGCTTTAAAATTCAGCGAAAGCAAAGAAGTTAGATGGGGGATCAACCGCCTGTAAAAGCCCGATTGGTTCAACTAATAATCAGTGGGGGATGAACAAAACCCCCACTGATTAAAGTTTCACTTTATTGTATTCTAATCTTTTCGAAATAGTTTTAACTGTTTCATATAGTCAATGGCCTTTGTTTTGTTTTTTTGTTTACATACATATTCGAATTCATTCTTATCTCTATAATAACTATTCATTATGTCTGCTGTAAGACTTCCGTTGGACATAGCTTTTATAATTGCGCAGTGTGATTCATTTGTATGAGTGCAGTTAGAAAATTTACATCCCTTAGATATCTCCTCGATATCTGCATAGCCAAGATCAAAGTTATCCTCATGATTTATTAAGTCAAATCCTATTTTACTAATAATTAACCCCTCCACTTTTCAATGAGTTCTTTAGAATTACACATACAAATTCTAGCGTTTTCAAGTTGTATGTAATTTAATATTCCATATTTTTATAAATCGATTTCTCTACGTCAGGAAGAACTCT
This sequence comes from Bacillus cereus, assembly GCF_025917685.1. Classification (NCBI taxonomy): domain Bacteria; kingdom Bacillati; phylum Bacillota; class Bacilli; order Caryophanales; family Bacillaceae; genus Bacillus; species Bacillus cereus. Next base: position 2,693,307 of record NZ_CP089518.1, on the reverse strand, counting down.
GTATATACTCTTACCGATTAATGATTCTAATTCATTCTTAATTGTGTAGAAACCTTTCCAATGTAAAGAGGAATGAGAGGTTGTTCCATGTCGTAAACCAACTGAAATCAATCTTTTTTCAAGAGTAGTAAAGCCTTCCGCATCAGCAAGTGCGTCACAAAGGGTAATCACCTTATTGTATAAGTCGTAGTCACTGTTTTCATTCAATATTTCAATTAATCTGCTTTCCATATAATCAGGAACAAGGCCCCACTCTGCCGCGATATCTAAATGCTCATTTTTGCAAGGAAATGAATGCGTCACACATATAATGGCGTTTCCTGTATACCCTAAATTATTCATATACATATAACCATCATAGGAATGAATAACAGATTTAGTAAAACCTTTATATCTTCCTATATCATGCAGGAGGGCAGCGTTGTATGCTATGTCAGTATCTAGATCGTACCCATTATTAATAAGTTCAGCAACTATCTTTTCAGTGGCAAGGGCAACATTACATGAATGTTCGAACCACGGACCTGGGTTTTGTTCATATGCCCACTGGAGTAATTCTCTTGCATATGTCCTATCTAATATATATTTCATATAGGTATCCTTTCTCTAAAAAATTATATATTTAATAATTTCATCTTAGAATTTAATTTTTCCTTCTTTAAAATTTGTTACACTGAAACAAAAGGGGGAAAAGTAATGCGAAATTTAGTAATTGAAGAAATTAAGCAACTAGAAAATGATATTGAAGAGCTTTCTAAACTATTGAAAACTGTAGTAGATGATGGGGCATCAATTGGTTTTTTACCTCCACTTGAACAAAAAGAAGCAACAAATTATTGGCAAACTGTATTAGAACCAGAAGTGATATTGTATGTTGCTAAAATAAACAATGAAGTGGCAGGAAGTGTTCAATTACATTTAGTTACAAAGCCAAACGGAATCCATAGAGCTGAAATTTGTAAGTTAATGACTCATCCCAACTTTAGACGTAACGGCATCGGACGTTCACTTATGAAAAAAGCAGAGGAGCGAGCAAAGCAAGAAAATAGGTCTCTTTTAGTGTTAGATACTAGAGAAGGAGATCCTTCAAATAAATTGTACACATCATTAGACTATCGAGAAGTTGGAAAAATACCGGAATATGCAATTTCTCCAAATGGTGAGCTAGATGCAACGGTAATTTATTATAAAATGATTTAGTTTTTTTATTTGAAAAGAGGGATGATTTCAAACAATGTTTGATACAACCATGTATAATAGTGTTTTTCTTTTGACCTTTTACCTTCATCTGGAATGTTTAATTTAAAGGGACAGTCTGTAGAGAGTTTTAACAGTTTTTTTAGATTTTGATTTTGAAGTCATTTGGTGAATATTAAAATGTTAATCTAAAAAATGGAGGTTGTTGTGATGTTGAAACTGTTTCAATATAACTGGCAAGTTCGTGATGATTGGTTTACATTGTGCGAAGATATGTCGGCTGAAGAACTATTAAAGAAACGGGTTGGTGGATTTGGTAGCATCCTACATACCCTATTTCACATTGTAGATGTGGAATATATGTGGATCTTAGGTTTGCGAGGTGAACCAGTGCCTGAGGAGCCATTGTTTGAAGATTATGCTAGCTTGCAAAAAGTGAAAAATCTTTCGGATCAATACCACGAGAAAGTGAAGCAATTTGTGACATCTTGGACAAATGAAATGGATTCTCGGAAACTTTCAAAAACTGATTTCAATGAAGAGCCGATAAGCTCTAGAGACGCCCCAATCAGGCGCCGAGTCATTGAATGTACACACGGAGAGATAATACGTCATGTCATTGTCCATGAAATCCACCATATCGGCCAGTTATCTATATGGGCACGTGAAATAGGAAAGGAGCCTGTTTCCGCAAATCTGAGAGGAAGAGGGCTATTCGATAATTAGAATGCCTTTGCCAATTTCGCATTTAACAACTTAGTGCAAGTACCACCTTTATTTTAACGAAAAGATAACTTTTGACCATCTAAATTATTTTAGATGGTCTTTTTTTGTGAAAACGATGAAAAATATAGAAGAAACTGCAATTATTTATAAAAAAATGTGCCTAAAATATTGTCATATTTGCTTCTTTAAGATATCCTTTTCATGAAGAGGTGGAAAACATGGAAAAAGTACTAGTTTTCGGGCATAAAAACCCAGATACAGATGCAATTTGTTCTGCGATTGCTTATGCAGAATTGAAAAAAGAATTAGGAATGAATGCTGAGCCTGTACGTTTAGGCGAAATCAGCGGTGAAACTCAATTTGCGTTAGACTATTTTAAAGTAGAAGGACCGCGTTTTGTTGAGACAGTTGCAAGCGAAGTGGACAATGTTATTTTAGTTGACCATAACGAGCGTCAACAAAGTGCTAACGATATCGAATCTGTTCGTGTGTTAGAAGTTATTGACCATCACCGTATTGCTAACTTTGAAACAAGCGATCCTATATACTACCGTTGTGAGCCAGTTGGTTGTACAGCTACAATCTTAAACAAAATGTACAAAGAAAATGGTGTTGCAATTCGTAAAGAAGTTGCAGGCTTAATGTTATCTGCAATCATTTCAGATTCTTTACTATTCAAATCTCCAACTTGCACAGAACAAGACGTAGCAGCAGCTCGCGAATTAGCGGAAATCGCTGATGTAGATGCAGATAATTACGGCTTAGAAATGTTAAAAGCTGGTGCTGACTTAAGCGGAAAAACAATGGAGCAATTAATCTCCCTTGACGCTAAAGAATTCCAAATGGGTAACGCGAAAGTTGAAATCGCACAAGTAAACGCTGTTGATACAAACGATGTTCTTGTACACCAAGCGGAACTTGAAAAAGTTATCTCTACAGTAGTAGAAGAAAAAGGTTTAGACCTATTCTTATTCGTTGTAACTGATATCTTAACTAACGATTCTGTCGGTCTTGCGATCGGTAAAGCAGCAAACGTTGTTGAGAAAGCATACAACGTATCTCTAGAAAACAACACTGCTACTTTAAAAGGTGTTGTATCACGTAAAAAACAAATCGTTCCTGTATTAACAGAAGCATTCCAAGCTTAATATTATTGAGTATGGATAAACAGAAAGGACAAGTAGTCGGATTGGCTGCTTGTCTTTTTTTATCTCTAAAAAACAGAAAATTTTAATTTTAAAATAGGAGGATTGTGTATGTTTAATGATTTGGAGAGTAAATTACAGTCCCTTTTAGAGCGAAATATTACGTCTGTTTCAGAATTAGAGAGTTGGCTTTTGGAGGAACTGCGTTTAAACGCTGAAGTAGAAGAGGGGATAACAAGTAGTTTAATCGCCATGTATAGAGATACAAATGATAGAAATATACGTGATTTATATACGTATAACCAAAATACAATTCAGCCACTTTTAAAAAGATACAATGCAAAATTTGACCAGAAATTTAGAGAGTGTCAGCTTTCCAACTTATTAGATGAGCAGAAATATGGATTTATGAAAAAAGCAAGATTTGTGAAGAGTAAAATGTTTAATGAAAAGAACATTTCCCTTTCCGTTAAAGAGCAAGAGCTAATTACGGAGTATAGAGAAATAATGTCTAACATATCTATTAATTGGAAAGGTGAGCAAAAGACGTATGCATACGTAAAAGCAAAGCTAGATACCCCCGATAGAGCAATTCGAGAAAAAGCTTGGTATGCTTTATGCGAAGCAAGAAGTGTAGTGAAAATAGAAATAGATTGTATTATGAATGAACTCGTACAATTGCGGAATGAGATAGCTTTAAATGTTGGATTTAATAATTATAGTGAATATGCTTTCAAACAAAAAAATAGAGATTATAGTATTGAAGAGTGTTATAAGCTTCATGAATCTATAGAAAAGTATGTAGTACCGATTTGGGAACAGTTAGGGAGCTTTTCTAAAAAGACTCTTGGTGTAAAAACATATCGCCCTTGGGACCTTACTCCTTGTAATTTACCAAAAACACCATTTCAAAATGCCATTGAGTTATTGAATGGGGTGGAAGAAATGTTTCAGAAGACGGATTTATATTTTTATGAGGAATTTACTCATATAAGGAAAGCTGGATTAATTGACGTAGAAGAACGGAAAAATAAAGCACCAGGAGCTGCTTGTTTTACCTTGCCTCATAGTAAAGAGGTTTTTGTGTATTCTAATTTTAGTCCATCATTTTATGCAATTAATGCACTAATACATGAGGTGGGACATGCATTTCATTTTTATAAACAATTTAACAATGATAGTAGTATGCAGGAAAGATATCTTCGTGAAGAGGTGGCTGAGCTTTATTCCCTGGGTCTTGAGTTACTAGTAATGGAGAAGCTGAATATTTTTTATAAGCAAGCGGATGAATATAAAGAAGTGCAGCGAGTACAATTATATCGCGCTTTGTCTTTGTTAATGTCGTCAGTTGCAGGAGATGTATTCCAGCACTGGATCTATACAAACCCAAACCATACATCAGAAGAGCGTGATAAGAAATATATTGAACTATGTAAAAGGTATCAATATTCATCAGTCGATATTGCAGGATTAGAGAATGAAATCGGTGCAAGTTGGTTAGAGTCATTTCACTATGTTCAGTTTCCTTTTTATCAAATTGAATACGCAATTGCACAAATAGGAGCAATGCAATTATTTCAAATTTATCGAGAGGATCCAGAAAAAGCGATTACTTTCTATAAAGAGGGAGCGAGATCAGATTGGAACTTACCTATACAGGAAATATATAGGAAAACAGGTGTTACATTTGATTTTTCGGAAGCAAGGATAGAAAGTACTACAAGGGTTATTTGGGATCTGCTTAGCGAATTAAAATAAGGATAGCATTAGCTATCCTTATAACTGTTTATTCGTAGATTTTCTCTTGTTTATATAAAAGGTAATGATAGCCGTAATGATGAAAATAGGTATGGCATACGCTTGCCCAACAAACAACTTCCAGCCAACATTATTATAGCCTTGAGATGCTGGAGTGATAATAGAGATTATGCAAACAATAATATAGAGTAATAGTGCAGGGAATATATTTTTCATTTATTCACCTCCTTTTCATAAAATTATCACATGTATATTTACATAATACATTATAGATTGAGATAAGTTATATGTTTTTCTAATATTTATGTAAATAAAAGGGTTGTTTTAAAGTGGAATAGAATAGGTGTATGTAGAATAATATTGGGGTGTTATATATAATGAACAATATACTAAATCGAATAAAGAAAGATGTAAATATGCATTTATTGAATGGGCTATGGCCTGGTTTTAAGAGGGCTGCATTTGCATTATATAATGATGAGCATGTGTATGTATTCCATCATCCATTGGTTTTGAAAGATGATGGTGAGTATGCCATTTTAAAGTGGGATGAACAATTTAAAGGTGATACATTTATCTTATTCAAAGATTATCCGACTGCCATCGTGAATATGAATAGGTATAAGGATTATGAAAGTTTACTTGCGGTTGTGGTGCATGAACTTTTTCATTGCTATCAATATTTAAATAAAGAAAGTAGATTTCCAAATGAGTCTCTAGGATTTCAATATGCTATAACAGAAGAAAATATAGAATTGCGAAATAAAGAACGAATTTGTTTATATGATGCTGTTCATTGTAAGTCACAAGCTGAGAAAAATAATTATATTAAGCAATTTATTGAACTAAGAGAGCAAAGAGCAAGTTTTATGAAAGAAGAGTTTATAACTTATGAGTGTATGGTTGAAAGCATAGAGGGGCCTGCTTGGTATGTTGAAATGAATGCTTACAATGCAGTATATAAAAATGATAAAAGTGAAACATTACGAAAATATAGCGGATTTATTTTAGATGCATATGAAGCTAATTGTAACATTAGAAAGAGCTGCTATAGCTCAGGAATGCTTTTATGTTTATTATTAGATGAAATCCATCCTGAATGGAAAACATGCTTCTTTAATAGTGATAAATCGTTATATGCTTGTTTAAAACAAAATAAAAATGTTGTTTTAAGTTTAAATAATGAAATTGCAATAAGTAAGGAAACGAAGCAAATCCTTCATTTTGTTCAAAACGAAAGAGAAGAGGATTTTAAACAATTTTATAAGGAAAAAGGATATCACCTGTATATTGTAGGGGATATAAAATTAAACATGTTTAATCCAATGAATGTAAAATTAAAAGGAAATAAAGCATTACATAAAACCTTTTTAAGTGTTTGTATACATAATAAAACATATATGATAAATCAACCTGTTTTAGCATCTTTTGAAGAAGATTTTAAAAATATGAATCAAATTCATATCATTATGATTGAAAAACCGCTAGAAAAAAATAATAGTTGGAACTTAGAGGGGATTGGAGATATAGAAGCTGAGTATGAAGAAGTAGAGAGTTCTATATTTTTATATTTAAAAAGTTAGAAGTGAGGTAAGAAATAACGATGAAAAGGTTATGCATAATTCCATGCGGAAAAAAGAAAATTTGGGATAAGTATCTAGATTACGGACCGCTGGAGGCAAAAGATGTATATATTAGCCCATTCGGAAAAGCATGTCAGGCGTATGCAACTGAGTTTTTCGAGAATTGGGTTATATTATCAGCAAAGCATGGATTTTTAAGACCAAATGATATTGTACAAGAAAACTATGATCTCGCGTTTGATTCAAAGAGCGATGAGATTATTAGTATAGAACAATTACAAAAACAGATGATTGATAAATACTTAATTCATTTTGATGAAATTGTTTTGCTTGCAGGAAAAAAGCATAAGAAAGTTGTAACAAGATTATATCCAGAAGAAATCATTACATATCCATTAGAAGGGTGTAAAGGAATTGGATATATGTTGCAGAAATTGAAGGGGGCTGTGGAAGGGCATCAGGAAATATAGGCATGAATTAGTACTTGATTCAAATTATATCACATTTATACATTTAAATTAGACTATTAAACAAGCCGTTTTATACTTTCAATCATAGGATATGATGAATTCTATTTTATATTAGGGGGAATCATATTCATGTGTAATAATTGTGGTTGTAGACGTAGAGATTGTAATAGATTTTGGGATGATTTAATGTTTTGTAGATGTAGACGCAGAGATTTTGATGATTGTGGTTGTAGACGTAAACGTGACTGTGATTGTGATGATTGCCGTCGCAATCGTAAACGTGACGACGATGATGACAAATGCCGTAAGTGGTAATTTTCTTTGAAAGAGTACTTTGAAGTAAAGTACTCTTTTTTTGTATGAACCTTTTAAATTCCATTTTGAACGGATTTTTTTTCTATTTCCCATGAATCTTGCTTTTTAATTTTTAAAGATACATGGCTACCGTTAGCTTCTTTATAAAAGATATATCCGTGATTCGATTTTACGTAAGTTGAAGGTTCACCTATGCAATCTTGAGAACAAGATGTGTTAATAATTTCGATTAATGATAATTCACTCGGATCAGTTTTACTAGCATCTATAAGTGTATCAAGGTTCGTTTTGCGAAAGCCTTGTAAGTTTACATGGAAATTCTTTTCTATTTCTCCAGTAACGCTAGTATTCATTACTTCCACTGAATTTTTCTTTTCTAAAAGAAAACCATTTCCATAAAGGGATTTTGTATATCCAAGCCACGCGATTAAAAATAGTATAAAAAATACACCAACTGTTCTAATTTTTCGAAGCCGTTTACTTACGATTGATTCTGAATATTTCATTCAGCCTAATCCTCCAATGTTTTTATTTTAAAGTATGCTTGGGTACATATATTTAGAAGGAGATGAAAGTTAGCGGGTTACTGATTCAAAAAAAGAAAGCATCTGAAGTTAGGTGCTTTCTTTTGAATACTGTCCTCTATCTGTTAGTTACGTGTTTCATTAGAGGTCTTATTTCTTTCACAGGTGGTTTTTTATCATAGGCATCAACGTAAGAAAAGTAATAATTTAAGTTTCTAAGAAGTCCTTTTCCTATTTTAGCGCTTAAGAAGGGGAATACTTGTCCAGTATAATCATCGAGAGATTTACAGTAGTATTTTTCGTCTAAATATATACTGTATTTACATGTTAGTTCTACTAATGAGTTTCCTTCATCATCAAATACTTCTTTAGAATCAATAATGTCTATTAATGCGAATTTTTCATTCAGATAAACTTTTTTCTTTTTCTCGTGCTTATTTGTGAGAATAAATACGAGACCAATTGCGTTAATCAAACTATTTCCTCCTATAAAAAACGGATATTAATAAAATATATCGATATACGTTAAATGTAAAGAGGAGTGGTGAAATATCATTGATAGAAAACTAAATAAGCCGATTTGTTTTTTTCAAATCGGCTTATTTTTATTGAAACACTTGCGGAAATTGTTTTACGATTGCGTCTGTTATCATGTCGGCCATTTCTAATGCTTCTTTTTCAATTTTATCGTATAGTTTTACACTGGCATCATAATCTTTATTTAGGAAGGCAAGTGCTTCTGCTTTCGTTAATGCTAAATGCTCATAAAACATTTTTCTAAATTCTTCTTTTTCTATATATGGGTTGATACTGGTTAGAAACTCAACAATTTCATCTCCATTAGCGTACCACTTCTTTTCTATAGCGGCTGCTGCGTTTTGATCACCAGCTTTGGCGGCTTTAACAAGATCGGCTGCAATTACTAAGTGGTCTTTAATTAATGCACTATATTTTTTTACTGCATTTTCACCGTAGAATGGTTCAAGTGAAAGCCCCATATGTGTTGCATTTTTTAGAAGACGTCCAACAGTAACGTTTACGTCTGGCAAGTTAAAGACGATGCCTATAATCGCTAATCGCGTCCAAGCGACGTGCTGTTCCCATAAAGAACGCATATATCCTTTTAAAAAGTTTTCGTTTTTACTAACTCGGTAATTTCGTACAAATGAATCAAAGTTTTCATTAGTAATATGATAAGGGGAGTAATACGATTGCCAATAAGTATACATAAATAGTTACACTCCTTTGAACATGTATATCTCACAATATGATAAACGTTATTTTTAAGTTACATGTCCAGGAGTTTTTTTGAGAGTTGGAAAAGGAGAAAGTTGAAGGGGAATAAAAACATACTTATGATATATATGAATCAAAAGAATTTTAAAATAATAGAGGTCCTGCAAGGGAAATTGCAGGACCTTAAAAAGGGCATTGCCGAGATGTCGGACTCGACTACGTAATATTAACATAAAATTTTTTCAAAATAACCTGGTAAATGTGTCCAAATGGAAAGAGGACTATTTAATAAAGTAAAAGGAATCTGCTTCCCGCGGCAAATTCCTTTTACTAGATAATGTTGATGAGCAAAAACTCATCTGGAGTAACTTCATAGTAACAAATGAAATTCACTTTGTGTATTGAGAAAAAAATCAATTGCTTGTATGAATGTAAAGGATTTATATTTTGCTTTTTGGAATTATAATCATTTGTGGAGAGCAGAATAGGGTTCTAAAATGGAGAAAAGACTTTTTAATCAGGTTACGATATATAAGTATAAAAAAGACCTGCTAATTTAAGCAGGTCAACATAAGGGGTTTATCCAACAGATTATTATATAGGATAACAACTGTATTATAGTAAGTCTATAAGTTTAATGTTGAGAAAATTTGTTTGAATGATATATATTTGGCACATGTATTAACGCCTAAAAAGTTGTGAAAGGAAATTAAATAGTTTTTTATAAGAAAATAAAGGCTGATACTTATAAAATGATTCATATTTCCACGCATCATTATTAGAGAATTGGAGTTGTTTATTTGACGCTTTAGGTTTGTTGGAATTATTGTAACGACGCTTCATAATTTAACCTCCTCAAATCCATATGTATACGATTAGTAGTATTCTAGGAAGGTAAATTAAATGAATATTTATTTTGAAATTCTTTCTTCTTGTGTACTAGATTTGTTTTTTTATGTTGGAAAACGTAGGAAGAAAATAGAACCCAAATACTTATAAAATTCAAAGTGGCGAGAATCAGTTTGATGATATAATGGGAATAGATGAAAGATAAAGAAAAGCAGGTGACTCTTTTTTGTTTACAAAAGCACAAGAACTTTTAGCGTCTTATTTCGGTTATTCGTCATTCCGAAGAGGACAAGATGAAACAATTAAAAATGTATTAGATGGGAAAGATACAGTTTGTATTATGCCAACGGGCGGCGGTAAGTCAATTTGTTATCAAATTCCCGCACTAGTATTCGAAGGAACGACATTAGTTATATCGCCTTTGATTTCACTTATGAAAGATCAAGTGGACACATTAATACAAAATGGTATTTCCGCTACATATATTAATAGTTCTATTTCTATTGCAGAAGCGAATCAACGAATTCAATTGGCGAAACAAGGACATTATAAGTTGCTTTATGTGGCGCCTGAGCGACTTGATTCTATGGAGTTTGTTGATCAACTTATCGATATGAAAATCCCGATGATTGCAATTGATGAGGCGCACTGTATTTCGCAGTGGGGACATGATTTCCGCCCGAGTTATTTACATATACATCGCATATTAGATTATCTTCCAGAAAAACCGCTCGTTTTAGCGTTAACAGCAACAGCAACACCACAAGTACGTGATGATATTTGCAATACGCTTGAAATTAATCAAGAAAATACAATTATGACAACGTTCGAGCGCGAGAACTTATCATTTTCAGTAATTAAAGGACAGGATCGTAATGCGTATTTAGCAGATTATATTCGTCAAAATCAGAAGGAATCTGGGATTATTTATGCAGCTACAAGAAAAGTAGTCGATCAGTTATATGAAGATTTAGGGAAAGCGGGAGTTTCGGTATCGAAATATCATGCTGGTATGAGCGATCACGATCGAAATGAACAACAAGAACTCTTTTTACGAGATGAAATTAGTGTTATGGTAGCGACATCAGCGTTTGGAATGGGGATTGATAAATCGAATATTCGTTACGTTATTCATTATCAACTTCCAAAAAATATGGAAAGTTACTATCAAGAAGCAGGACGTGCTGGTCGTGACGGATTAGATAGTGAATGTATTTTGTTATATTCTTCTCAAGATGTGCAAGTACAACGCTTTTTAATCGATCAATCAACTGGAGAATCACGTTTTTCAAACGAACTTGAAAAATTGCAAAATATGACCGATTACTGTCATACAGAACAATGTTTACAATCATTTATTTTGCAATACTTCGGAGAAGAGCCGAAGGAAGATTGTGGTCGCTGTGGTAATTGTACGGACGATCGTGAGAGTATCGATGTAACGAGAGAATCACAAATGGTTTTATCATGTATGATTAGAACGAACCAACGATTTGGAAAACAAATGATTGCACAAGTATTAACTGGATCGAAAAATAAAAAAGTTATTGAATTTAATTTTCATACTTTACCAACTTACGGACTTTTATCCAATCGTAGTGTGAAAGAAGTCAGTGAGTTTATTGAGTTTTTAATTTCAGACGAGTTGATCGCAGTTGAACATGGTACATATCCGACATTAAAAGTAACGGAAAAAGGTAAAGAAGTGCTACTTGGTAAAGAGAACGTTTTACGTAAAGAACGAGTAGAAACACGACAAATTGTTCAAGACCATCCTTTATTTGAAGTGCTTCGTGAAGTGCGTAAAGAAATTGCACAAGGAGAAGGCGTACCTCCGTTCGTTATTTTCTCTGATCAAACATTAAAAGATATGTGTGCGAAAATGCCGCAAAGTGACTCTGAACTTCTAACTGTAAAAGGAATTGGAGAGCACAAACTTGTGAAGTACGGCTCTCACTTCTTGCAAGCAGTACAGCACTTTATTGAGGAAAACCCGAACTATGCTGAAACAATTAAGACAGAAGTTGTTTCAGAACGTAAAAAGTCAGGGAAAGCTTCAGCAAATTCTCATTTAGAAACATATGAAATGTATAAACAGGGTATTGATTTAAATGAGGTTGCAAAGGAACGGGGGTTATCGAGACAAACGATTGAAAACCATTTAATCCGTTGCTTTGAAGATGGTATGCAAGTAGACTGGAACAGCTTTGTTCCAGCAGAGTATGAAGCTCTAATTGAAACTGCCGTACAAAATGCAGAAGGCGGTTTGAAATCTATTAAAGAACAGCTTCCAGATGAAGTGAGTTACTTTATGATTCGTGCTTATTTACAAATAAGAAAGTAGAGACATATAAAGGGGATAGGGATATATGCATCACGTTTTTGTGTATGGCACGTTAAGAAAAGAGCAAACGAATGCTCATTATATGCAAGGTGCAACATGCATCGCAGAGGAAGCATGGACGTATGGTAAATTATTTGATACTAATGAAGGGTATCCGGCAATGATTTGTTCAAACGGGGAAAAGGTATATGGGGAAGTTTACGAAGTAGATGATGAGGTTTTGCAAAAGTTAGATGAACTCGAAGAATATACAGGTAATGCAGAGACTGATTTATATGACCGGATAACGCAAACAGTATATTTTGCTGATAAAGAAATACATGCATATGTGTATGTTGCTCAGGATAAAGAGATGTTGAAGAAGATTATTGATTTTGGTGATTGGATGGAGTATCAAAGAGAGAAATAAAAAATACTTATAGTTATGAGTAATATAAAACCTGGGTAGTGAACGCTTTGTAAAATGTTCATTATTCGGGTCTTATTTGTTTTTTAGTGTCAAGGTTACTTTTTGTCCTGATCCTGTATTAGTTCATTAATAGGGCAAGAGGACTTACGAACTAAACAGTGAATATATTTAAATAAAAGTTTTGACTAAAGGAAGGTGATGACAAATGGAAAGTTTAACAATACCTGAATTTTTCTTTTTATTAAGTATAGATGATGATAAAGGAACGATACAAACTCCTTATCAATCTAATATAGAAATATTAATAATGATAAATATTTTGTTAGAACTATATCTTCAAAAATTTATTTACATAGACCATGAATTTAATATACGGAGAACTGATAAGACATCAAATATTTCTTATTTGCAACAAATTTTAGATGCAACAGAGCATTTAGGAGATAAGCATGGTATAAAAGTATGGTTAATGATGATTTGCAGTAAACAACAATTAACTCACAAACTGTATAATTCAGTACTGGAGTGTATACAGCATAAAAAGCAAATAAAGATAATCGAAAAGCGTGTATTAGGTATATCTTTTCAAAAAAAATATAATTGTCTTCAAACGAAAGACCAAGTTTTCACTTTTTTAAGACGAAGATCTTTGGAAGGTGAGAGACAATATTTATCTGTGTTAACACTTTTTCTCGTTATGGATTTGAACGGAATGTTAAAAAGTAAAATATTTCAAAGTAATTATGAGTATTTGATGCAATTAGAAGAATATAACGAGCAGCTGCAGGATGTTACAATTTTGCGCAAAGTAATAAGACATGTTAAAGAGGCATTACCTAATCTTTTAATAAGAAAGCACGTTCCATTTTCGAGTATTTAAGTTTAGTTATTTAACATACTTTATAGATATTATCATGTAATAGAGAAGTTGCAAGGAGTTCGGTTGTAATATTCAGTATATTTTGATATTATATTAAATGTAGTTGAAAGGGAATATTTTACTATTTTGAAATGGTAGTGTTAAGTGAAAGGGGATTATTATGGGTATCAGAAATTTAGTTTCTAACCTGTAGAAGAAAAAACTATTACAGGAGGAGAATAATAATGAACGAATTAAATGTGAAGGAATTTTACAAAAAACAATTTGAACTGTCGAATTATGATGTAAATACAGAAAGCTGGATAGAGCAGGTTGCTAAAGAGGTGCAAGAACAAGTTGGATATCCGTTTCAAACGATGTTGGAACTTGGTGCGGGGAATGGTGGATTTGCACGAGCGATGTCTAAGTTACATGTGAGAATGACAACTGTTGAACTTGTATCAGAGCTGGTTTCCTTTGCAAAAGAACATTCTAGTAGTGATATTGCCATTCATTGTGGAGATTTTTATCAAATTAACTTTGAGGAAAAATTTGATGTGGTTAGTTATTTAGATGGATTTGGTGTAGGAACAAATGATGAGCAATTGTTTCTACTAAAACGGATTAAAGATTGGATGAAGGAAGATGGATGTGCACTTATTGATATTTATCAACCTTTGTATTGGAAAAAGATAAGTGGACAAGAAATGCCATTAAGTTCAGCTATGAGAAAATATGAATATGATAGTATAAATGAAAGAATGTTAGATCATTGGTGGAACCCTAATCAGCCTAATGAGATTGTAACACAGTCTTTACGTTGTTATACAGTTGAAGAGATTAGTGATTTATGTACTAAAGCAGGTTTAAGTATTGTAGGATTCTTCCCAGGGGGAGCATTTGATTTTGAGCAATGGAAATATAAAGAACTAGCAAGTTTAACTGAATGTTTGTCATATCGAATTAAAGTAAAGAAGAGTAGAGATTAATCTCTACTCTTTTATATTTTAGAAAATTCTTACTCAAACTATTGACTTTATGAATGGATTTTTTATACAATTGTATCTCGACTGAAAAAATTAGAACGGACAGGAGGGAATCATCAAATGAGTAATATATTTGAAGAAGAATTACAGAAAATGAAAGATATTTTATGCACGATGGATGAGCAATTAGAGCAACTTGAAAAAATCCCAGTTTATTATGGAGAAGATTTTAAAGAGCAAATTCTTGAAAGTATGAGGGAGTCTAATAGACAAAACTTACGTATCGGTGTGCAAGAGCCGTACTTTGGAAGATTAGACTTCCAGGAGGATGGAAAAGAAGATGTTATGCCGATTTACATCGGTAAAGTAGGGGTTTCAGATAAAGATACGATGAAACCGATGGTCATTGATTGGCGAGCGCCTGTCGCTAGTATGTTTTATTCATTTACCGGTGGTGAAGAATTAGCATTTTATCATTCACCAGACGGATTAGTAGAAGGCGATGTTTATTTAAAACGAAACATTTCCATTCGAAAGAGAGAATTAGAACGTGTTGTTGATACATATGTAAAAGGAAATGAAGATGTCTCGCATACTGATGATTTTCTTCTATATCGATTAGGTGAGAATAAAGATAATAAATTAAAAGATATCGTTTCGACTATACAATCGGAGCAAAATGATATTATTCGTGCGGAAAGAAACTTACCATTATTAATTCAAGGGGTTGCAGGGAGCGGAAAGACAACGATCGCTTTACATCGCCTTGCTTTTTTAATTTATGAATACCGTGAACAACTAGAAGCGGAGAGAATGATCGTATTCGCTCCAAACAGTTTGTTCTTAGACTATATTTCGAGTGTACTTCCGGAATTAGGTGTAGGAAATATTAGTCAAACAACGTTTCCAGATTGGGCGTTGCGTCTGTTAGAGGGTTCGGTGAAACTGAAGAAGACAGAAGAAAAATTGAAAGAAGCTTTTTCAATTAATCGCGATGAAAAAAAGGTTATGCTAGGTAAATTGAAAGGCACGTTGGAATTTAAGTCGTTTATTGAAGAAAGAATGATTCAATTTGAAAAAGATTTAGTGCCAACAAAAGATTTTGAGGCATGGGATAAAGCTGTTATTCCAGTGGAAGACGTTAAAAAATGGATGCAGGTTGAATATAAACACTATCCATTAAAGAAAAGAAGAGAACGTTTAGTCGGCCGTATGAAGCGCTGGATTGAAATTGAGCTTAAAAAGTTTGGAGAAACAAACGAGAAAAAATTACTAAAAAAAGAAGCGACAAAGAGATTGAACACATATATGAATTTTTGGCCGAAAATGAGCCCGCTTTCACTATATAATTCAATAATAAAGAGTAAAGAAATACTCGAAGTATTACCTGAAGAACTTGTTCAAGAAACAGAAAAGAATTGTAGTAAAAAAGAAGTGTATGTAGAAGACTTACCAGCTTTAATTTACATACATCATCGCATAACAGGAATTGAAATTGGACAAAAGTTCCATCACGTCGTTATTGATGAAGCGCAAGATTTTTCACCATTCCAAGTGTATGTGTTAAAAGAAATTACACTAGGTAATTCTTTCACCATATTAGGTGATTTATCTCAAGCGATTTATGATTATCAAGGAATTGGAGACTGGGGTGCTTTTAAGGAAGTATTCCAAGAAACAGGTTATTATGAACTGACGAGAAGTTATCGTTCTACAAAAGAAATTATTGAATTCGCGAATGAAATAATTAAAAATGCAGAGATTCCAGTGGGACTGGCAACACCAGTTTTCCGTAGCGGTGAAGACGTGAAGGTGATCCATGCAGAAGATCAATTCACTGAAATTATGAAGACGTTAAAGCATTTACAAAATGAAGATGTGAAAACAATTGCGGTAATTGGAAGAACAGATGATGAATGCCGTGATATATATGAAAAATTAACAAATGCAGGGTTGACAGTCAATGTTATTGAAGCAGATCAAAGTAAATATGAAGGTGGTATTTCGGTAGTACCTGTATACTTGGCGAAAGGATTAGAATTTGATGCAGTACTTCTAATCGATGTTGATGAAGAACATTACAAAAATACAAAACACGATGCGAAGTTATTGTATGTCGGATGTACAAGATCGCTTCATGATTTATGGATTTTCTATAGTGGGGAAGTATCACCTTTAATTAAGAGATAAAAATATATAATAAATTCAAGAGGCTTTTCTAGTAATGTACAGAAGACCTCTTGTTTTTCTATATAATGATACGGGGGAGAAAATAACTATGATAACAAAAGTAATAACAAAAAGAAATTGGGAAATCGCAAAAACAACTGGAGAAATTAATGAAGAATCACTTATAGAAGAGGGATTTATTCATTGTTCATTATTTGAACAAGCTTTAAAGGTTGCTCAAAAACATTTCAATCATGAAAAAGATGTTTTATTACTTACAATAGATCCATCTCTTGTAAAAGCAGAAATAAAATATGAACTTGCTTCAAACGGTCAAGAATACCCGCATGTATATGGAGTAATCAATGTTGAGGCGATTGTAGAGGTTGTCCCATTTTCTAAAGAAAAAGGAGAGTTTATATTACCAGAGATACAAAGTTAAGCGTGTTATAGATATTTAAGTTGGCTAGAAAAGCACAAATCATGTAGTTTGTGCTTTTAATTATGTATTTTTTTGGTAAATAATTATTGTTTTTGTCACAATAATACTGTATGATACATAGTATAAAACATATACTGTATGACATATAGTAATGGAAATGAGGTGAATACATGGATGCTTTATTAAATTCGTTAATTACTGAGCTAAGAAGAGGGACATTGACATTAGCGGTTTTAAGTCAACTAAGAATGCCGCAGTATGGATATTCACTTGTTCAATTGTTAGAAAAATCAGGCATTATAATAGATCAAAGTACTTTATATCCACTACTTCGCCGTTTAGAAAAGCAAGAGCTAGTGACGAGTAGTTGGGATAAAACAGAGAGTAGACCTCGTAAATATTATGTTTTAAGTGAATATGGATTAGAGATATTCTTGCAGTTGAAAAAGGAATGGATAAAGGATTCGAAGGAACTTTATAACTTATTAAAGGAGGAGGACGAGAATGAGAATGAGTTTAGTTGATATCTACATCCAGGAAGTTGCGAGGAGATTACCTGAAAAAAATCGTGAAGATATTACACTTGAACTACGGTCAACAATAGAGGATATGTTACCTGACGATTATAATGAGGAAGATGTGAAGAGCGTACTCGAAAAATTAGGAAGTCCAGTTTCATTGGCTAATGGGTATTTGGAAAGACCGATGCATTTAATTGGACCACGTTATTTTGATGTATATACGACGTTATTAAAAATGATTATACCAATTGCAGCTGTTATTGCACTCATTTCAATGGTTGCAGAAAATTTTATAGGCTATAGTGGTGATCAAGCAGTATTAAATGTTATTTTAAAATTGATAGGTAAAGGCATTGGGGAAATTGTCGAAGTAGGCCTCCATGTATTTTTCTGGTTGACACTTGTATTTGCTGTTATAGAAAGAACTGATAAAGAAAAGGATCCACACCCATTAACAACAAGTTTTAAAAAATGGACTCCTGATGATTTAAAAAATATTTCGTATGTTCCAAAGAAAAAGTCGATCTCAAAGTTTGAAGTTTTTGGAGGTTTGATGTGGACAGCGGTTTGGGCTACACTTTACTTTTATGCGAATCATCTTGTTGGCGTATACCATGGCACGGAAAATGGATTGAAGTTTGTCGCGCCGACGTTTAATCAAGAGGTTTTACTTCAATATTGGCCAATCGTTGTGATTATGATTGTGTTTGAAATAGGTATATCTCTTTATAAGTTAGTGCAGGGACAATGGACAAAAAAGTTGGCAATTGGGAATGCTATTCTTCAACTAGCGGGAACAATAGCATTCATTGTAATTGTAGTAAATCCGCATTTATTTAACGAAGGATTTATTACGTATGTGGCAAATGTGTTTACTACTTCTCCAGAGGAATTTAAAAAGTGGTTAATTGGTGGAGGTATTCTTATTTATATAGTATCTGCTGCATTAAACATTTATGATGGCTTCCGAAAAGCTAGTGTTCGTGTAACGAATAGGAACGAATAGGTAGTAAAAAAAGATAACGTATATGAAAGGAAGAAAACTATGATAAGGGAAGCAACGGAAAAAGATGTAACATATATTTTAGATATTTATAATGATGCGATACTAAATACAACAGCTGTATATGCATATAAACCTGTAACCCTTGAAAATAGAATAGATTGGTATGAACAAAAAAAGGCTGATGGCTATCCGATTTTTGTATACGAACTAGATAATAAAGTAGTAGGATTTGCGACATTTGGTCCGTTTAGAGCTTGGCCTGCCTATAAATATTCAATTGAGCATTCTGTGTATGTTCATAAGGAATATAGAAAAAATGGAATTGGGTCTTCTTTAATGGAAGAATTAATCACAATTGCAAAAGAAAGAGAGTATATGACCTTAATTGCTGGAATTGATGCGGAAAATGAAAAAAGCATTGCAATGCATAAAAACTTCGGATTTGTTTATTCGGGAACAATAAAAAAGGCTGGTTATAAGTTCAATGGATGGCTAGATTTAGCTTTTTATCAATTGGAGCTTAACGGGCCTGGAAATCCTATCGAAGAATAGATATATTCGTTATGCGTAATAATTCATTTAAAAAGGTAGTGTGAAGACATTTCATACTATCTTTTTCTTATTGTATTCGTGAATATCATTTAACAAAAAAGGATTCTTATATTCTATATCGAATTTTGAGAAGATGATAAAACGATATAAAAAGAGGGATTAATATGCAGGCTGTCATTGGAAAAATAAAAGAAATACAAATTGGTCAAGTTGGAATACTTGTTTATTCAACAAAGAATGGAAATATAGTTGCTACCCATAACGATGAGCTATATGTTCCATTAGCATCAGCAGCAAAAGTTGCAATTGGATTTGCAGTAGCAAAGATGGTAAAGGATAAACTAATTAGTTGGAGTGATAAACTTCATCACATTAAGTATAATCCAAATGAAGATAGTGCGCAGTTATATCCTCACTTACAAGACAGAGCTACATTAACACTTAGTAAAGCTGTTGAAGTAATGGTAGCATGTCACGACAGCTATATCGCTCAGTCAATTGTTATGCACTGCGGAGGATGGGATACTATCAGAGAATATGTTTCAACGAACTTTTCCAAGATTCATATACAGGAAAACCCTAAAGATGAGAAAAATATTGGAGAATTAAAACAAGTTCTTTCGCTTTTATTACATATTTTCCAAGGATATAAATCCGCACCAGAATTATGGGAACCAATTATAAGTGGAATGGTAAGACAACAAGGTGATTATGAAAGTATACCTTATTATCATCTAGCACATATGACCGGTGGATTACCCACGGCTACAATAAATATTGGTATAATAGGAATGTTTCATGAATTTCCGTTTCTTTATGTAATTGGAGGTAAAGATTTACCTAATCGATTTAATAATAAAATGGTAGATGAAACAATTACAGAAGCTTTGAAGTGTTTGTACAAAGAATATAAAAAAGTATCGCGGGGTGAATGATTGAAAAGAAACTTAAAAACTTCAACGATTATCATTTTAATTGTAACAATTATTGCTTTGGAAGTTGGCATCGCGTTATATGATCGTACATTGTCATTAGATACTATTTACTTTGCAGCGATTCTCATTTGTATTGTATTGCTTTTTGGTACACGTATTTCTGAAGTGAAAGAAAGTACATCGAAACAGAGACGAAGAAAAACAGCTCTTATATTTTGGCCATCTATTTTATTATTAATCGCTAGTTTTGCCGTTATAAGTTATGTGAGAACTGGTTATGTCTCTGTACCAGGGATAATTGGGTTTTCTTGCTTTATTATATATGGTGGATTTGTATTCATTAGTATATTAAAGAGAAGAAATAGAAATTAATTATAGCTTACTAAGTTGAAAGGAAGAAATATATGAAACGCATAGAGAATGGTACTCGCACTGAAGGAGAATACATAAAAAATAAAGTAATTCAATATAACATGTCTATTTTAACAGATGAAGTAAAGCAACCGATGGAACAAGTAAGCTTCGTAGTGAAAGATGAAGATGGAAAAATCTTTGGCGGGGTAACAGGAACGATGTATTTTTATCATCTTCATATCGATTTTTTATGGGTTGATGAATCTGTTCGTCATGATGGTTATGGTAGTCAATTGTTACATAAAATAGAAGAAATTGCGATGGAAAAAGGATGTAGACTCATTTTACTAGATTCATTTAGTTTCCAAGCACCAGATTTTTATAAAAAGCACGGATACCGAGAATATGGTGTTGTTGAAGATCATCCTAAAGGGCATAGTCAACACTTTTTAGAAAAGAGAGTATAATAATATTATGTATACTAGTTGAGGGGAGAAAAAATGTACACGTATAAATTACAACATGAACAACCAATCTGTGTAGAAAAAATAAAGAAACTTTACGATTCTGTAGGCTGGTGGCCAGAAAGAAAAGAAGTCGATATTGAAAAGATGTTAAAGAATTGCATAGCAATTGGAGTATGGGAAGAAAATGAATTAATTGGATTTGCTAGAGTCGTTTCAGATGGTGTTTTTCGAGCGTACATAGAAGATGTTGTCGTACATGAGAGTGTAAGAAATAAAGGTATTGGAGAGAATATGCTTACAATGTTATTGAAAGAGTTATCTCATATTGATATTGTTAGTCTATTTTGCGGAGAGAAACTAATAAAGTTTTATGGTGAACAGCAATTTCAAGCGACGAAGCAAATAGTAATGCATCGTAATCAAATAGTGAAAGAATAAGAGGTGCCAGAAGAATGAATGCAACGAGAGAGTATTGTTTATCGAAAAGAAAAGCGACAGAAGATTCTCCAGATGGCTGGAGTGCAACATGTATGAGGCTCAATAATAAAATATTTGCGATAGTAAACCATGAAGAAGGTGAAAAAGCTGCAATTACATTAAAATGTGATCCAGAACTCGCATTAAGAATAAGAGAAGATTACCCAGAAACAATAATTCCTGGATATCATATGAACAAAAAGCATTGGAATACAGTGTACATACATAAAGATGTAGGACAAGAACAAATTAATAAGATGATAGATTGGTCATATGATTTAGTATTGCAATCGTTTTCAAAGAAAAAGCAACAAGAGTTATTGGATTAAATACAAAGTGAAGCTGACTATAAATAGCTAGTAAAATGATTATATTTTACTAGCTATTTATAGTTTTACATTATATATTAGGGGATTTTGAAATGAATACGAAACGAAATAGATTACTATATGCAATGTTTACTATAGTTGTTATTATTTTAGGTCTTAGTTCAAGAAAGTTTGCTTTTGTGTTACCAGATTTGTTAAATGAGTACTTAGGTGATGCTTTATGGGCATTAATGATTTTTACTGGATTCGGATTTTTGTTTCCTAAAATAGAAACGAAGAAATTAGCTTCTATTAGTTTGATATTTTGTTACGGGATTGAAATTAGCCAATTGTACCATGCGGAATGGATTGATAGCATTCGCGCAACGACTTTAGGTGGACTCGTATTAGGTTACGGATTTTTATGGAGTGATTTAGTGGCTTACACAATTGGTGTTGGAGTAGGAATGCTTTGCGAGTTTATGTTACGGAAAAAATAAGAGATTTAAAAAAGGGTGATTTGTATATGGAGCATGCACTGGAAATTGCAAAGTTTTGGTTTCAAGATAAAGATGTCACAGCTACTGAAATACAACCTAACGTAACGAAGATTCATTGTAATAAAAAAGCGTATATTTTAAAGGAAAAGGGATCGATAAAACAGTTTTTAGTTGAACTAAATGTATTAGAACAGCTTCATGAAAAAGGAGTTAAAGTACAAAAATTAGTAAAAACGAGAAATGATGAAAGGTACGTATTTTATAAAGAGAAGAATTATTGTTTGTACGAATATGTTACCGGAAGTGTACTAGAAATAAAAGATACAGAAAAGCTAAAAGTGCTAGGAAGCAAAATTGGAGAGGAAATAGCTAATTTACATCACGAACTAAATTCAGTGAATAGTGCTAACGAGTTAATAAAAAGAGAGTTATATAAAGTGGTATACGAATGGGCTTTACCGAATTTAGTAAAGAATAAGCATGTTCATCGGAATGTAATTCAAAAAATGGGTCAAATACATACAGCTTTCAAGGAAACGGTTCACTCATTACCGAAACAAATTATTCATCGCGATATGCACTTATCAAATGTAATATTTAAAGAAAGTGATTTTCAAGGGTTTATCGACTTTGAGCTTCTAGAAGAAAACGTTAGAGTATTCGATTTATGCTATTGCTGTACAAGTATTTTAAGTGAGATATTTAGTGATGAAACATTAAGAGGGAAATGGTTACAAATTGTAAGTGAAATTTTTAAAGGATATTATAAGCAAAACATTTTAACGAGAGAAGAGCTACAATCAATTTGGTATGTAATGCTTTCAATTCAAGTTATATTTATTACTTATTTTGTTCAGTTAAAAGATTTACTAAAGTTAAATGAAGAGATGTTTTTATGGATTTTTGCTAATAAGGAAGAAATTGAGGAATCTATAGAAAGAATCGTACTCATATGAAAAAAATTATATTAATTGGTTCTGGTGGTTCAGGAAAATCTACATTAGCAAGGCAGTTAGGTAATAAACTAAATATTAAGGTGCATCATCTTGATGCTTTATTTTGGAAACCGAATTGGGAAGGTGTTCCGAGGGAGGAACAAAGAACAGTTCAAAATGACTTAATTAAAGAAGAAAAGTGGATTATTGATGGGAATTATGGCGGGACAATGGACATAAGAATTAACGCAGCTGATACAATTATCTTTCTTGATATACATAGAACAATATGTATTTATCGTGCTTTTAAAAGAATTGTGCACTATCGGAATAAAACAAGACCGGATATGGGCACTGGATGTGAAGAAAGATTTGACTTACAATTTTTTAAATGGATATGGGAATATCCTAAGTCGAAAAGACCTGCAATTTTCAAAAGACTAAATCAATTAAGTCAGGATAAAGAAATTATTATTTTAAAATCTCCAAAAGAAGTGCAGCGATTTTTAAAAGAAGTGCAGCAAGTATAAACTTATGCACTCAAAGAGTAAATTTTGTTCCATTTTAAAATGGAGGGGATAACATTGAATGAAATCATTCGCTCGATTGATTCTTATATGGTGAAAATTCCAGCAGGAGAAGTAACATTAAGAGATGATCGAATAAAAAAAGAATGGCAAGTTCAAATTAAGCCATATCTTCTGGCAAAATATGTTGTAACGATGGAAATATATTATGCTATTACAAATAGTGTATCAAATAATGATAAAGATAGTAATAAACCAATTGTAAATATTTCATGGAATGATGCAATTGCCTTTTGTAATTTACTTTCTAATAAAGCGGGATTAACAGAGTATTATTCCATTAGTGATGACGACCAAAAGGTTAGTTGTAATGTAGAGTCCAACGGTTACCGATTACCATCTGAGGCAGAGTGGCAATACGCATGTAAAGCTGGAATAACGGGATATACGTATGGGGAACTTCAGAAAATAGCATGGTATAATGAAAATTCAAGTGGACAAATTCATGACGTCGGTAAAAAAGAGCCGAATGCATGGGGACTTTATGATATGTTAGGGAACGTTTGGGAATGGTGCTATGATTTGTATGATGAAACAGTGTACGGGTCATACCGCATTTTTCGTGGTGGTAGTTGGGCTGAAGCAGCTAGAGGTTGCGGTGCCACTTGTCGCCGTCGTAGTCATCCTACATTTCATATAGATGATCTCGGTTTTAGGCTTGCTAGGTCAATTTAGCAGGAAAATGATACATATAACACCGTAAAGAGTATGGGACGTATCCATATTCTTTACAACATAGAAATTTTAAAATTTAAGGAGTGTTTTGAATGGCACGTGTTTTATTCATTAACGCTGGATCAGAAGGACATATAAATCCAACATTACATGTTGTAGAAGAACTGATTTCTCGCGGTGAAGAGGTAGTTTATTTTTCAATAGAGGCTTTCAGGGAGCGTATTGAGAAGACAGGTGCTACTGTACGAACGATTGATGATCAAAAATTTATACAAGCATTTCTTTCCGGTGGTCGAAATTATTTACAGGAAAGAATAAACGGCCTTCTACATACAACGGATGTTGTAATACCTAGTGTTTTAGAACAAATTGAAGGCGAACATTTTGATTATATTATTCATGATTCGATGTTTGGCTGTGGTCGCTTAATTGCTCAAATTCTTAATCTTCCAGCCATAAATTCATGCACATCTTTTGCACAAGATGAAAAATCATTTAAACAAATGTTAGACCATCTTTCTAAAAGTATCCCACTGGAAGTTCAGGATAGAATACATAATGATTTTGAAAACTTGACTAATGGAATTACAGAAAAATATGGAGTTGATATAAACTCACCGTATGAAGTTTTCTGTAATCCAGCTTCACTTACTATTGTGTATACAATTAAGGAGTTCCAACCTTTTGGGGATACATTTAATGAAACATTCAAATTTGTAGGTCCATCTATCTCTACACAAGTGAAAAATGAAGGTTTTGATTACACTTCAATTGAAGAAAAAAGCCTGATTTACATTTCATTAGGTACTGTTTTTAATGAAGCGCTTGATTTTTATAAACTTTGTATGAAGGCGTTCGAGAATAGTAAGCATACAATTGTTATGTCTATTGGCAACAAAACGGAAATAAGTAATTTAGGTAATATTCCTAAAAACTTCATTGTGAAAAACTATGTACCACAAACTGAACTTCTCAAATATACGAAACTATTTATTACACACGGCGGTATGAACAGTACGCATGAAGGGATATATAACGGGGTTCCACTCGTTGTAATTCCGCAAAGTGCAGATCAGCCAGTAATCGCAAAGCAAGTGGAGAGTCTCGGGGCAGGAGTTAAATTACAAATGCAAGGATTAACTGCGAATCAACTAAGTGAAAGTGTAGAAATAGTATTAAATAATCCGCCATGTAAAGAAGCTGCTTTGAATTTGAAGGAGTCTCTCCGAAAATCAGGTGGGTATAAGCAAGCAGTTGATGAAATTTTTAAATTTACAGGCCGTTATTAAAACTATACATGTGAAAGGGTGTCTATATTAAATGATATAGACACTTTTATGTTATATGAAGCGAGGAGTTGATGAAATGAAAGATGATGGGCTTTGATGCAAAAAAAGGAAGCTTGAGAATTAACTTTTCTGCTTATAAAAAAGACGACGTATTCAGCGTCGTCTTTTTGTATTAATCTAGAATATTCAACAAAGAGACTTTTAAACGAATAAGCTACAGAAAGGTTACTATACGAATACATAATGTAGAATCATATAGTAACCTTTCTATTATGATAACACTTTCGTCATAAGAATGTGCGCAATTCCATCTTCCATAAATACATCAGAAGAAGTTTGATAGCCTAATTTTTCATAAAACCCTTCAGCTTGTGTTTGACCGTGTAGTTTAACTTTGTTTGCTTCTTTGTTACGAGCAATATCTTCTAGTGCTTTGATTATTACTTTGCCTAATCCGTATTTGCGATAGTCTTTTAAAATACAAATTCGTTCTAGTTTACCCATTCCGTCAACGAATCGTATACGACCAGTTCCTACAGGAAGCTCGTTATAATAAACTAAAATATGTTTACATTTCTCACCGATTTCATCAAATTTATCGAATTCATCTTCAAGTGGGACACCTTGTTCTTTTACAAAAACTTCTTTTCGAATGTGAAAGGCAGTTTCTAAATCTGTAAGTTCTGTTATGAGTTTGGATTGCAAATTGTTCAGCCCTTTCTAGTGTGATATGAATGTGTTTTCATAGTATATCATACTGTAATGCTATAAAAGCAAAAAGAAAAAACTGACTTGCGAAAATCAGTTTTTAAAATGGTTAATATTCTTTTATACCGTTTTCTGTTCCGATGATCGCTTTGCTCGTCATATTGATAAATAATCCTGTTTCAACTACACCGGTAATCATTTTTAACTTTGTATGTGTTTCATTTGGATTCAGTATTTTGTTTGGAAAAATACTATCAATAATTAAATTGCCGTTATCAGTTATAAATGGTCTGCCATCTTTCATACGTAAACGTGTTTCGCATCCTAAATCTTGCATTCGTTTTTCAGTTTTCTTCCAAGAGAAGGGGATGATTTCAATAGGAAGTGGAAAGACACCTAAGTGTGAAACGAGTTTGGATTCATCTGCAATAATAATAAGTTCTTTAGAGGAAGAGGCAACAATTTTTTCACGAAGTAATGCACCACCGCCGCCTTTTATTAACTGTAAATTTGAATTAATTTCATCTGCTCCATCAATTGTGAGATCAAGTATATCAATTTCATTTAAAGAGATTAGCGGAATAGATAATTGTTTTGCTAATACTTCAGTTTCTTTTGATGTCGGTACAGCTTGAATAGATAACCCTTCTTGTACACGGTGACCTAACTTTTGTATCGTCCAATATACGGTTGAACCCGTACCAAGTCCAATCGTCATACCATCTCTTACAAAGCCAGCAGCATATTCGCCTGCAAGCTGTTTTAAATTCATCATTTTACTCCGCCGGGCGCGGTCCAGCATCTAAACCGGAATTTTCAACTGTAAGTATAGGGCGAACAGTAATATCTTTATGTACACGCATTTGGCACGATAATCGTAAGTGGTCTTCAATTCCTTTTTCCGTAATAGCTTGTTTTTCATCATTTGTCGCCTCACAAAAATCACCTGCAATGACTTCAACTCGGCAAGTTGTACATCTGGCTTTGCCACCGCAACGATGAAGAATGTGTACACCGTTATCTTCAAGTGCTAATACTAATTTCGTTCCTTCTTTAATGTCAAAAGTTCTGGTACCTTCCACTGTTAATTTTGGCAAATTGATTCCTCCTCATGTAAAATTCTATATAACATATTTATGACCCGTATCCATGAACATAAACATAAAATTTATTAAAAGTACCGTAACTTTTTTATTTGTTCAATCGTTTAATAAGTAAGCGCTGAAAAGGAGTGGTTATTTTGTGCACAAAAGTAACTCAGGTTTTAAAGAATCATATCGATATGAATCATTCAAATATAAATTTATTAATTGAACATTATGCAGAGGTAAAAAGATACTGTACGTTTTTGACGAAGAATAAATGGGATGGGGAAGACCTTGCCCAAGAAGCAATTTGCAAAGTTCTTCAAAAGTATAGTGAGAAGAAAATTTGTATAACGCTTCTGTATAAAATTGCTCGAAATCAATGGTTAGATCAAATGAAATCAAAATCCGTTCAAGAAAAGTTAGAACAGCAAATTACATTTGAAGAACCACATGAAAAAATTGCAGATTTGCATGAAATGGTAGGGGAATTATTGTCTTCGTTAAATGTGCAACAGTCTGTAATTTTATTATTAAAGGATGTTTTTCAATATAGTATCGCGGATATTGCTAAAGTATGTTCGGTATCAGAAGGTGCAGTGAAAGCATCGTTATTTAGGAGTAGAAATAGGCTGAAAACTGTAAGTGAAGAAGGCATTGAAATAGTGGAGTACACGGATGATGTTGAAATCGTTGTAACTTCTATTCGTGAAGAAAGACCTGAATTGTTGACGAAACTTCTCCCAACAATAGACTTCACTAAGTTACCATCAATACAACCGGTGTTATTATTCAGTATGAAAAAACCTTCTTCTTACAGTTGTATGCTTAGTGCGGCATAAAATAGATGGAGGGATTTAATATGAATGCAATTCCTTACGTAGTAGAACAAACGAAATTAGGAGAACGCTCCTATGATATATATTCAAGATTATTAAAAGACCGAATTATTATGATTGGTTCAGAAATTAACGATCAAGTTGCAAGCAGTGTAGTAGCACAATTATTATTTTTAGAAGCGGAAGATGCAGAAAAAGATATATTCTTGTATATCAATAGTCCGGGCGGTTCAACGACAGCGGGATTTGCAATATTAGATACGATGAACCTTATTAAACCAGATGTGCAAACACTTTGTATGGGCTTTGCGGCATCATTTGGTGCGCTTTTACTATTAGCTGGCGCAAAGGGAAAAAGATTTGCGCTCCCTAACAGTGAAATCATGATTCATCAACCGCTCGGCGGTGTAAAAGGGCAAGCAACAGAGATTGAAATTACAGCAAAAAGAATATTGAAGTTAAAACATGATATTAACAAAATCATATCTGATCGAACAGGGCAACCAGTAGAAAAGGTAGCTCATGATACAGAAAGAGATTATTTTATGACGGCAGTAGAAGCGAAGGAATATGGAATTGTTGATGCAGTTATTGAGAAAAAATAAAATGAAACAGGCTAGAGAATATGATAAATTCCCTAGCTTGTTTTTGTCATTCTTTTACCCATTCATCAACTAAAGCTTGATTTTTTTTAATCCATTTTCGCGCGGCTTCTTCCGGATCTTTCGTTTTATTTAACATGACCATTAACGTACCAAGCTGTTCATCATTCATTTTCCATTTATCAAAGTATTTCACAATATCCGGATGATCTTTTTCGAAACCTTTACGAACGGAGTAATAAATGTCATCTTTTTCACCATATACTTTCTTAGGGTCTTTTAAATATTTCAAGTCAAATTCTGAAAAACCCCAATGCGGATTCCAAAGCGTAACAGCGATTGGTTTCTTTTTCGTATATGCCTTCTTTAGTTCGCTCATCATCGCAGCTTCTGAAGATTGGACAAGTTTTAATTTTATATCATATGCCTTCATTGCTTTATCCGTTAAATTCATAAGGCTACTACCTGGTTCAATCCCAACAATTTTATTATCTAGCTCATCTTTATGTGCGTTTAAATCTTCTATGCTGTTTATGTTTTTCATATAAGAAGGGACGACCAAACCAAGACCAGTGCCTTCATACCATTTTGATTTTAAGACAATGTCATCTTTATAACGAGCATTTAGCGGTTTATCAGTAACAGGCAGCCATACTTCTAAATTAGCATCAACATCGCCACGGGCGACGCCAGTCCAAATCGCAGCTTTTTCTAAATACATGAGCTCAACCTTGTAACCTTTGTCTTCTAATAAAACTTTCCACATGTTTGCAGTTGCAATATTTTCTTTCCAACTTGTTACACCAAGTTTAATTTTCCCTTTCGAATTTGCATTTGTTGCATTACATGAAGTGAAAATCATAGTAATAAATAATGCAAGGCATATAAGCCATATTTTCTTTCGCATCGAAAACCTCCTAAGTAACGTTTGCCTTTTTAAATAAATGTATAAGTAAGCATTCTTATTATGAACGGAAATGAGAATTTTAAAGAAAGCTTATGAATGTCATTTTTATGTAATATTTCTTTGCAAAATCGCAACACTATGTAAATACATGGGTAGAAAAGGAGTAGTGACATGGATAATACAAAGGTGCGTGTTGAAAACGTAACAAAAGTATTTGGGAAACACCCGCAAAGAGCGCTTACCTTATTAAAAGAAGGAAAAAGCAAATCAGAAATTTTAAAAGAGACAGGAATGAACGTTGGTGTGAAAAAAGCAACGTTTGAAGTATACACCGGAGAAATTTTCGTTATTATGGGTTTATCCGGTAGCGGGAAATCAACGCTAGTTCGAATGCTAAATCAATTAATCAAACCGACAGCGGGGCATATATACATAGATGGTGAAGACATTGCAACGATGGGAAAAGAAGAATTACGAAGAGTGAGAAGAACGAAGATGAGCATGGTGTTTCAAAAGTTCGCTTTATTTCCGCACCGTACAGTGATACAAAACGTTGCGTACGGGTTAGAAATTCAAGGAGTTCCAGTAGAGGAACGAGAAAATAAGGCGTTAGAATCACTACAGTTAGTAGGACTTGATCATCATAAAGATAATTACCCTAGTCAACTTAGTGGTGGTATGCAGCAGCGTGTTGGAATCGCAAGGGCACTAACGAATAATCCAGATGTATTACTAATGGACGAGTCATTTAGTGCATTAGATCCACTAATTCGAAAAGAAATGCAAGATGAACTGTTAGAGTTACAAGATAAAATGGAAAAAACAATTATATTTATTACGCATGATTTAGATGAAGCACTTCGAATTGGCGATCGTATCGCATTAATGAAAGATGGAGAAATCGTTCAAATTGGAACGCCGGAAGAAATTATGATGAGCCCTGCCAATGAATTTGTAGAGAAGTTCGTTGCGGACGTGAATTTAGGAAAAGTAATTACGGCGGAATCTATATTAAAACGACCGGAGACTTTATTAATTGACCGTGGACCGCGTGTAGCCCTTCAAATTATGAGGAATGCGGGTGTTTCTACAGTATATGTTGTAAACAAAAAGTATGAGTTCTTAGGTATATTAACAGCAGACGATGCGAGCAAGGCGGTACAAAAGCAGTGGCCAATTGCTGACTTATTACTTAATGATATTCCGCACGTTTATTTAGATACTTTACTTGAGGAAACGTATGCAAAAATGGCGGAGATGAAATATCCGTTACCAGTAATCGATGAGAAGAAAAGGTTAAGAGGAATTATTAAACGTGAAAGTGTCATTCAAGCTCTTGCAGGAAACATTGAGGAAGAGGTGAAGGACGATGAATAATATTCCGCGCATTCCATTAGGCGAATGGGTTGATTCATTTGTTGCAAGTTTATATGAGCACTTTGAAGGGCTGTTTCGAGGGTTCTCATATATTATCGGCGGATTCGTTGATTTACTCACTAATTTTTTAACAATAATACCAGCCATATTGATGATTATTATCCTATGTTTCCTCATTTGGTACACAACGAGGAAATTATCTTTAGTCATTTTTACGCTCATCGGATTATTATTTATTTTAAATATTAACTACTGGGCACAAACGATGCAAACATTAGCACTCGTACTTACGTCTGTTATTATTTCAATTATTGTCGGAATTCCAATTGGCATTTTAGCATCTCAAAATGAACGTTTCTCAAAATTTCTAAAACCGACATTAGATTTTATGCAAACAATGCCAGCCTTCGTTTATTTAATACCAGCCATTACGTTTTTTGGTGTAGGCGTTGTTCCTGGTATTATTGCTTCCGTTATTTTTGCAATGCCACCGACAATTCGCTTTACAGACTTAGGAATTAGACAAGTTCCAGAAGATTTAATTGAAGCAGCGAATGCATTTGGATCCACAGCATCACAAAAACTATTTAAAGTACAATTACCACTTGCAACTGGAACGATCATGGCTGGAGTGAACCAAAGTATTATGCTTTCGCTATCAATGGTTGTAACAGCTTCACTTGTAGGAGCGCCAGGACTTGGCGTCGATGTATATCGCTCTGTTACACAAGTAAATATCGGAATGGGATTTGAAGCTGGACTAGCTATCGTCGTGATTGCGATTATATTAGACCGCATTACACAAGGGTTTCATACAAAAAGAAAATAATGCAAAAAAACACACTTTATACAACAAAGTGTGTTTTTTTGCATTCGAATTACATACGAACAATAACAGAACCTCCAGCTGGTGCACAAACTTGGTTTTGCTGTTGTTCCATTGATTTAATTAAATGATTATTTTCCTCGATTAAGGAGATTAATTTAGCCAATTGGCTTTCAAGGCTTGCGATGCGCTGCATCATGTATTGCGAATCATAATGCAGTGTATTCCTTGCAGTATGAGGTGAGTAAACATATTGTTGATTTAAGTTTGGATTCCAATGAGGATGCATTTGAATCGTTCCTCCTTCAATGAATTACGAATCTTTCTTATAGTAAATGCCTATGTATATTTAATGGTTACTCGAAAATTTTTTCATAATAAGAGGAGTATGTACAGAAAATGGAAAAATATATTTTAAAGTATATTTTGGGGGAATATTCAAGTGAACAATGAATATATTAGAATATCATTACGTTTGTGTAAATGGATATTGAACAGGGAGAAATGATGGGAGGAGATGCAATTTTGTCTAAAAATAAAAAAAGAAATGATGCTATGACAATTGGTGTCGCTATAGGTGTTGTAATCGGTGTAATTCCTGGTGTATTTACTGATCATATAGCAATCGGAATAGCGATTGGGATTGCAGTTGGAATTGGGATTACAGTTTTGAAGAAATAATGTGTTGCAAACTTTTAATATGAAATTTGTTTAAATCGTAGAATATAAATTTATAGAAAAGATGACGATTCAAGAGATTGAATTTTCGGAATATAAACCCTATTTTTCCTTTTTATATGATATTATAAATGGAAAGGATGGTGATGGATATGTCAATAAACAATCAAGTAGAACAAAACTGCTTTATTTGCGAAAAACATAAAGGAAACATTACAGTTCCAGGTGGTGCTATATATGAAGACGATCTCGTATACGTTGGACATGTCCATTGGGATACAGAAGAAACATATCTTGGTTACGTAATGATTGATATAAAAAGACATGTACCTGGTCTCGCTGAATTAGCTGAAAATGAGGCAAAAGCATTCGGACTTATAACAAGTAGAATAAGTAAAGCGTTAAAAGAAAGCGAAGGTGCAGAACATATTTACACTTTCGTTTCAGGGAATGGTGTACCCCATATGCATATGCACATCATACCGCGTTATCCGAATACACCGAAAGAGTTTTGGTCACCAACTGAAGTAGCGGGATGGACAGGTGCACCGCATGGAGGTTCAGAGCAAATACAAAAACTATGTGAAAGAATACGAAAGTATATGGTAAATGAGTATGCATATAACAAATAATACACAATATTCATGGGTTGGAAGTAGAGAGATGTGTTTAGATGAAGTTTCGGTAAAGCAATATGGTGATATCGTACTTGGTAAATACGGCGGAAATATAAGTGCCAGAGCAAAAAAGAATGAAGACGGTGCATTAGTTTGGTCGAATGGTGATTGGGAATTCGCCGTTATATTAGACGGACATAATAGTGCAGAAAGTGTTGATTTAGTAGTAAATACAATCCAAAAAGAATATGAAAATATAAAAGCGATTATGAAAGAATCAATTAAAACAGTATTTCGATCTGTTGAAAATCATATACTTACAATTTTTCAATCACAATCATTTAAAGAAAAGTGCAAAAGAGTAAAAGGTGAAACAGCTTGCTTAATATGTATAAGAAAAGAAAATTATATATGGTGGCTATCTATTGGCGATTGTTTAGTTTATGTATTTCATGAAGAATTACATAAATTAGGACAATATACATTAAACCAACGTCAATTTTATGAATGGATTGGTAATGTAAATACATTTGATTTACCTATTCCGTGCTATTCAACAGGAATTCGTGAATTACGTACTGGAAAAAATCGAATTGTAATGGTTACAGATGGAGTATTAGAATGCGGCGAACGTCGTTATGAAACGCCATTAAATCTATATAATGACATGAATAGAAATAATATAGAACTTGACGAAAGTGTTCAGCATGTATTAGAGCACGTTCATCATCAATTCGGACGAGATAGTGCTACAATTATTAGTTGGGACGTTGAAAACAAAATGCATGCTACGTACCCAAGTGATCAGCCGGTGAAAAGGTAAAGGAGGAGACATCGCTGCTTTTAGTTAAAGGGGCTTTATTAGTATTATGGATCGTATTCTTAGTTTTTTTGGAAAAAGTAGTGAGAAAAAAATTAAATATACCGAAACAAACTGACTGGAATAGTAAATATGTAAACAACGCTCATAAATGGGGTACTAGGGCTCTTATCATTTCTTATATAATTGTAACGATGATATGTGCCACTTTAAATCCCGTTTATATTAGTAATTTACCCCTATTATTTTTAATAACTTTATACTGCTTTCAATCATATATGGAGTGGAAATATGATAAAGAATCGAGGGAATATGTCATTTCTTTAGGAACAGTTCCATTATTAATAATAACAGGAATTATGATTAATCTTTTCTTTTATAGTTATTGGATTTAATCCTATGTGGAATGAATGGGGAGACAAAATGAAAATACCTAAATTACGTGCTGAAGTAATGATTTTAAATGAAGATCATTCTAAAGTACTTGTACAATGTGATTTAAGTAAAACATTTTATCGTTTTCCAGGCGGTTCTATTGAATTTGGTGAAATAGCAAAAGAAGCAATAATGCGAGAATTAATGGAAGAATACGATTTGAAGATCGATGTTCAAGAGTTAGCTGTTGTAAATGAGCATATTTTTGAGTGGAACAACGAAAAAGGACATCATTGTACATTAATACATTGGGGAACGGTTGAAGAGATAATTACAAATGAAATAAGGCATAAAGAACATGAAGATATTATATTAATTTGGAAAAGTCTAGACGAATTAAAGGAGAAGCCAATATACCCTATAGGAATCTTAAATTATTTAGAAGAGAATAACTGTAATATCATCCACTTTATTTTAAATAATTCAATGAGTTAATAGGAGGAATGGAAATGAGAACCTATACGTTTTGGATTATAATCTTTGTTTTTTGTATAGTGGGCTACTTTTTAGAACAATTTTTAAGAAGAAAGTTGAATATGCCAAAGAAAGGCTTATGGGGATATAATAAACATGTAAATAGCTTACATAAAAAATTAGAAATAGGACTAATTTTTGTTTATTTAATAACTAGTTTTATTTATATATTCAAATTCGAAAGCGCTAATATTGCGTATGTCATTTTTACTTATTTAGGGGTTTCCTGGATTTTAAGAGCATGGATGGAATGGAAGTATGATAAAAAATCGAAAGAGTATATTATTTCGTTATTCGGATTAACTTCGTTTATCCTTATGATTTCGATGATGTTTTACTTTGTTCCACCTGCTGCATGACAAAATAATTATTGAAAGCACACTAATAATTTGGTGGAATTTTAAATTGTTTAGTAGAAAGTAATCATAATAAAATCAACTTTATTTCTAAAAATAAATTAGGTAATAGGAGGGAGCGAAATGGGAACCTCTGCTATTTTATTATTATTATTGTACTAGGTATAGGTGGTTACTTTTTAGAACAGTTTCTAAGAAAAAAATTGAATATGAAGAAGAGGGGGTTCTTCGGTTATAAGTATGTGAATAGTTTGCATATGAAATTGGAAATAGTATTATTTATTATTTATTTCATAACTTGTTTTACTTATGTAAATAGCGAAAATGTAGGATATGTTATGTTCATTTTTTTCGGAACTTTATGGACGTTACGGGCATGGATGGAGTGGAAATATAATAGGGAATCGAAAGAATGCATTCTTTCGATAATCGGCTTAGTTGCATTTATTATTATGATTGCATTGTTACTTTACTTCCAGCCGTTTTTAACGTAAAAGAAGAAAACAAGGGGATGGAGTGAAAAGCAACCATGTATCTGTTAGGTGATAAATGGTTGCTTTTTGTTTTGGAAATGAAAATATTTTCAGACGCTAGTTTTATCTAATATACATTTAATAAAACTAGCTTTGTCCTCCGCATACTTATGTTTATTGTTAGGGTTTGCTTGTGAAAGTCGAATCTTTAACTGCTCATACTGCATGCGAGCAGTTGTATTATTTCTTAAGTAATCTCGGAAACTTAATTGTTCTATTAAATATGTATTCTCTTGTTCATACATATGAATTTGATGAGTTCTTGGCTCGCCTTTGTTAAAATAGTATCTTTCAGGTAGTACATCTTTTCTGTATTTATAATTTAGTAGTTCTAACCCTTTAATACAGTTTAAACCGACCGTATAATCTCTTAATTCAATCGCAATATCAATAATAGGCTTTGCGCTTAAATGCGGGATGGAAGTACTTCCAATATGGTGTATCGCTAAAATGTATTTTCCAATTTGTTCCTCAATTAATTGTTTTTCTTTTGAAAACTCAAATTCCCACTCTTCGGACCACGGAACTAAAAACACTTTACCATAGGGTAAACCTAGCATTTAATTAGCACCCCTTACATATTTTTTCAATAAAGCCACTTACATCTTCTTAAAACTCCTCAAAACAAGAAACTCCCACAATCTCCAAGGAAGAACTTTCTTCGCAAAAATCATAAATTTTACGCCTTTTCCAATCGGATATCGTAATGTAGTACGTTTTGCGTCAGCAATTTCAACGATTTTATTAGCAACATCTATCGGATTACCAAATGTATCACTGCCGCTATTAATATGTTTTTGTATTTTATCCATATATTCTTTGTAAGGAGAAGTAGTTTCAGATTGATTTGTAGCTAGTTGTTTACCAACTTCCCATATATTGGTGTTATAAGAGCCTGGTTCCACTAATACAACATCTATTCCGAAAGGTTTTACTTCTAAACGAAGGGATTCACTCCATCCTTCTAATGCATATTTTGAAGAAACGTAAGGGGATAGACCAGGGAATCCAACTTGGCCACTAATACTGCTTATATTAATGATTTTTCCGCTTTTCTGTTCTCTCATATATGGTAAGACAAGCTGAGTGATTGATATAGCTCCAAAAAGGTTCGTTTCAAATTGTTTACGGTATTCCTCTACTGCAATTTCTTCTACAAAGCCCCCATTTGCATATCCTGCATTATTAATGAGAAGGTCTACTCTGTTTATTTCTTTTAAAAATAATTGGAAGCTATGTATAGAACTTTGGTCTGTTACATCTAATTGTTGAACTTTTATATTTTGTTGTAAGTTGAGTTTAGCAGCTTGAGATAGTAAGTTTACTTGCTTTTCAAGGTTTCGCATTGTAGCGATAACTAAATAATCTTTTTTTGCAAGTTCAAGTGTAGTTAATAGCCCAAATCCACTTGAGGATCCTGTAATAATTGCGATTTTTTTATTCATTTTCTGCCAGCTTTCTTTTTCTTTTATCATAACGAGTTATGATAAGAAAATCTATTATTCTAACATTCATTTTGAGAGAAGTACCCATTAATGTTATACGAGATTTTTTAATGATTTTTAAAAGAGGGAATTATTCGGACTCAGCGTATATAAAGAAGTGAGTATGAATACGTTAATGAAATGAGGGAAGAAAAATGGCCCATGTGAAAGATGTATTAGCAGATCAATTATTGGCGAATGCAAATGATCCTAGTTGGTATATTCCATTTTCAGATGCAGTGAAAGATTTATCTGAGAGAGAAGCTTTCTGGAAACCGAATGAAGAGAGTAATAGTATAGCTGAAATTGTACAACATTTACTGTATTGGAACTCAACGTGGCAAACTAGGTACAAAGAATCGAATGTTAATGCCGTGCCTGCTATTGGTGATAATAACAAAAGTTTTATGCTTTCAGATAATCAATCTTTCGATGAGTTAAGAGAAAAACTACTAGAGAAACTGTTACAATGGCAAAAGCTCATCAATGAAGAGAGGGTAGAAAGTGATGTAATTGGATTTCTAGTAAGTGCGAAGTGGTGGGAAGTGCTAGCAAACGTAACAACTCATAATGCTTATCATATTGGTCAAATTATTTATATCCGGAAGTTACAGAAGAGTTTTGATAATGAATAAGATAATAATTCTCAAATTAGGTGAACAAAAGTGGACAAAACGAGACAAACGTCTCATTTTGTCCACTTTTTTATTATGAAAGAAAAGAGAAAACCTATTAAATCAAGGATTAGAATTTGGCACAGTACTTGCAATATAAAAGATGAACAAGAAAATAGGAGGGCTGGACATGTTAAAAACAACTGAAAGTAAAGGGAATGAAATTTCGAAAGAACAAGCTCGTTGGATGTATGAAAAAATGTTAGAGATTCGTAAGTTTGAAGATAAGGTACATGAATTGTTCGCTCAAGGCGTGCTGCCAGGTTTCGTTCATTTATACGCAGGTGAAGAAGCGGTAGCAGTTGGTGTATGTGCCCACTTAACAGATAGTGACAGTATTACAAGTACGCATAGAGGACATGGACATTGTATCGCAAAAGGCTGTGATTTAAACGGTATGATGGCTGAACTTTTTGGGAAAGCGACAGGATTATGTAAAGGAAAAGGCGGCTCAATGCATATTGCCGATTTAAATAAAGGAATGCTTGGTGCGAATGGAATTGTAGGCGGCGGTTTCCCACTTGCTTGCGGTTCAGCATTAACAGCTAAATATAAAGGAACGAAAGATGTAAGTGTTTGTTTCTTCGGTGACGGAGCAAATAATGAAGGGACATTTCATGAAGGAGTTAATTTAGCGGCGATTTGGAAGTTACCAGTTATTTTTATCGCAGAAAATAATGGTTACGGTGAAGCAACGACATTTGAATATGCTTCAAGTTGTGATTCCATTGCAGATCGAGCGAAAGCTTACAATATTCCAGGTGTTCAGGTGGATGGGAAAGATCTACTTGCAGTATATAAAGCCGCGGAAGAAGCGATAGAACGTGCGCGTAATGGCGGTGGACCAACAATTATTGAATGTATGACATATCGTAACTACGGTCATTTTGAAGGGGAAGCACAAACATATAAAACTTCAGAAGAAAAAGAAGAGCATTTAAATGAAAAAGATGCGATTGTGCATTTCCGTAAGCATTTAATTCATGAAGGCTTATTAACAGAAAATGAACTTGTTGATATGGAAAAGGCAGTAGATGAAGCAGTCCAAAAATCAATTGAATTTAGTGAAAATAGTCCATATCCAGAGGATGCAGAATTATTAAAAGATGTATACGTTTCTTACAAATAAGAGGAGGGTGAAAAATAATGACTAGAACAGTAAGTATGTCAACTGCAATTAATGAAGCGATGAAAATTTCAATGCGTCGTGATGAAAACGTAATTTTAATCGGAGAAGATGTTGCAGGTGGTGCACAAGTTGATCACTTGCAAGATGATGAAGCGTGGGGCGGTGTACTCGGTGTTACGAAAGGACTTGTACAAGAATTTGGCCGAAATCGTATTTTAGATACACCAATTTCAGAAGCAGGTTATATGGGAGCGGCGATGGCAGCGGCGGCAACAGGTTTACGTCCGATTGCTGAATTAATGTTTAATGATTTTATCGGTAGTTGTCTTGATCAAGTATTAAATCAAGGTGCAAAGTTCCGCTATATGTTCGGTGGTAAAGCGAAAGTGCCAGTTACAGTACGTACGATGCATGGTGCTGGTTTTAGCGCAGCAGCACAACATTCGCAAAGTTTATATGCGTTATTTACGAGCATTCCAGGTATAAAAGTTGTCGTTCCTTCTACTCCGTATGACGCAAAAGGCTTATTATTAGCGGCAATTGAAGATGATGACCCAGTAATCTTCTTTGAAGATAAAACACTCTACAATATGAAAGGTGAAGTGCCAGAAGGGTACTATACAATTCCTTTAGGGAAAGCAGATATTAAACGCGAGGGTTCTGATGTAACAATCATCGCAATTGGAAAACAAGTTCATACAGCACTTGCAGCTGCTGAGCAATTATCGAAAAAGGGACTTGAAGTAGAAGTAATCGATCCACGTTCTTTATCACCGTTGGATGAGGATACGATTTTAGCATCTGTTGAAAAAACAAATCGGCTAATTGTTATTGACGAAGCAAATCCAAGATGTAGTATCGCAACAGATATTGCAGCAATTGTAGCCGATAAAGGATTCGATTTGTTAGATGCACCTATTAAACGAATTACAGCACCACATACACCAGTTCCGTTCTCGCCACCACTTGAAAAGTTATATTTACCAACGCCGGAGAAAGTAATTGAAACTGTTTCAGAAATGATTGGAGACCAATCTTTATTACATGTGTAATGAAACGATGAGAAGGGAGAGAGAAACATGGCTGTAGAAGTTGTAATGCCGAAGTTAGGTATGGCGATGAAAGAAGGTATTATTACGAGCTGGAATATTAAAGCGGGCGATCATGTAGCAAAAGGTGAACTAATTGCTAGTATTAACTCAGAAAAAATCGAAACTGAAATAGAAGCACCAGCTGATGGAACTGTTCTTGATATAGCTGTAAGTGAAGATGAGGGAGTTCCACCTGGTACTATAATTTGCTACATCGGTAAACCGAATGAAAAAGTAGAGGTTCATGAAAATATTCATGTTGTAGAAGAAAAAATACCTAATCCAGAACCTAAAAATGTACAACATCCAGAACCATATGCGAAAGAAATGGTGAAGCAAAGGGTCAAAATATCTCCAGTAGCGAAGAAAATTGCAAAAACCGAAAATCTTAATATTAGGGAATTAATTGGTACAGGTCCTGGCGGAAGAATTACAAAGGTAGATGTATTAAAAGCACTTGAAGAAAGAGTGACAATTCCAGAAGTACTAGAACAAGAAGAAAGCAAAGTAATTCCTGTTACTGGTATGCGGAAAGCAATCGCAAACCGTATGCATGCAAGCTTACAAAATAGTGCGCAATTAACATTAACGATGAAAGTAGATGTTACAGATTTAGTGGCTTTACATAAAGAAATAGCGGAAGTTGTACAAGAAAGATACGATAACAAACTAACTATTACGGATCTCGTTTCTCGCGCTGTTGTATTAGCGCTTGGGGAGCATAAAGAAATGAACAGCGCTTATATAGATGATGCAATCCATCAATTTGGACATGTTCATTTAGGTATGGCGGTCGCAATAGAAAAAGGATTAGTCGTTCCGGCTATTCGCTTTGCTAATAATCTATCTTTAGTAGAGTTATCTAAACAAATTAAAAACGTTGCACAAAAAGCAAGAAAAGGTAGTTTAAGTAGTGATGATATGCAAGGAACAACCTTTACAATTAGTAATTTAGGTAGCTTTGGAATTGAATATTTCACACCAGTATTAAATACGCCTGAAACTGGTATTTTAGGTGTGGGGGCAATTGAACATGTTCCAGTATATAAAGGGGAAAAATTAAGAAAAGGAAGTATGTTACCTTTAAGTTTAACATTCGATCATCGTGTATTAGATGGTGCACCAGCAGCTGCATTTTTACGCACAATTAAACGTTATTTAGAAGAACCTGTAACAATTCTTTTATAAAGAGAAGGTGAGAGAATGAGTAATTTAGTTGTTATTGGTGGCGGCCCTGCTGGCTATGTAGCGGCAATTACCGCGGCTCAAAATGGAAAAGATGTCACTCTTATTGATGAAGCTGATCTTGGCGGGACTTGTTTAAATGTTGGTTGCATGCCTACAAAATCTTTGTTAGAAAGTGCGGAAGTGCATGATATTGTGAGAAAAGCGAATAATTATGGAGTTACGCTTAACAAAGGAAGTATATCAATTGATTGGAAGCAAATACAAGCGAGGAAATCACAAATCGTATCGCAGCTCGTCCAAGGAATTCAATATTTAATGAAGAAAAATAAAATAAAAGTTATACAAGGTAAAGCAAAATTTGAAACGGATGACCGTGTGCGAGTTACACACGGTGATAAGGAAGATGTAGTAGATGGAGAACAGTTCATTATAGCGGCAGGTTCAGAACCAACTGAATTACCTTTTGCTCCATTTGATGGGAAGTGGATTTTAAATAGTAGCCATGCGATGTCCCTAGAAAATATACCGAAATCATTATTAATCGTTGGCGGTGGTGTAATAGGTTGCGAGTTTGCAAGTATTTATAGTCGGCTTGGAACAAAAGTTACGATTGTTGAAATGGCACCGCAATTATTACCTGGTGAAGATGAAGATATTGCAAATATATTAAGAGAGAAACTAGAAAATGATGGAGTAGAAATATTTACAGGAGCAGCTTTAAAAGGATTAAATAATTATAAGAAGCAGGCTTCATTTGAATATGAAGGAAGTATCCAAGAAGCCAATCCAGAATTTGTTCTCGTTTCTGTAGGCCGAAAACCACGTGTACAAGAATTAGATTTAGAAAAAGCAGGCATTCAATTTTCAAATAAAGGAATTTCTGTGAATGAACATATGCAAACAAATGTATCTCATATTTACGCAGCAGGTGATGTGATTGGTGGAATTCAGCTTGCTCACGTTGCCTTCCATGAAGGAACGACAGCAGCATTACACGCGAGCGGAGAAGATGTGAAAGTAAACTACCATGCTGTACCTCGCTGTATTTATACAGCTCCAGAAATTGCTAGCGTCGGTTTAAGTGAAAAAGGAGCAAGAGAGCAATTTGGTGATATTCTTATCGGAGAATTTCCTTTTACAGCAAACGGAAAAGCGCTTATTATTGGAGAACAGACGGGTAAAGTAAAAGTCATTGTGGAACCGAAGTACCAAGAAATTGTTGGGATTTCTATTATCGGTCCTCGTGCAACCGAACTAATCGGACAAGGAACTGTAATGATTCATACGGAAGTTACCGCTGATATTATGAGAGATTATATTGCAGCGCATCCAACTTTATCTGAAGCAATTCACGAAGCGTTATTGCAAGCGGTAGGACATGCTGTGCATGCTTAAATGGGATTATAATAAACCACTATTCTCTAAATGGATGAGAGAATAGTGGTTTGAATTTTTATAGAAGAAATTAAATACCCTATTACTTTTTAACGTCAATAGCTGAAGTTTTATCGTTCCATTCAGGAGCTAAATTAGCAGTTTTACCATACCAATCAGCGTGTTTAAATACAACACCTTTTCCATATCCTTGTGTAGAAGTATGCTCCCAAAGTGTTGTTGAATAACTTGCAGAAGGTGATGCTGTGCTTACAGAAGAAATTCTGTCATTCCAGCTAGAAGGTAAGTTTTTAAAGCCGCTACTCCTAGTCCACCAGTTAATGCAAAACCCGCTACTAATGTCCCTGCTATTAATTTCTTCAACATATAACCATCCCTTTTTGTTTGGATTTTTGTACAGGTGAATCTAAAATGCATTTTAATTATTGATTATTGTAAATGTTATGAAGTTTTAGAAATGAGAGGCGTAATATTTACAGTTTTGCATTTTTTCTTTAGAAAAAATAGTTATTGGAATGATATAATAAATATATATCTTTTTTATTGGATATTTAAATGTTATAGGAGGAAAGCCATTGAAGTATTTCAATAAAGATTGGTATAAAGAAATGCAAGTATCTGGATTTTTAATTTTCTCAGAAACATTAGAAGAATGGGAAGAGGTGTTGCGAGAGAGTGAAAAGGTAGGAATGGATTATAAGCAAAATTTGAGAGAAGATGTGGAAGAAAAGAAAGAAGATTTATTAAAGTTTCTACCTAAGTCACTACATCCATACATTCATGACAATACAATTAATTCAGAA
Organism: Bacillus cereus; assembly: GCF_025917685.1. Classification (NCBI taxonomy): domain Bacteria; kingdom Bacillati; phylum Bacillota; class Bacilli; order Caryophanales; family Bacillaceae; genus Bacillus; species Bacillus cereus. Next base: position 2,649,668 of record NZ_CP089518.1, on the reverse strand, counting down.
TACCCATCGGAAAAATTAAAGAAACTTATGCTTGAGTGGACAATAGATTATGAGAAAAGAATGAATGATTTAGAACAAGCTTATATAGAAAATTTTAATTCTATAAAAGAAAAACTCACACAGAATGTCGTTCAACTACATGAATACTCACTACATGACAGTGTAGTCAAATCAGTAGAGAAAAAATCAAAAGATACGCTAATTATTATTTTAGATTGCAGTGGTAGTTTTAGTGATTTTGAAAAGCTTCGACTTATTTTTAAAGGAGTTACGGAATGTTCTATGCCGAAAAAATTTGAAGGTGCTTGGTGGATGTGTCATGAAATAGCACTTACTGAAAATGGATTTGAATTGGGTGTGTTATTTGATTGCCCATTTGAAGAAGTAACGATTTGTGCAAAAGATGTATTGCTTGAGAAAAAATAACTTAGTTATTTGTATATTAATTTATAATAAAGAGAGTTTCTTTTGCTGAAATTTACAAGTTTGATAACAAAAAAACAGTCATTTAAGACTGTTTTTTATTTTGATACTAGATTATCAAGCTTCCAATATGTATTTGTTAATGGAGCAACTTTACTATCTATGTACAAATACATATTATTTAAATCTTTTGGTGAAGTTTTCATATTAAATACAATGTCAGTAGTTAAAGAGAACTCAGATGGAACCTTTTCAGCGTTCTCATTTTGTATAAATTCACCTTCGTATTTTCCACCAGTTTTTTCATCTTTTATGAAATATTTTATTTCTGTAAGATCTATTGTTTGTCCGTCAGCACGAGCGTTATTAATTGTAACACGAGCAGTAAGACGCCACTCTTTGTCTATTTTTTCAAATTTTGCATTTTCAACTGTTGCTCTATAGTATTCGTTTTTAAATATTTCCCCATAGTGCATTGCATTTTTTTCAAAAGCGCTCTTTTCATGTTTTGGTGCAGTATTTTCACTACATCCTGCCATTATTCCTGTAAATAATAATGCTGTACAAGTTACTTTAATTATAGATTTCATAGTAATCCCTTTCTGTATTAAAAAGTAAAACATAGGAATAATTTTACAACGACAAGGAGGTAAATAGAAGTATTTTAATAGAATATGCAAATGTACATTTATTTGGTGTTGAATGTAATGGGATAGAAAGAAGGAGAAAACCTGTATAAAGCGGAAAAAATAAGAATTGAAAATATTGTAAAACTGAAAAAGCATGCATATAATGAAAATAAAGATAAAATTTCTGAATCTTCAATAACGGTGGTGGGAAGATGTTTACTGAAGAGCGTAGAGAGAAAATTTTAGAGTTACTTAAGAAAGATGGAAGGGTAATTGCTAAAGATCTTGCGGAAAGTTTCGATATGTCTATTGATTCTATAAGAAGAGATTTGTCTATTATGGAGAAGGATGGCTTGTTAAAAAGAACACATGGAGGTGCAATCGAACTTGCTAGAGTAAGGAATTTAGCTGCCGAACCATCGAAACGTTATTGTAATAGTTCACTAGATGAAGGAGCGATTGCGAAAGTTGCTGCATCATTCATACAAGAAGGAGATTCCGTTTTTATTGGCGGGGCATCTATTCATTATGCGATGTTAAAGTATTTACCTGAAACATCATTTACAGTGATTACGAATGCTTTAGAAATTGCTAGTAAGTTACGGGAGTATAAGAATGTAGATACGTACTTAATTGGTGGAAAAGTGAAACCATCAGGAAATATGACAGATACACTTGCCTCAGAATTGATAAGTCGATTCTCAATTGATCTGTATTTTTCTACAGGTGGCGGCATTTCATCGAATGGTATAAGCACTGCAACGCCGGAAGTTGCTTATTTTGGAAAAACAGTAAGTAAAATTGCTAGAAGAAACATTTGTTTAGCTCCTCATAATAAACTCGGAATAAACTGCTTTATAAAAGGAGAGTCACTGAGAGAAATTGACCTTATAATAACAGATGAAGAGGCTAGTAAAGAAACGATTCAACAATTTGAGAAACAAGGTAAAGAAATTTTGATAGCACCAATAGACTGCGTTTAAAAGGAGTTTGAAATGATTATAAAAGGACAAGAGTTTCATATAAATGGATTAACTTATACAATTCGTTCTGCAGCTGAAACAGATGCAGAGCAGTTAGCGAAAATTAGAGTTCAGATCGATGGTGAAACTGAAAATATGGATAGAGAAGCTGGAGAGGGATTTATAGATAAGGTAGGGTTTCAAAAAATAATAAAAACAGATAGTGAAGAACTGAAGAATCTCTTTTTAGTTGCAGAAGTGCACAACCAAATCGTAGGATTTTCAAGATGTGAAGGATCAAATTTGAAGAGATTATCTCATAAAGTAGAGTTTGGTGTTTGTATTTTAAGAGAGTTTTGGGGATATGGAATCGGTAAGATTCTATTGCAACAATCTATTCATTGGGCTGATGAAAATGAAGTGAAAAAGATATCATTACAAGTGTTAGAGACAAACGAAAAAGCCATTCACCTTTATAAAAAATTAGGTTTTGAAGTAGAAGGTATACTGAAAAATGATAAAAGGCTATCGGATGGGAAGTATTATAATACGGTAGTAATGGGAAGGTTTATTAATACATTTCATAAAAGAGGTGTAGTGGAATGTTTTACAGAAGAAAGTACTATATAGTAAAAAATGAATTTATTGAAGTATTTAATGCTCATTTTAATAATACTAATTTACCTAATCAGTTAAAGCATGGCTCTCGACTAATAGGACGCTGGATGAAAGGCAATAATGATGGCACGACTGAAGTATTTGCAATATGGGAATATGATAGATATGAAGATTATGAAGAAATTGAAATGAAAATTAGAAGTGATAAGATGCATGTTAAAAGAATACATGATTGGTATGAAAAACATGGCGGGAAAGAATATGTTTTACGAGAGTACATACTAGAGATGAAAAATGAAGAGTTACTATGCACTGTAAAATGATAGGGAGTGAAGTCTAATGGGGATTAGAACGAAATTATATACTAGTTTAGCAGCCACTATTTTATTCGCAATAGCGATGGTAGTTTTCTTTATAAATAACAATCCGCAAAAGTGGTTTTGGTTATGTATTTTCTTTGGATCCATTATACAAAATATAGTGCTACTAAAAAAGAATAAAGAAACGCATTAAGATATTCAAATCATTAACATATTTGTGTCATCTTTCTAGTTGTATTGAAAACGCTTTTATTCAGTTTTATAATAAAAGTATGTTTTATAAATCTCCAAAACAATTAAAAGGGAGATGATACAATGTTAGCTTCACCGTTCTACTTACATACATGGAAAAAGTTTGTTGATGAAGGAGTCCTTGATTCGAACCGTATAAACGAAAGAATTTCAGAATCATGGCACCGATGTAAACGAGCAAATGTGAATCCTCATATGAATAAAGGTCAGAAAATTTTGTCTTCTAATATTTTTCAGGGTCAAAAGAAAAAAAGTGAAATCTTCCTTGATATAGCAATACCTCAAATACAAAATATGAGAAAAACCATTGATGAACTGCAAATGATGGCATTATTAATTGATCCAGATGGTTACGTTCTATCGTTAAGTGGAAATCAGCAAACGTTGAAAAGAGCGAAACATATTAATTTCATTGAAGGTGTGAAATGGACGGAGGCAGCTATTGGTACAAATGCGATAGGAACAGCGTTAGAGATTGAAGAGGCTATTATGATAAGTGGTACAGAGCATTATTCTGTCGCATCTCATAGCTGGAGTTGTGCGGCCGCTCCCATTCATAATGATGATGGGAAATTAATTGGTGTTCTAGATTTCTCCTGTCCAATTGAGTTTTCGCATCCATATATGCTCGGTATGGTAACTTCGATTGCACATGCGATTGAACGTGAATGTAGTATTCGAGTGCATCAAAATGAGCTACACTTAATCCATCGTTTTTTAGATGTAATTGACAGTGATGAACAAGTTGTTATTTGTAATCATCGCGATGTTATCGTTTCTGCGAGCAAGAGGGTTCGCGAACGAGTATGTAATTGGTCACGAATGAAACTTGAAGATTTAATACACAACGGATTGAAATCTAAATTAGAAGTACCAGTATATAGTAATGATAGAATGATTGGGAAATGTATTTATTTAAAGGAAAATAAACAGGCGAATTTATTTTCTAATTTCCCATTTATAAACGGCATTACTTTTCCTGGAGTTATTGGGACAAGCAGCGTATTTCAACATACTTTAGAAGAAATTAAGCTTGTTTCACCAACTGACGCTAGTGTATATGTATGTGGTGAAACAGGTGTAGGGAAAGAATATGTAGCGAGAGCGATTCATGAAAATAGTTCAAGAAAAAAGGGTCCTTTTATAGCTGTTAACTGCGGTTCATTACCGAAAGAATTAATGGAAAGTGAATTATTCGGTTATGCTGAAGGAGCGTTTACAGGTGCGCGGCGCCAAGGATATAAAGGGAAATTCGAACAAGCAGACGGAGGAACAATATTTTTAGATGAAATTGGTGAAATACCACCAGAGATGCAAGTAGCGCTATTGCGCGTTTTACAAGAGCGAACAGTAACACCAATTGGAAGTTCAAAAGAAGTACCAGTAAATATTCGTATTATTACTGCAACACATAAAGATTTACTACGTTTAGTAGAAGAAGGGAAATTCCGTCAAGATTTATATTATCGTTTACATGTTTATCCGCTATATGTTCCATCATTATTGGAGAGAAAAGAAGATATTCCATATTTCATACAACATTTTTGCGAACGAAAGAAGTGGAATATCGTATTTCCAAAGAGTATTTGTAAGCAATTTTCACAGCATACATGGCCCGGAAATATTCGGGAATTATTAAATGTATTAGAACGTATTTACATTTTGTCGCAAGGACGGGAAATATGCGAAAAACAAATCTCTTTTTTATTACAAACAATGATGGGAAATCAACATCAACTTGAATTGCAAGCTGAAAATAAAACAGAACATACATTAAATTTCCGTGAAAAAATACAGCGTGATAGTATGATTGAAGCGCTAGAAAAGACGAACGGAAATGTTTCATTAGCTGCAAAACTATTAGATGTGCCACGCAGTACATTTTATAAACGTATGCAAAAATTTAGGCTATAAAAGTAGATTTTTGTAATCTACTTTTTCTTTGTGGGCTCACGTTCTGTCGGAATGTGCGCTTGCCAGGGAAATAATAGAATTATTAGAAAGAAGATTTCCTGAAGGGGGTTAGCGTGTGAAGTATATTGAAATTGGTATCGGAAATAGGTGGTTCGTTCGAACGGAAACTGAAAATAAAGATGGAACTGAATTTGAGGAACGAGGAATTATAAAACCAATTTATTTTGAGTCTTTATACGTACGCATTTGGCTTCGGAAAACGTGTTTTATTTTTGATACGAAAGAGGGCTTTAAGAAAGTAAGAAAAAGTAGAGCTGAGTATAAGTTTATTGTTGGAATGGTGAGTAGGTTAAAACAATAGAATCAAATAGGTGGTGTTTTTATGATTAGAATTACCACATTCACACTCGCTATTATTATAATGGGCTATTCTATTTACAGTTGGAATGATGACTCGAAGCAAAGTATGCTTATTTTGCAATTATTGTTAGGATTTATGCTTGCTGGTATGGGGATACAAAACGTTAAGAAGGAGGAAAAAGAGAATAAGAATATGGGGTTGTTGTTTTTACTTACATCGCTATTTTGTATCATTGTATCGTTAATAAAATATTTAAAATAAACTGTCACTTAACATGTTGAGTAACAGTTTATTTTTTTGAAGTTTTCTCATTAAAAATATTAGTTGCTGTTTGGTACATTTCTTTATCAATACAAAATCTTTCTGTTATCCAATAAGCAAGTTCAGAAGAGGTAAGGCTATGTTCTCTTTTCTTACCTTGGAAATATCGTTTTAAAATATTATCATTAATAGAAGTTGGAATGCCATCGATATAACCGAAAATCTGAATTTTCTTTAATACAGGAGAAGAATGCCAGTCATTAGACTTTTTAATGAGTTCTTTCATACTTGTTAAATGTATTGGCTCTGTATTTAAGATTTTTGCTGGACCTGGATCTCTAGTAATTTCAATCCTATTATTTGAAACTTCATAAGAAAAAGTCTCTCTTACATTACTTACTTGAAATGATTCATATAGTGGATAAGCTTGAAATAAAGGTGCACAGTAACCAACATCAACGTAGTAAGGCTGCTCTAAGTTAACGCGTAAGCATAAATGTCCGGGATTCATATACAAATAATGAACGTCAAAACCAAGGTTTGATAATAACCAATGGAATCCAATCGAGCACGTCCAACAAGTACCCCCCAGACCTTTTGTTGTAATACGGTTTATGTATGTCTCAATGGAAGGAAAATAATTACTTGTTTCATTACCTTTTTCCCAGTCAATTATTTTAGTAAGAGTTTCCCACTTTACTTTCTCTTGATGAGCTTTAACAAGTTCATTTAAAAAATTTAAACTTACAGGCTTTTTTGTAACGGATAAAAACGATAGAAACTGATTTGTTGGTTTCTCTTGTGACATTTGATCTTCCTTTCTTTATAGAAGTTGATATTAATAATATTATATAATAATTGTTAGAAAATACAGTTATTTATTGTGGGGGGAGAAAATCAAATGCCAATGTCATTATATTATAAAAGACTTCGTGAAAAATTAGGATCTGAACTTATTTTTATGCCGAGTATAGCTGCTGTTATTAAAAACGAGCAGGGGGAAATCTTATTCCAATATCCTGGAGGAGAACACTGGAGTTTGCCAGCAGGGGCAATCGAACCAGGAGAAACACCAGAAGAAGCGGTTGTTAGAGAAGTGTGGGAAGAAACAGGATTAAAAATAAAAGTGAAAAAAGAAAAAGGGGTATTTGGAGGGAAAGAGTTTCGTCATACATATTCGAATGGGGATCAAGTAGAGTATATTGTTGTTGTATTTGAGTGTGAAATTATCGGAGGTGGGTTAAAAGCAGTTGATGGAGAATCTGTAGAACTAAAATATTTCCCTTTATCTGAAAAGCCACCTCTAGCATTACCGTATCCCAATAAAATATTTTTATAGATGTAAAATAGCACACCTTATGAATAAATGGTGTGCTATTTATATAGACCTGTCGTATACATCACTGTCAATGTATGTACAACTTCTTCTAAATTTAGCTCTTTATCATTTTGTACGATTTTCCAAAGAAACGTTTCATTCATCGCGAACCAGCCACGTGCTACAATCTCTTTATTTAATTCAGGCTGCGCCAAGCCACCTTCTTGAGAGTAAGTAATATCCTGTGTAATACTTTTTATAAAGCGTTCACGAATCTCATCCCATTTTTGACTTATCTCTCTTGATAATCCTATTGCTTCTTCGACAACTTGCAAAATATCCCGTTCTTCTTCCGCTAATTGTAAGAATGCTCTAACTTGACTTTGAATCATATCACATGCTTCTAACTTTGTTTGAGGGGAAAAGGAGCGATCTGCAATATCATAAAAGCGATTCATCACACCTTCCATCAAAATAATGAGGAGAGCATCTTTGTTTTTAAAATATACATATGCTGTTCCATAACCAGTTTCTGCATGTTTAATAATTTGCGTGATTGTAGTTTTCTGAAATCCGTTTTTTATAAAAATAGTATAACCGGAATGTAATAGTTTCTTTTTTGTTTCTAAGGAGCGGTGTTTTCTTGTTGAAAGAGTAGAATTTTTCAAGGAATCACCTCTTTATACTGAAATATCTGAAAATATAATTTTATTGTAAAAGAAGTTCGTATATAAAGTCAACTGACATAATATCATTGACGTTATATCAATTTAAGTGATATATTTCAATTAGTTAGAATAAAAAGAAAATTAAAAGAAGGTGACACCATGTATAAAGAACCATTTCAACCAACTTATGAGTATGCGCTTGAATGTGATAAACATGATGAACTGAAAGATTTTCAATCTGAATTTTATAAAAAAGAAGGAATAATATATTTAGATGGTAACTCTTTAGGGTTACTTTCAAAAAGAGCAGAGAAATCGTTACTTACCTTGCTAGATTCATGGAAAGAGTTTGGGATTGATGGATGGACTGAAGGTGAGCATCCGTGGTTTTTCCTTTCGGAGAAATTGGGTGAATTGACAGCACCTCTTATTGGGGCTTTACCGGAAGAAACGATTGTAACCGGTTCCACGACTGCGAATATACATCAAGTTATTGCGACTTTTTATGAGCCAAAAGGAATACGAACAAAAATTCTTGCGGATGAATTAACTTTTCCGTCAGATATTTATGCACTTCAGAGTCAAATTCGTTTAAAAGGCTTAGATCCAGATGAGCATTTAGTACGAGTGAAAAGCCGAGATGGAAGAACACTTTCTGAAGATGATATTATTCATGCGATGACCGATGATATCGCTTTACTATTATTGCCTTCTGTACTATATAGGAGTGGACAAATTCTTGATATGAAGCGATTAACAGCTGAAGCTCATAAGCGTGGTATTCATATCGGTTTTGACTTATGTCATTCAATCGGCTCCATTCCGCATCATTTTAAAGAGTGGGATGTAGATTTCGCTATATGGTGTAATTATAAATATTTAAATGCAGGTCCTGGTGGTGTTGCAGGCCTTTATGTAAATAATAAACACTTTAATAGACTCCCAGGATTATCTGGTTGGTTTAGTTCTAGAAAAGATAAGCAATTTGATATGGAGCATTCATTAACTGCGGCTGACCATGCTGGAGCTTATCAAATAGGGACACCTCACGTATTAAGTACTGCACCATTAATCGGTTCTCTTGAAATTTTTAAAGAAGCTGACATTGAAAAGTTACGTGAAAAATCATTACATATTACGAGATATATGCTTGATTTAATTGAACATGAATTAAAAGGCTTTGAATTTACAATTGGAAATCCATTAGAGGATGAAAAACGAGGCGGGCATATTTATTTAGAACATGCTGAGGCGGCACGTATTTGTAAAGCGTTAAAAGCAAATGGGGTTATTCCTGACTTTAGAGCTCCAAATGGAGTTAGACTTGCGCCTGTTGCTTTATACAATACGTATGAGGAAGTATGGAACTCTGTACAAATTTTAAAGAACATTATGAAAGACGAAGAATATAAAAAGTTTGAAAATAAGCGAGAGGTTGTGGCGTAAGCATGAAAACATCGCAGTGGATTGATATTTCGCAACCGTTAAATAATGATATCGCGACGTGGCCAGGGGATACATCTTTTTCATATGAAGTTTCATGGTCAAAAGAAAACAGTGGTTCAGTAAATGTCGGAAAGTTAACGATGAGCATTCATACAGGTACTCATATTGATGCACCTTTTCATTTTGATAATGACGGTAAGAAGGTATTAGATTTAGATATAGATGTATTTATAGGTACAGCACGAGTTATCGATGTTTCAGGGCTGGAGAGTATCGGTAAAAAAGAATTAGAAAGTTTTAACTTAGAAGGTGTAGAGCGACTATTGTTACGTACATCTTCACATGGAAAAGCGCAAGAGTTTCCAGAAGAAATCCCGTATTTACGTGCTGATATTGCACCATTTCTTTCAAGTAAGGGTATTCGTTTAATTGGAGTAGATGTACCTTCTGTTGATCCTTTAGATGATAAAGAACTAGCAGCGCATCATCAATTATTTAAACATGGAATACACATTTTAGAAAATGTCGTACTAGATCACGTAGTAGACGGCGATTACGAACTTATTGCATTACCACTTGCATTAACAGATGCGGATGGGAGTCCAGTTCGAGCTGTTATTAGACCAATATAAGTAGAAATGAACACAAAGGGGCGTTTGGCTAATATGAAAGAAAATGAAAAGGTAATTATGGAAAAAGGGATTCATACGGATTTTAAGGAGAATATGACGTACGGAGAGTATTTACAGCTAGATAGATTATTATCTAGTCAACAAAGATTATCAGACCATCATGATGAAATGTTATTTATCGTCATCCATCAAGCGAGTGAGCTTTGGATGAAATTAATTTTACATGAACTGAATGCGGCGATTGAATCTATTAAACAAGATAAATTACCACCAGCTTTTAAAATGTTAGCACGCGTATCAAAAATTCAGTCACAAATCATTCAATCTTGGGATATTCTTGCGACATTAACGCCATCAGAATATATTGAGTTTCGTGATTCACTTGGTCAAGCTTCAGGCTTCCAATCGTATCAATATAGAATGATTGAGTATGCACTTGGTTATAAAACACCACATGCATTAAAGATTTATGAAAAAGATCCAGAATTACATGCTCGTCTTCATAAAGCACTTCATGCACCAAGTTTGTATGATGTTGCGATACAGGCGCTTGTTAAAGAAGGTTTCCCCATTCATAAAGATGTGTTAAATCGTGACATTACACAGCCTTACGAAGAGGATGCAACTGTAGAAGCGGCTTGGATAGAAGTGTATGCGGACGTGCAGAAATATTGGGATTTATATCAGCTTGCAGAGAAATTAATTGATATTGAAGACTGGCTACAACAATGGCGTTTCCGTCATATGAAAACGGTAGAACGAATTATTGGTCATAAAATGGGAACAGGCGGCTCTTCTGGCGTATCTTATTTAAAGCGAGTGCTTGATCAATGCTTCTTCCCAGAGCTTTGGAACGTTCGAACGAAATTATAAAAATAAACTTGTCAGCTATTAAATGCTGGCAAGTTTATTTTTTTGTTTTAAAAACAAATATGATTTAATAGAGAGAACGAGATGAACTACAAATATTACATAATCATTTAGATGGAGGAAGATTTCTTGAATTTCGAGCAATTACAAAATAAATTTGAAAAGAAAAAAGTGAATACATTTCTTGTTTATCAAAAGGGGGAAGCAACGACCGAGTACTATAAAACGATAGACTGTGCAAATGAGTTATTTAAAATTAATTCGATTACCAAAAGTATCGTATCCATTTTAATTGGCATAGCAATTGATAAAGGATGTATAAATGATATACATACACCAATCACAGCATGGATTTCAAATGTATCAGAGGAAAAAAGGGATTTAACGCTTTATCATTTATTAACGATGACAACGGGAGAAGATTGGAAAGAGTTTGGGAATGGGGTCGTTTTCCCAAATGACTTTGTAGAATCAAAAAACTGGGTGCAATATATTTTAGAAAAGCCGCTCATTGAAGATATGGGTACGAAAATGAATTATAATTCAGGCTCTTCACATTTACTTAGTTATATTATCCAAGAAGCAACTGGTATGTCGACAGAGCAGTTTGCCAAAAAATATTTATTTGAGCCGTTAGACATTACGGAATATGAGTGGCAACAAGACCCGCAAGGTACATATGTCGGCGGATTCGGTATGAAAATGAAATCTATAGATTTATTAAAGTTTGGAAAATTATGTTTGCAGAATGGATATTGGAAGGGAAATGAAATTGTATCATCGAAATGGTTAGAGCAATCAAGTACAGCTCTATTTGAAACGTATGAACATGTCGGGGCATATGGGTATCACTGGTGGGTATTAAATGACGAAAGATTTCACATACCGTATTGTATGTACTTTGCTATGGGATACGGAGGGCAATACATTATTATCATTCCGCAGTTAGAGCTCGTAGCTGTAATTAGTAGTCACATGCCTAAACGTGGTCTCGTACCATTAAAGTTATTTATAGAGCATATAAAAGAGAATGCCAATCATAAATAAGAAGCGGAAGGAGGTATGTTATGAGAAGTGCAAAAATGATAGCAATTTATAGACTTTCTTTAAGTCTTCTAGCGTTTAGTGCACTTATTACACAATTTGTTACAAGGGCACAAGTGAAACCGTTCAATCCAGTTAATTTTTTTAGTTACTTCACAATTGAAAGCAATATTTTAGTGGCGGTAATTCTTCTATTAAGTAGTTTGGGGACAGCTTTATTTGGACGTTCCGAGCAGTTTGGAGTTCTTCGCGGCGCAGCTACAGTATACATACTGACAACGGGACTTATTTATTTTTTGTTATTAAGGGGATTAGAAGAGTCACTTCAAACACCGATACCGTGGGTAAATACTGTGCTTCATTACATCATGCCATTAGCAATGATTTTAGATTGGGTTATAAATCCACCTTCAAAGACCATTACATGGAAACAGGCTGCGAGTTGGCTTATTTTCCCGCTTTTATATGTTTTATATAGTTTAATACGAGGTCCATATGTTAATTGGTACCCATATCCATTTCTCGATCCGAGAATAGGTGGATATGGTAGAGTATTCTTATATAGTATAGGGATAGCTGTTGTTATTGGGGCTATTTGTGTCTTAGTAAAAATGTTAGGAAATCGAACTTTAAAGTTGAAAAGAAATCCTCCTTATTAAAGGGGGATTTCTTTTTGGAAGGGGTTGTATTATATAGGGCGAATTAAGCAATAAGAAAAGGAGAGATTGCCGTTGGATAAGATTGAAATTTTAAATTTGATACCAAAGTTTTTAGAGTTTTATACTCTTGCTAGTTAAGATACAATAGATGAAGAAACACGTTGGGAACAGTGGAAGGCGCACTACAATTTTGCGGCTGTCCCTCCTGGAGAAGAAGGAAGTCAGTTAGCGAAAGAGCTTTTGAGAAGCGCTTGGCCAAAATACGAAGAAAAGATGGAATACATAATACAATGGGAACCAAATCTGCAAATTATTAAGACATATTTAAAAGAAGTAAAAGAACTTTTAAATTGTACAGAAAATATGAATATAACGGTAGTATATTTTGTAGGTGCTTTTGATGAAAATCCTTTTGTAGCCCCAACTTATGATGGGGGAATCGCTTTATGTTTACCAATTGAAAACGGTACTTCTGAATCTCGTGTTATGATAGCACATGAATTAACGCATATTGTGCATGCTAAAACAGCGGATTTTTCAAATAGTTGGAAATGTACAATAGGTTCTACAGTATTACAAGAAGGATTAGCGACTCAAGTTGGTAAATATATAGTCCCAGAACATACTGATGAATATTATATTGAACGTAACGAAGGTTGGTTTTCCTCGTGTCAAAATGTAAGGAATAAAATTTTAACGGGAATTTATCCGTATTTACATAAGTCTTCTCCGGAATACTCCATGAAATTTACTTTCGGAAAAGGTACAACTAATCATTACAGAGAAGCATACTTTGCTGGATGGGAGATTGTTCGGACTTTATTAGAAAACGGAAAATCCTTTAGCGAAATTGCTAGTATACAAGAAAATGAAATACCAGCATATCTCGAATGTGTATATAAAGAAACCTCTGTCAGTAAGTAAAGACGGAGGTTTTTTTGATTTAACTTTTGAAAATCTGATGGGTGTAGGCCATAAACAGCTATGGATAGGACCCCATATTGATTAAAGTTTTACTTTACCGACTTGTCTTCTGAAAGGACATCTTTAAAAATTTCTCTGTTTTCGTATCAAACTCTACATCTACAAAAACACCATACTCTTTTCCATCTTCACGCAGCCACAATTTAAATTTTTCAACTGTTATTTGAACAGTTTTTGGTTTTCTACCTATATGAAGATAATCGATAATCTCAGCTTTCGGATATAGTTCTTTCGTTTTTTCAACGGCTAGTTTACCCCATTTTGCATAGGGTGGTTGTGCGTGAACTATAGATGGGCCAGTATATATATTTGAACAAGTTGTTATTAAAAAGATTATAAATGCAGTACGTGTGAAAAGTCTCTTCATAATAAGCTCCTTTTATTCTTTTTTATATTGTGTGCATATATCTTCAAGCGTATAAGCTTGTCTTTTTTTGTCTTCTTTACATAAAAGCTTCACATTTACAAAACATAACCATGAATTCATTCTGTAATTAAGGAGGGAAACATATGCGTCAAAAAGGTTTTTTGAAGGTAGCAGCTTTACTTACTTTTATTGGCTTATCTTTAATCGTAAGTAGTATGCAAATAAAAAATGTAGAAGCCTTTTCTAATCAAGTGATTCAAAGAGGTGCATCTGGAGAAGATGTCATTGAATTGCAATCTCGTTTGAAATATAACGGATTTTATACAGGAAAAGTAGATGGTGTTTTCGGCTGGGGTACATATTGGGCGCTTCGAAATTTTCAGCAAAAATTCGGATTGCCGATTGATGGTTTAGCGGGGGCTAAAACGAAGCAAATGCTTGTTAAGGCAACAAAGTATGATAAGTCGACTGCTAATAAAGGTACTACAACTAATAAAGGGAATAGCGGTGGTACTGCACAAGAAAATAAACCCCCACAAAGTAAAGGGACAAATGTTCCAAACGGTTATTCTCAAAATGACATTCAGCTAATGGCAAACGCTGTATACGGAGAGTCACGTGGTGAGCCATATTTAGGACAAGTAGCAGTGGCTGCGGTTATTTTAAATCGTGTCACAAGCGCATCGTTTCCGAATACTGTTTCCGGTGTAATCTTTGAACCGAGAGCCTTTACAGCAGTAGCGGATGGACAAATCTATTTAACTCCAAATGAAACAGCGAAAAAGGCTGTATTAGATGCGATTAATGGATGGGATCCAACAGGGAATGCACTGTATTATTTCAATCCAGATACTGCGACAAGTAAATGGATTTGGACTCGTCCACAAATTAAAAAAATCGGTAAACATATTTTCTGTAAATAGAGCGGAGGTGGAAACATGTTACGAGGTATTATCATTGTACTATTAACAGTAGGTGTAGTCGGAACAGGATATTGGGGCTATAAAGAGCATCAAGAGAAGAATGCGGTATTAATTAGAGCGGAAAATAGTTATCAGCGTGCGTTTCATGATTTAGCGTATGAGGTTGACCTATTACACGATAAAATCGGAACAACGCTTGCGATGAATTCACGTTCATCTTTATCACCAGCATTAGCAGATGTTTGGCGTTTAACATCCGAAGCCCGTTCAGATGTAGGGCAACTACCATTAACATTAATGCCGTTTAATAAAACGGAAGAATTTTTAGCGAATATCGGTGATTTTAGTTATCGTGCAGCGGTTCGTGATTTAGAAAAAGAACCGTTAAATGATCAAGAATATAAAACGTTACAAGGTTTATATTCAAATGCAGGAAATATACAAGATGAACTGAGAAAAGTGCAGCATCTGGTGTTGAAAAACAATTTACGCTGGATGGACGTAGAGATGGCACTTGCTTCAAATCGAGATCCAGCAGATAACACAATTATTGATGGATTAAAAACAGTTGAGAAGAATGTAACGTCATACTCTTCTACAAACTTCGGACCGACTTTTACAAGTGCACAAAAGAATAAAAAAGGTGGATTTGAAGCAGAAGGAAAGGCTATTTCAAAAGAGGAAGCGGAAAAAATCGCGAAATCATTTTTAAACTTAAAAGGGAATGAAAAAGTAGAAGTCGAGAAAAGTGGAAAAGGTGCAAAAGAATCATTCTACAGTGTGAAAATTCAAGATCCAGCAACGAACAATGAGTATTATATGGATATTACCGGAAAAGGTGGATATCCAATTTGGGTAATGAATAACCGAGAAATTAAAGAGCAAAAAATTAGTTTAAATGATGCAGGAAGTAAAGGATTGGCATTTTTAAAGGATCATAAGTTTACAAATATGGAGCTGTTTGATAGCTCTCAATATGATAATATCGGTGTGTTTACGTACGTTGTAAATGAAAATGGAATGCGTATTTATCCAGAAGCAATCCAAATGAAAATTGCTTTAGATGATGGGTCGATTGTTGGTTTTTCCGCAAAGGAATATTTAGCATCGCATCAAAAACGAACAATTCCGAGTGCGAAACTAACTGCTGCTGAGGCGAGAAAGAAAATTAACCCTGATGTAAAAGTTATGGAAGAACGTAAAGCTGTAGTAGTAAATGACTTGCATAATGAAGTACTTTGTTATGAATTTATTGGTACTTTAGGGAAAGATACGTACCAAATTTTCATTAACGCAAATAATGGAGCAGAAGAAAAAGTGAAGAAGATGCAAGCTGTTGAAAAAATTTATGATTAAACATCAATGATAAAGTGGTGAAAATAATGAAAATCATTATATATATGTTAATGCTTTGTTTCGTTATTACTGGATGTAGTATTGGGAAAAAAGACAATCCTAATGAAAAGCCAGAACAAAAAAATGTTTCGATGAAAAATGTTACGTATACGAATAAATCAAATAAGCCAAACGAAAAAGCTGCTGATCATTTAGCATCTTTAGCTGCAAGTATACCTGGTGTAAACGATGCGACAGCAGTAGTAGTTGGGAAATATGCTGTTGTAGGTATTGATGTAAAAGCGAAACTTGATCGAACTCGTGTGGAGTCAATTAAGTATTCTGTTGCAGAAAGTTTGAAGAATGATCCCAATGGTGCTAATGCAGTCGTTGTAGCAGATGTTGATACGTATGAAAGATTAAAACAAATAGGAAAGCAAATTAAGAATGGTAAAACTGGTGAGGGTATACTTGATGAATTAGCAGCAATTGTTGGCCGAGTAATGCCACAAGTTCCAAATGATATGATTGAAAATAGAGAAACGAATCCAATTAAAGATAATGATAAACAATTACCAAAAGATGAAGAACAAGAACTACGAAAAGAACAAGAAGATCAGTCAAATAACCATTTGAAAAAATAGTGAAAATCCCGTACTAAATTGTACGGGATTTTTCTGTAAGATTTAATATTCAGTTTATTTTCAAAGGAATATATGGTTTAATAATGAGGGGAGGGACAACCGTTATGATGAAAAAAAGCGCATTCATATTAGGTAGTTTATGCATATGTTTCAGTATGACAGCGTGTGATCAGAAGAAAGAAGTGAAGAAGAAAACGGCTACGTCTTCTACAATAACGGAAAATAAAAAGCAAGAGTCTATTAATATAAATCATTTCTCAAATATTAATGAAGGAATGACTTATTTAGAAGTGAAAGAATTAATCGGTTTTGAAGGGGATTTACTCATAGAAGAAGGGGTAGAACATTCTACACAAATTAAACAAATTTTTGCTTGGAAAGGAATCAATCCAAAATCATTTGCTGAAATAACATTTTTGGATGGAAAAGTGCAGTCTAAAACACAGCAAGGTTTAAGTTAATTTGATAAAAAATGGGAGAGTTAAGCATGAACATACATACAGGGGAAATACAATTAGTTCCGTATAAGGAGCAGTATAAAGAGAGAATAGAATCATTTAGTTTACCAAGTGAACAAGTACGATTCACAGCGAATCCAGGTGAATTACTGGAGAAAGCGAAAAATGATCGAACTAAAAATGTAGTTGTTATTTTGGACTTTAGCGGAGTACCTGTCGGTGTTTTTGCATTACAAACGGGTGACAGAGTACAGGAGTTTACAGAAAATAAAGATGCCATACTTTAAACTTCTTTTTCTGTTAATCACAATAAACAAAGGAGAGGATATGCTAAAAAATCATTGGCGTTATTACAAGACTTTGTAATAAATTATTATCCAATAATAAATGAAGTAATTCTTGCTGTAAATGAAAAAAATATTCCGGCACAAAAGTTATATGAGAAAGTTGGATTTCAAGATAAAGGGTTTAGAAGAATGGGACCAATCGGACAACAATTCATATTACATTTACCTATAACGACATAATAAGATAACAAAGCTTACTCTTGAAGAAAATCATGTAGTAAGTTTTTTTATTACGTGATATGTTAGAAAAATCAATGCAAATATCCGAGGAATATGAAGATGTAAATATATCCGATTTTTAGGACTGTTAAAATGTGAGGTGTGTTGTTATGACAATTTATATTGCACTACTACGAGGAATTAATGTAGGTGGACATAAAGTAATCAAAATGTTGGATTTGAAAAAAGTCTTTGAATCAATAGGGTTAAAAAAAGTGAAAACATATATTCAAAGTGGAAATGTAGTGTTTGAGTCAGAAGAAGGGATAAGTTTTTTAAAGGAACGAATTGAATGTGAAATTAAAAATGTTTTTGATTTCGATGTGCCAGTCATGTTAAGAACAAAAGATGAATTTATAAATATTATAAAAACGTGCCCTTATGAAGCCGATTTATTGTTAGAAGGAGAAAGCATACATGTTGCCTTTTTAGTTAATCCACTTTCTGAAGAAGACAGTAATCAGTTGCTTACGATTAAAAGTGAAATAGAAGATTGCCATATTGAAGGAGGAGTAGTGTATTTGTTTTTCAAAAAAAGCATTCGGAATTCTAAACTAATGAACCAGTTTCAAAAATTACATAGACCAGCTACAGTAAGGAATTGGCGGACTGTGAATAAGTTAAAAGCAATAGCGGAAGATATGTATTAAAAAAGTGGTTTTCTATTTACAGAAAACCACTTTTTTATTTATATTGTTTTGCGACAATGAGTTCAATGATAGGATAAATAAAGAAGGAAGAACAAAGTGCTATAAATAGAGGAAGGTTCTTTATTTCATCGAGTAATAGGGATGAAAATCCTTCTGAAAATATTAAAATAAGAAACATCATACACATAAGTACAAAATAAGAAATTTTAAAGCTTTTATATGTAATTTGTTGTCCCATCTCATCTTGACTTTCTTCCGATACTCCGTTTGGATCTCCCCATGTAATATGATTAATTAATTTACTAAGTATTAAAGAGGCAGCGAAAATAGTCCCGCCCAAAATTGAACCTTCAGTTATGTATTTATATGTGCCATGTCCAAGTATAGCGATTAAAGAAAAAATTATGATTACAAAAATAGTTTTTTTAGTATTCAATATATAATTGCACCTCCACCTTTGTAAAAAACTCTTTACATCCATAGTATAAAATCGGAAAAGTTTCATGTCAAATATTTTTTACATATGAAGTGAATGTTTATGATGTTTTGTTTTTGGATAAATAAAAAATTAAATAACATTTGAATGTAAAAGTGTGGGCTCGCATATATTTGGAAGGGATGTCAGATTAAATTAGGGGGTAGTTATGTCTATTCTTTTAAAAGCTGGTGCAGATGCAGGAAATAACGGTTTGAAGTTAATGGTGAAAGGGCAGGACCCTATTTTTATCCCGAGTATTTATTCTTTATATATAGGAGAGCCTACAGGACTGTTAGATGAGGGAGATGTCTCATTATCAGAATTAGAGAATCACATTGACGTGACCATTAGTTCTCCATCGCTAATGTTAAATAATGTACGATACATCGTTGGAGAAAAAGTGATTCAGGATCAATTAAAAGGTACTGAAGTGGAGAAGAAATCAAATAAATCAACGGATGAATTAATGGTTATTACAATCCTTTCTGGTTTAGCGATAAGTGCAATGCGTCAAAGTCCAACTTCAAGTCATATTAATATTCGTTATGATTTATCTGTCGCTCTTCCTATGCAGCTTATTACACAGGAAATCGCTGCTGAAAATGCAAAACGTTATATGGGAAATCATAAGGTTGTTTTCCATTATCCGAACGGACGGGATGTTACGATTAATGTTTCTATTGAGTTTTGTAAATGCCTACCTGAAGGCGCTTCTGGGACGTGGGGCATTGTATATGATGAAGAAGGAAATGTTGTGAAACATAAAATAGAATGTGAACAAAATCAAGTTTCAGAAATTGATTTTGTTGATAAAACATTATTATCTTTTGATATTGGCGCGGGGACAACCGAAGAAGTTGTTTCGTTAGGGGTAAATTTCCGTCCGCAATTAAGTAAAGGGTTATCGTACGGTGTAAAAGAAACGTTACTACAAATTATTACAAGATGGAATCGGAAATATCCAACGAAAACAATTGATAGTATTACAGAATTTAACCAAATTTATTTAAATGAAAAACACCCGAGAAATGCATTGTTAGTTGAGGAATCGCAACCAGCGTTTTTAGGTTTAGCTGCACGTGTCGCAACAGATATTATTAACAAAATTGATGATATGAAAGACGATCCATATGTATTTATTTACGGTGGGGGCGCAGTTATTATTAAAAATAGCTTGAAAATGATTTTAAAACAAAAAGGACGCTTGAAAAATGTGATTTTTGTAGATAACCCGTTATTTACAAATGCTCGTGGGTTATTAGTATACACATGCTCGCCAAAATATAGAGAGCATAAGCAAAAAGAGTTAGGGTTTACAAACTTAACGATAAGTTAGTTGGTGGAAGTATGCGATCTAGGCGATATAAACGTGGTGATCGAGTGAAAATTAATATTAATAAATCAGTATCGCCTGAAATGATTGCTTGGCTTAATAAACAATCTAATCCAACTAATTTCTTTTTCTTTGCAGCCCAGCAATTATTTAAACAAGTAGGAGATATTGATGTATCAAAAACCTTGCCAAGTAGCCATGTTTTTTCTTTATATGTAGAACCATCATCTCTATTAAAAGTTGAAATGAATCCATTTAAAAACGTACCATTAGAAACTAGTAAATCCACCGAAAATGTAAAAAAAAAATCGTGGGAATCTGTTGATCAGTTAGATTGTCCATTTTTTTAAACATAAAAAAATAGGTAGAGCCCATCACTATACATACGAATGCAGTGATGGGTTTTTGTTATTGTATCGTAATATCTATAAATAGAAGGGGACAAAACAATTTGTGCCCCTTCTAAAAGTTATCCTTATCTTATATAGGATATATGTTCTGAAATTGCTTTAATAATTTTATCCCAGTCATCGGGGTGATTCTCATGTCCTGTACCTTCAAGGGTTAATAGCTTTGAGTTCGGAATTTCGTCAATAAGTGCGAGTCCATGTTCAAGTGGAAGAGCTGTATCGTCCGTACCATGAATTACTAAAGTTGGTACCAGTATTGATTTAAGTATACCCTCATAAGAATCATCACCTGTTAGGAGGGCGTGATTAAACATACTTAATAGATTGTTAGCACGTTCTATTTCTTGTTTTATTTGTTTCAAAGTTCTTGATTCATCAAATATACGCTTTGGCCCACAGAGTAGACGTGATCCTGTAACTAAATATTTCGCTATAACATCTTTATTTGTCCAATCTAAATTTGCACCATTAGCATGATGTGTCAAAATTCTTTCATCCATTGGAGGCAAATCACGAGTATTGTTATCAGATCCAATAACGCTTGTTGCTAGTAATGTTAAGGTCAAAATTCTTTTTGGGTGTTTTACTGCAGCAATTTGAGCAATCATACCTCCTAATGACATGCCCAGAAGGTGTGCCTTGTCAATATGATACGCATCGAGTACCCCGATTGCATCTTCAGCCATGTCTGCTACAGTGTAATTGGAAGTCCCAGGCTTATATGTAATAGAGCGCCCGACATCACGGTTATCATAGCGAATGACAAATTTTCCTGTGCTAGCTAACCTTTCACAAAATTCTTCATCCCAATAAACCATTGAACATGTAGCTCCCATAATTAATAATATTGCTGGGTTATTAGGATTGCCAAAGCTTTCTGTACATAAATTAATACCGTTTACTTTGAAAATTTGTTCACTCATAGTACACTCTCCGTTTCATTAAAAATTAAAGAAAATAAAAATTTTGTTGTTTCTTATCCGGAAACTAAATTGTATTAAAGTTAGGTACATGCTTTTTGCACTCATAATACTTAATTAGTAGAGATAAATATCACCTCCAAACATATTTATTATCATTTAAGACGAAAAATTTTGAAAAATAATTGTTAGTTATTAAAATTAACAGAAAGGAGGAGAGGAAATGAAAGCAATTATTATTGATCAATATGGTAGTGTTGAAAAATTACAAGAAAGACAAGTTCCAAAGTCGGTTATTAAATGTAATGAAGTATTAATACGCATACATGCAACATCTGTCAATCCTGTTGATTGGAAAATAAGAAAGGGAGAATTACAAGAGAAGCTGCAATTTTCATTTCCAATTACATTAGGTTTAGATGTTGCTGGAGTAATTGAAGAAGTTGGAGAAGATGTGGACCATTTTAAAATAGGTGATAAAGTGTTTACGAAACCAGAAAATATAGGGAAAGGTTCTTATGCTGAATACATTACAGTGAAATCAGACTTAGTAGCACATATGCCAAATAATATTAGTTTTGAAGAAGCTGCGTCTATACCTCTTGCAGGACTAACAGCTTGGCAAAGTCTTGTTGATTACGCACAAATAAAAGAAAATGATCGAGTATTAATTCATGCTGGAGCTGGTGGAGTAGGTAGTTTTGCAATTCAAATCGCGAAATCATTTGGGGCCTTTGTCGCTACAACTGCAAGTAGTAAAAATGAAGAGTTTTTAAAGTCTTTAGGTGCTGACCTCATTATTGATTATAAAAAAGATAAATTTGAAGAGCTACTATCGGATTATGATATTGTGTTAGATACAATCGGCGGAGAAGTACAAGAGAAAAGTTTTCAAATTATTAAGCCTAGTGGTGTTCTAGTTTCTATCGTTCATGAACCGGTACATGAAGTACAAGGGATAAAATCAGGATTTTTATGGTTAAAACCAAGCGGAAAGCAATTATACGAATTATCAGGTTTGATTCAAGCTGAAAAAATTAAACCAATCATTAGTAAGGTTGTTCCGTTTAATGAAAAAGGAGTTAGAGAAGCTCATATTTTGAGTGAAAGTCAGCATACTAGAGGGAAAATTGTAATTACAATGGAATAAACTTTACATAAATATGCGAGTGGTGACTGGATAAAATAAAGATTGTCCCCACTCGCATATACTACATTTTTTGAACGACATAAGTAATCGCATTCGTTTTTAATTTAATGTGTTTTCCGTTACGTACAATATCATACGATAAACTTTTAATTTCAATTTTTACTTCTTGCCATTCAGTATAAACGCTTTTTAGTACAAGTATCATTTCTTCAGTAGAAAGATTAATTTCAACTAAAGCATCTAATTCTTGATTCGTTTCCAAGTCAATTTCTTGAATGTTAGAGTTGACTATTAAACAGTTGATACCACCACTCTTTGTTCCATTTTTCATAGAGTGAAGCACTTTTTTAAAATCTTCTATTGATCTGACATGCTCTAAACTTGATACGGCAATGATGTAATTATAAGTATTAGAGGCAATATAGTAGTTTTCAATTGCTGAATGTTCCGTTTTTATGTATTCAAATACACCATATTCTTTGCTATAAACTTGTAACTTCATTAAAGCCGTTTCGAGTAGATCAACACAAGTAACAGTGCCGCCATTATTCGTGAATTTTTGTGCAATCGGAATACTGTTTCTACCGACACCAGAGCCAAGGTCAAGTATTTGTAGGTCTTTCTGTCCTTCAAAATAGTTCAGCATGTCCATAACTGTTTTAACAGGTTTATACAGCCAAGATCCTGCTTCGAATAATTTGTATTGTTCATAGCAAAGATCGTGATATTTTTTCTCTTCTTGTCTTATGTAATCGATTCTGTTCATAGTGTTTCAGCTCCAATAGTTTCATGGCGAAATGAATAGGTTGGACAACCTTTAACATTCATTTGAATTCGAAATATACCACCAGCATGTGGGTACTGTTTTAATTCCGCATCCGTCATTCTTGTTCGGGCTGTTGTGATATATAAATCGGTCAAATTAGGTCCTCCAAATGTACACGACGTTACATATAAAGCAGGAATCGGAATACTTAAAATCTGTTTTCCAGTAAAGGGATTCCATCTAGTAATCTTCGAGCCTCCCCAATGTGCAATCCATAAACAACCTTCTACATCAATTGTCATGCCATCGGGTATACCTTCATTTTCAGGGAAGATGATAACATCTGTTGGATTGCTAATTACACCAGTATGTATATCATAATGAAAACGGACTACTTTTTTTGTAGGTGTATCAATGAAATAAAGAAATGTATGATCAGGGGACCAAGCTATACCATTTGACGTATTTACATGTGCAACTTTTTTATCTACGTTGAAATTATTGTTTAAACAATACAAGGAACCAGCAGCATTAATACCGTATAAGTCTGTAGTGCCCGCCCAAAAGCGGCCAGCTGGATCGCATTTTCCATCGTTAAAGCGATTTTCTAATAAATCTGGTTCAGGGTCATAAATATGTGTAAGTATTTTTGTGTCAAGATTAAGAGAATAAAAGCCTTGTTCCATTGCTACTAAAACTTCATCGTTCGTATATGGAACAACACAACCGATTTGTTGGTCGAGAGTGATCGCTCGGTTTGTTTTTTTAACAGGATTATAAAGACATAATTTTTTCTCGATAATATCAACCCAGTATAATAATTGTTTCTTCTCATCCCAGCAAGGACCTTCCCCTAAATTCGCCTTAGCATCAACGACTAATTCTATATTTCTGAGCAATATGTTTCACCTCTATTCATTAAAGCTATATATAAAGTTCGATAAGAAGAGAGGTAAACCTTTCACTGAAATAAAATTAAGATTTCCAGTGTAAGAAAAGAGGGCCTTATCACGTAATTCGAAAATAGCGTATAGCCATGGGGAGGGAAATGCATATGATGTTTTATGAAATTGTCTGTTTTTCATGTAAAAATGTATTTCGCGTATACGAAGGAAGCGGAAAATATAGGGAATTCAAGAGAAATCCGGAGGGGAAATATTGTTGTGATGAATGTAGTCATAAAATTCAACTGGAAGCGATAAAACATTTTTTTAGATAGTTATATGCTATTTGTTTTCGTTCAGAAAAATTTGACAATGTATTCGTTATAAATTATCATATGTAAAAACTAATATTCAAAATAGCATTGAAGAGAAGAGTAGTTAAGAATGAATACATACAGAGAGCTCTGGTAGCTGAGAAAGAGCGGTTAAACATCTTAACGAAAAAAGACTTGGAGCTGCGCAAGGAACTAATTTGTTTAGGGATGGTGCGACGGGTTCTCCCGTTATAGAGATAGGGTATAAGCATATTTTGCCGTACCTGAAAAGGTTAATATGGTGACGTATTAACAAACTGAGGTGGTACCGCGAAGCTAATAACTCTCGTCCTCAAGATTAATAATCTTGGGGGTGGGAGTTTTTTTATTGTATAAAACTGAAAATGTGAAAACAAAAATACAATTGAGGTGAGTATATGCATTGGGCGTATGAAGTGGCACATAAATTAATTAGAAAACATCCCAACAAAGAAACTTTTGTTTGCGCATCTGGAATTAGTCCATCTGGTTCGGTTCATATTGGTAACTTTCGTGAAATAGTAACGACTTATTTTGTTGTAAGGGCGCTTCAAGATTTAGGGAAAAAGACTCGTTTTATATTTTCATGGGATGATTATGACAGGTTTAGAAAAGTTCCCAAAAATATTGATCCTTCTTTTGCAAAATATATTGGTATGCCATACTGTGATATTCCTGATCCGTATGGGTGTCATAATTCGTACGCAGAGCATTTTGAAAAAGAGTTTGAAAAATCGCTTCAAGCATTTGGAATTGAAGTAGAATTTATTTATCAACATGCTGAATATAGAAGCGGAAGGTATAATGAAAACATAATAGAGTCTTTGTATAAAAGAAAAGAAATATATGATATTTTAATGGGCTTTAAAACAGGAATACATCGAGAAGAAGATAGAGAAAACTTTTATCCCGTTACGTTATATTGTGAGAGCTGCGGGAAAGATGCAACAACTATTACACATTTTGATGAAGTATTAAAAACAGTTCAGTATAAATGTGTATGTAGAAATCAAAATGAATTATCAGTATTAAATACAAATAAAATGAAACTGAATTGGAAAATCGATTGGCCGATGAGATGGATGATAGAGGATGTTATTTTCGAACCGGGCGGAAGAGATCATTCATCGGAAACAGGTAGTTACAATGTATCAAAAGAAATTGCAAGGGAAATATTTAATCGTGAAGCGCCTCATTACATTGCTTATGATTTCATTGGTATTAAAGGTAATCATGAAAAAATGTCTAGTTCTTCAGGGAATAGTATTATACCTAGCGACTTATTAAAAGTGTATGTACCAGAAGTAATTCTTTTTATGTTTGCAAAATATAAGCCTGATGCAGCTTTTCATATTGGACTTGATGAAGATGTGATTCGCAATTATACAGAGTATGAGAGATTGAAGGACAGTTATGAAAATAAAACACTCAAAAATGAAGATTTATTTGATGCAATTAAACTTTCTAGACTTGATAGCCGATTTAAAGAGTATCCAAAGTTTAATCAAGTAGCAGGAACGTTACCATTATTACATTTTGATTCATCTATTTTACAAGGTATATTAGAAAAAACAGATAGAAGTTATGCATTACCTGAAATGATTGCAATAAGTAATCGGGTGGAGTATTGGATTAGAAACTTTCAATCTAAAAAATTAATTACAGTAAATCAAGAGAGAAATATAGAGTTTTACAACACATTAGATGACAGGCAGAAAGAATGGCTAGTAGAAGTTTGCAAAATACTTCGTTCTAATAACGATTACTCTAACTTAATGGAACAATTGTATTCGATTTGTCATCATGAAAATAAAAAGATAATGAAAGAAAATCAAAAACAATTATTTACCATTATATATAGGCTCGTTATGAACCAATCAAGTGGTCCACGTATACCGTTATTAATACATGTGGTAGGCGCAAGAAAATTCGTCACATTATTAGATTTCTAAAATATAGTTAAAAGCGATGCAAGTACTCAATAGAATAAGTACTTGCGTTGCTTAATTTTTACTATCTTGAATACATTTTTGGACATTCATCACCACTTGGTTCGTAAAAGCAATGGCTTTTAAATTGCCCTGCAAACGGCTGATTATACCATTCGGGTGGACAAGCTCCAACTGGACGAAAATACCAAAGAGCCCATCGTGCTGGCCAGCGCCATTCACCTTGTAAAACTTTTCTTGCGATTTCTTTTTCTGATTCACGGGCACGTTGATAAAAGTAACCGTATTGAACTGCTTCGAATCCGCCAGGGCTTTGATATACTGCATCACGCACAGATCGAAGCTCTTTAAAATCTAAACAATCACAAAACACACGATTTACGACAACGCAGCCAACAAGTTGTTCACCTTGTCGTCCTTCGCCCTCAGCTTCAGCACGGATTAAACGTGCTAGTAAATCAACGTCACTTTCGTTGTATGGAATAAGGGGCATTGTAATACCACCTTTCTTTACCTGTTATAGTAAAGAGTGTATGTATGAAAATAAGCTAAGTGCTTTTCTATATGTAAATTCATTAATTATTAAAAGGAGCTTTTATGAAAAAAGCTAATTAGTAATTGTAGACCAATATAAAAGGAGAGAGATAATATGTATCGAATTCATAAAGAACATAGCATTTACGCAATGTCACCAGAAAATAAACCATGTATGGAAGTAGAAATTGGGAGTCGCCTTGTATTTGAAACATATGATTGCTTTGAAAATCAAATTGATTCCGAAGATGTTGTATTTCAAGAATTAGATTGGAACCGGATTAATCCAGCGACTGGTCCAGTATATATTAAAGGGGCCGAACCTGGTGATATATTAGTTGTAACGATTGAAAAGATTAAAATTGCAGAGCAGGGCGTTTTAACTACAGGTGCGAATCTTGGTGTAATGGGTGATGAGTTAAATGAAAATACAGTGAAAGTCGTCTCAATACATAATGAATATGTTGTGTTTTCAAGTGAACTACAAATCCCGATTAATCCAATGATCGGGGTAATTGGTACTGCGCCGAAAGAAGAGAGTATTTCATGTGGTACACCGCATGATCACGGTGGGAATATGGACTGTAAAGAGATAAAGGAAGGGACAACGTTATTATTACCTGTAAATGTTCCTGGTGCTCTTTTAGCATTAGGTGATTTACACGCAGCGATGGGTGATGGTGAAATTGGTGTTAGCGGGGTTGAAGTTGCTGGTGAGGTAACTGTAACTGTTCAAACTATAAAAGGAAAGCAATGGCCTCTACCAATGGCTATTCAAAAAGGAAAAATAATGACGATTGCTTCAGAGAAATTGTTAGATGATGCAGCTAATCGCGCCGTACGTAATATGGTAACATTTTTACATGAAGAATTAGAAATGTCTAAAGCTGATGCAACTCTTTTATTATCAGCAGCAGGTAATTTAAAAGTTTGCCAAGTTGTGGATCCACTAAAAACGGCGCGGATGGAACTAGGAAGAGAATATGTGGAGAAGTTAGGATTTTCTCTAAGTGAATTTCATATTAAATAAGAAAAAATAGAAAAAGGATACTCCTATACAAAAGTATCCTTTTTCTATTTTACGGATTTTGTGAAAAGAGGTAGTATTTATATAAGTATATTTGATATTGTGGATCAAAAAGGAGTTCAGAAATGGTCAAAATTATGATTGTAGAAGATGATATGAAAATTGCGGAGCTTTTATCAACATATGTTGCGAAATACGGTTATGAAGGAATTATTGTATCAGATTTTCAAAATGTATTAGACATTTTTTTAGAAGAACAACCAGAGTTAGTTTTATTAGATATTAATTTACCAAGTTTTGATGGTTACTATTGGTGTCGTCAAATTCGCGGGGTTTCTACATGTCCGATTTTATTTATTTCGGCCCGTGAAGGTACGATGGATCAAGTTATGGCGTTAGAAAATGGTGGCGATGATTTTATTCCGAAGCCGTTTCATTATGAAGTTGTAATGGCGAAAATTCGTAGTCATTTAAGACGTGCTTATGGAGACTATGCACCGAAATTAGAAGAACGAATGGTTGAGCAACAAGGTCTTAGTTTATATCCCGAAAGACTTGTATTAAAACTTAGGAATCAAGAGATTGATATAACGAGAAACGAAGCCATTTTATTAGAGATGTTAATGAAAAACTATCCGCGTGTTGTGAGTAGGGAAGTATTATTAAATAAATTATGGGATAGTGAATCCTATGTAGATGATAATACATTAAGTGTAAATACAACACGTGTGCGTAAAAAGTTAAAAACGTTACAAATTGAAGGAGCAATTGAAACAATTCGTAGTGTTGGATATAGATTGCATATTACTTGGGATACTGGTATGGAAAAATGATAAGGTTGTTTATACGTGATCATATACCCCTTATTTGTTTTACTGCGATCCAACTATTAGCCGTATTCTTAGTTTATTGGTTTGATGGGCATAATCATATTTCAACGGCATTATATGCAATGTTTTTAGGTGCTTTTTTTATGGTAAGTTATTTAGTATTTCGTTATTTTACACATCGATCTTTTTATGAGCGTTTAGCAAATCCGTTGCAATCTTTGGATGAATCTGTTCAAAAATCTGATTTTGCAGTTTTATCTACTGCTCTCCAAGATTTGCTCGAAGTACAATATCGACATTATCAAAATCAGCTCCAGTTACAAGAGAGAAAAAATAATGATCATTTAACATTTATGAATCAGTGGATTCATCAAATGAAAACACCTTTATCTGTAATAGAATTAATTACACAAGATGAAGCGGATCCGCGCTTTGAAAGTATTAATGAGGAAACAGATAGGCTGAAAAAGGGGTTAGAGATGGCACTGTATGTCGCACGTTTAGAGGCATTTACACAAGATTTTTATGTAGAAAGAGTACAACTACATAAAATAGTGAATGATTCTGTACATGAACACAAACGCTTTTTTATCCGGAATTTCGTATATCCAGAGCTTGAAATTGATAAGGGTATTACTGTAGAAAGTGATGCGAAATGGTTACAATTTTTAATTGGACAAATTATATCGAATGCAATTAAATACTCATCAGGTAGTAGAGAAAAGATTAAAGTGAAAGCTTGTAAGGAAGGTAATAATATTGTACTTGAAATTGCCGATAGTGGCGTAGGGATACCGAAGCAAGATTTACCAAGAGTGTTTAAACCTTTCTTTACAGGAGAAAATGGTAGAGATTTTAAAGAGTCAACGGGGATGGGACTATATCTTGTATATGAGATTACAAAACAATTAGGACATAATGTAGAGATCCATTCAGAAGTTGGTAAAGGTACCGTTGTACGAATTAAATTTTGTAATGTGTAAAAGTGATTAAGGCTAAAAAACTTATATTTAAAGTTTTTTAGCCTTATTTTGTACCATTGATAAATTTCCAGAATGAAAGATTATTTACATAAGAGAAGCAAAGCGATACCGTTAAAGATAAAAGAGAGTCTTTTATTACTTGTTAATGAAAGGAGTGTATTGAAATAGATATTCGTAAAATGAGATATTTCATAACAGTAGCAGAAGAATTAAACTTTAGTCGTGCAGCAGAACGTCTTATGATGGCGCAACCTCCTTTAAGCCAAGAAATTCGCAAATTAGAAGATGAATTAGGGGTCCAACTTTTTCATCGAACAAAGAGAATGGTTGAGCTTACCGATGCTGGGAAAATATTTTTAGAAGGTGCGCGACAAACGCTACTTCAAGTAGAAAGAACGATTAAAGAAACTCAGCTTGTAGAGGAAGGAAAAATCGGGCATTTAATCATCGGTTTTGTCGATTCTACAGAAACGGTTATAAACATATTAAAAACATTTCGAGAACGGTTTCCTAACATTCAGCTTATATTACGCGAGATGACAACAGACCAGCAAATAAAAGCACTCTATGAAAAACAAATTCATATTGGATTTATTCGTTCTAAGCAGAATAATGAAATATTGTCTTCTGAAGTTTGTTCTAAAGAACGTTTAAAATTGGTTTTACATGAAGACCACCCATTAATTTCGTTACCTAATATTTCTATTAAAGAACTAGTAGATGAACCATTTGTTTTATTTCCTCGTCATTTCGGTACTAACTTTTATGATTTAATTATTAGTTACTTTTGGGAACATGGAGTAAGTTTAAATATTGTTCAAGAAGCAATTCAAATGCAGACGATTGTTAATTTAGTTGCAGCAGGAATGGGGATTTCTGTCGTTCCATCATCGGTGGAAAGTTATAAAAAATCGGGAGTCATGTATAAAGACATTCAGGAACATACACCGGAGATAAACTTATACGCTGGATGGAGACAAGATGAAAAGTCTGTCGTTCTCGAGAACTTCTTAGCAGTTGTTAGAGAGATTTATAAGACTTCACAACTTGAATTTGAAAAGTAAAGGCCCATCTTTATAGGATGGGCTGTGGGAAGTTGGGAAAGGGTGTTTATTTATAGGTAAAACTTACTCATGGTTCAACCTGTTTTGCTAGGATCATACTCAGCGAAACCTTTTAATACACTATCAATCTGATTCATAATTTCAGGTTGCAATTTAACACTAGTAGCAACTACGTTTTCTCTTATTTGTTCCGGATTTGAAGCACCAATAATTGCAGAAGAAACAGCTGGATTTTGTAACACCCAAGCAATTGCGAGTTGAGATAGGGTAAGGTTAATTTCTTGTGCAATAGGGTTAAGTTTCTGGATAGCAGTAAGCACATCATCACTCATCCAACGTTGCACCAGTTTGTCAAAAAACGGTTTTCCAGCATCCGAGTTAGCACGTGATTGGGCAGGGATTGGTTTACCTGGTTGATATTTTCCAGTGAGAATAC
Source organism: Bacillus cereus (assembly GCF_025917685.1). Taxonomy (NCBI): domain Bacteria; kingdom Bacillati; phylum Bacillota; class Bacilli; order Caryophanales; family Bacillaceae; genus Bacillus; species Bacillus cereus. The sequence goes on along the minus strand of NZ_CP089518.1, from coordinate 2,618,247 downwards.
CTTGTGCGAGGGGAGACCAAACAACTTGACCAAGTCCTTCACGTTGACATGTAGGTATTATGTCTGTTTCGATCACTCGCCACAACATCGAATATTGAGGCTGGCTAGCAATAAGAGGAATGTTCAATTCTCGGGCAAGTGCTGCACCGCGTGTGATTTGCTCCGATGTCCATTCACTTATACCTAAATAAAGGACTTTACCTTGTCTTACAAGATCTGAGAAAGCTAACATTGTTTCTTCAAGAGGAGTTGTTGTATCGAATCGATGTGCATAATAGACATCAATGTAGTCTGTATGTAGCCGTTGTAACGATGCATTACAATTTTCTATAATATGTTTTCGTGATAAACCTCGATCATTTTTTCCAGGTCCGGTCGGATGGCATACTTTTGTACAAAGTTCTATACTTTCTCGGCGTATTCCTTTCAAAGAGCGACCAAGTACTTCCTCGGCAATAGTGTCCGAATAAACATCAGCAGTATCGAAGGTTGTAATACCGACATCTAGTGCGGCGTTCACACAATCATTTGCAGTATTTTCATTTACTTTTCCACCATGGTTTATCCAGTTTCCATATGCAATCTTACTTACTGTTAATCCACTGTTTCCGAGTTTGCTAAATTCCATTGTAGAATCCCTCCTTAAAAATGATAACTTTATTATAAGAACTGAAATGTAGTATGTATAATATAAAATTAATCATAAATTTATATAAAAATTATATAAGAGGTAGTGCGTAGAAGTTTATTATTAGAGAAATTTAAAGGAGTAGTACAACAAGTGTAATGTATGCTTGTTTCATATGAAGTTAAGAAATGATAAATAGACCTAGAAGAAAGCAATCATTATAATAGCACATATAATTGCATTTACTCATACAGTACTATCATGGTACAATATGGTTACTAACGACGGAAAGGAATGATGGGTGGACGATGATTAACTAATCTTATTTTTAAATGTTGAAATGAAATAAATTTCAATTTCTAAAAAATAGGATTAGTCTGCCCAATTTCCATACAACGGTATTGCTATTTATGTTGCGCAATAGCTTATTTGGGTATAAATATTTTAACGACTAATCCTGCCAAATTTATTTGGGAGGATTTTTTTATTCTCCCTTAATGAAAGGGATCGGTATTATGAAAGAACTATTAAAATTAAATGATGTTTATGTTGAAATAAAGGAAAATACTTTGTTAGAGAAAATGAATGTGACAGTAAGACAAGGGGATATTATCGGATTAATTGGTAAAAACGGGGCTGGTAAATCAACGTTACTTCAATTAATAAATGGGAAGATTGAACCATCAAAAGGTACTGTTGAATGGATGCAAATGAATATGACAACAGCATATGTTGAACAAGAAAAAGAATCTTTTGTTAGTAAGGATATGATTGCAAAAGAAGCCGAGCTTCTTGCAAAATGGGGCGTGCCAACGAACGATTTTCTAACTTTAAGTGGTGGTGAAAAGCTAAAAGTTCGATTAGCAAAAGGATTTGCTGGAAATCCTAATGTATTAATATTAGACGAACCGACAAATCATTTAGATGAGATGAGTACGGAATTTCTCATTAAACAAATCAAAAATATGAGAGGTACAGTTATCGTCGTATCGCATGATCGATATTTTTTAGATGTTGTCGCAACAAGAATATGGTCAATTGAGGATAAGAAATTAATTGACCATAGCGGGAATTATACGAGTTATATGAAAGCTCGTGAGCATAAAAGAATGACGCAGCAGCGTGAATATGAAAAACAACAAAAAAAGATAGAACAAGTAGAAACTCATATAAAAGAATTAAGTTCATGGTCACAAAAGGCACATGCGCAGTCTACAAAACAAGAAGGAGTGAAAGAATTCTATCGTGTAAAGGCGAAGCGAATGGATGCACAAGTGAAGTCAAAACGAAAACGTCTCGAAAAAGAGCTGGAGAAAACGAAAGTAGAACGTGTGAAAGAGGAGTATTCAGTTGAATTCTCTATTCAAGCGAGTAAAAAAGTAGGAAAACGTTTCTTAGAAGTAAAACAATTGCGGAAAGAATTTAACAATCGGACATTATTTGAAAACGTTAATTTTACAATTCAGCACGGTGAGAAGGTTGCGATTATTGGGCCGAATGGTAGCGGGAAAACAACTTTATTGAAGATGATTATGGGAACGGAAACTGTGCAAGGAGAAGTATGGATTTCACCATCTGCAAACATCGGTTATTTAACACAAGAAGTTTTTGATTTACCGCTTGATAAAACACCAGAAAATTTATTTTTTAAAGAGACGTTTGAAGAAAGAGGAAAAGTACAAAATTTAATGAAACATTTAGGGTTCCAAGCTTCTCAATGGAAAGAGCCGATTCAGCATATGAGTATGGGTGAACGAGTAAAATGTAAGCTAATGGCTTATATTTTGGATGAAAAAGATGTACTTATTCTAGATGAACCTACGAATCACCTTGATCTTCCTTCACGTGAACAACTTGAAAATACATTAGCTGAGTACAACGGAACACTCGTTATCGTTTCCCACGATCGATATTTTCTAGAGAAAACAACTAACACAAAACTCGTGTTTTTAAACAATACGATACAAAAGCAGCTAGAAGAACCTACTAAAACAAGAGATGAAATTGAAGAGCTACGTTTAACGTTAGAAACAGAGAGACAAGAAGTATTAGGTAAATTAAGCTTTTTAACTTCTAAGGACAAGGGATATAAAGAACTTGACGAACGATTTATAGAACTTACGAAGCAGATTAAGGCACTTTAATAAAGTTATAGCTACCTCACTCTAGCTAGGAGGTAGCTATAACAATTGAATTTTACACGGGATTAAGGGGGATTATCATGGGAGAAGAAAATTTGACTAAGTTATTTAGAATAGATTGTGGTGATATATACTTACAAGAATTTCCCATCAAAGATGCGGAGAGTATTTATAAAATATCGAATCAACCGGAAATAGAAAAGTTTTTGCCAGACTGGAAATCAACAAAAGAACAACGGGTAAATTGGGTTACAAATTATGAAATACCAGAAAATAAAGTATTTCTTGATGCTGCTACAAATTCATCAAACATAGACGGTCATTTTTTAAAACTGGGAGTATTTATAAAAGATACAAATGAATTTATTGGATGGTGCTGTACAGGTATTAAAGAAGAACTTCCATTACCGAATAGAGAAATTATGTATGCTATTTCAAGCGAGTATCAAAATAATGGTTACGCTACGAAAGTGACTAAAGGGTTAATTGATTATTTGTTTAAAAATACAAATGTAGATGTCCTTAACGCAATTGCTTTAATTAACAACGTACCGTCAAATAAAGTTATTGAAAAATGCGGGTTTACTTATATGAGCCAACAGATGATAGAAAACCAACTATATAATCATTATCTATTGAGTAAATCAGAGTGGATAAAAAATATTGCTCTTTAAAGGGAGCTATAATGCAATGAAATTGTAAAAAAGCTTAGAGTTAAAACTCTGAGCTTTTTTACGTGCTATTTACTTTTTGATTTTACTGGTGAAGTATAAGTTGTTATTCATTGTTTTGAAGTTGTATAGTTATTCTTTATAATATATTGCATGTTGCTAATAAAGAATACAAGTTGTTTCAGCGACTAGAAATAAGAAGCATTGTATTTCATACCACTATACAAATATTATAAGATAGATATACATCGATTATAGTTTGAAAGTGGATTTATTATCTGTTTTTTTAGAAATCTTACAAGCGTGTAAGATAAATGAAAGATGAATCAATATGAGCTATAAAACAATTCATTTACACTTTATAGTAAGCAGTGCAAATGAAGGGAGAATATAAATGGAAATTTTACATGCAAAAAGTATTAGTAAAGTATATAAAGGGAAAATACCTTTTAAAGCATTAGTAGATATTGATTTATCAATTCAAGAAGGTGAATTTGTAGGAATTATGGGGCCATCAGGTAGTGGGAAAACAACATTATTAAATATGGTATCTACTATTGATTCACCAACATCGGGAGAAATATTAATAAATGGTACAAATCCTTTCCAGTTGACATCAGAAGATTTAGCTTTATTCCGTAGAAAAAAATTAGGATTTGTTTTTCAATCATTTAATCTTCTTAGCACACTTACAGTAAAAGAAAACATCGTATTGCCAATGACATTAGATGGTGTTTCTGTACAAGAAATGAACAAACGAGTGGAAGAAATTGCAGAGAAATTAAACATTACAGATATATTGAGTAAAAGAACGTTTGAAATATCAGGGGGACAAGCTCAAAGAACAGCAATTGCTCGCGCGATCGTTCATAAGCCGCAATTATTACTTGCAGATGAACCTACAGGGAATTTAGACTCTAAATCTTCAAATGATGTAATGGAGATGCTAGATACCCTTAATAAAGAAGAAAAGGCAACGATGATGTTAGTTACACATGATCCGTATGCAGCGAGCTTTTGCAGTAGAGTTATATTTATTAAAGATGGTCAACTATATAACGAAATTTATTGCGGTGAAAGTAGGCAAACTTTTTATCAAAAGATTATGGATGTCCTTTCTTTGTTAGGAGGGAAAAGGCATGACTTTTCGTCAGTTCGCATTTAATAATATTTTTCGTAATAAGCGTACATACGCTGCCCATTTTTTAAGTTGTGCATTTTCTATTATGATTTTCTTTACGTATGCCCTTTTATTATTTCATCCTGATTTACAAGGGGAATTAAAATCGACGAGTACAACAATAAGTGCATTTGGAACATTAGGATTTACAATTTCGCAAGGCTTGATTTTTGTATTTTCATTTTTCTTTATTTTATATTCAGTAAGTTCATTTTTAAAAACACGTAAGAAAGAATTTGGCATTTTAATGATGCAAGGAATGTCAATGAGGCAACTTAAGAAATTATTATTAATTGAAAATATGTTAATTGGACTTGGGTCAATTTGTATAGGGATTTTCATCGGACTCATATTTTCTAAACTAGTGTTATTGATAAGCGCAAGTGTATTAATGATTAGTAATGGTTTACCTTTTTATATACCAGTACAGGCGGTATTATTAACAGTCATCACATTTTTTTTCTTATTTTTAATTGTTTCGCTTGTTACTTTTAAAATGATAAAAGTAACGGAACTTGTGGAACTTATTCAAGCAGAGGAAAAGCCAAAGCCTGAACCGAAAGCTTCTATTCTATTATCGCTACTTTCTTTAATTAGTATAGGCTATGGATATATTTCAGTATTTCGCTTTATCCCAAGTACTAATTTTATTACGCTCGGAATGGGTGTACTTCTAGTCATTATAGGAACGTACTTTTTATATACACAGTGTAGCGTGTATATATTGTATCTTGCTAAAAGGAGTGAATCATTCTTTTTAAAGCGAACAAATATATTAACATTTTCAGAATTAATTTACCGTATGAAAGATAACGCAACGATGTTTTTCATTGTATCTATTATTTCAGCAGTTGCATTTACCGCAATCGGTACAACAGCTGCTCTTGGTAATAGGAATTTAGTATGGATGACAAACCCATATACATTTCTGTATGAAAGCTCTGAAAACAACAAATTGGTAGATAAACATCTCTCTATTCTAAAAAAACATCTTGAGGATGCAAATATTCCGTATCGAATGGCTTCATCTTCAAATAAATTTACAGAAAGTAACGTAAATGTATTGAAATTAAGTGAATATAACGAACTTACGAGAGCACTCGGGTACCAACAAGAAACGATTGAAAAAGAAGATGAAATTTTACTAATCCCTGGGAGGGTGTCACAAAAACAAGAATTTAAAAATGGTGACTATAAAAAAAATATTGAAGTCATTCAAGGAGATTGGACAAAGACATTTCGTGTGAAAAAAACTGTGGGAAATTTAGTTTTACCACATGATCCTAGTAGTATTTATATTGCTGTTCAAGATCATGTGTATGATGAAATTCCGCATATGAGTAATCCAAAAGATGAAAATATTCAACATCGTACTTACGGATTTGTTGTAGATGATTGGATAAAAACGAAAGAGATTTCAAATCAATTAAAGAATGTATTCGATAAAGATCTTAGGGACAGAGATTTCTACTTTGAAGCTTTAACATTAAACTTGTTGGAGGCAAAGCAAAAGAATGGTTTATTACTTATGGCAAGTGTTTTAGTCGGAATCGTTTTCTTTACATTTGCTGCTAGTTTTATTTATTTCCGATTATATACTGATTTGGACCGTGATCAACAACAATATAAAATGATTTCGAAAATGGGATTAAGTAAACGAGAGTTAAAAAGAGTTGTAACGAGACAGTTAGTATTAATGTTCTTCTTACCGATTATCATTGCAGTGATTCATACTGTAGTCGCCTATATGGCATTACAACAATTAGTCGATTTTTCTATAATAAATAGCTCTATCGTTATTTTAATTTCATTTATATGTATACAAGTTTTATACTTCTTTATCACTCGTTGGCGTTACCTACAAAAGCTTTATAAAGTTATGGAGCAATAGAGTATATTAGCTTGTAAGACTACACAAAAGTATGTGAAAAAATGAACTGTATGATGAAAGGAAACGCGATGAAAAGAACTTTAACTATTTTTATGTTAACAATACTATTTTTAATAAGTTTTAGTGCATGCTCTAAAAAGGAAAATCCATTTCCTGCAAACGGTTTATTAATCATTGGAGATGAAAATAAAATTTCACCAATTATTAATCGTTATCAAGAAATTACGAAAGAAAATGAAGTGTTTTCTGTGAAAAAAGGTAAAGTTGGAAATGGACAGGTATTAATTTTAAATGAATCTACAGCACAAGCATTAATTAAAGCAAAGGTTTTTCGTAAACGAGAAAATGGATCCGATTTTATTATAGATACGTTACCAAAATTCCCAAATGATGGTTCGCTATTGTTTGCACAAGAAGACGAAAAGACTTTAAAAAGTATTGAATTAGGAGAGGAAGAGATTCCTGTTACATATAATAGTGACGCTTGGATAGGAAACAAACGTAATTATCCAACACAATGGTATGTGATTGTAGCGGAAAATGGTGTATATAAAGAAATAAAAGCAAATGAAACGAAAATGCACCTTCTTCATCTGAAAAAATCTTTAGGTGATGAAAAACCTAAAATGTCGACAGATAATACATTAGTTAATGAAAATGTTAAAGCAAAAAAGCTAATTAAAGGTTTGGAAGGAGAAGTATCTTTTCAGTTTGTAACAATTGAAGAAAAATCTTAAAAAAGAGTTCGAGGTTGATAGAAACTTTATCAACCTCGAACTCTTTTTAGTTTATAGGCCGTTCATTACATTACTTCATTTAATCGAGTCTCACTTGTTTCTTCAATCGCATTTGAATGTTGAACTGAATTATTTTGAACTTCTTTTTCTTTACGGACTTTTTGTAGCATTTCAAGTATGATCCATAAAGGAACACCTTTATCTTTCAACATCTTCCATAAATCCAATTCGTTAAATTTATGCTCTGCTTGTTTCATTTCTTTTTCAGATGAACGTATATCAAATTTGATTGGAGCATTGGATTTCTTATCTTCAATCTTAGTAGAAGAGATAGTATTATGCTCAAAATTAGATGGAGTTATTTTAGAAGGTTGAGAAAATGTATGAATGTTTAATCCGATGTACATGCTGTTTTCCTCCTTTCAAGCAATGAAATTAGTTTTCTTATGATTATAAAATCAATTTAACATAAGGAAACTATGCTAAATTGTAAATTCGAATAAAAAGATTTATAAGTTGTATTGTAAAAACTAAATGCTTATTTGAATTAATATTTATCAACATTTTTGTATGTTTTCTATATATACATCGTATATAAAATACTTTACATTATGTTTAAGTTGAAAAACTAAATGTGTATATTTTTTTATAGAAAAATGTAAGCGTTTTATTGGGGGGGAGAAAGTATGGGGAAATTATTTATAAAAATATGTTTTTTTGCGTTAGTGACTGTTTGCTCAGTCGCTGCGAAAACAACTTATGCAGAAGAGAGACAACAAAATAATTATCCTATTATTTTAGTGAATGGATTTGCTGGATGGGGTAGAGAGGAAATGCTAGGTGTTAAATATTGGGGTGGTGTTCATGATATACAGGAAGATTTAAAGAGAAATGGTTATATAGTTCAAACTGCAGCAGTTGGGCCTGTATCTAGTAACTGGGATCGTGCATGTGAATTATATGCGCAAATTAACGGTGGAACAGTAGATTATGGAGCGGCGCATGCTGAGAAACATGGACATAATCGTTTTGGTAGAACTTATAGTGGATTTGCACCGAATTGGAGTGAAACTAATAAAGTTCATTTAGTTGGGCATAGCATGGGTGGACAAACGACGAGAACTTTAGTGCAGTTGTTAAAAGAAGGAAGTTATGAAGAAAAGAATTACGTGAAAAATCATCCAAACGCAAAGATATCGCCACTATTTGAGGGTGGTAAATCATATGTTCATAGTGTTACAACATTAGCAACTCCTCACAATGGTACAACACTCGCGGACGGAAGTCTTCTGTTACCATTTGTTAAAGATTTACTAATTGCAGCTGCAAGTTTAAATGGAAACAATAATTTATCATTATATGATTTTAAATTGGATCAATGGGGTATAAAAAAGAATGCTGGAGAGTCATTTTTCCAATATACTGATCGTATTTTAAATAATTCAATTTGGGAAAATACAAAAGACATTAGTCAATGGGATTTAAGTACTGATGGAGCAAAGGAGTTAAATAATTGGGTAAAGACGCAATCGGATGTATATTACTTATCTTATAGTGGACATGCATCGCAAGCAGTACCTATAACAGGTTTGCATCTACCACATATAACGATGAATAAAGTGCTAATGGGGAATGCATTCTTCTTAGGATCTTATGCAAGATATGAAGAAAACCGACCATTAATAGATACTTCTTGGTGGCAAAATGACGGTGTAGTAAATACAAATTCTATGATTGCACCTTCGTCTAATACTGTTGTAAGTAGTAATGGGTCTTTGCAAATCGGAAAATGGAATCATATCGAAACGAAAGCAAATTGGGATCATCTCGATATGGTAGGATTAAGCGTTTCAGACACATTAGGTTTTTCTAATATTCAAGAGTTTTATAGAACAATTGCAGAAAAGTTATCACGTCTACCGAAATAGATAATATAAAGCGCTCTCGATGGAATTCGAGAGCGCTTTATATTATATTGAAAGAGGGATTTGGTAGAAAAATATGGGGGGATATTATGAAAATTCAAATTGTATTATCTGGATATGGGACAGTAGGAAGAGAGTTTATAAAATTATTAAATGAAAAATATTTATATATAAATGAAACATATGGAATAAATTTAGTGGTAAGTGGCGTATTAGGTAGAAATGTTGCAATACATAATGAGGAAGGGTTATCTATTCATCATTTATTAACGTATGGTGGCGGTACTGCTGCAATTGAAAAATATTTAGAACATCATCCGGAGGAACGTGCAACAAGTGGGATAAGTGGCACTGTATTGGTAGAATCAACCGTTACAAATCTTAAAGATGGAAATCCGGGAAAAAAATATATAAAACAAGCGATTGAGAAACATATGGATATAGTTGCAATTTCTAAAGGTGCACTTGTTACAAACTGGAGAGAAATAAATGAAGCAGCAAAAATGGCGAATGTACGAATACGATATAGTGGGGCAACTGCCGCGGCACTGCCGACTTTAGATATTGGACAATTTAGTTTAGCTGGTTGCAATATTGAAAAAATAGATGGAATATTAAATGGCACGACAAATTATATTCTAACGAGAATGTATGAAGGTGATATTACGTTTGAAGAAGCGCTGAAAGAAGCGCAAAATAAAGGGATTGCCGAGACGGATCCTACATTAGATGTAAGTGGTTCGGATAGTGCGTGTAAATTGTTACTTTTGACAAACAGTTTAATGGGAGTAGAGAATACGCTTGAAGGTATATATGTACAAGGAATTGAACACGTTACAATACAACAAATTCGAAATGCTAAGGAACAACATAAAATTATTAAATTAATAGCATCGGCGCATAAAGATGGAGAAGGCAATGTGAATCTAAATGTTGAACCGTGCGAAATAGATAAAGATCACCCGCTAGCAAAAGTCAATGGAACAGAAAAAGGAATAACATTCTTTACAGATACAATGGGGCAAATTACTACAATTGGTGGAGCTTCTAATCCACGCGGAGCTGCAGCTGCTGCTTTAAAAGATGTAATTAACTTATATCGTAAAGATTTATCCCGCTATTTGTGAGCAGTAAAAGCCCGATTGGTGAAGCCTAATAATTAGTGGGGGGATGAACCCCTCACTAATTAAAGTTTCACTTTATAAGACCGTACCGCCCTTTATAAAAAATACATATGTAGTGGACCTTTTGAGAATGAAATAAATATGCAAAAATGATTGCAGGAGGTTAGGAATTGTTTAAGGATTTTAAAGTTGTAAAAGATCGTCCCGTTTATATTCAATTGAAAGATTATTTAAAAAAGATGATTATGAAAGGGCATTTGTTAGGGAACCAAAAAATCCCATCAACAAGGGAACTGAGTGAATTATTATCAGTGAGCAGAAATACAGTGCTCTCTGCTTATGCGGATTTAGAACAAGAAGGACTCATTTATGCAGTTAAAGGAAAAGGAAATTTTGTTGCGAAGGTTGATATTTCTAACACTTCGTCTGTTGAAATAGATTGGAAAAATAAACTCAATACAGTTACCGCATTAGCGGATGAATTAGATTTAATGAAACATGGTGTTCGCTGGGAAAAAGGAATGATTGTTTTTAATAGTATAGCCCCGGATGAAAAGCTATTTGATGTAGAAAATTTCAAAAGAGCTTTTCTTACTCGTATGTCCATTGAAGGGGATATTGTATTGAACTACGGATATGCAAAAGGCTATAGACCGTTAATGAATTATTTACTTCATTACATGGAAATGAAAGGTGTAGATATTTCGAACAAAGATATTCTAATCACAAATGGATTTACGGAAGGGTTAGATATTGTACTATCTTCTTTATCGAAAAAATCAGGGCGTGTAATTTGTGAGAATCCAACTCACCATGCTGCACTGAAGCTTTTTCGCTTACATGGACTTGAAGTTCATGGGATTAATATGAATGATGATGGTATTGATACGAATGAAGTAGAACAAAGTTTACGTGAAAAAGATTTTGATTTTGCGTATTTGATTCCTTCTTATCATAATCCAACCGGTATTGTTACGAGTTCAGAGAAAAGAACGGAATTGATGAGATTATTTTCAAAATATAAGATTCCTATTATAGAGGATGGATTTAATGAAGAATTACGTTATTCAGGTTCACATTTAGCGCCATTATTAACTTTTGCAGGGGCCGGTAATAATGTGATTTATATTAGTAGCTTTTCAAAGGTACTTTTCCCTGGTTTACGTGTAGGTTGGATCATTGCAGATAAAGAACTGATACATTATTTAGAAAGTGTAAAAAGGGCAAGAACGATTCATACATCTACGTTAGATCAAGCTGTACTGTTTCAATATTTACATGAAGGATATTTTGAAAAATATTTAAAAAAAGCAAGATCTGTTTATAAGAAAAAATATGAGTTAGCTGTTGAGGCATGTAATCAGTACATTCCGTTTAAAAGAATGACTGGAGATGGTGGACTTCATTTATTTATAGAGTTAGAAGAAAAAATTAATGCCCGCACACTTTTACAAAAGTGTTATGAGAAAGGTGTAACGTTTTCTCCTGGAAATGTTTTTTATTCTGATGGAGGGGGAGCGAATACCTTCCGATTAGGCTTTTCACGTTTGAAAGAAAAGGAAATAGTTAGCGGGATTCAAATAATTGGTGATACATTAAAAAATGAAATTTGGAGATGAGAAGATGAGAATTGGCGTTATTATGGGAGGAGTATCCTCTGAAAAACAAGTATCAATTATGACTGGAAATGAAATGATTGCACATTTAAATAAGAGTAAGTATGAAATAGTTCCAATTACGTTAAATGAAAAAATGGATTTAATTGAAAAAGCGAAAGACATTGATTTTGCATTGCTAGCATTACACGGAAAATACGGAGAAGATGGTACTGTTCAAGGGACGCTTGAAAGTTTAGGTATTCCTTATAGTGGTAGCAATATGTTATCTAGCGGTATATGTATGGACAAAAATCTTTCAAAAAAGATTTTACGTTATGAAGGAGTAGAAACACCCGATTGGATTGAACTTACAAAAATGGAGGATCTAAACCTTGAAGAGTTAGAGAAGTTAGGATTTCCGTTAGTAGTAAAACCTAACTCTGGCGGCTCCAGTGTTGGAGTAAAGATTGTCAAGGATAAAAATGAATTGATTTCAATGCTGGAAACTGTATTCGAATGGGATTCAGAAGTAGTAATTGAGAAGTATATAAAGGGTGAGGAGATTACATGTTCCATTTTTGATGGAAAACAGTTACCTATCATCTCGATTCGACATGCTGCTGAGTTCTTTGACTACAATGCAAAATATGATGATGCTAGTACAGTTGAAGAAGTTATAGAACTTCCAGCTGAAGTACAGGAACGTGTAAATAAAGCGTCACTGGCTTGTTATAAAGCATTAAAATGTAGTGTTTATGCAAGGGTTGATATGATGGTGAAGGACGGAATTCCATATGTAATGGAGGTTAACACATTACCAGGGATGACACAATCAAGTTTACTGCCAAAAAGTGCAGAGGCTGCGGGAATTAAATATAGTGAACTATTAGATATGATTATACAAACTTCATTACACGTTAGGAAAAATGAAGGTTTTTAATTTTGACACTTTTATAGATTGTGCTATGATGAATACGAAAATAAAATATTTATCCACTAGGGGGGCCTTTTATAGGCTGAGATCAAATGAAATTTTGAGACTCTTAGTACCTGATCTGGTTAATGCCAGCGTAGGGAAGTGGGAAAGACATTGTTATTTAATGAATAAATACTGTCAATTTCACTTTCTTTACGCCTGTAAAGAAAGTTTTTTTATTTTACAGCTTTAATAAATGGGATAAATACTTATATTTTATAAATTATTGGAGGGATTTAAATGACTTTTTCACAATCATTACGTAAAGAAGTAGATTCAATTTGGGAAGCAAGTTTTAATCATCCTTTTGTAAAAAAACTTGGTGAAGGTACGTTAGATTTAGCAAGTTTCCGTTATTACGTACTTCAAGATTCATATTATTTAAGTCATTTTGCTAGAGTACAAACTTTAGGAGCTGCAAAGGCTCTTGAATTAGAAACGACAGCTCGTATGGCGCACCATGCTCAAAATACATATGAAGCAGAATTATCATTACACGAGAATTTTGCTAAAAAATTAGGCGTTACGAAAGAAGAAAAAGATAATTTCCTACCTGCACCAACTGCATATGCGTATACTTCACATATGTATCGTGCTGCGTATGAAGGTCATTTAGGGGATATTATTGCAGCTATTTTACCTTGTTATTGGCTATATTATGAAATTGGTGAACGTTTAAAAGAGTGTCAGCCAGAAGAGCCAATTTATAAAGAGTGGATTTCTGCTTATGGATCAGATTGGTTCCGTACATTAGTAGAAGAGCAAATCACACGATTAGATACTATCGCTGAAAAAGTAACAGAGGCAGACCGTGAACGTATGAGACAACATTTTATTATTAGTAGTCAATATGAATATTCATTTTGGGAAATGGCATATACACTAGAAAAATGGCCAGTGAATGAAGAAGTTAAAGGTGTTATTTCATAAAGAGTATAGAAAAGGTATCGCTATATGAAGAGGCGATACCTTTTCTTATGTTTTATTTATGTAAATATTTTGTGAATTATAGATATAAAACAAAATAATCTATTATAATGATTTTGTAATATAAAAAATAACATAAGGAGGTAGTTATATGTTTAAGGGTAACTTTTTATTAATTCAGTTTTATAATGTATTATTTAAATAATTTGATTTATTTATTCCTGAAATATGCTTGGTTTAAATTTGATTCGTTTATGCTTAAAAATATTGGTGAATTTTCTAGTATTATTCATGATTAATATTAATTAAGGGAGGAAGTATTACTAATATGGAAAAATTACGGTTATTAACATTTAAAAATATAGTAGAACCCCTCTATAATGAGAAAGTATCGTATTTTTACTTTCCTATTGAATGGCTTGAGATTGTAGAGATACATTATAGAACATTTTTATTAACGAGTAAGTTAAAACTTGTAAATGAAAGATTGTATGATATGTTTTCTGATATATTATTCATTCAGCATAATCCATATATATTAAAGGAAGATACACCTTGGATTGTAGCAAAAGAACCAATGAGACAAGAACAGTTAGACTATATTTTTCAAAGTTGGTATGAAGTTATTCATGATTGGAAACCGAATAAATTAATAGATCAACCACATTTAGAATGGCAGTATGATTTAATTAGTAATTTACCAGTATTACATGATAAAAAAACGTTTCCTAAATGGGTACCAGCTCTTGTTACACATATCTTTTGCGAACAGCCTTTACGTATGAAAAATAAGAATGATGAAGAAGTATATTTTTCACCACTGCGATCCCAACATGTTTCTGAAGCGATGTCTGAGCCAATTAAGGATGAAGAAACACAGGATTATTTCGCTTATGTATATCGGTTTGAATACATAACTCGTGGAGGTGAAAATAGTCCACTATTAAAAGTATCAGTCGGAATTAGACGGTTTTATCAGCAATATAACCATAAAGATATTTCTATACTTTTAGGGCGAAAGCGAAGCCAAATACTTATTTCAACTCCTGAATTTGAATCAAATAAGAAAAAGCAAAGATTTGTAAAATTAAAAGTGCAACAAGCTGAAAAAGGAATAAAGTGGATTAAGCGTTTCAGAAATTTAAAAGATGAGTATAGGATAGGGGGAGAAGTTAAATTAGAACACATTCTCCAATGTCCAAAAGAGTATATTAGAGGAACAAATAAAAGAGTGCTTCTTCCATATAACGAAAACATATATAAAGTTCAAGGGACAAAAATAAAACTTGGTATAAAAGTAAGAGAAAAAAAGGAGCTTTTAAATGAATTCCAACTGACCTTCCCATATTTCACATTAATTCCAGAATGTGAAAGTGTATTAACGAATAATGAGAATGAGTTATTACCTTTAATTACCCCAAAGGAATTAGATTCAATTACGTTAGAAGTATGGTCAGATGATATAGTAATAGAGATAGAGCAAGCGTTATTAGATAGCAAAATAGTTTTAGCGCAAAATGGAGATTCCTCCTATGTATTAAATGCGGATTATCCGGTGTTGTTAAAAATAGTAAGATATAACATTGAAAAAGTATTACAAAATCCATATAGAATGCAATATAGCCATAAAAATAAAAAGGAACTTGTAGACGATGTTGTAAAAGCGGTACATGCTACAGCAGGAGAGCAAAATGGAATGAAACTAGCATTAATTGCACTAAAAACTTTTAATGGCCGTGAAAAAATTAATCCAAAGCAAATTATTAGGGAAGGATTCGTTCGAACGCAACGTATTTCAGCTTTTATTAATTTATTTATTGGACAAAGTGTATCTAAAAAAGAAATTATTACCGCTATTCTTAGTTTGTTAGAACAAAAGGGGTTCTTGAAGCGTAGTTGGAATAAGATAAAATTACCAGGTATAATTGTAAATTTATCAGTTGAAAAAATGTCTAAATATGATTTCTTACCTATTTTTTCAAAAATAAATGGGAGAGAAATATTATATAAATTATATGGTCAAGAAGAATGGGGTACAATTGATCATACTTTATTAAATATAGGTAATAATAAAGTGTTTTTACCACAACCATCAAAAAGGAATGATATAGGAGCCCACTTTAAACAATTTCTGTCAGAGACATTAGTTGAAATTT
The DNA here is from genome assembly GCF_025917685.1 of Bacillus cereus. Classification (NCBI taxonomy): domain Bacteria; kingdom Bacillati; phylum Bacillota; class Bacilli; order Caryophanales; family Bacillaceae; genus Bacillus; species Bacillus cereus. The sequence continues at coordinate 2,602,293 of NZ_CP089518.1, read as the reverse complement.
TACAAGATGCACATAAACAAAACAAAGAAGTTTATTTTGTTGTAGATGCAAATATGAGGAAACATTGGATAGAAGATTTGCGAAATAAAAGCGTTAACATTGAGGTTTCACCTGAAATAATCTCAAATTTTAAAGAGGATATAAAAATAATTAGAATTAATACTAACTCAGATGTACCGAATTATATTGTTAGAGACCAAAAGTATGTTATGGATGAAACGAGATTATTTGTAGATCAACTGGGAATTTACTATAGTACGGCTGCATACGAATTAAATTGTAATGAGATAACACAGCAGTACATACTCGAAATTATCCCGTTTGGTGTAAAATCTGAAGAGAGAGAAGAAATCGCCAAAATGATACATTACATGTGCTGTAAATCAACCTCGCTCTCAGAACAAAATATTTATAATACGTATGTAATGCATATGGCTAAATTAATTAAAAATTATACTACTGATATTGATTCAAGGGAGTTTAAAGAATTCAATGACGAATTAGATGAAGATGTAATAATTATGGAAAAAGAAAATGGATTGATATTAATATAAATAATAGTATACAAATCCTGTTAGTAATAATAAGCAGGATTTGTCATTTTTTATTGTAAATATAGCTATGCTTTGTCATGTATATTTTCGTTTTCATATTTACTTTATTTACTTTCGGGATTAAGATGTTTTTTAGAAATATCACAAAGGTTTTTCAAATATGATGAACTTTATATTTTGCGAAACTGAAAAAAATTTGAAAGGAATGGGGAATTGTGAAGAAATTAGATGTGCTATTAATGATACTGAGCGGCCTCTTTCCGGTTGCAGGTGTTATGAAGCAAGTCCCTTTAGAACAATCGTTATTTATTGGAGGATTATTATTTTTCACTAGTTTTGGAAGTTACTTTGCTAAAAAGATGTACTCACGAATATGTAGCTGGATAGCGTATGCACCATTTATTACATTACTGTTAGTCATTTGGAATCAGGATATTTCAACAAATTCAATAATAGCGAACGCGAAAATCGCTGCTTGCATTGCGTTAATTCCATGTTTATTCCGATTTCGTACATACGGGCTTACTTTGGGATTATTTTCATTATGGGCCGCTTTACTATGGGATATAAAAGAAGTACAGTCATTAATCATACTTGAGCGTATGATGAGTTTAATGACAGGCCATTACTTATATATTCTCCTTTTAGTTGGAGGACTTATATTAGGTGGATTACTTGCGATGTTAATACACCGTAAAGAGAAAGGCACTAATAAAGAAAATAATAATTTATTTAAGCAAAAAAAGAATCGTAAAAGGCTATCGTTTAAGATTCGTCTTCCAAGATTACCGAAACTTAAATTGAAATTATTTAAATTTCGTGGAAAAGTATCTAAACATAAAACACCAGAAAGAGTTCATGAGCGTAATTACGAAGAAACAGTTGCGAAATATGAAATGACAGAGCAAATAGAGCAATACAGTGAAGGCACTGTTCAAGGGCAAACAAGAATGGAACGCCGAAGAAGTAGATATAATGCATAATGAAATTTAGTAACCTCTTAATGATTTATCTTAAAATCGATTAATCATTAAGGGGTTTTTTATGTAATTAAATATAGGTTGCTAATGAGGGATTTATAGCATATTTTAAAGATAGGGACTTCAATAAAATAATGGGAGAAAAAATACTTATTATATATATGCTTGTATATTATTCTTAGTTAGTTTTTTGCATGTTTATTGGGCCTTCGGAGGTAGGTAGGGGATAAATAGTGTTATTCCAACTAAATGTGGAGAAAAAGCGTTTACGCCTCGTGGAAGAATGACATTATTCATTGTGTTACTATAGTATGGCAGCAATAATTTTATTACAACAAGCAAATGTTGTTCATTTTGCAGTTCCTCATGTAATAGTTCAAACGGGTTCCTGGATTTGTATGATTGTGTTTTTCATTAGAGTAATTGGTGAGTTTCATTATTTGGGTATCTTTAAACGAAAAAAGATACACACTTTGCTAGAATGGATACTATTTTATATATTCCTCTTTGTCTTTTTTATCTCTTACGTTTTTATTAGTAATAATCAAGTGAAAATATATGATACACTATAACTTACGTTATTTTAGTAATGAATAGAGGGATTTACATGATAGATAAAATTAAAAATGTTGTCGATGAAATGTATGAGGATGAAGCGAAACATTTACTGCAAAGTCTCCTTATACAATTAGATTTATTAGAAGAGAACTATAGTGAAGATACGATTAAACACTTGATGAGTATACCTAAGCAGCTGACGAATGATATATCCTATAAAAGAAATGTAAAAGAAAGTACACATATTCATATCACTTTCGATGAATCAACAGGCGGATGTTTAAAACATATGTTAAGTCAAGAAGAACTATTTGAAGAGAGTGTTGTTTCATTCTCTGAATTCTTTTCAATTGGACCGATACACCAATTACATACGAATAAAGGGCAACTAGCAAGACAGCAATGGTTATTAAACAATCTAACTACTTATGATGGTTATTTTGAAGAAGAATATCTAATGAATTTTATGGAAACTTTAGAAGAACTACATTCTATTCCAAATGAAACACCAATTACCATCTGGAAGGCGAATAACGCACATGAACATGTAGGCCTTTGTTTTGTAATGGCTCAATTAAAAGATAAGAAAAATATTCGTATAATTAATACATCTGAAGCGAGCAGAGAAATATTAAAACAAGAGTATGATATACGTGGAACGGGTGAATTGCCGCCCGAAAGTTTAGCTACTTTCATAAGGAATTCTGTAGAGTTATCATATTTAACTAAAGAGACTAGAGAAAAGTTTGAACATGAATGGGATAGTTTATCGAATAGTACAGAGTTATTAAGAATTTGGAAAGACAATGAAGTACATTCAGTGAAAGAAGACTATCTTGATCCATTTATGATTGAATGCGCAAAAAGAATAGGTGCGGATAAAGACTTCCTTAAAGCCCCGAGAGTAATTGGGGAAGTGCTTGGCCATGTCGAACAACTTGTGGGGGATACCTTTTTAGAATATCGCTTGAAAGCATTAGTTAAACAACATACATTTGAATTTGAAGGTTCACTAGAAGAAATGCGTTTTTATAGTGTGAAGTTGAGAAAATAATAAATACATTCCGTTTATGAAAAAGCTTGTAGTTTTAAAACTACAAGCTTTATTTTTTTAGTTGAATTTGGGCTATACATAAGCTTCCTATAGGTGTCATATCACATATGAATGTTAAAGGTAATGAATGAAAAGAAGGTGATTTATTAATATGTATAACCAACAAAACTATCCATATGATCAAACAATGTATTATAATCCACAACAATACGGATATGAACCTGATATCGAAGTTAGAGAGGTTGAACTAGAAGATTATCGACCAGATGATGCGGAAGATGCGCCAACGTCACCACCACCATCACAAGCTCCGTCTTTACCGTCAACATTTGCTTCGCCTGCACAAGCTGGCAATATGAAATCATGGATGTGTAACTGCTTAGGAAGATGGGGATATTTACGTTTACATCGTCCTGGGCCTTTCGGAAGAGACTTATGGTTCTTTCCGACAGAAGTTAGAAGAAACGGAGTCTCGGGATACACTTGGCAAGGTGGCCGACGTCGTAAAGTAAGTTACCGATATCAACAAATTAGTAATTTTATGTGCTTTGCATAAAGAAGAGTGAGAGAGTAGAAAGATTATACTTTCTCACTTTTTTATTTTTCAATATAGGAAGTAAGATTTTGATTAAAAATTTACAATTTTCACGTTTTTATTAGAGTATAATGCAAATGTTGGCTGGTTTTCAAAAAAAAATGAGAGTGAGGGAATACAATGTCAATGAAAAATAAAGTTGGACTAAGAATAGAAGATGGTATTAATTTAGCTTCAGCTCATTTTAAAGAAGATGCTTATGAAATTTATAAAGAATCAAGAAAAGTGCAACCTGTCCTATTTGTAAATAAAAATGAATTAGGTGCGGAGTGGCTTATTACAAGATATGAAGATGCTCTGCCACTTTTAAAAGATAATCGCTTAAAAAAAGATCTGGCAAATGTGTTTCCTCAAGATACAAAGAATATGTATCTTTCCGTTGACAATAGTGATCATTTAACTACGCACATGTTAAATTCAGATCCACCTAACCACAGTCGTTTACGATCTTTAGTTCAAAAAGCTTTTACACCGAAGATGATTACACAATTAGACGGAAGAATTCAGAGAATAGCGGATAATTTAATAAGTGAGATAGAGCGAAAAGGTACATTAAATCTTGTGGATGATTATTCATTCCCATTACCGATTATTGTAATTAGCGAGATGCTAGGAATTCCAAAAGAGGATCAAGCGAAATTTAGAATTTGGTCTCATGCTGTCATCGCTTCTCCAGAAACGCCAGAAGAAATAAGAGAAACTGAAAAGCAACTATCTGAATTTATTACATATCTTCAATATTTAGTTGATGTAAAGCGACAAGATCCTAAAGAGGATTTGGTCAGTGCTTTAATACTTGCAGAAAGTGAAGGACATAAACTTAGTGCTCCGGAACTATATTCCATGATTATGTTACTTATCGTAGCGGGCCATGAGACGACGGTGAATTTAATTACAAATACGGTATTAGCACTTCTTGAAGATCCTGATCAATTACAGTTATTAAAAGATAACCCAAAATTAATTGATTCAGCTATTGAAGAAGGATTACGATATTATTCTCCCGTTGAGGTTACAACTGCAAGATGGGCAGCTGAGCCTTTTCAAATTCACGAGCAAACAATCCAAAAAGGAGATATGGTTATTATCGCATTAGCTTCAGCAAACCGTGATGAAACAGTATTTGAAAACCCAGAAGTATTTGATATTACACGTGAGAATAACCGTCACATTGCTTTCGGACATGGTAGCCATTTTTGTTTAGGAGCTCCACTTGCTAGGTTAGAAGCAAAGATTGCTATTACTACTCTATTTAAACGGATGCCTGAATTACAAATAAAAGGCGATCGTGAAGACATTAAATGGCAAGGCAATTATTTAATGCGTTCTTTAGAGGAATTGCCTTTGACTTTCTAGAATAGTTAAAATGAGACATGCATACATTGAAAATGTTTTACATAGAGTATGTATGTGTTATTTAAATTCGAAACGGAAGGGTGAAAACATCCCAATGATCAACTAATTCTATTTTAAAAGATCTTCGTTACAAAAACGAAATATTCTTCTGAATAGGATTAGTATGTACATTTTTATAGAAAAGGGATGTATTTCACGTCGTGAAAATATAGTCTTTTCATATAGTTTGTGCTGCCTCCTGTTCAGTATGCGAAATAGGAGGCTTTTTTATGTCAACGACTGCAGAAACGAAACAAAATCATGGGGTATCACAAGTTTTAAAAAATCGATTTGTACAGGGAATTCTTGCATCAGCATTATTTTTACAAATAGGAATATGGGTTCGAAACTTTGCGGTATTATTGTATGTTATGGAAATGACGAAAGGTGATGCTTTCGCTATATCAATGATTTCAGTTGCTGAATTCGCCCCAATTTTTATTTTTTCATTCATTGGTGGAACTTTTGCTGATAGGTGGAAGCCGAAGAGGACAATGATATGGTGTGAAACGTTAAGTGCTATTTCAGTATTCGCTGTATTAATTACTCTTATGTTTGGAACGTGGAAAATCGTGTTTTTTGTGACGCTAATCTCTGCAATCCTTTCGCAGTTTTCCCAGCCCTCTGGAATGAAGTTGTTTAAACAGCATTTGTCAACGGAACAAATTCAATTAGCAATGTCTATATATCAAACGATATTTGCAATATTTATGGTGTTAGGGCCGATTCTTGGAACATTTATCTTTCACAGTTTTGGAATCTATATTTCAATCATCATAACAGGTATCGCATTTTTACTTGCGGCAGCTGTATTGTTATTTCTTCCGAAAGATCTTGAAAACGAAGCAGAGAAAAAAGAAATAACTCTATTACGGGAAATGATTGATGGTATTCAATATGTAAAAAAGAAAAAAACATTAACTTTGCTAGGGTTTTGTTTTATGGCAGCTGGACTAGGTATAGGGCTTATTCAGCCGCTTGGAATATTTATTGTGACAGAACAACTAGGGTTATCAAAAGAGAGCTTACAATGGTTACTAACAGTCAATGGTGCGGGGATGATTGTTGGCGGAGCTTTAGCGATGGTATTTGCGAAAAATGTGGCCCCGCAAAAGATGTTAATTATCGGTATGCTTGGTCAGGCAATTGGTATTGGTATTATAGGTTACTCCACAAATTTATGGGTGACACTTACAGCACAACTTTTTAGTGGTTTAGCCCTACCGTGTATTCAAATAGGGATAAATACACTTATTATCCAAAATAGTGATACGGATTTTATTGGTAGAGTAAATGGCATTTTAAGTCCACTATTCACCGGTTCAATGGTAGTAACGATGAGTATAGCTGGTTCATTAAAGGAGATGTTTTCATTAGGTACGATGTATGAGGGGACGGCTCTACTATTTGTTATTGGATTATTGTTTATTTTACCTATATACAATTTAAAGCCAGTAATAGCAGTAGAAAGTGAAATGAATGGTAAAGGAAGTGCTGTGCAACATGAATCCTAATCCAAATGTTAAATATCCAATTGAAGGAAATCAAAGCGTTCATTTTATAAAAAATACAATAACGAAATCTAATATACTTGTTGGTGACTATTCTTATTATGATGCAAAACAGGGGGAAACATTAGAAGATCGAGTATTATATCATTATGAATTCATCGGAGATCGTCTCGTTATTGGAAAGTTTTGTTGTATTGCATCTGGAGTTACCTTTATTATGAACGGAGCGAATCATCGAATGGATGGATTTTCGGCGTATCCTTTTAATATTTTTGGGAATGGCTGGGAGAAATTCACACCGGATTTGTCTGATTTACCGTATAAAGGAGATACAGTTATAGGAAATGACGTTTGGATTGGTATGGATACAACGATTATGCCCGGAATTAAAATAGGAGATGGTGCAATAATTGCAGCTAAATCTGTTGTGACTAAAGACGTCGCACCATATACAATTGTTGGTGGAAACCCTGCAAATAAAATAAAAGAGAGATTTTCAAATGCAATAATAGAAGAATTATTGCAAATACAATGGTGGCATTTTGACATTGAGAAGATAACAGAAAATATCGATGCTATTGTACGAGGAGATATAGAATTATTAAGAAGCTAAAAAGGTAATAAAAAATGCATGGCAAAGAGTATCATACCTCCGAATTTTGTTAATGATAATAGAACAAGGAGGTGTGATACTATGGCACAAGACGTTTTATGTGAAGTAAACAACTGTAAATTTTGGGCTAACGGTAATAAATGTAGTGCAGATGCAATTTATGTAGTAAGTCATAAAGGTAAACACGCATCTACAACGGAAGAAACAGATTGCAAAACTTTCGATCCAGAAATATAAATTTTTGAAGGGTAGCCAAATCGAGGTTGCCCTTTTATTAATTATAGTATTGATAATAAATCTCATTTTCATTCATTATTTTTTACTTTTCTTGTTATTTTTTATATTTTCTTCATAAGAGATATAATCCAATGTAATTCATGTTCAATACGTGATTTAGTAAATTCAACAACTTCTGTAATAAAAGGTGAGACAACGTCAAGGGATTGGATGGCTGTAAGTTGTTCTCGAAGCACGTTTTGGCGCGTAGTCAAAATTTCTTTTCTAGCCTCGTAATCAAGTTTTTCGAAGAGCGCGATACGCACAAGGAATTCAGTATTATTTGTCGCAATTTTTTCAGGAAACTCTCTTAGTATTTCATAAAAAATTTCTTCCCCTGTTTCAGTTATGTCGTACATATTTCGGTTTGGCTTTCCGACTTGTTTATGTATTTTTTTCGTTATAGCACCCATATTTTCGAAGCGCCGAAGAGCGGGATAAAGTGTGTTATGATTTAATTCGAAATTCTCACCTAACCGATTTTGAATATTTTTCTTTATTTCATAGCCGTGTTTTGGTCCTGTCGTTAATTCAGCTAGTAGTAAAATATCAACGTACATAAAAATCCCCCTTATATATTTCTCAAGTTCTCCAATAAAAAATCTTCTTTAACATATGTTAAAATAACATATGTTAGATTATACAACTTTGAACTACCGACCGAACACTTTTATTGTAAAAGAAAAGGGAGGAAAGAACTATGGCTTCGCCTGAAAATGTGATTTTAGTTCATGAAATTTCAAAGCTGAAAACAAAAGAAGAATTGTGGAATCCGTATGAGTGGTATCAATTTATGAGGGAGAATCATCCGGTTCATTATGATGAGGAGCAGGATGTATGGAATGTTTTTTTATACAATGATGTAAATCGAGTTTTATCAGATTATCGCTTATTTTCAAGTAGAAGGGAGCGGAGACAATTCTCAATCCCTCCTTTAGAAACTAGAATAAATATAAACTCTACAGATCCGCCAGAACACCGTAATGTACGTTCAATTGTTTCTAAAGCATTTACTCCAAGAAGTTTAGAACAGTGGAGACCTCGAATACAGTCTATCGCAAATGAACTTGTACAACATATAGGAAAATATAGTGAGGTTAATATCGTTGAAGAGTTTGCTGCACCTTTACCTGTTACCGTCATATCCGATTTATTAGGAGTGCCAACAACTGACCGTAAAAAAATTAAAGAATGGTCTGATATTTTATTTATGCCATATAGTAAAGAAAGATTTAACGATTTGGATGTAGAAAAAGGAATTGCGTTAAATGAATTTAAAACGTATTTGCTTCCAATCGTTCAAGAAAAAAGATATCATTTGACCGATGATATTATTTCAGATTTAATACGAGCTGAATATGAAGGTGAAAGATTAACTGATGAAGAAATTGTAACTTTTTCATTAGGTTTATTAGCGGCTGGTAATGAAACAACTACAAATTTAATAATAAATAGCTTTTATTGTTTTTTAGTGGATTCACCTGGAATTTATAAAGAATTAAGTAAAGAGCCTAAATTAGTTTCAAAAGCAATTGAGGAAGTGTTACGCTATCGATTTCCTGTTACATTAGCTCGGAGGATTACAGAAGATACAAATATATTTGGACCTTTAATGAAAAAGGATCAGATGATTGTTGCGTGGGTTAGTGCAGCAAATTTAGATGAGAAAAAATTCTCACAAGCTTCTAAGTTTAATTTACACCGAACAGGAAATGAAAAGCATTTAACTTTTGGTAAAGGGCCTCACTTTTGTTTAGGGGCACCACTTGCACGTTTAGAAGCTGAGATTGCATTAAGTACCTTTATAAATGCTTTTGAAAAAATAGAGTTAGCTCCATCTTTCAATTTAGAAAAATGTATATTGGAAAATGAACAAACCTTAAAACACTTACCTATTCGCTTAAAAACTCAATAAAACGTTCAACAAGGTACATTGTATTGTACCTTGTTTTTTATTTCTCAATTGTAAAATTTTAATGTGTTTTATAGTATGGAGGTGTGTGGAAAAAGAGTAGAGGAGGATGCTTATGTTAACGTGCAATGGGAGTAAAACGTTTCAAACATTTATTAAAGCTGTAACTGATTTAATAGATGGTGATTTATTGGAAGAACAAATCGTGTGTGAAATTGAAAAATTACTAGAAGAACTTTTAGAAAAGAAAACATGGCTTCCGTTAGAAAAACAGAAGGCGAATTCGGCTCAGTATGCACGACACTTGTTATATGAAGATCCTTTAAATCGTTTTGAAGTATTAGCTCTTGTATGGAAAGATGGACAATCTACTCCTTTACATGATCATGATGGTACATGGGGAGTAGAAGGCGTTTTTACAGGAAGGATAATGGTGCAGAACTTTATACAAACTAAGCAGCTTGACAATTCACTTGTTTATTTAACGCATACAGGAAATCTTTATTTGGGAGAAGGCGAAACAGATAAAGTCATTCCACCAGCTGATTGTCATATTCTTGAAATATCCGAAAATGAAAGCGTTGTCACAATTCATGTTTACGGAAAACGTTTAGAAAAGTTTATAATATATGTCCCAACTGAAGAAAAGAATGTGTACATGTGTGAGACAAAATATATTAGTTATAGTTCATAGTTTAAAATCAAAAGCTTTTCTTTAAAAAGAAAAGCTTTTGATTTTATTTTGAATTATTTCTTGACCTGAAACGCTTTTCATAAATTATAAATAAGGAGTACTTCACGAGATCAGTATGAAAACGATACCTTTCGTTTAATAAGAACTCGTGTATTTATAGAAAGTGGTGAAGAAATAATGAAATTAATCGCAATTGATTTAGATGGAACTCTTCTTTCGGGGAATAAAATGATTAGTAAAGAAAATGCAGAAGCAATTCGAAAATGTCAGGAAGCTGGTCATGTTGTTGCAATTTGTACAGGACGTTCTATCGTCGACATTGAACGATTGTTGTTAGAAGTTAATTTAGATTGTCCAATTATCGCGGAAAATGGTGCACTTATATATAAAGATAAAAAAATGATGAAGAGATATCCAATTCAAAATATGCAGGCACTTGAGATTGTAGACTATCTTGAAGAGAATGGCTTATATTATCAGCTTTATACTAATAAAGGTGTATATGTACCAGATTATGGAGTAGAGAGTGTGCGTAATGAGATTGAATATGTGAAGAATTCAAAAGAAAATTTCGACTTGAAAGAGTTAGAAACAATCGCAGCCTTATACCTTGAGCATACAGCGTTTCATAGTGCGAAAAGTTGTAAACCAATTGTAGAAACTGATATACATGTGCATAAGCTTTTACCATTTTCTTATGACATAGAAAAATTAAAAAAGTTAAAAGCAGCGTTTCTGCATAATACTGATTTAGCAATTACATCTTCGTATTGGCATAATTTAGAGATTAATCACCGAGACGCTCAAAAAGGAAATGGATTATATACTTTAGCAGAACATCTGAATATTCCAGTTGAAAATACTGTAGCGATAGGTGATGGGCTAAACGATGTATCGATGATGGAAAAAGCAAACATATCAATTGCGATGGGGAACGCAGTAGATGAAATAAAGGCAATTTGTCAGTACGAGACGTTATCAAATGAAGAACATGGTGTTGCACACGCTTTATATAAATTTGTAATGTAATAAAAAGAAAAAAAGAATCCAAGTAGGATTCTTTTTTTCTTTTTATTAGGGGTAAGGTATTCTATGATATTCATAGAAGCCTTATTACACTCCATTATATAGAATATATTGGAATAAATGTTTATAATTTTCATATTAATTGTGAAAATTTTATGAACTTTACTTTTATTGTGTTTTAATACCGCTACTAGTGGCGCGTAAGACTCACATATGAAAACTTGGTGGACGTAAGGAGGTTAAGTGAGATTCGCACTGTTTATATAATCACGATTCGTGTGGCTAATAATGTATGAGGGATAAATAACACTTATTGATTTAAGTTTCACTTCATACGTATATAATTTTCTGTTTTTAATTGAAAAATAGAATTTGTTTGAATAATTATTCTACAGCTATATACCTATGCACACTTTCTTCGTATAATGGAGAAGTATGAATTTTAAATTTGTATAAATTTTACATATAGAGGTGAAAAAGGGATGAATGCGCGGCTAATGGAACTTATTGATGTGAGTACAATAGAAACCATGGCAGAACAATTTTATAATTTAACCAACATATCACATCAACTTCTTGATGCTGAAAACGAATGTATATTTTCATTTGGAATTAATGAAATGAAAGTATGTAAACTTCCCAAAATTGAAATCCCCATTTTCTTATACAATCAATATTTAGGGTCTTTTGTTGTATGGTCCGAAAAAAGCGAAATCTTCCATTGTAAAAAATATTTCGAAATGCTTTCTAACCTCATTATAGACGGGGAAAAAAAAGTATTTCAAACCCAAAATACATCGTTACTTTCTCGAAAAGAGGAAGAATTACATACGATCTTACAAAATATGCCCGTTATGGTTGATGCGCTTGACTACAATGGAGATTTTGTTTTGTGGAATCGAGAATGTGAGATTGTAACAGGCTATACTTCTGAAGAAATAATTGGAAATCCAGACGCACTTCGATTACTGTATCCTGACCATAATTATCGCAATCAAATACAAAATAAATTTTTGACTTGCGGAAAAAATTTTAGAGATTGGGAAATGCGTTTAACATGTAAAAATGGAGAAATTAAAACGATAATGTGGTCCAATATATCAGAGCAGTTTCCTGTAAAAGGATTTAGTTACTGGGCTGTTGGTGTAGATATTACACATTTAAAAGCGATAGAAGAGCAATTAATACAACAAACTTCTGAATTAGAATTAATTTTTAAAGCTTTACCAGATTTATGTTTTTTAACAGAAGATGATGGGACAATTATAGATTATAAAGCAGGATCTCCTACAAAATTTTACGTACCCGCAGAAGCTTTTATGGGAAAGAAGTTTTACGAAATATTACCATCTGCAGTAGCGCAGCAATTTCAAGAAGCAATTCGCCAATTGAAAGAAGAAGGAAAGAATGTAATTGTAGAATATCCTCTAACACTTAATGGAAGTATCGATTTCTTTGAAGCTAGATGTTTACCATTATTACAAGATAAAATTATGATTATTGTACGTGATATTACAGAGCGGAAAAAGGCAGAAGAATTGCTAAATAAATCAGATACACTTGCGGCAATTGGTCAATTGGCAGCCGGTGTAGCTCATGAAGTGAGAAACCCATTAACTGTAATTAAAGGATTTATACAGTTATTCCAAATTAATAAAGAAGATCAAGAAAAATATTTTGACCTTATGCTTTCCGAAATAGAAAGAATAGAAGCAATCCTCCAAGAGTTTTTGTCGATTGCTAAAACTGATGAAATAAATACAGAAAAGAAAAATATTTATCAAATTTTTAAAAATGTCGTATCACTAATTAATACAAAAGCAATCATGACAAATATTCAAGTTGAACTATTTACAGATTCCAAGGAGATAATCATTGAATGCTCAGAAAATCAATTGAAACAAGTATTTATTAATATTTTGCAAAATTCAATTGAAGCAATGCTAGATGGTGGGAAAATTTCAATCCATATAAAAGAAATACATAAAAATGGTGTCATTATTAGTGTAATAGATGAAGGAATAGGAATACCTGAAGAAAGAATTAAAAGATTAGGTGAACCTTTTTATAGTACGAAAGAAAAGGGTACCGGTATTGGATTGATGTTAAGTTATAAAATTATTGAAAGTCATCAAGGAACAATAAGTATAATGAGTGAGGTTGGCGTCGGGACAACTGTAACTATTTACTTGCCGAAAATTCAGAGTAAACAATCTCTATCAAATTGTGATGATAGATGTATTTCAATACGTTCTAATATTAACTCCTAAAATACTTAATACCCAAGAACAAAGCTAAGCTTTTGTTCTTGGGTATTTTTATATTTAATTTAGTAAACTTTACTTTTTCTTTATATTTGTTTTAATTTCTATTAAGTTTTAAACGTTATATTAATATACGTACAAAGTAATGTGTGGAAATTGTACATTACTTTTAATATAGAGAGCTAAAAAATATTAAAAATGTTGTAAGGAGGAGATTATGACAGGGTGAAAAAGAAAGAGAAAAAGAGTGGTAGAGCCCTACCTATACGGTTAAATATTTTATTCTTTTGCGTATTTTTATTATTTTCTGGAATTATAATCCAGTTAGGTAAAGTACAAATTTTCGATGGAGAAACATATAAGAATGAAGTAGAAAAAAGAGAGAATGCAACTGTTAGTCTTACAGTACCACGCGGCAAAATTTATGACCGTGAAGGGAATTCAGTGGTGGACAATAAGTCTTTACGTACGATTACATATACAAAGGTGAAAGGTGTAAAATCGGAAGAAATGCTAAAAACTGCAAGACAACTTGCAGAAATAATTGAAATGCCGCAAGAAGATATAGATAAGTTAACCGAGACGGATAAGAAAGATTTTTGGATGCAGTTAAATCCAAAACTTACTCAAGATTTAGTATCTAAAAAAGAAATAGATAAGTTTAGAGTAAAGGATATTAACGGAAAAGAGTTAGACAAAAAAATAGAAGAGTTAAAAAGAAAGCGAGTTACAGAAAAAAATCTTCAAGAATTAACAGCAAAAGACATAGAAGTGTTAGCTATTAAAAGTAAAATGACTTCAGGTTATCAAATGGTACCTCAAATTATAAAAAAAGATGTTAGTGAAAAGGAATATGCTGTGGTTAGCGAAAATTTAGCAAATCTCCCTGGGGTTGACGCATCAGTTGATTGGGAACGGCTCTATGTAAATGATGGCTTATTCCGTTCAGTCCTTGGAAATGTTTCGAATGCTGATGAGGGATTACCACGTGAACGATTAGATTATTATTTAGTGCGGGAGTATAGCCGGAATGACCGGGTCGGGAAAAGTTACATCGAACAGCAATACGAAGATGTACTTCATGGCACGAAAGAAAAAGTAAGAAGTATTGCTGATAAACAAGGTAATACAATTAGAACGGAGACAGTTTCTGAAGGGAAAAGCGGCAAGAATTTAACGTTAACAATTGATATGGAATTACAGAAAAAAGTAGAAGAGAGTATAGAAAAAATATTAAAGGCATATAAAGGTTCAGAATCAATGTTAGACCGTGCTTTCGTTGTAATGATGAATCCGAAAAACGGCCAAGTATTATCGATGGCTGGGAAAAGACTTGTAGAAAAAGATGGGAAAATGGAAGTAGAAGATTACGCTTTAGGTACGCTGACAAGTTCATACGAGCTTGGATCAACTGTTAAAGGTGCTACAGTATTAACCGGATTTGAAACAAAAGCTATAACACCGGGAACACATTTTTATGATGCACCTATGAAGTTTAAAGGAACTAAGGAGAAAAAGTCATGGAAAGATTTTGGAGATATAGATGACCTAAGAGCTTTACAAGTTTCCTCTAACGTTTATATGTTTAACACAGCATTAAAAATTGCCGGTGTGGATTATGTAAAGAACAGTTCACTAGATATTAAACAAGAATACTTTGATAAGATGAGATATTATTTCAGACAATTTGGTTTAGGTGTTCCAACAGGTATTGATTTACCGAATGAAACAGCGGGGCAAATTGGGAGAAAAGATAATCAGCCAGGTTTCTTATTAGACTTTTCTATTGGTCAGTATGATACGTATACACCACTTCAGCTTGCACAATATATTTCAACTATTGCAAATGGCGGGTATCGTATGAAACCACAAATTCTTCAAGAAATTAGAGAACAAACCGTTCAAAAAGATGAGGTCGGTAAAGTAGTACAATCAATAGAACCCGTTGTTTTAAATAGAATTGATATGAAAGAAGAATATATCAATCAAGTAAAAGAAGGCTTTAGGAAAGTATTCCAAGAAGGGGATGGAACGGGAGTAAGGGCGTTCCAAA
Source organism: Bacillus cereus (assembly GCF_025917685.1). Classification (NCBI taxonomy): domain Bacteria; kingdom Bacillati; phylum Bacillota; class Bacilli; order Caryophanales; family Bacillaceae; genus Bacillus; species Bacillus cereus. The sequence continues at coordinate 2,586,808 of NZ_CP089518.1, read as the reverse complement.
AAGCACCCTATAAACCAGCTGGAAAAACAGGAACTGCACAGACTGTATACGGTGGAGAAAGTGATATTGGGAGAAATGAGAAAGGCAATCGTAGAGAATGCTATAATTTAACATTAGCAGGATATGCGCCATATGATGATCCAGAAGTAGCATTTTCCGTTGTAGTACCATGGGTTATAAATGATAAGTCTGGTATTAACTCTGATATTGGAAAAGAAGTTTTAGATGCTTATTTTGATTTAAAAAATAAGCGATTAACTGGCGAAGCACCAAAAATAGATGACTCTAAGGAGAATTAAAATATACGAAACGTCTCTGGCATTTATATGAACTAGAGACGTTTTTACATACGAATAGATTAGAAATGAGGTATATATGAAGCAATTGATTCTAAAAGATTGGAGAAAAATATGTAGCTATATTTTAATTATAATAGGAATTATTATTATTAATAAGTCATTTTTATTTTGTATGGTAGAGGGAATTTCGATGCAACCTACTTTGAATGAAAATAATCGCATACTAGTTAATAAGGCTAGTGTTTATTTTTCTTCTTTTCATCATGGTGATGTTGTAATAATAAAAAAAGAAGACGAGCCTACATACTACGTGAAACGAATTATTGGATTACCAGGGGATAACATACAATTAAGAAACGATGTGGTATATATTAACGGTAAAAAGCGAGATGAGTTGTATATACAGTTAGATATGTCACAAGTATCAAATCATTTTTCAAACTTTAGAGAAATGAAAGTTCCCTCGCATAAATTATTTGTATTAGGTGATAATCGAAATCATAGTAAAGATAGTAGGAATACACTTGGACTTATCGATGAGTCACATGTAATAGGTAAAGTGAAAATGGTATATTATCCATTTGATCAAATAAAATGGTTAAAATAATTCTATTAACTATTCACGTTTTATAAAATAATTCATATATTGATAGCATAGGACAAGCAGAAAAGCTTATCCTAACCTCACAGAACACTCCTTATCACAGTTAGGCATCTACTTATGTAGATGCCTTTTCCGATGACTGATAATTATTTATCAACCTAAAGTAGTAAGCATATTGGGACTATTAGAGGAAGATTGCTTGTAATAATAACAGTACGATTAATAAGAACATTGAATTGTAAGGAGTGAGAAATACGTGTTGAATATTTTAATAATTAATTTTCCTGCAGAGGGACATGTAAATCCTACATTAAGTTTAGTAAAGGCCTTTACTGAAAGAGGAGATAACGTACACTATATTACAACGGAAAACTTTAAGGAAAGGCTTGAAGTTTTGGGGGCTATTGTACATACTCATCCGGATTTATTAAAGGAGATTTCTATTGATAATGAAACTTCATATGGATTAAAATCTTTCTTTCATGTACATGTTCAAACTTCTTTATATATATTAGAAATTACGAAAGAATTATGTAAAAGCATAAATTTTGATTTCGTAGTTTATGATATATTTGGTGCCGGAGAGTTAGTAAAGGAATATTTACAAGTTCCAGGCATAGTTTCCTCTCCTATATTTTTAATTCCACCAGAATTATTGGAAACCTTGCCTTTTCATCCAAATGCAGAAATACAATTCCAACCCGATGAACTCTCTGAAAAGTTACTGTATCAAATGGAACATGAATTTGGAGTAAAGCCCAAAAATAATCTTCAATTTATGCATAATAAGGGAGATATTAGTCTCGTGTATACAAGTCGTTATTTTCAACCTAATAGCGATTCGTTCGGAGAAAACAATGTTTTTATTGGACCGAGTATTATAAAGCGCAAAACAAATGCAAAGTTTCCACTTGAATTGCTTTCAAAAAAGAAAGTTATTTATATTTCAATGGGAACACTTCTTGAAGGGCTCGAACCATTTTTTAATACTTGTATTGATGCTTTTTCAAATTTCGAAGGGATTGTAGTAATGGCGATCGGTGATAGAAATGATATTTCAAAAATTAAGCAAGCACCAGACAACTTTATTATAGCCCCTTACGTACCTCAATCAGAAATATTAAGTGAAGCAGATGTTTTTATTACACATGGTGGAATGAATAGTGTGCACGATGCAATTTATTACAATGTCCCATTTGTGATAATACCACATGATAAAGATCAACCTATGATAGCGCAAAGATTAACTGAGCTTGAGGCAGCACATAGATTATTGAAAGAGCATGTTAATGTGCAAACTTTAAAAGAGGCGGTAACAGATGTTCTTTCAAATAAAAAGTATAAACATGGCATTCGAAAACTGAATGAAAGTTTTTTAGAGTGTGGCGGTTCCAAAAGAGCCATTGCAGTTATTGATGCTCTTTTAAATAAATAGTTCGGACAATATAAAAGCATAGAGGATCTACCTTTATGCTTTTATATTATTATCCAGCAAATTGTACAGCAGTATTTGCATGTAAAAAAGCAGTATCAAAAACAGGAACAGTAAGGTCATTTTGGGAAATAAGCAATGGTATTTCAGTACAGCCTAGTAATATACCTTCCGCACCGTTTTGAATTAATGAATTGGTAATTTGTATTAGTTTCTCTCTTGAAGTTCCTGAAATAATGCCTCTACTTAATTCGTTTAATATGACGTGATGGATAAAAGTTCTTTCTTCGTCATTTGGGATAATTGTCTCAATGTTATATTTTGCTAGTCTTGATGTATAGAAATCTTGTTCCATCGTTTGTTTTGTTCCTAATAGTCCGATACGTTTTATATTCTGTTCTACCATTTCTTTAGCACTTACATCACCGATATGAAGAAGTGGGATTGATATTGCTTGTTCTACTTCCTCAGCAAATAAATGGACCGTATTTGAACACATTAGTAAACATTCCGCCCCGGACTTTTCAACCTTTTTAGCAACTGTGACTAATTTGTTTTTCACTTCTTCATATTGATGGTTTTGTAATAAAGTAGTTACTTCTCCAAAATCCATACTATATAAAACTAGCTTCGCATTTTGATCGTATTGAGAGAGTGTTAGAGTATTAATATGTTTATAGTATAGTGATGTAGATTCCCAGCTTAACCCACCAATTAAACCAATTACTTTCATCATACATTCCCCCCTGTAACAATTTTGAATTTATTATTTCATAATTCCGATAAGAATACAATGATTTGAATGCACTATTTAATAAAAAATAAAAATAATTAGAAAAGTGTTGAAATTTATCTTTCTTAGTGCCATAATACGAATTACAAATTAATACTTATCCAGAGAGGTAGAGGGAACGGCCCTATGAAGCCTCAGCAACCCCTATGTAATTACATAGGAAGGTGCTAATTCCGCAGAGGACATTATGTGTCTTTTGAAAGATAAGGGGATTCTTGTACGTGAAAGAAAATGACCTCTTATTTAAGAGGTCATTTTTTGTTGTATAGAAAGGAAGTGTCGATGCATAATTTATTTTCAAAAGAAATATAGAGTATTAAAAGTTGAATAATACGAGAGGGGAATTGTAATGAACAAATTAACGACAAAGCTAGTAGTAGCTATTGGAATTGGAGCAGCTTTATACGGGGTATTAGGGCTTTGGGGATTTTCTATCGCACCGAATACATTTATTAAACCCGCATTGGCTATTTTAACAGTTTTTGGAGCGTTATTTGGCCCGGTAGCAGGACTTTTAATAGGACTCATCGGTCATACCGTTACAGATACGATCGCTGGTTGGGGTATTTGGTGGGGATGGGTTATTAGTTCAGGTATTATTGGTTTTGCAATGGGACTCATACAAAAAAGAGTTGGTTTTAGTGTAAAACATGGAACGTATAATAACCGTGATATTTCTTATTTTGCAATTGCAGGGTTAATTGGTATTGTCATTGCTATTATATTTGCTGGAGCATTCGATATTATTGGGATGGGAGAACCGTTTGACAAAATAGTTATACAAGTACTAGGCGCAACAATTGCAGACGTTATCGTATTTTTAGTTCTTGGCTTACCAATCACGATCGGATTAGCGAAATCAAATAAGAAACATACACATTTAAAAATTGAAAAGTAGGGATGAATACATGCAACCAATTATTTCTTTTGAACAATTTACCTTTCAATATAGGCATGCCATGCAGCCTACTTTAAAAAATATTACATTTCAAATATATCCTGGGGAAAAGGTACTTATCGCTGGACGAAGTGGTTCAGGTAAGTCAACATTAGCGCATTGTATAAATGGGCTAATCCCATTTTCTTACGAAGGGATAAGTACCGGTAACATTTTAATAGCTGGAAAGGACCCGAGAAAAGGTAGTGTTTTTGAACAGAGTAAACACGTAGGGACAATATTACAAGATCAAGATTCACAATTTATAGGTCTTACTGTCGAAGAGGATGTAGCATTTGCATTAGAAAACGATTGTGTAAATCAAATAGAAATGAGAAAGATTGTTACGGATTCTTTAAACAAGGTAAGCATGCAGGACTTTCATACACAAAGTCCACATGAATTATCAGGAGGCCAAAAACAGACAGTCTCTCTTGCAGGTCTGCTAACGACAAATACAGATATATTATTATTTGATGAACCGTTAGCTAATTTGGATCCTGCATGTAGTTTGAATACAATAGAACTTATTAAAAATATACATGAGAAATATAATAAAACAATTGTAATTATTGAACATCGAATAGAAGAAATTTTAAACCTTGATTTAGATAAAATTATTTTAATAGACGAGGGAGAAGTTATTGCCATTGGTTCACCGGATAGTATTTTAAATTCTAATATATTACCAAATATCGGACTAAGAGAACCTATTTATATAGAGGCGCTAAAGAAATTAAATTTTGACAGTAATAATGTTAGGGTATTTCCAATTGAAAATCTTCGTAATGCAGGCGTTCATAGCCTATTAAAAAACTGGATGCAGAAGCAAGTTTCATCAAAAAATAAATATATTAAAAAAGCTTTATGCAAGATAGAAAATTTATCATTTACGTACAATAACAAACATACAGCCTTAGAAGATATCAACCTTTCAATAGGAGAGGGAGAAATAGTAGCGTTATTGGGTCATAATGGAGCAGGGAAATCGACATTAGCTCATACTCTTATAGGAATAAATAAAACAAAGAATGGGAGAATAACATTCGATGGAGAAAATATAAATTCTTGGTCTATTCGTAAACGCGGGGAAGTTATTTCTTACGTTATGCAAAATCCAAATCAAATGATTACACAGCCTACTGTTTTAGAAGAGGTTTCATATTCATTAAAATTAAAAAAGGTTTCTAAAGATGAGATTGAGACAAGAGTCGAAAAAGCTTTAAGAATTTGTGGATTATATCCATTTCGTAACTGGCCAATTCAGGCATTAAGCTATGGACAAAAAAAGAGGCTTACTATTGCATCTGTACTTATAACAAACCCAAAAATTATTGTATTAGATGAACCGACAGCTGGACAAGATTATTACCATTACAAACAGTTTATGTCGTTTATTAGAAAATTGGCTGGAAGGGGCATATCCTTTATTATTATCACACACGATATGAATCTTGCTTTAGAATATGCAGATCGAGCGGTAGTTCTGCATGAAGGGAAAATTATTGCGGACAATACTGTATCTGCTGTTTTAGGGGATCAAGAAATGTTACAAAGAGCTAATCTACGGGAGATTTCATTAATAAAACTAGCTAAATTAAGCGGAATTCCAACTCCAGAAACATTTGTGAAACTCTATATTGAGGCTAATAGGAGGGAGGAATATGCATAATACGTATTTTTATCGTATGGATGGTGCAATTAAATTATCTATATTTATATTTTGTATGACACTTACTTTTTTATTTTTTGATTTTCGTATATTGCTAATTTTATTTATTGTTGGATGTATCGGCCTCTTAATTGCAAAAATTCAATTGCGTAAAATAATAGTTATTTTCAGCGTTATATTTACATTTAGTTTATTAAATTCCGTTATGATTCTTTTTATTACGCCCACCCATGGATCGGAATTAACGGGATCGTATACCTCTTTTTTTTATATAGGTTATGCAACAATTACATATGAAACTTTATTTTATGCAGCTACACTTTCATTGAAATATTTTACGTTATTACCATTTACACTTCTCTTTATTTATACAACTCATCCAAGTGAATTTGTGAGCAGCTTAAATAAATTTGCTGTTCCTTATAAAATTACATATGCAATAAATATTGCACTGCGTTATATACCAAGCATTCAATCTGAATATATAATCATTAGACACGCACAGGAAGCAAGAGGCGTACCTTTTGAAAAAGGAGAAGCGAGCTTGTGGATTCGTATGAAAAACCGTGTTTTAATTTTTTGGCCACTTATTATTCATTCATTAGAAAGGATTGATACTGTTTCAAATGCAATGGATTTAAGAGGTTTTGGAAAAAAGGATAAACGAACGTGGTACTATGCAAAGAACGCACAAAAGGAGGATTACATCACACTTTTTGTTGGTATTATCATTTTGGTTATTGCAATTTACTTAAAGCTGAATGTATTCCAAAGTTTCTGGTACCCATTTTAAAGCACTCTCAATAGAGTGCTTTTACTAATTTTTATGAAGACATGCTCAAAAATGGGAGATACACATACTGTATAATACGAACCAGTTAAAAAAATCAACTACCTATTAGTTTTCAAACCAAAAGGAGGAAAAAACATGAGTTTCGGTGGTTCTTGTGGTTTTGGTGGAGGTTTCGCTTTATTAGTTGTGTTATTTATTTTATTAATAATTGTTGGATGCAGCTGTTGGGGCTGAGGATACTAATTTCTAATTAGTCTCTACAAAATGTAAACTTAAAAAACATAGTAGGTACTTTTTGTATCGTAATAAATGAAAAAGGAGCTTAATAGCTCCTTTTTCATTTATTATACGAAATCTCCTCATTACTACATTTAGGTAATGTGATTGTTAAAGTAGTTCCTTTATTTATAACACTTCGGATTTTCAATGTGCCTCGCATCGTTTCGATAATTTTTACAGCAACCATTGTTCCTAAACCAGTACCTTTCGTTTTTGTACTAAAATATGGTTCGCCAAATCGGTTAATTTGCTCTTGCGACATTCCAATTCCACTATCTTGAATCCGTATTATGACCTTATTATTATTAACAGTTGCAGATATAATTAGATTACCGCCACTTGGCATTGCTTCTATACTGTTTTTTATTAAATTTAAAAAACATTGATGGAAGTGCTGTGTATTACCAATAATTATTCCCTCAGAGAACTCTTGTGTAATATTAATATTATTCATATTACATAAAGGCAATATCATTTTAATAACTCGATGTAACTCGTGCTCAACTGAAATACGATCTAGTTTTTCTGAAGCAGGTTTGGCAAAAGTTAAGTAATCATCAATAATTGCCTGTGCACGATTTAACTCTTCAAGTATATGTTCAATATATTCATCTCTGGATTGTTGAGTTATATTGGGTGTTTTTAAAAGTTGTGTAAATCCTTTTACAACCGTCAAAGGGTTCCGTACTTCATGTGAAATACTTGCAGCGAGTTGACTGACAATCTCCATTTTTTCAACTTTTATTAATTTTGATCGCATGCATATTGCATCTTTTAAAACTTCATTAAAATAGACCATAAATAATATTAAAATAGTTGGTAATAGAATGAAATAAATAATGTACAAATTATTCACTTCAAAATCCGATAGAGTTAAAACAATTACTGTTGTAAACAATGCAAGGAAAAAAGTTAAAAATATGGATGAAGCTACTTTCATTTTTCTATTGTATGTATTAAATTTTGATGATGCGAATACTGTAATTATTAACATCATTCCATACACAATGATTGTTAACAGGCTAAAACCATAAAACATAAAACGTGTTATTAATAAAATCATGAGTAATGCAATACCGACAGGAAATCCACCATAAAGTGTACCAATTAAAAAGGGGATTTGTCTTAAATCGTGAATACAATTTTCATCCATATAGATGGGGTACCGCATACATAAAATTAGTGGGATGCTCGTACAAAGAATGATAAGCAATTTCTTATATTTCTTCCTAAAGTATCCACTATCATAAATAAAATAAAAAACAAATATACTACTTAAAATATATAGAAGATTATTTAAAACATTTTGATTAATGTAAACAAAGTTCATAATACATGCCCCGTTATCCTGAATTTCAATCCCATATGTATTATACATTATAAAAGTACAAGTTTTATATACTCATTTTATAATGTATGTAGTTTTTAAAACTTTTCAGCGTTATAGACTTTTAACCATACATTATTAAACTCTTCCATTGACGCATAGCGCTCACTACGATTTTCATTTACAGCACGGTATGCTACTTCATATAGGCCTTCACTAGCTTCCCATTTCATAAAGGAACGATCTTGCCCGCCACCTAATAGTGCGAAAGCCATAGCCCCCATATTAAATACATTAGTTTTCCCGTCTATTATAGCATTAAGTTGAAACTCTTCAGGTGACATAAAACGCGAGGACCCCCACAGTCGCCCCATCTTATTTACATACGGTTTGTTACTGTATAAATCAATATCACAAATTTTTGTTTCATTCGTTTTAAAGTTGTACAAAATACTACCGTCATAAAAATCAATAGCTACATAGTTTTTGTGTTCTACGTAAGTGTGGAAAGAAAAAATAGAATTCAATGATACGATGCGTTCCTTAATAGATAAATGCTTAAATTTATAAAATGGTGAGCTAGGATTAATATATTTCGCTGGAGGTGGGAAACTCCAGTGCGGGTGAAGACATTCACCATCAAACCAATCAAAAATTAAAACATATCCTTGTTGTACAGGGTAGTGTTCAATTAAATTTATAAGAGAATTGTGTTTTAATTCATGGTATATAGTAACTGAATTTTTCAACCTAATAATAGCTGCATCTGAAGTTCCTTCATATGCAACAGTTGATGCTCCTGCATATTTAATAAATTTCTTTTCCCCATTCTTTTCAACACCGAAACTTATATACCCTGAATCTTGCTGATCAAAAACGGTAAATACTGTTCCTAATTTCATAAGCCAATCAAAATTATGATGTTCTTTTAATTGGAATGTTACATTATTTAACTGAATTTCAACTGGAATATCTTTCATTATTCACCTCGTATTTACTATAATTAAGTTGTATATTGCATTATTCGACACATTTTTGCGGAATCCCTATGTTAATAACGTGAAATTTTATAAATATAATGATAAATACTATTAGGAGGAGAATAAAATGGAACAACAAATTTTAATTAAACCATATCAAAACGAATGGCATGAAGAATATGTAACAGAAAAAGAGAAATTCATTTCTTTGTTGCGGGAAGAAATTATTGCTATTGAGCATATAGGAAGTACAGCAGTAGAAGAATTAGGAGCTAAACCTCTTATTGATATGATGATTGGCGTAACTAATTTACAAATTACTGAAAATTGGACTGAAAACCTTGCAGAAATTGGATATGAATATGTCCCAAAAGAAACACCGAATTGGCGTTTTTTTAGAAAAGGGAAATGGAGAGCTGGTACTCACCATTTACATGTTTATATTTATAATAGTGAAGAATGGAGGAACAACCTATTATTTCGAGATTTTCTCATAAAACATGAATGGGCACGAAAAGAATATAGCGAATTAAAAGTAAGACTTGCTACTACATATCCTTTTGATCGTGTTTCATATACAACTGCAAAAGCCCCGTTTATTCAAAAAATAATAGTTTTAGCTAAAAAGGATTAATACAAGATGTAAGTCATTTTGAAATTCTCATTTTATTTTAATCATTCTCTCATGTTCCTTTCTTTTTTATTTGATACACTGCTTGTTACAGAGCCTTTATAAGTAAGGGGATTTAAAAATGGAGAAGATACTAAGAAATAAATATGTTCATATGTATGTTAAAATAATTGGTATTACTATTATTGTTTGCAGTGTAGAATTGCTATTTATTAATGTTTTGTACGGGAATGTATTAAATGTACAATGGCTAAATAAGAAATTAGGTTCTTTAGGTGAATACGGGGCAATTATAGCTGCATCATTATGGTTCTTACGTCAAATATGGTTATTTTTAAAGAAAAAAAATATGCACGGATTTAAAATGATTAAAGAGCTATACCTTTTCATAAAACAGTTTCACGTATTAATTGGATACGCTGTAATAGCTGTTACGACTACTCACGGCATTTACTTTTTAATAAAAGGAAGTCGTCATATAATACTAATATATAGTGGTATATTTTCTCTTTTATCCTTAGTAGCATTAGGGGTTGCAGGCTTTACTTTACAGAAATCTAATCAGAAAACAAAATTGATGATGTATCGAAAAGTACATCAAATCATCGCAATTATATTCGGAATAGGATTACTTATTCATTTAATCGTATAGGAGGAAGTACCGTTGCAACATATATTAATTATTGAAGATGAGGAAAGCTTGGCAGATTTTTTAGAACTAGAATTAAAGTATGAAGGATATAAAGTAGATATACAACTTGATGGAAGAAAGGGATTAGAAGCTGCACTTGAAAAAAGTTATGATCTCATTTTACTTGATTTAATGTTACCAGGATTAAATGGACTGGAAGTATGTCGTCGACTAAGGGCAACTAAAAATACACCTATTATTATGTTGACTGCTCGTGATAGTATTATGGACCGTGTGACAGGCTTAGATAGTGGAGCGGATGATTATCTTCCAAAACCATTTGCGATTGAAGAACTTTTAGCACGTATGAGGGTTATTTTTAGAAGAGAAGAAACTACAGAGCAAAAGCACACATCATTTCTTACGTTTAAAGATTTACAGCTTCAGATTGAATCTCGAACTATAACTAAAGGAAATGAAGAAATTGAACTTACAAATAAAGAATTCGAGCTACTGCTTATGTTTATGAAAAATATTAATCGAGTTCTTACCCGTGATATTTTACTGGACCAAGTATGGGGATATGATGCAATGGTTGAGACAAATATCGTTGATGTGTACGTTCGTTATTTACGTAATAAGTTACATAGTGTAGATAAGGAGGAGTATATCCAAACAGTCCGCGGTGCTGGATATATAATGAAATGATAAAAAACATTATGTACCGAATTAGAAATTTACCTATAAAGTGGAAATTAACACTTTGGTCCACTACACTAGTGTTTATTTTGTTTATTTTGTATAGCGCATTACAATTCATTGTAATTAATAAGTGGACTATAGATTATGAACAGAAACAAATAAACAGACAAGTGACAGAAATAGCGGCATATTTTCAAGATAAAAATGATACGCTCTCGAGCAAAACATTTGAAAATAGTAAAGAATTTCTAAACAACATGATCGATAAGCATCAAATGATTCGTATTATAGGAAGAGATGGAAAACCTATTGTTACTGTTTCACGAGACTTTAATGAAGCATGGATAGAGCCCAAAATGGTTACGCAAGATGAATCATTTATAAAAAGACATATAGAGGATCGAATATTAGTTGAGCGCATACCCATTCAAACAAAAAAATTCACTGGAACTATTGAGCTTGCGAAAAACTTAGAGACATTTGATCATTTATTAAAAATAATTTTAGTGGTAATGGTTGTTGCGGGACTATGTGGATTAGTGTTTAGTTTTTTAGGTGGAATACTTATAACGAAAAAGCTTTTATCGAGTGTTCAAAACATAACAGAAACGATGAAGCGTATTAAGAAAAACGGACTAAATGAAAGGGTTCCAGTACGAGAAAATAATGATGAACTCGCAAAATTATCAATTCTTTTTAACGAAATGATGGATGAAGTAGAAACCTCATTTACACAGCAAAAGCAGTTTGTAGAAGACGCATCGCATGAATTAAGAACACCATTAACAATTATTCAAGGGCACTTATCGATGCTAAATCGATGGGGGAAAAATGATCCAGCAGTATTGGATAAATCCCTTCAATCCAGTTTAAAAGAAGTAGATCGATTAAATAAATTAGTTTCAGAACTGCTAGAGCTATCAAGGGCTGAATCAGAACAGATGCATCCAGTAGCAGCCGAACGAGTCCATGTTAATAGCGTATTGAAACAAGTTACGCAAAACTTTGCAGTACTGCAAACTGACTTTCAATTTGATCTGAAATTGGATACAGATGAAGCTTATGTTTCAATCCCATCATCTTACTTAGAACAAATTATTATTATTGTAATGGATAATGCGGTCAAGTATACGAAAGAAGCTAATAAGTATATTTGCATCGAATCAAGTATACAATCGGGCAAAATTAAAATTAGTATAATAGATCACGGAGCGGGCATACCTGAAGCAGATTTACCTTTTGTTCTTAACCGCTTTTATCGAGTTGATAAAGCGAGAAGTCGTAAACAAGGTGGCAATGGACTAGGATTATCAATTGCAAAACGGCTTGTAGAAAAATATAACGGAACTATTCAATTAGAGAGTAAAGAAAATGAAGGAACAATTGTTACGATTACATTTCCTTATACTACTCATTAATAGCTAAGTTTATAAAATTCTTTTTGAAAAAACTCTTTAAAAGGAGGAATACATTTGTATTTCCTCCTTTTTTGATGCTTAGAAATCAAAAAAATTTATTTATTTCGATATTTCTAGTACATTGAAAGTATTAAGGGGGAATAATTAATGAAAGCTATTGTACATCAACATAAAACAGGATTAGAAGGTTTAGAATTTAAATTATCAGCTGAGATAACACCTAATGTTGGGGAAGTTAAAGTGAAATTAAAAACAGCAGGTTTAAATCATCGTGATTTATTTATTATGAATAATAGAAAAGAAATGGAATTACCATTAATTTTAGGATCAGATGGTGCAGGTATTGTTACGGAATTAGGAGAAGGTGTTTCAAATATCACACTACATACAGAGGTTATTATAAATCCTAGTATTGGATGGAATAATACTCACGAAATACCAGCGTTACCTGAAGTGTTAGGTGGACCAGCAGATGGAACGTTTGCCGAATATGTTATTGTGCCAGCTGAAAATGTAATGAAAAAGCCATCATATCTTACGTGGGAAGAATCTGGTGTGTTATCTTTATCGGCATTAACTGCATATAGAGCACTTTTTACAAAAGGGAAATTGAAATCTGGAGAACATGTTCTAATTCCAGGAATCGGCGGTGGTGTAGCAACTTTTGCTATGTTATTTGCTAAAGCAATTGGAGCAAAGGTGAGTGTTACTTCAAGGATAGAGAGCAAAAGAAAGACTGCAGAAAAATATGGAGCAGACTTTTCTTTTAATAGTTCTGGTAATTGGGAAGAGTGCTTACATGGAGAAAAAGTAGATTTAATTATAGATAGTATAGGTCCGGCGACTTTCTCGAAATATTTTGATGTATTAAAACCAAACGGAAGAATTGTTAATTTTGGTGCAAGTTCAGGAGATAAAATTGAATTACCGTTACGAGCATTATTTTATAATCAAATCGATATTATGGGAACATCAATGGGGAGCAGTGAAGAATTTAATGAGATGATTCATTTTATAGAGGAACATAATATTAAACCCATCATTGATAAAGTATATCCATTAGAAGAAGCAATTCAAGCTTTAAATCGAATGCAGCAAGGAGAACAATTCGGTAATATTGCCCTTCGTATGGAGTAAAAATATGATTTCAGAGAAATTATATTTAAATGAACATGTTAAATATTATATTCATGCATAAAGTGTTTACCATACTATTTAAAATGTTTTACAACCTTTATACATACTTAGCTCTTGTAAATAGTTACACGATTGTCAAATGAATAGTAATAACATGAGAATTAGATGAGAAAAGTTTAAGCCCATTTTCATATTGATGTTGTATACTGTGTAAATCAAGAACTTGTATCTTTATTTAAAGTACAATGAGAAATAATAAGGAGAGAGTAATATGAATTACACAGTATTTCAATGGATTAATAACTTTGCTGGATCATCCAAGCTATTAGATTCGCTAATGATTGCTATTACAAATAGTGTTCCATATGTAGCCATTCTATTCATGCTTATCCTATGGTTCAATAATGGAAAGAAAGAAAATGCAATTAGAAAACAATATACAGTGTTATATACGACAATTTCAGTTAGTATTGCATTGTTAGTAAATGTTCTTATACATGCGGTTTATTATCATCCGCGTCCTTTTATAACACATCATGTAAATCAATTAGTACCACATGCAGCAGATTCATCATTTGTAAGTGATCATTCTGTACTCGTATTTTCGATTGCTTTCGTATTTATTCTTAGAGGAGAAAAACTTAAGTATATCGCGTTAATATGGGCAATATTAGTCGGTGTATCACGCATGTACGTAGGCGTTCATTATCCTCTAGATATAATTGGTGCTGCGTTCTTAACATTTATTACAAGTGGATTAGTAATGCAAGGCGCACGTATATTTGAACCGTTAGCAAGTTTTATTTTCAAAATGTATGCACTAGTAGCAAAACGAATTCCTTTTTTAGCGAAATATAACCATATAGCTTAATAAAAAGAACCTACTTTTTGTAGGTTCTTTTTATTTGAAGATTCTTAAATTTCACTTACCGTATTTTTATGTTAAAAATATAAAATACGAAAAAACAGATAACAACATAGCTAGTTTTCTTATTGTTATAGAGGAATTACTAAAAAAACTTCGAAAAATATAGTATCTAATACAATAAAGAACATATTTAGAAATACAGCTTTACATTAATACATTGGAAAAGAAAGGAGATAAATATGCATAAACTTCAAACGAATAAAGGCGCTCGATATATGATGATTGCTTTTATTGTTTTGTTTCTTATTATGCTTTTACGTATATTTTATATTCAAGCAGTAGGAGTCGTACATAATGTTAATGTAAAGGATCTTGCAAATGATCAACAAAACAAAAATGGAGTTTTGGAGGCAAATCGCGGGACGATTTATGATCAAAACGGTAAAGTATTAGTCCAAGACTCAACAACATATCGCATCGTTGTAAATTTAAAAGGAACAGATAAATTAAAAGATAAAGAAGATACTGCACAACGTTTAGCAGATGCGCTTGAGGTTGATAAAGAAGAGATCATGAAAAATTTTCATGAAGGACGTACACAAGTTGAAATTGGTAAAATTGGACGTAACTTGTCTAGAGAAACGAAGGAAGAAATTAATAATTTGAAAATACCAGGTGTATCTTTCACAACAGAAAAAGCCAGAGTATATCCAAATGAAGATTTCGCCTCGTATATACTTGGTTTTGCAAGACCAGACGATAAAGGTAATGCGGAGGGGAAATTTGGGCTCGAAAAAAGTTTAGATAAATATTTGCGCTCTACAAATGGTAATGTTTCATATGTAGGTTCACGAAAAGGAATCCCACTTACAAATGACATAGGAAAAGTAGAACCCGCTAAAAATGGGAACAACGTATATCTCACATTAGATAAACAAATTGATAGTTTTTTAGAAGAAGCAATGAATAAAACGCAACAACACTATGAGCCTTCTATGTTAATAGGTATTATAGCGGATCCAAAAACCGGGCAAATTTTAGCAATGTCTAGTAAGCCTAGTTATAATCCTAACAAAGGAGACATTGAATATTTTTTAAATGATCCAATTGCGAATGCATACGAACCAGGATCTACAATGAAAGTATTCACATTAGCTGCCGCAATTAATGAAGGTGTATATAATGGCAAAGAATATTTCCAATCAGGAAAATACGCAGTTGGTTCAGCAGAAATCAAAGATCATAATGGTGGATATGGATGGGGCTCAATTACATTTGATGAAGGGTTTGAAAGGTCATCGAACGTCGCCTTTTCTATTTTAGAAGACCAATTACTGAAACCAAATAAATTCAAGCAATATATGAATAAATTTGGTTTCAATCAAAAAACAGGTATAGATTTGCCTGGAGAAAGTAAAAATACATTATTGTTAAATACTCAAATCCAACAAGTTACTACTTCTTTCGGCCAAGGCTCTACTGTAACTCCTATTCAAATAGTACAAGCAGCCACAGCTATAGCAAATGACGGAAAAATGATGCAACCATATATTGTTGATAAGGTTGTAAATCCAACAAATAAACAAGTTATTATGGAAAATCAACCTAAAGAAATTGGGAATCCGATAAAAAAAGAAACCTCAGAAAAGGTAAGAGGCTTAATGGAGCGAGTAATAACTTCGTCAAAAGGAACGGGAACGATGTATAAAATTGATGGTTATTCAATTGGCGGTAAAACAGGAACAGCGCAAATCCCCAATCCTGAAAATGGACGATATATGGAAGGAAAAGAAAATTATATTTTTTCTTTCTTAGGAATGGCTCCAATTGATGATCCGCAGCTAGTCGTATATTTAGCTATTAAACAACCGAAATTAAAGGGCGATGAGTACGGTGCCCAGCCTCTTGCTGAAATTTTTAAACCAGTTATGAAAAATAGTCTAGAATATTTAAAAGTGAAACCATATACAGAAAAACAAATGGCAGATGCAACTAAACAAACTGAAATAAAAGTACAAAATTATGTGAACCAATCGATAAACGTAATAAAGGATATGGCAGAAAAAGATAAACTTCAGCCAGTATTATTAGGAGAAGGAAAGATAATAAAACAATATCCACAGACTGGTGAAATAATGAGGGAAGGAGATCGTATATTTCTAGTAGGAAATAATGTGAAAATGCCTAGCCTAAAAGGTTGGTCAATGCGCGATGTTATGTATTTATCAAAATTATTTAAATTAGATTTAAAAACGACCGGTACAGGATATGTAACAAGTCAAAGTATTGAAAAAGGACAAGACTTACAAGAAGGAGATACTTTAATGCTAGACTTAGAACCGCCGTTACAACCATTAGCAGAAGCTAATACAAATTAATAGGGATTTTGAAAGAGCCTGTAGATAATAGGCTCTTTTTGATACAATTCCAAGCAATTTCACGCACCGTATTTTTTAGAAAAATATTAAATAAAACATTTATCAAATTGGACGAAAATCAAAAAAGACACCTCTTTAAAAGACTGATTATTTTTTATTTACAGTTAAATAAACTTGTGATAATATGGAAAACATTAAATGCAGTGAAGAGAAGAGTAAATAAAATGAATTTTTCACAGAGAGCTCCATTTAGCTGAAAAGGAGTAAAAATTCTTTATTGAACCAAGCCTCTGAGCAGCACATCGGAACCTTTTATGTGGGGATGGTGTGACGGTAGCTCCCGTTATAGAGCTAAGGTATAAGCATGAATGCAATGCAGTACCTGATAAGGTTAATATGGTGACATATTAACAAACTAGGGTGGCACCGCGATGATAAATCTCGTCCCTAAGACTAAAAAGTCTTGGGGGGTGGGATTTTTTTATTGTTTTAAAACAATTTAGAAAGCGGGTGCCTAAAGTGAAAAAAATACTTGAAGATTGGAAATATCCTTTATTACTACTGTCCGGAGTTGGTATTGCAAATTTAGGTGCATGGATTTACCTAATAGCACTTAATGTACTTGTCTATAATATGGGCGGATCAGCCTTAGCTGTTGCTACTTTATATGTGATAAAGCCATTAGCCACGTTATTTACAAACGCTTGGTCAGGAAGTATGATTGATCGTTTAAATAAACGAAAGTTAATGATTCACCTCGATATATATCGAGCAGTATTTATTGCTATTTTACCTTTAGTTCCATCCCTTTGGATTGTCTACCTCTTAGTATTTTTTATAAGTATGTCCAGTGCGATTTATGAACCAACTGCTATGACATATATGACGAAATTAATTCCAGTAGAGCAAAGACAACGTTTCAACTCACTACGTAGTTTAATAGGGTCTGGTGCATCTTTAATTGGTCCAGCGGTAGCGGGAATATTTTTAATAGCGAATACACCAAATTTTGCAATATATATGAATGCTATAGCATTTCTGTTATCAGGGTTCATTACATTACTTTTACCTAATCTTGATAAAGAATACGATTCTAATACATCAAGTGATAAATTGTCTCTAGCTTTACTAAAAAAAGATTGGAACATAGTTTTAAGTTTTAGCAAAAAATCTGTGTATATAGTATGTGTTTACTTCTTATTCCAAGGGATGATGGTATTAGCTACCGCAAATGATTCACTTGAACTATCATTTGCGAAAGAAATTTTATTGTTAACAGATAGTGAGTATGGCTTTTTAGTTAGTATCGCTGGAGCGGGTTTTATTTTAGGAGCCATAACAAATACAATTTTATCAAAAAAATTAGTACCTTCATTTCTAATTGGAATCGGATCATTATTCATTGCAATCGGATATTTGATTTATGCCTTTTCAAATGAGTTTTTAATGGCTGCTATCGGATTCTTTATTTTATCTTTCTCTATGGCATATGCAAATACAGGATTTTATACATTTTATCAAAATAATGTTCCTGTTCATATGATGGGACGGATCGGAAGTATATATGGGCTTGTTATTGCGGCAATAACCATTTTTATAACGATTCTGTTCGGCGTTGCAACTCAATTCATTTCTATACAACTTGTAGTCATTGTAGGAGTATTGGTAATGCTACTTATTACTATTATATTGTGTGCGTTTACCTTATTATCTTCAAGGTCCAAGGTATATTCAACAGAATCAATAGATTCGAAATAATTTTTCTTTTTTTTACAATTGATGGCACGTAATAAGAGGGTTCTTCCATCTATATATTGAAAAATAATTAGGTGGAAGAACATTATTGGATGATAAGGGTGGTTGTCATGATCAATACAAATGATGTGGTTGCGAAAATTGTCAAAGAATTACACCAAGAATTAGAGTTTTCCGGGGCAATCTTAATAAAAAGAGAAAATGACATTATCTACGAAAATTCGTTTGGATACGCTAACCGAAGTGAAGGTATAACCAATACACTACAAACAAGATTTGGAATCGCTTCAGGATGTAAAATATTCACTGCAATCGGCATATGTCAACTCGTTGAGAAAGGTTTACTTTCTTTTCATACAAAGTTAACAGATTGTTTAAGTATTGAATTTCCAAACTTCGATAAAGACATTACAATACATCAACTTTTAACGCATAGCTCTGGTATTCCGGATTATTTTGATGAAAGTGTTATGGATAATTTCGAGGATCTTTGGGAGAAAACGCCTATGTATCTATTAAAAGGTTTAAGAGACTTTTTACCATTATTCCAAAACAGTAATATGATGTTTGCCCCAGGAAGTAAGTTTCACTACAACAATGCAGGTTTTATCATACTTGGATTAATTATAGAACAACAGTCAGGACTTGAATTTACGGAATATATAGAAAAGAATATATTTGTTCCAGTTGTCATGAATGATTCGGGTTATTTTTCTTTAGATAGTTTACCTAAAGATACAGCCCTTGGATATATAAAAGATGGGAATAATCAAAAATGGAGAACAAATGCATACTCTATACCTATTAAGGGAGGTGCTGATGGCGGTGCCTACGTTACCGCACCAGACATGTTGAAATTTTGGAAGGCTCTATTTAACAATGAAATATTAAGCCACCAATTTACAAATTTACTTTTAACTCCTCATATTTCGGTGAATAATAGCCAGTCTTACGGTTATGGAATATGGATTGAGAAAAAACAGAATACCATTTTTAAATATCATGTAATGGGATATGATCCAGGCGTTAGTTTTCGCTCGGCCATATATCCAGACTTAGGAATTACATTAGTTATTCCATCAAATAAAGGAGTAGGACCCGAAAAATTAATGACAGAAATAGAAGGAGCTTTTTAATTACATGGATATAAAAATTAGAGCATATAAAAAAGAAGACGAAATAGGCTGGGTACGTTGCCGTGCGTTATCGTTTTTAGATACAGCATATTATGATAACGTATTTAGAGAGAAAGAAAAATATGAAAATCCTGCTATTGAATTAGTAGCTGTACACGAAAATCAAATAGTGGGTTTGATAGATATTGAATACGAATTAGAAGAACGTACTGTTTGCTCAAGAGGAACTGGTCTTGGCGGTATGATTTGGCATATTGCAGTTCATCCAGATTTCCGTAGAATGAAAATTGGTGATCAACTATTACATGAAGCAGAAAAGATAGCTAAAGAACTTAAGCTAAATCGACTGGAAGCATGGACTAGGGACGATCTATGGGTACATGGATGGTATGAAAAGAACGAATTTGTAAACGTAGATTCATATTTACATGTTTATTCCGATCATACAGACGAAATAAAAGGTGTAATAAATAGTAATATAAAACAGTTATATCCGGTTCAAACATTTGCTCATTACACAGGTGAAAATAAAGAAGAGATAAGGCAAAAGTTTAAACGGGTTCATGATTGTATCTGCTTTGAAAAATATTTTAGTTAATGCGTGATAAGCAATAAATTAAAAACCTTCGTTAAATTTACAAAATGAAGGTTTTCTTTAATGGACTGTAATTCTATACAGATAAAAATCAAATTATACGCACGTAAATTTTTCAGTTGAATATTTAAGTTGTAATTCGTATGGTTATATATAAAAATGATGATATACAGTTTTGATATTGATCTGAAGGGATGTGTTAGCAGTTTGTATATGATCAGCGGTAGTGTGTTTATTGTTTTGGGAGTTATCTGTTATTTGATTGTACGAAGTATTTTAATTGGGATGAAAAATAAAAAGCATGTAAATTGGTGGAAAGAATTAATTAGTTTTCTATTTGTAGTATACATTTGTATGCTTGTTGCAGTAACTTTATTCCCTTTACCAATTGGCTTTCCTTCTAGGATTGAAAATCTTAGTCGTTCAGTCAATATTATCCCCTTTGCATCAATTATTAAAGATATTGGTCAAATAGGGAGTGCTTATGATGGTGATGTCCTATTTATGACTAGTTTAATCGTAAGGAATGTAGGCGGGAATATTTTATTATTAATGCCTTTAGGATTTTTAGCACCAATAATATGGGATACATGTAAAAAGAGCAAAAATATAATTTTATTAGGTTTTGTTATATCAGTTTGTATTGAATTATTACAATTAATTGAGTCGTTATTTAGTGGATGGGGTCGCATTACTGATATTGATGATGTAACCTGTAATGTTCTAGGTTCTATTCTTGGATTTATTATTTATAAAATGGCTTTAAAAATAGCTGCTAAATTTAACATTCAAGTATTAGATAAGGCTAATTCTAAAGGTGTAGAATCTATTGATAACTAAAAGTTTAAACGAGTTCATGGATATACTTGTTTTGAATAAAGGTATTAAAAGGCGTACGAGTAAAAAGTACGTCTTTGGACTTTTATAAATAATGCTTAAGACTGATGAAAGATTACATTCCATATTTTACAATTAAAAGTGGCTATTGCATTTCAAGTATGGAATAAAGAAAGGAGAATATAATTTTTAAAGGGAAACGTGTAAATAGGGGGAATTTAATTGGATATTATCGTTGTTATTCTTATTATCGTTTTAATGCAAGGTAAAGAACGTAAAGTGAAAATTAATCGTATTTGGCTAGTTCCAGCTTTATTGTGCTATGTAACAGTTCAGTCCATTGTTCATATGGAACAAGTAACTTTATTGCAAGGACTTCTCTTCGTTGCAATGCTTGGAATTGGATTGGCCCTGGGGATTATTAGGGGGAAAGCTTTAACATTTCGGTTAGATAGTGAAACAGGTCATGTATTACGAAAAGGAAATTGGTTAAGTACCATTATTCTCCTTGTTATTTTAGGTGCAAAAATCGTGATTAAGCAAAGTATGTTTTCTGGCAGTACGCATTCTACATTAATGGTTGTAACGAATGCTTTTTTATGTATTACATTAGGTACCGTGATTAGTAGACGTTATTATATTTGGAAAAAATATAATGAATTAACACAAAAGGTATAAAAATATTCATCCCTTGTTTATCAATACTGTGAACGGTAATACTAAATAACATTGAATTTTTACAACAAGGGATGATAATATGATATTTATTTACACAGATTTCGGCGGAACACATACAACATCACTAGCTGCAGCGTATCATTTGAATAAATTACCAACTGATCGTAAGTTAACGAAAGAAGAAATTTTGAATGTAGATTATTTCAATAAATTAAAAACAGAAGATATGGGGAAAATTATTTTTCATGGAATAGACGAAAATGGTAATCCTGTTTATACGATTGGATGCGGCGCATCAAAAGTTGTTGTACCTGCGATGAAACATTTAGGAGAGATTCTACAAAAACATTATCAAAGTCATGAAAAGATTATTTTTTCTAATACATCACCAACAGTGCCTTTACCAATGACTTTCGGTGGTCTGTTTTCTAGAAGGTTCCACATTGACTTTATCGGAGTACCGTTACTTGTATGGGGAGCAAAAATTTGCTGTGATAACATACAAAGGCTTGTTAATTATACGAAAGAAGCTGGCCGATTGACGAATGATTATGTTGTAATTTTAGATAATGAAACTTTTAAATAATGTATTATTAGGGGGAAATCGGGGAAATATCCTGATTTTCTTTTTTATTTGTGAATTAGACAAACAATATTCACATTTATCATATATCTACTATAGCCAAAATATTAAAGTCCTGTTACTATTACAGGGGATATTCTCTTTTCATAAGATAAATATATAGAAAAGTCAGAAAAGAGGAATTGAATAAGGGAGGAACAACATGAAGCGTGTTGCTTGGATTACTGATAGTACAACTGCGAGTTTTACAACAGAAGGAGATAACTTTGTTATCCCAATTGAAGTTATTATCGATGGAGTGTCGTATAAAGATTGTGAAGAAGGAATTCATGAACGTCTTTATGAAGCGTTAAATGATGGAAGAACGGTTACTACTTCACAACCTAACATAGGGGAAATGGTAGAGTTATTTACGAAATGCAAAGAAGAATATGAAGAAGGCTTTGCAGTTGCTATTAGCGGAAAAGTAAGTGGGACCTATCAAAATATGAAGCTAGCTGCTGATATGGCAGGTTTCCCTTTAACTATATTAGATAGTGAAACGACAAGTTATCCAATGGATGAACTTATGAGAAAAGCTAAAACGTTATACAATGATGGTATGACTTTACAAGATATACACAAAACATTAGTAGATGAAAAAAGAAGACCTTTTTATGTATTTCCAAAGAGCTTAAAAGGTTTATATGCAAGTGGTCGTGTAAAGGGAGTTCAATTCTTACTTGGAAGTTTATTAAGTGTCAACTTAATCTTAGAAGTAAAAGGCGGAGAACTTTTACTTGAAAAGAAAGTGCGTAAAATTCAAAAATGTAGAGAATACATTAAAAATGAGCTTGAAAAAGAATTACCAAAAGTACTTCATATGTTCTATGCTAACGATAAAGATGGAGCTGAAGAATGGATTTCAGATATTAAACAAGCATTTCCTGAAATGGATTTCAAACTGTATCCATTACCAATTTCATTTGCTGTTCATGCAGGTGAAGGTACAATAGCAATTAGTTATTAAAAGGAAAACCCGTGAATAATTCGCGGGTTTTTTTATTATATAAAATCTTAATTACATCAACCTCATATCATAAATAATAATGTATAGATAAAAGGATTTTCTCCTTTTAAAAAAGAAGTATGTATAAACAAAAATTATAATGGTAGTGATATTATGAAAATCGGAAAGTTTGGAGAAAAAAATAATATAAGCATAGATACAATTAGACATTATATGGATCTCGGACTAATTATTCCTGAAAAGAAGGGTGGCCACTATTTTTTTGATGAATATTGTCAAAAAGATGTAGAGCTTATATTAGAGTACAAATGGCTAGGTTTTAGCTTGAATGAAATTAAAGAACTTTTTCTTTATAAAAATTTAGGCCAATCCTTAGATTACGAAAATGATACTTTTTATCAATCTTTATTTAAAGTGAAATATGAAAAAATTGAACAAGAAATAAAAACTTTAGAGGAACGAAAAGACAAATTAAAGGAAGCGTTAAATAATTTATCAATAGCAACTGAAACTTCGAATTCGATTTTAGGGATAGATTTAAAAGTACTTCATTTATTTAAATGTTTTAAGTGTAACGGAAATTTAATTCTTGAAGATGGTATTATCAATAAGAACCAAATTGTTGAGGGAAAGTTAATTTGTAATTGTGGTGAGGAATACGCGATTATTTCCGGGATTTTAACAGCTGGAAAATTATTTGAGGCGTATGAAAGGACATCACTTGAAGAGTCTATTTCAGATTATATCCATGAAACTGATACCACCTTTTTGGAGAATATACAAAGAGGCGGCGAATGGGCAAAAAAGAAATTAATACAGCTAGATTTAAATAACAAGATATTACTTGATTTAGGATCGGGTCTGGGGTTCTTTTTACGAAATGTTTATGAAGAATTACCGGAAGATTGTTTATACATTGCTGTTGATCGAGATTTGAATAAACTTTTACTTTTAAAAGATGTAATTGAAAGAATAAATGTGAAAAGAAATATTGTATTTATCTGTGCCGATTTTCTAAACATACCTATTCAGAGTTATTCTGTTGATATTGTAATTGATCAATCAGGTACAAGTAATTATAGTTTTGAACATGAGGAGTTTTTATTGCACGAATTAAATTCCCTTTTTAAACCCGATTGTTATTTATTAAGTTCATTTATTTTATTTAATAAATTCAGCATAAATAGCCAAATTGCACCTAGACTCCGAGATAATTTTACATCTACAAAAGTTAAGGGGAAAATCCAAAATCTACAGTTTCAATCCATTGATGAAAGAACTTCAAATTATTTGGACCGAGGCGGAAAATACGAGGATTTCTTTGTTCAAGGAGAAGAAATTTATACATATTCGTTTTTCGGAAAAAGATGGGGTTAACCCCATCTTTTTTAATTTTTCTTTTAAAAGTTTTGAATACTAGAATATTGATATTGGGTTGACCCGAGAACTTACACTGTACGTAATACAAAGTTCAGTGGGAGGGAAGAGTTATGGGGAGTTTACGATTACATTTAGAAAATAAAAAAAGCAATCAAGAACTAAGAAATATTTGCCTCTATTCAATTGCGAAAACAGTATCTATATTTGGTAGCTCTATTTATAGTTTCGCATTAGGATTATATGTTTTACAAATAACTGGGTCAGCGTTAAATTTCGCGATTTCGCTCATATTAGGATCTATTCCTATGATTGTTATGAATCCATTTGCCGGCGTAATCGCAGATAAGGTTGATAAAAAGAAACTGGTTGTTTGTATGGATCTACTAAATGGAGGCTTATTAATTGCTGTTTATATAGTAAGCAGCAATTACGGATTAAACTTATTCATTATTTATGCTACTACCTTTCTTATGTCGGTATTTACAACATTTTTTTCAATAGGATTTGAAGCTGCAAAACCAAATATCGTCTCTAAAGAGAGGCTTATGAGTATTAACTCTATAAGTAAAATTATCGATTCTGTATCTTTAATTATCGGTCCTATGTTAGGTGGCATCGTTTTTGCAGTCTTTGATATTAAAACTTTTATAATTATAAACGGTATTTCATTTATTCTTTCGAGCATATCAATACTATTTATTCATTTTCAACTGTTCGAGTTCAACATAAATGAGGCATGTTCAAAAAGAGGAATTAATTTTATTACAGATATAAAAGAGGGGTTTTCTTACTTAATTGAAAAGGAAAGTTTAAAGAATACGTTTAGTATTTTAATTTCACTTAATTTCTTCTTAGGATTTGCTGTAACTGTTCCATTACCATACATTATAAATACGGTTCTAAATCTAAGTTCCAAGCAATTTGGTATCATTCAAGGGACTTTTCCAGTAGGGATGATCGTTGGTGCAATTTTTGTAAAAAAGATAACTGATCGTTTTTCTTACTCTTATCTTTTGAAAAAGCTAAGTTTTATGTTGGCAGTTTTTATGATTATTTCAGGAATTCCAGTTTTATTCAAAAGTTTTGAAGTAAATGATTCTGTATACGTTATTACGTATTGTGTTGTTATGTTCTTTTTAGGGCTTATTATAGCGCTAATTGATATTCCTTTAATTTATTTCATGCAAAAAGAGATTCCGGATAAATATAGGGGAAGAGTGCTTAGTATTGGATTAAGTTTAGGGAAAATGATGCAGCCAATAGCACTCGCAATATCAGGTATATTATTAAACTATATTCCAGCCTATACTATTCCAATTGTAGGAGGAATCTTATATTTAATATTGAATAAGGTTTCTTCAAATCGTTTAATATTAGAAGTTCATTCGAAAGATTATAGTGCTTAGTAGTTTCTTAGATTATTTATAAAATGGGTACTGTCACATTACCATCCAGCTAAGAAAAGCAAATACCCAAAACGAAAAAACAAACTAAATTCCTATGGACAACTATGAAAAGATTAAATTTTCGTTTTGGGGATACTTCGAAATTTTAGGTTGATTGGTATGGATGCACCGCTAAATACATTAAGAAAATTTAACTATTTTGATTGACCTTCCCCTTACAGGAAACAGTATATTTGAAGTAATTAATAACAGGAGGTGATTATTATGCTTTCAATTGGGGAGTTTTCAAAAATATCACATCTCACAATGAAGACGCTGCGCTACTATGATGAAATTGGACTTTTAAAGCCGGATTTCATAGACGCTAAAAATGGCTATCGCTACTATAATATTTCTCAATTAGAAACAGCTTTATTGATTACACGATTAAAAACCTATTTATTTTCACTGGAAGAGATTAAAGATCTTTTAACAAATTGGGAGAATACTGAGTTTCTTAACTCTAAAATGAAAGTCAAACAAGAAAATCTAACACAACAAATAACATTTTATTCTTCTTTATTAAAAAAGTTAACGCTTGATATTCAACAATTAGATGAAGAGGAAAGTATCATGGGTTACTTAAATCATATTGAGATTAATCTTGTAAATCACTTAACCTATAATATATTATCTCAGCGAAAACAAATGAATACCGCTGATTTTTTAACGCATTTTAATGAGTTGTTTAGTAAAATTTCATTTGAAAATTTATTACCTATTGCAAAACCACTTGCTATATTCCATAGTTCAGAATATGTACCTGAAAATTATGATGTAGAAATTGCGATTCCTCTTGCAGAGGCCACAAATAAAACAAAAGTGTTTAATCCCGGCCTTTGCGCAATGGCTACACTTATTGGATCTTACGAAGAATTGCCTTCTATTCATACAAAGCTACATGTTTGGGTTAAAGGAAATAACTATAAACTGAATGGCGCTCCGTTTGAAGTTTATAAAACGAATCCTTATAGCACACGGGAGGAGAAAAATATCATAGAAGTATATTTTCCCATAAAATGAATAAATAAAGGGGCGTATCACAATGTATGGTATAAACCGGCCAACGATAAAAGAAAAAAACTTGATTTTAGTTGCTGAGATTATCTATTTAATCATCGCGTATTATTTACTTTTCATTACTCATGCCAAATCAGGCGTTTCACTAGGACTTTTTATTGCTTTAATTATTACAGCTTTACGATTAACAGCTATGATGTTTATTTGGTTACCTAGAGGGATTGCATGGCAAGAAGCAATTATGAACAGTATTGCTTTTGGGATTTATTATTTAGGTTTCCCCATTTTAATGATTACTAGTAAACAGGATCCCAACTTAATAGTGCTTGTTATAGGGTGGGTATTGTTTTTAGGAGGGAGTATATTAAACACAGTTTCAGAGTTACTTAGAAAACCTTTTAAAGACAATCCTGCAAATCAAGGTAAGCTATATACAGGCGGTTTATTTAAATATGCAATTCATATTAATTATCTTGGGGATTGCCTTTGGGTATTAGGCTTAGCGCTAATCTCTAACAATATTTATAGTTTGCTAATACCTCTAGGCCTATTCATAGTATTTGTTTTTGACTATATTCCCAAATCTGATGATTACTTACAGAATAAGTACGGAGAACAATTTACAGTATATAAACAGAAAACCAAAAAACTAATACCGTTTATTTGGTAAATTAATTTCATAAATTATAAAAAGCGCAGGATCACCATCCTGCGCTTTTCTATCGTAATTCAGCTGTTTTTCTAATAACAATCTTATCAATATCATCCTCTTCATCACCAATAAATAATCCGCGTTCTTTTAAATATGTTTCAAAGTATAAATCGGCTTCAGCTCGTTCATCGTATGGCTTTACAGATAGAACGAAACCTAATTTATTTTGCTCTTCTAAATGAGAAGTAGAGATGTATGCCGGTACATTATGTCGTAAAAAGAGCTCTTTAACCGGAATGATCATATCTTTCATTAACTTCGTTAACATACCCATTTCAAACTCAAAATTAAAGCGATCTATACTAGATAAATCCGCGAACACTACACCAATAAAACCTGTATTAAATACTTCTTGATATTCTACTTCTTCGTTACCGTAAAAATTCTTTTCAATTAAATAATTTATAAAATAAGAAACACCATCACTTTGTTCAAAAGGTTTTGTTGAAAGAACGAAGCCGATTTTCTTTTGTTTATGTAAATACACACATGACATGTATGCAGCGATATTATGTTCTTTAAATAATGCACTCGTTGCTCCAGATAGACCATCTAATACGTGATGAACAATTTGAAGTTTTTTACGAGCGAAATAATAGGATTTCTTTTGTAACTCCAATGTATCAATAAAGACAGAGCCGATAAAGCCTGTATTTGAAATAATAGGTGTTTGCTTTTTTCTTCCTCTGCGCTTTGCTTGAGTCATTGTTAAAATCATCCCTTCATGTACAATCAAAATAAAAAGAACGTTTGTTCGTATATTTATATTTTACTATTAAAACGCTCTAAAGTAAAGGGTTTTTGATGAAAAAACAACAAAAAAGACACCTGTAAAAGGTGCCTTAAACGCTGTAGGGAAGAGGGTTCATCCCAACTATTTATATTATGATACAGAAACAATCTCTTCTGTATCTTCTACATCTAAATGACAGTCCATAGTACGAACATCTTGATCCTCATGACTTCCGAAATAAATAGTAATTTTCATATGTATCGCTCCTTTATTCTAGGAATACCTAAAATAATTACTAGTAATGTTAATATTTATTATATACCACTTTTTTCATTCCGACAACGTTATATCATTTTTAATTCTTTTAGGGCGCAAAGAGTGATTTATAGAGATATTTTTATAGAAATAGGTACATTTCTTATATGTTATATTTAATACTGAAGGATTCGAATACGAATTTTTATGAAAGGAGCAAAATTAATGAATTATAAACAGTTACTAATAGATAATTTCACATATAAAACCTCATATATTGCGCGGCAGGTACATGGAATGGATGTAAAAGAAACGAAGGATTACATTACTGTCGACTGCGGATTACCTGCAGATACATTTAATATTATTACACTACTAAATAGTAATGTAACGGAAGGGATCGAGAAATTATATAAGGAGGTAGAATGCTATAATCAAAAAAAATTTCCAATGAGTGTTTGGTTTTGGGATGATAAGCAAGAACAGACTATAAAAAGCGAATTAATCAAACTTGGTTTAAAAGAAGCAGAACAGAATATCGCGATGGTAGCAGACTTAAGAAAAATTCATCCAACAATAGACATTCCAGTAGGTTTTACAATACAAAATGCAACATCGCCAGAACAAATACAACAATTTGGCGAAACGTTAGCAGCTTTATTCGGTACATCAACAGAAGGTACTCAAGTTCAAGCATACTATAATCAAATTGCTTCTTTAGATTTATGGAATAGTGATGCCATGAAACTATACTTAGGCCTTTATAAAGGGAAGGTAGTATCTGTTGGCTCTCTAGTTTGTACGGAAGATAGCGTTGGTATTTATGATATAGCGACTAAAGAAGATATGAGAGGAAAAGGATTTGGTTCTATTATGTTCAATTTCCTGCTGCAAGAAGCAAAACAACTAAAAAATAATTATTGCGTATTACAAGCTTCACCTGATGGAAAAAACATTTATAAAAAATCTGGCTTTCAAGCCGCAGGACAAATTACAGTTTTTGAAAATCGACATTTAATTGAATAATTCATCCAAATTAAATCGCTTTAAATATAGGAGTAAACATACCATTATGAAGAAAATATCTATAATTACAATCATCTGTTTCTTTATTGTAATTAGCACTTTTGTTTTTCAGCAAGTAAATGAACAAAAATATACAAAAGCCATTAATCAATCAAATCATATTAAAAATATTGCGCATAGAGGGGCTTCTGCATATGCACCGGAACATACATTAGAAGCGTATCAATTAGGACAGCAATTAAAAGGTGACTATATAGAAATAGATCTCCAAATGACAAAAGACGGACATTTAGTAGCTATGCATGATGAAACATTAAACCGTACAACAAACGGTTCTGATTTTGTAAAAGATCATACATTAGATGAAATAAAACAACTGAATGCAGGTTCTTTTTTCAATAAAAAGTATCCAAAGTTAGCAAAGAAAGAATTTGAAAATGCTAAAGTTCCAACACTAGAAGAAATTATTGAAACGTTTGGACATAATGCTAATTATTATATCGAAACAAAATCACCAGATGAATATCCTGGAATGGAAGAAAATTTATTAGAAATTATAAATCTCTATCAAATAAGTGATAAAGTTATTATCCAATCATTTAGTGAAGAAAGTCTACGAAAGATTCATAGTTTAAATGCCAATATACCGTTAGTACAATTATTATCATATAAAAAAGCAGTTCAATTAACAGATTTAGAAATAAAAAACTATAAAACATACTGCATTGGCCTAGGCATGAACTATAAGTATATTGATGCAGTCTATGTAAAAAACATAAAGAAACATGGCTTAGAAATTCATCCATTTACAGTAGATAATGAAAAAGATATGGAGAAGTTACTAAAATGGGGTGTAGACGGGATGTTTACTAATTATCCGGATCGTTTGCATTCAATATCGTCTTAAAAAAATCATAAATAAAAAGAATCCGAGCATTATGGGATTCTTTTTATTTTCACTTTCTGGTTATCCTTATAATAATAAGATGTTCCATTCTATTTTTACAAAATAAATTAGAAGGTAATTAAACTGTAATTAATTTTACCTTTGTTTTTTATACCTTTTTGATACACTAGATACAAGAGGAATGCCAATTAGGGTAGGTAAGAACCAAAAACATATTGGTGGTAGTAAATTTATAATAGGAATATACATCCCAATGTTCACTAAAAGTGCGGTCACTGCACCAATGTATGAGCCTAACATACCTCTAATATGATGTCCTAGCCAATTTTTCCATCGCTGTTTTCTTGCGAGATATCCGTAAATCGCAAATGAATAGGAGATAATTGCTACATAAAATAAATATGCGATTTTATCCCAATTTAATATGGACAATATAATTGCAGTAATGGTTATAACAACATAGGATGCATGATATATTTCGCCCCATTCTGTATGCTTTCCTTTCTTTTTTTGAGCAAGCATCGCTACGATACCAGTGATTAAGCATATTGTTCCAAATAAAATGTGTATGGTTAAAATCACGTTAAAAATGCTCATAAAAATTCCTCCTTTTTTATTTTTATAGTATTGCAGTATAGGAGAAAAGTTGAAAAACATTGTTAGTTTGGCTTAATATATTGAAATATAGGTACTCTTAGAACAAAACGAAAAGATTAAATTTTTTCTCAAATTTAGTGCGACGAGTATTACGTTAAATGAAGGAGAGACTTTTATGTTTACATCTATCACATACTTACAATCTGGGAACGATAAACAACAAAAAGTTTACGAAGTTATTAATAAACTAAACATAATGGAGGATTTAGCTTTATATAGCCCTGTACTTTGCGGGACAATCCCTATTAGAATTGATACCCTTCATTCTGACTTAGACATTGTAATGGAAGTACATAATTATGATTTTTTTGAACAGGAAATTAGATCATTGTATGGCTCATACGAAGAATTTGAAATAAAAAAGAAAAACATTAAAAATCTCTTAACAATAAAGGTGAATTTTCAATTTGAAGGTTTTGAATTTGAATTATTTGCTCAACCGCAGCCAGTACGTAACCAAAATGCATATAAACATATGATAGTGGAGCACATGCTATTAATGCAGCACCCACACATTAGAGAAGAAGTAATTGAATTAAAAGAACAAGGCGTAAAAACAGAACCGGCTTTTGCACAAGTATTAAAAATTGACGGAGATCCTTATGAAGAACTTATTTTATTAGGACAGGAAATGAGATTGTGGTAAATAAGGTACACAAAAAATCCTCTTTATATAAAAGAGGATTTTTATTATGCCATTAACTTACGAATCAAATTACTTAATATATAAATACCTTGAGCAATTTGTTCAGTGGAAGCATATCCATACGATAAGCGTATACACTGATCCGATTCTTCTTCATAAATACGTCCTGGGTTTAAAAGTACTCCCTTTGATAAGGCCTCTGAAAACAGTTTTTTCATTGGAATGTTAGGTACAACCGTTAGCCATATAAAAAATCCACCACTTGGGATATCCCATGTAGCAATATCTGCACAATACTTGTCTAAAGCTTGTAACATCATTCGTCTGCGCTCTTTTAGGTGGATCCTTACGTTCGCAACGTGTTCTTCATAAAAGCCTTTACTTAACCATTCCGCAGCAACTCTTTGAGATAAAGAACTCGATCCATAGTCTGTTTGCATTTTTATGTCTGATAATCTATCAATAACTGGCTCTGGTCCGATAATCCAACCAATTCTAAGTCCTGGACTAAGCGTTTTAGAGAGACTACCAATATATAATACATGTCCATGTTTATCCATTGATTTTAACGGAGGTGGAGGTAGTTCATCAATCCATAACTCACGATAAATATCATCTTCAATGATAGGCAATTGTTCTTTTTCGCAAATTTTTAGTATTTCTTTTCGACGCTCTTTGGACATTAATGCACCCGTTGGATTTTGAAAACAAGGAATCGAATATAAAATATTTTTCTTTTGACTATAATTAATTCGTCTTATCAAATCATTAGGAAAAATACCATGATGATCCATCTGTATTCCAGAAAGGTGAATATTAGCCGATTGAAATACATGTAGCGAATATAAGTAAGATGGTTGTTCAAGTAAAACAGTTGATTCTCTATGTAAGAGACCAATTGATATTAATTGTAATGCTTGCAATGCACCAGAGACTATTAATACAGAACTTGGAGATGTATTTATTCCGAATGATTTTACATAATTACTTATCGCTTCACGTAAAGGGAAATATCCTTTTTGTTCCTCGTATCCGAAATAATCTAGCTCCTCACATACGTTTCCCATAATGAATTTCATGGTTTCTAACGGGAAAAGATGAGGTGCAAGTTCTCCTTTACTAAGATGAATGAATTTTTTATTTGCTTCTGCTTCATTAATTTCTCGAACCATTAATTTACTCGGTTTATGAATACCAGCTTTCACATATTCACTCCAATCAGGCGGGGGATTAGTCGCTAATAATGACCATGTATTATTCATTACAATTGTTCCCGCCCCAATTTTCCCTTGAATTAAACCATCTGCCATAAGTTCTTCTAGTGCAGTTATTACAGTACTACGATTGACATGAAATAATTTCGCTAACTGCCGCTGACTAGGAATCTTACTTCCAATTGTCCATTCTCCGTTTTCAATTTTTTCTTTCATATAGTCTATTATTTGTCGATATTTTGGCGGTCTTTTATCGGTAGACATATTAAAAAACTCCCTCATTCATTTTAAAAATACAAAGTGGTTGGTTTTTTCGAGGAATAACTGGTTGAAGACATTGTATCAACTATTAAATATGATGAAAAGAAATAATTGGTAATTAAAAAATGGCTGGTTTATTGGAGAGGGAGAAAAAATATGCAGAATAAAAAATGGAATTCTCGTATTGTATGTGCTCATGCTTTTACAATTCTTATATGGGGGACAGCTTTTCCAGGAATTCGTATGGGCCTTGAAGCTTACACGCCTGAACACCTCACATTGCTACGATTATTAATAGCTTCTTTGATTCTTCTACTGTTTTCGTTTATATACAAATTACGTTTACCTGACTTAAAAGACATTCCAGTAATTTTTATATTTGGCGCTCTAGGATTTACTATTTATCATATTGCGCTGAACTACGGTGAAAAGAATGTAAATGCTGGACCTGCTAGTTTAATTGTATCTGTAACACCTATATTAACTGCAATTCTTGCTTCTGTTTTTTTAAATGAAAAAATGAAATTAAATGGGTGGATCGGTGGTGTAATTAGTTTAGTAGGAATTACTTTTTTATCATTAAATCAAGGAGATTCCATTCAATTGAATAGTGGGGTATTCCTAATATTATTAGCGGCATTTTCAGAAAGCCTATTTTTCGTTTTCCAAAAGTCGTACTTGAAAAAGTATGGTTTCTTGCCATTTACAATATATACAATTTGGTCTGGTACTGTATGTATGCTTATTTTTTTACCTGGGATTTATGAAGAAATCGTAGCAGCTCCTATAGAAATCACTTTGAGCGTTATATATTTAGGTGTGTTTCCGACAGTCCTTCCGTACATTGCATTAGCATATATTACATCCTATGCCGGTGCATCTGAGGCAACAAGCTCTCTATATTTAACACCAGTAACTGCATGCTTTATCGCTTGGGTATGGTTAGGTGAGGTGCCAAGCTTTGTTTCGATAATTGGAGGGATAATTACTATACTTGGAGTTGTGATTGCTCATTTAACATTTAAAAAAGATAATTATAAGCAAATCGAGAGCGAAAAAGTATGGTAAGACTTTTCTGCGAGTAGTTGCAATTTGAAAGTAACAATATTGAACTAATATAGGGGGGTTAATATAGATATAATGGAAAATATCTATATTAAAATGTAATAGTCCAGCATTTGTACGGAATTCAATTATACTGTTAGATGATTACCAGAGTAAGAACTAGTATAATACTAGTTCTTTTTATCGACACACTACTCACTATTAATATTTGCTTAGAATTGTATAGATTTAAATTTTTTCCACATATACATAATTATCTTACCTATGAAAGGGGAACGTTTCTTGAAGAAAGTTTTATTTTTCGGAGACCCAGGTATTGATGATTCATTTGCAATTATGTACGGATTACTACATCCTGAAATTGAAATTGTTGGTATCGTAACTGGATATGGAAATGTTGAACATATACATGCCGCTCATAACGCAGCTTATATTTTACAATTAGCAAACAGACAAGATATTCCTGTAATTAGCGGGGCAACAAAGCCACTTACAAATGAAATTACAACGTATTACCCTGAAATTCATGGGCCAGAAGGATTAGGACCCATACATGTACCGGAAAGTGTGTTATCTATTCCGATATACAATTTTGGTAGTATTGCGGCGATTCTTGTAAAGTATGGAGAAGATTTAACAATTGTCGATGTAGGAAGATCTACCTCGTTAGCAATTGCGTTTAATTTATGGAATGACTTGATGTTAAATGTAAAAGGAATTTGTTTTATGGGTGGTGTCTTTTTAGAAGCAGGGAATGTTACTCCATTAGCAGAGGCAAACGTGTACGGAGATCCTATAGCAAGTCAAATTGTATTTCAGCAAGCGAAAAATTTAACGTTATTCCCTTTAAATGTAACAAATAAAACAGTTTTAACCCCAAATGTATTTACTTATATTTTAGCTAATACAAAAAATTCATTTAAGCCAATTATGAAACCAATGTACGATTATTATTTATCAGCATACCAAAAGCTCAATCCATCTATTGAAGGGCCATTATTACACGATGTACTTGCTATAAGCGGTTTGGTGAATCCTACATTTTTAAATTATACATCCCGAAAAGTGACTGTAGATATATGCGGCGAAACGAAGGGACAAACTTTTGCTGATTTTCGCCCACACTCTAAATCTGAAGGGGCGCGTATAGCGTTACAATTAGATGAGGAAAAATTTATTCAGGATTTTATGAAAATCATGTTATAAGTTGATGTCGAAAAAGGGAATCATTTCACACCGTTGAATATAAAAGATAAATTCTCTTTTTAAAGGAGCTTAATATAATGAACGTCCAATTAAAAATTGTTACGAGAGAAAATTGGGAAGATGCATTAAAGTTACAAGTTAAAGAAAGTCAATTGCAATTTGTTCCGGCAGTGGCAGTATCACTTGCTAAAGTATACATAAAACCAGATGGTGAAAATGTCGAATATATTCCACTCGCTATATATGATGGTGACCTTATAGTCGGTTTTATTATGCATGCTTTTGTACGTGGGTCAACAGATATGTATTGGATTAACGGATTTATCGTTGATGAAAAAGAGCAAGGAAAAGGATATGGAAAAGCAGCATTACAGGAAATCATTAACTTAATAAAAAATAACTTTAAAGAGTGTGAGGAAATTAGATTAACTGTCCATAAAGATAATATTTCTGCAAAGAAACTATATGAATGTTATGGTTTTAAACCATTAGGAAATGTATATGACGGTGAGGAAGTATATCGCTTATTGTTGTTGAATTAAAGATGTGCGATTTTCAATAAAGTTATATCGTGTATTTATAGTGAAAAGGTGAAGAACATCTAGAATTGAAAGATCGATTAAGAAACTGATTAGAAACAATAAGTTGTTTCGTTAAAGGGCCCTATTGCGGAGAATTGGTTTTACTAATCCATATAAATTATCGCAAACTGAATTCACGCAATTATTTAAACATTTTATTATAAAACAGTATTTATATATACTTAAACTATCATTAATAAAAACATCAATGGAGGAACTATTATGGAAGAGAGCAATAAAAAAGAGTTGTCACTAGAGCAACGTGAAGAATTAATACAAACATTGAAAGATCGTTTTGAGAATAACATGAATCGTCATAAAGGGCTAGAATGGGCTAATGTTCAATCAAATTTGGATGCTAATACTGAAAAGTTGTGGTCGCTCAATGAAATGGAAAAAACTGGCGGAGAACCTGATGTTGTTGATTTTGATAAAGAAAAAGGCGAATACATTTTTTATGATTGTTCAGCAGAAAGTCCTAAAGGCCGTAGAAGTGTTTGTTATGACCTTGAAGCGCTAGAATCAAGAAAGAAACATAAACCAGAAAATAACGCTTTCGATATGGCAACTACTATGGGCATTGAACTATTAACGGAAGAAGAATATCGGGCGTTGCAAAATATTGGGAATTTCGATTTGAAGACATCGAGTTGGGTGCAAACACCTTCTGATATTAGAGAACTTGGCGGTGCCCTTTTTTGCGATTATCGCTTTGGACACGTCTTTGTGTATCACAATGGGGCAGAATCTTACTATGCCGCAAGAGGCTTTCGTGGTTCGTTAAGAGTCTAAAATTTGTACAGGCAGGTAAATTTGAAATAGAGAATAGATTTGCTTAGGGAAAAGTAGTGATTGCATACTTTAGCTACGGCTTCGATTTTGAGGCCGCAAAGAATAGGGCTAATCAAACCTTATTGTAAAAGAATGAATCAACTAAAAATATTAAGAGTATGTTTCGATGATTTATTTTCATAAACATACTCTTTTTTAGAATCGTTTATCAAGATTATTAGTTTCAATTAAATTGTAAACGAGAACATGTAAAATGTTATCTTCCAGTTATTAATAATGTTCATCCATATGAAGCACCTATGATTTATATTATCCCGCTTTTAAATGACAATTTTTGAGCAAGTATAAAGTGAATGATTAGGAGGAATACAAAATGAAAAGTAAATTCCATCATATTGTACGAGCTATCATGATAAAAGATGAAAAATTACTAGTTGCTGAATACATAGGACATCACTATTTTTTACCCGGTGGCCATGTTGAGATTGGGGAATCAGCAGAGAATGCACTAATAAGAGAGTTACGCGAAGAACTTGGAGTAACATGCAGTATAAAACAATTTTTAGGCGTCATAGAAAATAAATGGCAAGCTAAAGAAAACCTCCACCATGAAATTAACCACATTTTTGAAATAGATTCAAATGAGTTAAAATCAGATTTTACTCCAATATCTAAAGAGTCCCA
Source organism: Bacillus cereus (assembly GCF_025917685.1). Lineage (NCBI taxonomy): Bacteria > Bacillati > Bacillota > Bacilli > Caryophanales > Bacillaceae > Bacillus > Bacillus cereus. Next base: position 2,548,750 of record NZ_CP089518.1, on the reverse strand, counting down.
TTTAGCATTTCACTGGATTGATTTTACTAAAGAAAATATAAACTCCTATACAATAATGCCGACACCTTCAGTAAAAGAATTACTAGAAAGAAAATTAAGTGATGAACTATTAAATTGCTGGATTAGTAACTTTTAAATGTCTCTATTTATATTAATTACGTCCACTATAAAAATATAAAGAAAATAGGCTAATAAACAAGGTACATCACCTAATGTAAAGTCATATTTTGTTGATGTACGCATTTAGTCTATAGTCTTATTTCTACTTTATTTTTAAAAGGAAATAAACTTAAAGATATGGACGGAATTTACATTTGTAAATGGAGGGTTTCATAATGAATGAATTTCAACAAGAACTACAAGCGTTAAATCTTAATGCTTATCAACCTGGTAATGTTGTGTATTGGGATCAGCAACAAAATCAATATCCATATTATTACACCCAAGACGATGCACGTCGTTGTGGCGGATGCGGTGGACGTTGTGGTGGCTGTGGTGGTCGCTGTGGTGGTTGTGGCGGCGGACGTTGTGGTGGTTGTGTAGGGTGTGTTGGTTGTGTTGGTTGTTTCAGCTGTTCTAATTGCTGGAACTGGTGGATTATTTAAGTACAGAATAATATTTCACATGAAAGAAAAGTGTAAATACCAGTTTATGTTGTATTAACGCTTTTCTTTCATGCTGTCATTTTTTCGTTTTCATTTTAGGGGGAATTTATTTGTACAAATATGAGAAATTAATTTCATGGGTAGAAAATATTAAAGAGACAAATCAAAGTTCTGCGGCAGCACTTTGTATTATGAAAGATAATAAGATTGTGCTAGAGCATTATAGTGGAACGCATTCAAATACTCCTACTAGCAAAAAAGTAAACATATCTTCACAGTTCAATGTCGCTTCCGCAAGAAAAAGCTATTTAGGATTAATGGTTGCTTATGCAGTTTATGAGGGGAAAATAAAATCTCTTGATGACGAGGCAGTAAATTATTTTAAAAAACATGATCCTTCATTACTCGGTAAGACAACGATAAGACACTTAGTAACCCATTCACACGGTTTAAATGAAACCGATGAGGGGACAGTTTTTCGTGAATTTGAGCCGGGACAAGCTTGGGCGTACAGAGATATTAATGTAAGAATGGTGACGCAGCTTATTTATCAGCTGTATAATAAGAGTTTTCCTGAATTGTTAAAGGAGCGTGTATTCCTACCTGCCAACTTCAATGAAACTGGATGGAGAATAGAACATGATGAAAATTTAGTTAAGGTTATTGTAAATCCAACTGAAGATGCTATAGAAAGTGTCGGTGCAGTAGATGACGGCTCCGAGAAAAATTTGTTTGTCTCTGCGAGAGAATTTGCATACTGGGGGAACCTGCATTTAAATAACGGGTTCTTGAATAGTAAACAAATTGTGCCAAAAGAAGTTATAGAACTTGCTACAAGCATACAAAATCCAGCGTATAAAAATAAAGAACTACCTCAAAACGGGTTGTTTTGGTTCATTCAAAATGAACCTGCTTTACTTAGCGAACTTGGTGAGCGAGTTCCGAAAGGTTCTTATCAAATATTAGGAATTACAGGACCCACGATATTAGTCATTCCAGAATATAATGTCGTCGTTGCTAAAATGTACAATAAAAGATACAACTATGGTGGAGACAATTATTTATATTATTTACGTGAATTTAGCAATTTAGTCGCAGATACATTTAATAGCAGTATAAATAATACGATTAGGGCATAACTACTCCTATAATAAAAAGGAGTGAAATATAATGAAAAATGAAGTGAATAAAAATAAAAATAAAAAACAAAATATAAAGGATGTAAACACAGAACAAAATGCGATTTATAGCGATCCGAAAGATGCAGCAAATATGCAAACTGTACCGCAGCCGAAAGACTTCGAGGAAATCGAATATTAATTTTCTCTCCGACTTATTTATGAAAGAAAAATACGTCTTAAGTCTCATCACTTTCAGCAAATTATTTGATAACATATGTACATAAGCATTTGAAAATGTCTTATCTTAACAAAGCTTTCTTTAAATACATCTGTATATAACCTACAAAGAGGCACTTCTTGATGAAGTGTCTTTTTGTGTAAACTAACTTAATTTCCATTTTCCGTACGGTATCGTGCAATTTATCATGGATATACTAATTGTGAAAATTCATGTCATGATAAAAAAAGGGGACAGTTAGTATGAAACAATCATCTATAAATCCGTTGCTAATTGTTCTAGGTACAATCATCGTTCAAATTGGCCTAGGAACAATTTACACATGGAGTTTATTTAACCAACCCCTTGTAAGTAAGTTTGGATGGAACCTCAATTCAGTCGCGATTACTTTCTCAATTACGAGTTTTTCTTTATCATTCTCGACTCTATTTGCAGGAAAGCTACAACAAAAATTTGGACTCCGTAAACTTATCGCTACTGCAGGAATTGTTTTAGGACTCGGTTTAATACTTAGTTCACAAGTTTCTTCATTACCATTACTTTATTTATTAGCCGGTGTTGTCGTTGGATATGCTGATGGAACAGCATATATTACCTCACTATCTAATTTAATTAAATGGTTTCCAAACCGTAAAGGACTTATTTCTGGTATATCTGTTTCGGCATATGGAATGGGAAGCTTAATCTTTAGATATATAAACGGAAATCTTATCAACAGTCTTGGGGTATCACAAGCATTTTTATATTGGGGTATTATCGTCTTACTTTTAGTGGTGATAGGATCATTCTTCTTACGTGAAGCAACTGTAAGTAACACTGTAACTGAAACATTACACAATGATTATACGCCGCGTGAAATGATGAAAACAAAACAAGTATATCTCTTATTTTTCATGTTATTTACATCATGTATGGGCGGTCTGTATTTAATCGGTATGGTAAAAGACATTGGGGTGCAGCTCGTTGGTCTTAGTGCAGCGACTGCCGCAAATGCCGTCGCAATGATTGCAATCTTTAATACAATAGGTAGAATTATTCTTGGAACGTTATCAGATAAAATAGGCCGATTAAAAATCGTCTCTGCTACATTTATTATTATTGGATTGTCCGTCTTTACTTTAAGTTTTATTCCACTAAATTACGGGATTTATTTTGCTTGTGTAGCAAGTGTTGCCTTTTGCTTTGGTGGTAATATCACTATATTCCCTGCCATTGTCGGGGATTTCTTCGGATTAAAAAACCATAGTACAAACTACGGGATTGTTTACCAAGGTTTCGGATTTGGTGCACTTGCAGGATCATTCATTGGAGCACTACTTGGCGGATTTCAACCAACCTTCATTACAATCGGTGTTCTATGTGTAATATCTTTCGTTATCTCTATAATAATCCGTCCTCCAAATGCAGAAAAGGAGAAGGAAATAAAATCGTTAAATCGAAAAATAGCTTAATGCTAAGAAAGAGTCCTTATGCTAGGGCTCTTTTTAAAAGATTATTTTTACATTATAAGATAATGTGTAAACAATGTACTCCACGTCAAAATAAAACCACGTAAAAAGGATATTTACTATTAATTACAATTAGAGTCTCCACTCGAAATATCTGGATTTCATCCTTTACTTATTACGTAACCTACTATTAATAAAGACAGGATAATTTAATTATTAAATTGAATAGATTACGTAAATATAAAAAGGTGCGTGATATTAAAAATGAAAATTCAAAAACAATGGATTCAAGAAGATAGTAATTACATAAGAGAGAAAGTAATTGAATATAACCAAAAACATCTTTCAAATGAAGAAAAAACACCTTCAGAAAAGGTAAGTTTTATAGTAAGGAATGAAAAAGAAGAAATAATCGGAGGGGTAACAGCGGTAACATTTTGGCATCACCTGCATATTGACTTTCTGTGGGTGTCTGAAGAATATAGACACGAAGGCTATGGCAGCAAATTAATGAAACTAATTGAAGAATTTGCAATCGAAAAAGAATGTCGGCTGATAAACTTAGACACTTTTAGTTTCCAAGCTCCAAACTTTTATAAAAAACATGGATATAAAGTGATCGGAGTCAGTAAAGATCATCCTAAAGGACATCATCACTACTATTTAGAAAAAAGGTTGTAAAAAACATATTAAATTTATAGTTGCTATTGTTTGGTATTCTTTAAACGAATCGACTTTTTGACATTTAGAGGGCGTTTTTTGATTATTCCTTTTCAAAACACGTTCTTTTCTTTTTTGTGAATAAAAACAATTTAATGGTAGAATGAAATAAAGACAGAAAATTCTTATCATTGAAAGGGGTTAAATATGAAAAAGGTGAATGTTACATACGCGCTTTTATACGATGAAAGTCACGAAAAGCTCTTAATGGTTAAAAACAAAGGAAAAAATGGCTCTTATTATACATTACCAGGTGGGGCAGTAAAATTTGGTGAAACGTTAGAAGAGGCAGCAATTCGTGAAGTGAAAGAAGAAACTGGACTAGATATACATGTAAAAGGGATTTGTTCCATTAGTGAAGCGTTTTTTGAGGAAAGAGGACATCATGCAATCTTCTTTAATTTTTTAGGAGAAATAATCGGAGGGGAAATTTGCATATCACGACCAAAAGAAATTGAAGAAATTATCTGGATGGAATTACATAAAGCAGAACCTTATTTACGTATACCAAAACACTTAAAAGGCCTTTTACAAACGAAAGAAACAATACCTTATATTTTTAATGGAACTATTATTCATCAATCTTCATAAACATATTATTTCATTTAAGGCGGGGGAAAAATGGAGTTTACCGTTAATCACAAACAATTTACACAAGCTCTTTCAGAAGTAAGTAAAGCTATCTCAACAAAAACTTTAATTCCTATATTATCCGGAATAAAAATAACAGCAGATCAATCTGGAATTACTTTAGTCGCAAGTAATTCGAATGTTTTCATTGAAAAGTTTATACCTAGTTCAATTGAAGGTGTACAAATTACAACTATTATAAAAGTAGGAAGTATTGTTGTACCAGCAAAATATTTCATTGAAATTATTAAGAAAATGCCAAGTGAAATTTTAATAAAAAGTATGAATGAGCAGTTGATTTCAATTCAATCAGATGAAATTACTTTAAACTTAAATGGATTCTCGGCGAACGAATTTCCGAATGTACCATTTATAGACGATCATGCAGAAATACAAGTAGAAATGGAACAGTTGATTGAAGTATTTAAACAAACTGTCTTTGCAGCTGCTAAAAATGAATCTAGACCCGTTCTTACTGGCGTACATTTTGTTATTGATCATAACAAATTAATTTGTGCTGCTACTGATTCACATAGACTGGCTTTACGTGAAATCCCCATTTCTTCACATGCGAAATTAAATTGTATTGTACCAAGTTCCACTATTAGTGAACTATTAAAATTAATGAACAATAATTCAAATTTAGTATACATATATCTTTCAGAGAGTCACATTATTTTTAAATTCGGTACAATTACGTTGTATTCAAGGCTTATTGAAGGAAAATATCCTAATATAACCGGCCTAATTCCAAATGAATCCCAAACGGTTATTAATATAGATAGAAAAAAGATTTTACAAGGTGTAGATCGGTCAAGTTTATTAGCTAGTGAATGGGCAAACAACAACGTTAACTTAGAAATCATCGACGAATCCACAATACTAATCTCATCTAACGCTTCTCAGATTGGTAAAATATCCGAGACACAACAAATAGATGCTATTCACGGTGAAAAGCAATTAAATATATCTTTTGATGGACGGTATATGGTCGATACTTTAAAAGCAATAAAAGAAGATAGAGTTACTTTAAGTTTTGGTGGCTCCATGAGGCCGATATTAATTGAAGCAGGTGAACAATCTGCAGCAGTATATTTAATATCACCTGTTAGAACTTATTAAGAACAAAGGAATGAATTAAAAATGTACAAGCATACTTTATGTTTTATAAAAAGAAATGAAGAAATACTTATGCTAAACAGAGAATATGATCCTGTAAAAGGATTATGGAACGGTGTAGGAGGGAAGATAGAAAAAGGGGAAACACCGTTAGAAAATGCAATTCGTGAAATAAAAGAAGAAACAAATATAGATGTGGAACAAAATCAAATTCAATTTAAAGGCATTATTAAATGGGAGGATTCCTCATATTCTGGTGGCATATATGTATATCTAGTTGAGCTACTTAATGAATTTACATATCACACCCCAAAAAAAGTCTCAGAAGGAATTCTAGATTGGAAAGAGGTATCTTGGATTCTAAGTGACTATAATTACGGCGTAGGAGAGATGATACCTAAATTTTTAACTGAAGTACTTTATAATGAATTAATATTAGAGCACTCTTGCGTTTTATCAAATCATAAATTAGTAGAGTATAAGAATAAAGAATTAGCTAAGCAGACCAGCCCAATAGATTCAATACATAAATTAGTGCAAGCAGTAACAGAAAATAGCTAATGTAATCGAATTGAAACTAAAGATAAAATTTAACGTGAGGGTGAGTATTATTGATTCTACCTCTGTGTCGACAAGTAGAATTTTAAATAGTGGGAAAGAAAATATAGTGAAGTAGTAATTAGGGGGGATTAGTATGTAATAGAAGGAGGAGCTCATGAAAAAAGGAAGCTCCCAATATCCCATCTGCTATTCAATATTCAAACGATATAGGAGACCCTACAGGATATTGGACAACAGAAAAGATGAAAAACGCAATTCCAGTAGATAAAACAAAGAATTTTAATAGATGAGTCATAAATGAATAAAAAGCGAACCATCAATATTTAATCGGTTCGCTTTTTATTCTAATTATACTTCTCGCCACCAAGCAGCCGTAGGATACTCTTTAGATTGTAACGTAATAATTTCACCGATTTGTGGCGTTGAAATATTAACTCCTAAACGATTTGCTTCTTTCGTAACACGTTCAATAGGATCACTCCATTCATGTAATGCTAACGTAAAAGCACCCCAATGAATAGGAACGAGCAATTCTCCTTTAACGTCAATATGAGCTTGTACGGTTTCTTCTGGTAACATATGAATTGCAGACCATCTCGCATCATATTGTCCACATTCCATTAAAGTAAGATCAAACGGACCGTATTTATTACCAATCTCCTTAAAGTGTGGAGCATAACCACTATCACCGCTAAAGAAAACTTTCGCTTCTTGACCGAGGATAACCCATGAACACCATAATGAACAATCTCTATCTGTCATACTTCGTCCAGAAAAATGCCTTGCAGGTGTACAAACTAATTTAATATTATCAAACGTAATTTCATCCCACCAATTATGCTCACTTATTTTATTAGGTGAAACACCCCATTTAATAAGATAACGCGCAACTCCAGTCGGAACATAAAAATGCTTTACACGATCTTTTAACTGCATAATACTTTTGTAATTTAAATGATCATAATGATTATGAGAAATGATAATCGCATCAATTTCTTGAAGATCATCACGTTCTAAAGAAAAAACACCACTATAACGTTTACTATTAAAGACAGGGAATGGGGAAGAGGCATCTCCAAACATAGGATCTAACAACAAATTTTTACCTTCTATTTTTAAAAGAGAAGCAGAATGGCCAAACCATGTAATACTCTCCAAAGATTCATTATCTTTATTCGATAAAACAATAGGTAAATTCTTTATAGGACGCAGCTTTGACTTCATTTTAAAGTAATCCGCCATTAAACCCATAATATCTTTCGGTTTAAAACTCATATCAGTATGAATTTGATTTGTATATTTCTTATTCATTAGTTCTCCTTTTTACGTTTAACAATATACGTATGTTGTTATTGTAGCTACTTTTAGTTTAAACTAAATTATTTTACCTTTCATCTTAAATGCATTGCAGTTCGTAAATTCTTCAAATTCATTACGCCATATAGAAGCAGGTTATTGTTAAGCCATTGTAAATTGTTTTTATTAAGTAAATTCCTTTTTAGAATCCACAAAGAACATACGCTTCATTATATGTTATAGAAGTAGATACACCTTTAATAAATCAAAGGAAGGAGGGTCCATAAATGAAAATAGAAAGAAAAAAGAAGTCCAAGTGTAAACTATCAAAATCTGAAACCATTCATCTGTATGCAGAAGGGAAGAGTACCTCAGAAATCGCTATGCTTGCTAATGTGTCTGCAAGGTATATTCGTATGGTTTTAACAGACAATAACGTTCCAAGGCGAGCTATAGGGAGCTGGAAGAGAAAGTATGGCATAAAAGAAGATTTTTTTAAAACTTGGTCAAATAACATGGCTTATATTTTAGGGTTTATAGCAGTTGACGGCGTTATACCAAAAGAAAATCAATGTGTCAGTATTTCACAAAAAGAAAGTTACATTTTAGAAGATATAAAAAGAGAACTAAACTCAAACCAGCCGCTTTATCAAAACAAAAAAACAGGCGTATATATGCTAAACATTAATTGTAAAACAATAAGAGACGATCTTATGAACATACACGGAATCAGGCCATGTAAATCATTTAACATCGAATTTCCTTTTGTACCAGAAGAATATTTACATCACTTTGCTCGTGGGTATTTTGATGGGGATGGTTACGTCAATTATGATACTTATACAGTAAGTTTTGTGGGAGGATCATATAACTTTATGAATACTTTAAACAAGCTTTTACAAAATCATAATTTACCTTCCAACTTACTAAATCAAAATAAACATTATCGTGTCATTTTATCCGGAAGAAAATCAATACAACTATTTTCAAAGTGGATTTATAAAGACAAAGATCTTTATTTGCGTAGAAAACATGAAATATTTCAGAAAGAAAGTCTACATTTAGATCAATTACATGATCGAAAATTAAAAAGAACTCAATCTGCTGTTCAGCAAAGAAAACATAATTTTCTTAAGGATTATGAGAAAAACAAATGTATTACTACAGCTTGTTTAAATATAAATATTAACGAATTAACATTTAAAAGTTGGTTAAAAAATGATAATCAATTTAAAAAAGACTATGAACGAATCATTTTAACATCAAGCAATAATTTGTTATAAGAATTCCAAAAACCTTAGTATTGCTATGCTAAGGTTTTTAATTTGAGGTTATTAGAGGATACTTATTTTTATTGATAGAACATAGTTAATACACAGATTTTACAATTTACTTGATTAAAAAGGAGGGATTCAATGATGCTTGTTAATAATACTCCAGAGAAAATACTACAAACAGCTTATGAGGCTAAAATGATTTCAACTGGAGACAATTCTCCATCTATAAAAATAAGTGGAACAAATCTTCAATATTTACTTGTAATGCTTCATCTAGGCATAGAATCAAATACTATAAAAACGAAGCTAAATTGGACGAACGAAGAATTCGAAAAACAAATACATGCATTAGAACTAGAAGGATTATTGAAAAAGATAGGAGAGAGTTACTATCCAACGTGTATGGTTATAACAGTTACTGAAGGAGAAAAACTTTATAACCTATGTGAGCCTCTAATTAAACCAACACTTAAAATCGTTGGAAATTATTCAAATCAAATTGAGGCACTTTCCAAAAGAATCGAGACATTTAATCATTTATCTAAAGAATCGTATAGTCTTTTACTATATAGTGGTGTGTTATTAGATTCTGGACAAATAAATAACATTGAAAAAAACTATTTAGAAACGGAACGACCTTTGAGAAACAATAAAAGATATTATTATGCGATTCAAGAACAAGATCAAATAGAGAAAGAGGCCTTTGGAATGTATGGTAATACGTATTTGGATTTAAGTGAATATCAAATTGGACTTTATGGAAACACTCGATATACAAATTTGAATTTAATAACTGCAAATAAAGAAACATTTGAAGAACTTTTGCACGATGCTATTTCTGATATTAATTATACGAAAAAGCAATTAGTTAAAAATTTTCTAGCGGCAGATAGACAAGTAGACATAAATTTAAATGTAATTTACGAAAAATTAGGCTTATATCAAAATTCACAACCTGTTATTCCTGTGTTTAAAACAGCAGACTTACCAATACTTAACGAAATTGCAAACACAATCAGTGAAGATTTAGTCTTATTATTTAAAGAAAACGATAAACCTTTAAAAGAATACTTTGCGAGCAGCAGATACTCAAAAGAAATAACTTACGAAGAATTTTTTATTTGGTGGTATCACTTTTTCTATACAAAAGTAACTGAAGAATTAATACAAAAAGGCGTAATTATAACAAGCGCTCAAAAAAATCAAACGTACATAATCTATTAAAAACTTTGAATTAAAGTGACTAATATACTTTTGCATGTGTAGCAGCTGAATGATGTATGGACAATAATTAGTAAATAGAGGATAATCCGAAATTAAAACCTAATATAAAGAAAAAAAGATATTAAAAGGAGAGAAGAGCCATGCAAAAGAAATTTATCAATCCAGAAACGATGCCACCAACTTTTGGGTATTCACATGTAGTCGAAGTTAGTAACGCTAAACGAACAATTTACATATCTGGACAAGTAGCGATCAATACTGACGGTCAAATAGTGGGTATTGATGATTTAGCTACACAAACGCGACAAGTATTTGAAAATATTAAAATTGCATTAGAAACTTCAAAATTAAACTTTAATGATGTAGTAAAATTAACATTTTTCTTAACAGACATTTCTCAAATGGCCATTGTCAGAGATATTCGAGATCAATACATAGATACTAAGAATCCACCAGCAAGTTCAGCTGTAGAAGTTAGAAAGTTAATTAACGATAACTTATTAATTGAAATCGAAGCAATCGCTGTAGCAAACTAATCTTAAAAACCTATTCTTAATAATATCCGGGCAATTCGTTTAATGCGTTCATGTTAAACGAATTGCATTTTTATTTCCTTAAATATAATTTTTATCAGGAAACATTATTTTATAAAACAACTAAAAAACAATTACCGCACAATCCATCACACAGTATTAATCCAAAGAGAAAGGGGAAGCATAACAACCAATACTAACATTTAATAAGTTTATTATTTTTAATTAGTTAACATAATATATATTATAGGAAGTTATTGAAATAAAGCAATCTCAGGTATCAAAAACCAAGTAAACTATACTTAATGAGACGAAGCAGAGTTTTTTAGTGAGATTCACACAAAATCTTATCTAAACGAATTTCTACAGTTTTTATCGTTTTTTGTTATAAATTCATCGTAGCAAATTTAAATCAATAATTAATTAAGATTTGACGAATTAAAATCATTTTTGATCAATAAGAAATTTTTATGCGGAAAAATTATTTCTATACAAAATATAAATTAATAATTTTATTTTATGTTGTACTTAATGAATTTATATTGCTATTTACACACGTTTTACAACTTTACTTTATTTGTTGTTATTTCTACTATTTACGCTTGACTTTCATTACACTCATCGTTCTTCATTCTAGTTAACATAACGTTTATTTTTAACATAAAAAAATCTCCCTTACCTTCAGGAAGATTTTTTAGCTTGCTAGTATTTCATTTATATATTTTTAATAACAATCCCAATTGTATATTACATTGGAAAAATCTAGATTTAACAAATCGTCTTTCTTAATAAAGAAATTAGCAACACCAGAATCTCCCCACATAATATTTAATGAATCGTCTGTATCGATTTGCAGCAATAATATGTTATGTTGCTGGTATTTTTCTTCCCATTTCCTTGGATCTGTCTGTGTGAAAAATGGATAACCACCAATTTTATGTCCTTGATCTTTACATAAATCATCATACAGTTCGCCTAATTCTGTATTATTTTCTTCATCAACAATTTCTTCCCAATCAATATCCTCACTAAAAATCTTTTCAAATCGATAATCCCTTGATGTTACTGGTTGATAATCCAATTCAAACTTTAATTTTGCTGCTTCGGGTATGATAAAGTCCTCTTTTAAATAACTAAAATCAGTAATTACCTTATTTAAATCTTCTATAATTGTAGAATGATAAATAATTCGAAAGTCTTTTTGGGTTGTTGGATGATCAAAATCTGCTCCGAACAGCTCATTGTCAGCACTTACGAAAAACTGTAACATTCCCTTTTGAGGCATATATTCAACATGCGGCATTTCTTCAAAGTTTAGCTGTGTAAGTAACATCATAGGTTGTCCATTTGCCTCCCTTTAATAATGAATTGAAAATGCCTTACTTAATTATATAGCAAGAGATAGCTTAATTAAAAATTGTTAAAAATCCGTTTTCACCCTCGTTTTTTGCGCACTTGGTGGACAAAGTAAATTATGTTCTAAAACCTTTTTATTAATAGTTCGAATTAAATCTGCTGCTTCTGCAGTATTTGTATTTTCTTTTAGCTTTTCTTTTAAATCATCAATTTCCTTTGAAATCTCAATCCACCTAGGTAAAACATGATTATTCTTTAACGTTCTATACAGTTGCTTTTCAGGATTGTACGAAAGGTCTTTATCTAAATTTAGAGGTTTCCCTTTACCAGGCAAATTATCAAAAGACCCTTTCTTTTCTGCTTCTTTAACGATAGAACTAATATGGTCCTCATACGTAAAGGTCCAAACTTTCTCGTCTTTTACTAAAATCTCTTGCTTTTTTAGTTTTTTATCTAGTTCTTCTTGATTCATAGAATCTCTCTCCTTTTTATTTTATAGTGTTGTTTTTGTAAGTTTTAATGCTCTCAATCCAGCAAATAACTTTTCTCGCCACCAAACACCGTCATGACCGCCTTGAAACTCTTCGTAAGTAATTTGGTATCCCTTTTCTTTTAAAGCTTTATACAAGCGTGTATTAGCCGTTAAAAGAGATTCATTTTCGAGTTCTCCTACTGTCATATAAAAATGAGGTTGAATTGCATTGGAATTTATAGATAAAATTTGATTTTCAATCCAAGGAATTTTATTTTCATAAGCATCCTTTTTCCAATGTACGGATCCAGACATTGACAACACATTCCCGAAAATATGTGGATTTTGAAGTGCTGCATAAAAAGCTGCTAAACCACCAAGACTGAATCCAGCAATAGTTGTATGTTTGGCTTCGTGATGCACAGGATACGTAGCTTTAATCCACGGAAGTAATTCCTCTGTTAAAAATGCATTCATTTTATCGTTATAGGTTAGTTCTTCTAGCCGATCAACTGGTTCTATAGCAACAGCAATACAAGATGGGATTTCTTTTTCGTAAATTAAATAATTGAGTGTTTTTGCGATTGAAAGGTTATTAATAAATGAATTTCCATCAAATACAATGAGACGTTCTTGAAGCTGTGAAGTGTGAGAATAATCATGAGGCGTATAAATATGAATTTTACGTGTGTTATTTAAAATCGAACTATGAAAAGAATATGTTTCAATTTTTCCAGAGGGATAATGATTTGAAGGGAAACGACTGCTATACTGCACTTCCATACCTATGTTTAACACAGACGCTTTATTGGCACCTTCTCCAAATGTATTTCCATTAAATTGGTCTAGTTGGTACTGTTCACTACGCTTTATCCAATCATTTTCAAAAAAATCGTTTACTGAAAAATAGTAAGTTGAAATAAAGCTCTTATCCGTCCTAAACGTTTGATACCAAATATCTGTTTGTAATAACCGTTTTAATTGATTTAAAGGCAGATCCCAACCAGGGAAACTGCCGAATACATAAACGTTTTCAGTTTTTTGATCCCCTAACCATATATACGTTATAAGCTTATACTGATTTTCTACAGGACATTGTTCTATTAGCGGCGTATTATTTAACTTTATCTCGTGCAAAAAAGTATACAAAGCTTTCTCGTTTCCATTTTTCAATTGATTAATAAGCTCCTCTAACTTAGGACTAATTATTAAAGTCATCCCTCTTCCTCCTTTGTATTTCTTTCTTTTCACTAAACTGCTTTTATAAAATTAGGATTCGGATGTTATGTATTTAGATAAGTTATTTATTAGAAAGTTTATCAATTGCTTGAATAGAAAGTTCCAACGCTTTTATTCTTCTTGTTAAAAGTGTTCTTTGCGGACTACCAGCTGTAGACTTATCATAGGCTCTCTCAATTGATGGAAGCAAACCAGCAAGGACATTACCAGATTCTGCTAACTCTTCTTGACTATACTGGTGATTTTCTTGATTCCAAACGTTTTCTAGTACTGCTAATCCTACGCTAACAGCTTTAAATCGTTTTTTCACTAATGTAGTATTTGCACCTTTTTGAGTCATCTGTGATAGTGCATTTTCAAGTTTACGAATTGTTGATTGTAAAGATTTTATTGATTCCAATTTATCTATATTTGATACGTTTTCCATGTTAATGTTGTCCCTCCTGTCTTAATTTCACTCGAAATATTTTAACATAAATAACTAACGATATTCGAGTTGGACAATGCATTAAAGGAAAACAATCGCTAAACGCCTCTTCTCCCTTATTTCATTCTATAAGTACTTCTTTCTGCACATTAAAATCCCTATATAAACAAGGTATAAATATTGTCTGTTTTATGAACAAAAAACGCACAAGCAGCATAACTTGTACGTTTTTATTTTTATTCAGTAAGATAATATAGTATTAGTTTCCGGGTCTTCTCATAACTCATGAAATCTCTATACAAAATGGGGTACTTCACAATTTCTGTTTCTAGAAAACGATATTGCGGAAACCATTCAAAAAACGATAACCGTAACCATTTTATTTGCTGAAACGTAATGTTCTGTTCGTTTCCATTTAGTACAGAACTTAAAGTGCCTGCTGTATGCATCCAATAATGATTAAAATCAGCGTTTAAACAGTCATCTTCGGTAAGTTTACTTTTTAAGTCTCGCTGCAATTTTGCTGTAGCACGATAAGGAAACCGTTTATGCAGCGGACTATGCATTTTCTGCAATTCCTTAAAAATAATTTGTTTTCCTAACTTCAACTTTCTCCTCCTTTATTTCTCTATCCAATTTAATAAGTTTTCATAATGATATTGAGCATCTGTATAACCAAGATTATATAAATTAACGAGCTTTTCCTTATTTCTTTCTATTCCGCTTATAGGAAGCTGCACGCTAGGCTGAATGACATAAAAATTATCTTTTTGTCCTATTTGCCCCATATAAGATATCGTCTCGTTATAAAAACGATAATGTTCTACTAAAGATTCTGCGATATTCGGATATTTTCTATATAAAATTTTAGCTAGTCCAGAAAATTTATTACGCTGTTTCTCATATCCTTCTGGTTTTGTCATAATAACAACGTTCTTTTGATAACCATCAGTTTGAGCTTTTAAAACTGGTATAGGATCTATAATCCCTCCATCTAACAATTTTCGATTATCATATTCTACAGCAGGTGCTATAAACGGCACTGAGCTAGATGCACGAATGATTTTTAAAATATCATTTCCGTGTTCTGTTTTATTATAATAAATAGCTTGTCCTGATTCGCAATCAGTCGTCCCTATAACAAATTGTTCATTAGAGTTTAAGAAAGTTTGAAAATCGAATGGGACAATTTTATTAGGTACTTCATCAAATAAAAAGTCCATTCCAAACAGTTCACGTTTTCGAATTAAATTTCGATAAGATATATATCTGTGATCTGACACTAGCTCTGTATTTACTTTCTTATTTCGCCCTTTTTGACGTGACAAATAGGTTGCCCCCATACAGGCTCCAGCGGATACACCGACTACATATGGAAAGAATAAGTTCTTTTCCATAAAATATTCGAGTACTCCTGCAGTATACAAACCTTTCATTCCTCCGCCCTCTAATACTAAACCGATATTTTTCATGCTATATCCCTCTGCTTCTTTTTTCTTACTTACATGTTAGCACAAGATTTTAAGATGAGGTTATATAAATTAATTGCAACAATAACCAAAAACTACTAAAGCAATGTCATAATGTCTTAGTAAATAGCATGGTACAATATAAGTAACACAATCCATAAATAATGGAGGAGGAATTTCATATGGGTTTATTTAGCGGTATTTTAGGAAATGCATCAAATACGAGTACAGAAAGTGTAGAACGTGATTTAGAGAAGATTATGTTAGACGATGAGAAAGTTGAGCATGCTTATAAATTGATTCGTGATTTAATCGTATTTACAAATCGCCGTCTTATTTTAGTAGATAAACAAGGAGTAACTGGTAAGAAAACAGAATATCATTCTATTCCTTATAAAAGCATTACACAATTTAGTGTTGAAACAGCTGGTCATTTTGATTTAGATGCAGAACTTAAAATATGGGTATCGAGTTTGAGTACACCAATTACGAAAGAATTTAAAGGTGACGATAGTATTTTAAGCATTCAAAAAGCGTTAGTAACATATACGACAAAATAACATTTTTGTATGTTTATTCATTTCCGAAATTACTAACCCGAGTATTTTGGAAGAATATGCATTATTTTCGTATATTTAATCTTAAATAACATAAAGAGGTAAAGCGTATTTCAAATGCTTTACCTTTCTTTTTTGTAATAAATAAGTGTAGTTTTATCATTTATTTTCTTTATAACTTCTGTTCTTTTATACCCCATCTTTTCGTATAGAAAACAATTTCTCTCTTCTTCTAAAATAGTAGCAAGTTCAAAACTGCGCGCTTCTGGAAACATCTCTTCAATTGAAATAAGTACCTTCTGAGCGATTCCTTTTCCTTGATAGATTGGATGAATGAACATTGGACTGATCCAAAATTTATAAGGTATTTCTTTTTGGGATATACATATCGCTCCAACAAGATTCGAATCTATTATCATCTTATAAAAGTTACTGCTGGGATTATTTATCCTTGAAATAATCTTTTCAATAGATTCATTTGCTGGATTTGTTTCATAGTCTTTATATTTATTTAATAAAGGGCTAAATGAGTCTGTTTGCATTTGAAATAAAGCTGCTGCATCAATTTCTGTTGCCTTCTCTAATGTAATCTCCATGTTACCAATTTAGTCGCTTTCTTAATGAAGTTATATGAGCTGTATGATGACGTCCGTGCCATGCATATAGTCCAATTGCAGCAGCAAGTTTTGTTTCACCGGTTTCAGGATGATTAAAGGTCTTTTCTAAATCTTCAAGTTCTAGCGAATATAAAAGGTTAACCCATCTTTTATGTAATGAATCTAACATTACTAGTGAAACATCTACTGGTAATTTAGAATCAGGTAGTTCTGCCCACTTCTCTTCTTTATATGGTTTAATCGTTGGATTCTTTTCTGTTAGTGCTAATTTAAAGCGTATGTAGCTGTTCATATGGCTATCAACAACGTGATGGACTACTTGACGAACTGTCCATCCACCAACTCGATATGGTGTGTCTAACTGCTTCTGATCTAAATCTTTAATTGCCTTTGTTAGTTCATTAGGTAAATCTTCAATTTCTTGAATCCATGTATCAATCATATCTTCAGTTATAGGACGTTTGTATGTAAATTGGCCAATTGGATAACGTAAATCATTCATGTATAAGTCCCCCTTAT
Organism: Bacillus cereus; assembly: GCF_025917685.1. Lineage (NCBI taxonomy): Bacteria > Bacillati > Bacillota > Bacilli > Caryophanales > Bacillaceae > Bacillus > Bacillus cereus. The sequence continues at coordinate 2,531,322 of NZ_CP089518.1, read as the reverse complement.
TATAAGCGCGAAGTATTTCTCCATATATAATGTACAAATTTCACATGTTCCCCGTTTAATTCTACAGAATTTGTATCTGCTTTGTTTTGATAAGAAAATCCGCTTTTTTCTAGTACAATTTGTGATGCGAGATTATTAGTAGTTGTTTTAGCAAGAACCTCATTAATTTCATTATTTTTCGCCACGTCTAAAACTAATTTTACAGCTGCTGTTGCAACTCCTTTTTTAGTAAACTTTTCTCCGACTCGATAACCTAACGAACTGCTTCGATTTTCCGTATCTATATCTACTAAATTTATTCGTCCTACAATTTCATTTTCTTCATTACGAATTAAATAAAAATAAGAATCTCCATCCGCTTGTTCTATTAATAAATCGTCTAGTAGCTTTTGGAAATATTCAAAATTGAAATATTGCGACCCACGAGTTGGTACCATTGTTTCAAAAAAAGATTTATTCGTAAGTTCAAACGTAAATAAATCCTCAGCATCTTGTTTCTTTAGTTGCTCTATGTATATTTCCATCCCGTATTCTCCTTCTTGATTTACTAACTGTTATACATTCTTTTTTAATCAATTATATTCCTGCTATTTCTTTCGATTAAGTAATACAGCTAGTAGCACTTTCGGATGAAAAAGATGAAATGGACTACGAATTAAATTCATCACTCGTACTAACCGAATATAAACATCAGAATCACTTGCAGATAGTCGATATATTTGTTTCGTATACCATAGTTGAAATTTTTGTTTCGTAGTTAATTCTCTCTTTAGCTGCGGGTGACGTGATATTTCCGTTGTTGTCATATCCCAAGGGGTTTCTATTATGTTAGCGGCCTTTTTATAAAATTGTTGCGTGAATGTTTTATCAAGTTTTGTCCTACCTTGCAGAAGTAATTGCAACTGATAAGCTTCCATAGCTGCAACTGAAACACCTTGACCGAAAACAGGATCAAAACGACATTGTGCATCTCCAACTACTAACAACCCTTCCGGTACATTATTAACTAAATCAAATCGCCGACGTACTTGATAAGGGATTTTGTACGTCTTTATATCAGTTATTCCCTCAGCTTTGTTTAGAAAATCTGTTACATTACGGATTGATAGATTTTCAGCGAAATCATAAAACTCATCATCTGTTTGTGGTGCTTTCTCATTTGCATATCCACTAAAAGTAACAAAATAACGATTATCTTCAATCGTTTGAATAAGAACTCCATAAGGGTTTTCAGGGAAACTTGGAGACATTAGCATATTACAACAGTCTAACTTCTCATTTTCTTTAAGTTTAAACACTCTAGTTGCGTAAAATAAATCAATACGCACTTTTTCTTCTTGCACTTCAATATTATATTCTTGTAACCACTCTATACTTTTTGAACCAAACCCACTCGCATCAACAACAATATCTGCATGAACTTCTGCGTGTACACCTGTCTCTAAACATTTGGTTTTTGCTCCATACACTTTGTTAAGCTTTCCATCTACTAATAATCCTTCAACCAATGTTTCAAATTTAGTGGTAACATTTGAAATTTGATCAATACGTTTTTGAATATGCCATTCTAGCAACAGCCGACTTTGTTGAATCATATGCACTTCTCCTATGAATGGCTGTTTCCATAAACCAAATTGATGCCATTTCAAATCACGAGTAAAGTTATTTACGATGCTGCCTGCTTCTATTAATTCATTCGTAATATTAGGGAATAATTCCTCAATTGCTCTTTCTCCGCCTTTTAATAACACATGAGGGTGATTGCTTTGCGGAACTCTTTTTCTCGAAGCTTTTCCATCCCATCTTTCACCCACTTCTAAAATGATTACTTCTTTAAAAGAAGTTGACAAAGCTTTTGCTGCAAGTTTTCCTGCCATACTTCCACCAATAACAATAGCCTTATTAAACATATTTTCCCCCTTAATGAAAAGAGATCCTGTCGTGTTTAAATGAAACAGGATCTAAACTAATAGCTTCTATATTAAAACACGTTAGTAAATTGCAACGTTAAAATTAAAATACCTAATCCCCATACGTAATACGCAAATACTTTTAATGAATGCCGTTTTAAATATTGAATCATCCATGAAACTGCTATGTAACCAAAGAACGCTGCTGATAACGTTCCGACAATTAATGATGTACTAGAAATAGATTCTGCTTTCCCTTGAAAAACATCAACAAATTGCAAGATGATAGCGCCGGCAATCGCTGGTGTTGATAATAAAAACGAAAAGTACGCAGCTGTTTCACGGTCTAGCTTTCTCCATAATGCAGCGACAATTGTCATACCAGAGCGAGAAATTGCTGGGAAAATAGCAGCCGCTTGAAATGAACCAATGATAAATGCATCTTTATATGTAATGTCGTCCATTTTTTTACGTCCATTTTTTTGTTTATCGGCCATAAACAGAAATAAACCTGTCACTAAAAACTCCCAACCTATGGTGATACCTGTTTTTGAAATATCTTCAAAGAAATCTTTAAATAGTAAGCCAATCACTACAGCTGGTATCGTTCCAACAATAAGTAAAAACATAAGCTTTGAGAACGGATTTTTAATTAAATATATAAATTCTTTTTTGTAATAAATAAACACCGCAAGTAACGTTCCAATATGCAGCATCGTATCTAAAAATAAACCTGCTTCATCTAATTGAAAAAGATGTCGCCCTAAATAAAGATGCCCTGTACTACTAATCGGTAAAAACTCTGTTAAGCCTTGAATTATGCCTAATATAAAAGCTTCTAACCAATTCATGATGATCTCCTTTCTCGTTTGCTTGTACCAATATATGAAGGTTAAATTTTTGTTATGAAAGAAAGTATATTTCTCTATGAATTTACTTTTAATTTATGGATATATATGTAAAAGGAGGAGGGGTTATAATGTGGAAGCATACAAAATTCGGAAATGTATTACTTTGGGTGGGACCTATCCTTGTATTTTTAGGGTTATGTATGACAAATGTTATTTCAGACATTCCATTTTTTGAAGGAAAACATAAAACACTTGGAATTATAATTTTATTTATAGGGCTGTTCTGTTTAATTGCTGCTAATCATTTTAAAAAAGGAGAAAGATATGAAGAATGAAGCTAAAAAAACAATCCCAGTTTATATGCTAGGATTGTTTTTTCGTTTATGTTGCTTATTTATAGAATACTTTTTCAACGTTATATTTTGCTTTATATTCATTAATGATATATGTTTCGTAAATTTCTCTTTCTGTTGGATCTTCTACGATACATGCATCGATGCGATATACTTCATCACGATGATTTTTAATTGGTGAAACATTGTCTTCAAAATGCTTTTTAATACGTTGTCTAATTTTACGAGCTTTACCTACGAAAAGAAGTTCGTCATTAATATTGTAAAACATAAAAATGCCGCCTTTATCTCTAGGGAACAAGTGGAAATCGATAAAACCGTTAATTGGAGTAATTATTGGCTCGTCTCCTTTAATAACTTGTTTACGTTCAGTAATTGAAACATCAGCTTCAGGGATATTAATTTTAATCAAGTTCATTCACGTCCTCTTTTATTATAAAGATAAATAATAGCATACATACGTAAGAAAAGCTATGTTCAGAGGCACATTTCATTTTAAAATTCAAATATTATAGGTATATCATGTAAACTCTTTTTCCAAATCATATGATCGTTTGATTCTCCCCAATAATCTTTTAGTACATAACTAGGTTTTCCAAACTTTTTCGTCCATATACTTTGCGCTTTTTTGTATCCACTATCTAAACAGTATTCTGTTATTCCTCTGCTAAGTAATGCAAGATACATTGTATTTAGTAGTAAACTCCCTATACCCTTTCTTTGATACTCTGGAAGTATAAATACAGTTCCTATTTCATACAAATCCTTAAGTACACCGCCTGTACAACTATTAATCAATGTACTTGCTGGACCGACTTCAATTGTTCCAATGATTTTATCGTTACTTATATCTATTGCTAATAAAAAGTAACGATTTTCTCCATTACTATCAAAATCATTTTTCAAATATTGCTTTTTCGAGTTAATTTCATTTTCTATGTCATCTAATAATTGTGATAACCCTTCGTTTTTATAAGTATTCGTAATAACTATACGAAAAAACAAATTTAGTTCATCAATATCATCCGAATTCGGCCTTCTAATTTCAACATTATACATGACTTAAATCTCCAATCTTTGAAAATATATTGGAAAGTATATTCTTTCAAAAAGATTTTATACAATTGTTAAGACCATACTTTATATACTCTATTCACAATTATTCTACACAGCTCTGCAAAGATCCAGCAATATAGAAAACTCAGTATAAATATTAACGTAATAACTTTTATATCCATAGTTGTATGAACCATAGGACCTAGTACTGGAAAACGAAAGATATCGAGAACGATTATAATCCCTATAAGTAGACATATCGCTGAAAAGGATACTATCCAAATCCTCCTCTTGAATCGTAAAAAGGATGCTCCTAACGCTATACCTAATAATCCTGTAGTAAAGGGAAAGACAATTAGTTCACTTGGCTGAATAATGAATAAGAGGAAAATAGTAAGAATATAAGAGAGTACTCCCTCACGAATAGAATAACAAATAGCGAGAAAAATCGGTAGCGTCGAGAAGGGACTAATAAATAACCCTATACCAGGGATTAAGTTCCCAGCAGATTGAAAAATGGTGGCAAGTGAACCCAATAAAGCAGTAATGACTAACCTACTTGCAGGAGTTATCTTTCTTTTTATAATAAAGTTCGTATCATGCGCTATCATCAATTGATACCAATAGCATCTAAAGCGATTCATCAAAATACCTCCTAAAGATACTTAATTCATCACTTTCTATCTTATTCATACACTTATTGTTTATGCGTTACCTTCTGCTAGTTATCAATTACTATACAATAGACATTTATACATAGAGGTTTTTTAGGGGGACGACAGGTCGTGCATTTTGAAGAAGAATGAATTCTTTATATTTTTAGACTTAGATTTTATACCGTATCAAGGAACAATTTCAAAAATAGTACCTTTGTTAAAATCAGATACTTTCATAGAACCATAAACGCCTAAATATAATCTAGTTTGATCCAAATTTGCTCCCAAACTAACATAATAAGCTGCTTGAGCACCAAAATCATAATTGGTTTCAATAACATGAAAGTCATTTTGTTTACCGTCTGTACCTGCCATAGTATAGGCTAAAACACCCTTAACTGGAGATTGAGATTCTTCTTTCTTGGCAAGGTCAGTAAACACCACGCTACCTGCTAAATTCGAAATTGCAGTCCCCATATATGGATGAACTCCTGTAAGTGAAGTTCCCCCGAACTTATCGGCCCTGAAATCTTTATGAAAATAACTAATTAGAGGCTGAATACGTTTCACTGATGTTTGTATTGTTTCATCATAATAAGCCATTGTTCTCTCATCCAAAGTTGGATTCTCAGAACAGTGTCTTATAAAAGAAGTGGGCAAAACGCCCTCCCATCCTCGCCAACCAAAGTTAATAAATCCTCCTTGATTAGGAGTAGAGCTCATTAAATACGTTTGAACAAGTTCGGTAACCGGTATTGGTTTATAATGAGTAAATGAAAAAATAGACTCTACAATATCCTGTCCGACATTCCCAGCATATTTTACATATTGATTATAAAATCTTTGAAATGAAATACCTGTTATATTACGAACTCCTTTCGCAATTACTGTAATTATTTCTTGTATAGATAAAGGAAGTTCATTAAAACGTGTAACAACTGGAGGTTTATTTATAAATGTATTTTTACTGACATCGATTTCAATTATTTTACCTGCTATTTCTAAATCATCTTGGCTTAAATTAAATGGATCATAACCTGATCCGCCGTCTCCATTTGTAAAAACAAGTTTTCCAGTCTCCGGCGAAAAATTTAAACTATTGACTCCATTATGATTAAAAAATGGCCTTCTTATATTAAGTAATGTTCTTCGTTTTTGAGGTTGACCATGTGATTGTAAAATCCATTCCTCAACTGTATCGATATGATCATATTGAGTATCTCTCTTTACCCACTTTAAGTTTAAATTTTTAGGGTCGCAAGGATTCGGTTTAAATTGTTCAGAAAGCGCACCCGGTCCTTGAGTTCCAGCTACTGAATAATGAAGATAAAATAAACCGTTTTGATGAAATTGTGGATGAAACGCTAGTCCTAGCAATCCTCGCTCATCATAGCCACTACTAGAAACGCCTTCTTCAGATGTACCTAATTTGATAATTCGTTGACGAATATCTAAAAAGGTCTTTATTACTCCGTCTCCTATGTAAAAAATTTCTCCTAATTGAGTTGCTATAAATAGCCTTTCAGTCGATTCATTTGGAAGAATAGCTGTTTTTATTACAGTTGGTAAATTTAAGTTATGAACAATGGGTCGTAAACTAACTTTAACTTTTGTCAATTAACTTTAACCCCCTTTTTATTCTTTTTTAATAGAAGAATATGATGTGAGTTGTTCTATTAGTATCAAAACTATAGACATTTAATCGGAAATTCCTTTTCATACACGTCCGTTTTTGATAGATTCTATATAGATATATGTTGAGTTTAAAAATTATTACATTTCCCTTTTTACATCGATTAACTCAGATTCCTTTATATTACATTTTATTATATAATTATAAATATATAAATTAGGGGGGAAATCGATGACAATCTTACTACAAATCATCTTACCACTTATATGTGCAATATACTTATTTACCCTCTATAGTAATACGACTATAGGAAAAGCTGCATTTCTTTTGGCAGTCATTATTGGGATTTTCGGTTTAGAGAATATTTTTCAACATGCTAGTTTAACAGATCATGCTGTTTATCCATATTGGGGCAGTTTAAAAGCTGTAATCATTATTTTATCAGTGGTATTTCTATTTAAAAAAGGAGGACTAACAGGAAAATCCTAATTTGTAGCGCTGTACATATTTTCTTGTTAGACTGTTTTTATTTTATAAAGAACTGTTTATGTAAAACAAGAAGGGGTGTGTTACATATGTCCATAAATATTATCTCTATAGTATCTATAATAATATGGATTGTGCTGATTACAGAACTTATAAAACCTTCAGAAGAACAGAATGGGCGAAAAATAGTAACTTTATTATCTGGTGGTTCCGCATCAACACTTATTCTAACTGTTTCACTGATTCAAAATATCTCGTTTTGGAATTGATTGTGATATAACTAACCAAAAAATTATTTATAAATAAAAAAGATTAGGAGCGAATCCTAATCTTTTTTGTTATTCAATTGCACCAGCAACATCATAATCATTTAAATCTAATTCAATTGTTTGTCCGAGCGCTAGTTTAGCCAATTCTGCTCCTAAGTATGGACCAGCCGTTAAACCTGAAGCCCCTAATCCGTTCGCAACGAGAATACCTTCAAAGTTAGGTAGTGGTCCGATAACAGGTAAGAATCCTGGTGTAAATGGTCTGAATCCAACTCTCGTTTCAAGCATTGTACCATCTTCTAAACCAGGCGCCACCGCCAATGCTTTATGGAATACTTCATGTAAACCACCAGCAGTCACACGGTGATCAAAACCAGTATCATTTTCATGTGTTGCACCAATTACTACATGACCATTGTCAAATGTTAAAATATATTGATCATTTGGCGGCATAACAACTGGCATATTTTCTGTTGCTGTATTTTCCATTTGCAAATGAACAATTTGTCCTTTTTGGAACGTAACTAAGAAATTAATTCCTAATGGGTTCAAGATTTCGTTCGCCCATGCGCCTGCGGTTACCATTACCTTTTCCGCTACAAGTGTTTCTTCATTTACTTTAACTCCCGTAATATGATGCCCTTCACGGACTAATACTGCATCACCTTTTATGAAAGTTGCACCATGTTTTTTCGCAGCGCTTATTAATGCGTTGCGTAATAATCTTCCATTTACTCGTGCAGCACCACTAATATGAACAGAACTATATTCTTCCGATAATGCTGGGAATAATTTTTTCGTTTCTTCAGCTGATAAGCGAGTGATTTCACCAATCTCCGGTGCATCTTCACGGCGTTTATACGCTCGCTCTTCCATTTGATCTAGTTTTTTCTCATCAGTATGTAAACTAATTGCACCTACACGGTTGTAACCTGTATCCGTTTCACCGTCTTCTTCTAATTGCTGAATTAACGAAGAATAGTAACGCGCCCCGCCTTTAACGATTTTATACCATGCTTTATTACGACGTTGCGACAGCCATGGACAGACAATACCTGCTGCTGCGTCAGTTGCTTGACCTAACTCTTGACGATCTACAATAGTAACCTTCGCACCAGCCTTAGCAAGATGATAAGCAGTAGATGCTCCTAAAATTCCAGCTCCAACTACAATATACGATTTCATTCCAAACACCTTTTCTCTTTTGCTAATTATTTAAATATAAGAACATACTTCAGTATACTGAAAGGAATCCTTTTTTCAATGTGCAAAACGTAATTAATTGTTGCATCATTGTGACGTTCTTAATCGTTATTTTTTCTTCTTACGGAATAATTCAATTGTTTTATAGCCTTGTGAAAAGATTTCAATCATTTTCTCAAGACGTTTATCACGTGTTTTTTCTTGTTTCACAGAAAATAAATTACGAGCCCAATCTTTTTGATATCCGGGTGTTAAACTTTGATAAAACTTAAGTTCATTCGGATGATTAGCTAATAATGCTTCAACATCTTGAATACGATCTGCATAATCAGCAACACATTGACTCGCAGCAGGCGTTTTCTTTGCTTTTTTCTTCTCACGCTTTAAGCCTACAACAGTAAAGACGTCATCCATACTTACCATTCGTGCAAATTTAATATCGCTCTTTCCTACATAACCGTCGTCGCCAACATGTAATGCTGGAAACATCTCATCACGATGAATAAACGTACTGTAACGATCATTACCTTTTTTCGGATATGCGAAAAACACATAACCTTTTTCAATTAGTAACTCTTCATTATTAATAATATAATTCGTCTGCTTCACCATCTCATCAAGAGTTTCTACAAAAATAAAAATGGCATCGTGTTCTTTTGAAAATGCAGTTTCTTTCCCTGTAAAAATGTCATAATCACTCGGTTCGTTAATAACGACCATATTTGTATACTTATTTAATTTCAATTTATCAATTACTGACATAATAATCTTCCTTTGCTTCCAATATTCATTGCATATACTTTTTTATACTGTTCTAGTGTATTATATCTATTAAGAAAATCAAACTTTAAATCGTATCATTCTGCTTCAAAAGAACACAATATTCTACTTAAAGGAATAATTTTATGCCGTATTTAATCCGAGATGAAGGACTAGTTTTGGGAAAAGAACCCGTTTTTCATACGTATGAAGAGGCTGCAGAAACGTTAAAAACACTAACTATACCGCAGTTTCCAAAACATATTAGAAAAAAACTTTTAAATCAAAAATTAAACAAATAGCCGATTCTGAATAAGAACCGGCTATTTGTTTATTCATAACTTAATAGCAAATAAAGTATATAAAAGCTCTTTATATTGATTTTCTGTAATTTCACGCTTCGTTTTTTGACCACAATTAATTTCAGTTATACTTGTATTTGTTAAAGAAATATGACCAAAATCTGTCAATTTGACTGCAATAGGTCCTTTGTTGAAAATAGATTTCTCATCTTCTATTACTCTTTTTTGAACATCGTTTACTACTGACTCATCAATAATACGAGTATAAAAAGCATGACAAACTGTCCACTCTCCGTTAGCATCTATTCTTTCTAGAACATAATTTCCTTTACTAGTCTCTTTTCGTCGCACTCGATACGAACCGTTTTTAGAAGAAACGGATTCACCAGTAAAAGGTACAAGAACGAGAGGTACTAATGAAGCAATACCTACATCAATTAAGTACAGTACGTTATCATAATTTAAAATAATTGTTATATGTCCATCCTCAAGTGCCCAAGCGTTTATATCATTTTTGTATACGGTACCTAATGCGAGTTGTACATCATAACCACTATCTTTTAAAAAATAATAAAAAAGAGTATTTAATTCATAACAAAGTCCGCCGCGGGATCTAGTTAAAATTTTCTCCTGTAAGTTTTCCATAGAAATTGTATTCGTATTACCTGCAATAACATCCAAATTCTCAAACGGTATAGTATGTGCAAATGCAAAAAGTATTGAACTTAGTTCTTCAAATTTTACTTCAGTACGTTTTTCAAGGTTCAATCTTGTAAACAGTTGATCTTGTAAACTTGTCATAATCAGCACCCCTTATTAGCTATAAGTTAAAATAGTATATGCTGATTGTAAGTTTGAAGGGATATTGTAACAATGTACATTTGCAGTTACTGTACCGGTACAAAATTTAAATTTGAAAAACATGTTTATATAAAAATACAAATAAGAGGCACCATCACGGATGCCTCTTTCGAAATACATTTTATATCTTTATTTCAATGAGCTTAACTTTTCAATTGCTTGTTGCTCAGTTGCTAAGAAAAAAATATCATTACCTTTATTACATTCATAAATGAAGTCTTTTAAGCTTTTACTAGTGTACATAGAAAAATCCCCGACGATAGCAATTTTCACACTATAATTTATAAACTTTTGAAGAATATCACCCGCAAGACGTGTTTTTAAGTCAAAGAAACTTTCACTTATTAAAGATTTATTGATAACAATCCGCTTCGAATCCACTTCATATTGAACTGTTGCCATAAGATCTAATGCAGATTGAACGTCGGATATTACTACCGTATCGTTTCTTATGACTGCAATATTTATTCCACTGACTACTACATTTTTTATTTCCATAGTCTCACTCCTCTATAATTTATAAAGCATATATTAAACATGCTTTGTAGATCTTCATTAACACACATAAATGATTTGCTCCTGGCTCAATATCCTCTCTATATTATCGTAAATAAATATTGTTTTAAAACTTCTCATACGGTCAATGAAATTAAGTGAAATCTATCTTTTTACTATTTTCGGAAATTTATCTCTCCGCAATAACTTAATAAATTATCGAAAGAAGTAATCTCGGCATATGGTTTTGTGTCGGTATTATTCTTACTCATATTAGGATTGAACCATATACCCTTTATATTTGCATTTTGGCAACCAGCAATATCCTTTTCTAAGTCATCTCCAACAAATAGTACATCTTCTGGTTGTACATTTAGCTTATTTAATGCTAATTCAAATATGCGTTTGTCAGGTTTACTAAATCCCGTTTCTTCAGAAATAATGATTGTATCAAAATAACGATTCAAATTCGTATTAATTATTTTAGCTTTTTGCCTCTGAGTTGAGCCATTTGTTATAATTCCAACTTTAATATGTGACTTTAGAGTATTTATGATATTAATAGTATTTTGGTTTATAGAAAAACATTTTGGGAAATTATTATTCCAAAAGTCTTGAATGTAATTAAGTGGTAATCTATATTTCGGTGGGAATTCATCAAATAATGATTCCAAAACCTTTGCTTTATCGCTGTGGCCATAGCTTTTTTTATCATATCCCTTGAATTTCTGTAACATTTCGTTTTTTACTGCATGTTCTTTAACATCCCCATAAAACTTCTCTAAAATAATAAAAAACAATTTATCTACTGCCTTATCCCTATCAAGTAACGTATCATCTAAATCAAATAACATCGCTTTATAACCCCTCAAATAACTTCACAGCCTTTCTCGCATTATATAAATAATCCCTAATTCATACCTTTAAGCTTTTGGTTTATCAAGAGAGTTATTATTTAGGTGAGAATAACGATCAAACAGAGTAAAGGATTTATTTTCACCTTCCCGGAGAATTAATTCTAGCCTTGGAATCCAGTTGCTTTTCTCCTGATCAATTAAATGCTCAATTACTTCGAGTGTATTTTAAGTTCCTTCCTCTTCATTACAATGTAGCCATTCACCGGATAAACTAGATAAAAAAACTCCAAAGTTTGTGGCACGCGCTCTAGAATTCCAGTAGCTTCTTTTATATTGAAATTCATTTCCTTTTCTCCTCTTGGTAAAGAAGTAAAAGTATATTTTCATACGATTTAAGAAATCACACCCGATTTACATTATTATACATTAGTTTTTCTTAAATATTAATCGTTCATCTTATTGAACGTGGAGCTAACACAGTAACCGTCCTGTGAAGTCTCCTAATTCATCTCCACATAAACTCCAGATAGTAAGGCTATAATGACTATCAGAGGTGATATTATGAGGAACTATCATATTCTCGTGGTAGAGGACGATCAAGAAATTCAGGAATTAATTAAACAATTTTTAATGACACAACAGTATACAGTTGTAGTTGCATCAGATGGATTAGAGGGTATGACACAATTTAATAAGCAATCCTTTGATTTAATTCTTCTAGATGTAATGATGCCCAATCTTAATGGATTTGAAGTTTCCAAGATGATTCGCAGCCAGTCAAATGTACCAATTATTATGCTAACTGCGTTAGAAGAAGAAGAAGATCAAATGAAAGGGTTTGATCTTGGAATCGATGATTATATAACAAAACCCTTTTCGTTTCATGTTTTGATTAGACGAGTCGAAGCCGTACTGAGAAGAAGTTATGATAAAAATGTAAATAATCATTTGGTTTTTAAAGAAGTGCGTGTCGATGTTGATGCATATAAAGTATATGTAAATGAAGTTGAAATTTTATTAACGACAAAAGAGTTTGAAATTCTACAACTACTATTTCAAAACGAGAGAAAAGTACTCACAAGAGAAAATATCGTAGAAAAAGTTTGGGGATACGATTATTTTGGCGAAACGCGAATAATTGATACACATATTAAAAACCTACGTAAAAAGTTAGCTATCCCTTATATTAAAACAATAAAGGGTATTGGTTATAAAATTGATGAATAGTATTGTGAAAATCATGAAGATGAAGCAAATTACTTATAAACTCTTTATGACTACCTCTCTCATTTTGTTATCCTTTGCAGTATTGATTTATTTAACTTTATACTTCTTTCTCCCTACGTTTTATGAGCAATACAAAACAGATCAACTTCAAACAGGGATAAAAGAAATCATTGATAAGTCTAAAGATCTTACGTTTCAAGATGCGATACCACTTTTTGATGAATATGCCAAAAAAAATAATGCGATGCTTTATCTTCAAAATAATGAGGGAATAATTAAATACTCTCCTTCATTTTCTTTTACTCAAAGTGGTTCGCAAACAACAGTAGTTACTAGAGCGACACGGTTCGAGAATGCAGGTACCCTTAGCAATTCATATAACGTTACGCAACCAATTCAATTCCAAGATGGTAGTTTAACGCTTATAGTCTTTGCTACATTTCAACCGATTGATGAAGCTTCACAGGTTTTAGTACGCTTTCTCCCCTATATTAGTATCATTGTACTCGTAATTGGTGTAGGGAGTGCTTATTTCTATTCCAGGTTTATTACAAAACCACTTATTTATATTAATGAGGGTGCACAAAAGATGGCAAATTTAGATTTCTCCGAAAAAATTGAGGTTCGCTCTACAGATGAGTTAGGAGAATTATCTAATAGTTTGAATGACATGTCTATTAACTTACAACAAGCTATGTTTGATTTAAAAAAAGCAAATCAACAATTAAAAAATGATATTGAAAAAGAAAGAGAAATAGAAACAAAACGCAGAGAGTTTTTTGCGATTGTAGCACATGAATTAAAGACCCCTCTTACTGTAATGAAAGGATACTTAGAAGGGATGATATACAATATTGGCCCTTATCAAAATCGTGATCAATATTTAAAGAAAAATCATCAAATTATTGAAAGTATGGAACAATTAGTTCGTGAAATTTTAAGCATGTCGAAATTAGAACAACACACCTTTAAACTAAAAGTAGAAAAAGTTAATCTTTCGAAGTTAATAGATAAAATCACAAAAGATCTCGAATTTTTTGCTTCTCAAAAAAGCATCCAAATAATAAAAGAAATTGATTCTGGCCTTTCTGTTTATACAGATCGTGTTCTTTTTGAAAAAGCATGTAAAAATGTTATCCATAATGCGGTTATGTATTCACCACATAATGAAAAAGTCTATATAAAGTTAAGTGAGGATTCTGAACAAGGTCAAATCAAAATGCAAATTATGAATACAGGTGTCAATATTAAAGAAGAAGATATACAACAAATTTTCAAACCATTTTATCGAATTGAAAAATCAAGGAATCGAAATACTGGAGGAAGTGGTTTAGGTTTATATATTGTTAAACAAATTTTTGAAACGCTAGATATAAAATATTCTATAAAAAATATGGAACATAGTGTACAATTTTGCATGAACATTCCATTATCTAAACAAAAAACAAACAAACTCCCCTCTTAGTAGGACGAGTTTGTTTGTTTTTTGTAGTTTTAGTATTGATATTTTTCGAGTTACTTTTTAAGCAATATTGGGATTAGCTTTTTTACCAATCCACATACCTAAGCCCACCATGCCAAGCCAACAGCAAATTGCTAACATAAACATCAATCGTTGTACGGATAACCCTTCAATCTGCATTTGACCCTTCCCAACAATTGTTTGGAAAAGTTGCGACCATTCGACATCGTAAAAGACCCCTACTCCCACAATCACAATCAATATAAAAAATTGTAAAAATATATTCCCCATATTTCTCCATGTTGTGTAAATGAGTAAAGAAAGCTCTCTATGTGTAGCATTCACCATATATACTTTCATATTATTTTGAGAAGAAATACTATTAATGGCATAGCTCCCAAATGTAACGCTAAGGACTATAAATATTGGAGAATAAAACCCAAATATCATGATTAAAGTACTTACTAAAAACAAATGGATTGGATTAACTTTCTTAGCAGCTTTGATATCTAAAAATATGGACATTAAAATCCCTAATAGGTATGGTCCAACTACAATGAAAATACAGGTTAACATGTTATAGAAAGTAAAACTATAAAAAATACCCATCAAAAATAAATATCCATTTCCTAATCCAAGTAAAAATGATTCTGCCTTTAAGCGAATTGGTAAAGAAGATGAAAGTTTATGAAAGAACTTTCCTTTCAACAAACTCAAAAACATGAAACAAATAAGCGCTATAGAGAGTAGAAAAAAATAGAAAATATATTGTTCATTATTTATGTTACGACTTGTTCGTATCAAAAGAATAAGCATTGAGACAAAAAGAAACTTTCCTACAACCGATACGATGGAGATAGGTAAAAGCCCTTTGGCTAACTCTGTTCTCAGCATTTTTTTTATAGCAAAAAGGATACTGATTAAACAAATCCCATATATGCATGTTATCAGCGGCGGCGATAGAAAACTAATCGCTAACAATACGATTATTAGTAAAAGAAAAACGATACCAATAATAATCGCTTGTTGATTTTTATTATAAACCTTTCCCCCGCCTTCCACATGTAGAAACAATAAAGTACTCGTCATGGTAGAAATTGTACTAACTGCAAAACCAGAAACTAACGCACTTATTTCTAGCCATCTTGAAATCCATCCAAAGAAAGTAACACTAAGTAATGATACTATCAGAATAGAAACAGTCCAATATAAGGAGCGGTGAATCCCAGCCTTATTCACAATAGGTATCCAGATAAACACACCCGTCATATAAGTTGTATAAAACAAGATTGATGGCCAGTATCCCTCAAAGCCTTTCGAAATCTGTAATCCATAAACAATGTAAATAAGCATGGGTGTAAAGATAGTCGTTATTAGTAAACTAAATGTAGTTATACTTTGCACCACAAGTCTTTTTTGTTTTGTCGTATGTATCGTATAACACCTCACTTAAAATGAAATCAGTAGTTGTTATTACTTATTCTGTCCGAAATGAGGTTGTTATATATGCGCAATCCAATTGGAATTCCCATTACGAGGTAAACTCAATTTAAATCCACATTAAATTAAGTGGCGTGCAAAAAAAGGTGGATTTTGTGATTCTTATAAATAAAATTAATAGATATATTCAAAACCTTAATCATAAATGGAACAAATGTGTTACTTAGATTGTCTATTACGTATAAAAAAGGTGTTCTTGATAATCCTCTCATTTTGTAATGCAAGAAATGCAAGAAGAGTGCTATCCTGTACATTTGTTAATTGCATAGGTATGTAAAATACCTAAACAAAATCTATATATTCTTGAAAGAGGTTGAAAATTTATGATAGTTTCAAACAAATTTTTTCACATTTCACATTATAAAAAGATGGTATCTGTATTATTACTTTCATGTGTAACGCTTATAGGCTGTTCCAATAGTAATATTCAATCTGAACCACCGAAACAAACCAAACAAGAAAATACAGATAATCATTCTTTTGTTAAACTTGAAAAAGAATATGATGCTAAACTTGGTATTTATGCATTGGACACAGATACGAATCAAACCGTTACTTATCGTTCAGATGAACGGTTTGCATACGCATCTACCCACAAAGCCCTTGCTGTGGGAGCACTGTTACAAAAGAAATCAATAGAAGATTTAGATCAAAGAATTAAGTATACTAGCAAAGATCTTGTGAATTACAATCCAATTACTGAAAAATATGTAGATACAGGTATGACTCTGAAAGAGCTTG
Source organism: Bacillus cereus (assembly GCF_025917685.1). Lineage (NCBI taxonomy): Bacteria > Bacillati > Bacillota > Bacilli > Caryophanales > Bacillaceae > Bacillus > Bacillus cereus. The sequence continues at coordinate 2,514,701 of NZ_CP089518.1, read as the reverse complement.
CGGATGCTTCCATTCGATATAGTGATAATACCGCACAAAATCTTATTCTTAAACAATTAGGTGGGCCAAGTGAATTCAAAAAATCACTGAGAGAAATAGGAGATACTGTCACAAATCCTGAACGTTTTGAACCAGAATTAAACGAAGTGCCACCAGGAGACACTCGTGATACTAGTACCCCAAAGGCATTAGCTACTAGTCTTCAAGCATACGCGCTAGGCGATATACTTTCAATTGAGAAACGGAACTTTTTAATAGATTTGATGAAAAGAAATACAACGGGGGACAACTTAATTCGTGCTGGAGTTCCAGGAGAATGGGAAGTAGCCGATAAGACTGGCTCTGGCTCTTATGGAACAAGGAATGATATCGCAATCATTTGGCCACCAAATAAAAACCCAATTATTCTTGCGATACTTTCTAATCATTCTAAAGAGGATGCGAATTACGATGATAAACTTATTGCAGATGCAACCAAAATTGTGTTAGATGCTTTAAAAATAACGAATAAATAATAATAAATCATTGAACTGCTCCTACTTTACAGCGCATATAGTTTTAAAGACTTGTACTTATCTAAACGCTAAGAAGTATAAGCGCGTTTTCAGGCAACTAAGGAGGCAAAAGCCTCCTCTGATCTGACCGAACCCTCATCCCAGCCCTAAAGAAGGCGCCGCCGCATCGTAGTGGTCTTTCATGTTCGAATCTCCTATTTAGAGTTAATATTTTACGTTTCCTTTCATCTTCAACTATTCTAATGCTCAATCATATTACGCATATTTTTAGATTTTCCATTTGTAGCTATATTAATCGAGACGTTAAAATCTGATTCTTTATTTTGAAGGGATATTCTCCCCTCTTTTTCATATCGTTTCCATAATTTAGAATTCTGACGATATAAGGAATGTGATAACTGATACGTGTCAATCCCTTTTTCGATTCCTTTTCGGTACGTTTTTTTAATTTCTTTTTCAACTTGGTCCTCTGCAATTTTTTTAATATCATTTACAGGCATAGAATTTATTAATTGGAAAATATCAGCATCGAAATGGATGTTCATAAGCATGCGTAACTTTCCATTTTTAATAAAATGCTTTGTATCTATCTTTGGATTTTTCAATACTATATGTCCAATGATTTTCTCGTTAGATTTTAATAGTAATGGAGCTCGTTTGGTATTTTCATCCGTCCATCGAACCCCAGCAATATCATGGTCGTTTAAATGATTTATATAAAATTTATCACTTATAAAACCATAACCACTAAATTTTAACATTGGAAATGATGTATGCCCTTTTTTCCAATATGTTTTAGTCGTAGCTAAGAAAGGAATGCGAGTTGTCATCCCGGGTTCATAATAATTTCTTTGGAATTTATATAAAGGTAAAGGATCTATTATTGTATATTGCTTAGTTATCTCTTTTGGTAAATTAATGATTGTATATAATTGAGAAATATTTAAAATATTATTGTTCGCTAATATATTTTCTAAAGGTTCCTTAGTTCCAAATATCCACATAGTATCTCGAAATTGAAAAAAACGAGAGAAAAAATCATTAAATTGATTTAAGTCACCATGTTTTAGAAATCTCTCTGTTACAACAATTGTTTTGAGATGCTCCCATGAGATTTCTTGTTGAGCACCCTTATAAAAATCAAATGCTGCCTCATCTAAAATGGGACCCTTTCCCTTTCCAATATAGGCCTGGCTATAATTACGGGTAGTGCTCCCTTCTTGTTTCGCTATGTTAGAAAAATTAATAAATTGCGGACGGATGATATAATTATTATCTTTAAAATCGATACCTAGACTATTTATATACAAAACGTGATGCAACTCTCTTTGATCCCAACACCCTGTTAGAAACGTACACATCATAAAAAGAAATATAACTATTCTTTTATTTTTCTTCATCGGTACTCTCTCTTTTCCTTGTATTATCTTGAGTATGCAATTCTTTAGGTCTTTTTTTCATATACGTGAAAGGAATTCTAAATGTGGCTGCTAGCATACTTTTAAATACAGGGGGTGAATATGGTGTAAAAAATGGAACTCCAAAAGAGCGTAAATTTACTACATGTATTACCATCACAAGGACACAAAAGATAAATCCTACTATGCCTAATAAAGAAGATACTAGGAATACTATATATCGCAATATACTTATTATTCCTGTTACTGACTGATTAGTTAAAGCAAATGTCGAAACAACCGAAATTGCTATTATAATGACCATAGATGCTGAAACAATTCCTGCACTAATAGCAGCTTGTCCAATAATCAATCCCCCTACAACAGATAACGTTTGGCCAAATACGGCAGGAACACGTAATCCTGCTTGCCTCAAAACTTCAAATAAGGTCATCATAATTAGCCCTTCTAAAGGAGCAGGAAAAGGAATTCCTTCTCTTGATAAGCTTAATGTTGCTAACAACGTATAGGGAATCTGATCTGGATGATATGTAATTAATGCTATCCAAATTCCTGGAAGAAATATAGAAATTGCTATCCCAAAAAGACTTACAAGTCGTACAAAGCTGCCGAATATATAGAATAAATCTTGGTCTTCAGATGTATTCACAAAAAAAGGAAATGTAACTGGTGCAATAGTGGCTGTTGGTGACCCTTCAACTAGTAAAATAAAACGCCCATACAACAAACAATTCACAGCATAATCAGGGCGTCCTGTATATTCAACTAAAGGAAATACACTAAATTGATTGTTTGTGATTAATTCTTCAATTTGTGCACTTGAAACAATCCCGTCTATTTTAATTGGTCTTAATTTTAATCGAACTTGATTAATGATTTCTTGGGATGCGATATCTTTTAAATACAAGAGTGCTACTTTAGTTTGTGTTCTTTCTCCAATAATAAATTCTTCATAACTAAGAGAACTCGTTTTTAGTCTTTTCCTAATTAATCCTATATTTGTGTTTAACTCTTCAACAAATCCATCACGTGCACCCCGAATGGTCATCTCTGTATTTGTTTGTTCAACTGATCTTGTAGGTATTTGGGCAATATCAACTATATATCCTTGTTTAGATTCTTCAAAAATAATGAGGAGGTTACCTTCAAATATAATCTGAGAGATAGTTTCATTCGAATTTACTATATCTAATTTCTTTACTGATAACTGGGGAATTAATGTTGAAAGGTTAAGTTCTTCTATCGAATTACTTAAAAGCTCTTTGCAAACTTGAGACGATGTGGCTTGTTTTAATTTTGTATTTTCAATTAAGCTTTGACAATACATAAACAATACTGACCTCGTTTTTTCTTTCTCATCGAATTCACGCTTTATTACTTTTACATCGTTGCATCCCTCAAACCACTCTAATATTATCTTCTCGTTTAATTCTACTCGTTTGTTCATCTACGTTGTCTCCTTCGAACTCAGCAACCTTATATAAAATACATTCTCATACTTTTTCAAGAACTTTTCTTATATTTAGCAACCCACACAAACACTATCAGTAAGATAGAAAATAAAAATAGCCCTAATGCTGAAACTGGTAAAACAATTTGAGATACAAACCAATAGAAACTAGAGTCACTGATAGGTAGTGTGCTTATTAATACAATACATGAAAGGATTACAAACATAACCCCATTTCTCGTTTTCCGACTTGTAATTGATAACAAATCTGGAATAAGAAAAACAACAAGTGATAGACGAATAAAGATCCCTACAAGCCACTGATACACGGAGAGAAAGTCTAAATTTTCAATGTACCTTCCTATTGACACAAGTCTCCATTCTTCAAATGCTGGATATCGTTGGTTTGCTGCTACGAAAGGACCAAATTCTATAATTGCTGCCATAACTGGTCCTATTGTGATACCAATAATAACAATACCCAAAGCAATCAGTTGATATAATTTAACTTTTGAACAAATGTGATGTTGTAAAAAAAGAATGAAGATTAACTCTAGAAATCCTGCTGCAGGATAAACCATCCCCTTAAATACTGGATTCATTCCATTTTCCATCATTGGCTGAAGTAAAGAATAATCTTTATGTGGAACATTTGCAAACATTACAAAAAAACCAAGTAGAAATACAATAGGTAACAAAACACCTGTTGTAAGTGCAATAGATTGAATTCCTCTTGTAGCATTATAGAGACAAATCATTGAAAAAAGTATTCCTAATACAAAGTGAGGTGTTTCTGGTAAATAAAAAGAGAAAAAGGTTAATGTTTCTTTTAGTGCAACGACACCAATTGTTATTAAATAAAGTACAACTATGAATATGATTGGATATACACTGAATTTCCCAAAATTATTTTTTAACCACAAAAACAAATGTTCATTTTTTATGTTTTTATATATGATGAATATTAATGAAATCCAAATCAAGTATATAATGCTTACTAATATGATAGAGATCCACGAATCTCTACCCGAGGTATCTAATAACATAGGAATCATAATGACATGATTAATTATCCCTATACTACCAATGAGTATCATAGAAACTTGAAATAAAGTAATTGTTTGCTTAGTCATACTTACCACCATATTTTGTAATGAAGAAATATTACATAGTATAACTGATACATTACATCTTTATTCCAAATGGTTAGTGCTTAGAGCCATGGAAAATCAAACACCTTTACTTATAATATCTATCACATAAGATGAAGTTAGCCCTTCCCCTGGTATATTTATCTACAATTGTTCAATCCCTAATTAAAAGCATCTTTGGTAAAGGTTTACTATGTTTTAAATGAGCATCTACTTTAGAATACATAGCTTTTAAGTAATCGAATTTTAGTTTTTTGAAATATAAGTATGTTTTACTGAAAAACAGATTACACATTAAAAATAGAGCCCTCCATCCACCTTCATAATTTATAAGTAGGAAGAAGTTCTTACCAACTTTTTTTGAGAGGTACATTACCTGAATTTCTTATATCCACTATTATTGTCGAATGATTTTTTATTTCGTCGAATATTCTGTGGATAATTATCTTCAGGCTGATATACTATAAATACAATAGTTTTAGAAAGGTGATGATATTATGTATGAACAACAAAATAATAGGGATAGAGATCAGAAAATGATGTTTTCTATGCAAGGAGTTCCCACAAATAAAGTTAACATGAATCAATTACCTAAATGGATTAGAATTTTCGGCTATTGTGCGTTTGGTTGGATGATAGTATTTAGCTTAATTATGATTGTTGGTTTAATTCTTCAATAACTATACAGATGAACAGTTAAACGGGACAGTATTTAGATCATACATCTAGGTAATGTCCCGTTTTTTATATGTAATTCTTCAATGTTATAGTCAATCGATCATAACAAAAAGAACTTGTAGGATATCCTACAAGTTCTTTTTTCAAATATTGTTAAAAAGGGGGCAACAAACTATCTTAACATTCAATACAGGGAGACCATTTTGATTATGGCTTGGTTTTATTATATATCAAATATAAATATTTGAAGAAGTGGATTTTTGAAAATTATGTGAATTCAATAACCATAGTTTTTATATTAGGTATTATTAATTTCGTTTACCACTAACTTCTTCTTACTTAAATACACTGCTCGATCCGATTTTTTTGCAACTTCTTGTGAATGCGTCACAACAATTACGCATTTATTTTCTTGATGCGCGAGCTCCTGGAACAACTCAATAATTTCATTTGCCGTTTCTTCATCAAGATTTCCTGTCGGCTCATCCGCAATCAGTAAATCAACATTACAAGATAACGCTCGAGCTATTGCTACACGCTGTTGTTGCCCGCCACTTAGTTGCAGAACATTTCGTTTCGCTTCTACTTCTGTAAGTCCTACTTTCTCTAATAATTCTAACGCCCTTGCCGTTTTATTTTGCACTTTAACACCTGTAATTTCCATTGCTGTTAAGACATTTTGAAGAGCAGTCATATAGGTAATCAAATTATAAGATTGGAAAATTACCGATACATTTTGATTACGGTACCGATCCAAACCAATTTTTCGAATATCCTTTCCATTAAACAGTACATAACCATTTTTAGGTATATCTAGCCCACAACCTAAGCTAAGAGTAGTGGTTTTACCAGATCCGGATGGTCCTAGAATAGTGTAGAAATGCCCTTTTTGAAAAGAAAAGTTAACATTGTCTAGTATCGCTACTTTTTTTCCGTTACTTTCATAATAATAATCTAAGTTTTTAAATTGTAAAATCGTCTCCATATAGATCCTCCTTATTCATCTTTTAAAAGAATTTGTTTTGGATTCAGGCGTAGAATAGATAATGCTGGAAGAAGCGTTGCTAATATAGCAATAGCTAGTCCAATCCCTCCCATTTTCCCTACATCTTCTCCTGTTACACTTACATTAATTTTATCAATTGGATCCTCTTTTTGATTTTGTACAGTTCCACCAGGTCCAGCTACCATTACAGTTCCATTTTGTGGGGTGTTTGTTTCTTCTCCTGCTGTAGCAATTTCACTCGAAAGTAAATTATCCCCTATGAATTGAGAAATTTTCGCTCCTGTTGTTATGGATAATCCAAATGCTAGAATAGCGATACATACTACTTCTACTATGAACTGCGCCATCAGTTTCCACTTTTTCTCTCCAATGGACAATAGAATCCCCATTTCCTTACGACGTGCTTTAATCGATAACATAATGATTAACCCTAAAATAATCGCACCTGCAATTGATACAATATAAATAATCATTTGAGAAGTAGATGAGATATTTTCGATAGGCCCAATCATTTGTTTGTACAACGAATCATGTGCATCTAATTTATAATAATTAAAATCAATATCAGATTTTTTTGCTTCTTCTTTAAATGCTTCAATGTTCTGTGGATCTTTCAAGAAATACACGACTTGAATGCTACTTATACCTTGATCTATTTCTAATTTTTTCATAGTTGAATGCGGCATATAAAGTTTATTAGCTGGATCCATTATAGGCGGGGCCTGTTGACCCATTGCTTGCTCATTCGTTTCGTAAATACCGATAATTTCAACCTCCAGGGTTTCCTTCTTATCCCCTGATTGCACTTTAACTTTGTCTCCTACTTTCAAATTGTTTAATTCCGCTAATCGTTTTTCCATTAAAGCTACATTCTGATCCTTCATCTGTTCTGTAATTGGTTTCCCATCAATGATTTTACTTTTTCCATTCTTAAAGCTTTCTTGTAATGCAGTTTTGCGAACTCCCTCAATCATAAAAGAAGCATTCATATCTATTTCTGTCCCGGAGCTTGAACCACCTCGTACAGCCGCCATTCCCGCTTTACCTTTTCCATCTTCTTCTCCTTCTGAAGCCCCTACTAGTTTAAGTCCATCAGAAATTCCGAAAGTGTTAGTTATGTAATTATAGTCTTTTACATACTTTGACTTCGCTAATTGATCTGCTTCTTTTGTATTAAGCTTTGGCGGATTAGGCATCTCTCCAGTTTCCCGAGCTTGTTGACCTAATTTGTCAAAATCAAGACTTAAAGTAACATCTGCACCGAGTTTTTTTCTTGCTGCATCAGCAGCTTTTTTTGATGCATTTTGGATTGTGAATCCTGCCAACACTAAATTTGTAACAATTAGGAAAACTGCCATCAAAATTAATGATGTTCCTACTCTTTTTTTCATACTGAGAATTGCTCGTTTCATAAAGTTCATTTTTTCTTACCTCCTTGATAACTTGTATTCTATATAGGTTATCTAGAGTCTATATGGAGCTAATCAGTAGTTTATCTAGAGATATAAGGAGTTTATGTGTAGTTATTCAATATGCTGGTCAAGAAAAACCGGAACACCAATCCAAAAGCGTAATCGTTTTTGAATATTGATAAAGAGGCAGTCCTTAGAGGTTAATTAAGGTTAAGATTCATTGAATGAAAGTATACAAATTCATTCTTATTATGTAATTTCTATACAACAACTAAAAAGCACCTTATTTGAATGGTTATATGTGTGTTTGTTAAAATATGAAAATCCATTAAAGAATATGGAGTTTTATTGAAGTTGGTCGGATTTTCTAATAATAATATTGTGTTAAAAAGCCTAACTTATAATTTTTATAAGATAGGCTTTTATGCTATTTATAAGAAAAAGTTATAGAGACTCATAATATTTTATAATTTAACCTATTGTATTTAAACAAGTAAAATAAAAGTAACAAGTGCATACATTAAGGAGGTTTTTTGATAGTGACACAAACTATAACATTTAGGATTGCAACGGCAGATGATTTAGATGAAATTGTAAAAATGCTTGCTGATGATGTTTTAGGAAATAAAAGAGAGCGCTATGAAACACCACTCCCTGATAGTTATATAAGAGCATTTCATGCTATTGATTGTGATCCAAATAACGAGTTAATTGTCGCATGTGATGGGACAGAGATTGTTGGTATTCAACAAATTACATTTACGCCTTACATTGTACGTCAAGGCGGTTGGAGAGCTACAATTGAGGGTGTACGGACAGCATCATCGAAACGTGGTAAAGGTATAGGAAGTAAACTTATTAAATGGGCTATTCAACGTGCTAAATTAAGAGGGTGTCATTTAATACAGTTAACAACGGATAAAGAACGACAAGAAGCTTTGCAATTTTATAAAAAATTAGGGTTTAAAGATTCTCATGAAGGATTAAAGCTCTTTCTTTAATGAATATAGAGCTATTTATATACCAAAAAGACATATATTGTATGGTTAATTGACTATTGGCTTCGGAAATTATAGTAACAATCACTGCATAAGATATATAAATTGACACATTGTCTTTCATATAAATCACGTCACTTCAAACGGTGTATCTTTTGATACGAAAATAAACAAGTTAATGTTCTCTAATATGAATGAGAATATTAACTTGTTTTTTAGATTTTTGTATAAATTATTTATAGTTTTATTTTATTGCTAGCTTTATAATATACAAATTTATCACCTGTTTTTATAATTAATTAACAGCATAAATAAAACATAAATTTTATCCATGTTTTAAAACAATATGTATTTTGGAGGAGGTTAATTTGATTTTTTCAAAACTCATTGATCGATATGCCTTGTATGATTTGCACAAAAAAAGAAGTGTCGAGTTTCAGTATACTTCTCTTTCTAACACCTCACTAGATATAAAGGACATAGATTTTTTTTATAAAGTACAACCATCTAATATTCATTTTAACATTAAGCATTCAAAGCAGGAAAAGGAATACATGGTTGGACAGTTCAAATATAAAAGCTCGGTTCAATCTGGTGATTCACGCAACGACTCTGTAACTGGGGAATTATTTTTACATGAAAATGAAGATGCACCTCATGTCATCTTTGTTCACGGTTGGAGAATGGATTCTAACGAACGTGTAAAAAAAATATTTCACGACCATATGACTAACTTGAAGTGGAATATGTATTATTTCACTCTACCCTATCATTTTGAAAGAAAACCCAACCAATCCCTATTCAGTGGAGAGTACATGGTAAGTGCTAATATTGAACGAACTGTACAAGCCACTAGACAAGCGGTAGCTGATTTACGAACTTTGATTAAATGGATTAAAGCAAATAATAATGGCCCCTTGATTTTAATAGGAGTCAGTTTAGGTGGGGTTATTACTAACTTAACAGCTCTTGTTGAATCAGAGATTGATGTATTAGCATCCATTTTCTACGCGAATCGACTTTCTTATTCGATTTGGAAGACAAATCCAGGTAAATTTATTAGAGAAGACTTGGAACATCATGGTGTAACGTATGATGATTTAATAGATTATTGGAAAATCACTGAACCGAGTCAAGCATTACCAAAAGTGAAAAAAGAAAATATTTTATTAATTTCAGGTAGGCACGATCTATATGTGCATCCTGAGGATACGGACTATTTGTGGGAATCCTGGGAAAGACCTACGCGATATATTTATACATGTGGACATGCTGGGATTGTTCTTAAACGTAAAAAAATTGCAACTGATACTATCAATTTTATTCAGAATCGATTGAACTCCCCACATTTTCCCAATGTGATGCCTTAAAGTGAGAAATTACTAAGTACGGAATCTTATACTTGCAATGTTTCATTTTATACTAAGCTCACTTTTAAATCTTCCTTTTTTCTGTTTTCTCCCTTAACCTTACATGATTGGAAAATGATATAGAATTTAGGAAGTAACTCTGAAATAAACTCGCCATGTGGAAAAAGCGCTACTTATTCACCAGAAATTATTGTTGTTTATCCTTCTTATGCAATATTACATATAAAATGCTTTATTTGTTCTGTTATAATTTTAAGAGTAAATTATTCATCCATTAATTTACACCATCCATATCTACAGTTATGGAAACCCTAATTACACATAAAAAAGAGAAGAACATTGGTGAGTTCTTCTCTTTTTGTTTATTTTTTTCATTAAATTGCAATATAATTACAGTATGTGAAATTATATTAATTTAACTTTAAAAGCGAAGTGAAAATAACCGTCACTTCGCTTTTTGCATTTACAATCCTTATTACATTTACTCAATTCAGTATATACTTCCACATTATTTGCTTTTATTTAATCGGTTTCTCTGTTTTTAAAACAAATGAACTTAATGCAGGAACTTTAATTTTATTATCATGGACAACATAAAGTGTTTTACTTCCAGCTTGCTTACCATCTACTAGCACTTTCCAAGGACCTTTCGATGGAAGAGTTATGTCCACGGTTTCTCTGTTTGCATTGTGAGCCACCATAAAGTATTCGCTTTTATTCCCATTGCCCTTTCCATCTATTGTATAAGCTACAACATTTTTGGGAGCATCAATAAAAGATACATGTGTTTTAATTTGCTCTGCAGATGTCATTCGAAAAGCTGGGTACTTTTTCCGTAAATCTATTAAGCCCTTCATATAATCTACTTCATTATTAAATGCTGCACGGCGTAACCAATCCATCTGGTTAATTGAATCAGGAGATTTGTAACTATTATGATCACCATATTTTGTGCGCATAAACTCTTGTCCTGCATGTAAGAATGGAATACCTTGTGATGTTAATAAAATAGAAGAAGATAATTTATGCATTTGTTTTCGCATTTCTTCACTGTCACCTGAATTAGTCAACTCAAGTTTATCCCATAAAGTATGATTGTCATGTGCTTCCACATAAGTTAGCACCTGCTCCGGATCTTGATAAGTAGACGAATTTGTATCATAGTCAATACCGGCTGTAATGCCTTTTTTAATACGGTCTTCCATGTTTTGCTTTCCATTTACAAAACCATTTTCTTTCTCCTCAAATACACTACCTTTCAATCCATCACGTATATTATCGTTAAAATGAGCAATCCCTTTCATTTTCTCCGCATTTTTTTGATTTGCTTTCAATTCAGCTGCAAGAGGTGTATTTAAATCCCAGCCTTCTCCATGCAGAATAATAGAAGGATCAATTTGATTAACACCTTTACGTATTTCATTCATCGTTTCATAATCATGAATACCCATTAAATCAAAACGGAATCCATCTAAATTGTATTCTTTTGCCCAATATGTGACGGAATCAACCATAAATTTCCTCATCATTTTTCGTTCCGAAGCCGTATCATTTCCTACTCCAGTTCCATTTGCAAATGTTCCATCTTCATTGTATCGATAATAATAACCTGGAACTAACTTATGAAAATTAGATTCAGCGGCATTATACATATGGTTATATACTACGTCCATCACAACACGAAGATTATTATCATGCAGTGTTTGAATCATTTGCTTTAATTCAGTTATTCGAACAGTCGGTTCATAAGGATTTGTAGAATAGGAGCCCTCTGGGACGTTGAAATTTTTCGGGTCATATCCCCAGTTATATTGTGGTTCATTTAAAGTTTCTTCATTTACCGAGGCATAATCAAATATCGGTAAAAACTGAACGTGAGTAACACCAAGATCTTTCATATGATCAAGTCCTGTTTTAACACCTCCAGGACCTTTTGTTCCTCTTTCTGTTACCCCTAAATATTTTCCTTTTTGCTTAATACCACTTTCAGGTTGGATGGAAAGATCGCGTACATGCAATTCATAAATAATAGCATCTTCCGGATTTTTAAATTCCGGTTTTTTGTTTGCTTTCCATTTTTTCGGATTTGTTTCGTTTAAATCAATGACTACACCTTTATCTCCATTTACAGAAGCAGCACGTACATATGGATCAACTGCTTCAGTCCACTTATCCCCAATTTTCACCTTATACGTATAAAAGAGACCTTTTTGGTTCCCTTTAAGTTCTGCTTTCCAAGTCCCCTTTTCACCTTGTTGCATGTTTATTTCAGTACCTATTTTATCGTTCCACTTTTTATATGTAACTAACTTTGCTTCACTCGCAGTAGGAGCCCATACACGGAACTTTGTATGTTGCGGGGTATATATATTACCTAAATCGTTACCACTATAATAAAATAATTTATCAAACTCTTCGCTACGAATGACTTTACCAATTTCTGTATTCGTATTAGCTAAGTTTTCTATTTTAACTTTGTATGTCTGTTTTAAATCAATTTTCTGTTCCGTAATTATTTTCACCTTATTAGTAATATCTCCACCATTTTTATCAAAAGGATTAATTTCCTTAATTTTAATTCCCTCAATTTCAATTTTCTGTTCCTTACTATTAAACGGAACATTAGTCGTTACAGTAATTTCATTAAAACTATCAATAGTAGCTTTTTGAATTGAGAGATCCGAAGAAGGCTTAGAGTCATATACTTTTTCATCACCCGAAAGAATCCATACTTCAGCACGACCGTCCTTTATATTTTCAATCCAACGATCTCCACCGTCTTTTTCCCACTCATTCGTACGAATGATAAAGCCTACACGATTATAGTCACCATCTATTTTAATTTTTGCGTACTTTCCAAATTCATCTTCACCAGTAAATTCATATGAATTACCATTTGCATTTTCTCCCCACATCCAAAGATTCCAGTCTTTTGTATTTCCAGATTTCTCTTTGTAATGAATGATAATTTTAGTAGCTTTCGAACTTGAAACTGCCTTCACACTCTGAAAAGAGAAAACAGATGATAACATAACGATTATGGTAAGTAATAAAAATGATTTGTTAATTAACCTTTTTGTCATTTGCACCACATACACCCTTTCTTTAAATAGTACGAGCGATTTATTATGCTCGTACTAAATTACACTACTTAAATTAATTTAGAAATCTCTTTTACTTCACCCCCATATTGACTATTTTCACGTATGTATTTCAATGATCTTTTAATACGAAAGCGTTTGCATTAATACTTAAAAAAATAGATTTGTTTTTACCTTCATATATTTGTAAATACTAAAAGATCAGGGAAATCATTTTAAAGCAATCGTTTGTTATCGCTTCCATTCTATAGCACTTACTATTAAGAGGTCAATATATTATTAATTTTCTGTTTTTATATCCTTTAAATTTTATACATTTGTCGTAACTTATTGAAGATAGACAGCCTGATTATTGCTTAGTAAGTTTATTTTCACTAGTGTATTGCTACGTAAAAAAACAGCTACTATCCTTAAAATGTCATTATCTGTTTTTCATAATGTAATAATATATGAATAGAAATTATATTTCTAACTACTTAATTTTTGCTACATCAAATGCCTTTTGCACTGCTTGAACTTCAGCTGTATTCGCTCCATATTTATTAGTTGCCACTCGAATACATGCTGATTTCAATTCTTTGAAATTAGCAGTCATGTTTAACTCATCTGTATTTGCATAATAGAAAATTTTTGTTATTTATGTCTATAGCTGCATGGATTGTAACGTTTTGAGACTGCTGAAGTCTTATATGAGTTTCAGGCTTTTTTATCTTGTCAAAAATATCTTTTAAAGATAAATTTGTCTCCCCATTTAAATATAGAAAAGGACACATCTATTGCATGTTATTAGCTTAAGGTATGCTCTTTTAAAGCATATTATAAATATACATATTGACACTCCCACCCCATGCCCATCAACTTAAGAATTTAGAATTCCCCCAAAAAACGAAATTTTGTTACAAGTTATCACAAAATTTCGTTTTTGGGGTAGTTTTATTTTCTTAGCTTGATTTCGATGAGCGGTACCCCATAAAGGCCCCTGATACATAATTGATGTTCTGCCATTTGTAGAAAACAATCCACTTATACCATTTTAACAAGAAGAAATATCTCGTCCATGTTGTAATATTGGCTTACGTTAAGCTTGTGAAAAAATCATATTCATGTATAATACAATTGATGTATGATACAATAGTTGTAGGAGGGTGACCTTTTTGAAAAGAGAAGATGCCTTAAAACTAAGAACAGATATTAAGAAAATGATTATAATAACTGGGGTTTTTGAATCTCAAAATTTGCCCAATGGACCATTTGAAAAACCTTTACCAACTTCTCAAATGATGGCGTTAGAAGAACTAGAGGTGGAAAAATTAACTGTTTGGCAACTATCCAATAAACTTAGATTAGAGACTTCAACTGTAAGTAGATTGGTAGATAAGTTAGTAAAAAAGGGGCTTATTTATCGTGAAGTAAATGAAAAAAATAGAAGAGAACTTTTTCTGCACCTCACAGAAAAAGGTCACATAACTGTTAATTGCTTAAGAGAGCAATCCATTACATTTTATCAAAGTATTCTCAATAATTTATCAGAATCAGAACAAAAAATAGTTGTGGATGGTTTTGAATTATTTATTGATTCTATTTCTAAGCCTTTTGATTAGAGTGAGGTAAATCATAACATTTGGAGGATAAAATGAGCTTGGATTTTGAACGTCCTATTATTGAATTAAAAGAGAAATTTGATGAATTAAAGAAAATTATGAAAGAAAATAATGTAGATTTATCGTCAGAAATTCATGTATTAGAAAAACGTTTAAATAAAATGCAAGATAAAATTTATTCTAATATTACATCTTTTCAACGAGTTCAAATTGCAAGGCTACGTAACCGGCCCACGACATTGGACTATATACCTTTATTGTTTACAAACTTTCTCGAACTTCATGGTGATCGATTATATGGTGATGATAAAGCAATGATAGGTGGTATTGCAAAATTTAAAGGGATGCCCGTTACGGTTATTGGTCATCAAAGAGGTAGAAATACAAAGGAAAGTATAGAAAGAAATTTTGGAATGGCACATCCAGAAGGTTATAGAAAAGCGCTAAGACTTATGAAACAAGCTGATAAATTTAATCGCCCTATTATTACATTTATTGATACAATAGGCGCCTATCCAGGGAAAGGGTCTGAAGAACGTGGAATTTCTGAAGCGATAGCTCGAAATCTATTTGAAATGGCTACACTTAAAGTGCCAATTGTTTGTATTGTAATTGGAGAGGCATCAAGTGGTGGAGCTCTTGGCATTAGTGTCGGTAACCATATCCATATGTTAGAGTATTCATGGTACTCGGTAATTTCACCAGAAGGAGCAGCATCTATCCTATGGAAGGACGCTAAGTATGCTCCAGAAGCTGCTGAACATATGAAAATTTCAGCAAAAGATTTAAAACATTTAGGAATTATTGATGAAATCATTCCTGAAATTAAAGGTGGAGCACAAAATGATATAAAATCACAGGCAAAAATGATTGAATCTGTAATCGAATCATCTCTAAAAAAATTGATACTATTATCCTCGGAAGAGCTTATACAACAGCGATATGAAAAGTATAGACAAATAGAGAATTATAAATGAAAGTATTTAAAGTCCGTATTACATTTCGGAGGATTCTCGCAAAAAAATTCTAAATATTTTGTAAGTAACCTCTTAAACTGGGATATGCTGATACTATTACTCTACAAAAGATGTGTGATCGGTATGGAAAAGGAAAATTTGTTCAAATGGAAGCATTATCAGCAAGATATTATTTTGTTAACTGTACGTTGGTACGGTACAACTTAATTTTTCGTGATTTAGTAGAAATGATAAGGAACCAGGATTATCCTACCATTATGCTAGAAATATATATGTTATATTTTCTTTTCCACTACCTTTGCACCAGAACCAAAAAATACGCTATTCTTTCTGTAGAATCATAGGAAAGGATGGCGTTTTTGTATGTATCTATCAATTTCTGACGAATTACAATTATTCGCTGAAGAATTATATGAACATCTTACCCCTTCATTTTTGGAAAATCTCGCTAGAGAGCTAGGTTTTGTAAAACGAAAACGTAAATTTTCAGGGTATGATTTAGCTACTATATGTGTCTGGAATAGTCAACGAGTAGCGAGTGATTCATTAGTCCGATTGTGTAGTCAGCTACATGCATCAACAGGAACTCTTATGAGTCCTGAAGGACTAAATAAGCGCTTTAATAAAAAGGCAGTGTTCTTTTTGAAACATATTTTCTCCATATTATTAAAAAATAAAGTTTGTGGAAAGTCAGCAATTCCAAGTGCTTCACTTACCTATTTTCAGCGAATTCGTATTTTAGATGCAACCATTTTTCACGTACCAAAACACTTGGCCAATGTATATCCTGGATCAGGTGGTTGTGCACAAACAGCGGGTATAAAAATCCAGTTAGAATATGATTTACATAGTGGTCAGTTTTTAAATTTCCAAGTGGAACCAGGGAAAAATAATGATAAAACCTTTGGAACAGAGTGTTTATCAACATTACGCCCTGGTGACCTATGTATTCGGGATTTAGGCTATTATTCACTGGATGATTTAGATCAAATGGATCAACGTGGTGTGTACCATATATCGCGACTCAAATTAAACAATAGGGTATATGTCAAAAATGAATTTCCTGAATACTTTCGAAACGGAACAATAAAAAAACAATCTCAGTACATCAAAGTTGATTTAGAGCACATCATGGATACCTTAAAACCAGGACAGTCCTATGAAATAAAAGAAGCTTATATTGGAAAGGATAAAAAACTATTCACTCGGGTGATTATGTATCGATTAACAGAAAAACAACTTCGTGAGCGTATGAAAAAACAAGTGTACACAGAAAGTAAAAAAGGGATTACATATTCGAAAAAAAGCAAACGATTAGCTGGCATGAACCTATATGTTACCAATACACCTTGGGAGATTGCTCCGATGGAACAAATCCATAATTTTTACTCTCTCCGCTGGCAAATTGAAATCATTTTTAAAACTTGGAAATCCTTATTTCAAATTCATCATTGGCAACATATTAAACAAGAGCGATTAGAATGCCATGTTTATGGAAAACTCATTGCCATTTTTCTATGTTCTTCTACTATGTTTAAGATGCGACAATTAATTTTACAAAAGAAGAAACAAGAATTAAGTGAATATAAAGCAATTGGAATGATTCAAGACCACTTATCGAGTTTGTATCAAGCCATACAACAAAACATCCAAGAAATAACAAAGATCCTAATCAGCCTGTTCCACCTCCTACAGAAGAACGGAAGAAAATCTCATCGATATGAGAAGAAGACTGTTTTTGATATTATGGGTGTTGTTTATGAGTATAATGGGTTGAAAAAACAAAAGAAAGTTGCATAATTTAAAAAAGGAAACCCGTTAGGGTTTATTTGGTATGCATATTATTAAGAGTATGCTTCTATTTTAGGAATGCTTTACCTCCACAAAATGAAAGTACACTTTGTTTTCATTTTTAAGTTGATGGGCATGCACTCCCACCCCTAAAGGGGCAAGCTGACTAGCGTCAGTGGGATTCTTGCCACCAAAGGCGAAGTCCATTTCTGGTATCGCTGACGTGCAAGATTGCGGTGTGCCATCACCACTCTCACGACAGACCATATAGGTTCGTGAGCTACGGTACTATGACCATACCGTACAGATAGTTGCGTGTTCACATGTTTTAGCGTCTTGTTCTTGACGACACATATCATTTTACCGATAGCGTGAATTAGTCTATCGAACTCCATATGCTATCTTGTTTTCAAGGAACACATAGGCGTTTTAAAGACTTGTACTTGTCTATAGTTAAAGTATATCCAAAAAACAAATGTTTTTCTATGAAAAAGCGATACTTTCATCCCATGCCTAAAGGCGGACTAAAGTCCGATATGGGATTTCACGCATCGCGAAATCTGTAATGCTGATTACATTTTCGGATTTCATTGCCAATTTATTTCCTTCTAAATAAAAATGCTGAGATCACTTCCAAAAATAATAACCTCGCTCTTCATTTAAGACGGGGTTACACTTATACAGCAAATCGGATTCAGATTTTTTTCGAATGTTCGTTTCCTCTTCAGGAGTAAGATCTGCTAGTTTCGTAATTTCTTCAGCTTATTGGTTGCTTTCAACTAAATTCATCATAATTTTAATCAGGATTTCTATTTTATCACTCGAAACCTTGATGCTATCCCAAATTGCTCAAAAAATAGATAATGATGTTTATTTTTCAACTCCACAAAGCAATTTTATCTCTTTAATTTGTTCTATATGACGCTGTTCATGCAAATAGATCAGTTCTATCCACTGGTCAAGAAGTAATTCTCCAAGAGCTGGATGCGTTACTGATTTTTTCGCTAATATAGATTCATCTTCTATTGTACTCAGGAAACGCATCAATTCTTTTCTAGAGTCGTTTAACAAATCAACCATTTGCTGCACTTCAAATGGTTCTATACTTGGTTCAATCATTTCTGGGGCTATAAATTTTATCGATCTATCTAATAAAATAGTGTGAATTTCTTTACGCTCATTTAAGATACTATCCATCTTTTTTAATCCCGATGAAATAACTGTTATAACTCTCTCATCTAATAAAACTAAGTGATGACAAACTTGTGCTATACTCCATTTATCCTTATCTGGTTTCCTATTAAATTGAGCATCACTTAACAAAGTAATTTCCTCAAATAATTGATTTCTAGTTTCATAAAACTTGTCATTTACAAATGGATTCATGTGAATTCTCCTTTCATTAGAACCTACATACTTAGATTCCTACGCTAGAAATATTCTCTATGGAAAAAAGATTTCCCTTCACTATTATTCCAATCCAATCTTCTCTTTCTTTAGTAGGTTCTCTAATTCATGCTGAAACGTATGAGTTCTCTCAACATCCTTGAAGATTTCCTTGAGGTTATTATGCGCTACAGCTACATCATAATACTTTCCATGGAATCCCTTCAATATAACTACATAAAACGTTCCTAATTATCAATCTAGCATTAAATATATGTAAAAAATCATCCTATTCATTCATTTTTAATGCTTATGTATGTACATTTGTTAATTTATTAGTTATATTATGGGTATTGAATGATTACGAAAAATCAATAAATCGCTTGTATAACACCTTATATTTTTATATCCGTGAAAACTACAAAATGTATAAAATTCCATTTGTCAAATGAATTTAATGCGGAAGGAGGTTTGTGGTTACTTCATCGGGATATAATAATCAGTTTTGAACTGATAAAAATATAGGAGGCGACATAATGTTTCGTACGATTTCAAATTTCATGAGAGTAGCTGAGATAAGAAACAAAATTCTTTTTACACTAGCGATGCTAATTGTTTTTCGAATTGGCACGTTTATTCCAGTTCCTCATACTAACGCAGAGGTATTAAAAGTACAAGATCAAGCCAACGTTTTAGGTATGCTAAACGTATTTGGCGGAGGAGCACTGCAACACTTCTCAATCTTTGCTGTAGGTATCACACCATATATTACAGCTTCTATCATTGTACAATTACTACAAATGGACGTTGTACCTAAATTTACAGAATGGGCAAAGCAAGGAGAAATGGGCCGTAAGAAATCAGCTCAATTTACTCGATACTTTACGATCATTCTCGCATTCATACAATCCATTGGGATGTCTTATGGTTTTAATAATATAGCAGGTGGACAATTAATTACAGATCAAAGCTGGACTACATACTTATTTATTGCGACAGTTTTAACTGCTGGTACTGCATTTTTACTTTGGTTAGGTGAACAAATTACCGCTAATGGCGTTGGTAATGGAATCTCAATGATTATCTTCGCAGGACTTGTTGCGGCGATTCCGAATGTCGCTAATCAAATTTATTTGCAACAATTCCAAAACGCAGGCGATCAGTTATTTATGCACATTATAAAAATGGTCTTAATTGGACTCGTTATTTTAGCGATTGTTGTTGGTGTTATTTACATTCAACAAGCTGTTCGAAAAATACCGATTCAATATGCAAAAGCTGTTTCAGGAAACAATCAATATCAAGGAGCAAAAAATACTCATTTACCTCTTAAAGTAAATAGTGCAGGTGTAATTCCTGTTATCTTTGCTTCAGCCTTTTTAATGACGCCGCGTACAATTGCGCAGCTCTTCCCTGATTCAAGCGTATCTAAATGGATAATTGCGAATCTTGATTTTGCACATCCATTTGGAATGACACTATATGTGGGTCTTATCGTTGCCTTCACATATTTCTACGCATTCGTTCAAGTAAATCCTGAACAAATGGCCGATAACTTAAAGAAACAAAACGGATACGTTCCTGGTATTCGCCCAGGTAAATCAACTGAACAATATGTAACAAAAATTTTATATCGTTTAACATTTATCGGTGCCATTTTCTTAGGCGCAATTTCAATATTACCGCTTGTATTCACGAAAATTGCTACATTACCACCTTCTGCTCAAATCGGTGGTACAAGCTTACTAATCATTGTAGGTGTAGCATTAGAAACAATGAAGACGCTTGAAAGCCAGCTTGTGAAGCGTCATTATAAAGGCTTTATAAAGAAAGTAAACTAATAAAAAAACACTAGATCTTAAAGATCTAGTGTTTTTTATTCTATAATATTCTATTTTTATCTTTACTACCAAAAAAGGAACTCCTTTTTCTCACCTTCAATATATCTCTTAGCTGTTATAAAGAGTCTCATCATGAATTTATCAATAGTTAGATAATCTGGTACAAAATCTTTTAATGTAATTACTTTGTGACTAACAACTCTATTACCATCTTTTATCCCAAAGGTTTTCACTTCTAAGTATTCTATTTTACCTAAAAGTAAATCTATACCTTGATATATTGGCACTTCAACCAATTCTTTAACTTCTTTATTATCAGGCTTATATTGTGTAAGTTGTCTATTACTATCATATAAAAAGAGATGTTGAAATTCATTACTAATGTAGTCTGCAGAAATAGTTTTCGATGTTTGTCTAATACCAATTTCAATTAGTTCCTCGAAGTCTACATCTATTCCAATCTCTTCTTTTAATTCTCTAATTCCGTCTTGGATACGTTCACCAGCTTTATAATGCCCACCGACACTAATATCTAAATAATCTTCTCTTTCAAAGGAATACTGATTTGGCACTTTACTTTGTAGAATCATAGTTTTTTCATCTGAGTTAATTACAATACATGTAAAAACTCTATGCCATAATCCTTCTAGATGGGCAAGTCGCTTATTAGAAATCCCAATATATTCGTATTTATCATTAAATATGTCAACATTATGATCCGCCATATTTCCACCCATTCCTCATTTTCTACAAACCATAACATTCTTTTTGGTTTTTGTGAATAATTAAAAATATAAACATTGATGCTTCTCGCTTTTTATATTGAATAAGGAGTTATTTAACTTTATCGAGAGGGCTTGCGAGTTGAATTATTATACATTTTAAAGTGCCTACTAAATCGATTTTAATTGATTCCGTATCATGTTTTTCTTTCAGAATAAAAAAACAGAGAGCTATTCATTTAGCTCTCTGTTTTAAAATGCTCCGATAATTTCTATTTAAATCTCTTTCTTCAATAACTTACCCTGCTTAAAATAAACTCCAAGCGTAGTACGATTTGCTAAAAATACACCAATCAAGATTAAACCAGCACCAATTCCCATTGTAGGATTTAATGGTTCTCCTAATACAAAATAACCTACAATAACAGCGATTAACGGAGATACATATAACCACGTTGATGGAAATACAGGATTTGTTTTTGATAAAAGCCAGTAATATAAACCGTGTCCACCGATAGATCCTACAAATATAAGATATAAAATTGGCCATTGTACATTCCAAGATGTTAAGATTGTTAGATTAGGATGTTCCATTACGATAGATACAATTAACAACAAAACTCCTCCATAAAACATTTGAATGCCGTTAATGAGAAATGGTGATACGTTAGGTAAATCTGAAAGTATCTCTTTAGAACGAATAGAACCTATTCCATAAAACAACTCTCCTACTAATATAACAAGACAAGCGATACTCCATATTAATGTAAGTTCTTGATGCATTCCAGGTAAAGAAATGCAAAAAACACCAAGGAGTGCTATCACTAAAGCGACAAGTTGTTCTTTTTGCAATTTTGTTTTATTTCTCTTTGATTGCAATAGCAAGATCATCATTGGACCCGTAGCAGATAGAACTGCAGCTAATCCAGAAGAAATATATTGTTCAGCCCAGTAAAGGGTCGCGAATGTCATAAATGTTAAACAAAAACCAGCATATATAATACGTTTCGATATTAAGTAAGGCATAATATCCTTTCGCTTTAATTTAAAAATAATAATGAGAATAAGGCCCGCCAAAAAGAAACGAATTCCAGCTGAAAATAATGGTGGTGCGCCCGCTTCTATTCCAATTTTTATCGTTAAAAATGTCGTTCCAAAAATAATACATACTAAAATATAATTTAAAATGACCATTTTGCTTCCTCCTTTTTACTCTTGAAACGAGTATAGAGGATATGGTGTATAACAGTGTATCAACGCATATAACAGTGGAATAAAAATATAGTTGATTGCCAGAATGTTTTTCGCTTTAATTAAATTAAAAAGAAAAACAGGTGATTCTATGAAGATAGTACTGCGTAAAGAATCCAACATACCATATTACCAACAAATATATATGCAAATCGTTGAGAGAATTCAAAGCGGGATGCTTTCACATGGCGATTACCTCCCTTCCTTACGTTCTATGGCCGATGATTTACAAATTAGTTTATTAACTGTTCGTAAAGCGTATAAGCAGTTAGAAACGAAAGAATATATACGCATTGAGCAAGGAAAAGGTACCTATATACATAAACGTGTAAATAAAGATTTCAAACCAATTCCGTATCAATGGCAAAAAACGAAATCCATTAATGTTATGCGTTCTCAATATGTAATGAACCAACACCGTAAATATTTCGATTTTTCACAGGCGGTCCTTTATCCACGTTTACTACCAAATCCGTTTCTTTCAGATGAAATGCACAAATTACTTAATAAGGATCAAATGATACTGGCAACATACGGACCTGTTCAAGGTGATAAAGAACTTAGAGTGGAAATAACAAACTACTTAAAAGAACACCAAAAAGTAGTTACAGATCCATCTCAATTATTAATTACAAGCGGTGCCCAGCAAGGAATTGATTTAATCGCCCAAACGTTATTAAAGCCTGGAGACATAGTGTTAGTAGAAAGTCCATGTTATGGAGCGGCGCTTGATGTATTTATTAATAAAGGAGTTCAAATTATCCCTGTTAGTCTTGATAACAACGGCATTCGCTCAGACTTAATCGATGATATTTGTCAAAGAAAGAATCCTGTTTTGTTATATGTGAATCCTACTTTTCAGAATCCAACGGGCACAGTAATGAGCAAAGGAAGAAGAATGGAGCTTGTAGAACTAGCAGAGCTTTATCAATTTTTCATTTTAGAGGATGATTCTTTCGGAGAGATATATTTTGAGGATTTTAAAATTCCCCCTCCAATAAAAAGCTTTGATACAAATGGTCACGTTATATATTTAAAAGGATTTAGTAAAACATTAGCACCAGGTCTGCGCATCGCGGCGCTTGCAGCTGAGGGTCCTATTTTTGAATGGTTATATGCCGTGAAAGCTTCGATGGATATAGGTAGCCCCTTATTGACACAAAAAGCACTACTTCCTTTTTTACGAGCGGAACGAATGAAAAATCATTTAGAAAAATTACGTACTGCTTTACAAATTAGACGCGATTTAACAATTGATATATTATCTCCATTAAAAGAATTAGAATTTATAGTACCTAATGGAGGATTTAACTTATGGGTTACACTCCCTCAGTCAATCGATCCTTTTACATTATTACAAAAAGCGAATGAAGTAGATGTTTCTTTTTTACCCGGCACAGCTTGTCTGTTAAACCATGAAACTCAATATAATCATTTGCGAATTAGTTATTCAATGTTAAATGAAAAAGATATGTTGATTGGATTAGAAAGATTATATGATACAATTACCAAGTTTAAATCAATGATTTAAACTCCAAAACAACAACTAACCTCTTATTTACCCAATAAAAAACCAACACTTTTAAATTTTATTAAAAATCAAGATATTAGCTGGACCTATTATTAATAGTGAATTCTTATATAATGTCATACATTATATGTATAGAAATTAAAAGGATAGAAGAGCTTGAATAAATTCGCTCTATCTATCCTCTTTTTAACCACAAATGACTTATCATAGCGGACTTCGCTGTCAACAGAACCCGTATTGCTCTATTGCTATGCTCAAACTTCTTTTTATTACTACTTGTTCAATAAGAGGTGTTTTCTTCCTGTATAAAATTTATTTTATACAGAATTCATTATACTTATTAAAACAACAACATGATATAGACAAAACCAAAGAATAAACATAATGGACTATAGAACCAAGTGTCGTATTTAGCAAATTGAGAATGTTTAATTTTCTTGAAAAATCCAACAAACTTAAAATCACCAATTGCCCTAATAATAAAAACTAAAGCACAGACAATACTTCCGATTTTAGATAAACTATTTGCCTGGAACCCCTGCAAATAATCTGCTTGAACAACAATAATGACACTAGCTAGTAGAATAAGAATGGCTATGAATAATGTTCCCCATATTCTCGGAGTAAAAGCAGGCTTATGTTCTCCCTCTTTTACTGGGATAACAGCGGCAGAACCCCATCGACCTCCAAAAGCCCAATAAATATGCAAAAAACTAATAAAACACAGAAGCACTACAGCTACTAATGTTAATAGTAATTTCATTTATTTGCCCCCAATGTCGTAACTTCAAAAATAACATACACTACCGTATGTTACAGTAAAAATTTTGTCCCTTCAGGTTTTATAACCATATTAGGGACATTAATTATCGAATAATCAATTATGCCTTAGCATAATTGCGTTCGGAGGCTTTACTTCTTTCAGTCGATGTTTGTACACCCGCTGAAAGAAGTTAAAAGCTCAACCATTTTATCAATATCAAAATTAGGATTTGCTTCAAACCTTGTCATCCAACCTACATACGTTAAATAGGCAAGTCTCGCTCGAGCAATTGATTCAGTTTCGTCTATGCCCATTTTTTGATACAATTTTGCAACACAAGAAATTCTTTGTTCTTCTATATCTACTAAACGTGTTGCCACAACAGGATCATATTTAGCCCAAGCATAAATACCATTCTCAATTTTTTTATCTCGATTAAAACTAATCTGTAATAGCTGTTCTAAAGAGGAATCCTGTTGCTCCATACTTTGAACAATCAGCTTTGTTGCATGAACTTCCCAAAAGTCAAGCATAGAATCTAAAAGTTCTTGATGGTCACGAAAATAGTGATAGAAGCTTCCTTTGCTTATTTTTAGCAATCGAGCAAGTGCTTCAATGCGAACTTTATGTATTCCTTCATTAGCTAATTGTTGTAATCCTACTTTTATCCAGTCTTCCCTCGTTAATTGCATATCATCTCTCCAATAAAATACGGTAGCGTATGTTTTACGTTAGGTTACTACTATTCTCATTTTTTGTCAATTATTCATTCTATATATTTTTTGAATTTTAATGTTGTTAATCATAATATTGATCGTTATCACCCTAGGTAAAATACAAGCACATACTTTTCGAGTTCTTGATCGTCATGATTTGAATGGAAACTTGTTAGAGCCTCTCCCAGCTGATTTTGGTTTAAAAGATACCGTGCTAGTAGCAGGTGAACAAACCGTTCGAATCATAATGAAGTTTGAACCCTATTCTGGAGATTATGTATGGCATTGTCATCGCTTAGAGCATGAAGACCATGATATGATGAGACCGTTAAAAATAATACCTTCCAATCTTAATAGACACAAATTAAATTAATAGATACAGTAGATAGCACGAAAATCCCTTCAGAATTACTGAAGGGACTTTTACATATTTGCGAAAAATACCTTTATGTACAGAAAGCGTTTTTCAGTCTACAACTATTTTTTAAGATTGTATTGCTCTAATAGCTTTTCTAACATTTCCAAAGTAATCGGTTGAGCCGTGGTAGTTAGTTTGTATCCAATACGTCCGTTCGTTTCTACAGTTGCTTGTTGTAAATTCTTGATTTCATGTATACCTTTTTCTCTCAGATGCATAAATAATTGTTGTTCTGACATTTTTGCGCGTAATAAATTCTTTTTTAAAATCTCCCCGTTTTCTATAACAATAATGCTAGTTCCATTTAGAAACTTTTCTATTTTTCGTGATTTCAATTCAAAAAAATGAATGATAAGTAAAACACTCGCAAAAATAAACGCAGTAAAAATAGATGGGACTACTTTCCTACTTAATATAGGTTCTACAATAATACGGCCTATAGAAACAACAATAATAATTTCAGCTCTCGTCATTTGGCTAACAGATTTACTACCTGTCAATTTTAAAAAAATAATTCCAGTGATGATTAAAATAAAGCTTTCAAAAAGTATATTCATTACGGTCCAATCCTTTAATTGTGAATGTTACTAGTATTCCCATAAAAAGATTTTTATGATGTTTCACATACTCATCAAATCTTTAAACCCTTCAGACCATGAAGGATATAAAGGTATCCATCCATACTCTTTACGTGCTTTATTATTTGAAGCACCCCTCTCCCAGCTATTCTTCCACGCTTGAATCTTAGGATTAGGTGCCCCAATTGCAGTTGCATATATCGGTAACCACTCTTTACTAGTAGCTGGGTAATCATCAACTACATTTACTATACCTGAGGGCCAATTAAGAGCTAACACTGCTGCCTTAGCTGCATCCTCGACATGTATAAACGAGCTTATCCCATCGGTCGCAACAATTTCGTTATTTCGAACTTGATTCGCAATCACTCCGTTTTCCGTATACCACGTTCCTGGACCATATAACGTACCGTACCGAAGTATAACTACTTCGGTTAATTCAGAGACTATTTCTTCTAATTTAACAATACCATTTATCGTAACTTGACGAGGCATAGAAGCTGAAAAATCTAGAGGATCTGTTTCTGATGCAAGCGTATCTCCTGGTTCATATGCCCACAAAATACTTTGAGCAATTATTTTCTTTACACCTACATTTTTAGCTGCGTCAACGAGATTACGAGTACCTTCGATTCTAATTTATGCATTATCCTCAAAATCCCATGTAGACAATGATGTTAATTGATGAATTACTACATCGAGATTTGTTTCTTCTAATACAGAAAATACAGCATGACGATTAAATACATCGGCTATTACTGGTATTGCACCAACTTTCTTTATTGCTTCTACTTGCGATTCATTACGAATCATTGCTCACACCGTATGCCCCTCTTTTATTAACATTGGCAATAAAGAACGTCCTATTACACCCGTTGCACCTGCTACAAAAATTTTCATATGTGTTCCTCCTCATTTTGAATATCATAATTAAGACGAAACATATGTAAGGTATGTGACAAATATTTGGTTAGTTTTTTCATTATTCATATGAAATGTATACTTTTAAAGGATTAATTATCCCTTGCCCCAATTCCTCAAAACATTGTACGAGTGCGGTATAATTTATGTCATGTTGAAAAATTTCTTCTATAAACGGTGTTTGTTCTATTTTTCTAAAAAACCAATCTGCATGTTTTTGATAATCATATCCGTCACTTGACCCAATGATCTGCAATTCTTTCCGATAAAAGTCGGCGATTAATGTTAGTTCAACTTTATTACCATCAGAAAGTATACATATTACACCATTATTATTAAGGGCTTTTTGCAATGTACGAAATCCGCTATTTGTAGCTGAACATTCAAAACCGTAACTATATGTTTCTATTATTTGCTCTTCTGAATCATATATATTTTTTGCACCAAATTTCTGTGCCAATTCTCTTCTATTTCTATTAGGTTCAACAACATCCACATGATCAACACCTACATAATATTTTAAGAAATAACATGTGAGTAAACCCATAACCCCCATGCCAGTTATTAGTACTTTTTTATCCCGCATTAACGGGCAGTAAGACCCCTACCTCAAAATCCAGCGAAATCAAAGAAGTTAAGTGGGGGATCCACTGCCCGTAAAAGCCCGATTGGTTCAACTAATAATCAGTGGGAATAAAGAACCCCCCACTGATTAAAGTTTCACTTTATCCCGTCGTAGGTTTAATTTTAATACTCCTTTAGCAGCATCACATGACAGAATGGATAATAAGGCAACTTTAGGCTTTATATAACTAGGTACTCGAATTACTTTATGTCCCTTAACTATTCCTATCGTTTGATGCCCATAAAAAGAAACTACTTTATCGCCTACGTTTAAATTTGTTACTTTATTACCAACTTGAATAACTTCACCATAACTTTCATATCCAGTTTCTCTCGGATATACAGGATTAACATCTGAAATGTCCGATTCTTTATACTGCGGTAACTCTGCCCCAATACTTATTGCTCCTGCAATTGTTTTAATGATAATTTCATCATCCTGTATAGACTTAATTTCACAAGTTTGCCAATTTAATTGTTTAGGTCCTTCTAAAACTAACTTATATTGTTCCATTACTACCCTCTCACTTTACAAAAATATATTCTCACTAAACTTCAAACAATGTATAATAGATTCATCCAAAATTAAAGCTATAACGTTGACTAGCAATCAACAGTGATCACATGATAATTGAATTTGATGGATATGAAATTAATGAGTATGTTATTGGAAGTAACTGTTCTATTGCTGATTTAAAGAAAAAGTATAAAAACGTAAAACGCGATGATTTATCTTATAACGAAATTGTTGCCTTGTTTTGCGTTAGAAATAACTATCAACTCATTTCAAAAGTTTATTTAAAAGATATTTTAAGTGATATTGTAATTGATTTAGACACAGACTATATTTATATTCCTAGAAGGTAAAAGTAACTACTTTATAATAGAGAGTTTCAATGTAAATTATGATTTAGACAAAAATTTAATAATAGAAGTGAATGCCCAAGTATAAATCGTAAATAGAGTAATAATATACATCGTAAATTCAAAAAGAGTAAGCTTTCTCTCACGTTTTATATTCTTTAAATATCTATAAAAGAAAAATGAGCATAAAAGCATTAGTAATAAAGACATTTGATATAAATTTTCTACTACAAGAACTGCCATATACTTCCCCCCATATAATATATATAAACTATACTTAAAGGATACCATCGAACAGGAATTATTTACCATCTTTTTTTGTAGAAAATCTATAATACTTATTCTTAAATAAAAAAGAGCACTCCTACAAATGAGTGCTCTTAAAAAATATTAATTTTGATTTAAAACATTCTCTTCGAAGTATTTCCCCCAATCGGGTCTTCTTCCATCCATATCTGTAAATCCATACTCCCTTCCTAATTCCCATGAACTTAGCGCCCGTCCATTTTTTTCATGAACAGTTGGATCGCTTGCTAAAGACGCAATTGCTCTGCCAACAAAGAAAGGAGTTTCTGATGCTATAAAATGAGGATCTTGTTTTACTCCGTCTCGCCAATTTTCCTCTGTTACACCAAATATATCTAACATCGCTTCTGAACGAAGGAATCCTGGACTAACTGCAATTGCTGTAATATTGTGTTGTTCTAAATCTTTCGCCATTGCTTCTGCTAAATGAATTGTTGAGATTTTTGCTAAACTATAGTATAAATTTCCTCTGTATTGATAGTCGACACCATCTGTAATTTCAATAACAAGCCCCTTCTTATTTTTCACCATTAATGGTACGCCGTAATGACTTGTCATTATATGAGAATGAACCGCTCTTTGTTGCATTAATAATCCGTTATGTAGATTGTGTTCCCAGAAAGGTTTCTCCCATTCCGTTAAAGGATCACCACCCCAAACATCGTTTACTAAAATATCAAGCTGACCGTTTTGTTCATCTTCAATTTTTGCAAATAATGCTTTAATATCTTCTTCTACCGTATGGTCAACACGAACTGCGATTCCTCTTCCACCTTGCTTTGTAACAAGCTCTGCGGTTTCATCAATCGTTTCTGTTCGTCCCATCGAGGATAAATTCCCTTTTGTACTTCTTCCTGTTACATATACAGTTGCTCCGGCTTCTCCAAGCATCATCGCAATACCTCTTCCAGCACCTCTTGTTGCTCCGGCCACAACCGCAACTTTACCCTGTAATGGTTTCATATCATTCTCCTTCATTTTTATCACTAAGTTTAATTATTTTTGGTATATGCTCACTATCATATTTTTTCGTATAGATTTCTCCATCAGGAGTAACAAATTGTAACGTAATTTTACCACACACGCCATTGATAATTTCAAATTCACCTTGTAGATTTGAAATAGCACGCTCTTTACTTTTAATGGAATCTTCATAAATTTTCACATTAGATATAGGTTCATTGTTATGATCCACTATAACACCTCTCGAATACATAGCAACTGCTATACATTTGTCACTTTCTTTATTATTTACAATAATTACAAGTGCTGCAATAACTATAGTAATACATACAAACAAGGCTATTATTTTTCGTTTCATAACAAACCTCCTTATACGTATTATTCTTTTTTAAATTGAAAATCTAGACGTCCCAATTGTGTTACTTCCTCAATTACTTTGCGAATACCTTCTTCAATCTTATCTTCCTTTACATTCGATACGTTTAACTTCAACAACCTTTCTTTATGAAAATCATTTAAATAATTTCTATCAATAGAATCAATACTTATTTGATTTTCACTTAATTTTTTTATAAGTATTTCCGTCACTATGTTTTTTTGCATTTCTAAACAAGTGTGTATTCCCAATGTATTTTGCTTATTATATGTAAACAAAGATGGGTTTTCATTTTGCATTTTTTCTAATATTTCTGCTAGTTTTATTGATCTATTGTAGTATGAATATTTAATTTTACTTTTATGGCGTTCAAACATTCCGCTCTTTATATAAATTTCTAAAGCAGCTTGAGAAATCATCGGACTATCAATATCTAATATCTTTTTATATTTATGGAAATCATTTGCGATGGATGGTGGAATGACTGCAACTCCAACTCGTAAACCTGGAAAAATAATCTTTGAGTAACTTTTCAAATATATAACATGGTTACAATTATCTTGACTGTAAAAAGGATCTACTTTTGAATCAGTCTCTAAATCTGCTAAATAATCATCTTCCACTATAAATACATTATATTTCTTCGCAAGTTTAATAATCTTTTCTCTCTCTTTTTTAGAATACGACGTTCCAAGTGGATGATGAAACCTTGGTATTGTATAAAAGAATTTAATTTTTTCTGTTCGGAATATCTTCTCTAGTTCATTTAAATCTATCCCTTCATGTGTACGCTTTATTCCGATTACAGGGATCTTATTTGTTTCTACATATTCTATATATAAATGGTAACTCGGTTGTTCAATTAGAATTGTGCCATGTCCATTCGGAAATGGTATAGAAGTTAATATAGCAAGTGCTTGTTGCACACCTGACGTTATAAATATATTATCTTCCTTCGTGAAAACTTGATAGTTTGCTAATTGTTTTTGAACAACCGAAATTAAGGATGGTAATCCTTTCGGTGTTCCGTATATAAACAAATCATTCTTATATGTATCAATCGCTTTATTAATACAATGCTGAAAATCCAAGTATGGAAAAACATCGGGATCTGGTGCTGAAGAAGCGAAATCAATAATCTCGTTACTTTCTACGTAACTTCCAGATTTTTTAACAACGTAGTATCCACTTTGAGGTACAGAATAAATAATATGGCGTTTTTCTAATTCGTGAAGCGCCCGTATAATTGTCGCCTTATTACATTCGTATTGTGTAACAAGCGCACGTATAGACGGTAATTTCTTCCCTTCTTTTATCTCACCATTTTGAATCATACTTTCTAGATCGTTCAAAACATGTAAATACTTATACATCATTACACCTCCTATATTTTTTGTACCGGTACAATTTATGTTTGTTCACATTGTAGCACTAGATTAGAAGGATTACTATGTACGTATACTGGCCAGTAAGAAATTAACTACTATGAGGTGAAATTATGAAAAATACAACAAAAGCATATATATCAGCATTACTCTATTCATTTATTATTGGATTTTCATTTATGTTTGTGAAACTAGCACTAACCATTACGAGTCCTCTTGATACTCTGGCTCACCGTTTTACAGTTGCCTTCATAGCAGCAACCATTCCGGTTATTTTCGGTTTTGTAAAGTTAAATATTTCATTTAAAAACATACTTACTCTTTTACCACTCGCAATATTTTATCCAGCACTATTCTTTGCTTTCCAAGCATTTGGATTAGTATATACAAGTTCTTCTGAAGCTGGAATTATACAAGCAGCTATTCCTATATTTACAATGATACTCGCTTCCTATTTTTTAAAAGAGTATACGAATACATGGCAAAAAACATCTGTATTTATTTCTGTCGTCGGTGTCATATATATATTTATCATGAATGGTATAGGAGCTCATGAAACGAACTTCATCGGCGTTATTCTCATTTTATTATCGGCATTATCATCTGCTTGCTACAATGTATTAGCTCGAAAAATGACAAAGAAATTCAAGCTAATGGATTTAACATACACAATGACAGCAATCGGTTTTATTAGTTTTAATGTCATCGCGATCATTGACCATATGAACAAAGGTACAATAACTGTATACTTTAAGCCATTTACAAATGGAATATTCCTTATCTCCATTTTATATTTAGGATTACTATCTTCCTTACTGACAGCATTGTTATTAAACTATTCATTATCTTATATTGAAGCAGCAAAAATAAGTGTTTTTAGCAACTTATCTACACTTATTACCATTATCGCAGGCGTTGTATTCTTACACGAGCAAATTGCCTACTATCATATTGTCGGTACACTTATGATTGTTCTTGGAGTAATAGGTACAAATTTTCTAGGCAAAAAAGGAATCATAGCGAAAAAGAAGAATACCTCCTTGAGTAAATAAAAAGTGAGGGGTAAATAATGCAGAACTCTAATACGATCGATATCCGTAATATACATGAGCTAGAAAACGAATTGTCTACTTTATTAAGTAAGCCTATTTCTTCAGATGAAGATTTAGAAAATTGGCTAAAAATACAGTCGAAATTAATATGGAAAATCGAAGAACAATTAAGATTACACTATATTGCTTTTCAATGTAATACAGATAACAAAGAAATAAAAGATACGTTTGAATTTGATCAACAATATGTAAGGCCTCTTTTGAAACGTTATCAAAATTCATTTGATAATAAATATTTAGAATCACCATTTCGAATGCTACTTGATCCAAAAACTTATAGCATACTAGATAAAAAAATAAAAAATGCACAAACATTATTTTGTGAAAAGAACATTGATTTAGAAGTGAAAGAAGACAAATTAGTAACCGAATATTTCGAAATTACGGGCAGTTTGACTGCGTCATGGAATGGCGAAGAAAAAACAATTACTGAACTACAATCTTACTTACAAGATCCGAATCGTGATATACGAAAAAAAGCAAAAACACTTATCTCTGAACAGTACTTATCTGTTGAGAAGAAACTACAAACCATTTTAAATGAATTAATCACAATCCGTCACCAAAAAGCAAAAAACATTCAATTAAATAATTATCGTGATTATATGTTTAAAAAATATGAACGTTTTGATTATACGGCTGATGATTGCTATGAGCTTGCTGAATCTGTTCGTAAATACGTTGTACCACTTATTGATAATATATTTAATGAGAAAAAAGCTGAACTTCAAGTAGATACACTTCGTCCGTGGGATTTAAAAGCAGCCGCACCAAATCAAAAAGTATTAAAACCTATTGAAAACGAAAGTGATTTAATCGAAAAAAGTTCTCATATTTTACACAAACTAGACCATGAATTTTATGCATTATTGAGCCGAATGCATAAAAATGATTGCTTAGACTTAGAAAGTCGTAAAGGAAAAGCAGCTGGTGGTTTTTGCGAACACTTACCTGCTTCTCAATTATCTTTTATTTTTATGAATCTCAATCATACACATTATGATGTTACTACTTTCCTCCATGAAATGGGCCATAGTATTCATAATGAATGTATGAAGCAGCTAGAGCTACAAAAACATTTAGAAATCCCTTCAGAATCAGCTGAGCTAGCCAGCATGACAATGGAATTGTTTTCGATGGAGTATTGGGATACATTTTATGAGAATACAGAAGAAGTTATAAAAGCAAAATTGGATTTCTTTAAAGATATTGTTAAGTATTTACCACAAATGCTTATCGTTGATCAATTCCAACATTGGATGTATGAAAATCCAAATCATACTGCTAAAGAAAGAAATGAAAAATATTTAGAATTACATAACTCTTACCAATCGAATGTGGTAAATATTGAAGGCTATGAAAATTGGATAGCAACTGGCTGGTTACCTGTACTACACATTTTCGAAATACCATTCTATTATATCGAATATGCAATCGCGCAACTTGGTGCATTGCAAATGTATAAACAATATAAAGAGAATCCTAAACAAGCACTACAAAACTATAAAAAAGCATTATCTCTAGGTAGCTCTAAACCCTTAACAGAAGTATATGCAGCAGCTGGAATTCGCTTTGATTTTTCTAGTGAAACAATAAAAGAATTAATGGCATTTGTAGAAGAAGAATTGGAATTACTTGAACAAATATAAGTAAAAAAGATGCACCTATACTTTTAGGTGCATCTTTTTTACTGTATTCTCTTCTAATTAGTTTCAATTTCATCTCGCTTTATTAATAAGTTCTATATATTGTAGGTCCCCATATCCTATTGTTGGAAAGAGATTAAACAACCTTTTTAATAACTCTTGTGTTGGTAAACCTTTATTTTTGGAAATATACTTTACTACTACATTATTTTCTTTTAGCATTTCTAAATATAAATCTATCGCCTGATACATTACAGGTAGTACCTCATGAGATGGCTTTTTATGATTTACTAGCACTTCATTGTAAACAGAAAAATAGTTTCCTAATTCAAGTTCAATTTGACTTACTTTAAATTCATCCTCTCTGAAGCTATTTAAGTATACTTTGCCCTTATAACCAGACTGTTCAAGGTAAGAAAGTACTGTAAGTAGATTCATTTGGCAAAACATATCTTCACCGAACCATAAAACAATACATTTATACTCTTTCTTAAAAAGATCCTCTAAAGGATGAATAACCTTTTTCGTATAATTTTCTACAGTACCTCGGTGTCCTTCTGCCCTTGTTTTAATAAACTCATCATCAAAAATCTGTGCAGTAGTCGTATTTACACACATAGCTTCATTAAATGGAGCGTAATCAGACTCCCCCATTAGTTTTTCACTTTTAAATTCTTCATACATAAATTGACCATTTAATATGTTTAGTACATCTTTATCAAACAGCTCACTCTTCGCATTTCGTAACTGATCAACTTCAATTTTTCTAGAAAAATTCATTCTATCCCACTCCTTGCCATTATTGATTGAGAGTTTAATAAATGATTGAACGTGCTTTTTGTTAAGTTGGAATTCTCTTGGGGTTATACCAAAAACAGTTTTAAAAGCTCTACTATAAGCCTCTTGCGAAGAGTAATCGTAATTAAATGCAATATCAATTATCTTCCGTAGATAAATACAATCTTCTGAGAAGAATATAGCGTCTAATACTTATTCCTGTTACTTGGTGAAATTTAAAAGAACAATAATAAGGAGTATACCCCATATAATTAGATAATTCATCTAATGAAAATTCACTTTTCAAATTCCCCTCAATCCAATCGATCATAAGTTGTATATGTTTATTCAATAACTTCACTCCCCAATAAGATTATATGAGGTATCCTTTTCCTTCTTTTGATATTTCTTGTGATTTATAACATTACACTTCCACAAAAAAACTTAACTACTATATGTAACTTTTATTTTCATATTTTTTCAGCTATCTTATTTTGTCATACACTTACTTAACTTTCCAATGAAGTGAAATTTTAATCAGGGTGGAGTTTATTCTTCCCCACCGATTATTATTCCGTACTAATCGGGCTTTTACAGGATATATCTTTTTAAAGGATTCTACCAAATAAAACACGAAATTTGTAAGATAAGGAACTAATAGTTTTGTGGGTGGAAAATTTATGTTTGGAAAGGAAGTTATAATGAAAAATTTAGAAAAAGAAATGCTTAAACAAATTAATAAACTATATCCATTGAATTTTATTGAAATTATACCAGTAACAAACGAAATGTATCAATGTCTCGCAGAACAAGGTAATTACTTCGTTAGAATAACTAACTATAAAACGTATGAAGAACAGTTGGAAGAAGTTAAATATACGGACTTTTTATATAAAAAAGGGTTAGGAGTCCCTCCAATAATTCCTTCTATATCAGGGGATTTAGTAGAAAAAATAACATTAGACAAAGAACTCTTTACTGTATTATATAAAGCTGCTCCTGGTATACATTTACCAAGAAACGAATGGAATTCTAATGTATTTAAAAAGCTTGGTCAACAAATTGGAAAATTGCATCGTATATCTAAAGACTTTGAAAGAATTGAACCAGTAATACATATAAACGACTGGTATGAAAATGAAGAGTATAATTTTATTAACTATATCCCTAAAGAAGAAACTACTATAAGAGAAATTGCATCTGACGTTTTAACTTCTATAAAGGAACTGCCAAAGGATCCTTCAAATTACGGCTTAATACATGGAGATTTATGGTTAGAAAACATATTAGTCGAAAATAATTCGAATTTAACAATGATTGATTTTCAAGACTGTGAGAAACATTTTTACATATTCGATTTAGCAGTCCCAATCTATAGTGCGATAGAATATTCATTCGTTGGGAATGGTAACATAGTCGACTATGAGAATTCTATTACAAATGCAATAATCGACGGATACCAAGAAGAAAATGAGATCCCTAAAGAAATGATAGGTCTATTTCCATTTTTTATCAAATTAAAGGAGATTTTTGAATATAGTTTAATGCATATGTATTGGGATAAAGAAGAATTAACTGAGGAACAAGTACGGATAATGAATCTTTATAGGATGAAGATTGAAAATAAGTATGCCTATATCAATATTTAAAAATGCTGTTGTTTAACTATGAGGAAACTTTAGTTAAACAACAGCATTTATTAATTAGCTACTAGACAACCTTTGTTTTATTACTTATAAAAACTGATTCAATAATCTTTTCAAATACACTTCATTTTGCGGAGATATTTTCTCAGAAAATCTAGCTGCAATAATAATAGGAGCCCATTGAAAGATCTCATCTCTTGTTAGATCAGTATTACTGCAATATATTTGTAAATACATTTCCGCTAATTCTATATAAGACTGCGCGTACAATAAATATGTACGAAACACATCTGCACGAATATCACCTGAACTAGCATCTACCCAATCTATAATATTCACATTCTTTTTACTCAAAATTAGATTAAACGGATGGAAATCCCCATGGCATAATCTAGGTTCAAATTTGATTGAATGTAACTTATTCAATATATTTCCCTTTTGTTTTTCATCCAATTGATGTACAGATTTAATTTGACACTCTAACCTTTCCCTCATTGATTCTATTTCATCCGTATTCACACGTATAGCATGAATTTTTTTTTGCTCATTAACACATAGGCCAATGTAATGCTCTGCTTTATTCAAATTATTAAGTAGAAGCTTACCAACACTTTCTCCTTCTACATATTCCATAATAATAGCTTGTCTTCCTTGTACCTCTGTAACTTCAAATACTTTAGGAACGTGTAAATCACGTGAATATGCATACTTTTGTTTTTGTGCTTCATATAGAGCTTCTGTATTAGGAAGGTATTTTCCAAACAATTTTACAACTTTATTATCACATAGATAAATTTCAGCCGTATTTCCTTTTGCTATCGGATTTTCTAGATTCAATTCATTTCTCTCCTTACAGTAAAGTATTCGTAAGATTGTTAAACAGCAGAAAAAAGTGGAGCGCCCTACATTAACCCAAGACGAACAAGAGCGTATTGAAAACATGTTATTATGTTCATTTCTTTCTGAAGAGAAGAAATTGATTACTTATTATAGAGATGATCATTTACTTACTAGATATATGACTGCAACTGACATAAATCCGATAAAAAATTAAATAACTTGTACTGATGCATCTTATAACAGAATTCCCCTTAAATTTAGGGTTATAATTGATTGACGGCATGTGAACCGATATAGCCTGCACCACCTAAAACTAAAACTGTCATTTCGTCATCACCTCTCGATTTGCGCTTTGTAATTCTTTGATAAAGCGATCAAATCCTGCTCTACCATCTTCATTCATTTTATAGACACCAGCATCTTCTAATATGCATTCGAATTTTTTTGCAACTTCAGTTTG
This sequence comes from Bacillus cereus, assembly GCF_025917685.1. Taxonomy (NCBI): domain Bacteria; kingdom Bacillati; phylum Bacillota; class Bacilli; order Caryophanales; family Bacillaceae; genus Bacillus; species Bacillus cereus. The sequence continues at coordinate 2,476,107 of NZ_CP089518.1, read as the reverse complement.
AAGAAAGCTTTGGATGGTCTCTTCCGCATAGCCACCCTGGGCTTTTAATTCATCTGCCCATTTTTGATGGAGTTCAGAAACATTCGCTTCTTGATTTAACAAGTACAGCTCAACTTCATGAAGCTCCTCAATCAAACGTGAAGGGAGAATCGCTAAGCCCATGACTTCAATAAGCCCGATATTTTCTTTCTTAATATGCTGTACATCTGGATGTGAATGAAAGATTCCATCAGGGTATTCTTCACTCACATTATTATCACGCAGTACAAGATCAATTTCATACTTTTCTTCGCGACGCCGCACAATTGGTGTAATCGTATGATGTTGTGTGCCATATTTTGATTGCGCACGAATTTGTAAAAATTCATCCGAATAGTTCTTCCAACTTTCATGAATGTAGGTGCTGGCATTAATTAGTTCCTCTTTGTTTGAAGAAGAGAGGCGAATCACACTCATTGGCCAGTTGACAATACCGCAAGAAATATTTGGATAGTCACATAGTTCAAATGTTTTAAGAACTTTAGCCTTAGCCATCGGAAAGTTATGGCGTCCAGCTTGATAATGATCATGACTTAAGATAGATCCTCCTACAATAGGTAAATCCGCATTTGAACCAATAAAATAGTGTGGCATGATTTCTACAAAACTGAATAAACGAGAGAATGCCTCACGAGAAATTTTCATTGGTCGATGCTTCTTAGATAATACGATGGAGTGTTCATTAAAGTATGCATATGGTGAATATTGAAAACCCCATTCTTCTCCATCTAGCTCGATGTTAATGATTCGGTGACTGCTTCTACCTGGATGGTTCCAGCGACCGAAATACCCTTCATTTTCAATACAAAGTAAACATTTTGGATAATTACCCTTCGGTGTATTTCTTGCCGCTAAGATCTCTTTTGGATTTTTCTCTGGTTTGGATAAATTAATAGTAATCTCAAGTTCACCATATTTTGATTCTGCTAAATAATGAATATTTTTTGCAATCGCACGGGTCTTTATATAATCATTGCGTTTACTTAGTTCAAAGAAATAATCCGTTGCTTGTTCAGGACTTTTGCGATATCTCTCCTGAAAATTCGCATTGACCTTGGATGGAAGTGGTGTAATCACATTCATTAAAAGTGCTTCGAACATATCACGATTGGCCTGGTTTTTAGAAATAGTAAGATTTCCCCTCGCTTTATCCAAAAGCGTATCTAACAGCACATATAGGTCCGTTTCGACTACACTAGTAATCTCTCCCATTTCCGATTCGCCAATTAAACGTAATAGTTGATTGTGCGTATAAATTCGGTCATTTTCCTCAATGGCTCCATTCTCAATTGCAAGTGTAGTAAAATCATAAATTGCTTGACATGTGTTCATCGTTTCCACCTCATTCATCATCCAATCACTGTAGTTCCACTACCAATGTGTGCCACATAAAAGACAGGCGCATATCCTACAACTTTGATATATTCATCATAAACATTGTTTTTAAAAGTGTGGGTTTCACTTTCTTTTACTAATGCGATGGCGCATCCCCCAAATCCTGCTCCAGTCATACGTGCTCCAAGCACACCCTCTTGTTTTTGCGCAGTGGTCACCAATGTATCTAATTCAATCCCGGTTACTTCATAATCATCTCTTAAAGATGTATGAGAAGCATTCAATAGCTTTCCGAATTCTTCTAAATCACCTGCAGTAAGAGCTGCTTTGGCTTTTTTTGTGCGTTCATTTTCATAAACTGCATGCTTCGCGCGTTTAATTAGGACTTCATCTCCAATAAGATTTTGATTTGCATCAAATTCTGCTTCGCTTAGTTCTCCAAGTGCATTAATCTCTAACTTCGTTTGGAGACGTGCGAGTGCTTCTTCACATTCAGCACGTCGCTCATTATATTTTGAATCTGCTAGTTCACGACGTTTATTAGTATTCATAATTACAATAGCATAGTCGTCCAAAACCAATGGAACCATTTCATACTCTAACGTATTGGTATCAAGGAGAATCGCTTTGTCTTTCTCGCCAAATCCAATGGAAAATTGATCCATGATACCAGAATTTACACCAATGAATTCATTTTCAACTTTTTTACCCATTTTCACTAATTCAAGTCGCGTTACGTCTAAGTTGTACAAGTCTTCTAATACTACCCCTACCAGTAATTCAAGTGAAGCACTACTTGAAAGTCCCGCTCCGTTTGGAATCGTCCCTTCAACTAACAACTCAAAACCACAGTCTATTTTATGACCTGATTCTTTCAGTGTTAAGATAACTCCTTTTACATAATTTCCCCAATTCGCATTTTTATCGTAACCCAGTTCATTCAACGTGAAGCTAATTACTCCAATTTCTTTAAAATTCATTGAGTAAACTAATACTCTATCATCCTCACGACGTCTAGCTACTCCGTATGTTCCATAAGTAATCGAAGCGGGGAATACATAGCCACCATTATAGTCTGTATGTTCTCCGATTAAGTTGATACGTCCTGGAGAAAAATATTGAGTTGTTTCTTGAGGTCCAAATACCTCAGCAAATTTTAAAGCTAGTTCACGTTTCTTTTCCATAACTATAAACCTCTCTCTTGCATTCATTTTAAATAAGAAAATCAGCTCAGTATTCACAGGCTCACTTGTAATAGTTCATCATTATTTCTAGACGCAACATCGTATTTTCAGTAAGTTCTAATAGCAGTATCTAATTTTTTCTATACATGTTTCTAACGTGGTATAAAGAATGTCGTATTCCCGTACCACATCTGACAAGGCACGACCGTGACAATGACGCACAATTTCAAAGCGAAACGAAGCCGTGAAAGAACGAATTAACCGAAGTCCGTAATCATATGGTAAAATCATTTTGATAACCTTAGAGTAAAAAGCGAAAACTCCTCTCGTGGCTTGTCTCGGCAACAATTACGATACGGAAGTTTTCTCTTTTTTATAGTCCTTTAAGGAATCCTTAAAATTTATTCGAAAGTTTATATTGAATTATGGCTCTTTAAAAAAACATGTCTAACCTGTATGATGTTTCTTATCCAACAGTACGTACCAAATTAGATAGGTTAATACAAAAGATTGAGGTACATAGTAAGGAAGATGATGTAGAGTTTGTAAATATGATTAAGAGCTTTGTTATTGATGAACGAATTAGTCTAGACGTCGCTAAAATCATCATAGAAAAATATAAAAAAGAAAGGAATGTTTAATTATGAGTCCTGTAGTTTGAATAATAGTTGTTCTTATTATAGTTACTCAAAGCTTTTTATCATCTCGAAAAACCCCTTATTTAAGTGGAATTCTTCCTGTAGCATACATAGGCTTTATTAGCTTCTTTTTTAATAAACTAATAGCTAATGGTGATTATTTCTCTACATGGCTAATGATAATAGCCGGTTTATGCGGGCTTTTAAGTATATGGAATTCAGACAGAGAACGTTTTAAAAGAAATAGACAAAAAGAATTAGATCGAATTGAGTTACAGAATCTCTAATTTTAATTTTCTTTTTGTCCTACGCTTTTTATTCCACGGTTCCCTTGACCACGAGCCTCTACACCCTCATCGTCAAGGGACTTTCGCGGCATAAATGCATAAGACTTAATGATTCCCCCAAATAGAAACTACTTTTAGTAGTTTCGAGATCGTAACTGCTGATAGCAGGAAAAATCATTTATGATTGATATAGCTGTGTACGTTGTTTTACTTGATTAAAATAAAATCCTACAAGTTGAAGGCAATCTCCTCTTTTTTCTTAAATTCTGGAAGCCACTCTCCATGTGCCTCTATTAAATCATCACAAAGGGAAACAATATCATCCAATGACAATTCTGCGGCCGTGTGGGGATCTAGCATCGCCGCCTGGTAAATATATTCTCGTTTACGTGTAATGGCGGCTTCAATGGTTAGCAGCTGCGTATTAATATTGGTACGGTTTAATGCAGCAAGCTGCTCAGGGAGATCTCCAACATACGTTGGAGTTATGCCACTTCGATCCGCTATACACGTAACTTCCACACAGGCTTTTTCAGGTAAGTTGCTAATCAATCTTCCGGTATTTAGTATATTTCCATTAAATTTAAATGGGATATTCGTTTCAATGGCTTCAATGATACCTGAACCATATTCTTTTGAGCGTACATGGTCTAATGCCTTATTATTGACTAATTCCTCCCGCATGGTTTCCCACCTCTTGATTTGCTGTTCACAACGGCGCGGATATTCATCAAGGGGAATATTGTATTTTTCGATTAACTCCGGATATCTAGACTTGATAAAATACGGATGATACTCGGCGTTATGCTCAGATGATTCGGTCACATAATATCCAAACTTATCCATCAATTCAAATCTCACCATGTCATGATGTTTTGTTTTTTGCTTTTCTCTTGCCCTTCTTTTAATTTCTGGATAGAGATTCTCACCATTTCTTGTTACTTCCAATAGCCATGCCATATGGTTAATTCCTGCAATCTTTTCCTGAACACCTTCAGAATCCATGCCCAATGATTTGAATAGTTCGCTTGTACAACTTTGAACGCTGTGACATAGGCCCACTGTTTTAATTGATGTAAAACGATTCATCACGCCTGTTAATACCGCCATAGGATTGGTGTAATTTAGAAAGAGGGCATTAGGACAAACCTCTTCCATGTCCTTTGCAAAATCTAGCAGCACAGGAATGGTTCGGAGATTACGAAAGATACCGCCTATCCCTACCGTGTCAGCAATCGTCTGCCGTAAACCATATTTCTTAGGAATTTCAAAATCAATCACTGTGCTTGGCTTATAACCACCCACTTGAATGGCATTAATGACGTATTTTGCGTCCTTAAGCGCTTCCTTTCGATCTAAATAGGCTTTAATTTGAATATTTTTATTCAAGCTTTCTTTCAAGTTGGTCAACATATTCTCGGAATCTTTTAACCTTTGCAAATCAATGTCATATAGTGCGAATTCAAATCCCTCTAACGCTGGTACAAGCATACAATCACCAAGAACATTTTTCGCAAACACCGTGCTACCTGCACCTATAAAAGTAATTTTTGACATTTTTATCCTCCTCATGAGCCATTTTTATTTATTATTTATAGCAACTAGGATCGGCTTTTTAGAATAAAAATCCGTGAAAAAAATCCTCCCATTGCAGTGTTCCTAAAAACAGTTTGTTCTAGTTGAATACCAGCATTCATTAACATGAAGCCATAATCCGATTTAGGCTTTTCTAAAAATTAGAACTCCAGATTTCTCTGTCTCCATCCTATGTAACCCTTTGGATAGATCGGTTTTATGTTTTCGGATTAATTTGCCAGTGCAGCTGTATGTCTCAATTGTTATATTGAAAAGATCTGTTTCTAAATCTAGGATGAACTCCTCGTTTAAAGTGCCATTTACAATAATAAATTCCTCGGGAATATTGGTACCAGTCTTAATACAAACATCTGCGTAAATGGCGATTAGTCTGGTTGAGTCATTCACAGTTTCTACTATCGGATAAAGTAATTCCGGTGCAGTAGGCTTTAAATCACCATTTAATAATACGTCTTGGTATTTTTTCGAAAACCCTAGCCAAAACTTTGCCATTTCAAAATGATCTTTATTTAATCTTTCAAAACGCATGGAAAATTGCGGTACACCAAAAATAACATTGATTAATTGCAGTGCCGCATTTTCGGTCGTATCTTCTGGACTCCACATAATCATATCGGAATGAACAGCAGTGTTTCCTGATAGCAAGCGTAGATCCATAATACCAACACGGTTTGTAATTGCATCATTCGGGCAATCTCCTACCCTGAAAATATTTCCATATTTCCTCATATAAGGTCCGATATATCTTTGTCTGAATTCAACCATAATGGATGGCTTAATTAATTTTAAACTTTCCATAATATCAGTAAATAGACGATCCACCGCTTCCTGTACGGATTCATAATCCCGTTCTGGATCAAATTGAATTGCTTGTCCCTTCGCTCGATTTAAATCAAATAAATCAATAAAATCAAATTTAAATCCGTCCAGATTCCACTTTTTCAGAGCTTTTTCGTAAGTAGATATCAAATATTCCCTGACTTCTGGGTAACGTGGATCCAAAACTCCTGCCTGGAGATTATCACTGAAATATAAAATTTTACTTCGGAATCGCTCCCATGTCTTTGAATAGATTCCCACAAATGGTACACTATACCACAATAAATATTTCATCCCCAAATCATGTACTCTCTCAACATGTTCCCTCATGCCCACGATTCTTTTAGGAGACACTTCCCAATCTCCACAATAAGCATAACCACGATGATCATCTTCTGTCTGCCAGCCATCGTCAACGATAACAGCCCCACAACCTAACTGTTTCGCAATCTCACATTGTTTCTCGATTTCATCATCAGATATGTCCTGATGGAAGCTATACCATGTCGAATACATAGGAAGCTTCGCAATTTCTGGAACAAAGGATGGCCCATATCCATCCATTTCCTCATACCACACGGAAATATCTTGGATTGCTTGATAATAAGGAATATCCCTCATATCGACTCGAATCACTCCATCATAGGATGATTGAACTTTGGATGGCTCTGTAAATAATGTGATTTGCGCTTTCATCGTTCCAGTTTCTTCGTGGACGCCCAAATTAAAATTAACAGTATCCATCGCATTGGAATATGCTACAGCCAGCCTGTTTTGTCCTTCTTGATTATAGAAACAGCCAACCGGGGCTAATACTGTTGCTTTAGAAGAAAAACCTCCATCCCAATCCACACCGAAACTTTTACTACGGGAGGATCCTGGATGCCAATATGATTGAATATCAACAATTGGGTGATGCCAAACTAAATTAACTTTTGGGAATTGAATGGGTTGTTCTGATCCTATATGAATATGAACAAATAAAACTCCATTTTCTTCTCTTTGGTCAATTTTGACTTTGACACTCTCTTCATGAATGGCCTCAATGTTTACCTTTTGTGTGATCATAGCCTCTCCTCCTCTTTTTCTTTTTTAGAATATTGAATTATAGAGCTACACCTTTTAAGCGAGCAAAAATATTTTTTGTAAACAATACGATGACTAGTGCAATACCACTACCACCAAACATGAATAATAGACCTGGATATATTAAAAAAAGAAGTGACATCAGAATGAGAGTGATGATGATCATGATCGTTTTTATCGGATTTGCTATGCCTATTAATGTGGCATATTTAAAATAATGAAATGTTGTTACTTCAAAATGATTAAATGTCTGAATAATATAGAGTAAATTCACTACATAAAATAAAAGCATTGACAAACTCATAAGGGAAAGAACCCTACTTACCAAGGTGTCATACATTTGAAAAAAATAAAAATCCGTCATAAGTATCGATCCTATTAAAACGATGACAAAACCCATTTTGTTCGATTTTTTAAAATTAGATTGATAGGAATCCCAAAAAGTTGCTACCATTTTTGTATCCTTTTTGTTGATCAAATCCATTATTAATTGGAACATAGCAACAGTCGATGGGAATAATCCAAACACCCCAAAACCAATCAATGTAAATCCAATCCACAATAAATTAAGACATAACAATTTCATAATCCATTCTAATAAATGATAAATCCTTGCGATCACGGCCCACTTCCTCCTTTCTGTCTTCCTTGATCAGGTAGGAAATAAACATTATTTGATACCTGTATTTTGAACGCCATCCAGGATAAAGCGCTGTGCTATAAAAAATACTATAATGGGAGGAATACAAATTAATAGAGTCGAAGCCATGATAGAAGTCATATCAACTCCAAACATCCCTTTGAATTGCATGAGTCCCAACGTTAAAGTGTATTTACTTTGATCGTTCAGAAAAATTAATGGTCCTAAATAATCATTCCATGAGCCTAACATTTGAAACACACCGACAACCACCAATACTGGAGCCATTAACGGAATGAATATCCGATAAAAAATTTGAAAATGGTTCGCCCCGTCTATGAGCGCTGCTTCTTCCATTTCTTTCGGAACTCCTAATAAAAATTGGCGAAGTAAAAAAATGAAATAGGGTGATCCAAAAAAGTTAGGAACAATCAGTGGTTTTAAAGTATTAATCCAGCCCAACTGATTAAATTCCATATATAAGGGAATTGCAGTTACATCCCAGGGAATCATCATTCCTGCTAGTAAAATTAGAAAAAGAATGTCCCTTCCTTTAAAATTGAATCTGGCAAATCCATAAGCTACTAAAGAAGATGATAATAGTTGTCCGATGATGCCTAATCCTGTAACAATCAAAGAATTTTCCAGAAATGTTGTAAAAGGTAAAACAGTCCAGGCTTTATAAAAATTACTAAATTCAAACTGAGACGGAATTAGTTTCGGAGGAAAAACAAATGTCTCAGCAGGGGTTTTTACAGCTGTAATGAACATCCAAAGAAATGGTGCGATAAAAAATAAACAAAAAATAATCAGTATTGTATGTACAATAACCTTCGTTGTTATACTTCTCGTAATCATCATATTCCTCCTTTCCTATTTTTGTTTCTTTTTCATCTCATTTTCATAGTAAACCCAAGTATTAGATGATTTGAAAACCAGTAATGTCAGAGCCAAAATAATTAAGAACATAAACCAAGCATTTGCGGATGCATAACCCATTTTAAAATACTTGAAAGCATTTTCATAAACATACATCGCATAGAAATACGTCTTTCTTAAAGGCCCTCCACCTGTTAGAACAAGCGCGAGTGTTAACTGTTGAAATGCTGAAATGATAGCAGTAATGACATTAAACAGAATGGTTGGACTCAGCATCGGAAGTGTTATTTTACTGAACTTGTGCCATTTACTTGCACCATCTATATCTGCAGCTTCATATAGGTCTTTCGGTATATTTTTTAAACCGGCTAAGAATATCAGCATCATAGTCCCTTGCCCCCAAATACCTGCAAACACGATGGCAAAAAGTGACCAGGTTGGATCATTTAGCCAGTTTGGTCCATTAATGCCAATTAATGATAGTAGATAGTTTAGTAAACCGTATTCTCCGTCGTACATCCATGACCAAATCATTGAAAGGGCTACTCCCGAAACAACCGTAGGAAGATAGAATATCGTTCTATAGCCTGAAAGCCATTTTACTTTTTGATTTAATAATATAGCTAGCAAGAGAGCAATACCGATGTTTAACGGTACTAAAATAGCAGCAAACTTAAAGGTAACTCCTAAAGATTGCCAAAACACTGGATCATTTGTAAACATATCAACATAATTTTTGAAACCAATAAACGTTGGGGTTCCAACAGTAGGCCAATCAAAAAAGCTTATGATAAGAGAAAAAATCAAGGGTCCGAACGTAAAACAGATGAAACCAATGATCCAAGGAGAAATGAATAGATAGGGAGTAAGGTCTCCCCATCTAATCTTTGATAGAATGGATATGGGGCGTTCGGGAACCGTTTGAGTTATTTTATTTTCAGTTTTTATAATCATGGAATGATCCCCTTCTTTCTCTTAAATTATTTTTTTAGTGCAGGCTCTGTTAATTTAACCGCTTCATTCAAGGCTTTATCTGCTGAATTTTGCCCTAATAATACACTGCTAATTGCATAATCTAGTTTTTTGTCAACTTCTGTCCATTTGTTTGTAAGTAAAAAGCCTGGAGTATCTGATGATCTTTCAAGCATAGTATAGAATGTACTTAATAACTGATCATTTTTATGGCTTTGTTCGGAAACCACACTCTTAAGTACTGGCATATCAGTCTTTCTCATTTCTGCTGCTTCTGCTGATACAAAGTATTTGATAAATTTCCAGGCTAGATCTTTTTCTTTAGAGTCTTTGGCCATTGCAATTCCTGCAGAATGGATAACACCCTTTGAAGGTTGCCCATGAAAGGATGGAATTTCTGCAGTTCCAAAATCCATGCCAGCCTTTTTAAAATCTTCTAAAGGCCAAATGCCGTTCTCGATCATAGCAATTTTCCCTGATTTGAAACTTTCAGTGACTTTATCAGACACAATAGCACTATTTTCATCAATCATATGTTGAAAGTCATTAAGGATTTCTTGTGTTTTTGAACTATTCATATATCCATCTACCTTTTTGCCATCAGGACTAATGAAACTACTCCCATTACTCCATACATATTCTTGGAATGCATATGAATTTTTTTTGGAAGAGAGAACAAACCCATATTGTTTCTTTTCAGGATTGGATAACTTTTTCGCTGCATCACTGAACTGCTCCCAAGTCCAACCAGAAGTCGGAAGAGGTACCCCTGTTTCTTGGAAAAGTTTTTTATTGTAATAAATGACGCGAGTAGTAAAACCAATTGGAAATCCATAGGTAGTATTTTTAAATTTATGATAGTTTAGAATATTCGTATAAAAATCATCAAAAGTTGTTTTAAAACTACTGTCTTTATTTACGTAATCATCAAGTGGCTCCAGAGATTTATAGTAATCTGGATAATTCCACATATACATGACATCAGGGGGATTTTTTGCTCCGAAAGAAGCAGCCAGCTTATCCTCAAACCCGTCAGCATATGCTTCAACTTGCACTTTCACTCCTGGATTCGCCTTTTCAAACTTTTTCGCAATATCTTGTTGGTATTTGAGACTCTCTCCAGTATCCCATGTAGCAAAGCGTAATACCTTCTCCCCACTTTTACCTTGACTAGAAGATTTCTCACTGTTCCCGCAAGCAGAAAGCAGCATTGCAAAAGAAATAGCTAAAATTAATAATAACGATATTCTTTTTTTCAACATAAATCCCCCTATCATTTTTTGAAGATCAATTTTGTCTTTTGTAAAACAATCTTTAGACCTAACTTTAAGAATACGCTTTCATTCTTCTTAAAAATTTTTTAAATTCCCTCACCTCCACAACTTTTTCTAATAATCAAACTAGTCGGAACCACCACTTTTAATGGCAGTGTTCTCCCACCAATGCGTTCAACTAGAAGATTTACTGCTACTTTCCCCATCTCCTCGGTATGAACTTTTACAGTGGATAATGGAGGAGTAACAAATTCGCATAATTCAATCCCATCAAATCCAAAGATTGCGATATCATCAGGAACTTTTAATCCTGAATCCGTTAAAGCTTTCAAAGCACCAATGGCCATAGGGTCACTTCCAATGAAAAAGGCGGTAGGGAGATTCCCTGAATGGATCGCTTCCTCCATTAGCGTTAAGCCATCTTTCGTTGTCCATTTTCCAATATAAGTATATTCCGGGTTATATAATCCCCGTTCCGTTAGCATTTTTTCATATGTTCTTTTTCGTACATCATGAATCTCTAATTTTCCGGATAATCCACCAATGGTATATGATTGACCACCAATATAGCCTATTTTTTTGTGTCCTAAATCCAATAAGTATTGAATAACCTTTTCAGTAGCTTTTTCAGAATCTATCACCACTGAATCATATAGTTGTTCGTCAGGAGATACATCGACAAACACTAAATGTTGTACTTGCTTTACTTGATTTTCCACCTCTTCTTGACCTATGACTCCTACTACTATTAATCCATCCAATCCTTCTAGATCCTTTTTATTGAAAGGAGGTCTCAACATTTTCGATAGTTCAATTCCCAATTCAATCATCCTCTTTTCAATTCCATTACGAATGGCCAAAAAATATGGATCATCAAATTCCGATTCCTGAGAAAGATACATCAAAAGCCCAATTTTTCCATACTGCTTAGGATTGGTAATTTTTTTTTCTATATTTCGTTGCTTTTTAGGAATGTAATCTAACTCTTCTGCAGCCTTAAGGATTTTTTTCCGAGTCTCTTCTGTAACGGATAAAGTTTGATCCTCATTTAACACTCTTGATACAGTCGTTTTTGATATCTGTGCCTTTTTGGCAATTTCATTTAATGTTACCAATATGATTACCTCTTTTTCTATTTTTAGTAAATAAAAGTAATAATTTAGTGAATTTTCACTTAAATATAATATATCAGAGGTGAAAAACGAACGCAATATTAATTTTCATAATTTTTAATTTAATTTTTCACCACTATTCACCCATATTGAGATTCAAGGGTCCGAAGATTTTAATAACTATTAACATTCACTTATTTTTCATTACGATATAAAGAGCGAAAAAATCCAGCGAATAAATCAATTAATTCAGTAAACTAAAATAAAAATTTTACTGAAGAAACATTCAGCCTCTTCAACTGTAATTGCATTAATCTCATTGCTATTGGGGAAGCGAGTGCTATCAAAGGAGTTAATAAAAATAATGAGTTTTGAGGGTAACACGGGTACGATGTGGCTTCATCCTCGGGGCTAATTGGTATGGAATTACAAGGAGCAATGGCCATATTCACCGTTAATTTAAAAAGAATCGTAAAACTTTTGGGTTAAGATAAGCGAAAAACAGTGTGGAAATTAAGAAAAGCCGACTATTCCTTCCAGAATTATGGATTGAAAGTCGGCTTTTTTATTTAATTATGCTGAAACCCTTCTTCATGAAAATGCAGAAAACTCACCACTTCCTATAATTATATAGAAAGTGGCAAGTTTAATTTTCTAGGAATATCGGAATGAAACTCAGGTGTATGCAAAATAGAAAATGTATACCCCTGTTGAATAAATAATACTTCATTATGTTTATTTTCAAATGGAACACTGTTTTTCTTAAAATTATTTTGGATTCGTTTTAAAAATGCGTAATCAGGTGTTCCGAAAGATACGTGTACTTTTGGTGGTAAAGCTCTCATCGCAATTGGAATCCAAGGACGCTGCCACCAAGTTGCAACGATATATGTAGTGCCACCTATAACAAAGTTGAAAATCTCTCCATCTTCCATCGTTTTCATATTTAGATTTGATTTCAACCATTCCGTAAATACAGGTACACTTTTAACGGGAAGACCGATTTCCCTTACGTATAAAATGTTTAACGGTGAATGGGGAACTAATACGTCTTCTTTTATATAACTATGTGCGATAATTTCGAGAAGATTTCCATCACCATCTTTAAAGTATAAATTGAATAGACCATTCTCCTCACCAATTGTATGACCATCTTTCCATTTCACAATGAGTAATCCAGACTTTTTAAGCCATTTTGCCGTTTCATGAAACTTTGAATATGGGATCTCAAAGGCGAAATGCGCAGGGGCAATTGGTTCATATACTTCTTGAAAACTAATTGTTGTATACGGTGTTACTTCAAATTGAATAAATGATGCGGTTTCTTTTTTTATCGAAAAAGATAATATGTCTTTATAAACTTGTTTTACCCCTTCAATAGAAACCGTTTGTAGTTTTATATTTGATATATGTGTAATCACGTTACATTCCCCCTTGTTTCTTATTATCTATTCGTATTGTATTACAATTATAAATAGATAAAATCAAACGGAAGGATTGATTTTTTATATAAAAACTACAACTTTAGTATGAATCGTCTAAATCCAATTACTTTTAATTTCCTCTATAACAACTTCTGGTTTATCCCAGCGTAACAAATGTGTAGTATCAGGAATTACTTTTACTATACTGTCAGTTTTCTCTGCATTCTTTTCCACAAAAAAAGCTGATTTTCTTTTAAAGAAAATCAGCTTTTACGTTAAAATATACTATGATTTAACAGCAATAATCATAAACCTTTTTGAATTCGTACGAATACCTTTTTCAGAACTATTAGTGTCAATGAACTTTTGTAAAATATTAAAGTCCTCTTCTTTTTCTCCAAATCTAGGAATAATAGGCGTATGTTTTAATAAGAAAATGAGATCCTCAGGAGTACTGTAATAATCAGTAACATCATATTCACGTACTTGTACGAGTTCAAATCCTGCACTAATAAGTTCACCCATATACTTATCTTTTAACATACCATCTCTTTCACCTAAACATTGCCCTCTACCAAATGCTTCTTTAAGATTTAATTTATCATGTTCGCTAACTTGTTGTGTTAAGAAAAAAGCACCTTTTTTTATTACTTTTGCCAATTCAGATGCTACAAACGGCGCATGACAGCTTGAAGCAATATCAAAATGAGCATGCGGAAACGTTAAAGCTTCAGAATCCATTTGAAGAAATTCAACGTTTTGTACACCTGCTTTATTCAAATTAGAATGTGCTGTTTTGATCATTCCATTAGAATTATCTATCCCAATCAGTGATGCAGCTGAAGATGCTATGTTAAGTACATTTTCTCCTCCACCTGTGCCAACATCAAGTAGAATATGTGATGGTTTACATCTTTCTTTCACTTCGCTATAAAAGTCCCAGGTGTCTCCTACAGTCTCACATTTTAGCTTACTAAAATCCCAGCCGTTTTCACTTCCCACTTTATCATAAAAGTTTTTGTACTCTAATTCATTCATTTTATTATTTCCCCTTTGCAAAAATGTATTAAATGTTTATGATGATCCTCGAAATAGACTCAAAGTTGATATTTTCGTAAATCTCCTTTTATATCTGGTACACATTTTTTCAGCCCCGAACAACTAGTTACTTCGAACGATACAGCATTTCATCTATATCACCTCGTCTGGAAGACTGCATATATAATAACCTATAACACTATTTAATTATATATTATAAAATACAAATCATTAAGACAATATATTCCCACACATCACATTCAGTTTACATAATAATTTTATAGTTTATTTTTATCAATATATTCTAAATGCCCTCTTCCCCAACCACACATACTATCTAAAACAGTACTAACTGTTTTTCCATGCTCAGTTAAGCTATATTCCACTTTAGGTGGTATTTCTTGATAAATTTCGCGTTTTATTAGTTGATCGTGCTCTAATTCACGAAGCTGCTTCACTAATGTTCCTTGAGAAATGTCTGGTATTAATCGCTTTAATTCACCAAACCGTTTCGTTCCATCTGTTAATAATATAAATAAAATGAGTGGTTTCCATTTACCTCCGATAATTTGTAATGTTGCTATTACCCCTTTTAATTTCGGTTCCTCTAAATTCATTTTCCTCACCACTCCTCCCCAGTAATTTTTTATATTATGTATCCATACAATAAGCGATTAGTACGAAATTCGCGACTAAGTACATTTAAAGTGCGTACTTTTCAGTAGCCATTTTTTAACGAATAATAAAATTAACACAACTTATTTTAAATCTTATATTAAGGGAGATGTTTAATCATGTCTATTACTGTATTAAAAGATAAACATATCGTTATCATTGGCGGGAGTTCTGGTATTGGATTAGCAACAGCAAAACAAGCAATCGAACAAGGCGCACATGTTATTATTGCAGGACGATCGGAAGAAAAATTAAAAGTTGCTCGAGAAGTAATAAATAACAACCATCTTCAAACTTATGTATTAGATAACCAAGATAAAAACCAATTACAAGATTTTTTCAAGAAAGTTGGGAATTTTGATCATTTATTCACACCAGGAGCCTCTTACACACTTGGACCAATAACTGCTACGGATGATATCGCCGAAAGCAGCTTTATCGGAAAGTTTTGGCCACAATATTATGCCGTAAAATATGCAATTCCTTTTCTCTCAAACTCTGGATCTATCGTATTAATGTCCGGTGCATTTAGTCAAAGGCCACTTAAAGGCGCGCCTGCTTACGGAGCTTGTAATGGTGCTATTGAAAGTTTAGGGAAAGCTTTAGCTGTTGAATTAGCTCCAATTAGAGTTAATGTTGTTTCTCCTGGAACGATACGAAGGGAAAATGAACAAAACGAAAATAGACTAGCTGCTTATGAAACTTATAAATCTCTTTCTCTTGTACAGCGAGCTGGATATAATGATGAAATTGCACATACTGTACTATATTTAATGCAAAATAGTTTTACTACGGGTAATGTATTATTTCCAGATGGAGGATACACATACCATTAATTTAAGATTCAACTGTAAATTATCTTGAAGGTTTTTTTTAAACACAATTTCCAGTAGGTATAAAATTTTTTAACTGCCTCCACTTATTTTCGTAATTTTAAATTTAGTTGATGAATCAAACCGACAAGCCCTTTAGCTATATATTTTTGAACACAATAAAATAAAAAAGGCATAAAATATGCCTTTTTTTACTTATTTGTTAATTGGATAACAAACCTCTGTAACCCACTTATTAGGCTCCGATTCCATCGCTGGGCTAACATGATAAATATTAAACATCGGGCCTGCTATTTCATATCCTTCCGCCTCAATCCATTTTGCGGCTGCTTCATTTACGTTTGTCATTTGTTCATAACTTCCGTTTACTGTTATAGATGCTACCTCGATTGGCTCTATCTTTTTAAAATGAACATCTTTTGTATTTTCATACTCCCCTAAAATATTTAGCTGTATTTCTACATCTACATCATTTTCTTTATATTCTTGATCATGGAAGACAGCAATGCTATTAATCGGATTAGCTATACTAATATTTTTAGAATGAATTTCCTGCATTAATATACTCCATAATTCCCCTTCACAATTATATGATGGAATAACCTTTCTAACACTAGCTACATTTCTTTCTGGAATTTCCTTTATTGAAATATGATAATTCATTTCAACAACATCCTCTCTCATCGTTTTCATTGAGTCTTCGAGGAGACGTAATTGTTTTTGGAGGTTATTCATGTCTTCTTTAATTTGAGTACTACGATTTAGAAATTGCTCCTTTATACTATCTATATTATCGCATTCTATTATTTCTTTAATGGTAGCGATATTAAACCCCATATCTTTTAACTTTTGGATTCGATTTACTTTTTTTAATTGAGCTGCTGAATAATATCGATAACCACTTTGCTCATCGACTTTTACTGGCTGTAATAACTCCACTTTATCGTAATGTCTCAACATACGTATACTAATGGAAGATAGTTTTGAAAAATCTCCAATTTTAAACATGGTTTCCTCCTAAAAATTCTATCTACTTCGAAGCTCAACTTTAGCTTAAACAATGACATTGTGTGAGAGTCAACTATCTTTAACAACTTAAATTATATTTTTTCATTTATTTACCCTTATACTTTGTTGCTCCTCAAGGCTATAAATATTGATATTAGTCCGTTCACAGCAAATAAAATTACTGTACTACTAGCGATTAAAGCTACATCTGCTGCAAACAATTTAATCGTATGCCACGGTGAATTTGTGCAATAAATAAGAAGTGGGATCAAAATAATAGATAATAGTAGAAATATACTCCCAACGAACAGCCAAGTTATTTTTTTACAAGTTTTCTTACGTTTATACTTTTTCACTAACATAATTGATGTAATAATGAGTGAGAGTGTGACTATCGACATAACGATTTGTGTGAGTGGTATGCTTTTAGGGATATCACCAGGTTTTTCCCCGTTCAAAATACTAATAATCCCCTTTTTCAATACCGTTAGTGCTGTTTCTTCTAATACATGATTTTTATTCGTTAAAATCACACCAGCCCAGCCACTTTTATTTAAAGTAAACATTTCTGCACGAGCATCGGGCGTTGATCCTGAATGCCAAACCATCGTTTCGCTTTCATTTATATTTGCTGTTCTTAATCCAAATCCATAACTTTTTTCTGAATTTATTTTATAAAGCGGTGATAGATAAAGATCCATGCTTTCTTTCTTTAAAAATTGAGTGTGCTCTTGGTGATTCAAAAACATTATAAATTGAATCATATCTTCCAAATTCGCGGTAATATAACCATACGGTGCTCCAGCATTATCATAAGACACTACACTTTTTCTTGGTATACCAAACCACGACTGATAACCTGTTAAATAGCTTTTTTCATATGCACTATCTTTATTTGCCGCTGCGCCATTCATTTTTAAAGGCTGAAAAACATGCTTTTCTATATATGAAGAATATGTTTCATCTGTGACAGCCTCAATAAGGGCACCAAGTATCATATAATTTGCATTACTATATTGATACTTTTCCCCTGGTGGGGCATTTAATTTTACTTTTGAAAGTTCCATTACATTTTCTTTTAATGCTTTAGAACTCTTTAATTGTTTATCTGATAATGCTAAGCCTTCATATGTGTTTATTCCACTTGTATGAGTTAGTAGATGTTGGATTGTTATATTTGAAGTTGATTGTGTATCTTTTAGTTTAAACCAAGGAAGATGTTGTTGAACTGAATCCTTTAATTTTATTTTTTTATCTTCTATTAACTTTACTATAGCTAAAGCTGTTAAAGATTTACTTATTGAACCGATTGCAAACGGCGTTTTACTAGTTACCTTTTTTTCAGACTCTCCAGTAATTCCCCACGATTTTGCGAAGAATACATCTTTATGATGTACAATTGCAACAGAAGCTCCTGGAATGTTCTGCTCCTTTATAAATTTTTCAATGTACTTATCTAAAGTAACTTTAATATTTTGCTCAGCATAAACTTTTGGATGTACGATACATAATATTAATACATTACAAACTATACAAATTAGAAACAATTTATATTTCGATATCTTCATCTTAATGTACTTCGGATAACTTTCTTTTTTTATAAATTACTAAAATTATAGATATTAATAAAGAAACCATTAAACTAATCATTATTAATATAGAGTTCCACCATTGATTTTCTGCTATTCGATATAAAAGATTAAAATTAAAGTTATTTTCACTGTTGGTTGGATTAAGGGATTCAGTTAAAAATATTGAAAGTGTAGTTTGTGAAATGAGGTACGTAATAAATGCGACGAATATGCCAATTATGATTAATGTATTAGATTTTTTATTTACATTTTGAAGTTGTTTCATTTTCACTCGCAGATCAATTTCATTTATCTCCAAAAAGTCTTGAACAAATAATTGAGGCGTTCCTAGGTCATTTATACTTTCCTCACCATGTTCACGACATTCTTGGATATGCTCTAAAATTTGTTGTTTAATATTTTCCCTTTCTTCTAAACTTATATCATATTGCTTTAATTCCTTAAGTACGCCCGTTAAAAATTGCTGTTCTTTTTCTTTTAATTCATTCCTCATTTCAGAAGGTCTCCTTTCAAACCACTCTTTAATAATTTTTTAATATCAGATTGCAACTCTAACCATTCATTAACTTTCTTCTCAAGACGTAATTTTCCATTTTCATTAATTTCGTAATAAATCCTAACTTTACCACTATCCGTCACCTCTTGATAAGTATTAACCCACTCTTGATTTTTCAGTTTAGTTAAAATGGGATAAATACTTCCTACTCCTTTCAATTTTAAATTATGTACTTCGAGTTCTTTCATAATTTCATAACCATAACTTTTCTTTGTAGACAAAATAGACAATACACACATTTCTAAATTCCCTTTAATTAAACTTGTTCTATCCATAGGATAAATTTAACAGAAATATATACTTCATTCAAGTATATATTTCTGTTAAATTCAAAAATTCCGATAATTATACAATCACTAAAAAAGCAGCATATTCTTTTTGTATTATCCAAATAACCTAAATTATCATCTCCAAAAAACATTTTTATACATCAATAATTACATAATAAATAATCATAATTAACGATTTAAAACTAACTCTCACAGACAAATGTATTTATATCTTAGAAAGACTAAAAAAACTTAAACATAAATGCCAACCTGTAATACCTTTCAGTTTAAAATTTAATAATTTAAGAATAATTTATATTAGTATTACAAATAGATTTTTCTTGCTATATTATCTATCTACCTTAACACGTTTAAAGAAACTTTTCTTCAACATAAAAACTCATTTGCAGATTATTGCAAATGAGTTTTTAATCCCTAGCTGACCACTATTTTATTCTTCTTAACTTAATTATTTTTCTCCAGACATTCATAAACTGCCATCATTTCTCGCTTATTCAACTCACGAATTCGATTAAATATTAGAATGTCTGCAACATCCTCAGTTCGTAAGCTTTCATCCACAACATCACTAACTTTTCCAGTTAACCATGTTTGTACATCCACGCCCTCAACAATTTCTTTTAGCCCTTCATCATTAATACCAGTTGCATTACAAGTTATACATGGAATTGTTAATTTAAACACGCCATCATGTAGATTATCTTCGGTTATAACTTTTTTTCCGTTACAGAATGGACATGGGTTACTTTTTTTAATTTTATTAATTTGGGTAACTAATTTTTTATAACCAAATGCTTCATACACATATGTTAATTTTTTATATTTTCCATTTGTGAAATACTTATCTATGATAGTTTTTCTTGTTTCATTGATATTTTGGAAATCACAAATAGTCACTTTATTATTATTGCTGATTGATTCGATATTACCTTTAATTTCGCCCCAGAATGGTAAAACATTTTGTAATACCATTTCATAGTTTGAAAAGCTTGCTTGTTCTAATTCAAACATTTTCAGTGCGACCTGTGTTTTCCTAGGCAGTAAAGAGACATCTTCTGTCATAATCATATTGTCACCTACGATAGATTTCAATTTGATGAGTACAGGTAAATCTCCTACAATTTTTATTATTTCATCAAGCGGCTGATTGATAATTTCACGAATATCTGTATCTCTAAATTTAAGTGGTTTATGGTGATTTAATACAGTACCCTCGCAAATTGGACATGTCATCAATTCTTTAGACGTCTTAATTTCTTCTTTAATAGCTGCTTTTGAGATAACAATATATCCGCCAATAATTGTATTAAATCCTACCCATGTTCTACGTGTCTTGCCTTTCTTATCATAAAATGACTTATCAAAATAGCCATACCAAAATGTATGCTTTTCTTCCTCAGACATATCATTATAGCTCTTTGACAAATCATGGCCAAGCTCATTTTTAATTTCTTCAAATAGAAATTCTATTTTTTCATATTGATAAAATTTTAATACTTTCATGATTTCCGGATCGAATAGACCATCCCAAAATGGAACATTTTTATCTTGAATTGTAATTTCTTTATCAAAAATTTCAATTTGAAGACGTCCCGAACATGATGGGCAATGATTGTCCTGGGAATAGAAATCAAAACTTCTCGTATCTTTATTAGTCGGATGAGCAGCTACAATATGATTGATCAATCCACCAATTTCATATAAGAAACTATATTGACTATACAAATGTCTTTCGAGATCAATAGCAACAACAGGTGCAATTGTATCAGATTCGTATTCACCGTAAATTAAACGAGCCATTGATGATAAGCTTTTTAATATGCCACCCTTATAGATGTTTTCTGCATTTTTAAAATAATCAATATGATTTTCTTCTAAGTAATTAATTCCATTTTGTTGATTCAATGTTGAAGAAATATATATTTGCTCAGTATTATTCACACTGCTTTTTTGACGATAATAATCCTCATGACTTACTACATCAAGATGCTCTATAGATTTAAGCTGTCTTTTTCCAAAATCGACAATATAATCAGAGCTTTCTAACATGTAACTATTATGTTCAATCATAATGATAGAGACTGATTCATCTTGCAATATCCCTCTAACACTATCTATAAATTGATTTAAAATATTTTGTGATAAACCTTTTGAAGGTTCATCAAAAATAAATAATGTATGTGGGTTTCTTGTTTTTGCAAATAACTCAGAAACTAAATGAACACATTGAAACTCACCCGTTGATAATGTTTGTGTTTTTCGTTCTAATGTTAAATAGCCCAGTCCTAATTTGATTAGTAGGCTCAAGCGTTTATACGCAATATCTTCATTTGGAATTTCATCAATAATATCCTCAATTGAGCGCTCAAAAATATCATCAATTTCTTCACTATACTTTGTCAGTTTCTTTTTAATATCTAGGAAAGTTGCTACAGTTGATCGACTTGTAATCGATTGGTTTCGATCTTGTCCTACCATAACAAGTTTGTCTTTTGGATATCGCTTTTGAAAATCTTTAGCGATACATTCATTAACAAGTGTAGATTTCCCGCATCCAGACTCTCCTGTAACAGTTACAAGTCTATTTTTAGGAATCTGAAACTCAGTCATTTGGATATTTCGACAATATAATTCATGGAATGTATAATATTCTGTTGGCATTTCGTAATTTCGTTCCGATAGTATTGGCTTTGGCCTTGGTGATTTTTTTACGATTTTCCCACCATATTTTCCACTACCAGGTCCGAAGAACATTTTCTCATCCGTTGTATCCAGTACTGTATCTGAATGATCAATGAGCCAAACTTGATTTTTGCACCCTAATTTTTTGATTTCTTCTAATATTTGTAATAATGTTTCGTGATCAAGCCCCACGGAAATCTCATCAATAATAATTACAGCATTTTCACTTACCGCCATGAATTCAGCCAAATAAAGTCGTGTTAACTCTCCACCTGACAACGTACCCATAATACGATTTAATGTTAAATAACCAATGTTCATATTAATTATATTTTGCAGTATATGTTGTTTTGCTTCGCTAATATTTAATTCTTCTGCTAATAAAAGAATAGATTCAACGCTTAAATCGTTAATATCCGAGATTGTATGTGATTTAGCAAATAACTCAATAGTACGTTGTTCAACTTCTTCACTATAACGTTTCCCCTTACATTTTTTACACTCAATATTTTTAGTAGTACCACGCCCTTTACAGCCAGCACACCAACCTAATTGATTATTAAATGAAAAGACTTCAGGAGAAAGATTAAATTCTTCCGCTAGTTTTTCACGAATCTCTTTAAAAACACCTGTATGAGTACCAATCGTCGAACGCGGATTGGAAGAAATTGATGATTTCCCTAAAAAAAGTACTAAAGGCATTTCTTCCATTTTAATTGCGCTAAAATTAGTTTCCATAATATTAGGAAATAAATATTGATATTCAGCCTTTGGCAATAAGGAAACTAGACGCTTCTTTGATTCTTCACCAATTGTTTGACAAAGAGTTGTTTTTCCAGATCCAGATAAACCAGCAATACCAAGTGATTTATTAAACGGAACAACAGTATCAAGTTTATTTATGTTATTTGCAATTAGTTGATTTACTTTCATATTAACCTCTATTCTTATTTTTCCACAAAATCATTTTTATAGTATAATAATTACATAATAAATATTACCTATTATACAATTATCCTCTCACTTCATGAATCTTATCCTTGTATTTTTCGAACCATTTTCTCCATTCTTTTTTAGAAAATTCTTTCTCTTCCCCTTCTAAAACGGAAGAAAAAAGATCTAAACAAATATGCCAACCAGCTATATCTTTCGGTGTATGATCAGTTAATTCATGAATGTATTCTTTAAGAAGTAAAAGAGAACCATTTTCCTCTTTATGTATTTCAAATCGGACACGATCTTTATCCCATGTGAATTCAAGTACTGAATTTAGTTGGCACTCTAAAATATCAATATTTAAAAATGAACCATCCATCATGTCGAACTTTATAATTCCACCTGCTTTAAGGTTTTCAATCTGTAAATTAGACATCCATTTTTTAAGTTTGCTGTTTTCAGTTAAAACAGACCAAACTTCCTCTATTGTATTGGGAAATTGGCGTTCAAATTTTATAATATAGCCATCAGTTTGTTTCTCTATTTGAGCTAACATATTTATTGCCTCCTACTCTTATGCAGAATGTATGTTCTTATTTTATTTTACATGAATTTATGTATAAAAGAAATCACTATGGGAATGAAATATTAATTTAATGTGGGAATGTTAACTTGAACATTAATTGACTGATTTATTATATATTCTCTCCATGTGTTTATTACAATAGGCGTACCTCAACATTTTTACAAAAAAATTCAACTTGAGAAAACGTAGATTTATTTACTTTATATGATTTTCCCATTAAATATTTGAAAGCAATTTCCTTTAAGGTAAATGGTGTTAAGAAGCGCTAATATAGTATTCAAATCAAGTTATGTAATGTTCAAAATAACTTATTATATATGTCTGCTTCCTTGTTAAACATAGAATTACATCACAAATAAAAAAATGCACTTGTGACTAATGAACTGATGGAACTAACACCTACTTTAGGTGAATGACTTACCTTTTAATCGCATCAACAATTAGCGATGGAAAACCAAGTTTATCGCCTCTATTTCTAGAATCATACCTTTTCGAACGGAAAATAACACCATCGTTTGCATCCCATTCATTGTAATGAAATTTACCATTTTCATCACAATATTCAAGTAAAACTACCTCGAATCCAGCGATTTCAAACATTTTCATTAATGTTTTATAATTATGAACGATTTTATGGCTTGCAGCTGGGTGGTCTTTCGGACCAGGTCCGCCTATTTGAACTATATTTTGGTAGGTCTCATCTCGGAAAAATGCATCAGGGACTCCGCACCGAATATGACCTGATGGCTTTAAAAATTTATAACAAATTTCAGCTGCTTTTACACCTTCTTCAAAAGTAAGATGTTCCCATACATGCTCAGCTAAAATAGCTGAAATGGAATTGTATTCAAATCTTGCTTCCCAAGTGGTATTGTCTAGTAAATTAAGTTCATCTTCTTGAGTTTGAACCCAACCTGGATTATTATTAAATACTCCAGCTCCGACTACTACTTTAATTTCGTCTTGCTTAATTGCCATCACTTTCACCTCATAAATCTTTTTATGTATTAATATATTCAATGTTTACTATATATTTTCCTTTTTCAACTAAAGTGTCAGTTAACTCAATAAGAGAGGTAACAAAACTTCTGTTGTTTTTACTTATCCCCCCACATACAGCAAAAACGTTTATAGTACAAAATAAAAAGCGAAAAGAATAATTCCTTCCGCTTTTTATAGCAATAAATACATTTCATATTGCGCTAAAGAATTCTTTTCAAATCCAGATTTCTTTAAAAAACCTTCCAGTAAATTGTTGTTTGGAAACCCAATTGATAAACTTGATAACTTTAATTCTTCACTTGCTACCTGTAATAATTTCGTCCCAACGCCAATATTTCTATAATCTTTGTCTATGAAAATAAAACTAATTTTTCCTTGTTCATTTACACATACAGAACCTTTTATATCGCTATCAACATATGCACCGTAAAATGTATGATTTGTTTTTTCGATATAATCAATATCATTTTGCCAATTTATATGGAAGTTTAACCATTTTTGAATTTCAACTTTAAATGTTGGAAATTCTAATTGTTTTACCTCAATATTTTTATTACCTTTATTCATTATTTCAGTTAAATCATTTAAATTATAATAAGAAAGATTATATACTTTTTCATAACCTAATTTGTTATAAAAATGAATCGCCCGATCGTTTCCTACAATAACTTCAAGAAAAAGCTGCTTACATTTATTTTGTGTTGCTTCTTCTTTATGTAACGCAAATAACTTTTGACTTACACCAATGCCGCGAAACTCTGGATGAACCGCTAATGTTCCGCAGCGCATTGTTTTTATACTTTCATATACCTTAATACCACCAAGTATTACACCAACACATTTGTCACCGTCTAAAGCAAGAAAGGAGTGTTCTAACGAATTGCCTTCTGGCCCAAAAAACCTTTTTATAAAATCTTCTTTTGAAACATCCATTTTAATAATATAATCTGAAAATCCATCCTTAAAAGCTTTATACACTAAATCTATACTTACTTCACTACATCTTTTGTATTGAATCATATAAGTATAATCCTCCGTTTTGACTTGTTATAAACTGCATTCAAATACATGAAATGAATTCCCTACACCATATCCATCTTTTATTTCATGAATAACAATTTGACTAAATCCATTAGCAATAAGTATATTTTCAAACTCTTTTAAATCATATAGTCTTATAGGAAAATCCATAATCTCAGTTTCTTCAATTCTCTCATCATGAATGACTTCATATTTCAGTATAATATTTAGAAGTTTTTGCGTCTTATCATATGAAACTTTTCTATACTCAACAATTAATTCGTTATTAATTTCTTTTCTATTTGTCTCTAACCAATCTAGAATTTGTTCTGTCTCACTTCCACCTTGTACAATTGTTAGAAGCAATTTTCCATTTTCCTTTAAGTTTTTTTTCATATTTTGAAGACTATTTTCTACTAAATTATCAGGTAACAGTGAAAATGAACCTATAGGAATCATAATAAGATCATATTTTTTATCACTATGATATTCTTCTATTCTTCCTAGTGACACAACCGGTTTTAAGTTTAATTTTTCCGCTTTCTCTTTACACACTTTAAGCATATCTTCTGAAAGGTCGAATCCTTCTATATTCACACCATTTTGTATAAAAGGAATTAGCATTCTACCATTTCCACACATCGGTTCTAACACTGTCATGTTTTTGTCTTTGGCAAAAGAAAGATAAAAATCCAATTCTTTTCCACTCGCAATTGATTTATCACTTTCATATATCTTTGTACAAAGTTCTCCATAATACGTAATCAATATTATTTCACCCCTTAATTTGAAATAAATGGACATTTCCCTACATATGTCTTACTATTTATTTGTTTTATAACAAACGGTGCAATATCTCCATTTTGGATTTTCATTCCTGGCATATCTACTAAACTCTCTTTTATATTTTCAATACCATTTCCCTCTATAACAAATGGTAATCTAACAATTGTCCAATCTACATCACTACCTTGTATAATTTCCAATTCTTTATATTTATCCCTCATCATCTTTGGAATAAATAATTGGAACAAATTAGCCCCTACTTTATTTACCATTCCCTTCTGATCCCCTTTTACATTTAAGGAGCCACCAGAAATAAGAATATAACGTTTTATTTCATATTCCTTCATTACTTTTAAAATATGCTTCGTAACTGTACTAAAAATATAAGGCTCATTTTTTGGCTGACCTACTGCATTAATTACAGCTTTACACCCTTGAAGTAATTCCTTTATAGCTGAAAAATCACGAGCATTCCCAATGATAGTCTCTATATTTTCACTAGATATCTTCGTATTTTTAGGATTCCTTGTTAGTATTCGTACTTGATATCCCTTTTCTAACGCATGATTTAGGATGAATTTTCCAACTTTACCATTCGCACCAAGAATTGCTATTTTATTTGTAGTTTCCAATATTAAAACCCTCTAACTATCTACTATTTACTACAGTAATCTCATAAACACGTAAAAAAGTAATTAGATGCTCACACGCTCTTTCACACGCTAGCATTTTAAAAACCTTTTGTTCTTCTTTCGTTTTATCATTCGCTTGATCTGAAGCAGCTTTTAAACATAAAAATGGTTTTTTATTTATATGACATACGTAAGCGAAAGCTGCTACTTCTTGATCAACCGCCAATGCTCCGTATACAGTATGCAGTAAATATCTCATTTCTGAACTACGAATACGTTGATCTCCAGATAAGAACGTACCGTAGTGCACTGGATCATAAGATCGTATTTTTTTTATTTTTCTTACAATTGACTTTGTTGTTTCAATAGGTGCTGTTCTGCCATCGTATAAATTAAAAACATCCTCACCTGAGCCAGCGGCAGTAACATCGTGTTGTATTGCATTAAGTGCCACTACAATGTGGCCATTTTTCACCTTATTTGATAAACTTCCGCATATCCCTGTCATAAACAACTCATCCGGCTGAAATTCACTAATTAATAATTGCACACAACTAGCACAACTTACTTTACCAACACCTGTTACAACTGATATCACTTCTAATTCATTAATAGAATGAAAATGAAATTCCCAAGCTGCTATCTTCTCTACACGCTCACTTGGATAATGTTGATGCAAATACGTAAGTTCTGGTTCCCATGCGGATACGATGGCGATACGTTTCATTACACGCTTCACTTCCCCTATTGTCATTTAAATAAGCTATCTATACTTTCTCGTTCATAATCTGGTACCCACTCTTTATACTCCTCATATAAATCCCGTATCATTTCTTTATTCTTCGCGATTACTTCACATCCTCTATCATCATAAATAAACATGATTATATCCTTTGTTACATTTATAAAAAATACATCTGGATATGAAATTTCTATTTTTCGTCCTAGGCGTGGGCGTAGGTCAGGGAAATCTTCATGATTAGCAGCTTGAATAAGCGGCTCATATTTAATATCTTCCGCAAAACATTGTAAAGAAAGTTGATATGTACAATATAAGTCAGCTTCTTCATCTTCAAATGGAAAAGGGAATGTTTCTTGTCTTATATGAAACTTTAAATCCCTCTTTTTAATAAATCTATTGTATACATTTATTTTCTGCGAATTTTTTATATTTTCCTGTTTAAATCGATAAACATTTGTGACTAAAAAGACGGTATCTTCTTTTGAAAATATATCTTTAAATAGACTTTTATTATACCTATATAGTTGTGTAAAATATTCCATATTATACGTGTTACCATCTTCTTTGAATTGATATTTATCTTTCCCAAAATCAAAATGAAGATGATTTTCCCACTGAAAGTATATGGACGGTACTAATGTAACTCCTGGGAATGTTTGATTCATATATTCTTTTAATTGCATTTTCATACCCTTTCTACTCTACAATTTCTTTTAAATACCAATATGCTTCTACTAGCCACGGGTGTATGACTTTTAATGTATCTTTTCTTTCCCACAAATATGAAATATATACAAAAGCAGCATGTTCTAAAGAGTTTCCTAAAGCTTTTTTAACATTTATTAAATATGGAGGTGTCCCTATTTGATCCCATTCTAATTTATCAGCAACAAATAGTACTAAATCCATTTTTGTAGCATGTTTACGCAAAGTAGTGTGGCAACAGATAGCATTTAAAACTTCTTCGTCCTCTATTTTAAATATCTCTTTTGCAATTACTCTCGATAATTTTTGATGAATAATCATTGGAAATTCTCGTTCTTCTTGTAATATTTCTATTCCAAATTTTTCAGCAACTGCAATCCGCTCCTCGTTCGGAAAGATTGCACTAATATCATGTAAACATCCTGCAATCACTGCTTTTTCTTCATCTTCATAAAATATTCCCGCAATTTTTCTTGCCTCATTTGCCACACGAATTGAATGTTTATATGTAAATTCTTTATTGTATTTTAATAGAAAAGCTTTAATGTCATTTTCTATTTTTCCAGTTGGAGTAAATGAATATATATCATTATATAACATAGCAAGTCCCCCTTATAACTAACTTTCAACATAACGTAAAATTCAAATATCCTTCTTATTTTGTATTCGTTATAATTGTGTTAATTCCTTTTTAATACGTTACGTGAAATTTTTTGTAGAAACATTACTACAAAATACATAAATGTTTGATATTATAGTAATGTTGATGATTCGCAAGGAAAGGAACTATATGATGAATAAAAACATATTAATTATTGATGATGATAAAGATATTGTAGAATTACTCGCTGTTTATTTGCGAAATGAAGGTTATAACATTTATAAAGCTTATGATGGTGATGAAGCATTACAAATGATATCTACATATGAAGTTGACCTTATGATTTTGGATATTATGATGCCAAAACGAAATGGATTAGAAGTTTGTCAAGAAGTGCGTGAAAATAATACTGTACCTATCCTTATGCTTAGTGCAAAAGCTGAAGATATGGATAAGATATTAGGACTTATGACCGGTGCAGATGATTATATGATTAAACCGTTTAATCCACTAGAATTAGTTGCTAGAGTGAAAGCATTATTACGTAGATCATCTTTCCAAAACGCTGCCACACCAAAGAATGAAGATGGTATTATTCGCATTCGTACAGTTGAAATTCATAAACATAATCATACGGTTAAAGTAAATGGTGAATATATTAAGCTCACTTCTATCGAATTTGATATTTTATATTTACTAGCGAGTAATACTGGAAGAGTATTTAGCTCTGAAGAGATATTCGAACGCGTTTGGAATGAAGACGGTTATGGTTCTAATAAAACGGTAATGGTCCATATTAGTAATTTACGCGATAAACTTGAAACCGTAATGAATGGTGAAAAACTAATTCATACGGTTTGGGGAGTAGGATATAAAATTGAGAAATGAAGCATTTGATATATTAAAGGATATACCAAAGTGGAAGCTTATTTTTT
Organism: Bacillus cereus; assembly: GCF_025917685.1. Lineage (NCBI taxonomy): Bacteria > Bacillati > Bacillota > Bacilli > Caryophanales > Bacillaceae > Bacillus > Bacillus cereus. The sequence goes on along the minus strand of NZ_CP089518.1, from coordinate 2,446,203 downwards.
GGCTTTTATTAGCTATCACTCTTACACCGATTACCGAATTAATTATATTTCGCCTCGTAACGAGTGTAATTGAGAGTTCACTTACTCTAAGCGAACTAGGTAAAGAATTCATTCGAATTTTTGGTTATGAAAAGTATAGAGGGATAAAGGAATCTTTATGGATGATAATCGTTTCTTATTTGTTTTTATTTTCTATTTTCTCATCCTATCTTTACATTTTTTATCGTCATGAAAGAAAGCTTTACTATGAAACTTGTATTAAAAAAATGATTGAAGAAATTCGATATATTGCGAATGGAAACTTTAATCATAAAGTTTCTATTGTACAGCATAATTATTTAGAAGAATTAGCAACTGGCGTTAATCAAATTGTCGAACAGTTAAAAGTATCAATTGATGAAGAAAGACAGGCGGAACAAGCAAAAAGCGAACTAATTACGAATGTATCACATGACTTACGAACGCCTCTTACATCTATAGTTGGATATGTGAATTTAATCCATCATGATAATTATAGAGATGAAGTGGAATTGCGTCATTATATACAAGTTATATACGATAAAGTAACCCGTCTTAACGCATTAATGAATGATTTGTTTGAATATACACGTGTCCAAAATAAAGAGTTAAGTTTAAATTCTGTTCCTATTGATATTGTAGAATTACTTGGACAATTAACTGTCCAATTTCGGATACAGCTTCAAGAAGCTAATATTGAATGTCGTCCTTCTTTCCCATCTCAAAAGCTAATGGTACTCGCTGATGGGGATAAATTAGTACGTGTGTTTGAAAACCTAATCATAAACGCTATTACTTATGGAAATGATGGAAATCATATTGATATAACAGCTTACGAAAGCAATAATACGATTGCAATTGATATAACAAATTACGGACAAGCTATCCCAAGTACTGATTTACCACATGTTTTTGAACGTTTTTATCGCGTAGAGAAATCACGATCGACAAACACCGGTGGATCTGGTCTCGGATTAGCAATTGCAAAAAGTATTGTCGAACTGCATAAAGGAACAATTGAAGTATATAGTGATGATGAAAAGACAACTTTCACTGTGAAATTACTTCCATATAAATGATCATAAGGTACATTTTTAGGTTCAATTTCTTATTTAATAAGAAATTGAACCTTTAATTTTCCATCAAAATCCAAAATTAAAGAATTCCTTAAAATTCTTTAGAAATTCTTTACCTTTTCTTTCTTACTAATTAAGCATTCCTTCTTACAATAATATTATTGATGTAATTGTAGGAGGATCGCGTATGCAATTTTTTAAAAAAATAACAATTTTATTATTATCTTTTCTTATTACTGCACTTATCGTTTTATATTTTTATCTTTATGTAAATGGTCCAACTATTCGAGCTAAATCAGCTATTTTAATAGATACTAATTCTGGTGAAATTGTTTATAAAAAAAATGAACGTACTCCTATTCAGTCGGCCGCTTTATCTAAATTAATGACAGAATATATTGTGATGGAACAACTTCATGATGGCAAAATACAATTAGATGAATCTGTGAAAATTAGAAACGAAGTTTTTCAAACAGAAACAAGTCCGATCCAAGTAACATCAAAGGATAACACTACCGTTCGTGACTTACTTCATGCTTTGCTTTTAACCGGAAATAATCGTTCTGCGCTTGCACTTGCAGAACACATTGCTGGAAATGAAGATAATTTTACATCGTTAATGAATGAAAAAGCAAAACAACTAAAATTATCACAACAATCTCCATTTTTAAATTCAACCGGAATAAATAGTGAAAAGAATAGACAATCAATTACAACAGCAATAGACGCAGCCGAAATAGCTGCACAATTAATAAAAGACTATCCAGATGTATTAAATATTACTAAACAAACCTCTTACCAATTTACCTTCAAAGATGTTCAAGTTTTCAACACAAATAAAATGATTTATTCTCTTAATAAAAACATTAAATTAAAAGGTGTTGATGGCTTGCAATCTAGTTTGTCAACTAACGGTAATTACAGTTTTGTTAGCACAGCAAAACAAGGAGACACACGGTTTATTTCTGTAGTATTAGACACCAATGAAGAAAACACGGCTTTTGTCGAAACAAAAAAGTTACTTCAATACGGTTTTGAACCTACCTCATATTCTGCACTTCAAGCTTTCAAAGACACTATTACATCTTGGACCATTTTACTTCAGTTTAAAAATTTAATCATACAAACAGTAATAATCTTTTTAATCATTACGATCTTAATGTTTTTACATCTACGTCAGAAAAAATCCGAGGACTTTAGCTAACCGTTCTCTTTTATATAAAAAACCGACTTGCATTTAGCAAGTCGGTTTCTAAATCTATAATCCTCTTCCAATTAAATTCGCTGAAACGGGCTGAAGATTTAATTCTCTTGCCCATATTGATAGCTGACCTATATGATGAATTTCATGTGCAATAACATGTCGTAACACTTCACCATACCTATACTCTTTATCCATCCATGAAACTTTTAATATTTTATTCTCTAAGTCTTCTGTCCACGATTGTAAAAATCTCTCTAAATCCTTGTTATACAAATCAGATAACGCTTTCAGTTTCTTGATTGATTGATAATCCTTAAATTGCGGCTCATCTACTTCCTTTCCTTTCAAATCACAAATCCAGCTATACTCAACATCTACAATATGGAAAAGTGTTTCTAAAATACTCCCAACACCTCCAACACGTTTGCAAAGCAATTCTTCCTCAGTAAGTTGCTCACACCGCTTAAACCAATCATCCCTTACTTGCCAATTATATTGCAATAAAGTGTACACATTTATCTCTCCCTTACCTCAATGATCCACTTAATAGCATCTATGATATAATGTGGATCATCCTTTTGAATATAGTGACCGCTATGTTCTGCAATTATAAATTTATTTTTGCTTGATAATTGTAATAATTCTCTTTGTAATTGTAACCATTTCAGTTGTGCAGCTTGCGAATAAAAAGATTTTTTACCAGCAGCTAACACGACAAGTGGAATATCACTCATTGACTTACAACGTTTCCCTGCTTCACCTAAACTATACATGAACTCTTCGTATGAGCTTTCATATATAAATTGCTTATAATATGCATCTTGAAATTCAGAAGACATTATTGGTAAAAAATCCTCTTTATAATTTTCTGGTGTCGAATCAACTAAAACTACTCCCATCGTATCTTCAGGATAAAAGGTCGTAAATAAACGGATATTTATACCCCCAAAGGAATGTCCTACAAAAATATAGGGTGGCTTAAGTTGTAATTGCTTTAAGCAATCTCTTAATTCTTTTACCATTTCAGAACTAATACGTCGCTTAGAACTCTTCCCACTTTTTCCTAATCCAGCTCGATCATATGTGAGTACCGTCCCATATTCCGTCAGCCCTTCAGCAATATGATCCCATGCCTTTGAATAATCACCATAACCTGCTTCCATTATAATAATAGGCTGCAGTTTCTTTCCTTGGAATATTTTTGTATATATTTTAACGTCATAAACTTGTACATATTCCTCTATACATTTAACCATTGACAATCACTTCTCTTCGACAAAGTTCCTCTACAATATGATCAATTATTTCATTTACAGAAAAAGATCCATCCAATACGATATCTGAATTCGGCTTAACAGTATGAATTGCCTCTAAATAAGCTTTTCTCGCATGTGCCATGTAATGTTTCAAATCATTATGTATTTCACTCATAGTATCTTCCTTAAAGTCTCGTAAAATTCTTCTAGCCATCGCAATATCTAAAGGTGTGTCAATAAATATAGTTACATCAATGAATTGTCCCATTTCTCTATTTAAGTATGCAAAAGGATAATCTACAATAATATAGTCTAATTTACTATCTCGTATAAGATGCTGAATATCATGAATTAATGGTGTAAGTACCCAGTCGTCATAATTCGCTCCATCATCAATCCATTTACAAATATCAGCAGGACAGCTATCAAATTTATAACTATCAAAATATAGCGCTTTAGAATTCGTTAACTCATGAGTTAAACTTTCTGTAATAGTAGTTTTACCTCCACCTGAAACAGCTGCAATTGAAATTATTTTAGTTTTTTTATTCACGCTTCCCACCAAACCCCTTTTGTTAACATAATATAATTATAAAATACTATTATTTATTGTTCCATTCATATTCTAACATACTCATTTTCCATAAATTCCAATACGTTTTTCCTACTCTTTTTGACTCTCTTAATAAACCTTCTTTTACAAAACCTATTTTTTCGTAACAAGAAATAGCTGACTTATTAAAGTCATAAACACCAAGAGTTACTCTATGTAGTTTTAATTCATCAAAAGCAATACGAAGTACGGCTTTCATCATATGTTTCCCTATAGAACGCCCTCTCATGTTCGTATTACCAACTAGCACTTTTCCAATTCTAGCAGACTTATTTATATTATCTATTTGTCCAAGAGAAATATGACCAATAACTGCTTTAGTCTCTTCATCTATTATTTTGAATGCCAGTGTGTTTGCACATTCTGTATATTTTTCTAATTGCTGTTCATTTAAAGGATATGTAAATGCATTTCCCGACCATTGTATTAAAAATTCTTCGGAATTAATCCAATTTATTAATTGTTTGAAATCAGATCTTTTAAAGGGCACTAATTTAATCACTCTCATTCTCCTTTCGTACATCACTCTTTATAGCCTCAAACCTATTTCTATATAAAGAATATATTCTCCTTTTATACGAAATTAAAATAAAGCCATTCATAAGAATGGCTTTACAAAAAACCAGCATAATTATGCTTTGTTTGCTACGTCAACACCATTAAAATCAAACTCAGCGGTAACCGTTGTAACAGGAGGGAAAATTGCTTCAATTTTGCAAATGGAGATAATTACTCCAACAGATCCAGGAATAGCTGCAAGCTTAACAACATCACAACTTACAGACGAAACAGTACCTACATAAGTACGTCCCTCTGTATTAATTTGAACTGTTTGATTAATTAATTTCTTAAGCTCATCTCTAATTCCTTGCACACAAGAATTATCACATTTCTCATGCTTTTCTTTTTTACACTCTTCGAATATTTCCCAACAATCATCCTGTTTACATGTACACTTCTTTTTACAATTATTAAATCGAGAACCCAAAACCTCACCCCCTAATCCTTTCTATTAGTAAGGTATGTCCAATAGCTTAAAAGTGTACGAGACGAAAGCAAAAAAACAAAAAAACAAACACTTGTACTAAAACTTCTTTTTATATACTAAAAACGAAATTGCGTCATTTATAAAAACACCACTAATCTATTTTGTTAATAAAAAAGCGGACACCAAACTACAGAGCAATATAACAACGCCCTTTTTAGTTTGATGTCCACTGGTTCTTCCAGTAGGACTAAATGTATAATTATTATTACAGCATTTTCTCATATTTTAGTATATTTCTTATTAGAAAAGGATTATTTTATATCGTTACTATAAGTATCCATAAGGCCAAGGCGCAATGATAGCGAGCGCTATACGTGTAGATAAAACCCTTAATTCAAAGTCTGTTTTCTTGGAGGGTTCAGGGATATACAATTATGTAGATCCCCTTTAGAACAATTCCAACACCTATATATAGGCTAAATCCTGCTCTTTTTTAATACAAACATAGCATATTCAATGCCCATCATTAATCAACATATTTCTCTACGAAATGAAATTTTTATATCATTCTTCATCATCGTCTATCCGAATCAACCGAGGTCGCTATGTACTATTACCGTACACTTTTTCATAGTTTGGAGCTAATATGCACCGAAGCCAATCTAATAATTTATTCACCCTTTCACTAACCTCTAAAATTGTCCCCTCTGTAATAAAATAATCACCTTGATACAAGGTTTACTCGTTTGTCCCATAGAATCATCATTATTCCCCTCCCTATAAAAATAGCGTATTTATTTCAAATGATGCTCTTATTAATTTGGACGAATTTACCAGTATTTTTACCAAAAAAATTCATGATATCGTTAATTAGTCGAGTACGTCATCACTTGATGATTACCCTTAGGAGCTCCGCAGACAATCGGGGTTTCTTTTATTTAAATAATGATTTTGTTTAAACTTTACAAAACTCACCTATATTAATAAAATATCTTCTAAAATTCCTATTGAACATTTATAATACTTTTAAACGGTTTAAATTCTACAATCAGTAATGGAGGCATTTTAATGGGAAACATCCCAAAAATATCATCACAACAATCAAATCCTAAGATACCCTCACAGCAAGTGAACCCTAACACCCAACAAGGTAATAATAAAAAAACAAGACGCCGTATTATAACTACTTTAGCTTTTATATTACCTATAATTTTTGTCCTTCAATATTCTCTTAATAACCAACAAGAAATGATTAAAGAAAAACAAATCACGGTTAATACGGAGCAACAAAAATTATCTACTTTAAAGAAGGATGGTCATACCCTTAAAAATGATGTTAAAGTTTTAACAGGTAGTGAAGAAGAAGTTTTAAAATTCGCAAGGAAACTGTATGGATTTTCTAAACCGAATGAAACTATATTTCAAATAACTGAATAAAATTACACTTCATTACCAAAAGGCGATTTGAAGATAATCGCCTTTTTATATTTAATTTCTAAAGGAATCATACTACTCTCTCTTTCTATTAAATAACTATTTTGTTTAATTTATTAAAATACAACCGCTTGTCCATTTCACTTTGCTCTATCATTACATTTACTATTAGTAATACGATTTTTAGAGGTGATATATAATGGACGAGTTTTTATCTTTTGCTGCACTTAATCCGGGTTCTATTGGACCTACACTTCCACCTGTTCCACCCTTTCAATTCCCTACTGGTCCCACCGGTTCTACAGGAGCTACCGGTTCAACTGGCCCAATTGGGCCAACCGGACCAACTGGGCCAACCGGACCTACCGGACCAACCGGGCCAACCGGACCTACCGGACCAACTGGGCCAACTGGGCCAACTGGGCCAACTGGATTTAATCTTCCTGCTGGGCCTGCATCTATTACCTTAACTTCTAACGACCCCACAGCATGTGTATCCACTCAAGGAAATAATACTTTATTTTTTTCGGGGCAAGTATTAGTAAACGGTAATCCTACTCCAGGAGTAGTGGTCAGTTTTTCATTTAGTAACCCTTCTCTTGCTTTCATGGTTCCTCTTGCTGTCATTACCAATGCTTCAGGCAACTTTACCGCTGTATTTCTAGCCGCTAATGGGCCTGGAACAGTAACTGTTACTGCTTCACTTCTTGATTCTCCTGGAACAATGGCTAACGTCACTATTACCATTGTGAATTGTCCGTAATGGTTTTATTTTTAAGGACTAAGCAATTTCTGATAAGATGAGCACTGATTTACAGTGCTCATCTTATCATTGGGATGTTCCTTTCAAATGAAATTTCGTAGCATCCAACGAATGGGCTCTAGTTACCACTAATAGAAATGTTCAAGTAACCCCCATTCATTATCCGTTGTCCTTTTTGAAAGGACTTGTTCCGTACAACAGGTCCTATTTAATCTACACCCTACTAAAATAACTCTTTTAATAAGGACTAATGATCTTTATATTTCTTAAGCTTGTCATCACAAGTACTTTTTATTATTAGTTAAATTCTCAATATAGTTTATGTATATAAGTCCATTCAAAGATACATAATACCCACGTAACTATTTAAAAAAACATTGTTTTTATATCTAAGTTCAAAAAGGAGCTACATAACATGGATAAGAAAAATCTATTAAGTCAACAACTTGATTATGTGTCATCGGATGCGCTGAATACTCCTAGTAAAGCCCAAGAGCAAATGCAAGAAACATCTCCGGAGCCACATAATTCAAACAAAAAAGACAGTACTCAAGCTTTACATGGCGAAGATTTACCAATTTCAGAAGTATATAGAACAACGAGCAAACAGTAAATTTAAAAAGGGAAAATCTTAAGAACGAGTGAACTTAATTCTTTTCCCTTTTCCTATTTAAATAACATTTTTATATGAAACCCGTACACATTTTTGACACATCCACTATCGCAATCTCCTGAAAATTCATGATAATATTAATTTGTCGGATACGCCAAATTTCGACATTGAACGACAATGTTATCTCCCTTATTGAATCCCTGTCCCCCAGGGATTTCTCCTTTTATTCATTACTTTTTTCTTCACTAAATTTTCATTCTTAACAAAATTCAATCACTCCATTGAATAGACTGCCGCAGTATCCTATTTTGATAAAAACTAAAAACAAACAGACATACTTACCACTAATAGTAGATTTTTTAACTTCAAATTTACTTTTTCTCTTGTATCTTTTAGTAAACATTAAAAATGAGCTCTATTTACATAGAGCTCATTCGTAATTTTATAGTTTGCTAGACTGTAGCCCCTGAATATACGGAACCACTTCAGGATTTACAAGTGAAGATAAGTCTCCTAATTCTTTCCCTAAGTAAGCAGCCTTAATGACGCGTCGCATTACTTTAGAATTACGTGTTTTTGGTAAATCCTCTACAACGTGGATATCTTTTGGACATAATGCTTTTCCGATATGAGAATTTACTAAACTCATTAATTCTTTCTTTAATTCTGCTGTAAATATTACACCATCTCGTAATACTACAAAGCAATGACAAACCTCACCTTTAACATCGTCAGGTACACCAATTGCAGCTGCTTCTATTACATTATTATGTTTCACAAGAATAGATTCATATTCAGCAGGCCCAATACGTTTTCCAGCAATGTTTAACGTATCATCTGAACGCCCTGTAATAATATATTGCTCACCGTCATAAATGACCCAGTCACCATGAACCCATTTATTTTCAAATCGTGACCAGTATGTGTTTACATAACGCTCATCATCTTCCCAGAAACTTTTCGTCATACCTACCCAAGGTTTTTCTAAACATAATTCTCCGACTTCATCACGAATCGGTTTACCTTGACCATCAAGTACAACCGCTGCCATTCCGGGTAAAGATGCGTTAAAACTAATCGGTGCAATCGGCTTAATTAGGACGTTCCCAAAAATCCCACCTGAAATTTCAGTTCCCCCTGAATAGTTACAGATTGGAACTTTCCCTTTTCCAACCGTTTCAAACAGCCACATCCAAGGGTCCGGATTCCAAGGTTCTCCTGTTGATGCGAATACTTCTAAACTCTTGAGTGAATGTTTATTTACATATTCATCGCCTTTAGCCATTAACGCACGGATTAATGTTGGCGATATACCGAGATGCGTAATTTCATATTTATCGACTGTCTCCCATAAACGATCTGCCTCTGGGAAGTCTGGAACACCTTCGTACATAACCATCGTTGCTCCATTAATAAGAGAGCCAAATAGTAAAAATGGTCCCATCATCCAGCCCATATCAGTTACCCACAATACACGGTCGCCTTGTTTTATATTCATTCCAAATCCTGCATCAAATGCAGATTTTAGCGGAAAACCAGCATGTGTGTGTACTGTCCCCTTCGGCTTACCAGTTGTTCCTGATGTATATATAAGCATTAATGGATCATCACTGTTCATTTCTTCAGCATGTATAAATGGTTTTTCTTTTTCTAACGTACTCCATGAATAATCGTAATTATGCGGTGTAAAATCATTTCCTGCATGACGAACAATTACAACTTTTTCAACAGTTGGGCAATGCTCACAAGCTTTATCTACTTCATCTTTTAAAGAAACAATTTTCCCGCGGCGTGAAAAACCATCTGCGGTAATAATCATTTTTGAACCCGCTGCTTGTACACGTGTCATTACTGCATCAGCAGCAAAACCTGAGAATATTGGTGAAATAATCGCTCCAATTTTCATTACTGCTAACATAGCAACAACTGTTTCAGGAATCATTGGCATGTAAATTGTTACACGATCACCTTTTTCAATACCAGCATGTTTCAAACCATTGGCAACACGGCTTACCCAGCTGTCAAGCTCTTCATATGTAAATGATTTCGAAGTTCCATTTTCCCCTTCATACATGAGTGCTGCTTGTGTTTTCGTTCTATCGTCTGCAAGCCAGCGAGATAAAGCTGATTCTACAACGTTACAAGTGCCCCCAGTATACCATTGTGCAAACGGTGTACCATTTTCTAAATCTAACACTTCTGTATATGGTTCCATCCACTGATAACCAACTGCTTTCTCAGCTTCTCCCCAAAGCCACGCTGTTTCTTCAATTGATTTATTATAAAAAGCTTCGTAATCTTCATAACCTAATGATTTCATCCAACTAAATAGTCGCGTTTTTTCTTTATATTCTTCTGTTGGAAACCAAACTGCTTGTTTCAATGTTTTCCCCTCCTTGACTTATTGAGCAAGAAAGCCCTTAATAGGGCTTTTAAACTGGATATACAGGATGTTTACGATCCGTAAATACTTGATATTTACTCATATACATTTCGAATCGCCCTTTTAACTCTTCACGTAAATTGTTTGGATGAACAATACCATCAATCACCATCTCTGATGCTAAATGATAAATATCAATATCTTTCTTATACTCTTCACGTTTTTCAGCAATGAAGCTTGCACGCTCTTCTTCTGGTAAAGCTGCAATCTTATTTGCATATACAGCATTGACCGCCGCTTCTGGACCCATTACTGCAATAGAAGCTGTCGGTAATGCTAAGCAGCAATCTGGTTCAAATGCTGGACCTGCCATTGCATATAAACCAGCACCGTATGCTTTACGAACAACGATAGAAATTTTCGGTACAGTTGCTTCACTCATTGCAGAGATCATTTTTGCACCGTGACGAATAATACCAGCACGTTCTACTTTCGTACCAATCATAAATCCAGGCACATCCGCAAGGAATAATAGTGGGATATGATATGCATCGCATAAATTAATAAACTTCGCTGCTTTATCAGCTGAATCATGGAATAAAACGCCGCCCTTCATACGCGGCTGATTTGCAATAATGCCAATTGGCTTACCGTCAATACGAGCTAAACCTGTAATTAGTTCTTGGGCAAATAATTTTTTCACTTCAAAGAAAGAGCCTTCATCAATTACTCTGTTAATGAGATCTTTCATATTGAAAGGAGCATTTTGATTTTCTGGAATGATTTGTTCTAACGTTTTATCGAACTGTTTCGGCTCTTGAGGTGTAGTCAATGGAGTCTTTTCTAGGTAGTTACTTGGGAAATATGAAATGTATTGTCTTGCTTGTGTAATCGCATCTTCTTCTGTCTTACATAATACGTCTCCGCATCCTGATACAGAGCAATGCATACGAGCTCCGCCCATTTCTTCTAAAGTTACCTTTTCGCCAATAACCATTTCAGCCATACGAGGAGATCCTAAATACATAGATGCATTTCCTTCCACCATCATAACAACGTCACAAAATGCTGGAATATATGCGCCACCAGCTGCTGAAGGTCCAAATAATAAACAAATTTGCGGAACTTTACCTGATAATTTCACTTGATTATAAAAGATTCTTCCTGCACCACGGCGTCCAGGGAACATTTCAACTTGATCTGTAATACGTGCCCCAGCAGAATCAACTAAATAAAACAATGGCACACGTAACTTTTCAGCCGTTTCTTGAATACGTAAAATCTTTTCAACTGTACGTGCTCCCCATGACCCGGCCTTTACAGTCGAATCATTTGCCATTACGCATGCAGTACGACCATGTATTTTACCAGTTGCAGTTACAACTCCATCAGCTGGTAATCCTGTTTGTTCACAATTTGCAAATAGTGCATCTTCCACATATTCACCATTATCAAATAAAAGAGCTAAACGATCTCGAACAAAGAGTTTTCCTTTTGCTTTGTTTTGTTCATGATATTTCGGTGCCCCGCCTTGCTTAATTGTTTCAACTCGTTCTTCAAATGAATTAGATTGTTGTTTTTGATCTAACATATTTACTCCCCCTTATACATTGGTTTGCGTTTTTCCTTGAATGCCTGTAATCCTTCTAATCTATCTTTCGTATGGATTACGCCCTCATACGCCTGTTTTTCCATTTGTAATCCGGTATGTAAATCTACTTGAATACCATTTGAAATTGCTTCTTTTGCTAATCGAACAGCAATTGGACCATTATTAGCAATTCGATCTGCAATTTCAATTGCTTTCTCTTCTAGTAAATCAGCTGGTACTACGAACTCTACTAAACCATATTCTTTCGCTTCTTGCGCCGAAATACGTCTTCCTGTATAAATTAATTCTTTCGCTCTACCGACTCCAATTAATCTCGGTAAACGCTGCGTACCACCTGCTCCAGGTATAATTGCCAGAGAAGTTTCAGTAAGACCTAGACTTGCAGTGTCAGAAGCAATTCTAAAGTCACAAGCTAAGCTTAATTCAGTACCTCCACCTAGTGCGATTCCATTAATAGCAGCTATAACTGGTTGTGGTAATTGTTCCACCATCTCCATAGTAGAACGAATCATACCCACAGCATGGCGAACTTGTTCTTCACTCATGCCAGCGCGTTCTTTTAAATCAGCACCAGCACAAAACGCTTTTTCGCCAGCACCTGTTAGAATTACTACACGAGTATTTGACTCTTCACTTATTTGAGTTAATATGTTTTGTAACTCTTCTAATAACGCTAAAGATAATGAGTTTGCTTGTCTTTCACGATTTAACGAAATCTTTACAACGTGAGGTGTTACATAATCAACTGAAATGTTTTGTAATTGTAGCATCTTCTCACCTACTTATCGTTTTATGTTGAAGCGCTCTATACACATGACTCGGTAATTGGATATTTAATTTACTTTGAATAAATTGACTAGCTCTTAATAACTTCTCTTCATCAATATTCGTTTGGACACCTAACTTATGGAGCATATGAACTAAGTCATCAGTAGCAACATTACCTGATGCTCCTGGTGCATAAGGACATCCTCCGAGCCCGCCACAAGAACTATCAAACGTTGTAATACCATGTTCTAAAGACTTAACTACATTTGCCAGTGCCATTCCATACGTATTATGAAAATGCATGGCAAACTGTGAAGCATCATACTTCTTTAATAAATATTCTAATACTTGATCTACTTGTAATGGATTCGCTACACCAATCGTGTCACCAAGAGAGATTTCATAAATACCGTATGAAAATAGTTGATTACATATTTCGTCAACTGCTGTGGTACTTATATCTCCTTCATAAGGACATCCAAATACAGTAGAAACATAACCTCTTACCTTTTTCCCTTCAAATGTTGCCTGTTTTGTTATATCTTCAATTACAGCTAATGCTTCTTTAATTGATTTATTAATATTACTTTTATTATGAGATTCACTTGCTGATAAAAAAACATTCACCTCATCTACATTTTGCAAAAAAGCTCGTTCCAAACCATTTTGATTTGGAACAAGCGCTGCATATGTAACATTTGGATCCCTTTTTAGCTCAGAAAATACATCACTTGCATCTGCTAATGCAGGAACCCATTTAGGGTGAACGAATGAGGAAACTTCAACGTACGATAATCCGGCTTCTGTAAGTAGTTGAATCCATTTTACTTTATCTTTTGTGCCAACAATCTTTTTTTCATTCTGTAAACCATCACGTGGCCCGACTTCTTTAATGACAGCAAAATTAGGTAGTTTCAATTCGCTTCCCCCTATATCTCCCTATTCAATTTCTAGTAATACATCTCCTTCGTTTACAAAGTCGCCTTCTTGCACGTTGATTTTCATAACAGTTCCGGCTTCTTCTGAAACGATTGGAATTTCCATTTTCATAGATTCTAAAATGACGACATCCTGCTCTTCCTCTACTGTATCTCCTACTCCTACAACAATTTTCCAAACATTTCCTGCCATCGATGCATATACTTTCGTCATCATTTTTTCCCCCTTAATATTCATAACTCTTATTTTTTAACAAGTTGTTTCGTTACAAAACCCGTTGTATAAATACCACTTTTGAACACATCGTCTTCCAATACTTGTAGTAACATTGGTGTATTCGTTTTAATACCTTCTACTTTTAACTCTTGCAGCGCATCCTGTAATTTTGATATCGCTTCTTCTCGAGTTTCACCATGAGCGATTACTTTCGCAATCATTGGATCATAGAACGGTGTAATCGTTACTTGATTCTCCAAAAAGTGATCAATACGTACATTTGTCGGTAAAGATAGATCTGTAATCTTCCCAGGTGATGGGAAGAAAGTTTTCGGGTCTTCTGCATAAATACGAGCCTCGATGGCATGACCACTACGTTTTACATCATCTTGTGTAAATGATAGCTTCTCACCATATGCGATAAGTAGTTGTTGTTCAACTAGGTCTAACCCAGTAATTTCTTCGGTAACTGGATGTTCTACTTGTAATCTCGTATTCATTTCTAAGAAATAAAAGTTTTTTTGATCATCTACAAGAAACTCAACTGTCCCAGCATTCGTATAGCCAAGAGCTTTAGCAGCTTGTACAGCAACTTCTCCCATCGCTTTTCGTGTACCCTCATCTAAAAATGGGGACGGCGCTTCTTCAATCACTTTTTGATTTCGGCGCTGTACTGAACATTCGCGTTCCCATAAATACACTGTATTACCGTGTGAATCTGCTAAAAGCTGAATTTCAATATGATGTGCATCTGCAATATATCGCTCTAAATACATTTCTCCGTTACCAAAGAAGTTTTGCGCTCTTGTTTTATTACTTTCAAATGCTTTGGTGAGCGTTTGCTCAGTTTCCATCAATTGCATTCCAATGCCTCCGCCGCCCGCGGATGCCTTAAGCATTAATGGATAACCAATTTGTTTTGCAATTTCAATTGCCTCTTCAGCAGTTTCAATATTTGTAGTAATACCCGGAACTACTGGTACATCTGCTGCTTGCATCGCTAAACGTGATTCAATTTTACTTCCCATCTTAGTAATGATTTCTTCTGAAGGACCGATAAATACAATTCCTTCTTCTTTACAGCGAATCGGAAAAGATGGATTCTCTGATAATAATCCGTATCCTGGATGGATTGCTTCAGCTTTTGACTTCTTAGCTATTTCTATAATTTTTTCAAGGTTTAAATAGCTTTCTTGGACACGCGGGCCGCCTACTATATAAGATTCATTTGCCATTTTTACATGAAGGGCATTTTCATCAGCCTCAGAATAAATAGCAACAGTGCGAATGCCAAGTTTTTGACAAGTTTTTATAATGCGGACTGCGATTTCCCCGCGATTTGCAATTAATATTTTTTGAAACATAGTGATTCCTCCTTTTTATCTACATCCTAAATGTCTTGCAATTACGAGACGTTGAATTTCAGAAGTACCTTCACCAATTTCTAACAGTTTTGCATCACGAATATGTCGTTCAACTTCATATTCACGCATATAGCCATATCCACCATGAATTTGTACTGCATGATTCGCTATACGACTTGCTGCTTCAGATGCAAACAGTTTTGCCATAGCCGCTTCTTTACCGAAAGGTTTATCATTATCTTTTAACCAAGCTGCTTTATGTACTAAATTACGCGCTAATTCCACTTCAGTCGCCATATCAGCTAATTTAAATTGAATCGCTTGGAAATTAGAAATTGTTTTTCCAAATTGTTGACGTTCTTTCGCATATTGCAGAGCACGTTCAAATGCAGATTGTGCAATACCTACTGCTAATGCCGCAATTGAAATACGTCCTCCATCAAGTGTATATAAGAATTGTTTAAATCCTTTATTAACATCACCAAGAATATTTTCTTTCGGTACACGTACACCATCAAGTACGATTTCACAAGTATTAGAAGCGCGAACACCCATCTTATCGTAAGGACTTGAGATCGTTAATCCTTCACTTGTAGTCGGTACGATAAATGCAGAAATACGTTTTCTACCATTATCCTCAACACCGTTGATAGCGGTTACAATAATTGTATTTGCATACTCTGCGTTTGTAATCCAGCACTTTTCACCACTAATTACATACTCATCGCCATCTAAAATAGCTTTTGTTTGAGTGCCCCCTGCATCAGATCCAGCGTTCGGCTCTGTTAATCCGAAAGCACCTAATGTTTTACCTGATGCCATTGGAACTAAATACTTTTGTTTTTGTTCTTCTGTACCGAAATAATAAATTGGAGAAGCACCTAATGAAATAGTTGCAGCATAGCTTAAACCAGTACCACCACAAGCACGACCAATTTCTTCAACTGCTAGTGCGTACGATACAGTATCGCCACCTGAACCTCCATACTCTTCCGGGAATGGGATGCCTAATAATCCTAGTTCGCCCATTTTTTGAAATGTTTCATATGGAAATTCCGCAGTTTTGTCATAATATACAGCTTTCGGTGCGATTTCCTTTTCAGCAAAGTCACGTACCATTTCTTTAATCATTTGTTTTTCGCGAGTTAGAGTAAATTCCATTACGCTACACACCCCTTATCGAATATTGAGTTTCGACAGCGTGCGAGTTACTACTACAAACATTACTTCTTAAAAGACACGAATATTAGTTAGACAATTGCTATAATTCTGTCATAACTTAATTTTAAAACAGATTCTGTACCAATGCACAAAAAAATTCCTACATTGTTCTACAACAACATAGGAATTTTCTTGTCGAATTATGTATTATATTGTTTAATAATCTCTACCTTTTCCCAAATCAGAAATTTTTACTAAAGCTTCAGCGTATGGTTCGAAATATGTTTGTTTTCATAAATACTTTTCATCAAATCGAATGGCCCATGTTTTTAAAATTACAAGTAAACTACTAAGAGGGATTTTCTTTTCAAAATACTTCTATAGCAACTCTAAAAAATGAGTTTTTCTTGTTTTTTAGAGTTGTTTTAAAATATCCGAAAATGTGCTCACATACATTTACATTTGATGGATAGCAGGGCGCGCGCATAAATAATTCATTTAAAATCTTCTCATAGTTGTCAAATACAACTTCAACCGTTTCATTTTTTAAAATTTGCAATAATACGCCCTAATTCTTTTTGTTTCTCCTGATTTTATGCCATAAATATATACTAATAATCTGATTGAAACGCTACAAGTTCTTTCATGTTTTTAGTATATTTAATCATTTTGTAATGCGCGATTGTAAAAGAAATACTCTCTTATAATAAAATTCGACAATCTACCTTCTTCTTCAATTGGAAGATGTGAAAAATTTTTTATTACTGCTCCGCCAAATTATCCAGTTCCTTTTCCTTTTACTGGTCCTTTTTCAAAACTAGAATAAATTTCTACATAAAAAGTGCCATAACTTGGCGAACGATTCTTCAAAATAAAACCGTCAACTTCAAATAATGTTTGTAAAAACGCATTTGAAAATTGCTCCATGTTTTCAGTTAAATCTTCTCGTGTCGACGGTTGCACAAGTTTATTCAAACCGTTTTCTTCTACAATTCGTATCGTTTCACGAGGGACGCCTAAACCAATCTCTACTTCAGGACAAACAGGGATAAATGTAACAAATGGCTGCAAGCTTCGAATTGTTATATCTTAAATAATCTCTCCATTATAGCGACAGGCATCTAATTCTAAACATTTACTTACAACAATTGTTGGTTTAGCAAATTGATGCATCACATTACCTCCGTGGCGTTAGTCCATACAATATAAATTGAATCGTATTTTCAATTTCCACTTCATCATCCCATTTCTCTTCAGGCAATAATAAAAACCTCGTTAAGAGAAATCCTAGTACAGCTGATAAAGTAAGACGTAATACGGAAGATGGTGGCATTTCAATAATTTCCCGTTCTTCTTGAAACTTTACAATTAACTTTTTAAAATGTGAAAGCAGTTCTGTTTCTACTAATTGTTGTATTTCACTTTTTAGTTCCGGCTGAAATGGTACTTCTTGAATTAGTATTTTTATCATTGGAAAATGCTTTTTCGCAAATTCAAACCTATTATGAATTACTACTCTTAAAAGACCTTCATACGATTCATAATTTGTTTTAAATATTTCCTTGGCAAAAGCTTGTATGAAAAATGGTGCAGCGAACTTTGTTAAGGTCGGCATCACAACTGCAAACAATAAATCTTTTTTCGTCTTATAGTAGCGGAAGATTGTTCCTTCCGCTACACCCGCACGCTTTGCAATTTCACTCGTTGAAGTTGAGGCGTATCCTTTTTCTCCAAACATATCAACAGCTGCCTCTAATATACGCATTTGACGTTCATTACGTTTATCAGTATTCGTTGCGGCAACTAATTCTTCCAGCCAATCCTTCTTCATTTATAATGCTCCTTTTTATCTTCATTATATTTTGCGATGTTTTTTTAAAGCAAATACATTCCCTACTGCAAATAATAGTGAAAAAAGAAGTAAAACAGTAAGATCTAAAGCAATTTCTGTAAACCCTTGATTCCGAATCATTATTTGTCTCATTGCGTCAGCACCATATGTGAGTGGGAATAATTCCCCTAATATTTGTAACCACTTATTCATGGATTCCATTGGAAACAATCCAGAAAAGAAGACTTGAGGTACAATTACAAGCGGTATAAACTGAATCATTTGAAATTCATTATTTGCGTATGCCGATAAAAATGTCCCTAATGTTAATGCAGTTAAAGATAGCATACATGTAGTAAGTAGCGTTAGCCATATAGAGCCAGCTACATAAAGGTCTAAAATATAAACTGAAAAACTTACGATAATAATAGATTGTATAAATGCAAAAATTCCAAAACCAATAATATATCCTACAACTATTTCCCATCTTCTTACCGGAGTGGATAATAGCCTTTCTAAAGTGCCACTTAAACGTTCTCTTACGAAGGATACTCCTGACAATATGAATACAAAGAAAAATGTAAAAAAACCGATTAATACTGGCCCAAGCCCATCAAACATCGTAAAGTCTTTAGAACCATGTAAATACTCCACTTCAGGTTTCATAATCGATACAGCATTCTTCTCTGTGCTCTTTTGCAATACTTGCAGTACAGCACGATTTTTTGATGAATCACTGCCTTCTAATAGAAAATTCATTTTTCCATTCTCTAAATAGATCACTGCATCCACCTTTTGCTTTTCTAATTCAGAATATGCCTTTTCTTTTTCATATTCATAAATTGATGCTTCTTGATTCTTCATCGCCTTCACTATTGGAGCCGGCACATCCACAACAGCGATATGTGGTATATAATCTTTTTGTGTAAACACGAGAGACAATAACCAAAGTAATAACATTGGTGCCCCAAACATCATAGCTAACGAACGCTTATCTCGAAAAAATTGACGAATAATACGAATGATTACACCATTAACTCTCATCACTCAGCCACCTCTTCTAATAAAAAGACATCTTCAATTCGTCCAGATGATGTTTGTTTTTTCAATTCCTCAGGTGTGCCAATCGCAACTAATTTCCCTTCTCTAATTAACCCTAGACGTTCACAAAACTCCGCTTCATCCATAATGTGCGTTGTTACAATAATGGTTGTGCCTTTCTTTTTAAGGTCATAAAACTTCTCCCAAATCGATTTTCGAAGAAGAGGATCTATGCCAACTGTTGGCTCATCTAAAATCAATATTTCTGGTTCATGAAGGAGTGCTATCGCCAATGATAAACGTTTTTTCATTCCACCTGAAAATTGCTGTACTGTTTTTTTCATATGCTCGGATAATTGCACAAGTTCAAAAACTTCTACAATTCTCTCTTTCTTACGCTTACCTTTTAATCCATACATTGTTGCAATAAAATCTGCATTTTCATACGCCGATAGTTCTTCGTATAATGCATCAGCCTGAGCCATATAACCAATTCTTTTCATGCCATTTAAATTAGGCATGTTTGTATTAAAAACAATTACATCTCCTGTAGTTGATTCATTAATACCTGCAATCATTTTAATGAGTGTTGTTTTCCCTGATCCGGAAGGCCCGACCAATCCAAAAATTTCTGCCTTTTCTACTTGCAATGAAAGGTTATACAAAACTTCTTTTTTCCCAAAACTTTTTGATACATCTCGTAAAATAATTGAAGGTTGTTGCACTCTAAATCCCCCTTTTCTATAAAATGAGTGAGTACTCACTTTTATTTTACTCTTGAGTTATTATATGTCAAACTTTACTAATAAATATTTTTTCTGTTAATAACTAAAACAATGAAACAGAGTCGACATTAGAATACTTTTTCTGAAAGTCGACTCTGTTTCATTGTAAATCATTCGATTTTGTTTATGTTTTTAAATTTAAATACTTTCTAATTCTAGCAACATCTAATGAATATTCGATAACTATTTGCTGTATTGGCAAAATAACTGTTTCCGGATATAAATGTGCATACTGTAAAGTTTCTGCATACTTTTCTAATCTTTTTTCTAAATACTTTACAATTTGTTCAGGATGACTTACTAATAAAGACTTACAATAATAATGAATTTGTTCCTCAATCGCCGTATATTCCTCAATTTCAAATTCTTTATGCATTTGTACACCCCTTTATATTTTAATTACGTCTAATATTGACCATCTCAATTCGACATTCTTAATTTTTTGATTATTTAAACTATAACAAACTTATTGAGTCAAATTTTGTTACTTTATGTAGCGAGGAGAAAATTTAACAAAATTGTAATGAAAACTTGTACTGAAGAAAAATTAACTTTAAATTATTCCCCTGAACAAAAAAGCCGTACAGATTAATTTAACTGCACGACTACAATCTCGGGTCTATTAAAGATTCTTTGCGGAATGATACTATTACCTAATCCTCTACTAACTATCATTGATGTATTTTGTTTTTCATATAAACCCGCTGTATATTTAGGTAATATACCTTGATTAGGAGCAACCAACCCACCTATAAATGGTAGTCTTACTTGTCCGCCATGGGCATGCCCAGATAAAACTAAATCTATTTTTTCCTCAGTATACACATTTAAAAATTCAGGTCTATGAGAAAGTAATACCTTATATCCATCTGGATTTACTTCATTTTTTGCTTTAGCAATCTCATTTTTCACTATAGATCCTTCATTATGATTTCCACTAGTAAACTCAGGATCATCTATACCTAACAAATATATTTCCTGTCCGTCTTTTTGAATGTTTATATGTTCATTTCTTAAAACAGTGACATGATGCTTCTTCAATTCTGTCTCTAAACTGTTATATTGCCCTGACCACTTTTCATGATTCCCTGTCACAAAATATACCGGATACTCCTTTACAAGCTCTCGTACTACTTGCAAACTACCTTCTGCATCGTACGATTTACTATCTATTAAATCACCCGTTATAGTAATAATGTCCGGTTGAATACTTTTTACTTTTTTAATTAACACGTCTTGATTATCACCAAACATTTTATTATGTAAGTCTGAAAGCTGGAGGATTTTAAAGCCTTTAAAAGAGGAGGGGATTTTACTAGATGTTATTTTAATTTCACTTACACTTATTAAATTGTTCTGCAAATATAAAAATATACTAATACCCGCTAATGTACCAATAATAAATATGATTCTATTAATATTTTTTTTCATAGTTTCTCCTAAAAGGTTTTCACTAATTTAACATATAGAATTATTTCTCTAATTATTTTCAGCACCAAAATCCATAACTATTTCCTTACTACTTTATTTCCTTAACTTGTATTAATCTGCTTTCCATAACGATAACACAAAAATCGAGTCCGGATCACCATAACATTGGAACCTTGAATGGCTTCGTATGTCTTCCTGTTATATATTTGTACTTACTTTCGATATTAACGCTAATGTAACCCTAATAGAAAAAGAATCGGTCATTTCAACTTATAGACATGCCCTTTTATTAAAAAATTTTCACGAGCATGATGCTTCGATAAAAAACAAAAAGGACCGTATTCCAGTCCTCTTTCTATTTTAATGTTATCAATTTAAAAATCTTCAGCATACGCATTTTAATAAAGTCTCAACCTGTCTTGTTAGTTTAGTAGGCATTTAGCTTTTTTCTCTTCCCTTATATTTATTATCTCCGAATCTGTCCATTCCCACGAATCATATATTTTGTGGAAGTCAATGCAGGAAGCCCCATTGGTCCCCTTACGTGTAGCTTTTGCGTACTGATGCCGATTTCTGCGCCGAAGCCGAATTCAAAACCATCAGTAAAGCGTGTCGAAGCATTATGGTAGAGTGCCGCAGCATCGACGGATGTGAAAAACTTGCTAACGTTTTCTTCACTCTCTGTAATAATCGCTTCAGAATGCATGGATCCATAAGTATTGATATGATTAATCGCTTCTTCAGCAGAGGAAACTATTTTGACTGCTAGCGTGAGAGATAAAAATTCTGTCCCCCAGTCTGCTTCTATAGCGGGTACAATAGAAGCATCAATTGCTAATACTTTATTATCTCCACGTAGTTCTACTCCTCTTTCCTTTAACGAAGAAAACAGTTCGTTACCAAATCGGTGCCCCCAATTTTCATGAAGTATAATCGTTTCAATTGCATTACATACAGATGGACGCTGCGTTTTGGCGTTTATGATAATATCAAATGCCATTTGTTTATCTGCAGTTTCATCAATAAAAATGTGACAATTCCCTGCACCAGTTTCCAATACCGGAACAGATGCTTCTCTCACTACAGTATCGATTAACTGTTTACCACCTCTTGGGATAAGAACATCCAAGTATTCGTTTAGTGTAAACAGTTGCTTTGCACTATCACGTGACGTATCTTCTATAAGTTGTACGCATTCTGAAGGCAAACTCGTTTGTTTAAGCGCTCGGTGAATAACAGCCACGATGGCTTTGTTAGAATACGTAGCGGAAGAACTACCACGTAAGATCACTGCATTTCCTGTTTTTAAGCAAATCGTGGCCGCATCCACTGTCACGTTTGGGCGCGCCTCGTAAATCATCCCGACAACACCTAGTGGCACGCGCATCTCCTGAATAGATAAACCATTTTCCAGTTCCCATGCACTTACACATTCTCCAACAGGATCACGCAAATCAATCAGTTGCTTAATACCTTCTGTCATATCAATAATACGTTGCTCATTCAGCATAAGGCGATCAAGGAGAGAAGCAGACAATCCTTTTTCCTTCCCTTCCTCAATATCTCGTTTGTTCTCCTCTAAAATATATGCGGTTTCTAATATCAATTGATCAGCAATCGCGATAAGTGCTTCGTTTTTTTGATCTGTAGATTTTAGTACAAGTTCTCTAGCGATCTTCTTCGCTATTTGTCCCTTTGCCAACACTTCATTCATTTTCATTTCCTCCTTCTTTAAGATTCAGATGAGTCTACTCTATTCTTAAAATGAAACCCAATTATCTCTATGGATGACTTCATAGCTATGCCTTTCACCTCGAACTTGAATGTCTTGGCTCTGCATACCTTTTAGATCTTTTATTTCCTCTGCACTATATCTGCATTGACCTTTCCCTATTACACGCCCTTGTTGCGTTACGACCTCCACAACTTCTCCTGCTTGGAAGAACCCGGACACACTAGTAACACCAGCAGGAAGAAGACTCTTTCCATGCTGAATGATAGCAGCAGCAGCTCCAGCATCCACTTCGATTTGTCCGCTAACAAGTGAATGTAACGCAATCCACTGCTTATTCATCTTAATCGCTTTTGGAGGAGCATTACCGATATACGTTCCATCACCTTTCCCCTTCAAAACATCTAAAAACTTCTCATGTCCACGACCTGCTCCGATAAATACACTCACACCAAGAGAAAGTGCTGTTTTTGCAGCATCGATTTTCGATTTCATACCGCCAGTTCCCAGTTTTGATCCAGCATCACCAGCAAGAGAAGCGATTTCTTCCGTAACCTCAGGGAGGAAATAATATTTTTTCGCATTTGCATTATTCTGGGGATTCTGGTCATATAAACCGTTCACATCTGTAAAAATCATGAGCATATCCGCCGAAACAAGTCCGCTTACTAAAGCAGACAGCATATCGTTATCACCAAACGTCAACTCCTCTAAAGAAATAGAATCATTTTCATTAATTATAGGAAGAGCGGAACGGTTTAGTAGCTCCCCTAAAGTGGCATAAGCATTACTGTATTGTTCTTTTCTTGAAAAATCACTTCTTGTTAGTAAAAGTTGCGCGGTAACGATATCATATTTACGGAATTCCTCCGTGTATGCCTGCATTAACAAACTTTGCCCGACAGCCGCAGCAGCCTGTTTACCTTTAATTGTTACTGGCCTGTTAGGGTACCCTAGAGCAGAAAAACCTGCAGCGACGGCCCCAGATGTAATTAACAAAACTTCATGCCCTTCCTCTTTCAATCGAGCCAATGCGGCAACATGATCTAAAAGTTGTTCTTTAGAAATGCCTCCATGACTATCTGCTAGAGAGCTACTCCCAATCTTTACAACAATTCGTTGTTTTTTCACTTTTGTATCCCCCAAGTCTAAAATCAAAGTTTTTTATAAATTACACTTCTATTCATACAGCTTGCAGCGATTTCTATTCTCACCAATGCCGCACCTAGCCTATTAAAGAGCAAAATAAAAATGACCGCTTCGCCCTTAATAAAATAAAAAGGACGAAACGGTCATTGTTCCGCGGTACCACCTTAATTGATATACATAGATATCCACTTGGCGCCTATAACGCAGGCGTACGCCTAAACTTTCATTTAAGACTCAGGGATAGGTTCGATACATTCTATACGAGGAATCTTTCAGCCGGTGAATTCCACTCTCTTTCGTAAGAAGACATATGTACTAATTCCCTTCAACGATTTTCGATCTAATTTTTTTATATTATGCGATATTGTTTGTTTTTGTGTCAAGAGATATTTTGAAAAATTATTAGAGCGACAAGTTTTTAGTATAAAATTATGAACATCACCATTTCTTAAAAATGTGGATTTAACTATACCTTATCGATTATTAATCAACTTACAGCTTTTTAGCCTGCAACACATAGAGCTAGTTATGTTACAAATCCTAAAACTTCTCCTAATTCCTTATGCGAATAATAGAATGTTTTGCTATTATCAAACATGATTTTTGATGTTATCAAGTGTAGACAATACAAAACATTAAATTATACTGCATGTACTTATATAGTTTCAAATAAAATTATTATCTTTATTTTTAGTATTGCAAAAAGGACTACACTCTCTTAAAATATTTCTTTATATTGTATGGGATATTATTTAACTTTTTCAGAATAATATTTTAAAACCGATAAAATTGATTATAAAAGGAGCCAGATAGAGTTATTATGGACAAACAAATTGGATTCATCGGATGCGGAAATATGGGGATGGCTATGATTGGCGGAATGATAAACGAAAATATAGTGTCTGCAGAAAAAATAATTTGTTCAGACGTAAACGTTACTAATTTAAAAAATGCTAGCGAAAAATATGGCGTAACTATAACTTCTAAAAACAATGCAGTAGCTAAAAATGCTGATATTTTAATTTTGTCAATTAAGCCAGACTTATACTTATCAGTAATTAACGAAATAAAAGACCAAATAAATGGCGATGTAATAATCGTAACTATCGCTGCTGGAAAAAGCATTATGAGTACTGAGGATGCTTTTGGTAGAAAGTTAAAGATTGTAAGAGTAATGCCTAATACACCAGCTCTTGTTGGCGAAGGAATGTCTGCATTATGCCCTAATGAACTGGTTACAGAAAAAGATTTAGAAGATATATTAAACATTTTTAATAGTTTTGGTCAAACAGAGATAGTAAATGAAAAATTAATGGATGTTGTAACTTCTGTAAGTGGTTCGTCGCCAGCCTATGTATATATGTTTATAGAAGCCATGGCAGATGCTGCTGTATTGGAAGGAATGCCAAGGGATCAAGCATATAAATTCGCAGCCCAGGCTGTATTAGGTTCTGCAAAAATGGTACTAGAGACAGGAATACATCCGGGTGCATTGAAAGATATGGTTTGTTCTCCAGGTGGAACGACTATAGAAGCTGTAGCAACATTAGAAGAAAAAGGTTTAAGAACAGCCATCATTTCAGCTATGAAGCGTTGTACTCAAAAATCTGTTGAACTATCTAGTCTAACGAAAAACAATTAAAATAAAATTTACCAATTGCGTATGCCTTAATTAAGTTGTATACCATATTCACATTTGGTTTAGATAATCCTCATTATAAGTAGTAAATAAAACGGACGAATTCATACTTTCTTGAATTTGTCCGTTTTATTATTTATTATTCTTAAATAATTTCATACTATTTGTTCCCCTCTAGTCTTCCCCACTTTTCCCCCGCATAAGACTTTGTATAAAATTAGGTAAAGAAATGAGAAAACTGAGAGTTTATTACCTAAGAGCATTGATTACAACTTTAGCTGCCTCTGCAATTAGTTGGTTATCATAGGTGTCCTCTTTTTCATCTTTACTGGATAAAATTGCGATGATAATAGGTGCTTTATTCGGCGGCCAAACGATAGCAATATCATTTCTTGTCCCATAACTTCCAGCTCCTGATTTATCTCCAACTACCCAGTCAGTTGGTACGCCTGCACGAATAAGTTTGTCTCCTGTGGCATTGCCTTTCATCCACTCTGTAAGAATGTTACGTTTATGAGCTGGAAGCGCATTTCCGACCGTAAAAGCCTTGAGATTTGTAGCAATTGCTTTTGCTGTACTAGTGTCACGGATGTCTCCTGGAATAGCTTCGTTTAACTCTGCCTCAAAGCGATCAGCCATAGTAACCCGATCACTCATCTGTCTAAGTGCCTTTTCATATCCCTTAGGGCCGCCTATTTTATTTAATAAAATATTCCCTGCAGTATTATCACTGGAACGAACAGCGGCCTCAACAATTTCTCCTAATGTCATTCCACTATCTACATGTTTCTCTGTAACGGGTGAATATTCAACTAAATCATCTTTCGTATAGTTGATGACTTCATTTAATTTATCAATTGAGTTTTGCTGTAGCAATACCCCTGCCGCTAAGGCCTTATAGGTTGATGCATAGGCAAATCTTTCGTTAGGTCGATAAGAAATTGTTCGATTTGTACCAGTATCAATAGCATACACACCTAATCGAGCATCAAATTTTTTCTCAAGTTGAGAGAATTCTTTATACGTCGCATGATTATTATGTTTAACTGGTCCTGTCTTTTCTTTCGCTTCAACTTGCAATGCCCCTCCTGTAAAAGTTCCTAAGCTTGTAAGACCTAAGCCTAATATGCCAGCACAGATCCCTATTATTTGCATCCTCTTGTTTTTCAAAATCATCATTCCTTTCAAATTTTCAATACACTGTATCCAATTTGAACACCTGTTTTTATACGTACACATAATAGACCAACTAGGAAACAAGTTTGTTCCATAAATTTAAAACCTTTTTAACTAGTAGCCAAGATATTAACAAAAATAAGAGATAGCAACTATGTTAGCTGCTATCTCTTATCTTAAATCTTCCTTTTTATTTAACTTATTAAGGTTTTTATATAAACAGGGGCTCTTTCCCTGAGAAAAGTGCACATATTGTTCTAATTTTGATTCGAACTAACTGTACTAGCAGCTTCACCATGTATACGTTGCTGTTTTAAATCAAAGTATGCATCTAAAACTTCCTTTCCAATTATAGAATTAATTCCATTTTTATCATCATGAAGCCATGGGACTACTACAGAAAATGCTACTTCTGGATTATCATATGGAGCATATCCAACTAATGTTAAGTTATAACATTCCATACGTTCTCCTTTTGCATTTCTACCAATAGGATCATCTCCACCATATACAGTTTGAGCTGTCCCTGTCTTTCCTGCTGGTTTATATGGAGCATTTTTGAAATACTTCACTCCAGTTCCATCACCTTCTTGGAATACCCATCTAAAGCCTTCTTTTATCCGATCAATATGTTCTTTCTTCATATCAACTCGATTTAATACGACAGGCTCTATAGAGCGTATAACTTTGCCAACCTCTTCTTCTTTTATTGATTGTTCTCGTATTTCTTGTACAATTTGGGGCTGCATACGATATCCACCATTTGCAATCGTTGAAATATATTGTGCCAATTGCAATGGCGTATACGTATCATACTGACCGATAGAAAAATCTAATAAAAAACCAGGTTGACTATCTACTTTTCTCGTTTGTCCAATTATTTCATTCGGTAAATCAATACCTGTTGGGACGCCTAAACCAAATTGCTTAAAATAATAGCGCATCGTATCAAATGCTTCTTGTTTAATATCCAACGAACCATTTGGTACGTAATTAACTCCCGCAATTTTTAAAGCTGTCTGGAACATGTATACATTCGAAGAAACTTGTAAAGCTCTTAAATCGTTAATATTACCAAAACCAGATACGTTCCACGATTTCTTAGCTTGTGTACCTTTAAATTTCATCGGTGCATCATAAAATTGATCTCCTGGATGTATTGCCCCTGTCTCATATCCAGTTAATAAAGTAGCACCTTTTACAGCTGACCCTAGCTCATACGAAGTTGTCATGTTACCTAATGCCAAATCCTCAATCTCTATTTTCCCTTCTTTTTCTACAATCTTTTTGCCTGCCATAGATAAAATCTGCCCATTATTTGGATTCGTCATGACGACAAAAGCTCGGTCCAACAGTGGCTCTGAACTCTTAAAAGCTCTCAAATTTTTCTCAATACTTTCTTCCACTTTTTTTTGTAATTCCATATCAATCGTTAATGTTAAACTATTACCACTTTTTCCTTTAGAGATTATTTCTGCGCTAACAATGTTTCCTGATTTATCAGTAATGTTTTTCACTTCTTCTTTTGTGCCGTGTAACACATCTTCATATCGTTGTTCAATATAACTTTTTCCTACACGATCATTACGGTTATATCCACGTACCAAATAAGAATCTAAGTTTTCTTTCGGTAATCCTTCTTCACTACTTGTAATATTACCTAACACGGAACGAAATAAATTACCATTTACATAATTCCGTTCCCAATCAACTGTTGCATCTACTCCTGGAAACTCCGCAAGGTTTTCACTTATGCGCGCATACTCTTGATCTGTTACATCTTTTTTAATAATTTGTGGTGTCAGTTGATAACCTGAACTCATTTTACTTTTAATAGCTAACACCTTTAAGTCTTGTGCTGTTAATTCTGCCAATTCCACTTCTGTCACACGACTTCGTCTTAAATCTTCAATCTTTTTGTCTAGCTCTTTTCCCTCTATTCCCTTTTCTTTAAACTTTCCTATGTCTTTTTTAGTAATCTTTGATTCCGCACGTTTTGTATTCAATTGCATCCAGAAATCTTTTTTATCGATATCAGTTAATTTATTTATATCTTGCTCAGGCATTTCAAGTACTATTGCCAAGTCTTTTGCTGTTTTTAAAATGTCTTTACTCGTTATCCCCTTCACCCTTGTATACGTAATCGTACGAAGAGATTGATTATTAACAACCATTTTTCCTTCTCGATCTAGAATTTGTCCACGTGGAACCGGAATACTAGTTTTTTCATTTTGACTGTTTTCCACTTGGTTCTTATAAGCCTCTCCTTCAACAATTTGTACCTTTCCTAGCTGCATAATAATAGCCGAGAATAGCAGAAAGATGCAAAGGAACATTATATTTAATCGAATAGATATATATGTTTTCTGCTTATTTCCTTTTTGTTTTATCATAAATCCTCCATATAATTCTTCTGAGAATTGCTTCTAATACTTAGTAAATACAAAAAGCGTTCCCTATATATTAGATACCGCTGGCCGGTTATAAATATCGTCTCAACTTTTTTGCTAAATCCTTGTAAGCATCCATTCCTTTTGGTTTAGCCGGGTAATTAATAAATCTCCCTTCCTGTTATTTTTTTGTCGCTTGCATTAGAAATGCTAAACTGTATAATGACTCATATTAAACTTACACGTAGACTTACTATTAATTTTTCATACTGATTGTTCCTTTCTGACTGCTGTAATACTTAATAGACAACCTAAACAATAAAGTTGTTCCACATTTACAAAAAAAATAATTAACTATAAGATGAAATAAGCTAAAAAAGGGAGGGTTTTATGTTACATAAAAAAATAAAAAGATGGAGATTTTTTGCGATTCTTTCTTTTGTAGGTTTGATTTTACTAATTTTATTAAAAATCAACTTCATTTCAATTACTATCGCAACTTCTTCAGCTGAAAGAGGAAAAATTTTTGATCAAAATGGTGTAATACTAGCTACAAATAAGAAAGTTAAATCTCTATATTGCACTTCTAATGATGAAAAACTATCGAATCAAGATACATCAAACACATTAGCTTTTTTCAATCAATTTTCAAGCGAGTTTCAACATGACATTTCTGCAGAGGACATGAAATCACAATTACAACAATCTTGTAAAAAGCAGACTATGAATGATATACCGTTATACTCTGACATAAATGAGAGTGAACTTACATTCATAAACAAGAACAAACCCAATAATGTAATAATCAAAGATGAATGGATTCGATATTATCCAAAGCACGAAATTGCTTCACAAGTAATTGGTTATGTAGAAAATGACCTTAATTCTAAGTATGTACCTGTTGGTAAAAGTGGGATTGAGCTTCAATATGAAAATGATTTAAAAGGAAAACCAGAAAAAACTCTGATTTTTAAAATGAATAATAAAAAGTTCTTATGGAACATTCAAAAAGTACAAAAAGGAAAAGATGTCCGGCTAGCTTTAGATTCTAAGCTGCAGCAAAAAACAGAGGAAGCATTAAGATCTCAACTTAAGAAAATACCTGATGCTAATGCTGGTTATGCTGTAGTGACCGATGTAAAAACTGGTGCAATTTTAACTATGGCCAACTCAGCAGTTTTTGATCCAAATACATTACATACACATGTATCATCTAAAAAAGAAAACATCAAATCATTGTCGCAAAATAAAGCAATTCAAAAATTAAAGTATGGTGAATCTTATGTAAATATGGCCTCTACTATAAAGCCCCTTATTATTTTAATTGGATTAAACGAAAAGCTTTTTCAACCTGAAGATACTTATTTAGATAAAGGTACTTTTCAGTATGATAATCAAAATAACATTACGAATGCACCTGGAACGCCAACAGGTGAGATCACACCGAGTCAGGCTATCATTAATTCATCTAACACATTTATGACAGCAAAAGTAGCGCTACCCTTATTCAACCAAAATAATGGGAATATAGAAAAAGTAGCAAATATATGGACAGATTATTTAATGCAATTCGGCCTTCGTTCTAAAACTGGGATCGATTTACCCTTTGAAGAAGACGGAAAATATGAATTTCATCCATCTAATAAGTTTGAAAATGGAATCTCCGCTTTATTAAATGCTTCTTGGGGAGGAAATGAAGTGCACACTCCTCTTCAGCTTGCCCAATATGCAGCAACTTTTGCAAGTAAAGGTGATAAATATAAACCTCAAATCGTAAGTGCCATTATTGATCATGACGGTAATGATTCAAAAAAGTTTAAACCAATCTTAGAAAGTTCTAATCGATATCCGATGAAATTTTGGAGTGTCGTGCAAGGTGGGATGAGTCACAATATAGAGGAGATTAAAAACTTGCCCTTTGATGTCGCAGGTAAAACGGGTATAACAGGTTCACCGAATGAGCAAGAAAGAGTGATAAATCATTCTCTTTTCATTGCATATGCTCCTGCCAAAGATCCACAAATCGCCATTTCTGTTGTTATTCCTGGTGGTAATTCAGAAAAGAATAGTGCCGCTCTTGTTACAGCAGAAATTTTAGATTCCTGGGATACTCTTCAAAAAGAGAATAAAAATAAAGAGGAAGGTTCATTAAAGTGAACCTTCCTCTTTTACCATATAGATTCTATATTCGTTATTTTCCATATACCTTCATGATTCTTTTCGAACATGAAAGAATATTTAATATCAGTTAAAACATACTCTTTTTGTACATATCCAGTAGTATCACCGTTAATAGTCGATATTTTTATATATCCATCATTTTGCAATTTTTCCGGGATCCAAGCTTTTACCATATCATTAGATACTTCATACAAAACTTGTGATTCTAGTTTTGGTTCAGCTAAAATTTTCGTTTTGTTTCCAGTAACAGTTGCATATATAAAGTGTTCTTGATTTGATTGATTACTTTCTGTCGATCCACTTGGCACTTTGTAAACTTTCTTCGTATCATTCACAAATTCTCCCCCCATTGTAAGAGCGACTTGCAACTCATGAAAAATATCATCATCAATCTGTAATTCATCCTTCTTATACATAATCCCTTTAAATAGAACTTCATCATTTAACGCTCTATAAAGGTCATTTTCATTTTTTGAATTTGTACTTCGATATAAATCATTCATAAATTGTTTTAGTGAGGGATCTTGATCAGATTCATCTTTTGTTTTCGACTTAATTTGAGTACTACTTTGTACCGGTGATTTATTATCATCAAACCAAGGTTGTTGAACAATAAAAAATAACATTGTACAAACGAAAACAACTACAATAGGTAATGCTTTTTTACGAAACGGGCTTTTATGTTTTACAAAATCCCTTTCATTATTTTCGTATATAGACTGCTTAATTTTAAAAATAAATTCTTCTTCATCTTTACGATTCTCCATTGGACCTTTTTTTATTTTTCTATACCAGTCAGGATTTTGTTTATTGTTCATCACTACTACCCTCCCCTATTAATTTTGAAACCTTACTTCTCGCTCTACTTAATCTCGATTTTACAGTTCCAATGGATACTCCTAATGTTTCAGCCATTTCTTCATAAGATAATTCATATTTTGCGTCCAATATAATTATTTCACGGTGCTTTTTAGGTAGTTTTAATACAACCTTCCACACCTCATTCATTTCTTCTTGGTTAAAAAATTCTTGTTCTGCTGACAGGGATTGCTTATCGTCACTAAAAAATCCTATTAAAGATATCCTTTTAAAATAGGAGGATTTCAAATAGTTTATTGCCGTATTTCTTGTGATTTTTAATATCCACGTTTTAATAGATGACTCCTTTCGAAATGAATTCCAATTTTTAAACACCTTTATAAATACATCTTGCGTGATATCATCTGATAAGTGTGGATCTTTCGTAATAATAAATGAATAATTCCATACATCTTGCCAATAGTCTCTTATAACATAGTCCAGCTCATCATGATTACACTTTTCAATAAACGTCTGTTCCATTTCCACACCTCAAACTTATTTGAATAAACATAAAACTGCCCTCACTTTTATTATGGTTTCAATATATAGACAAGATACAAGTTTCATTTGTTCCATTGTTTATCTTTTTTCAGGCAGAATAATACTACTAAAAAACAAGTAAAGCATACAATGATAAAAATCCACTCATAAAAATCTGTTTTTTTGAATTTAACGTAACACTCCACTTGTCCATTTCAATTTGCTATACTCTTCTATTTACCATTAGCAATGCCAACTTTTCAGAAATGAAAATAAAGATAAGGTATCAATTTTCTAGAGTCGCAGCAAAAAAGCATTCTCGATTAGAAAGAATGCTTTTTTGAAATTTAATTGTTCTATATTTCCACCAGTTTATACCTTTGAGTTAAGCAAACATATAATAAAGTAAACTTTAATCAGCCCTCACCAATCGGACTTTTACGGGTAGCCCGACCCCCACCTAACTTCTTCGCTTTCGCTGAATTTTGAGATGGAGGTCTTACTGCCCGTTAATGCGGGATAAATTTAGTGAAAAAGTTCACCTTATAATTAAGTGTTATTTCTGAAATACATGTTTTACTTTTTCACCTGGAACGTTACTTCCTCCTCTTCCTTTTACATCTTCGATCATCATGGTAACAATCATGTCTGGCGCATTTGCATCAAAAGCTGCAAACCATCCAAGTTCTTTTCCGTCTGCTTCTTTCGACTCTTTCAGTTCTGCTGTACCAGTTTTACCAGCAAGAGTTACACCATCAACCTTAGCAATTCTCCCCGCGCCATCAGGGTCATTAATCACTTTTATTAATGCACTCTTTAATATCTCTTGATTCTTTTTAGAAACCACATTTTCTTTCCAATTCCCCGCTCCTGTTGCTTCTTTTAAAAGATGTGGCGACGGAATATTTCCTTCATTCACAATTGGCGCATATGTTAATGCTAAATGAAGTGGTGTCATTAATACTTGTCCTTGTCCGTATCCCGTGTCTGCTAGTTGAATATCATTTTTTATTCCATCTTTTGCAATTAATGAAATAGGAAATTCGTATTCGATTGGTAATTTTTCATGAAATCCGTATTTCTTAAATTCATTTACATACTGATCTTTTCGCATTTTCAAAGCTTGTTGAGCAAAATAAATATTATCAGAGTACTTCATTGCCTTATCAAAATCAACTGGACTAGCTTCCTTCACACGTGTTACATAATAATTTCCCCAAGATGAATCTTTTGTCCACTTTAATCCTTGAATTTTAAATTCTTCCTTAGGGTTTATTGTGTTTGTTTCCAAACCAATTGCACCTGTAATCGTTTTAAATACGGAACCTGGTACAAATGCTTGTGTGAAACGATTCATCATTGGCAGTTTCGAGTCGTTATTCCATGCTTCTCGTTGGGCTTTTGATGCTCCTCTAACTATTGTATTTGGATTATAAGCAGGGCTACTTACAAGTGCGATTGTTTCACCCGTTTTAGGATTGACCGCTGCACTAGATCCTGCTTCATTTTTCATCTCATTAAAGATTTTTTCTTGAATTGCAGCATCAATTGTTAACGTAACATTTTCCCCTTCTTTTGCTTCTTTTTTTGCTACGTTTTTAATCTCTTTCCCATTCTCATCTTCTATAAATACGCGTCCACCCTTTTCACCACGCAATTTATTCTCAAGTACTTTCTCTAAACCCGTCTTACCTACTAAATCATCTGCTTGATAACCTTTTTTTTGAAGCGATTTTAACTCCTCTGCATTCACCTTTCCTATATATCCAGTTAAGTGTGCGGCTGCTTCTCCTAATGGATACGTACGAATATTTACTGGGCGAGATGAAACCCCTTCTAATTCAATATAATCATTCTGTCTAGTTCCCTCTTTTAAAATACCAATTGGTACAAAGGAGTCTGGTTTTATCCATTTCGCTGCGAGCTTCTGATTGACCTCTTCTGTAGACATATCAAGTAATTGTGCTACTATTTCTTTTGTCTGCGCTGCCGTTTCACCTAGTTTCTCTGGAATAATTCCAACCTCAGTCGCTTTACCATTCGTTGCAAGCCCTTTTCCATTTCGATCATATATTTCTCCGCGTTTTCCTTGTTCTGTTTGCATACGGACTTTGTAATCTTTTTTCATACCTGGGAAAATGAAGTCTGGTGTCCAATCTATTTTCCAAGACTCCTTATCTTTATCTTTCACGAGTTTTGCTTCATGGATGAATGAAACAGTTCCTCCATCCGTATCCATATTAACTTCAAAAAGAAAAAGTTCTTTATCTTTCGTATTCTCTCCTTTCGTTTTGACTTTTAAATTCTTAACTCCAATACCATCATAGATTTTTTGATATTTCTCTGCGAAATCCTTTTTGGAAATCGTCTTTTTTGCATGTTCTGATAAATGATCATACATATTTGCAAACTTTTTATCATTCCATAAATTGATATATTCTTCAAATGCTTGTTTTGGCGGTTCATTTTTATTACATCCTACCAACATAACTGCAAAACAAAAGAAAAGCAGTATCCATAATTTTTTCAATTCAATCTTCTCCCTTAGTTAAAAATGTTTTAACGCTTAATAGACAGTGTAAGTTATAAAATTGTTCCATATTTACAAAAAGATTAAATTTATGGTTAAGCTGCATTCCGAGAGGGAAGATTTCAAGTTTCTTCCAAACATAAGGAGCGAATATATTTAGCGAACGTTATCATTATTAGTGTTGTTTTAACAATTTCATTTAAAATACCTTTTAGTTCATTTTCACCGATCTTATCTTTTTTTCTTTATAGATTTTTGATACAAAAAAAGAATCCTTATACTAAGGATTCTGCAACAGAAAATAACAAAAATATAAACAATAAAAAGAATTACTTAAAGTATAATTTATAAGCACTCTATATCCTTCTTTTTCGCACCAAAAACCCCTGTACAGCATGCGACAGGGGTTTAGGTCATTCTACAGCTTATTTAGAAGAGTCATGTACAGGCAAACTACTAAAAATCAATTCAGCAACTTTTACATATCCTTTTGAGTTTGGATGAATTAAATCCTTAGACCAAAGCGTATTATCATTAACTAAATGATGATTCCAAAAATCAACATGATGAAGCTTATACTCTCTGCTCAGTGAATGTATAACTTCATTTGCCTCTAATAATTGTTCTTTTATTACTTGTTTTTTTTCAGAAGCAAAAGGAAGCCTAACTGTAAAATCTGGAAGGTTTGCTATAATAATATCAGCCCCTGCTTTACTTAATGTATCTATCATAAATTCCATATCGTTCTTATATGCATCATGATTCCAACGTCCTTTTAAAACATCGTTTGCCCCTGCAATGAGACTAACCAAATCTGGATTAAAAGTTAAAGCCTTTTCCAATTGCTGCGAGCGAATTTCTTTAGTTACTAACCCACGCTTTGCAAAATTGGCATATTCTATATCGTTTTCACACAGTTGAACAAAATGATCTACCCAGCTTTTTAATGCAATTCCCTCAACTTCATCCCCTATCCCCTCTGTAAAACTATCACCAATTGCTACAAATCGCTTCCACATATGTATTCCCCCTTTATTATTAACCATATCTATACTATACAATAGCTCACACCGTATTGTTATTTCTAAGTGATTTTCGATTTCAATTATATTCCACTTTACTATATTTACATTTAGAATCCAAAATTGACCGATTCCTAAGTATACTTAGGAATCGGTCATATTCATATATTTACTAAAGAAATAAAATCTATCTAGGAATTATACTTTTTTCAAAAAATTTGTTGTTCTTTGTTTTGCCCAGTTGATACATTTCTTTTCGATTAAATGATATGAAACTATAGAAAAAAGTAGTGTCATTGCAATGCACAAAGTAAGAAGGAAAAAGATAGGTATCTTTGTATACAAAAGTTTAAATAGTACCATCATGATTGGAAAATGACACAAATAGATACTGTATGAAATTTCTCCTAAATATACAAATACACTCTTATTTAAAAATGCTTTTACTTTTAGGTTACTCATAGCCATTATAATAAATATACTAACCCCCATTACGACACCCCAATCTTTTAATAAGAAAGTTGTATCATTACGGGAAAAACCATAAATTAAAATGGAATATAAATATAGAATAATCCCTAATGCAATAAGAAATCCTTTTTTAAATTTTTTCATATTCCTATATGAGTAGATAAGTTTTTCCTGATACTTAAAAAGTAACATTCCAACCATAAACATAGATGTAAAATGCAGTGTATCAGCATAACCATTATAAAATCCTTCAGCTTTCCCAATATGCAACATATTAAGAACAACACTAATTAAAGAAAAGCTCAAAGCAAATAGTATCGTTTTCTTCCAATTCAGTTTATAAAAAAGAAGGAATAACAAAGGAAACACAATAGATATACGCATTTCTTGAGCCAATGACCAAATAACTGGATTATAATTTTCCGTAAAAAAGTTATTAAGAAGCACAAAGTGGTTTAGAATATCTAATTTTGTTATAGACCCTTGCCACCTATCATAGAACCAATCCCGTAGTCCTACCACTTCATACGACGAAAATAAAATAAATAAAACAAAGGTAACGATTATCCAAAAATAATAAGGAATATAGATTCTTACAAATCTCTTAATTAAATATCCCCAATAATTTGTTTTTGAATGATAAAGTGCCATAGATAACACAAAACCACTTAGTACATAAAAAACGATAACAGCTTCCCCACCCGCCCATAAAAACCTAAGCGGGGAAAATTTAATAGAATTAGGCAACGATGGTAGCATTAAACAAAAATGTCCAAATACCACAGTAAGTGCCGCTAACCCTCGTATGGAATCTAATTCTTTTATTCTCTTACTCATAAAATGTTCTCCTTGTAAATTGTAAATTTTGCTGTTCATAAAGGCCACTATGCGAATGTAGTGGGAGAATTGTACATATTGTTTCTTTAAATTCCTAATGTAAGCAGTACAAAGTTAATCTATGTATCTGTTTTAGGGAACTTTCGTATCTAGGCATAATTTATATAATAATAGAAAGAAAAAAGAAATTTCATTCTATAAAATCGTATTGTCGTTTAGAAAACATTTTAAAACTGTTTTCTAAACCCTCGTTATAGTCTGTCTGTTTATCTGTCCATTGAACCCCCTTATTTCCAGGCCACCCTGAGGTATTTGCAACATGTTTTAATAGCTCTGGCCCTTTTAAATTTTGCTGTAAACCACGGTTATACGCATTTATCATATTAGATATTGCAATTCGAGTATTGGTTTCTGCATTTTTCAAATCTTCATTCGTTAAATCTTTAGGTGCTAGTCCACCTCGATGAAGCTGAAACAATCCAAATGATGTGCCCTGATCTCCAACTGCATTTCGATCAAACTTACTTTCATGGAATGCAATAGATAAAGGAATCCATGGCGGTATACCATGCTCTATTGATATTTGTTGAATCGTGTCTCTTACTTTAGCTCGGTTCGTATGATGGTCATATACGGATTTCGCAAGATATATCCCTACTGTTAAAACCAAAATAAATACTCCGATTTTTATTAATGTCCCTCTCATCGACGTCACCTCACTTGTCAGTATCAAAGATTGTCTCTAGTAATCATATCTTTTGGGTATATTAACTCGTAATCGTGTATCATATGATTATTCTTGGTTTCATTAATTACCGATTTTCAAGTGAAATTATTAGGGAGCCCTCTATATGGTATATCCCATTAAAATCGTACTTTTTTCTCGAATACTTTGTTTTCTATTCGATTGAAATTAAAGAATAACTATATACAAAGGGATAAATGCTATAAAAAGATACTTAAACTTCTTTAAAAAATTCATTTTTTGGCCTCCATTTCTTTATATAATTAATTTAAAGCAAAATATTTAATAGAAAGAAAAGATTTTATTAAATTTTTATAAAATTTGATAACAGAAATAAGTACCAGGTATCAATTTTCATTTTCACTTGGTGGAATAATGAATGTTCTTTCATCATGTAACTTTATTAAACTAACCTTGCATCAGAACCCTTTAAATCGAAAGATTCATAATAAACGCCATCCTTTCTGTATATTTCTACAAAAAGAATAGCGTTTTTTGATTATATGGATACAAATTTATCTTAGCTTGATTGCAATACCAAAAGTTCCGAAGGACCAAATTTGAAAATTAATGTAATCTTCAATTCCAAGCTATCCACATAAAAATCTATAATACTTTGAAACTTTTTGTTTCAGACTAACATTTAGTTTCATCCCATAAAATTAGCTTTTTACTATATCAACCGCACTATCCCACATACCGCTAAAGAAAGATCCGATTTCGCGCATAAAACGTGTAAACCAATTTGCTTGTTCTACATCAGAGTTTGTTACAAGGTCTACTTGTAATGATTTACCTGATAAAAATCCAGGATCTGTACTATCTTTAGGCGAAATAATCATTTTACTAATTGTTACATCCTTTTTAATAGGCGCTTCTTGTTCTTTATTCGGTACTTTAAATTCTTTTTTATAAACGTCATTGTTGCCCTTTGGCATTGGAAGTGAAACAGCTTGCTTCGTTTGAACAACTACATCTTTGTCTTTTGCATTTGCTACTCGCACTGTTTCATGCCCTTTTACTACTGCATCTTTCCCATAAACTTTCTTCACTTCAAAATTCGCAAATCCATAATCATATAATTTCTTCGTCTCATCAAAACGTGCTGTATGAGAGTTTGCTTTTATCACTACAGAAATTAGGCGCATACCGTTTCTTTCTACTGTACCAGTGAAGCAATCACCAGCTTCTGGAGTAGTTCCTGTTTTCAACCCATCTACACCTTCGTATTGCTTAATTAAGCCTTGTAACATCATGTTAAAATTCACCATATCAATTGGATACTTGCCACCCTTTTGGAATGTTTTTTTGGGGATTTTTGCTGTATCTAATATTTTTGGGAAATCTTGAATGAGACGTTGCGCTAAAATCGCACAATCCCTTGCAGACATTTTATTTTTCTCGTCTGGAGTTGTTCCTTCTGGGTGATGTCCTTTTAAATCATGGTTTGTTAAACCTGTAGAGTTTACAAATTTATAATTTTTCATTCCAAACTCTTTTGACTTAGCGTTCATCATTTTTACGAAATTAACTTCTTTTCCAGCAATCTCTTCAACTAAAGCAATTGTTGCACCGTTTGCAGAGTAAATTGCCATTGCCTCATATAACTCTTTAACTGTATAAGAGCCACCATTTTCTAATGGAACGTTTGATAATGAGCGATCTTGCGAAATCTTATATGCATATTCAGAAATTTTAACTTTTTGATCCCATTTAAGTTTTCCTTTATCCACCGCTTCATGTACTAAGTATTCACTCATCATTTTTGTCATACTAGCAATTGCTAATGATTCATCTGCATTTTTTTCATATAAAATTTTCCCAGAATTTGCTTCTACTAAAATTGCTGATCCTGCTTCAACGTCTATAGCAGGAACTGTTTCCGCTGATGCTCTTCCAGATGTAACAACAATGCTACAAAATAGTGTAAGCACTGTTACTATTGCAATAAATCTCTTGCAAAACATACCTTTCACTTCTGTTACCTCCAATATCTTTGTACTCAAAAAAACGTTATTCTAACATAATCCCCCAAAAAATAGACAGTGTTCTCAAATTCTATATACATATAAGACGTTAGGATCGCTTTCATATAGACCATCTCATCAAACCCTTTTAGGGCACTGACACTTCGTATTCCCACACACATCCCTCTTTTTAATACCTTTGTATTTTTCAAAATGATCCGTACTTTCATATTTTTTAGGATTACAATTAATAGACAATCTAAATAATACATTTGTTCCACATTTACAAAAAATAAAGTGAAACTTTAATCAGTGGGGGTTTTGTTCATCCCCCATTGATTATCAGCCCACACCAATCGGGCTTTTACGGGCAGTTGATCCCCCACCTAACTTCTTCGCTTTCGCTGAATTTTGAGGTGGGGGCCTTACTGCCCGGCGAATAGCGGGATAAAACCAGTGTGTCCCGATTAAATATCGAGACACACTGGTAACCAAGCATACGTTTATTAGCTATCAAGGATTTTAATTATTCAATTCAGCTATTGCTAGACTCATACCAGAGATGAATTTTCTTTAGTCTAATCTATTATTTTTTTGTAATAAAAAAACTACACCCTATATTGAATGTAGTTTTTCTAGCTGATTTATTTATTTTTTACTTCCTTTTTATAAAAATCATATAATAATTCTATGGATGCACTAGATAAAATAGGAATTGCCTGCTCAACTAATTCTCTATTCCAATCAAACCAACGCATTTCCATTAGCATTTTCATTTCTGTATCAGTGAATCGTTTCTTTATTTCCTTAGCAGGATTTCCACCAACTATTGTATACGGCGGAACATCTTTACTTACGACAGTTCCTGCTGCAACAATTGCACCCTCACCGATTGTAACACCAGGCATTATGATAGCATTCATTCCAATCCAAGCATCACTTTTAATGACTGTATCACCCTTCGGTTCATATGATTGTTCAATTTGCTCAGCGAATGGATATACTGTAATCCATTCAGGATGATGATTATGATTCCCACCCATTAGAATGACAACTCCACTTGCAATACAAACATAATTTCCAATAATGAGTTTATCAAGTTTCCAACCCATCTGTTCAATTGGATTGAAAAGCGCTCGGGACTTAGCATCCCCCCACAAATACCTTACACAGCCATCTTCAAAATTTTGATGACCATAATAGCCTGAATAATAGGAGTACTCTCCTACCTCAATGAGTGGATTTGTTACTATATCTTTTATATACTTTGTTTCTGACCAATGATTAAATAATGGATGCTTCATAACTTTATTCCTCGCTTCTAAGTAGTGTAGATTTTTGCAATTTACTTAGAAGCTTACTACGACTGCTACATTCTTTAGCTTTCTCAAACGACGAATCATTATCTTCAAGCCTTTCGTTTATACTAAAAAAAAGCATAACGCAATAAATTACACAAGTCAAATTGTGTAATTTTGAACTCCCCTTAAACAGCATATTACTGCAATAAGAGCATTAAAATAATCTAACTTTTATACATAAAATATATTAGTTTCTGCAGTTTATAGGAAAATAATAATTAACTCATAAAAAACACAACAAAATAGGTAAAAATACCATGGCATCTTTACCTATCTTATGGATAAACAAGTCTTCATAAGAAATAGACAACTAAAAAAATCTATAAATATATTATTTCAAATTGATTGGTTGTTGTTGAGTAATACAATGAATCATACCACCATTTTTATAAAGCTCTCTTACATCAATCCCCACCACTTTACGATCAGGATAAAGTTTTTGAATCATCTCATTTGCTATTTTATCATTAGGATCATTATAGTTAGGAACTAAGATAACTTGATTCGCTATATAATAATTAATATATGAACCTTTATAATCAAGCTGCTTCCCATTTGCTAATGTAACATTATTCTTGCTTAGCGGCAGATATACATACTTGTATTTATTCCCCTCAGCATCTTTTGCCTGCAACAACTTGTTAATATCTTTATCAGACGTTCCCCATTCAGCTAAATCTTTTTTGTTTAACGTTATAATAGTAGATTTATCGTGAAATTTTGCAAATCCATCAATATGAAAATCAGTAATATCTAAGTTGGGTACTCCATCTAACCAAATAAAATTTGTTATCCCAAGGTCACTCATATATTTTTCAATATCTTTTTCTGACAATTTAGCGTTTCTATTTTTATTCGTCACAGCACTTCTAGTTAATAAAGCAGTTCCATTACCATCTAATTCAAATGCGCCGCCTTCAAGAACAAATTTATTCCAATCAATTCTTTCAATACCTAACTGTTTGCTAAGACTCTCACGAAGACGAGCATCTTTCTTATATGGTGTTTTCTTTCCCCATCCGTTAAATCCTGGATCTAATATCTTTAGGTTTTTGTCATTATCATAAACAAAAATCGGTCCAGTATCTCTAGCCCATACATCGTCAGTAGGTGCGATAAAGAAATCAACTTTTCCCATATTCACCCCCTGATCCATTAAAACTTCAGTAATTCTTTCTTTTTCTTCTTGATCATATGCAACAATATGAACTTTTTCGCCTTTGCTTAAAGTATTTGTCATTTGAATCCAAATCGGCTCTACCTCTTGCTGATATTTTTGCCCATATGTAAATTCATGAGGCCATTGTAGCCACGTTCCTTCATGTTTGCTTTTTTCATCTGGCATTGTATACTTTCCTACTTGTTTTTGCACCTCTACTTTCTTCATATCTTTTCTCTGCGTTTTTTCAATTTCCTTCGCCTGAACTTTCTCAATCCCCTTACCTAAAACATAACCACTGATAATAGATGTGGTTAGTACAGCACTCATACACAAATTCGTTATTTTTTTCATTTCTTAACCTCCTTTTCTGTCTTACTGTAAACCTTTACATAGTGTGAAGGTCAAGCTTTTCTGTTTGATTTATTTAAATTATTTAAACATTCCAAATGATAGTCGTGATTTGAATCGAACTCTATACAAAACGAACAGTATCCTTCCAAACAAAATATATAATATTTTCTTTTTGGAGATGGTATGAGATTTCACCTTGATGAGTAGGGAGTAACTTCACTATTTTTAAAACTTCTGGAATGCACATAAAAAGGCTAGAGAATTAGCCTCTCTAACCTTTTTATATGCATTATTATGTTTATACCCCTGGCATGAATCCTCTTACCTGATCTCTTTTCACCCACGTATAAATAACAAATAAGAATCAACTATTCCTACTATAATCATCATTTTTCATAACATCCCACACTGGTTTCTCTTGTTATCTTTTCTACACCTTCTACTGTATTATTTATGAAATGATTCATTTTTAAAAATAATACAGTACATGAAATTTCATATTAAATACATATATTTGTTCAGTTTATAATTAACTATTCAAAAGCAGTTACGATTCTCTCTTTCATTTTCTGTATTACTTCACTGCTCAATGCTTTTTGACCAGCAGGAAGTTTTAATATGGCAGCGGCACCTTTACTAAGATATATTTCTTGATCATTATTTTGATTTACTACCAATATTCCTTGCCCTTCAAATTCAAAATAACTAATATCTTTTGTTTCATTTGTATTATTTTTTATTGCTTTATATAACCCATATAAATCTTTACTTCTATTTTCTCCGCCCGTTCGAATCGGTTCAGTATCATTCGCAACAATTAATCCTTCTGGCTGCTCACCCTTCATAATAAACCACAGTTTTTCATTTGTTGGTAATAGTAAATGCTTAAATTCAGAGCTATTTAAAATTTGCTGTGCTGGAATTGTTTCATAGATTGGTAACGAAAATGAGGATGTTGTTATTTTTTCAAAACTTAAATTTTCAGAAGAACTTCCCTTACTATATTGATAATCTTTTAATGCAATCGATTGTACTGGTTCATTTTTATTTTTTGATGCATAACTAATTTTACTAGCGAAAATAATAACGGTCATTAAACA
Organism: Bacillus cereus; assembly: GCF_025917685.1. Lineage (NCBI taxonomy): Bacteria > Bacillati > Bacillota > Bacilli > Caryophanales > Bacillaceae > Bacillus > Bacillus cereus. Next base: position 2,401,553 of record NZ_CP089518.1, on the reverse strand, counting down.
AATGCACGGTATTACAAGCTTAAGTAGTTTTCCCATTAATGAACCCCCGCTTTTAATATTATTAGTTTGCATGGATATTATAAACAGTTTCACTCCACCAAAAATTATTATTGTTATGGAACGTACTGAAATTATGATTATAATGATCACCATACCAAGGGTCCATGTACGTTATATAATCTGTTCCATTTGTTCCTTTATAAAATCCATCAAGTACTAGAAAGTGTCCGATGTTAGCTCCATTTTGCCACATAATGAGTGCAATCATCGGTTGATCACTATTAATTTGATTTTTGAACCAATCATACGATTTTGCTCCAGGACTTATAGCTGAGCTAACACCATATCCCGATAATCCATATTGTATTTCACGTGAAGTTGCAGGATTATTATATGATCCACCCTTGACATACCTAACGTACTGATCTTGTGAAGGAGTTTTCCCAAAATAATTTAAAACTGAAACCGAAGTGCCTGCCCAACACCAATTTGATCTTTCTTGTAATATGTTAGGTACAGATAATTTACGATTTGTTGATGTATTTGGAGGATTTCCATTAATATACGCTGACGTTACATATACTTTTTTTCCATCTTTAAAATAATAAAACCAACGATTATCTAAATTTCCTGTCCAGTAATCTTTAACCGCTTCACCATACTCCCATCCTTTAAAAGATATTTTTGTATTTCCGGGAATCACATCTACAATACTTGCACTCAAACTTTTTGCCTCTCTAACATTTACATTCAATGGAGCTGTTGTCCCTGAAAATTCAACTTCTTCCGCTATTATTTTCTGAACACCAATAAAACTAAATGTGAAAAACAATAAAAACATACAAACAATAAAATGCTTTCTTCCCTTCATTTCTCCACCCCTTCATCAGTACTAAAAAACATCAACAATTCATCCTTATTAATTGTTCAAGCTTAATATTACATACTAACGAAAAATGATTTCTCATAAAGTGAAAATTTAATCAGTGGGGGTTTTATTCATCCCCCACTGATTATTAGTTAAACCAATCGGGCTTTTACGGGCAGTTGATCCCCCACCTAACTTCTTTGCTCTCGCTGAATTTTGAGGTGGGGGTCTTACTGCCCGTTAATGCGGGATAAATTCCAACACAAAAAAGTAGCCTATAAAGTTTTATAGGCTACTTTTATTTCATCATTATTATTTAGCTAATTCTTTCGTACCCTTCATTACATCAATGAAGAATCCCCAGTTATTCACTACAGAAGAGATACTGATATGTTCATCCGGAGTGTGCACGTTGAAAATGTCTGGTCCGAATGAAATTGCATCTAATTCAGGCATTTTTTGAACGAATGCGCTACATTCAATCCCTGCATGCACAGCGAAAATTTCAATATCTTTATTGTATTTTTCTTGATGAACTTTTTCAAATAAATTACGAATTTGTGAATTTGGATTGTATGGCCATTCTGGATACTCTGACTCAATTTCAAACGTAGCACCAACTAATTCGGCAATATATTTGATTTCTTCTGCAACATGCTGTTTTAAACTACTTACAGAACTTCGTACTTCGTTACGTAATTTAATTTCATCTTGCAATGTTTCAATAACACCTAAATTTGTTGAGCTTTCTACTAGACCTTTAATATCCATGCTCATACTTTGAATACCATTCGGAATTAAGAATAATGATGAAATAAGCTGCTTTTGTGTTTCTTTAGCAAATACTTTTTCTACTTTCTCATCCAACTTTGTAAGTGTAACATGAACATCTGGATCAACAGCACGCATTTCTTCTTGTAATACTCTTGTCCATGACTCAAGCTTTTCTTCTACCTTCTCTACATCTTCTTGACGTAATAAAATTGTAGCTACACTTTCACGCGGAATTGCATTCGTTTTTAATCCGCCGTGAACTTCACTTATATTAAACTCCATATTTGTTGATAAATCATGTAATACTCGCCCTAATGTTTTGTTCGCATTACCACGTTGCTTATCAATTTCCATACCAGAATGTCCGCCTTTTAGACCACCAACATATAGACGGTATGCATCCGTATTCGCTGGCGCTTCATCCCAAATTACTGGAATTGTTTCAACAGCTTTCGCACCACCTGCACTACTTACAAGTAATTTGTGATCTTCTTCAGAATCAATATTTATAAAAATCTTTCCTTCAAAATGATTTGGATCAACAGCAAAAGCCCCGCCCATTGTCGTTTCTTCTTCGGTAGTGATAACGACTTCAAGTGCTGGATGTGGAATGTCTTTTGAATCTAATAAAGCTAATGCATACGCAACTGCAATACCATTATCAGCACCTAAAGTTGTTTGATTTGCGTATAACATGTCTCCAATAATTCGTAATTCAATTGGATCTTTTTCAAAATCATGTACTGTTGCTTGGTTTTTTTCGCAAACCATATCCATATGACCTTGAATGATAATAGCTGCTACATTTTCATAGCCAGCAGTTGCTTCTTTTTTAATAATGACATTTAATGCTTCATCTTGAATCACTTCTAAGTTACGCTCTTTAGCAAAGCCAACTAAATAATCACTAATTTCCTTTTCATTACCTGATCCTCTAGGAATCTTTGAAATTTCTGCAAAATGATAAAATACAGGGTGCTTTGTTAATTGTTCTAAAGTAGAATACATTTTTCAAGCTCCTCTCCAAATGACAAAATAATATGTAAGTCTTTTATCATTATACCATGATTCATTATTTTACCTTTGTTTTAACTTTTTTAATATTTTATATATATTGTTCATTTTATGTACAACACTCTTACAACATTGTAAGGGTGTTGATCAAGATGATAATAACAAAAATGAAATATCATCAATTGAAGTAAAGTCCTATGAAGAGATTCAGAAAGCAGATTTACCTGAAAAAGTAAAAGATAAGTTTACTATTAAATAAAAAAACAAAAGAAAATGTACTATGCATTTTCTTTTGTTTTTTTCACTCGTATATATTTTGAACTGCTATTATTCATCAGTTTCTCTAACCGATTTATATTTTCCGTTAATGCACCTTTCACAAGAGAGAAATCTGTATTTGATTCTTCTTTTTTTTCTTTAAAAAACGAAGACTTTTGTACACTGATTTCAGCCATCTCTTCTCCCCCTTTTCAAAAGATACAACCTTTTATTTATATTATATAGCAGATGCAGACAGAGTTGTATACTTATGATTTTCTTTTTAATTCTTCTTCTAACTCTTCTACTTGCTGCAAAGTATCTCCTTTTATTAAAGAGAAATCTGTTGCATCCTCATCATCTTCTTTAAAAAAATCATTGTCATAATCCTTTATCACTACAATCACCTCTACGTGCTAGTGTAGGAATGATTGTCCCATTTTATTCAACTTTGTCGTATTTTGTTTTGAATTTATGTATAGAAGAAAAGGACAGAAAAATGATTCTGTCCTACTTACTAAAATAACTATGATGTATGGTTAAATTATATACATTTTCAAAATCTCGATCTTGAAGGCTATTTTTCTTCCCATCAATAACTATAAAAACGTCATTCATTATTTTTGCTGGTATAATCCCAACGTTCTCTACTTGTACTGCTTTTTGTTCATTTAATTGCTCTATATGTTCTAAAGGTACTGTAATACTAAATTGAGAGCGAATACCACGAAAGCCCGTATTTAATTCATTTGCTGCTTCAAATACAACAATTTTTGCTCCAATTTTTTCCCCATATGAATCTAAAAATGAGTTTAAGCTTTTTGTATATTCCTCTTCTGTATGCCATTCCATCGTCCCAAATGCTGCTGGATTAATATTTTGGATAATGTTCGTATATATTTCTCCTCTTGCTTTTGAAGCGATTAATGACCGCTTTATGGATTGAACAGTTTTACCGATATCGCTAAATTTCGCTCCCCATATTTCCGAGATGTTAGGTGTTAAAATAAACGCAATATCAACGAAAATGACCATCGCAGTAAACATTAGTAAGTTTTTCCAGAGGGTTAAATCGATTCCTTTTATCATGAAATAAACTGTGACTGATGTTATGAATAATCCATACCAAGTTTTTCGAATTCTCTGTTTTTTCTCTTCGTATAACTCTTCATTTCTCCAATAAAAAAAAACAAGAACTACAAAAATGATCGCTAAAATAAATAATCCGATTCGAATGTTAGAGATCACCAATCACATCACCCTCCATTCAAAAACTACTCACGATATCATTACATGCACAAGCAGCTCTCTTTATGACAAAAGACGTGGACAACCTTCTAAAGTTAGCTACATCGCATATACATTAGAAGCAGGCCACGTCTTTTATCCCGCTATTTGTGGGCAGCCCGATTGGTTCAACTAATAATCAGTGGGGATGAACAAAACCCTCACTGATTAAAGTTTCACTTTATCATGAATCTACATTGTATATGTAGACAAGCATGCGTTACAAATTTTCATGTTAAAAAGAAATATGTTTCGGAATTTCTCCTTCAGGTACTTCTCCATCCATACTTAAGTAATAATGACGAATTGGACGTAAATTTTCGTCTAATTCATAAACAAGCGGAATGCTAGTTGGAATATTTAATGAAACTACACCATCATTTGAAAGGTTGTCTAAGTATTTCACTAGCGATCGAATTGTATTACCATGAGATGAAATAATTACATTCTCACCACTTTTTAATGACGGTGCAATTTCTGAATGCCAATAATTAAGCACTCGTTTCTCCGTATCCTCTAAACATTCAGTTAATGGGAATTCACCTTTTTGAAGTGTTTTATATCTTGGATCGTTCGCTTCATATCTAGGGTCATCTTCAGTAAGAGCAGGTGGTCTTACATCAACACTCCTTCTCCAAATATGAACTTGTTCTTCTCCATATTTTTTTGCAGTTTCTTCTTTATTCAATCCTTGTAGTGCGCCATAATGTCTTTCATTTAGTTTCCACGATTTATGTACAGGCACCCAAGTAAGATCCATTTCATGTAGCACAATCCATAAAGTCCGGATTGCCCGTTTTAATACAGATGTGTAAGCAACATCGAAAGTATAACCATTTTCCTTTAATATTGCTCCTGCTTCTCTTGCTTCACTTAATCCATTCTCTGATAGATCTACATCCGTCCATCCAGTAAAGCGATTTTCAAGGTTCCATAAACTTTGTCCGTGACGAATAAGTACAAGTTTTATCATTATAATTCCCCTCTCGGAAATGTGAATTTTATTGTTCCATCGCGTACACGTATAAAGTATCTAGTAATGCATCTTTTTATCCATTCACTCTATGATTTATCCATAGTTGCCAAATGCATGGATAAAATTCTTTCTTTTTCAAACTATAAAGAAAGGCCTATTTCTCATTATTTTTGATCAACTGGAATTTCTCTTTTCGATATCCATGCATCATGACCTGAACGGCTATTCGCCATTTCGTTCATAACTTGATGCCAATTCTCTTCACATGATTCACCAAATTTTGAAAAAATAGCACCCATTTGCTTTCTTTGAACATCACTTAGTTTTTTCTCTAAATCTGTCCCTTCTTCTGTTAAGGATAATTGTTTTACTCGACGATCATGAGTAGCTTCATTACTTTCAATTAGTCCCTTTTCCACAAGTTGACGCAGTGGTCCGTGAAGAGCTTGTTTACTTATTTCTAATAGCGATAGTAACTCATTTACACTTATCCCTGGAAAACGTGCGATAAAAAATAAAATTCGGTGATGTACTCGTTGTATACCATATTCTTTTATAATTTCATCTGGTTTTTCAGTAAATGTTTTATATGCAAAATAAAATAATGCCAATGCCTCATTCATCTGTTCTTCTTTATGTTGTGTCATCTACTTTCCCCCTGTATGTAAATTATACCACAATCCAGTAATGAATATTTTAATCAACGCACTTGAACTTCTGTAGTCTATTGCAGCATTCACTACACGAACTAAAATAATTAGGAGATGATTCTCTTGAAAACGCAATATACTGTAAGTACATATTTATTAGATCGATTATACGAATTAGGAATTGAGCATATATTTGGTGTTCCTGGTGATTATAATCTTGCCTTTTTAGATGATGTGATTGCACATAAAAATTTAGAGTGGATTGGCAACTGTAATGAATTAAATGCGGCATATGCAGCAGATGGATATGCTCGCATAAAAGGTGTCGCTGCTCTTATTACCACTTTTGGTGTCGGGGAATTGAGTGCCATAAACGGCATTGCCGGCTCATATGCCGAAAACGTACCAGTTATAAAAATAACTGGCACACCAACAACAACTGTAATGGAAAATGGAGAACTCGTTCATCATACATTAGGTGATGGAAAGTTCGATCACTTTTCCAATATGTATCGAGAAATTACTGTGGCACAAACTAATTTAACCCCTGAGCATGCCGCTGAGGAAATTGACCGTGTACTCCGTGCATGTTGGAATGAAAAACGCCCTGTTCATATTAATTTACCGATCGATGTATATAATAAACCAATTAATAAACCTACGGAACCAATCTTAAATCATCCCATAGTAAGTAATAAAGACGCATTAGATAAAATGCTTCTACATGCCACTTCCAAAATAAATAGCGCCAAAAAACCGGTTATATTAGCTGATTTTGAAGTGAATCGTTTTCATGCTGATGAGGATTTACATCAATTCGTAGAAAAAACTGGCTTCCCAATCGCTTCACTAAGTATGGGCAAGGGCATATTCCCAGAAAAACATCCTCAATTTATAGGAATTTACACTGGCGATGTTAGTCCTCCATACTTGCGAAAAAGAGTTGATGAATCTGACTGTATCATTAGTATCGGTGTGAAATTAACTGATACTATTACCGGTGGCTTTACACAAGGTTTTACGAAAGAACAAGTTATAGAAATTCATCCCTATACTGTGAAAATTATAGATAAAAAATACGGACCGGTTGTAATGAAAGATGTACTACAACATTTAAGTGATTCAATCGAGCATCGTAATGAAGAAACACTTGAAATTAAGTCGTTTATTTCAGAATCATCATCTATTACTAAAGAGTTCAATCCAAAAGCACAAATCGTTACGCAACAACGTTTTTGGCAACAATTGTACCACTTCTTACAAGAAAACGACGTCTTAATTGCAGAGCAAGGAACACCATATTTCGGTAGTGCCGCTATCCCTTTACCTAATAACGCTACATATGTAGGACAACCGTTATGGGGATCTATCGGATATACACTCCCTGCTTTATTAGGAACACAACTCGCTAATGTAACACGGCGTAACATTTTAATTATTGGTGATGGTTCTTTCCAGTTAACTGTTCAAGAGTTGTCCACTATACTACGTCAAAATTTAAAACCAATTATATTTTTAATCAATAACAACGGATACACTGTTGAACGTGCGATTCACGGCCAAAACCAACCGTATAATGACATACAAATGTGGGATTACACGAAACTAGCAAACGTGTTCGGATCAGAAGAAAAAAGTCTCACATTTAAAGTAGAAAATGAAATAGAGTTAGCAGAAGTCTTCAATAAAATCAGTTTTAATATGAATCGACTTATCTTTATTGAAGTTGTAATGAGCCAAGGGGATCAGCCTGAACTGTTAGCTAAACTTGGAAAAATACTGAGGAAACAACAATCACTCTAAACAGAAAAAAACCGAGAAACTACTGTTGTAGAGTTTAAAATATCATGTACATCCAGTAATTCAGTTTTTCTGGATTGATTGTTTTACGTGTTATATTTTTCAAAACATGTATTATCTGTTTGTACCAATCAATAATAAGGTTTATTAAATTCATTTCACCAAACTTTACTATTGGCGCTTCATTCAAAACAACGATGATCCTTCCACACTTAGGAATCATCGTTGTTTAATTTGCATCACAATTGATTTAATTTTACAATTTCAGATGATAATACCAGTTGAATGATATACCTTATCGGAACTATTAGTATCAGTATGTCCTAGGCATAGAGACTACTTAAAGTTTTTGCATAAGAAGAAACTACTTTAACTAATTTTCAATTTCTCTCCAAACATCTCTCTTATTTTAGGACAAACTTTATTAATAAAGCTATTTTTTTCTTTTTCTTTTTCTTCTATAACCAATTCTTCTATACAATCATCTTCAATTAATGCAAAGCTATATGAAAAATCTTTTACAGGATACCCGTCCTTTACAATTACACGCCAAAATAATTGTTCTATCTCAATAGCTTGAATAATTTCTTCATCAATTTTTACTTTATACCACATCATTCCTTTAAGTTCTCTTACTTGCCCCAATGGAACGATCCACTTTTGACTTTTTTCATATAAATTTGTTAAAACCATTTTTTTCTCTTTATTATTTAGACTTTTTAAATTTTCTTCTGCGTAGAAAAAACATAATGTTTCATTTTCACTAACAAATAATTTCAATAAGTCTTTTTTATGTTCAAAGCTTAAATCATATAAATCTTCTATAAAGTAAGTTTTTGACATCTTCTCTACACTCCTAATTTCATATAGTTGGAGTCTAATACATTTTTTCAACTAACAATTGTCACATGAATAGGCCATACGAGAGATTCATTATCTAATGTTACTAAACTTTTAATTGTCGTATATTTGTTAATTGCTTTTGTTAAATGTTGCAGGGCTTTTTCATATTGCATTGTTCCAAGGGTAAGTCTGTACCCATCTCCCCACCCTTTTGGCAGCAGTCCAATTATCTTTGCATGGATATGAATCCCTTAATATAGTTTCATTCTCCCAAAAAAATTATATAATATACGGAAAACGCTTAATCGTAAAGAAGATTTAGTAAAATGAAGCATCTTTTTTGATATATTTCCTTGTCTCCTTAATAAAACTATGAACAGGCAGCTTTTTACTACTAGGATCCATTTTTTTAAGCTAATCGACTATATATATATCTATTGAAATACCCTTCTTCCTCATCTAATACTGGAATATAGCGAAACCCACTTTATTGTAAAGTGCTCTATGCTTGTTTTAATGTATCACTGGTTTTACAAGTGATAAGATCTCGTTTCTCTACATAATGCCTTTACTCCTCGCTTAATCCCTCCTTATGCAACACCTATCTTATTGTTCCTTAACAAACGAATTAAAAGGAATGAGCCCTGTCCAATACAGAGTTCATTCCTCAGTAACTGCTTAAAATATGCGCCTAACTTTTTGGGGTCACTTCATTTGAAGATCCTTATAAATTCGTTATCTTACAAGTTCTATAGGTGAGATCCGCCACTTGCATCCAGTAATTGACCAGTTACCCAACGGCTGTCTGAGGAAGCGAGAAAGGCGGTAATATCTGCCACATCCTCGGGTTCTCCCCATCTGTTAAAGATTGAAAGACTAGCCGCATATTTTTGTCCATCAAGGTTTTCCAAAGTCTCAGCATTCATCTCTGTATTAATAATTCCAGGCTGGATGGCGTTTACCGTAATATTACGGCTCCCTAGTTGTTTGGCTAGAAGGCGCGTAAATGTGTCGATAGCACCTTTAGACATACTGTACGCGAAGACACTTGGAGAAGCTGCACGTGTCACAAAAGATGAAATATTAATGATGCGTCCTCCATCTTTTAAACGTGGCAAAGCTTGTTGAGTAACAAAAAGTGGTGCTTTGACATTAATCTTCATTACCTCGTCATATGATTCTTCCGTCGTCTCTTCTAAACTGATAATTTGACCAATTCCAGCATTGTTGACAAGAATATCGAATCCGTCACCGCCCATATATTCCCGAATAGTATCATCCAAAGTAGTAAATAAATCTTGAATACCATCTAAAGTACTAAGGTCAGCACCAATTGCGCAAGCATTTCCTCCGCTTTGCTCGATCTGATGAACAACTGCTTCTGCCTCCTTACGTCTTTTCCCGTAATGAACGACGACAAAGGCCCCCTCTTGTGCCAGACGCAATGCAATATTGCGACCAATTCCTCGACTTGATCCTGTAACTAAAGCTATTTTGCCTGTTAACTTACTCATGCTCCCATCTCCTTGTTCAAACATAGTTATATTACATAGATAGTTATATCATGGAACATTATTTGAAATGTTGCTCTCCTATTCGGTTTCAAGGGGGCGGTTGCTTCAGATAACTTAGTTCATCTCTTAGTTGTCAGAATTGCTTATATAAATCCTGAAAACTTATTTTTTCGCCCTTCATAATGCATTAAACAAGGATGTAGAAGACATTGTACAAGTCCTCCAGAAAATCTTACAGATGATTGAGAAAAATGGTTGGAAATCCCATCAATATAAGAAGAAAACGGCATTTGATATCCTGGGTGTGGTGTATGAGTGTACACAAAAATCACGTTCTGCGTACAATAATGAATTTTTAAAAATAGGCCTGCGAGAGCTTATTTGAATATGTCTACTAATATTCTTGTAGAATATCAAAAGTTTAGGTGAAAAAACTCTATTTTATTACATATGTTTTTTAGTACTTTTAAGTTGATGGTGATGGGGTTGCACCACATGCCCATCACCATCAACTTAAGAAATTGGTAGTTCCCCAACACGCAAAAAATAAGCCGAATTCAGCAATTAACTGCAAAAGGTGAATTTTTCTATTTTGAGATGATTTCAAATCCTTAGCTTGATAGCGATGTGACGGTAGCCCTACTTAGGAGAATTACTTGGATTCACTGAAGAAGACGTTGAACAAAAACGTTATATTATAAATAATCAAGTCAGATTATCTATTTCTGACTTGATTTAAAATTAAAAATATAGACCTTTTCCCACTGGCTGAACAGTTTCTAGCACAGTATCAACCATTTCTTCATTAATTAGGGTTCTTATAATCCAAGCTGAGAGATCTTGAGCAGCAAAACAACCTGCGGCAGTCGAGATATTTCCTTCATTTACGAAACTTTGCTCAATAACGTCTACATCATATTCTTTAAGTAGTTCTACTGCGGATGGATATGTAGTTGCTTTTTTGCCAGTTAACAATTTTTTAGCTCCTAGTAGTAGTGAACCAGAACACATAGAGCCTATTAATTGTCTATGAGGATCTACATGAATGCTATTAAGATATTCTTGATTTTGATATAAATCCTGTACACCCTTACCACTTGCAAATATTACAGCGTCAGCGGAAGGAATATCAGTTATGCTTCCTGTCATGGGGATGCGTAAACCAGACGAGGATATATGAGTTTTTTCCGTTCCTAATAGTTGGACATTCCAATCAGAAATACCGCCAACTAAACGTACGCGATTTAATAAATCCCATGGTAAAAAAACATCTATATCAGTAAAGTTATCGAAACAGACTATTGCAATTTTCATTCTCCAGCCTCCATTATTAAAATATTGAAAACATTTTAATTATAACAATTTCAAGTGGGGGTATCGATGTTTAAATTGTTTAATAACTAGATATCACCCAATGTTACCAAACTAAAAATTGTATTCAAAAACAAAAAAGCGCTATTCTTTTTGTAAAAATAAACAGAAAGAAATCTAGTTAAACGGAATTTTACTTACATTTAACATGATGGTAATGTGGTGCCCCCCAGATGCACTAAATGTAGACAAAGAAATGAATGAAACGGTTATAGAAATTTCTACTTTTATTTGTAAAGTATCGCTCCTTTCTTACAAAAACCTTAACTTTATTACATCAAAAAGGTTCATTATGAGATCATGTAGAATTAGCATATATCGCAGTATTTTATAATTGAAGAGGTGATTATGCTGAAGGATTTAACAAAATCACAAAACTCATCACGTGGTCTGAGAGGGTATTTGGAATCCTATCCGTTAACTTCATTTTTTATAATGGCATATGTATTCTCGTGGGTTGTTTTAATTCCATTTATCTTATCGCAATGGGGTATTCTCCCTAAATCAAAAGCGTTTGATATTTTCTTTTATGCCAATGTATTTGCAGGTCCTATGTTAGCAGCGTATATTATGTTTCACACTCTTGAAGGCAAAGAGTCATGGAAAAAAGTTAGAAAAAGCATCATATCTATTAAAGTTGGTTTGAAGTGGTACTTGTTTACTCTCATCGTTATCCCTGCTGTAATGTTTCTAGGTATGGTGATAGTAAATGGAGGGATACCTACTTTCCATAGCTTAAATATTGAATTTTTTGTAAACTATCTCATCTCTTTTGTAGCTATTTTCTTTCTCGGCGGACCCTTCCCTGAGGAAATCGGATGGCGCGGTTTTGCTCTACCTCGATTACAATCGAAATTTGGACCACTAAAAGGTACATTACTACTAAGTGTTTTGTGGGCATTTTGGCATCTTCCGCATTTCTTAACGGCTGCACAAAGGGGTGGACCAAGTTCTGACCTTTCAATCCTATATATTCATTTGCCAATTTTTATTTTGCTGTGTTTACCGATTTCAATCATTCTCACTTGGGTCTATAACTGCCATCACGGAAACTTATTTATTGTCATGCTCGTTCATACGAGTGTAAATACGTTTAGTTTGGTACAAACTCATTCCACCAACGCAGTTTTAAAGAATACGGATATATTTGTAGTGATAGGATTAGGCCTTTTAGCTTTGCTTATACTTATTTTCACACGAGGCAACCTTGGATATAAACAAACTGCTAATGATGTAGCGTTCAGTAAGAATGAAAATATAAGTAAATAGATACGAAAAGCATAAAAATGAACTTTGAAATTCATGTACTCATTCCAGATTCCACATAAGATCCTGAGGTAATGGAACTGCTTGAGCAAAGTAAAACAATGTGAAGAGAAATGATAACACAAGAATAAAGTAGTAAGCATTCATGCAAAATGTGCTATAGAAAGAAAGGTTTCTTCTCTACATCGAAGGAGCCTTTTAAATTTTCGTAATATTAATATTGTTAAAAATTCTCATATTCATTATTACAAATAATGGTATATTAGTAAATTTTAGTATTACTTTTTTAACTTGTAAACTATGATACTTGGAGGCGTTGTTGTGTGTAATAAATGGAAACTTGGACTAATGAGTACTCTTCTTGCCTGTACCACTTTTACATCTGTAGCATTCGCGGCAGAAAAACCAGTCGATCAACCCAAATGGGAGGAATGGTTAAACGGTCATGCAAAAAAATTAAATGAACCAACTTCCCAAACAACAGAAGATTTATCATTTCTTAAAGAGGCTGTACAGGACAAGCGTATTGTTGTACTTGGTGAAAGTACGCATGGTGCAAAGGAAATGAATCAATCCAAAATACGTATGATTAAGTACTTACATGAGGAAATGGGATATGATGTGATTGCATTTGAAACAGGGCTTGGGGAAGCAGCAGCTGTTCAGCAAAATATTGATCACTTAACTGCTACAGAAGCAATGAAACAATCTTTATACCTTGTATGGCAAACTGAGGAACTTGAACAATTATTTACCTATATGAAAGAACAAAAAGAAAAAGGAAAGCCACTCACATTAGCTGGTTTTGATATGAATTTGTTTTATAATTCTTCATTCCGCTCCTATGCAAAAGAATGGTTGCAAAAAGTAAATCCAGAAGTGGCGAGTGAGTTTGATGAAGCAGTGTCAGAGTTAATTGAACTAGATAGGTATTACAGTAAATATGAAGGTACGTATCCTTATGATCGATTTAAAGCAGAAATACAGCCCGTAATTAACAAGTTTGAAAAGGTTAGAACATTTATTCAGAATCATAAATCTGAATTGACTCAAGTTGCACCTCATGCTGCGTATGATGTGAATTTCCTTGAGAAATCAATCAGTATACGGATTGATGCGATTAAAACGCATTTAGATGCAGATATGAAAGTCAGAGGTGGCATCCCCTCACCTAACCTGACAGACTATTCTTTTTACATCCGAGATCGAAAAATGGCACAAAACTTCGCATGGCTCACTGAAATGCAGTATAAAAACAAAAAAATCATTGTGTGGGGGCATAATTATCATATTCGAAAACAAAATTCGAAAATGATATCAGACTGGTCGAAGGTGCAACAATACAATTATGTAGCCCCTAATATGATGGATTATCTTCCGCAGCGTATCAAAGACCAAATGTACACGATTGGCGTATTTGCGTATAGTGAAAGCAGTTGGGATGATCGCAATAAAGATGTTATTCTTGTAAATAACGAACATGAAGAACAAAGCGTTGAAAAAATCATCAGCACAGTGGGAAGTCCCCATGTTTTCGTTAACTTAAAAGGAGAAAGTAACCGACCAGAAACTTCATGGATGTTTACTCCTACTGCAGCAAGTTATTGGGGAATAAAAGAAAATGAAGAAATCATGATTCCGACAGAACAATATGATGGCATTCTATGGTTAGAAAAGACTACGCCTTCTGTCCTTAAGTAAATGAAAAGAGCTCCCATAAATCAATTAAAGGGAATGTATAAATAAGTATTAAATTTACATTTAAAATACAACTAGACAGTTAGGAGGAATAATCATAATGGATACTATACAACAAAACAGTAATGCATGGGATAAGAAGGTTGAAGAAGGTTCTAGATACACGCAACCTGTAAGTAGCGAGATTATTGAAAAAAGTAAATCAGGTGAATGGGAAATCACAGTCACCACAGAAAAATCAGTTCCTAGAGATTGGTTTCCAAAGTCATTAGAGGGATTAAAGATACTTTGTTTAGCATCAGGTGGCGGACAACAAGCACCAGTTCTAGCTGCTGCTGGAGCAGATGTAACAGTTACTGATATATCTAAGAAGCAATTGGAACAAGATGAAAAGGTAGCAAAACGGGAGGGTTTGACTTTAAAAACAGTACAAGGAGATATGTCAGACCTTAGTGATTTTGAAGATAGATATTTTGATATTGTTGTAAATCCTGTTTCTAATTTGTTTGTAAAAGATGTTCATCTTGTATGGAATGAAGTTTCAAGAGTTTTAAAGAATAAAGGCATTCTTATTTCTGGATTTACAAATCCTTTACTATGGATTTTTGATGACAACCAAGAACAAAAAGGCATTCTTGATGTTAAACATTCAATACCTTCATCAACATTGGATTATTTACCAGAGAATGAAGTTCAAGATTACATCAATTCAAATCAAACAATAGAATACGCACATACTTTAGAAGACCAAATCAAAGGTCAAATTGAAGCTGGTTTTGTTATAACGGGTTTTTATGAGGATGATTTTGGTGGAACAAGGATATTAGATAAGCATATTAAAACCTTTATTGCCACTAAAGCTATAAAGTTACAGGTTGATTAAGAATTTTGGCTTGTTACACGGGGTATTAGTCGAAGAAGGCTCTTAAAAACGGTAAAAATTCAATATATGTCAAAAAGGATGGCACTTGCCATCCTTTTTCCCTTGTGTATTTTGAGTGTCAAAACTATTATCAAAACAAGTTTTACACCTCTTAACTGAACACATTATACAAATAAGCGACGCTTCTTTTTTATTCAGCAAGCGTTAACTGCCAAGACACACCATACTTATCATTTAACCAGCCAAATTTTTTACTAAACGGATAAGATCCTAGAGGCATAAGTACTGCTCCATCTTGAGCTAGTTTATTAAAAGCCGTTTCAATTTCTTCTTCCGTATCACAAGTTACATAAAGAGACATAGCTGGTGTAAATGTAAAATTATGATTTACATAACTATCAATGCACATGAACTCTTGCCCGTGTAACGTAAAAGTTGCATGAATTACAGTTCCCTCTTTACCAGGTCCATTTTCATCATAGCGAGAAATATTTACAATTTCTGATTGATCAAATAGCGACGTATAAAAGTTCATCGCTTCCTCAGCTTTGCCCTCAAACATTAAAAACGTAGTAATTTTTTGATTTGTGTTACTCATATGGACACAACCCCTTGTTATGTATTTATGTAAAACATACATCGGCTAACAAAAACCGAACATACATTCCTATAAATGTATTGTCTATAAAAACGATGAGTTTGTCAATTATCTACATTATTATTTCTTCTTAAATAATGCTGCCCAAAGAAATGATTCTCCAAACATATCATTTGGTTGCTCAATCTGTTCCATCTTTCTAATTTCAATCACTTCAAATCCCTTAAATATCTCTCTTAATTTTTCTTCCGAATAAGCAAGACCACCTTGTAGACTCCACCCTCTATATACATCCCAATCTGTTATTTCTGAACCATTTCTCTCATCTAAATCGCCTGCTGCAAAACACGTTAATCCAAAATAACCACCCGATTTCAATGCGTTTTTAATTAAATCCACATAATTTATTCTTCTATGCGGTGGAATATGATGTAAACAACCCGAATCGTATACAAAATCAAATTCATTTTGACCCTCTAAATTAAAAATCGAATCACAAATAAAATCAATTTCTATTCCTTTTGCCAATGCCCTCTCTTTCGCCCAATTAATTCCTTCTACAGATAAATCCACTGCAGTTACATCAAATCCTTCAGTCGCTAAATAAATTGCATTTCTTCCTGGACCACATCCAAGTTCTAATACTTTCCCTTTTAAAACTCTTTCTTTTTGTATATACGAAACTAGATTCTCATCTGGAACATTTGCAAAAAACGGAACGTCCTTTTCTCTATTTGCATAAAATTCATTCCAAAATGGTTCTGCTGGTCTTAATAATGAATCAAGCATTTTTAAAATATCTTCTTGTGTATGTAACGTTTCATTTTTCATTTGTACGCCTCCACGTTTCAATAGTCAGAAAATTATTATATATCCTTTTTGATTTTCTGACAAAGAAAAAACTCCTACATTCAATAGGAGTCAAAAATATTCTCTCTTTAAAATCCAAGTATAGATAACCATTTTAACAACTTCTCTTCTCGCGCTTTTAAATCATCGTTCCTAAGCTTACCTAACTGTATTTCACTTACAATTTCTCCGTCCACCATAAATAGGACTCTTTCTGTTTTCGCTGCTACCTTTACATCATGAGTCACTAACATAATAGTAGTTCCATCACGGTTAATATTTAATAATATTTGCATTACCTCTTCTGTTGATTTTAAATTTAGGGCACCGGTTGGTTCATCAGCAAAAATAATATTTGGATTATTGATGAGCGCTCTACAAATGGAGACTCTTTGTAATTGTCCTCCAGATGATTCGGTTATATAATGGGTCGCTATATCGCTTATCCCCATCTTTTCCATCAATTCAAAAGCACGTTTATTTATCGTTTTCTTACTCTCGCATTTCGCTAAATATGCTGACAAGATGATATTATCAAGTAGATTCAAATTTCTAAGAAGATTACTTTGTTGAAAAATAAATCCTATTTCATTAAGACGTATTTTTGCTAATGCCACTTCTTTCATACATGATATTTCTTTACTATTAATTTTCACACTTCCTGATGACATTTGATCCATTCCACTAATATTATATAGTAACGTCGATTTCCCAGAACCCGATGGTCCCATGACCGATACAAACTCTCCTTCATTTATCTCTAAATCTATATTTTTTAACACATGATAATTTCTGTTTCCATCTATTGAGTATTTTTTATTTAATTGTTTTACTTCTAAAATTTTTTTCAAATTACACACCTCCTACTCCCCATTTCCTTTTAAATCATTTGTTTGTTTCACAGTAAAACTACTGAAAAATGATGTTGCGGCCACAGATATAAATAAAATAGCTGGACATATTACGTAAGATACGATTGGATTAACAATAAATTTTATGTGAGCCATTCCTATAAATGAGCCTAACCAACTTACTAACATTTCTCCAAACGTAGCAGCTAGAAATGTCCCTGTTAAAATACCAATTAACACTATAGCAATAGAACGAGTTATATACTGTATACGAATATCCTTGTAAGAAAAGCCTATACTTTTCATAATTAATATTTGCGAAGAGTCTTTTGCCAATTGCATTTTAAAAAACATCGCAGTAATTAAAACTGATATCAATATCGCAATCAAAATAGCTACTTGAGTTACGAGTCTTAATTGTTTAATTGTTTCTCCTAAAGTTTGCGTTAAATAATCATCCGTATCTGTTATTTTTGCAGAATGAAAATTGTGTTTATATTCCTTCACTTTTTCTTGCAGATTCACAGTAGGCTTCATATCTACATTTACTACATACCATAATATATTTTCTTTATTATAAGAGAAGCTCGCTTTAGCTGTTTTCCCACCATTCGTTACATCTTGGTACATACCACTAATAGTTAATGCTTTCTCTTTTCCTTCTACAAATAAAACAATCTTATCCCCTACATTCTTTTTTAATTCATTTGCGTTCATATAAGAAAGAGAAATTTCATTTTCATTTTTTGGTGCCATACCTTGAATAAAGTCTAATGGAAATTTAGTGAAGTCTCCCACTTCTACATTTAAGTTTTCATGTGTACCATCAGCTTTTACTATTTTAAATGTACTCGTTACAAATGCTGCATATTTTTCTACTTCTTCATCATTTCGTAAATATGATATGACGTCCTTAAATCGTTTCTCTATATTTTCAGTTTGCTGTAAATCTATTCGAATATCACTTTTTCCTGTTCCCATATAATTTACAAACTTCGGTGACTGAATCGTATACAAACAATTAACAGGTACAACAATCATAAATACAGCTATGATTAAAACGATACTTAATACGCGATATAACTTAAATCGTTTTACTACATCTTGTATACCAATAAATATATTTACATTTGTAATTTTAGTTTGATAGAGAGAAAAAGAACTTTTAAACTTCCTCTTTCCTAGATTATCTCTTGATCGTAAAGCATCTATTGCTGTAATTCTCCTGAAATTTCGCAAAATGATACGACAGAAAAGGATAACTGCTATAAATAGCAGAGTTATAACTATTAATGGTACAATAAAATGTAAAATACTTGTATTTGCTGTTCCCATATAAAGTGAGATATTAGAGGTGAATATTTTTGTAACAAATAATGAAAAAATATATCCACATATACATCCGCTAGCAGCAATAACAATATATTTTGTTACATATAATTTTTGAATCTCTTTACTTGTAATGCCGATAGCTTTCATAACACCAATTTCCCGATAATCTTCTTCCATTGAAGTCATAATCGTAAATCTAATACATAAAATCGCGATTAGCATTAATAATGCACTTATTATGATAAGTACTGCAGCTATTGTTCCATCTGCTAATGAATTGAGTGTTTTAAAGAGTGAATAAGTAATAGAGGGACCTTTTTGAGGTAAGTTCGATGACTCGTATAAAGTTTCAAATACATTTATTTTATCTAAATCTGTTAGCTGAAATTCAATAAGATATTCGCTTTCTCCAAAATTTCTTTTTATTCTTTCGAAGTCTTCATCGCTTATTACAAATCGTTTTGAACTAACAATTGATGGGCTCATTTGAACATCACGAACAAATGCCGAAATAGTAAATTCTAGTTCATTATTATTTTTAACAACCCATATTTTATCTCCAATACGCAAATTATATTTTTGCATATAATAAATTGGTACACCTATTTCCCCTTTCCTAACATCAACCACTTCATTATTTAAATCTAATAAAAAGTCAAAATTAGTATTTTGTTTAACGAGACTAATGTCCATTACACTATTATGTTCCGCTTGATTTCTCTTCTTTATAAAAATGTTAGATCCGCCTACTTGAATCATCTCTGCCGTTTGCTGCTTTTTTACAAAAGAAGTTTTTGCAACAAATGAATCAATTGACTTTTGATTTATTTCTCCAGCATGCATTTGTACGAAGTGTGGTGCGTTTGATACTTTAAACAATTGCTCCATTGAGTTCAATAGATTTATAACGTTACTTGAAGCACTAGCCATTAACAGACTCGATAACATGATAAACATAAATAAAATGGTAATTATCATTTTATTTTGAGAGAAATCTCTTTTTAACATTTTCCTAATCATATTAAGCTAGTTCCCTTCATTCCATAATATTTTCTTCGTCACTATCGCTATTATTATCATTATTAGACTAATAGCTAATATAGGTAAATAAATTTTCACACTGAATTCTTCAAACATAAAACCATAAACAACTTGCCCAATTGGCGCCATACATTGAGATACCGCTGTTATAATTGCCATTACCTTTCCTAGGTTTTCATTTGGTGTTTTCTTTTGAACTACAGTAATCACATAGATGGATACAATCGTCATAATCATTGCAATTAGAATAGAAGAAAGTATAAAGAGGATAAATGGTGGGTAGTGTCCTAAATTAAGAATAAATGGTGTGACTGATAGCGCCACTGGTATTACTAATAGAGCTATAATAAGCATCCAATAATATAATGTTTTCATCTGTAACTTTTTAGCAAAAAAACCGATTGACAATGCACCTAATATGGTTGCAAAATCAATTAACCCCATCCCAATTCCATACATCGTATCGCTACTCTGCATAGTTACTCGTAAAATAATAGGTCCTCCAACAACAAATAACGGTGTCAAAATTAAGTTTAGTAAAGCTGCAAGTAACATAGCCTTCAAAATAAATGGCTGTTTTAAAACATATATAAATCCTTCTTTCATATCCTTTACAATTGTCGGTATTATATGGCTTTCTTGCGCTCTTTTTATAAATGGTATTTTAATAAACATTTCTAAAATCGCAGATAAAAAGAAAGCGAGGCAACTTATTATTACGAGCATTTTCAAACCAATTATGCCGTACAATATTCCTCCTAATACAGGGGCAACTATATTAGATAACGCTTGCACACCATTTACGATACCGTTCGCTTGTTCTAACTTTTTCTCTGGAACTAATTGAGGAATACTCGCCATTACAACTGGTGCGTACATTGCACTGATGATTGCTAGTAAAAACATAATTGTTCCAATCAATATAATAGATACAGATCCAATAAATAATAAAACTATAAAGCTTAATACAATCGCAGCGTTTATAAAATCAAAAATAACCATTAAATTACGGCGATTGAAACGATCTGCTATCGCTCCGCCAAAAGGGGCTAGCAAAAATGGAATACTCGTTACCGCATATAGTCCTGCGAATATATCAGCACGCCCTGTTATATCTAGTACATATAATGACAAAGCAAAACGTAAAAGTGTTGAACCTAAAATAGTAATAATTTGCCCACTCACCATTAAATAAAAATCTTTCATCGAAGGTTTTATACTAATAGACATCATAATCACACCCTCCCTTTAATTTAGACCGACTGTCGGTCTATAATATACAAACAGAAAACTATTATTTCTGTTTCATTAAAACCTCTATCATATAATCAAAGGATCCTTCTTTCGCTCCAACAGAGGCTTCCATCATTTTAATATATGCTTTCGCTCTCCTCATCATTTCTTCAGGTTTCCATTGGAATAACCCATCATCAAATATAACTTGCGCTGAGGATAGTAATAGTTCAATCGTTTCTTGTGGATATTGAGTAGAAAATATTCCTTCTTCAATTCCTTGCACTAAAACTTCTGTTAATACAGGAGATAAATGTATAATGGATTGCACTAAACTTTTTTGATGCATTTCTGCATTATTTGGCTGATGAAATTGCTCAATCATTTTATCTTTTACATCCCCTGATTTTGGCGATTGCTCCATTAAAACTCGAAATAACTTTTCTAATACTGGGATATTTGGATTAGAGACGATTATTTTCGCTTTAGCAACATCATCTTTAATGATCCTCATAATGATCTCATCCATTACTTCTTCTTTCGACTTAAAATAGTGATAAAACGTCCCCTTCGCTATCCCTATCTCTTTTAAAATGTCATTTACTGTTGTTTTCGTATAACCTTTCGTAACAAACAAACGTTCAGCAGTTTCTAAAATTTCCTTTCTACGCTCCTCATACTCCTTTACTATTCGCATTCAAGTTCTCCTTCCCATCAGACCGACTGTCGGTCTATTTAAATTATATGTTTAGTTAGTAAAAAGTTTCCTATTATTGTACATATACACCATCCTACTTTCTATTTCCTTTATGAATTTTAAATTTTTTAATACGGTGAATGAAATTTTAAAGGTTGTTTCTATGCAATCACTCTTGTACTTATATCGACTTCGTTGCATAAAAACAAAAAAGAGCCGCAACGCTTTGCGACTCTTTTTGAATAATAACTGTTTAACGGCCACGTCTTTGCTGACCTTGTTTTGTACTACCTTTTTTATTACTTGGCTTATTAAATGATCGATTGTTATCAATTCTCGAACTATTTCTTGAATCACTTCTTGAGCTATTTCTCGAATCACGTCTTGATTCACTTCTTGAACCTTCACGGCTATCTCTTTGACGATATTGACCTGATTTCTTTGGAGCCGGCTTTTGTACCGGTTTTCCATTTTCATCTACATTTTTTATCATCGGTTGTTCGATTATTTGTCTTTGTATTGGTGCACCAAGCGTTTTTTCAATTTCTTCTAAATGTTTTTCATCTTTCGCTGCAACGAACGTAATTGCAAGACCTGATCCACCTGCACGTCCTGTTCGGCCAATGCGGTGAATATAACTTTCTACATCTTCAGGGATATCAAAGTTAAATACGTGCGTTACACCATCTACATCAAGTCCACGAGCTGCTACATCCGTTGCGATTAAGTACTGAATTTTAGCTTCGCGGAAACTCTTCATAACTCTTTCACGTTTCGCTTGAGGTATATCACCATGAAGTTCAGCACAATTATAACCTAGTCCTTTTAAATTATCATAAAGCTTACTTGCTCTAACCTTTGTACGACAGAAAATAACTGCTAAAAATGGCTGATCACGATCCATAACAAAACGAAGTGCATCTGGCTTTGCACGATCTGTCGTCTCAATGACACGCTGCTCAATTGTATCTACCGTTACTTCTTCACTTTGTACTTGAATCATTTGCGGCTCATCCATATAACGTTTCGCCAATTTTTTAATATCTTTTGGCATCGTTGCTGAGAATAACATCGTTTGTTTACTACCAGGTGTCTCATCTAAAATATCTTCAATATCATATAAGAAACCGAAATAAAGCATTTGATCTGCTTCATCTAGTACAATCGTTGAAAGATTACTTAAATCAATTGTTTCACGTCGTATATGATCTAATAATCGTCCTGGTGTTGCTACAACAATATGTGTATTACCTTTTAACTTTCTCAATTGTTGCGCTACATCTTGTCCGCCGTAAATCGCTAGTACATTAATATCTTCTCTTTGAACAAGCATTTTTTTAATTTCAGTTGTAATTTGCAGTGCTAGTTCCCTTGTTGGTGCAACAATTAAAGCCTGAACATCACTAGACTCTGGATCGATTTTTTCTAAAATAGGTAAAACGAATGCGAGTGTTTTACCTGTTCCAGTTTTTGCTTGACCAATTATATCTTTACCTGACAGTATAACAGGAATTGCTTTCTCCTGAATCGGTGTTGCTTCTGTAATTCCATTTTCACGTAATGTATGATTAAACGTTTCACTAATTCCTAATTCTAAAAAGTTTTTCAAATAGACCACTTCTTTTCCTTATTTTTCACATTAGCTTTCATTGTACCATTTGTTTCGCCAAATATGAAAAATAAAAAAATTCTTATCTTCTTTTTTTATATTCATCATGTACTAGGTGGACAAATTCTTTTTGCTTTTTCTCGGAATTTATTAATGCTTCCATGTTAGTAGAAGACAAAATGAACCTTTTAATTTTTCTATTACTCCAAATTAATCTTGTATACTTTGTATCTTCGTGTAGCCTTCGAAACCACTCAAATTCACTTAATTTTGCGATATGATGTTTTAATTTCATATCATTTCGAGGATAAAACAAAATAACATTTGCTATTACATCAAATAACGAACCCACGTTCCTCCCTCCTATAACCACTTTTAAAGTATATACGTTCTCCCATACATATATATTTCAATGTTACGGAAATATAATTATAGGGTGATAAAATTGACCACTACATTAATAAAGATTTTCTGCATATTTTTCTTACTATATTTTCAATCCACCACAATTATAATGGCGAAATCTCAAACAGATGTAATCAGTGAATTCAAACATGCTTTACTCAAAAATGATAAAAAATTAATGCAGTCATATGTAACAGAAGGAGTTGAACTACCTACTTTCCAAAAGGACAAACCTATTCATGAAATTAAAATAGTACCATCTCCAAAAGAAGATACTACAATTCTTATTTCTTATTCCAAAGACACTGATAATGAATTTACTATCGGTTGCATTTTAGAAATAGTAACAAAGAATAATAAAATATCTCAAATTAATCAAATTTATGATGGAACGAATCCATTTATGAAAGAAGCTACTACTGTAAAAGAATATGAAATGAAGTGTAAGGAACATATACTTACTCCTACAAAATTCCCGTTCGAAATTCACGAATTTCAAGGGTACATCTATAACGATTACTTAAACCTCCAATACTACAATGAAGATATTAATGGGATTTTTAAAATCACTGTTTCACCAGTTCAAAACAAATTAGGCTTCTATGTACATAGGGGAGCTAAGTTCTATAGCTTAAAAAATAATATAAAAGCATTATATAATCCTCATTTTGATTCAGCATATGAACTTATCTTTCAGAAGAATGGTTTTCAATATACAATTGCAATTGGTAACAAACTATACATAAAAAGAAAATACAATGTTACTGATTTGATAAGAATTGCGGAATCTATGAATTAAAAACCCGATCTTTTCGATATAAGAAAGATCGGGTTTTTAATATTTTATATAACGAGTGTTCCTCCTAATAATGGGCTAACACAAGTGAAAAAATTTTTAATAGTATTCTTAATCAGCATTTTTATCTTTCTTATCACTGTGATCATTTTTATATGAATATGATAACAAACTAATAACAATTAACCAAAAGACTGAGTTTTGTATCCATTCCGATACTACAGGGATTTGGAACGTTATAAACCCTAGCATAAGACTAAATACAATAATAACTAATTTATGCATATAATTCCCCTTTTTATCTAATTGTATTTTAAAAATGATAGGAGAACAATAGACACTACTTCAATGCTATTTTTAAACATCTATTTCATTTTTGAAGTGACTTTATTATTCGTGAACAAATATAAATTTTTATACAGTAAGTTTTCCTCCATGATAGCAATAATAGCTTGTCGCTTTAAGGTTTTTAATTTTCTTTAAAGACTCTTCCGCTTTTTCTATATTTAAACAAAACTTCCGATTAGCTATAACTAATTCTTGATTCTCTTGAACCGCTGCATCGCCCGTAATTACACAGTTTAAATTCGGAAAATATAATGAAATATGCCCCGAAGTATGCCCTGGCGTCGTCACTATTTTACATTCATTATTCAAAATCATTTGACCATCATGTACTTTTTCATCAACAGGAATATGCCTTACATTTTTTAACTGCTGTATAAACCATTTACCAAATTCTTTTTCTTCATTTGGCATACGTTCTAACATTTCTTCAGCTTGAACCAATCTCTCTGATTTTATATCACCACTAATATAGTAAGATTCAATTTCACTCGCAATTATATTAATTCGAGGATATTTCACTTTAAAATCGTATAAAGACCCTATATGATCGTCATCATAATGAGTAATAATTATATTTTTTAAGTTTTTCATCTCATATCCATGTTTTAAAATTGCATCTTCAATTAAAGGTGAAAAATTTGTATAACCTGTATCTACTAAAGTTAATTCATTGTTTAATATGATTAAGCTCGGATAAATACATTGTTTTCTCTCATTAAATTCGAATTCAATTGGTAGTTCTATTATCTTCATTTTTCTTCCCCCATACCGCTTATTAAATGTTTAATAATAACTGAATCGTCTACATATATTTTACTATACATACTTATGTAACAAAACACTGTGAGTCGTTACATAACCAACATTCTATTATTTTGAACAGGTAATTCCCTATTTTTATGGAATATACAATAAGAAAAACAATAAAATTGATTATTTCCCTACTTCTTTGTCTATCCTTTTAAAAAATCGATGTTTTTGTAAAAGGAGTGTTTATATGGAGAAACAGACACTTTGGAAAAAATTCAAAAAAAGCTCTGTAAACCTCGGTAAATCCAGCGTATATGAAAGTATTATTTTATTCTACACAATGAAAAAGAAAGCGTTACCTACTAAAGCGAAACTTATAATATTAGCCGCTTTATCCTATTACGTATTAACAATTGATTTCATTCCAGATATAGCTGCTATTATCGGGATTGGCTTGTTAGATGATGTTTTAGCAATCGCTATCGCACATAAATATGTTATGCGACATGCTGATGCTGAAATTCGAGAGAAGAGCAAAATAAAAATGGAGTCATTATTTACTTCAGCACAAGCATAATTAAACTATCTATTCATTTACCTAACTTTTCTAGTTTCAAATAAAGTGAACTTTAATTAATGCGAACTCTGTGCACCCCACTGAATATTATTCTTCACCATGCTTTTACAGGATACATCCTTTCGAAAGAAAAAAATTTCTCTTAGCTCTCAAACTAGAGACAAATAGGATGTCAGAACTTGCTCATAAGTTCTGACATCCTATTTTTATTCTTATATACATCTGTTATTCAGTGGAGTCCGAAACGCTTTCAGCAACAGAATCCAGAAGTAGTTTACGTAGTTATATGCGTACCTCTATACAACACCGCTATTGCAGCTGCTATAAGAATCATACCCATAAAAGCGGGTGCAGCATGACCAAGTGATACATATATTTGTCCTCCAATTATAGGGCCAATCATTCTTGCTAAAGCTTGAATAGATTGGCTTCCACCTTGAATCCTTCCTTGTTCACTAGAACTGACAGACTTTGAAAGCATCCCATTGAATGAAGGCCCGAAAATTGAATCACCAAAACCAAACAGTAACATTCCAACGATAAGAAGTGGATAGAGTGAAAATAAAGCTGATGCTGCAATAAAACTGTAGCCAATAATCTCCGAAACCATCCCAAGTATCGCTATTTGTTTATCACTAAGCTTGATCAAAAGCTTTGGCATTATAAAACTTTGTGAAATAATGTCTTGAAAGCCCAAAATTGAAAACATAAGTCCGATTAATGCAGGTTTCCAACTGAAAGTATCCATTGTAAATTGTGTGAAAATTGCTTGTAAAGATCCGTTAGGTATCCAAAGTAAAAATGCTGAGACAAGTAACCATTTTAAGTTTTTCATGGAAAGTATGTTTGCAAGCTGTGCAAAAGGATTCAACCTTACAAAAGTAATCTCTTTCAACCTATTATTTCTGTCAAGGCTCTCAGGCATGTATTTGATCCCATAAACAACATTTAATAAAGTTATGATTGCTCCAAAATACATAGGTACAGTATCACCAAACTTGGCAAGTAATCCCCCAAGTGTTGGGCCAATGATAGTTCCCGCACCTACAACTGCACTCACCCATCCAAAGTATTTCGTTCTCTGTTCTGGAGGAATGATGTCTGCAAAATATGCGAAGATAGTACTTATGCTCCCGCCTGTTATACCTTCTATTATGCGTCCAGCAAATAGTACCCATAAAGCCCCTCCTATACCAAAAACTAAGTACCCGAGTGCAGAACCGAAAAGGCATATTAAAAGTAATGGACGACGACCATATTTATCGCTTAAAGCCCCGAGTGCAGGAGCAGCAAAAAACACGCAAACCGCATAAACAGAGGTCAATAGCGTAACAACTAGAGCCTGTTCTTCCGGACTACTTATATAAGGCTGCACTAAGAATGGCACTACAGGCATAATGATGCTGAAACCTATACCACAAAGAAATACAGAAATAAGGCCGAATATTAAAGCATGTTTATCTATGTTTTTTTCAGTTTCGCTTTCATTTTGTGATCTAAAAATAGACATTTAACTTCTCTCCCCAAAACACTTTGTTGCTTCGTCAACAAAATAATAACCCTGTTTTGTTGATTAGTCAACAAAAATACAATAATAAAAAGGTAGCCTTACTATGAACAGGCTACCTTTTTATTATTTAAATGTATCCCGCACGAACGGAAAAATAAGTTAGTTTTTGGGATTAACTACCCGTAAAAGCCCGAATGCTTCAACTTTATTATGACTTAATATGTATACCTTGTTTCTTTATTTCTGCATCCAAATGCCTACTATACTTTTCCACGAAGCTAATTATACTTTCGAATTCTTCCTCAGTTACTTGCTCAAATACGGCTTTATCTCGCTCTTGAAACTCTTTGTGCAGATCTTCATGGATTTTATAAATTTCTTTCCCTTGTTCAGTAAGCCTAAAATAAATTTCTTTCTTATTTTCCGACTTTTGATAGCTTTCAATAAGGCCTTTTTGCATAAGCTTCTTAGTCATTCTACTTATAGCACCACGAGTCACATAAAAAGCCTCTGCAAGTTGTGTCACATTAGAATCCGCATTATTTTCAATATATTCAATGCAGTGGACTTCCGAAGACTTAAAACCCTTAAGACCTTCTTCCATCTTATCTTTATTAAGCCAAACCATCTTATTATATAATTCCCTTAAACCGTTAATGACCTGTTCTTCTTTATTCATGACCTACCCTCCTAACCGCTCATTAGCACATTAAAACTATTATATTAAATTTCTGCTTACGTTTCGACAATATTGAAATAATTATTGTAACATTACAAGATATGCGTAAAAATAGACGATTACATAAAACAATTCATTAAACAGCAAATAATACAAGTGTATTTTTACTTACAGTAAACAATAGACAAAAAGTAAGAGCTAAGATAATCTCTCTTAGCTCTTACTTCATATAATTAATGTTTTTAAAATACTATTTTACTTCATTAGCTACAAAAAATTGCTCACAGACACTCGAAATACGCTGTAAGTCTACGTTCCCACCAGATATTACCGCTACTACTTTTTTCCCTTTAATATATTGATCAACTTTCCCTGCCAGTAGAGCAGCAGTAGCTAATGCACCCGCACCTTCTACAACAGCTTTTCCACGTTGTAATAAATCTTTCATCGCTACTTCCAGCTCTTTTTCTGATACTGTTACAATATCATCTACTAATTCTTTTACAACTTCAAAAGTTAAATTCCCAGGTATTTTAACTGCGCAACCATCTGCTATAGTAGGTGCCTCATAATGTTCTACAATTGTACCTTTGTCATAAGATGCCTTCATCCCATGTACATTAGCTGCTTGGACACCAATTATATTAATGGATGGATTAAAAGATTTTAATGCAACAGCAATACCAGAAATAATTCCGCCTCCACCGATTGGTACAATAACAGTATCAACATCCCACATATCATCCAGAATGTCTAATCCAATTGTACCTTGACCAGCCATTACCTCTACATCATCATATGGATGTAAGTATGTTTCACCTGTTTCCCTTGTAATCTCCTCACATTTTGCCTTTGCATCATCAAAAGTTTCACCATGTAAAATCACTTCAGATCCATATCCTTTAGTTGCTTCAACTTTCGCCTGTGGTGCAGAAATTGGCATAACAATTTTACTCTTAATACCAAGTAAATGTGCAGATAATGCAACTCCTTGCGCATGATTACCTGCTGAACATGCAATTACGCCTCGTTCTTTTTCTTGATCCGTGAGTTGCGACATTTTATTAAATGCGCCACGGAATTTAAAAGAACCTGTTAATTGCATATTTTCCAATTTCAAGTGAATTTCCCCGCCCGTTTTACTAGTCAAATAAAAAGATTTTACTAATGGGGTTTTACGAGCATTTCTGTCTAGAATGTTTTGAGCTTTTTTAATGTCTGCTATATGTAATGGTAGTTTTTCAGTTATCATACTAACACCTCTTCCAATGATCTATTCCTAAGTTTTCGTATGTAGCAACTCCTTTATACGAAACCACGTATATTAAGTAAAAGTCTTTATATATGTACCTCACTCTGTAATACACACATTTGCAAACAATTCAACATCCTCTTCATATCACGTTCTTTGTAATGATTTAGGCAGGCAATTTGGATCCAGTTATTCTTTTGTAAATACGCTGATTCATAATGGACGATATATCCTTGTAACGCTAACGCATCTCCTAACGCTTTAGAAGAAAGACCTTTATGTAATTGAATGGTAAGTATAATTGACGCAGCATGTTCTTTAGGTGAAACAAACTTTAAACCCATACCAGTAATAGCTTCTTCAACATAATCATATGTCTCTTTTATTTTTACAAATGCCGTTTCATCTTCAAATCTCTTCAAAGCTTCTTGCAATGCATAAATTAAATTCCATGATTGTGAGTATGGAATGCTTTCATTTTTTTCATACATGCCAATGTCCATATAGGCAGGCACAGCCTCGTTTATTTTTACAATGTGGTTATGAAAAACGAAAGAAATTCCTGTATATGATTTAATCGCTTTACCGCTAACACCACTAGCAAAATACACATCATTCAAATCTAACGAAATTGCTCCAATTGAGCTAATGCAATCTACACATAGTTTCATTTGGTACTTGTTACAAAGAGTATTTAGCTCGTCTAAATCGTTTAAAATTCCAGTTGATGTTTCATGATGAACAAACCAAAGCCATTCATAATTTCCAGTTGTCATTATTTCTTCTAATTCGGTATAAATAAACGGCTCTCCCATTTCTTTTTTATACGTATCAAAATGTAACTGTGCGCGTGTTGCATGCCCAGCTAATCTATTACCAAATTCCCCATTTGTTAATACTAGTCCTTTCCCTTTTAAAGAACGTAATTGTAAAGCAATCGCATCATTTGCTAATGTCCCTGTTCCTAACATTATTTGTACACGTTTTGCTTTTGTCATTTGAAGTAACCGTTTTTTCACATTATCCATCGTCACATGAAATGACTTAGATCGATGCGAAATAGGCCGGGTAGAAAATGCCTTTCGAACATTGTCTTCAATGTCTACTGGACCAGGTAAAAACGTGTATTCTTTCGTCATAATACTTCCAACACTCGATTCTTCAAACATAGCAGGTGTTACATACATTGGCTGGAAGGCTGCTGCTTCTGTGCCAACTAACGTATGGAAAGATTTGAATCCCATTTGTTCATATAAAGGGAGTTCACGTGTTGTTGCAGAAATGAGTGCCAATTCATATCCATTTAGAAGCAAATAACGATGTAAAAAGCGAATTAAACCTAACAACGCTCTTCCATTTCGATATTCACGTTCTACTGAAAGTAAACGAATTTCATATACGTTTTCTCCATGTTCTTGCAAGTAAAAACCTAAATTTGAAATTTTATGATCTAATGAGAATGGTCGTTTTCCTCGCAACGCAACCATCCCCACTAACTTATCCTCATCTAAACAAATTAAATATGTATTTTCTTCATGAAAACGATCTATACGAAAACGTTCTTTCGTTTCTTCATGTTGCGGAATCTCTTCTACAAATGTTTTATAGTTCAATTTATGTATACTTTCAAATTCCCAATCTTGATCAGCAACTTTATAAATTAACCCCATGTCCTATCCCCTTTATCTCTCTACTTATCCTCACTATCTACTTAATAAAAATTATAAGTGGAGATTAACTCCACTTATTAAAAGCTCATTTCATTCTCGATTTACATATAAAATAAGTACAATTATAAGAGCACTTAAAATAGTCGTAACAATAGAGTAAGAATAAAAAATCATGCAAATTGGTAAACAAGCGATTGTAATTAATCCTGGCTTAGTAAATCCTTTAAATATTAAATAAAATACAATAAAAACGCCTATTAGAGTAAGCGCTATCAAATAATCAAAAGCGATTAACCCTCCAATAAATGTTGAAATCCCTTTACCGCCCTTGCCTTTAAATAAAATTGGATAAATATGTCCAAGTAAAACAGCCAGTAAAGCTAACATTACAAATGTAAAATCTTCAAAAAGGTATTTTGCAATAGAAACTACAATTGCCCCTTTAATCGCATCACCTAAAAATGTAGCGACAAAATATCCTTTTCCATATACACGCCCCATATTTCTTGCGCCAGGATTCCCGCTTCCTTCATTCCGAATATCAACGTTATGTCTCCATTTCGTTACTATATAAGCGGTCAATATGTTTCCAAATAAATAAGAAGCGACCAAATACAAAAATTGCATACTATTAATCATGTAATCATTCACTTTCTACATGAGAGTACTTATACAATATTCAATGACTATGTATATTGTACTTTTTATCTACATCCCTTTATACATCTTAACATCATATTTTTACAAATCATACAAAAATTCTCATGCAGCTATTTTTTAAAATATATATTCTTCATTAAATAATAAGTCCCTTTCACTGCTGGTTCTGATTGTGATACAAATGTAACTTCCCCTATACTTTTCTCACAGCATTTCTTAAATTCAGTATATATTTCAGGAACGAAACGTAATATGCTTCCACTTACTGCAATTGGAGTGGATAAATCAAACTGCATCTTATTATAAATATTCACCGTAATTCTCGTTAATTCCGTAGCCGCTTGCAGGATAATTTTATGTGCATCATCATTCCCATTTCTCGCTTCCTCAATAATGAATGGTGCAATTGCTGCAACTTTATCTTTTGAAGAGGTGTATACTAGTCTTTTTATGTGTGACGATGTCAAAAGTTGAAACTCGTCTTGAATACTTAAGCTTAATGGGCAAAGTGCAACTCCTTGATCAAATTGATTTGCCATTCTCTTTAAACCCTGTAACGCAATCCAATACCCGCTTCCTTCATCTCCTAAAATATGTCCCCATCCACCGCTATATTCGTACACTTCTCCTTTCTTTCCAAGACAAATCGCGCCTGTACCGCCAATTGTTAAAATTCCATCTTTCCCTTTTAAAGCAGCTGCATGTGCAATCATTGCATCATTAAAAGCTTCAATTTGTGTTCCGTACTTATTTTTTAGACGTAATGTTAATTCATTTGTATTCGCTCCACTTATACCCGCTAATCCTAAACAAATACAAACGCAGTGCCCATCTATTAAAGCTTTCTTGCATTGATCGATCGCCTCCATAATATGCGAAACTGCTTTTTCATAATCTATTAATATGTTTCCAAACCCACTCATACCTCGTACAACTTCGTTTCCGTCTTGATTAAATGCAATTGCTTCTGTCTTCGTTCCCCCACCATCTACTCCAATCATATACTTCATATATGTTCGCCTCATTTTCTTCATATTGGAGGGAATGTTATATTCCCTAAAACTACAGATTGCTTTGCACCTGTTGCGCTTGGCACATTACTCGGATTACGATGATACGTTTCATTTGCTAAAATCGCAAATGCGACAGCTTCTTTCGCTGCGGAAGAATAGCCTAAATCTTCTTGAATACATATTGCGCATTTTTCTTCTTTCAATCCATTTCGTACCATTTCAACAAGTGTATCATTATAACTTCCCCCACCACCTAAAATCACCTCATCGATTTCATAATATGGCAGAATAAACTCCTTATAATGATGAACAATTGAACTTGCTGTAAACATCGTGACAGTCGTCAATATATTTTCTTTACTATGCTTTTCATATCGCTTCAATAATTCACTTACAAATTCTTCTCCAAACTGTTCTCTACCAGTTGATTTTGGTGGATTCATTTTCAAAAATGGATGGTTCATACAATAAGTCAAAATTTCATCTACAACTACTCCCTGTTTTGCAATCCTACCATTTTGATCATATAGCAACTGAAATAACCTTTGACATACTTCATCAATTACCATATTCCCTGGACCAGTATCAAAAGCTATAACGCTCTTATCACTTAAGTGACTTGGTATTACTGTAACATTTCTAATCCCACCAATGTTTTGTAGTAGTCTATTTTTAGTTGGATGACGATACAAAATAATCTCTGAATATGGTACAAGTGGTGCACCTTGTCCTCCTGCTGCCATGTCCATCGTTCGGAAATTTGAGATAACCGTCGTGTTCGTTTCGTATGCTATTACTGCTGGTTCCCCAATTTGCAATGTGGAAGGTATCATATTATCATCTTGCTTTGGTTGATGATAAATCGTTTGTCCATGACAACCTATTAAACCTAATTGTTTCAAAGAAAGATTGACCTCTTTACAAACTTCCTTTACAGCATTGGCAAAACATAAACCGAGCTTAAAATTCAAACTGCATATAAGTTGAACATTTGAATTTTCTATTGATAAGGATTGTTGTATTTCATTTTTTATATCATGACAAAATGGAACTGTAGTAAAATGGATGAGTTCGATTTTAGAATCTACACCGCTTCCTTCTATATAAACGAGTGCTACATCTATTCCGTCTAACGATGTACCAGACATTATCCCTACAATATACATAACATGCATGACCTCCTATTTACTAAAAAACAATCATGTAAGTTACAAACGTACAACCAATCGAAAATAATATAAATCTAAAAAACAACTGAGCTTTCGACGCAAACGATCCATCAATGAAAGAAACAACTACTGTAAGCAAAACACTTGCCGCAATGCTTGTAACGAGCCATATACTATGCATTTGTGATAAATTTAGCATTCTTAATAAAGGTACAAAAAGTAAATTCGCACATATCACTCCAAATAGTAATAAAAATACACCTTTATAACTAAATTTTATATTCATTCCATTTCACCCTCTCTGGACTTAATGTGAAAGAAGTGATAGACAAAATGCCTATCACTCAAAAATAAAATATAAAACTTACGGATTAACAGATTCCCCATCACCATTTTTCTCAATTTCAAGCATGTTTTTGTCGTACATTTTAAAGAATGGTAAGTAAATAAGGAATGATATTGCTATATTAATAAAAACTAATACAATTGCACGCCAATCTCCTCCAGTAGCTAAATACGCACCAATTGGGGCCGGTAATGTCCATGGCGGCATTATATGAGTTGGTGTTACAAATCCCATTGCAGTTGCAGCATACGCTATAGTAGCGGTTACTAATGGTGTAATAACGAAAGGAATAATTAAAATTGGATTCAATACAATCGGCAAACCGAATATAACTGGTTCATTAATATTAAAAATCCCAGGTACAATACAAGTTCTCGATAACGCTTTCGAATATTTTGATCGCCCAAATACGATCATCGCTAACACAAGTCCTAACGTTGCTCCCGAGCCACCAATCCAAATAAACCATTGATAAAACGGCTCTGGTGCAATGAATGGAAAATGACTCGCACCACTTGCTACAGCTTCACCGTTCTTTCCTAAATACACATCCCAAAGCGGTCTTGCCACAGTACCTACAACTGATACACCATGTATTCCAAAGGACCAGAAAAATGTAATTAAAAATACAGGTATAATAACGCCAAAGTAACTATCACCAGCTTTTACTAACGGTGCGGCTAATTTATCTACAACGTAATGTAGATCCACTTTAAAAACGACTGTAATAAGACTCATAATAATAATAACAAAAGCTGCAGGTATAAGTGCTTCAAACGAACGCGATACTGATGATGGTACTTGCTCTGGCATTTTGATTGTTACGTTATTCTTCTTACAAAACCTTAAAATCTCAACTGATAAAATAGAAACAATCATCGTCACGAATAATCCATGACCTCCGAGATTTGTCATCGGAAGCATAAAGCCTTTTTTATCAATTAATTCAGGTGTTAATGTTAATAGTAATGAACATACTGCAAGCTGTGCCCCTGATAAAGCATCTAGCTTATAACTTTTCGCTAAATTATAACCTATTCCAAATGCTATATATAAAGACATAATAAACATCGTTAAACGATATGGTATTAATATACTTGTTTGATTTTTTAATGCCCAAACGGATATGAAACTATCTTTCGGTAATGGTGGAAATGCTACTATTAAAAAGAAACTTCCTACAATAATAAATGGTAACGCCGAAATAACTCCATCACGGATCGCTTGTAAATGCCTCTGTTCAGAAAGCCTTGCCATCGGTCCAGATAAGTTTTTATCAAGAAACGTGAGAAACTTATTCATAACGCTTCCCCCTAACTAATTAATTCATTTACAGTTTTTAATAAAGTCGGTCCACCAAGCGGCGTATATGCTTGCGGCGGTATGATACCGCAGGGGATAGATTCTTCTTCTGCAAATTTTTTTACAGAGTCAAATCGATGTCTTACTTGAGGTGCAACCATTACAACATCCCAACCATTCTTTACTTCTTCTTCCACCTCACTTGTTCCAATTGCATGCACTTCCATGTTTACACCCTTTTTCTCCGCCTCTTTTTTTAAAGCGTTTACAACAATTGCGCTGGACATCCCTCCAGAACAAACGAATAAAACTTTCATTTATGAATCCTCCTATACTTATAAATTGTTTCCTTCAAATGAAAGAAAGTTTCACTTTACTAACAAGCATATGAAGTAATGAAATGAATTAGTTATATTGAAAGTAAATTTCATTAAAAATATTTCCCCTATTAAATTAATGTTTCAATATTTATTTTTCTCAATTGCAAGGCCAACCTCACATCGTATAATATTTTAAATAATCATATAATAGGGAGGCGTATAAATGATCATTAAGCGTTTATTAATGATATGTTGTATCGTCATCTTTTTTATTCCTTTCTCTTTCATTTCCCCTCATTCTACTTATGCTGAAGTAACTACTACGTACAAAAAACATGAATTACGCGCTGTATGGATAGCATCTGTTCTCAATATTGATTGGCCCTCAAAAACTGGCTTACCTATTGAAAATCAGAAACAAGAATTTATAAGACTATTAGACGATTTAAAAAACACTGGTATGAATGCAGTCGTTGTACAAATCAAACCAACCGCTGATGCTTTTTACCCTTCAAATCACGGTCCTTGGTCTGAGTACATTACGGGTATACAAGGAAAAGATCCTGGTTATGACCCGCTCGCATTTATGATTGAAGAAGCTCATAAAAGAAATATAGAATTCCACGCATGGATTAATCCATACCGAATAACGATGAATCACACTGATATAAATCGATTATCAAATAATCACCCTGCAAGGCAACATCCCGATTGGGTTGTACCTTATGGCGGAAAGTTATATTACAATCCTGGCATTCCAGAAGTTAAAAAATTTATAACAGAAGGCGCTTTAGAAATCGTTCGAAATTATGACATTGATGCCATTCATATGGACGATTATTTTTATCCCTATAAAGTAGTTGGTGAAGTGTTTCCCGATCAAAAAACGTACGAAACTTATAATAACGGTAGATTTACTAATATAGAAGATTGGCGACGTGACAATGTCAATGAACTTGTAAAAGGGTTACACGCTGCTATTAAACAAGAAAAATCATACGTAAAGTTTGGCATAAGTCCGTTCGGCGTATGGCGAAATATAGCTGACGATCCAACCGGTTCTAACACAACCGCAGGTCAAAGAAACTATGATGACCTTTACGCTGATACACGTGAGTGGATACAAAAAGGATACATTGACTACATTACACCGCAAATATATTGGAATGTTGGTTTCACGCCTGCTGCATATGATATATTAGTAGATTGGTGGATAAAAGAAACAAATAATAGACCCATTCATCTATACATCGGTCAGGCGGCTTATAAAATTAATAACAACTCTGTTCCTGCTTGGTCTGATCCAGAAGAATATCCAAGACAAATTGCATTAAATCGGCTATATCCTCAAATAAAAGGAAGCATGCATTTCAGCTTAAAAGATATAAATAATAATCCACTAGGAATTAAAGATAGACTCTCAAAAGACATATATAAACATCCTGCATTAATCCCGCCTATGCCTTGGCTTGATCATGATCCACCAAAACAACCTACTTTAAAAGGTGCCATTCCAAGAGATGAAGGTATTGCTGTTGGTATCATTGACAATAGCGAGAATGATTCTGCTTATTACGCTATTTACCGTGTGAATAGAAAAAATAAAGTGGACATACAAAATCCGAAAAATTTACTTACTACTGTAAGAAAAACAAAACTTGGAGAAATTTATGTAGATAAAACCGTTATTTCTGGAGAAACGTACACGTATGTAGTAACAGCAGTGGATCGATTGCATAATGAAAGTGTTGCTTCTAGTAAATCTACTATTCAAGCAAAATAAAAGTAAGAGCCCCCATTTTTGAATGCGGGCTCTTACTTTTATTTTCGTAGTTCACTATATTGAATATGAATTCTATTCTCAGGGTTTTTATCTACTGTGTAAAGTACAAATAAGAAGAACCATTCTAGTGGCTTCATTAAAATATAAACAAAATCAGCCGACCATTTCGTATTAATATGTTTACTAATCGGATAACCGTATTTATCATAAAAATTACGAATAACTTTATGACATTTTGGTACGCGCTCCTCAATTACATTTTCAAAGGCGTTCGCAATTAATAACTGTCGATTAACTGTAATTCTTTCTCCATGCCTACTTCCTGCTCGTAATGGCTTAACAATGTTTTTATGCCCTTTCACAGAAACTGTACATAAATAATGCCCATCTCCAGAGACAATTTGAGGACTTGGGGCAGGAATCTTAGAATAATTAAAGCTACTTGTTTCCATAAACACTCTTATAAAACTATCTGGTTTTTGGCCAAACAGTATTAAAATAAATTGAACAATTAACAAGACAGGAAATAAACTTATCATCCAGATTGTAGCCATTTTTTGATATCCAAAAGAAATACGATACAGAAATAATATAATTCTGTTGCTCTGCTTTTAATCTTTCTCATGCTGTGATTGTATGAAATAACTTAATGAATTTCTTAATTTAGCTATGAATAATAGACTAAATGCAAGCATCCCAACTTGAATACAAAAAACTGGAATGTATCTCAATCCTCCGAGTTCCGTATAAAAGGCAAAGCCTGTATGGGTAATATAGATGAATGTATATACAATGTTTACTATCATTAAAGTACTATAAAAAATATAAAATATTGGTGAAAGTTTTGTTAGGCCTGTTGTTAATCTCCAATACGAAACCCCACCTAAAATAACTAAGAGAACTATTATAGCAATGTGGTCATGTGCTAAAGAAGCATATTGATCAGACATCATTCCGTTCTTTTCAAATTTATGTAATGGTATTCCTCCTCTTACATCATTTGCATTCCACAAAATACCTAAACCAAAGATAAAATAACTCAAACATATTGATAATATTTCCTGTGGTTCGAACTTTAGTATACTTGAGGAATTCTCCTTCTTCGATTGGAAACTATCCCAGGCTTTACTAGTAGGATAGCCAAGAAATAAAAATAGAATTACAAATAGTATGACTAACTCAAATAACACAATATCATACCCCTTTTATAATAATTGTTTACACAAAGTATAAAAACCACTCTATATTTTACCATTTATAAACGTTTTGATATACAATTTCACAAAAGATTACACTCTCTCAATTCATAAAAAAAACGCCTAAAAGCTGAAACATTCAACTTTTTAGGCGATCTCTTCTATTTATTCTTAAACTTCTCAGTCGCTGCTCTCATCTTTACATTCAAATCATGATCAATGGCGTCGCGAATATCTCGTTCTACTTCTTCCATTTCTTTTTGGAAATTTTGCAAGTAGATTTTCAGTTCTTCTTCCTTCTCTGGTCTTTGTGAAGGTGGTAATTGTACTACCAACGATAGCATCGCTGTTAAATCTTTCATTAAGAACGTTTCAAGTTTATGTTGTTGTTCAAACATACGTTGTTCTTGATAATACGGAAGTGCATTTAATACTGAAATTGTAATCTCATCAACCGTTCTTTGTAGTGAAGGATTAATCGAGCGTTTATACGCTTGAATTGTATTTAATGCATCTGGATATCGATCATAGAAATACAATTTATAAAACGATAAGTCTGTCGGTTTTACAGTTTGTTGTGATTCTTGTCTCAAGAAATCTTTCACTTTCATTGTTGCGATATCAATATCTTCATTCGTAAGCTTTTTCGTTGTTTTTGCCATCACATGCACTTTTTTCTGCTTTTCTTTCGGTAACATTGAGAAAACTTGCTCTCTCGTACGTTGGCCTGAAGTACAGAAAAGAGTGTTTAAAGTATTTTGTTCTTTTTTCCCTTCTGTACGAACCCAGCGATAAAAGAGTGGATGTTGCGTAAATTCTTGTAAAAACGGTGTTGATTTGTTCGATAATTTCTCAATGGAATCTTGCGCTCTCTTATATGGTTTCGTCCATGAAAAATAAAGTTTACGTCCGAAGTATACAACTAAAACAACGACAGTAAATGCGATTAAAAGCAATGTACCCAATAGTACTAATACTGTTTGAATGAAACTCATTTTTTCACCTCCTCTAAAAGTCTGTTATTTCCTTGGGCGCTGAATGAGTTTCTGCTTCATCTCATCATTAAATGTATCTAGTTCAATTACAAATTTCTTACTAGACTCAATAATACGTTCTGACGATTTCTCAGATGCTTCAATAGCGGCGAATACATTTTGGAATGACTCACGTAATTTATCCATGCTAATTGCAGGATTTTCAAGGAGTTTTGTTGTTTCTTCTGTATTTTGTTTTAATGCTTGTGAATTGCTTAATACCATTGATTCAATCGCTTCATTTGTTGCATTAACAGCATCAATTGTTTTACGTTGATTTGTTAATGCAAGCTGTATTGCAGCTGAAACCGTTACAACGTTTTGTGTCATCGTAATTGCATTGCGAATTGCTTCTGTTAGCTTTTCATTATTTTTCTTAATAATATCGACAGATGCGATAGATTGTAATAATACACTTTTTGCTTGCTGCATATTACGTGTTCGTACAAGTATCTTTTCTAATGCATCATTTATTAACGGAATATCTCTTTGACGTTCTGGATTTTGCTTCTCAGCTTCAAGCATGCCAGCCAGTTTTCTTCCTAAGTATACTTGTTTATCAAGAGCGTGGATTTTATCATGTGATTGCTCTTTTAACATTTCAAGACCAACTGTATCTTCTTGTAAGTTATCACGACCAATTAAAAGGGATCTTATAATCTCCTCAATTTGCTTATCTATAGATTGATATTTATGCACGTATGTTTCAAGTGGATTTTTCTTGAATACTTTAAACATAATTTTTTTCATACCACTTGCTTTTAATGAATTCGGATCAAGCTCTGATACCACTTTGCGTAATTCTAACAATGTATTTGGAATTTCTTCGTTCTTTCCATTCATCATCGCTGTTACAGGACGTTTTAATGCTGATAACGTTTGTCCTGCTGCTTGTTGCTCTTTATCTCCTAAGTCTCCAAGCTGCGACAATACTTTTGATAAATCTGTATTTTGCTCGCTATTTAACTTTTGTACATACAGATCAGCTTCTTTATTTAATTCTTCAAGTTCGGCATCTTTTATTACTGTATCCACTACTACTTCTACATTATTATCTTTCACAATCGATACAGGTTCTTTTTTCTCGAGTTCAGTCAACAAAATCGCTCCTTTATTTATATGTGCGAATTTATATGCACTATATTTCATCTAACATATCGTATTTCATACACATTTTGCTTGCTTGAAATCGATTTTTCAAGAAATACCTGCTTATGCAGTCATTCCCTGTTTCATAGTATAAGTATACCTGTTCTCTTCATTATTTTCCTCAGACTTAAGACCTAGAGAGGAACATGCTGAAGGCGGATTCTTTACGAATCCCATTATTTATTACCTCTTCAATCTAATTTGAAATTCAATTGGTCAATCTCCTTCAAATCATACAGCACTCAATCTTTTGACATTTGTTATCTTTCAATGTGATAATTATGTCATGCTCACTTCTACTTATTTTTTCGAGCAACGAATGCTCCCTTTTGAAAAGCTAATAACGCCGTTTCATACGTATCATCTTCTTCAATCAGCTTGATAAACTCCGCTAATTCTTCTGTATGTGAAGTTGCATTATCAATAACAAGCAAACCTTTTGGCTCTAAAATACGTTTTATATGTTCCCACCACCACATGTATTGTGTACGTTCTGAATCTAGGAAAATAAAATCAAATGAATGATCTAATTGCGAATCTAAAAACGCCCCTGCTTCTTGATTATGGACATCAATTCTTTGTACAAGGTTCGCCTTTTCAAAGTTTACAATTGCCTCTCCAACCCGTTCTGAAGAAAGCTCTACAGTTGTTACATTTCCATTTGTTTCTTCTACCGCATTAGCTAACCACAATGTAGAATAGCCATTAGAAGTTCCAATTTCTAAAATGTTTTTTGCATTACACCCTTTTACTAAAATTGATAAAAATTGCCCCATCTCACGAGAAATATTCCGTAATTTCTCTTCCCGCGTTTTTTTATTTCGATCATGCTCTTCTCCATATTGTTCAAGTTGCAATAATAATGAATCTACAGTATCCATTCTTTTCATCGCCTTTCCAAGCAATATGATGAAAAAGCTCTTGCTGCCCGTCTACTTTCATTATATGCGAAACGAAAACCTTTTTCTCGTTATATGACAAATTTTTAAATTTTTTTATAGCATATTGTTTCGTTTTTTGGTAAAGTTAATTTCTACGTGCAATTATTCCATTCATACTATTTTTAATTAAATTGCAGTTATTAAATAATATAAACCCCATTTAAATGAATCGGTATTTCAAATTCAATTAAGCGCCCTTTCCGGACGCATTTTCTTTTGTTTATATATTTCTAGAAGAAAGGATGCTTACAATGAACGTGATTAGCTTAGATGCCGCTAGAAAGCGAAAACAGCATAAAAAATTAATGATTACTATACCGATTATTTCACGTATTTATGAAGAAGACGGGGAAATT
Source organism: Bacillus cereus (assembly GCF_025917685.1). Lineage (NCBI taxonomy): Bacteria > Bacillati > Bacillota > Bacilli > Caryophanales > Bacillaceae > Bacillus > Bacillus cereus. The sequence continues at coordinate 2,358,885 of NZ_CP089518.1, read as the reverse complement.
AAATTTGAGGTAGCCGGCGAAAAAGATGTACCTCTTGAAATGTTAGAAAAATAAAAAAAAGACGCATTTCTAAAGAAATGCGTCTTTTTTATACTATTACATTTAAGTGCATAAGTTTTTCAGGATTAACCATCATATAAATGTTTGAAATTTTCTCATCCTCAAATGCGAATGAAAGTACATACGTCACTTTATTATTTATTGTAACTATAACGCCTGGTGCACCATTTATTTTTTTGAAATCAACACTATACTTTTCTGGCAATCGTTTTGCAATTCCAAAGAACAAACGTATAATTTTATCTGCAGAATAAATCGGATTAATTGCAGTTGTAACTTTACCACCACCATCTGCTTTAAATATCGCATCTGTTTTTAATACTTCTAACATGCCTTGCGCATCCCCACACTGTAATGAAGATACAAATTTTTCCACATAGGCAGCCATTTTCTTCGGACTTAATGTTGATTGCTTCGGCTTATCCAAAATACTGTTCCGTGCACGTTGAAAGATTTTTCGGCAGGTCACACTACTCTTATCAACAATTGAAGCGATTTCTTCGTATTCATAACTGAAAACCTCTCTTAATATGAAAACAACTCTCTCTACCTCAGACAGTTGTTGTAAAAGTAATAAATATGCCGTAGAAATGGATTCTTTCATTACAAATGACTCAGATGGGTCATCAGTCTCTTCCACAAATGGCTCCGGCAACCACATTCCTACATATAAATTACGTTTATGTGCTGCCGAACGTAATTTATCAATTGAGCGATTTGTTACCATTTTACATAAATATGCTTTCATATTTTCTATAGATTGAACGTCCTCTATATTATTTAGCGAGATAAAAACGTCATGAACGATATCCTCAGCATCCATAACACTCCCAAGGATTCTGTATGCTAACGAAAATAATAACGGTTGATACGCTTCATATAACTGCTCCGTTTCCATGATGAACTGCCTCACTTTCGGATTGCTTTAAAATGTGTAACGCTGCACGTTTTCCGCTTGCTACTGCAGCATCAGCTAATATTTCATCATGCCCAGTCCAATCTCCTGCAACATAAACACCTGACATTTCAGGTATATTAGGGCCCGGTTTTTCAACGCGGTCAATATGAGGAAAATCATGTACTACCGTTATTTTTGGTAAATATTGCTTTGCAACAACTTCTCTTTTCCAATTTGGATGTAACAATTCCATCGTATTTTCTAACTGTTCTTTATCTTCTTGAATATGATTCAGCTCTAGCGCAGGGTTATGGTATTTAATTAGACTCACTGCAATTGATCCATCTTCACTTAATTTAGCTGCTCTTGATTGATTCGTGAAAAATATAGGTTGATCTAACCCTAATGCAAATTGATGTGTAGGATTGGTTAATCGTCTCAAACCAATATCTAATGCAGCAACGGTAACTGGTACCGATTGTTCACTCCATCTATGCAAACTTGTTCCTTCTGCACCTTTTATTATTTTACAAGCTTCCTTCGGTGGAGTCGTCACGATGACTGTACCTACTTCAAATACCTCATCATCAAAACAATGTATTCTTTGTTTACCTTCGTAATGCTCTATTTCCAAAACATGCTTTTTAGCCAAAAATTGCACCCCGACATTATTCGCTATGTCTCTTAATTTTGTTATTATCGTCTCCCAACCACCATCTACATAAAATACCCCTTCTTTCATAGAAAGCTGTATTTGCTTTAGTACGGAAGATGCTAATTGTATTGTAGGAGCATACGTATATGTTGTTGTTCGGCATAATGCATAAAATATATTTCGAACCATTGGATCTTTAATCTCATTTTCTGCCCATGTAGTTAGACTCATTTTTGGAACTTTTCCTACATCTAAATTCCCCAAATGAATCATAAGACGAGAGAACTGTACTTTTGCAGACCATGAAAGTAACGGTGTTGATAAAATAGAGCGAAAATCTGTTGGGATGGTGAAAATATCCCCTTTCCATATTCCATGTGCTTTTGTAGATGGGATTCCCCCCGGAAGATTTATACCTAGTTCATTAAAAGTTATAAACGCTTCTCCACCTCTATATAAAGCATGTGCACCAAGATTCATACAAATGCCATTTTTATTTATAGTCATCCCTCGACCACCGAAGTGACTAGATTTTTCTAATACAATAACTTTCCTTCCAGCTTTCGCTAAATATATAGATGCTGTTAGCCCAGCAAGCCCACCGCCAACAATTGCTACATCAAATGTATTCATAATAAAATCCCTCCTTATCGTTCTACATACAAGACGAACGATTTAGGAGGGATGTGACATAAAAACAAATTTTTATTTATCTACTTTATTTCTTTTTTGTATTCGGTCATATTGCATACGAAATAACTCAATTGCGAATGCAATATCCTCTTCACTCTTTATATAATAACTTATCCATCCTGATTCAGGTAATACGTGATGTGGTTTCACTAACCCTTCGTTCACTAATTCATCTCGCTTTACCTTCGGAAATGGTAAATCAACTAACTTTTCACCATGAAGATGACCAAGTTCTTTCTTACCATAATTTATTTCAATACCACCAAATCGATGCGGTTTTTCAGAAACACCCGCCCAGCTGAGCACTTCATTTCTAATCATTTCACTAAATGACATGAACATTCACTCCTTATTATTGATTGATGTAATTTTAAATTAACACGTTCATTACTTTTTTCCATCAATCCAAAGTATGAATGGGAATACGAATATAGTTTAATCTCAATACCTTTATTTTTTTACACATTTAAAACAATTTCGAAGGGTATTTATTCTATTATATAGAATTATTATTAAAAATAATTTTAAGGGACGGATTTATATGAGCAAGGTATTATTACAAAAGGCAAATTATCTTCAATCTGAGGAATTAAAACTATTAAAAAAAGCTATACATTTTGCAGAGAAAGCACATGACGGACAATACCGTCAAACTGGAGAACCGTACATCATTCATCCTTTCGCAATTACAGAAATACTGCTAAATTATAAAGCTGACATTACAACATTGATTGCTGCTTTATTACACGATGTTGTAGAAGATACCGAATATTCTCTAGAAGAAATTGAATCACATTTTGGTGCGACTATTCGATATATTGTAAATGGATTAACAAAAGGAAAAAAACAACAAGATCAAAAGAAAGCATTATACGAAGCAATTAATTTTAAAAAGTTACTATTATCCTCTCAACAAGATATACGTGTTGGCATTATTAAAGTTATAGATCGACTTCATAATATAAAAACATTGAGTGTTAAAAAGCCCGCAAAACAAGTAGCTTATGCGAATGAAACATTAACACTTTTTGCGCCACTTGCAAAGCGATTAGGGTTATATACAATCCAGCACGAATTAGAAAATCTTGCTTTTCAATATCTACATATAGAAAGATATACCGAAGTACATAAATTTTTAACCGGATATGTGCCGCATCTTCAAAAAAATATAACTCATTTAAGAAAGGGAATACATTCTTTTTATGATACTAACCTTTCATTTGAAATAAGCTATGAGTTCCCTCCAATTTATACTGCTTACTCACAATTACAAGAAGTAGAAAACGTATCAGGGATTTCACAAATTTGTATTACAACTACAAGTGTACTAGATTGCTATAAATTTCTTGGAATAATACATCAATTATACAAACCAACTATAAACTATTTCGAAGATAATATAGCACTTGAAAATAGCCATTTTAATAACAATTTAAAAACTAAAATCAATATGAATGATACTGAACAAACAATTATCATTCAAACACAATTAGCAAAAACATTAAAAAACAATGGTATTTTTTCTTTATTGAATAATAGAATTGTAGATGTTCAAGCAATATCTTATAAAATAATGAATGATACAATTGTGAATAATAATTTATTAAATACAGATCCAATCGCTTTCCACAATCTAGTATCGTATGAACTATTTGAAAATACCATTACGGCTTATACTACAGATTTACAACCTATTTATTTACCAGAGGGGGCTACAATTATTGATTTTTCTTTCTCTGCATTTCCAAAAATTGCACATAACATGAAAAAAGCAATAGTAAATGGAATACCCGTTCCACTTAAAACAAAGGTATCTCATTTTGACGTCATCGAAATCCATTTTGGTTTAAAACAAAACTTGGAATTAGATTGGCTAAATTACGCCAATACCGCTAAAGCACAATTAATTATCCAGCAAAAACTATCTTAAATAAAAGACCACTACCACTCTAAAGGTAGTGGTCTTTTATCATAATGTAACCATTATTTCTAAATAGACGAAACACATTTCTATACTTTTTAATCTTTATCCAACATCTATATTAACTGTTATATATCCGTATTAATATTAATGTAAGTACGAGGTACACCCTATATTCTTTATGAAATAGGTAAATTTATTAAGCTACCGACAACGGCACATAACAAACACTAGACACATATCCTAATTTTGTAACCTAACTTACCTATAGAAAGGCGGGTAATACAATTGACTTCTAATATCGACTACACTTCCCCCTCAACTAATTTCACTTATGATTTAAGTAAAAGTAATTTTTTTAAGAAAGATGTCCAAAATTATATAAACGTGCTTGGCATGAAACAATTAAACACTTTAGAAAGCACTTCTTTATTAGATATTTATTTAAGTACAGGCAACGTTGTAGAACCACATATTCATCAAAATGCAGCTGAACTCGTTTACTGTATTTCAGGATCTGCTGTTGTTTCTTTACTTAATCCATTTACGAATCAAATATTAAACTTACCGATAAAACCAGGGCAAGTTGCCAACATCCCACAAGCGTGGTGGCATTATGAAATTGCTTCAGCAGATAATACTCATTTATTAGCTATATTCGACGCCCCAACCCCAGAAGTTATTTTTGGTTCTGATATTTTAAGATTAACTCCCACTAATATGATGGCTCATACTTATTGCCTCAATGAACAACAATGGAAACAAGCAGTATCCCCAATTCAATCCACTACGGTAATTGGTCCTCCCGCAAACTGTAATCAAAACCGCGACATGATAAATCGGTCAACTCAGCCCCCTACTCAACAACAAAATCTATATTACCAAGATTCTTATTACTTCCCCCTATACTGGGGGTATTAATTAGTATCATTTTAATAGAACCACCATTTATCTCCTCGGAAAATATCGGGGAGATTTTTTATCGTAACAATTAATAGAGTTCATACATATAATATTTATATATTTAATTGGAGGTGATAGTACTATGAGTAATTATAACTATCGAAAAAACTACTCTAATAATAAAAATAGTAGCTCTTCAGCATCCTCTCAATCTTCGAACTCTCAATCTTCCGATTCCCAGTCACAAAGAGATTTAGCCGAGCAAGGCTATGTAAAGAAAAAAGGATGTAACTGTAATAAAAATAAATAGTTTATTACTAATTTGAGCAATGACATTTCACCGCTCATGATAAATAATTTAAGCCCTAGTATATAGTTTTTTTAATGGATGAATTCTATTTTTAATAGAATTCATCTTTTTTGTTTATATGTAATTTTTCAAACCATATAACTTATTCTATAAACAATAAAGTGCAAAATATAAATTTTGATTTTTCTTATATACCAACTTATCAAACAGTAATTTCTCAATTGATTCATCACCTATCTTTCCATAAAAGATAGCCCCTCCTAATTTTATTAGGAGGGGCTATCTACAAATGCCTGTTTAAATTTCAAACAAACATTGTAACAAGTTAGACGATATTAATACCTGCACTTACAAATCCAGCAACTGCAGCTATTGGACTAGCAGCTGTTAATGAAACATATAATAGTATTTGTTCCCCAGCAACTACTGGAATACTTTCAGCTACGATCCCTGATGCTGTGTCCAAAATTGCTATTGTAGTAAATGTTGGTGTTAATAATAGAGGTGCTCCCTGAACTGTAAACGTATTACTTCCTGCAGGTGCAGTTAATATTTGCATCTGAATTTGTACCGGTGTTAATACCGTTAATGCCGCTGTTGCACTAAAGAAACCTGCTAATGACGTAATAGTTCCTGCACGTGGTGCTACAAATGCATAATCACCTACCCCTAACGCTAGTGTGATATCAGTTCCACCTGTTAATGCTACGCCAGGCTGACTAAAACCAAATCCAAGGAGAGTTCCTGTATTAGCTACTAATGCGTTAACTAACGCAGCTGGCGTTGTACCTGAAGCATACGGAATAATAGCTCCGCCTCCTGTTGCTCCTGTTGCACCAGTTGGACCTGTCGCTCCTGTTGCTCCTGTTGCTCCTGTTGCTCCTGTTGCTCCTGTTGCTCCTGTTGCTCCTGTTGCTCCTGTTGCTCCTGTTGCTCCTGTTGCTCCTGTTGCTCCTGTTGCTCCTGTTGCTCCTGTTGCTCCTGTTGCTCCTGTTGCTCCTGTTGCTCCTGTTGCTCCTGTTGCCCCTGTTGCTCCTGTTGCTCCTGTTGCTCCTGTTGCTCCTGTTGCTCCTGCCCCTGTTGCTCCTGTTGCTCCTGTTGCCCCTGTTGCTCCTGTTGCTCCTGCTCCTCCTGATCCTGTTGCTCCTGTTGGACCTGTTGGACCTGTTGGACCTGTTGCTCCGCCTCCTGGAGTAGCACCAATTAGTTGTGTTAATAAGTTTAATAGAAGTTGTAAACTCGCAGGATCAATAATTAGAGAGAAGAAGAATGGTGCAAGGGCACTGTAGAATTGTTGTAATAAAGAAAGTAATTCGCTTAAGTTTGGATTAGGGGATTGTAGTACATTGATAATACTTTGAATTAGTTGTTTTAAATAATTACCCTCTGGAGATGGTGCTAATCCATTTAGTAAATTTAATAGTTGAGTAAACAAATTGAGTAAATTTAATCTGTTTGCATCACTTGGATTTGCAAAAAATGCTGCAATAGCTGAAATTAAAGAATTTAGTAAAGTGATTAATTGTCCTAATTGAGTGCTAGTAATTGGAACTGTTTGTGGATTATTACAACATTCTGGAGTGAAAACTATCGGATTGCAGTTATTATGACCAAAACAATTGTTATGTGACATTTATTTCCTCCTTACTTGTCTTATAGTTGAGTGTTTTCCTATTATAAGAACCATAAAAGTGTACAAAGAGTTATGTTATTTATTCACTTAAAATAGGAAACATGAATTATAATTAAACTTTAAAACGACATTTAATTATGTTCATGACTCACATACTAATTATATGTTTTTAATAATTGACTGCTTAGATTAAACACCTAAACTTAAGAGTTTATTTTATTTTTCCACGTTTATCTATTAGGTCCAAAAGCACATTTTCATTTAAAAATTAAAACATAAATAAATCATTAGCATATATTCCACAAGTAACAACATCATTCTTTCAAATAATTAACAATGATACCTTTACTAATATTATGTTCCTTCTATAATCATGAAGCCGTTTCTATTATAAAAAACTTTCATACAATATAGTGGACAAGTTATTCTATACTTCGTTCAAAAAGGTAATTAAAGGAGTGCAATTTAATTGCCAATCATTCAACCATTTATGGCTTCTAGGAGATTTACATCTACACTAGGAGCTGGAACAGGCGCAGCTTTTTCGATTGCTGCAACAGCTTGTTTAAACGATGCCGGTACTACTGCAACTGCCTTTCCAACTTTTACGTATTACAACCTCTATGTAAACGGCATAATTCAACCTAGCGTGAACTCCAGTGTCACCACAGGTCCTACTGGTGCTATTACAATTCCTGGCGGAGATGCATTAGACAGTGGAATCCCAATAACAATTGAATTTATCGTCACTTAATTTTAACTAATGTAATTTAGAACAAAAAAAGACAGATTCCTTTTTCCATTAAGAATCTGTCTTTTTTAATTAATAATAATAAATTGTAATATAATTGATGACCCTTGCGAAGGTGGTTGATTATCCAATAAAGTTAGTTTACCAGTACTAATTTCATAAAATGGTTGTGGTTGTAGAATTCCATTAATAAACAAATTTATATATGAAACCTCACTAGGTGATAATATATTCGTTGTCCCATATTGAGCTATCCCATCTGCATCTGTATATATAAGTTTCTCTCCATCTGAAAAAGTATAATATAATAAATTGGTTGTTGTTATGGGGCCAATAACCCCAGGTTCTCCTGTTGGTCCCGTTGGAATATAAATTGGGGGGAAGAACTGGAAATATAGGTCCAATATTTCCAGGTTCTATCATAGCTTTATTTATTGATAATTTATCATCTCGCTTCAATTTAATACCTCATTCCACATTTTTGTATACTAATTTATATAATAATAACTCTATCATTTTAGAAAAATTCCATAACTAATCTTTTTTTCATTCTCAAATGATTTTTACATATATTAAACTTTTACCTTTGCTACAACTACTATTGAACTCTTCCACTCCAATCTATTTTTACTCCCGCAATATCAACTTCAAATTATAATAATAATTTAATTACCAATTTATTTGCTGGTAATACAATTTTGCTTCAATTATTCGGCATATTATCCATCGTTAATTTAGTTGAAGGTGGTTCAACAGGTACCTTTCTAACAATTATACGAATCGATTAAAAAATGATTCATTCTTTTTTAATAAACATTTTTAGATACTAAACTAGTATCTATCACGACAGTGATTAAGCAACAAAAACACATTGCACTATATTCATAGTAGTAACTATCTTTACTAAATTTTCCGTATATATATTATCAATTTACACTGCGCTCATGCTGATGTTACATTAAATAAGAAGACAATTTCTCCTTTACGAACCATCTCAATACGTATTTGAGAAATATTCTCCAATCCTATACGCGAGAGTAATACTATGTTGACACTCAAATGAGTGTCTTTTTTTGTAAAATGTAATAAATAAAACCATCTCTTATAGATGGTTTTATCAAAACATATCTCTTTATATTCTAAATAAAATAGCAAATTTTATGAAGCTGGATAATAAATGGTCATACTTAACCGAGTTACTATTCTTCCTGAATTTTTATAAGTGTGAGGTCTATCCGCCTTAAAGCGAATTGAATCTCCGCTATTTAATTTGTATTGACAATCATTTATTTCAATTGTCAATTCCCCTTCAAACACCGTTATAAATTCTTCCGCTCCTTCTTTATGTGCTTCCGAACTTAATTTTCCTTCTGTTTCAATTTCTACCGTATAGATTTCAAAGTTCCTTTTATCTTGAAAAGGAAAAGAAGGATACACTTTATATCTCCCATTGTCTTCAGACAATACTTGCACATCATTTCGTAAAACTACTTTCGTATCAGCCTGTGGATTATTGATTAAAGAGGTAAAAGACACTTTTAAACCATTCGCAATCTTCCATATTGTTGTAAGTGTCGGGCTTGAATCTCCTCTTTCAATTTGTCCAATCATCGTTTTACTCACACCTGTTAATTGGGAAACTTTTTCTAAACTTAATTTTTCTTTCTCACGTATTGCTTTTATATTTTTCGCCAAAATAAGTTGAATTTCTTCCATAAAAAAACACCCCTACACTGTTTACAATATAACGACCGTTATGTATAATAAAAAGCACACGTTATATTGTTCTTTTCGGTCATTATAACACACGAAAAATACTTAGGGGGTTTTGAAATGCCTTTATTTTCTTTTTTATTATTTGTTTTTATAAGTAGCTTCACACCCGGTCCTAACAATTTTTTAGCTATGACATACGCAAATCAACTTGGTTTGAAAAGGAGCATGCAATTTTGCTTTGGAGTAGCTTTCGGTTTTCTCCTCCTCACTTCTTTATGTAGTTTCTTTAATATCGTACTAATTAATATTTTACCCAAAATCGAATTACCTTTAAAAATTTTAGGAGTAGCATACATGCTATATCTAGCTATTAAAATACTCACTAGTAAAGGCAGTACAGATCCCGATGAAAAAGATAATAAAAACTTATTTACAGTGGGGATTTTTCTTCAGTTTGTTAACCCTAAAGGGATATTATTCGGACTGACTGTAGTTTCTACTTTTATTCTCCCATACTACAATTCATATTCTAGTTACCTTCTTTTTTCAATATTTCTAGGTACAGTCGGTTTAATGAGTACGTTTAGTTGGAGCTTATTCGGTTCGATATTCCAAAAGCTTTTAGTAAAACATAACCAACTATTCAACATCATTATGGCAGTATTATTAGTTTTTAGTGCTATTTCAATTGTTATTAACTAGCTCCATAACCATACTAATTCTTAATTTAACAGTCAATCTCAAATAAATCATTATCCTCCCACCTATCATCTTTGTTTTTTTGTTTTAAAATGGGGACCTTCTAGTGATAAATTCCCCACCATAACATACTAAATAAGCCGACACCTTAAAAGGCATCGACTTATTTCCTAAATCTCTTCAGCTGTTGACAACACTTTTATTATGTTTAAAGGCGAGCTCATATTTTGTTCCAGTTATCCGTTACTTATAAAATGTATTGTTGATTGATAAGGTCCCTGATTACTCACCACTTCTACTTTAAATCCGCCTTATCCCCAAATGAAATGATATATATATTCTCCCGTTACTCTCTCATTAATCCCAGCAATTCTAGCAAATCGCATTAAATCCGCTCCTTGAAGAAAATACATTGTGAGCGTAACTGGTAATTGTGACCACATAAATTGATAAAACTCATTCACTCTCTGGTTTGTCGAAACAATTAAATCATTTACAGGGCCGTTATTCCATACAGAAGTTCTAACTGAAGTAAACGGAAGGTCTTTCCCATTAATCACTATTCTTGCCATACTTTGAGTTATGTCCACATCAATTCCCTCCGTCATTATGAAATCGGATTTGTTTCCATACTCATATTTTTATAAATATTCTTGACTATAATAAATGTTTAAGGCAAATTCCTATTTTTTCACTTCTACTCAGAGTAATTTTCCATTTCGTACAAAACAGTACGACTAACTCCTGTTTCATTGCATATTTGCTTTACTTTATAGCCTTTATTCTTACGATTTTTAAACAGTTCTAAAGCTTGTTTCATACTTTCATTTGTCTCAGTGTATTTCTTAGGTTTTCCTTTATACACACCACGTTCTTTTGATTTTTCTATTCTAATCCTTTGTAATTCTTTATGTGTAACTCTATTAACGCCATGTATCTTCCCATGACATTCAAGACATAACATAAGTATCAACTTTTAGGGGCTTAAATAAGACATTTTACTTTTTTACATAAACTTGACCAAAAATCTCCTCGTTCCTGCGTCTATGTTAATATAGAGGTGTTAAGATGCGATTTAAATCTAAACAGCGTGAACTTACTATTTCACCTAAATTCATTCGTGCTATAGGCAAAACAATAATAGAATTTCTTCAAGCGGCAGAAGTCACCTGATTCTTGCTTTTCTTTTTCATTCGTTTGTTTTGTTAGACCTTAAAACGAATCGCAACTATATTCTTCATATTTAATAAGTATTAGTTCAGAGAATCCATAAACAAAAAAAACGAGTGCTGTGAAGAAACGCACTCATTGAAAGAGATTTACCACTCTCGACGATTATCGCAATCACAGTCACGATCATGATTACGTCTACGACGACATTCATCACAATCACAGTCTCGGTCGCGTCTACAACGGCGGTCATCACAATCTCTATGTCTACGTCTACAGAACATTAAATCATCCCAAAATCTATCACAATCTCGGAACCGTCTGAAATCACCATTACATCCCATAAATATAATTCCCTCCTCTTAACTCTAGGATTCATCATATTTTATGCTAAAAAACAAAAACAGCTTGTTTACTAGTCTATTTTCTGCATTTTAAAGTAATAATATTATTATCTAATCTTTAAGTTTCAAATCTATTTCACCCCTTATATTTCCTTAAAAACAAACAAGACGCCACCCAGATCACGGCAGCGCCTACGATAATTGCTATAATCTTAATCAGATTCATTTATCCTCACACTATTTATTTCTTTGCTTCCATACCCCATTCTCTTTACGATATATATTCTTGCCATTCATGAAGTCAGCTTGATTACCAGGAATGTTATATTTCTTACTCTTTTTCTTAGCTTTCTTCTTTAGCCTCTTCTCTTCTTGAACAGCTTGCAAATCCGCCTTCCATTGTTTCAACAAATCCTTTTCACTTCGCATCGAATTTGTACCTCTTAAAGTAAAATGTGGATCCAATAATTAGATTCTTCTTATTTATATACTCATTTAAACCATATGTCCATTTTTTACAAAATAAAGAGCACCTTACGATTGCAGGTGCTCAAATGTATGAAGTGGGGCTACCCCATACTCCAATATATACTTGTCCTTATTAAAAGGTGCAAAATAACAAGAGTACCCTTCAACAAATAAGTATAGCGCTCCGAGTTTCACCTCATATGATAACTCATCCACGTTATCATATGTTTGTCTTATTAGAATATTCACCGGTTTAATGTTTAATTTCTATATAACAAAGGAAAGAGCACACGTTTTGGATGCCTTTAATAGATGTAGCAGAGGAATCGAACCTCCGTAGTCTTTCTACTTGGAATTTGTGTATAACGTTTCCACCCAGGAATTCTTTTACTATGCGGTATACGTTACCGTGACATTCTCGCATAAGAGCGTTTCACTTATAGGTGTACTAATCCTCTTCAATATATGGTCGTCAAAGAGCTTGTACCTATATTTTACCGTTGATTTCATTTGCATAATTCCCCTTATTTTATCGGTGTTTTTGTTTTTTATTCCATAAAAAAACACTCCAATTTTCATGAAATGCATTTTGCTTATAAACAATCTTGCTATCAAGTAAAACAACGCGATAATAGTTCGTTAACGATTATATCTTTGATTGAACTAGCTCATAAATGGATTCACTTTTGATGGATTCAAAAAATTATTAAATACAATAAAATCAGCACCGTAATTCATTATTATTCCTCGCTTTCCACTTGTAATTTTCTATTTCAATTGAATATGCAATATTCCATATTTTATTATTGTAATATTTTTTATTAACTATCTTTTTCTATCATATCATTAACATCCATTGATAAATCAACATTTGTAATTTAATTCCTTATGTTCGATTTCACTAAAATACACTTAAATGATATATCCCAATAATTATATTGGAAATTATTATTCTACACATCTATATGTGTTTTGTGTATTATATAGCAGAAGAGTAAGGTAAGAGTTGCTCTTTGCCATTTTAGGAAAGGTTCTGTTGGAGACAGCAGGACCTTTTTTCGTAAAAGGATTATTTTGTTAAGAACTTGATTCCAGTTTATAACATCTATCTTTTTCTTTTATTTTTCATTAAAATTAAATACAACTATTTTGATAACATAGGAGAAAGCTTTGAAGCATACCATCAATCTATGCTCCTTTATCTGTTCTTTGATTTGCGTTGGGCTATTCCGTTTATATTTTAAAATTCCACATGACCTATTCAAATTTTTCACGGATTCATTACACATTCACCCTTTATTTATTTTATTAGTTTTAACAATAGGAACTTTTTTTGCTGGCATTAAGGGATTTTCTAAGATGAATAATTGGATTGCGATGCTTAGAAGTGCAACAACAGTCTTACTAACATTGTCATTATCAGTGTTTTTAACACTAACTTTGATTGTGGGCTATGCATTAAGTTAAATGTAATTCCTCGCGAACAAAGCTGAATATTCCAACAATAATATAGACAACCCATTCTCCAATCCCTCTGGAGATGAGCAGTTAGCTTTTGCTAGCTGCTCTTTATTATGAATACTAATTAATTACCTCAAGCACACTTCAGAAAATCTTCATATAATATGGTAAATTCTTTCTTTTGAGTAAATGATCTCATCACGAGAGCACTTTATTAAGTGCTCTTTTCGTGTTTCAAATACATACAAAATAAAATATTTGTCCAATTATCGAATACATACTCTTCAAATACTTTGATGAATGAACAGTTTGGTCAATCCGCTGTTTTTCCGCCCAACTCTCTTATAACCCAGCACCACCTTTAAACCTGTCTTCTAAGTATCCGACTCGATGAATTGCCGGACACGCGAACGCTGAAGTTGTTTCCATAACTAAATCACCAATTTCAATTCCTTTCATTCTTTCAAACTGTTTTTTGTTCTTGCCAATACCGCACTTAAAGTATGATTAAAAGTCATACTTGCGTTTGCATCAATAATCTCTGCTAACTTTTCGATTTTCACTATCACTATCAATCTAAGCAAAGCTAATAGCTCAAAACGAGAATATTGACATCTTCCTGATAAAAATGAACAAAATTTTTGCTCCGGGGTGTTATAACATTCTTAAGTTGATGAACATGTGGCGGAACCCCTTTCGCAAATAAAATTCACCTCCTATGACGAGCAATCATAGGAGGTAAATTTATAAATAAAGAAAATATTGTTTTGCGTGGAGCTGCTGTTGAATCACATTTAATTCGCTTAACACTCCCCACCTATTTTCCGTTATTCACTTGGCCAACAGGACCAATAGGACCGACTGGACCAACAGGGCCAATACAATTGACTCCGGAGGCGAACCCCCTTATATATTGAAAGCTGTTTGGAATGAATACATGTTCCTTATATATTATGGAATGGGTTTATATTTGTGACATAAGGGCTTATATTTATATTTATTTTAATTTTCAAGGGCTTTTTTCTTATACTTGTGTGTTAGCTAATTCATAAGTTATAGAGTGTAAGTGGGTGAAAGATAAGGTTGGTGTATAAATGAGTAAATTTAAAAAGAGATTTGAGATCCCGTGTGAGTGTTTTTTCCCCCCTGTACCTCTACCTCAAATCGGACCAACAGGGCCAACAGGACCAACAGGGTCAACAGGACCAACAGGACCAACAGGGCCAACAGGACCAACAGGACCAACAGGACCAACAGGACCAACAGGGCCAACAGGGTCAACAGGACCGACTGGACCGACTGGACCGACTGGACCGACTGGACCGACTGGACCGACTGCAGTAGGATGTTGTCCATGTACTAATATTCTTGATAACCCTGGATTTGATGAACCAGCAATAGTAGGCAATCCAGTTCCTGGTTGGAATCCAGCTGGAGGGGTTACAGAAGTAGGTTTTCCAAATGCCCATAGTGGTCGTATTCTTTCAAATGGGACACTTAGTCTCTTAGCTGCATCAATTGAACCAGGTGGAAGTATTAATCAATCGGTTGATGTTGGTGAAGGTTGTTGTTTTACACTTTCTTTCGCTGCGGATGTAAGGGATAATGCATTTCTTATAGCTTCTGTATCTTTTCCAGAACTTGGACACGGATGTCCTCCTCTCGCTACAACTCTTGGTTCATTAAATATTCCACATATTATACCTGTTGGGAATCAACCGCAATCTCTTTTCCAACATTATGTTCTTGTTGTGTGTATACCTCCTGGTGTGACTACAGCATGTGTTGCTTTTCAAAATATTGCTACAGGTGAAGAAGGCGGAACAGCTTTTGTTGATAACGTTGTATTCCAACCTACTGGTGGACCTTGTCCTTCATGTTCACAAAATTTCTAATGTATTGATGCACTTGCAGTTTATCATTTTACTTGTAAATAACCGTAATCTCTTTTTACGGTAACTAATTACTCCTCTCTTTATAACGCGAACTTGTCACTCGTGTCACCTTTAAAGAGCACTCTCAATTAGTGCTCTTTTTATTCTGGAGGTTTTCTACAAAATAATTTTTTTTATATTAATCTTTATCACACATTAAAAATTAGGAATTATATATTGAACACTAATTCATTAGGTACGGATCATTTCTTATAAGGGCTCTCTTTACTTGCGCCCTTACTTAAACACTCAACTTCTTCCCCCATCTATTTTTATAAATTGTATACAGTTCCATATGGAATCGTTGAAAAAGAAATTCCATATGGTGTAATTTGATGCGCTGGATAATAATAACCCATAGGTGAATAATACGATTGTATGTCTTGTTGCATTTGTTGTTGCATTTGCAATGCTTGTTGAACAGCTTGAATTGTACTTTGTGCCCCACTATATGTTATACCAGCAGTACCATACGCCGGACGCATACTAGTTCGGGGATTAAAATATGAATAAAACATTTTTATTCAACTCACTTTCATATAACTTATTACAAAGTATGTTATGAGGGTTAAATTCAGTGAGTGTTAAAACCTATTCCACTAGCTTTTTTGTTTATTCCTATTTCGCTCACATTTTTGTAACATACGAATTAGTATATAGACAAGTAGGCGCTCTATAATTATCCTAGCAAATAGAACATCCGGAATGGAGACCTTTTCGACAATTTCTGTACGGAGATGAAATTGTAATAAGAAAATCGCCTTTAAAATTTATCTATATTATTTAAGCGCTTTTGATTCTAATTCAGATGTAATAAACCCACAATATACATAAGATTAGGAACACTTTGTAACTGATTATATCTTCCTTGAAAACTTTTCTAATGAAATTGCTAAACTAGAAAATCGATATAGATTAAAGAAATCGCCTTTAGATTCATTAGAAACATCACGGCACTATCAGAACGATATACACCGTTTACGATACAATCCACCTAACTTCAATCCTTGAATAATATTTTGAAATCAATACATACTATTTCCAAGCCGCTTAATCTACGGCTAGTACTTCTTTCTTTTGTTACAGTAGTAAGCAGGTAGGTTCATCACTTATCTGCTTTCTCTGTATATTTTTTAAAATATTGAAAACACTACCTACAAGCTGTTTGAACTAGCAGCTTCACTCTTCTTGTAATGGGAAAGCAATTTATCACAATTAGCTAACTCATTCGACTCACTAGCAGACAACAAAAATTGTTGTCTGCTTTTTGTATAAATTTTTTCATTTTACATATACTACCTTTGAGCCTGTTTACCAATGTAAGCCATTTTGGTGTTTTGAATTCCGACTAATTTTTTGTTGCATAGATTATTACATCTTTGACAACACTGGTTATAAGCAGAATTTCTGTTTATTCGTAGTTCTAAACCAAAATATTTTTTCTCCTATTAAAAGGACAGCAGGTACGACTGCTTGTCCTTTTTTCTTTACACCGCATACTCGGATTGTGATTTAGTTATTAGTACCCAAAGAGGAAAATGCATTTGTCGCGGTGGCTTTCATGACGTGTTTAAAACCTTTTTGAAAAAATCCGAGCTAAAAAACATTAGATTTCACGATTTACGCCATACACGTGCAACACTACTTTTAAAACAAGGAGTACACCCAAAGATTGTAAGTGAACGATTGGGCCATAAAGACGTTTTCATAACCTTAAATCGCTATTCACATGTTATACCCGGAATGAAAGAGGATGCTGTTAAAACATGTAGTGAAAGACTATTCGGATAGCAATGTTTGCAAATATAAAAAAATGCGGTTTCTCTTTCCGCGAGAAACCGCATTACATCAATATTTTTATTAAATTTTAAACTGACTCGTATACAAATCGAAATAGAATCCTCTATCTTCCATTAGAGATTCATGATTTCCTCTTTCAAAAATACTACCATCTTTAATAACGAGTATTTGATCTGCTTTTTCAATCGTTTTTAGTCGATGAGCGATTACAAAACTTGTTCTCCCTCTCATTAAATTATTTAATCCTGCTTGAATTTGCAATTCTGTTCTCGTATCAATATTAGATGTTGCTTCATCGAGAATTAATATATCTGCATCAGCTAAAATCGCTCGTGCAATCGCAAGGAGTTGTTTTTGTCCTTGACTTAAATTCGAACCTTCTGAAGCAATTTTTGTTTCATATTGAGTTGGCAAATGCTTAATAAAAGAATGAGCTGAAGCTGCTTTAGCTGCTGCAATTACTTCTTCATCACTTGCATTTAAACGCCCATAACGAATGTTATCCATTATTGTTCCTGCAAATAAATAAGTATCTTGTAAAACAACCCCTATTTTACTTCGCAAAGAATTAATATCATAATTCTTTATATCTTTTCCATCAATGTTAATCTGTCCTTTTTGAATATCGTAAAAGCGAGTTAACAAATTAATAATTGTAGTTTTTCCTGATCCTGTTGGACCAACTAAAGCGATTGTCTCACCAGGTTTTGCCTCAAGACTCACATCTTTTAAAATCGTTTTATTTTCCGCATACCCAAATGAAACTTTCTCCAGTGCTACATTCCCTTGCAATTTCTGTACAATTAATGCATCTTTTTTATTTTGAATTTCTGGTACTTCATCCATAATCTCGAAAACACGTTCTCCGCCAGCAACTGCGGCTTGAATCGTATTCATTAACGTTGCAAATTGACTAAGCGGTCTTGCGAATTGACGAGAATAGTTAATAAAAGCAGCAATGACACCTACTGTTGTCATTCCGTTTAATACCATAACTGATCCAGCTCCAATTACAAGCCCCATTCCTAAGTTATTAATAAAGTTCATACTCGGAAAAATAAATGCTGAAAATGTTTCAGCCTTCGTTGCTGAAATTCTTAGCTGTTCGTTAATTTCATTGAAGTTATGTACGGTTTCTTTTTCTTTTCCATATAACGTAGTTACATCTGCACCTGTAATAGCTTCCTCAATAAATCCATTTAATTCTCCTAAATCCTTTTGACGCTTCGCAAAGTTTTTCCCACTATAAGCAACTAGTTTTTTTGTAACGAAAAACATAATAGGTACCGTAATTAAAGTGACAATTGCTAAAATCCAATCTAATGAAAACATCGCAATTGTTACACCTATAAACGTTAACGCTGATGAAATGATTTGCACAACACTTTGTGTCAAAGCTTGATTTAAGTTATCAATATCATTTGTCACGCGGCTCATTAAATCACCTTGAGAACGTACATCAAAGAATCGTAGAGAAAGTGTTTGGATTTTCTCAAAAATATCTTGTCGTATTTTTTGTATTGTTTTTAATGCAACATTAATCATAACAAATGTTTGTAACCATGTTAACAATACGGTTATCCCATATATTGCAATGAGCAGCATGCACATTCTCGCTGTCCCGCTTAAATCCTTCGGTACAATATATTCATCAATGATGACCCCCATATAATATGGCCCAAGTAAACCGAGTAATGTCGTGATAAATACAAGAATAATAACGAATATAAGAGATGCTTTTTGATACCCCATGTAGTTCCATACTCGCATTATAGTTCCTTTAGTATTCTTTGCTTTTCCCTTTTTCGGATTATTACGTCCACCTTTATTTCCAAATTGTCCTTGAAAATTACGCACGCTCTTCCCCTCCTTCTTGCTGCAGGTTACCACCTTGGGAAAGATAAATTTCCTGATACACTTCACAAGTTGCCAATAAAGCCTCATGCGTACCACTTCCAACTAATTCACCGTTATCCAGAACGAGAATTTTATCAGCATCTATAATAGAGGATATTTTTGATGCGATTAAAAATGTCGTTGTGCCACTATATCTCGACCTTAATGCTTCTTGTATTACAGATTCTGACTTCGCATCAACTGCCGATGTAGAATCGTCTAATACAAGAATAGATGGTTTTCTCACTAAGGCTCTTGCAATAGATATACGTTGTTTTTGACCGCCAGATAGATTTGTTGCACCTTGTGTTAAGTTATATTGATAAGAGTCTTCCAGCTTATTGATAAACTCAGTCGCACAAGCAGATGAAGATGCTAATTCCAATTCATCATAAGTGGCATCTTCTTTGCCATAACGTAAATTCTCTTCTATACTGCCTGAAAAGAGAAGTGCCTTTTGTGGAACGAAGCCAATTGAAGCACGAAGTTTCTGCAAATCGTACGCTTTCACATTGACATCGTCTATACATATTTCACCTTGATCAACATCGTAAAGTCGTGGCAATAGTTTTGCCAATGTAGATTTACCACTCCCAGTAGATCCAATAATCCCTATCTTTTCACCTTTACGTACAGTAAATGAAATATCTTTCAAAACATATTCATTATTTTTCGTATAACTGTAGCTAACATTTTTAAACTCTACATTACCATCCACTTGCTTTGGTTCATATACGTCGCCTTCAGTTGTAATGTCAACTTCAGTATGTAAGACTTGTTGTACACGATCAGCTGATGGAAAAGCACGGGCAATTTGAATAAATACCATACTAATAGACATAAGTGACATTAAAATGATATTTAAATAATTAATGAAAGCTAAAATGGCCCCTACTTGGAGTGTACCGTTAAAAACTTTCTCGCCACCAATCCATAAAGTTGCTACAATCCCGCCATTTACAACTAGCATAATAATTGGCATCATCAATGAAATAATTTGTATAGCACGAATATTTATTCCAGTTAAATTTTTATTTACTTTCTCAAACTGTGAGATTTCATATTTTTGTCTTACATATGCTTTTATAACACGTACACCGGATAAATTTTCTTGTAGCTTTGTGTTTACTTTATCTAACGCTTCTTGTACTCGTCTAAATGAACCGCTCGCTTGACTTGCAATCAATACAATTGCAACTAATAAAATGGGTACGACAACAAGTAAAATAGGAAATAGGTCTCTCGCTGTCACAAAGACTATAATGATACTTCCAATAAATAATAACGGTCCACGGACAAGTACACGTAACGTCATCGTCATCGCCGATTGGATGGATGTAATATCATTTGTAACAATCGTTAATAATTTTCCTGTTCCAAATGAATCACGATTTTTGCTAGAAAATGTTGCTATTTTCGCAAACACATCTTTTCGTATGTCTGTAGCGAAATTAACAGCAGCTTTTGTAGAATACATCATACAACCAAGCCCTCCAACTAAACCGATCGCTGCTGCCCCTATCATTAGAAGCCCCATTTTTATTACATAATTCAAATCCCGATTTGCAATTCCAACATCAATAATATGTTGCATAATTGTCGGTTGAATTAAGTCCATCGCAACCTCAAGTACCATAAATAGCGGTCCAATAATAGCGAAGAACATGTATGGTTTTAAATACTGTAACAACTTGCGAAATGATTTCATACATAATCTCCTTTTTTCATGAAATTACCATTGAATAATTCATATTCCTCCTTATCTAAACGATATAGTCTAGAATTTTTTCATTACTTCTAATATATTATACAAATTAATATTTAACATTATTAAATGATAAGCATTAATGACTTTCCGGTCAATAAATGTGCTTTATCTTACGTAAATACAAAAACCGCATTCTAAAGAAAAAGAATGCGGTTCTTTATTTATATTTGTTTAATTGTAAAATTCAATCTTAAACCCATTATTTTCAGATGGATTCCACATGTAAAATCTTATTTTAATACGATTATTACCTTTATCCTTCATCAAAAGCATCTAAATGAACATTTAAAAATCCGTTAAAACTGGGAATCTATACCCTTTTAAATCTAATTCTTTATTACTCCGAACCATTAAATACTTACTAGACTGTAATTCTGTATATTGTATCTCATCAATCCCTAATTGATCTGGGCAAAAGTAAAATTCAACCTCTGTAAATGATTCAGAGATTTCCTCACATAATTCATCTAAAATCGGAAGTACTGGAGCAAATACTCCATATAACTTTAGCTTTTCATTTTCTACTTCATAAACGATCATCGCATCTAGTTTCTTAGAATAATACAGTCTCTCATTCCACTTTAAGTCATACATTTTCAAATAAAACGAAGATCGATAATTTATTGTCGAAAACATATTAGAAAGCCTTTGACCATTTTCAATTATTTCATTTATTAAATTTCTATCCTCTTCATTATAAAAATCTAACTTTCTAAGTATCGAATCTTTATTATTCTTTTTATCATACGGTATAGTCATCAGATATTCCTGCACAATTTGAAATCCAAATGATTTATATAGTTCAGGGGTTTCAGTAAACAAGAGAGCATATTCACATTGCTTATCAATTTTTTCTATCATCTTATTAAGCAATTGTGTCATTAGTCCTTGTCTACGAAAATCCGGATGTGTCATTACTGATTGAATGCCCGCTGCATTTATTTTTTCACCATTAATTAGTAACGGAAGTGAAAACGCGGCAACATTTGCAATCACTTTATCATCTTGTATAAATGATAACGCTTTATATGTATAATCCCAATATCCTTTCTCTGAAAAATCATGTAATGTTTGACTTGTAATCCCAAACACTTCTTCAAATAAAGGAAATAACTGCTCTCTTTTCGGTTCTTCTAATAGAAGATATGCAATTTTTTCAATATTCCCCATGTTGTACCTCCATACGTCGATTCCATTAAATTAGATAAACTTATAAGACCTACCCATAAAATAATAGGCCTTACAAATCAATATAGTATCATAAAATATAAAAAAAGAATCTAATTAATTTTATGTTTTGACTCTTTAAAAATAAGTCGAATAAACCAATATTAAGTTTTTTTGAATATTAATAAGTTTATTATATAAAAACAGCGCTTTCTAATGAGTTTTTGCTAATAGAAATGCACCATTTATAAAAAATATTTATTTAATCTTTAGTTCCTTCAATCCTCTCCTTCGTATTATTTTCTTCTCCCCTTATTCGTGTTTCAAATGTCTTTCTCCAACTAGTAGAAAGCGCATGTACTTCTAAAATTCTTTTTAGTCCTTCCATATTTTGTTTTTCTTTATGCATGATACAATTAGCAAACGCTACTGTAATGCCTTTCGAATCAGACTGCAGCAATTTTAACGTATCGACTGGTGATACCCATCCTTCTTTTAATACGCGAAAATAAAACCCTGTATATCCTGTTTCTTGAAAATACAATGGTAACCTTGGAACATTGTATTTCTTAGCTAGTTTAAAACAAGGCTGTCTTGGCTGCGTCACTTGTACTATCGCTTCTCCAAGTTGAAACGTATCACCAATACAAACATCCTCTTCGCGCATACCGCTAACTGTTATATTTTCTCCGAAGGCTCCATATACAAGGTCTTGACTCAATTCTTTCTCCCAATATCCATAATGTTCTCCCGAATACACACAAACCGCTTTATCCACTCCACCATGATGAACTAAATCCGCTTGGCCATCACCTTTAAATTTTACAAACGATAAATATATAAGCTCCTTTGTTTCAACTTTATTTATGCCTGTTTGAATTAACTTTCCTCCATATATAACCTCTTTTGGCAATCCTATGTTTAGAGATAGTATCTCATATTCTTTATTCATCCTTATCGCTCCTCTTGCTTATTTTACATATAAAGGCGTTAAACGATATATTCCTGTCGGTAAACCACCTCATACCTTTTTTGAAGTACTTGTGAATAATTTCCTGTTAATACGTTCAATTTCAACAATTCTACTTCACCTCATCTAATTTTTATAATCAATCCATTTCTGATAAAGTGATTATAAATCTCATAAAACCATTGTTCAATTCAATTATTTATATAATAATGATAGGTATATCCTATGATTAAATTTGAGGTGATTCCAATCGAATTACGACAACTAGAATACTTTTTAGCTGTTTCGAAAGAGTTACATTTTACAAAAGCAGCTGAGAAATTAAACATTTCACAACCTTCACTAAGTCAACAAATACGTGCATTAGAACATGAAGTGGGAATACCGCTTTTCGATCGAATTGGTAAAAAAATATCTTTAACTAAAGCAGGAAGAATTTTATTATCACACGGTAAAGCAATTTTTCATGAAGTCGAACAAGCTCGTTCTGCCATTCAAGATTTAAATGGATTACAGCACGGCTCCTTAACAATAGGATCTTTGTTAACCGTAGTAAATTATTTACTACCACCAGCTATATTAGATTTCAATAAGCAATATCCAAATATCGAACTTTCTGTGTTGGGACTTCGTACAGGAGAGATCCTTGAAAAATTATTACAAAACGAACTAGATATTGGCATTACATTTCTCCCGGTGCAAGATAAAGAGATTATTTCTATCCCTCTATACAAAAGTGAACTTACATTAGTCGTGCCAACCGGTCATCAATTAACTGAACGTGATCATGTATCTATTGCTGAATTACAGAACTACCCTTTAATTCTTTTACCTAAAAATTTCTTTTTAACCGAACTAATTACATCTCATTGTCAAAAATTCAACTTTACACCAAAACCAATTTTAGAAATTAGTACGATGGAATCTTTAGTTCAAATGGTCTCAAAAGACATGGGAATTACAGTATTACCAAAACCTTATATAGATTTTTTGCAAAGCGAACATATTCAATCTATTAAAATTGAAAACCCCACTCCAACAATAGATATAGGACTTATTTATAGAAAAGATAAATACATGTGCGCTACTACCCGAGAATTTATTGAACAACTAAAGTTAACAGTACACTCTCTACAAAATTAAACATAAAAAGAGATTATCCTATGCAGCCGTTACACAACGACCTATTAGAATGATCTCTTTTTATAATGATATAAAACATTACATTTTGTGGTTTCTTTTCTAATAACCTATTATTCATTATAAGTGCTGAATTATTATCGTATTATTAAGCTACACATCAGCGATATTTTATGTCTATTTCGTATAGGTGTTAGCAAGTCCGTTTGCAAACTTGTTAGCACATTTTTATAAAAATTATATAATGCTTCACAAAGTAGGAATCCGTTTCGATCAATCTTTTTTCAAAATGGATTCCTTTTTGTCTCTTATCAATATTCAAATGTTACAGTAGTACCATTAAACCCATCAAAACAATTAGAGCAATTAGAGCAATTAGAGCAACCACCACAACCAAAACAACTAAAGCAACCGAAGCAACCAAAACAACGGAATCCACCACAACGGCCACCGCCACAACCGCCACAACGACCACAACCGCCACAGCGACGAGCATCATCTGTAATATAGTAATATGGATATTGGTTTTGCTGGTCCCAATACACAATATTTCCAGACTGATAATCATTAAGGCTTAACGCTTGTAGTTCTTGTTGAAACTTATTCATTTTCATGACCTCCGTTTATAAACTACAACCCCATCGATGCTTACCTATATTTCTGTTCGTTAAATCTAAGTAGAAATAGCGCTATAAACTAAGTTCAATACGTACACCAACAAAATATGACCTATCACTTGATGATGCACCTTGTTCATATGCCTATTTTTACTATGGGCTCATTTTTATAAATGGAAATTATAAAATATGAATTTAAACAATAACATATAAACTTATATAATTTTAGTGCACCTTTTTGGAGAATGGAATATATTTTGTAAAATACGCCCCCACTAGCAACAATACTATTGAGACTAGCCAAGTAAAAATACCGCCAAAATGAAGCCAATATGCAAACAAATTTAAGATTGCAATTAAAAAGCAACAAATAGAAGTTAATGAGCTTTTTAATCCTTTTATCCCTGCTTTTTTTCTTCTTTGATAAGTTATATACATCGAAACGACTAGAAAAAAGATAAAAACAATTAGTAACATAACTTGTAGCAAAGTCAATCCCTCCTATCTATTTCCATCCCCTTAATTTTACCATCTTATTCCTTTTTAATCTTTAGGAACCCATTCATTTTTGTCTTCTCTCCAAAAATCAGTATATTTACTATTTTTAAAGTGCACATTCACCTCAGAAAACGGAAGGCTCTCTCCAACTTTCAATGAGTACCACCCGTTCAAAAGTGGCGATCCGAAGCAAATATTCAATGTACGATCCTTTAAATCAAATAATACAGAATGCAAGGTCCCGAACCACTCTTCATAATTATGTACTGTTAGCCCTTTAGGATATTCACATTCTACCAAACTTTTTAAAGAATCTTTGCTAATTTGTTCACCTTGATTTAAATAGTCTTGTAATATTTGATATCTCTTAGTAGACTGTTCTAGCCTTCTATTATTTAACTTTTTAATGGATGAACTAACCGCATGATTCGTAGATACAATAAAAGCATGATTATTATCTTCAATTGTTGTTATGGATTTATGCCCGTCAAATATTTCAATATGTGCTGCATTTAAAGGATCAGCTACAATAATATTAATATTACTTGCAATTGGCATTTCGTCTATTAGTGACTTAGCCTCCTCTACATTTTTGCATTTCTCCAATAATACTCGAATTACCGCAAAACATTGTAAACCACTTACCATTGGCTTTCTTAAACCTTCAATATTTCCTACTGGTTGCCCACATGCTGAAAATGTGACAGATAATCCATGCTCGTTAACTCCTTCTGTTCGGCCAAAATATTGAGTAGAAAAGCCACTATGTGTATACGCACCTTCAACATGCGTCGAGCAAAAACGCATATCATCTATTTTGGGTGATAAATCATAATTTCTTAATACATACGTATGCTCTGAATCCGTCTTTTGTGGTAATACTGCACAATGACTACAACCTGCCTTTAATAGCGTTTGATAATAATACATCATATTTCTAGACGGAATTTTTAACACTTCGCAAAACCCTTCAATTTCTTCATTAATTCCTGAACAATATTGATTTAATACATTTCTAGATTCTGTCCAGTGGTTATCTGATATAAAATGTTCTTGCTGTATAAATTGTGGAATGAGATACGGATGTTTCTTTACGAATTCTCCTTGTTGCTTACCAATTTCATAATAATTTCCTTTTAGTGACGAAAAATACCCCTTTATTTGATACACCTTAAATTCCCCCTCACATTGAATATATCCATATCATACCGAAATCCTTTTGTTCATTCTTGATGTTTTCCGCTCTTTTCCACTTACATTAACAATCCTTTTTTCTTTTCAATCAGGTCAGTTAATAACTATTTGATACCTACTCAAAACATTGTTAAAACCACTACAGGAACAAGCGTTCGGAATATTATTAGGATGAGTACAGTATTTCGGAACTAGTTAAAATAATATCAAATGGAATAAACTCTACATTGAACCTGTTTATTGGCGTTCAACTGATTATGAAAATGCGAAAACTTGTATTTCAAATGGATGAAAATGGCCATATTGTTCAGTTAATGAAAGAATATTTTTTAATCATCCATTTATTATGATGAAGGGAGTAATTGTATATGAGTAAAAGCAAACCAATTGATGAATTAACTATTAAAGACTTGAAACACAACCCGATATGGGAGTGGGCAATAGATGAAAAGGAAAATGAAGAGTGCGATGAAACGTGGGTAAAACTAGTGGAAACTATAAATTTTTACAGAAGAATTAAACGGTTCAATAGTACTGGGCGAATTAATAATACATAATGATGAAAAATTCCCTATGATGTGTAGTATTGATATTGAAAATAACGAGGTATTAATTAGTTCCATTGTTTTTTATAACGAAAAAGAAAATGAGTATATTGCTATAGCAGATGTAGTAAAAAAGGTTGAGATGCCAATCTCAATTAATATTTATCTCACAATTAATGGAGAGCCTAGATTTTTAAAATTCTTTGCAAATAAAATTGATATTTATAAAAACACTATAAAAACTAACTTAAATTAAATTCTAATTGAAGTTAGGAGAATACTCATTAAGTAAAAAATGGGAAACCATTATAATTAACGGTTTCCCATATATCCTCCTATTTTCAATATTTATATAAATTTATACTAAATAATCCCCTTTTCCACCAATGTCTCTGCGATTTGAACTGAGTTCCAGGCCGCACCTTTTAATAAATTATCAGAAACAATCCAAAGATGGAATCCTTTTGGCGTATCCGGATCTTTGCGTATTCTACCTACAAATGTATCTTTTTTACCCTCTGCATATAATGGCGTTGGATAAATTTGTTCACTAGGATTATCTTGTAAAATAACACCTGGTGCATTCAGTAGTACTCCTTTAATTTCTGCAACGGTCGCTTCTTTTTCAAGTTCAATATAAACAGATTCAGAATGCCCCGATACAACTGGAACTCTGACGCAAGTAGCTGCCATTTTCAGCTTTGGATCTTCTAAAATTTTCTTCGTCTCTTGAATCATCTTTACTTCTTCGAATGTGAAATCGTTTTCTGTAAATATATCCACTTGCGGCAATACATTAAATGCAATTGGGTAATGTTTTTTATCTTTTTGTGCTGGTAATATAGTACTCTTCACTTCTTCACCTGTAAGCATTGACTTAGCCTGTTCTTTTAATTCATGAATCGCGTGAATTCCTGAACCTGATACGGCTTGATACGTTGAAACAATAATTCGATCTAAACCAAATGATCTTCGAATTGGCTGAAGAGCTGTTACCATCTGTAGTGCTGAGCAATTCGGAACTGATATTATACCTTTATGTCCCTTTAAAGTGTGCGCATTTACTTCCGGAACAACAAGCGGTACATCACGTGCCATTCGGTATTCACTTGTGTTATCAATTACGATGGCACCACTAGAGACTGCGTGATTCACAAATTGCCTAGAAACTTCTCCTCCAGCACTAAAAAAGGCAATATCTACACCTTCAAAGCTATTTGTTTCTGCCTCTTGTATTATTATCTCTCGTCCTTTAAATTGTACTACCTTACCAGCGGATCGTTTTGACGAAAGCAATGTAACTTCAACTATATTAAATTTAGTTTCTTTCTCTAACAGTTCAATAATTTTCTGTCCTACTGCACCTGTAGCCCCAACTACAGCTACATGATAGCCCTTTTTGATCATCTTTTTTCCTCCATTATCACTTGAATGAATATTTCTACAATTTTATTTTATAAAGAATTTAATCATTTGGAAAATTGAAATACGTGATATAATCATTCACAAATCATGATAATAAAAGAGGGATTGCTTATGGAAATGAGACATGTTAAAACATTTTGTGCGATTGTTAAGTATGGTGGTTTTTCTAAAGCTGCTCATGCATTAGGTTATGCGCAATCTACAGTTACAGCGCATATGAAAGCATTAGAGAACGATTTACATCTCCCTCTTTTCGATCGGTTAGGAAAAAAAGTGCTTCTTACAAAAGCAGGTCATCAATTTCATCCTTATGCTTTAGAATTACTTGCAATTTACGAAAAAGCGCAAGAAATCCCTCAAAATACCGATCAATTAGAAGGTACATTGAGTATTACATCAAACGAATCATTAGCAGTGTACCGTTTACCACAATTATTACGTATTTACAAACAGAAAAACCCGAAAGTAAATATCGTACTTGAAACAAACACAAATGAACAAGCATTACAAAAATTACGTGAAGGAGAAACAGATGTTATCTTCATAATTGGAGAAAGTATAGAACATAATGATTTTATTACGTGTACTTTTAGTAATGAAACATTTGGATGGATTTTACCTTCGCATTCCTCAACACACTCTAATCCATTTTGTTTACTAAACGATACCCAATTTATCTTTACAGAACAAAGCTGTGGCTATAGACCGATGGTAGATCGTTTTTTACGTCAAAGCGGGAATATTCCAGCTAAAACATTTGAAACTTCCAACGTTGAAGTCATTAAACAATCAGTCATGTGTGAGTTAGGAATTTCGATTCTTCCTTACATCGTTGTAAAAGAAAGTTGCGAAAAAGAGCAACTCTGTTTTCAGCCTATCGAAACGCCAGCAGTTATTCAAAGCCATGTAATCTATCATAAATCTAGATGGATTTCACCCGTTTTACAATCGTTTCTTTCACTATTAAAAGTGATGAAAATATAAAAATAATATGAAAGAAAACATGAGTTGAGTTCCTTTGAAGAATATCAAACCATGTTTTCTTTCATTCAACTTATATAGTCATCTTCTTTTTATTAGCTGATTCTTTTCCCTCAACTAGAACAAATACAATCGGAAGGACAAGCAAACTAGCAATTGCACACATAATTCCTAAAGAAGAAAACGGCAATCCATTACTTACTGCAAGTGAAGCTGCTCCAGAAGCAATGGTCATTCCAATATACATGGCAGAACTATTTAATGCCATCACAGTCCCTCGCACAGCTGGTTTTAATTCTGAAATTAAAGCCGTTAATGATGCTTGGCCAAATCCAATAAATAAACTCCAAATTATATGTACAGTAATTGCAATTGCTAGATTTTCTATAGAAAGCGAGAATATCATTACACTAATTGAGTCTACAATACTGGCAATGGAAACAACATTCCTCTTTCCTACTTTATCAGCTAACTTTCCACCAAAAATATTTCCAGCCACACTACCAATTCCCGCCAGAAAGATGACAATACCTATCTCGCCAACGGAAAGTCCAAAGTTATTTCCATAATAAACACCTATGTATGAAAACATTCCGTGTAATCCAATTGTCCATAGGAACGTTGCTAATAATGCAAATAAAACTGATACATTTACTAAAACCATTTTTAACGATGCAATCAACGTCTTCGTTATAGAAACACGCACCTCATCTCTCGGTTTTTCATTTTCTAATAGCTGATTAACTAGTAATGTAATAAATAAAGTTAATAGTCCTATACTATAAAATGTCCACTGCCAATTTCCTACTTCAGATAAAAATGCTCCTATAGGTACTCCGATGACTGTCGAACCTACCATTGCTCCCATAATCGTTCCCATTGCTTTTCCCCTTGACTCATATGTAACTTTATCTCCTACTAATGCAAATATACTTGGCATGATCATTGCACCGGATAAACCTGTTAGACCACGAAATAATAAAAGCATTTCAAAATTCTTAGCTATTCCAGTACAAAATGTAGAAATGGAGAAAATAACAAACCCCATTATGATCATACGTTTCCTTCCAACTCTATCAGACATTGGTCCGAATAAAGGTGCAGTTATTCCATAACAAAGTGCATAAATAGTAATTAAAAGTCCTCCACTCCCATCAGGCATACTGATTGTTTCTGTAATAGCTGGTAATAAAGGTGCCACAAGTAATGAATCTAGCCCAACAAAAAAAGCTACAATTGCCAAAATACGTATCATCGACTTTACCTCCATATAAAACTCCCCTTTTATTTCATATATGAAATAACCCCTTATAATTATCCCCCTTCTTTTTATTGCACTAGTTTTTACTTCATATATGAAGTATTTATATAAATAAAAATGTAACAAAGTGTTACATTTTTATTATATTTAACTCAAATGTTTCTTCCACTTTAATAATAAAGCGTCTAAATGCTCTTCTTCTTCTTTCGTAAAACAACCACAGTTCTCTTTTAAAAAATCACTATATTGCACATCTACTTGCTTTTTTGCTTCTTCACCTTTTTTAGTTAAATAAACGAGCGTTTCACGTTGGTCATTGGGGTTCTTCTCTGTCATAACGTAACCATCACGCTTCATCCGTTGGATCATTGTTGTCATATTACTTGGAACACATCCCATGTTTTCAATTAATTTTGACATGGATACTTTCCCAGATTTTGCGAGTACTTGAATTACTCCGAATTGAACATAGCTTATATCATATTGTTCAATTGCTTTATCTAAATTTCTTTGGAGTAAATGATAAACATCACGAATATTTCCGTAAAGCTCTCTGTTATTCATATGTATATTTAAGCCCCTCTAATTTATTTCATATATGAATCATATTCCCATTTATTTCTTGTGTCAATAAAAAACACCTTTGCATTTATACCAACAAAGGTGTTTCAAAATCAATATGTATATTATTTATTAGCTTGTACCTCACCTGCAATTAATTTACTACCTGAATATGTACCTTTTTGTATAAAAACTTGATTAATTAATTCTTTTTGTTCCTTTTCTGACATTACTCCTTTCCCTTCTCCTAAATTCCCACTTTGTAATTTCCAAATCTTGTTGTGGTCCACATCAACCTTTTCATATTTTCCTTGTTTCCATCGTTCTAAAATATCCACATATGTACTTTTTTGTGCAACATCATTACTATTTATAATTTCAAGTAAACTTTCAATACGTTCTTGTGTAATAAAAATATAGCCCCATTTTTGATCAGCTTTCGTTTTTTGATGTGCCATTTCATGTAATGCTGTCTGTATGTTCTCATCTGTCCACTTAAAATTTTTATTAAAACCGCTATTCGGTAATGAATGATTGCCATTTTCTAAAAGCTTTGCATCTTCAGCTTTTACATTACTATCAGCTAGCACTTCTACTGCCGGAGCGGCTGGTGATGCCTTTTTCGCAGCTGGTTTACTATTATTCAGATAATACAGCATACCATACGTTACACCTACCCCGATTACTACCATCCCCGCGATAATCCCTAATACTTTAAATAGTGTTTTCATCTCGCCTATTTCCTCCCACATAGCCCTTTTCATAATTTTTATCTATCAAAAACAGATGTAGCATCTCTTTTTTCGCAGCTTGCTGCGATTCATTTTTCCATACTAATTAACATAACTATAACTATTACTTTCCAGAAATGTAGCAACTCCATCCTCATCATTACTTTTGGCAATAAATTTAGCGACGGATTTTAATTCTTCAACAGCATTGCTCATTGCTACGCCAATCCCACACTTCTCTATCATTTCCATATCATTGTAGTCATCTCCAAATGCAATTACTTCTGATACATCTCGATTTAAGTGCTGTAGAACATGCTGAATGCTATTCCATTTTGAAACATCCGTATGCATAATTTGACACAATGTTCCGTTATCTGTAATGACTGCCTTACACTCATCAGGCAATTCCTCAGTGAACTCCTTATTTATTGAGCCATTAGTACAAATGATTAATTTAGAAGCTTTTTCAAAGTTTAACTTTCTTATATCCATGACTTCACACGGCACATCACCAAAATAATCAGTAACATCAAAATTTGAGTACAGCTTATCATTTATTTCAAGACAAATCTGATGGAGATTATACTTTTTTGCTATTTCTATGATTTCTAAAATATCATTTTTAGAAATCTTCATTTCATATAAAATATCATTACCTTTAAGAACTAGAGCTCCGTTATAACAAATAATAATCTCATTCTTTAACACGCTGGGAATATACTGATTTATAGCTCTTGGAGGCCTTGCCGTAGCAAAAATCAATTCGTCTCCATTATTTTTACATTCCCTCAAAATATTAATAGATTTCTCTGAAATTGTTTTATCACTTCTTAATAAAGTCCCATCAAGATCTGAAATAATAATCTTTTTCATGCTTATATTTATTCCTCCTTCACAAGTTATAACTCGACACATCGATTATTTGTTGAAGCAATCGAGCTTTTACGGGTAGTTGACCTCCGCCTAATTTTTTGTCACAGCTGAATTTTGAGTCTAATTCCCCCAAAATGGCGGAATTCATTTTCGTTTATTACATATTTTCTATTCCCTGAATCATATATACATTTCCTTATATTGTATTTCTTTTCTTTGTAAATTGAAAGATTATTCCGTCAAAAAAAACAGTCTTTTTCAAGTGCTAACTCCACTCTAAGCATTTCGTTTTAAATTTATAAAAATATATGCTAGCCCAATATTTACAGGAGCTGCATAAATATGAGTTTATTGTATGGTGGTTTAACATCTTCAAACTTTGATGAAACTATCTACACTTTTAAAATGTATTCATTCTCTCACTATGAATAATTCTGTTTATAGTATCCATGTTTGTGATGAACGAACAGTTTATCCTTCTCAACTCTTTCTTCCTAAATATACAAATGCTATTAAGAAAAATGAAAAAGCAAACTTACAAATATTAAAAATAATATATAATACGAACCCACATATTCAATATGTATAAAAAAACAACGAGTACCTTATAAGGCACTCGTTGTTTTTTATGCACGATTCTCTTTTAACCACCCCGTAATAGCATCTAACCTCGAAACATCAAAACGGCTTTCTTCACACACGTTCAAGCTGTTTAAACTTTTTACAATTTCTAATTCATTCGACTTTACACTTTTCGCTTCAATCAATTTACAGTATCCGTCCGTTATGGTATTTAAATTTTCATAATAACGCTGAAACGATTTTGATATATGTAAATGCTTTTCAAAGTTTCTTCTTCTTTTCGTCTCATCAGATTCTTTCCTTTTTCGAAGTTCTTCATCATTCGTGTACAAATAAAAATATTGATCCGGAAAACCAATTTCCCTATTTATCATCTTTTCTTTATAAAAGTTTTCTATTAAAGATAACGGTTGATTAAATATATCAAAATGAAAGCACCAATTATAACTAAGTGGCTGATATATGTCCCCATCAAGTATTACAATTTCATATTGCTGTGATTTCTGCACTGCTATTTTCCAGCGCTCTACTTGTTTTTCAAAATACCATGTTCTATGTTCATTTTCTGGTCTTTCAAATAAAAAATTCACTTCAGGTATAATATAAGCACCATAATTTTTTTCTAATTCACGACACGTGCTGCTCTTACCAACAGCACTTGCTCCCTCGAACACTATAATCCCCATTGTTTCTCCCACTTTCATTAACTTAGATCTCGTTGTTTCGCTTTTCTCCCCCATAACTGTCTCCATAAAACAATCGAAGCAATAGAAAGCATGATTGTTGTAATGATACTCCCCTCAATTCCGAACGAGCCTCCATGAAGGAATTCCGATCCGTTTGTTACAGGTTTAAAAAGTGGTGTAGAATACATTGCCATTCCACTTACTGCAAAACCATAAATATTAAATTGCGCCCAATTCCACAGCGAATGCCACGCGCATATCCCCCAAAGACTACTGTCTTTCAAAGCGTAAAAAGCTGCAAATACACCAACTAATATTATATTCGATATTGAAAGAATTGTAATACCTGGATTAAGTAAATGAAGAAAACCAAATAAAAAAGACGTCACAACAATCCCAATCCATATACGGCTTCTAACAGAGAGAACCGGGAATAACCAA
Source organism: Bacillus cereus (assembly GCF_025917685.1). NCBI lineage: Bacteria > Bacillati > Bacillota > Bacilli > Caryophanales > Bacillaceae > Bacillus > Bacillus cereus. Next base: position 2,324,130 of record NZ_CP089518.1, on the reverse strand, counting down.
CCTCGTACAACAATTTCTTCAGTTGCCCCTTGTATTAAAAATGCAACTAAAGACCCTACAATACCAAATATAGCTGTCATTGTAATTTCTTGCATTTGTAATTTCACATTACCTGTTAATAAGAGTAAAATTACTGGTATTGAGATGAAAACAAACCCTATTAAAGCACCTCTCAAATATTTTCTAATCCATTGATTTTTCCAAAAACCAATTGATGAAAATGATCTTTTCTCTACAAATCTAATCCATAAAAAAACAAAAAATATAGCTCCACCAAACGTTAATATCATCTCAATATTGCTATAAATCGCCTTCATAAAGGTTGTTTCTGCTTTCGGTAAGAACAGCATAAATAACATAAATAATTCACCTAAAGTCAAGAATACAATAGCAAGTATAACAGCGAAAACAGGATGAACTTTTCTTCTCCCTTCTTTTGCTGCTTCAATTATTTTAAATTGTTTATTTAGCAATATTCTATCCTCCTTATTGTTGTGATCATCTGTATTCTTAAAATATATATCGTTTCCCCTAAACATACTTTTTAATATAAATGATTTCTGTTTGGAATAAATTCAGATTAGGAATAATATATAAATAAAAGAGATGTCTTTGTGCCCTTTACCATTATCACCCAAATCATTCACTGGTATTACCAGCACTTGCTATTTCACACCATTTGTTGTAAGATAGTAATTAAGGTCAATTTAACAATATATTTTCTTTGCATATTATCAAGTATCAATCAGGACCATTTCGTACTCCTTATGGGTTTTTGATAATATGTGAACTTTTATTTTCATTCAAATAAGGCCGATCATATTGTAATCTTTTTAAATTTTAGGAGGCATTACCATGACATTAACAGGTAAAGTAAAATGGTTTAACAGCGAAAAAGGTTTCGGTTTCATCGAAGTTGCAGACGGTAACGACGTATTCGTTCACTTCTCAGCTATCACTGGCGACGGATTCAAATCTCTTGACGAAGGTCAAGAAGTTAGCTTCGAAGTTGAAGACGGTAACCGTGGACCTCAAGCTAAAAACGTTGTAAAGCTATAATTCAAACAATAAAAAGGTTGTTACCAGCTCGGTTAACAACCTTTTTAATATATAACTAAAAATTTTTACATAAAAGGAGTGGTTACATGTATCGCAATCGAAAGAACGATGTAGCAGAAGTACCACCAGAACAAACACCTGTTTGGGAATGTGAATCAGAGGATTGTTTAGGATGGATGAGAAAGAACTTTTCATTTGAAGAAGAGCCTAAATGCCCTTTATGTAAAAGTAGCATGAAAAGCGGAGAACGTTTATTACCTAAGTTAGGTTAATTTTTACATGCCCCTCTTATTTTATTAAGAGGGGCTTTTTATTAATAATGATTATGCTCTACATCCGTTCGCACAACAGAATACATTAATGCATCGTGTTGTTTATTTCCTTGATGAATGTATCCGCGTAACAGTCCTTCCTTTTGAAAACCTAATTTAGATAACATATTACACGAAGTTATATTTTCAGGATATGTAATAGCTCCAATTCTAAATAAACCTAAATCTCGAAATCCATAAGTAATAATTTCTCGAGCAGCTTCTGAAGCATAACCATTCCCCCAATAACGAGGATGTAAATCATATCCAATCTCAGATCGTTTGCTCCAAAGTTGTAAATTATTTAATCCAATTGTTCCTACTAAAGTATTTGTTTCTTTTAATACAATCCCCCAACGTATCGCCTTTTTCTCAAAGTAATTTTTCGAAAAAGATTCAATCATACGTGAAGCTTGTCCAAACTCAGTAAAAGAATTCATACCGTAATAACACGTTACCTCATCTAATGAGAATATTTCATATATTTTTTGACAATAAGATTGTTCTATTTCAACTAAGCGCAAGCGTTCTGTTTCTAACATAGGAAATGCCATAGGATCACTCCTTTCTCTCTACTCATTTATTATAGCAGAAAAAGTATTTATAATTAGGAAAGTCCTCAATGTCCCATAAATCAAATATTTCTAGCGATGCTTTTATCCTTCTTATTCTATATAAACTAAGAGTATACCTTCTTGCTTTTTGATTACCATTTAGACCTCATGCTATAATTACTATAAAGTGAAACATTAATCAGTAAAAGTTTTGTTCACCTCAACTGATTATTAATTACACCACTCGGATATTTACGGGATATATTAAATTTCAAATTATCAAGAACTGTTAAGAGGTTGGTTTTATGACAAAATATAATTATTTTACATACGCTCTCATGAACACAATTATCTTCTTACCTTATTTTCTTTTTATCATTATTGGAAATTCATATAACACACTGTTAAACGGTTGGTTTCCTCTCATTATCTTCTACACTTTTAAATATACAGGTACTTTTCTTATTCATTCATTTAAAACAAAACTAAACACACGTGAACAGTTATTAAACTTTCTAATAGTAGCGATTATCGGAACTATATGTGGATCGTTAGCTTCTTTTTCAACAATTTGGCTTGAAATCTCAGCTCTTTTTATGGGAATTGCATCAAGTATTTTGTTACCACTTTATACAACTACCCAATATCATGAAAAATTATTATTTGGTAGGAAAATGAAAAGGAATCAATATCTTTTTGCACTATTAACAGTTATATTGATTCTTCCACTTATATTATTTACAGCTAATTCTAATCATGCAAGTTTAGCTTTTATATTTTACGGAATCGCTCTTTATATTTGTTACGTATCCCTAAGAAAAATGCCAACATACGAAGTCACAGTAGAGAACTCATTCCATTTTTCAGTGCCTTCATTTTTATTATTCATTCTCTTTACTACACTACTTTTCCTTATGAAGGCGACTCGTGAAATAAATTTACAACTGCTACTTGTACTATTAGTCGTCACCATTCTTGTTGCAATAGCACTACTAACTATATACATTACTAAAGTGAAATTTCAGCTTCAATTACCTAAGTTTATTTATTACTTCGGATTCACACAAGGAATGATCGTTAATTTTTACCTATTGTATGGCACATTCTTTGCATTGTCACAGAAAAACAGTACTTTCATGATTTATGGCGTTTATTTACCATATGGAATTGGGATTATTCTATCCTTATTTTTAGGATCCAAACTATCCCATCACTTTAACTCTTACCATCCGATAACAGTAACAAATGTGGGTGCATTGTTAGGTATACTATGTACAATGCTATCATGGACATTACCAATCGGTGGTTTACTAGTCGGTTTCTTCTCATCTTTACAAGCAAGACAATTAAATCGTTTCGCATACGACGCCACTAGTTCCCTTAAAGATTCTAGCTTATCACTTCGTAACCGATGGTCTAAACTAGGAAGTATGATAAATCAAATTTTATTAATTACGTTTATATTAGTACTTAGTTTCATTTATCGTATACCATTAAATGAAGTATTCGTAGCCCTTACTGGGAAAGGAATCCAAAACGAACTTCCGATGTTCCCTGTTTTAATAACAGTCAATATTGTCATTTGTTTTATTATTGGTAGCTTATTAATATTTGGTTCTTGGAAATTAGAAAAAACAAAAAGATGATTTTCTCTTTGTTTTTTCTTTATATGCGACTAGCGCTCAATAACAACGTGCTGTTTATCCCCGTTTTCACTTAAAAATCCAGTTAGTCTGAGAAGTGTATCTAACTCATTAACGAAGAGATAGACATCAGTGTATTTCCCCCTGTAAAACAATCCCCTAATCCATACTTTTATGTTAAAATTTAGGTAATAGTTATTCTTACGGAGGTGTATTAACTTTATGTATATTTTCATTGGCTTAGCACTTCTACTTATATTACTCATTTTTTTATTCGCAAAAAAATTCACACCAAATTCTTTCATGATGACAAGTTTTAAAGGAAATAGCTTAAAAACATTTTCAATTAGTATTTTAATCGCTGCCGTACTTTCTCTTTCATACGGGATTTATCACGCAGTAACATATCAACCTAGTCATTTAGATATTACATTACAAAATCAAGATCGCACTGTTTTCGGTAATATTGGCGAATTCGGTTATTTCTCAGAAGAATTACTGAAAAAAGATGTGAAAACTAAAGTGTATTTTGTTTCTTGGGAACCAATACATTTAGAACACCCGCAAATAAAAATCGACTACCCTTCCGGTAAACAAGAAAATTGGAAACCTACTATATCGTCCATATCTACAAGTACGTTAAAAGAAAAACATAAAATTGAGGAAATTTATCAACTAGCACCATACACCTTTAAAGAATCCGGAAAGGTAACATTAACAATTCAGCAAAATAACAAAACAAATAAAAAAATAATACTTACTGTAAAATAAAACAAAAACATCCCTCCTTTTTGCTGGAGGGATATTTTTGTTTATATATTTTAAAACTACTCATTATGCGTTTCATTTAATATAGCAATTATTTCATTGGCAGTATTCTTTCCATTTCCAATACAAGCTCCAATTCCTACACCGTAATAGGAAGCGCCTGCTAAATATACATTAGGATAAAGAGCAGCCAATTTTTCTTGTAATGATTGAACTGCTTGATTATGTTCTAAATGATATTTCGGCATTAAATCTTTCCAATTTGTAACTTCAATTACTTCTGGTTCACCTTTAATTCCAAGACTTTTTTCAATATCATATAAAGCAACTCGTACTAATTCTTCTTCGTTATAATTTTTAATCGTTTCATATACTGGATTTGTGCTCTTATAAAACATTCTTACTAACAGCTTTTGTTTACCCGATGTATGTTTCCACTTCCTGCTTGTCCATGTGCAAGCATCACAATGTAAATCACTGTTTTCCGTTACGATAAAACCTGTTCCGTCAGCCGGTAGTTGTTCATCTAGTATGTCAAAACCTAAGTAAATACTTATAAGCGATGAATTTTTAAATTTATTAAAATTCTCGTTTAACTCTTTAGACTGTAATAAAGTTTGTGCGATATCATGCGGAGCTGCTAAAACGACAGAATCAGCTTGTATTGTCTCATGATTTGCAAAAGAAATCTCATATTGATCACCTTTTTTACTTACAGCAGTCGTTACAACACCTTTTTTAATGACAGTCTCAGTCAGCACTTCTTCTAAGCGATTAATAATCGTAGATAGTCCACTTTTAAATGATACAAATTTTTTATTTCCTGCTGATTGAAATTGTTTTTTATTCTCTTCAAAACCTTTAATAATACTTCCATATTTATTTTTATAATCCACTAAATATGGTAATGTAGATGCCATAGTAAGCTCATTCAATTTACCAGAATATACACCTGAAAGTACAGGCGCAATTTGCCTTTCCACTAACTCTTTCCCTAAAAAGCTTTCTAAAAATACAGCAAGTGATGTATCCTTCGTAAACTCTTTATTTTTCGTAATAAAATCTTTTAAAGCAACGATTTTCCCTTTTTTTGAGACTAGTGTACTGCTAAATAATGATTCAACACTCATAGGAATCCCAAATATAGTGTCAGCAGGAATTGGATGTAATATGTTATCAGAGTATATGTAAGAAATACCTGTTTCGTTATATACCATTTCATTTTCTAAATTCAAATCTTTTACAAGTGGCAACACATGTTCATTACGAGCCACGATAGAATCTGCTCCAGATTCCATAATAAAATCATTTTCTTCCACACTGTGGATTTTACCACCTAAATACTCTTCTTTCTCAATAAGGATTAAATTTAAATCTATATTATAATCCTTCTTTAATTTTTCTAAGTAAAACATAGTAGAAAGTCCAGTAATACCTCCACCGATGACAACGACTGTTTTCATATTTGCTGCGCCCCTAACCGATACAATTAATAATTCCTTTATTATTATAACCAAAAATCATCATAGTCGACTAGCAGCTTGTGCATTCTGTAAGAAATTAGACAATATATATGAATACATTTTAGGTTGATCATTATGTACTAAATGACCTGCAAACGGAATAACAGCAATATGTATATTTTTGTTTAATTGTTTAAACGTTGTAGCAGCTGTAACTTCATCTTCTGAATCTCCCCCGACAATACACAGTGTAGGTATTTGAAGATTAACTACATCACCCGTTTCATGAAATGGGTACCAATCCTTAACTTGCCACGATTCGAACAATCCTTTCCAATCACTTTTTACATGAATTTGATTCATATAAGTTACAACTTCTTCATTTTCCATCAACTGTTGATGACACTTTGCTTCATACTCCTGAGACTCTTCCCAATTATCTCGCTTAACTGGAAAAACACCTGAAAAGGTTAATGTTTTCACTTTATCTGGATATTTTTTTGCAAATAATAAAACGGCTAATCCCCCTAGTGAAACACCCGCTATATGACAACTATTAATTCGCAAATGTTCTAGCGTATCATTTAAATCATCAGCAGAGCACAGAAAATAATTATCTAATGTACCTCCTGATTCTCCATGTCCTCTCAAATCAGGACGAATTACTTTATATTGTTTTTCTTTAAAAAATTTCACTTGTTCTTCAAACTCTACTAAACCCGTCATACCACCAGAATGTAGAAGCACAATTGGTTCCCCTTCGCCTGAAATATGCGTATGTAAAATCATTAATTACCCTCTTTCCAAATTGAATATTCCGTTTATTAACAGTATATCGAATATACTTTTGAATTTCCAAATAAAAAAGAACTATAACATATTCAAACCACGTCATAGTTCTTTCTATTTTAAAAACATAAACCAATTTATTAATTTGTCTATTTCTTGGCTGAGCTCTATTACTTTTTCATGCTGAAGTCCATAATTTGAAACTAGATTCAATAATTCTTCTTTTTTCACTTCAATTACTTTTTCTAGCTTTACTAATTCCATGTCGTTTTATTTCTCTCCAATAATAAAATGTATGTATTTTAGTATAGCCTACTTACATAATTAGTAAAAGTAAAATGCGCATGTAAAATCTTACAAATATAAAAATAATATACTATCAACAAAGAAATTTTAAATTTAGCCCCTTTATACAGATCATTCACTATATTACGTATTAATAACAAATCGGAATTTCTCTAATGTTATATCTTTATATTCCGGAATTCTCTTTATATGATCAAAATAACTATATGAAAATTTGAAAATATGTCCAAAATCCCAATCGAATTTACTATAGTCTTTTAGCCAAAATTGATTTTCCGTTGGTAATACGTGAGCACGTTTAGATTCAATTAAAGGTAAATGATCTATAGGTGAATGTATATTTATTTCAATATTCAGCATAATATTTTTACTAGCACGCAATACGTATACTAGTTTTAAAAGTGGACGTATTCCTCTTTGAAATATATCTTTATATCCTAAATCATACATTATATTAATTGCGTGGGAAAAAGTAAGCATATGGCCAATTAAATCATGATGTGATTCTGCTCTATAAATACTCTTAAACTCCGATAGTTCATTTAAAATAAACTTAGATAATTGTTTTGGATTTCTTAATTCACTTCGTATCTCATCTTTTATACTTAATTGTTTTACTTCCTTCGTCGTAAAACCAATCCACGATCTACCGGGAATTGTTTTTTGAAATGATAATATAAGGTCCGTTATCCCTTCTATTGCTTGATTATCGCCCCATTTTTGTAGTTCTTTCATAGCTAATAAACTTAATGCCGCATAAATAACATTATGCCCCACCCAATGAAGTTCATCAATTGTATGTTCCAATGATTTTATTATCATTTTTTCGGCACTTTGAAAATCAATTTCTTCTTTACTATCGATGATTTCATCTAAGTTTTGCTTGTTCAGCATCATTTTTGTATGAGAATGCATATTGCGAGCTATCTCTTCCTCAATATTATTATCTTTCATGAAAAAATAACTAGCAATTGCAGCTGCCCCGTAATGTGCATGCCAAATATCATTTGTTTGTTTTTTGCATTGAGAAATAATTGAAAGGCCGCCTTTTAAAACACTTTTATCTTCCATTTTCTATCCCCCATTATAAAACTCATTTTGTACTCATCCTAAAGATGGCGTTAATACAAATAAAATGTGATTCGATTCATTACTTTTATTCAAAAATCGATGCTTCACGTTTGGTGGGATACGTACAACATCACCTTCTTCTAAAAAATATTCTTTTCCTTCTAATTCCACATACACTTCCCCTTTCATGACAACCGCAATCTCTTCCTTTTCTTCATGTGAATAGTGACTTTCCGTTGTGCTTGCTTTTTTATTTAAATCCATCATCAACATTTCAATACGCGCTTTCATAAAATCCGGTGTTAATACATCATATACAATGTGATCATTATTTTCCCGATATACTTTTTTTCGATCTTTTTTCTTAGAAATGAGTGAATCTGTATCAATCTCATTAATAAAAAGTGTAAATAACGGTACATTTAATGCTTTCGCAATTAATTCTAATACACTTAAAGAAGGGTTCGCATATCCTCGTTCAATTTGACTAATTAGTGAAGTACTAATCCCTGCATAATCAGCAAATTCACGAATTGTCATCTTATTTTTCTTACGATAACTTAATACAGTTTGTCCGAGTCTATCATGTATCATAGTAAAAACTTCCTTTCGTCCATCATATTGCATGTTTCATTGCCTTTGTGCTGACATACTAAACAAAGGCAACTAATCCTTTCCTATCGTCTCAGGGTCTTATATACTTACCTTTGTACATTATATCTTATTAAGTTTATTATAATAAACATTCTATCGGAGGGACAGAATTTGAAATCACCTATTCTTTCATATTTCATCTTATTTTTCGGTGTATTCGCCTTATCAACTTCAGCAATTTTTGTAAAATTGGCAGATGCTCCTGCGGCGATTATCGCTTTTTATCGATTATTATTTGCTACAGTAATTCTGTTACCGTTATTACTATTTAATAAAAGGAATCGAAACGAACTAAAAACATTATCGAAAAAACAATGGGGATTCGGATTTCTATCCGGGCTATTTTTAGCTGCACATTATGTACTATGGTTTGAATCCTTACAATATACTTCCGTAGCAAGTTCTACAGTTATCGTAACGTTACAACCTTTATTTTCAATGATTGGTGGTTACTTTTTATTTAAAGAGAGATTTACGAAAGGAGCGGTTATCGGTTGCCTCATTGCCATTTCAGGAAGTATCGTCATTGGTTGGCAAGATTTCCAAATTAGTGGCGACGCTTTATACGGAGATATTTTAGCATTTATGGCGGCCGGAATTATTACAGCTTACTTTTTCATTAGTCAACACATTCGTAAAGATTTATCTCTTATACCATATTCGGTAATTAGTTATGGAAGTAGCTCATGCTTTCTCGGTATATTTGCTTATACGCAGCAACAATCTTTCATTCATTACGCTACACAAACTTGGTTGTCCTTTATTGGATTAGCTTTCATTGCAACGATTTTAGGACAAACGATATTCAATTGGTTATTAAAATGGATGAGCGCTACTGTTATTTCAATGAGTATTTTAGGTGAAACAATTGGTACTTGTGTTCTAGCCTATTTTATTTTGAGTGAAACCATTACTTTACAACAAGCACTAGGAATTTCAATTATTTTCATTGGATTAGCATTATTTTTATTACAACCGAAACTACCGAATCGCAAATAACAATAAAAAAAGCATGACATTGATGTGTCATGCTTTTACATATTAATTATGTACAATTAAACCACCAGGTCTAAAACGACTCATCATAATTTCATTTATAAACTTTCCGTGAGCCTTTAAATTCCCTACCTTTACCCCTTCTACTACAAACCCGAATTTTTCATATAGATCTTTTGCTTTCGGATTCGTTTCTAAAACGCCAAGTTCTACTCTCTCTAACATTAACCAATTATCAGCTAAATCAAGCATTTTTGTAAGAAGTGCTTTGCCAATACCTTTATTATGATATTCACTGTCTACCCCAATAAATAAATCGCCTGAATGAGATCTTCGTCCCGGACTTTGTGTTAAGCCAATAAAACCTACTACTTCCCCGTCATACTCTGCAACAAATTCAAATTGATTTGGTGCTAAGTTTCGAATTCTATTTTCCATAGCGTCTACACGCATGCTAGGTAAGAAAACCATATAAGGTAAAACCTCATCCTGTATACATATACGATGAATTGCTCTAGCATCTTGTATTTCTACTGCTCGTATGTTGATTCCCATATTCCTCCCCCTCCATATAAATAACAATATATTATCATTCTAGAACCCTACATTAAATCCTTCCTTACCTGTATTTCTTTATGTTATTTTTACATAACTATTTCGGTATAACACTTAATTTCCAAACATCTTATCCTAACAACCTAACAACCATATACCTTAAATTTTCACCTTATTATATAACTCAAGCAAATTCTCTATTGGAATACCATTTATCTTCATACCATTTACATCACAATTTACTATTTCAATATTTTTCAGGTTACTATTATGTATTGTACTACCTTCCAAATCACAGTTTTCAAATGAAAGAGGTTCCTTCTCATCTCCAAGACTTGTATTTTTGAATTGCACTCCACCTAATGTCACCAAATTAAATGTACTACTAGAAAGATTTAAATCTGCATATGAAGACCTTCTAAAGTTTATATTCCTAAACTTTGATTGACTTACATTACAATTACTCATATTCATATGCATTATATTACTACCAACAAATGCACTATTTTTTAAGTTCACTTGATAATATTCTGTATGAACCAAATTACAGTTTTCGTATTGACCATTTTTCATATCTTTATTTTTAATTAGATTCTCTCCACCTGCATCTACTTTTTTTCTTTTTACATAGCAATACTCATCTTCAGATTTAAAAATGATTTCATAGCCCATTTTTTTATAAAAATAATGATTATTAATTTGTCTACTAGATGTTTCAAGATCCCAAATCCTTATGTTCGGAAATTTTTCTTCTATTAACTTCATAACCCGCGATCCAATTCCTTTTCCTTGAAGAAAAGGCTCTACAAAAATACGATCGATTCTTCCGTACGATTTACCAGAGATTGTAACTATAATTCCCCCGATTACTTTTTCATCCATTATCACTTTGTAAGTATCCAATTCTTCAATTGAATATTTCATCATTTCAACTGAAGAATATCCTGGCGGTTGAATGTTATAATCAATTACATCACCTTGGGCGTATAACCATCGCTTTGCTTCTTCATCAAATGTTCTTTTCATTATTTCTGTTAACTTTTCAGCATCTAAAATTGTAGCTTTTTCTATAGATATTATTGTCATTTTTGTTTTCCCCTCCATTGTTATAAACTGATAACTTTTGTGAACGATATAGTTTTTAATTTACTTTTGTCTTTAATATTTTTCCCATTATTACATATGGAGCATCACTTTTACTTGGGTGAAATGGCTCTAATACATCCACCCAATCCAATCTTTTATATAAAGAACGCGCTTTTTCATTGTTTATTTGTGTTGTTAAAATACTCGTTCTATTTGAAATCCCTTCTAATAATTCATTATGTAATTTCATTCCAAGACCTTCATTTCGATATTGTGGGTGAACTGCTAACTCTACAAATTCAAAACAATCTTGTAACCATTCGTCTGCTTGTTCTAGATTTAACGCTTCTCTCATTAATTGATTATAGTACTGTCCTTCTAATGAGCGATAACCATAAGTAAAACCAACTACCTCATTTTCATCATTTATTGCTACTATACCTTTAAAATCTGCATATTCTATATGTCTTTTCATTCTTTCAATCATTTCAGTAAAATTTGTTTTCTCAAATGCTTTACAATACAATTTTGCCATATTATTAATTAGGATTTCATCTTTTTCAATACGTATAAATTTCACTTTACCTTCCCCCTATTAAAACATTTGAATCCTTAAATAATTATAAAATAAAGAAAATTAAAACCACTCACTCTCTTTACTATTAAACTACAAATCAACCTATATTTTCCACTATTACTTAGTATGAATGAATAAAAAGAAAAGAACATGTAATATACATATGTTCTCTTCTTTTTATTTTAACGCTTATTCATTTTCAATTTTATATAATTAATAATTAGATATTACTTAAGGTTACAAGTATTAGCTAGCTCCTGTAAATCCTCTATAAATCGACTCGCATGATATCCATCACAAACCGCATGATGTACTTGCAATGAAACAGGTAGCATAACCCTGCTTCGATCATTGAAATATTTCCCACAAGTAATAATTGGTAATAAAAAATCACCATCATTATTAATATTTAAATTAAATCCTGTAAAACTAGTCCAAGGTATACTAGAAATCGGAAAAACATTTGGCGGAATATTTTCTTTCGTAAATAAACCATGAACATTAGCATAACATCTCATATCCTCTTCATAGTTTTTATAGAAAATGTGGAAATCGCTAGAATAATCCGTCCATATACTTGAAAAAGATTTATCATCTTTATGAAAGATTGTATAACTAGGTATCATTTCCTCCCAATACCCTAAAACTCCTTCATCATTAAAACATGTTCGAAATTCTTTATGTTTATTTATCACTCTAGAAATTATATAAATAAAAGTCGGATAAAATTTAATTTCCTTTTGATGTATTTCCTCTAGCATCATCGTAATATCAACATTCGCTGTCATACTAAACGAACACTTTAATTTTAAATAATGTTCAAAATACTGCTCTCTATTCCAATTTTCTCTGTCAATTACATGAAACTTCATTTTAATAGCCTCCTAAAATTTTATTTTTATTTTAGAAGGCTAACTTTCTTGCTTTCACCACACTTGTTCACTCCTTACAGCTTAAATTTAATACTAAACTTTTTATTTAACTATATAATATCTGCAGAAATTCGTTCACATATTTCTGGAAATCCATCCACATACTATTAATAATGTGAAACTTTGATCAGTGGGGCTTTTACGGGCAGCCCGACCCCCACCTAACTTCTTTGTTTTCGTCGAATTTTGAGGTGGAGGTCTTACTGCCCGTTAATGTGGGATAAATCAAATGACGTTTGGAGGATTCAAACATGAATGACAAAAATGTAAATAAAAAAGAAAATGTTATCGAAAACACTACATCTATTCAAAATAATAATACTGCAAATCTTAATATCGAAGAACAAGCAATGAACGGTTTATATGGAATGCCAGAAACCGCTATTGAAGATGCTGATCACGCTGCAACTGATGATTTAACTTCAAAAAATTAATTAACTACATGGAAAAAGCCAAGGAAAACATCCTTGGCTCTTCTATATTATATATCCAATTTTTGTACTTCTTCTCTCTTTTTAGAAAGTTTCCCTGGCCAAAAAGCAAAGCGGCCTAAAACAACTGTGATTGCTGGTACAAGTAATGGTCTTACAATAAATGTATCCAGTAATACACCAATTGCAGTTACAATACCAAATTGGACAAGAACTTGAATTGGAAGTGTGCCTAACACTGCAAAAGTCCCTGCTAAAATTAAACCTGCTGATGTAATGACACTTCCTGTTTGTATAACGCCATTTTTCACAGCTTCTACATGACTTTGATTCTTTCTATTTTTCCATATTTCTGAAACCATAAAGATATTATAATCTTCACCTAAAGCAACTAAAAATACGAATGCGTATAACGGTATCGCACCTTGTATTGCTGGAGCTCCCATACCAAAATGAAGTAATATCCATCCAGCTCCTAATGCAGAGAAGAATGATAAAACAACTGTTACTATTAAATAAATCATCGCTACAATTGATCGTAAGTAGACAAGTAATAGTAAAGCTATAATACTGATCATTACTGGAATAATAACTGCTTCATCACGTTCCGTAATTTGTTTTGTGTCATATAGTGACGCTGTTTCCCCACCAATCCACAATTGATCTTCAACATTATTAATCCCCGCATCTTTTAATACTTTTTCTACACTATTTTTCAATTTAGGGATTTGATCTAGCGCTGCAATAGAGTACGGATTTTCCGCTAAAGAAACTTCATACATTTGTATTTGTTTATTGTCTTTTCCCTCTTTTGGCTCTTTCACTGTATTTACAAAAGAAAATTTCTCAATTTCTTGTTTAATAGGAAGCTCTTTTCCTTTCGTATCAACAACAATTTTTACAGGTGCTAGTTCACCAGCCGAAAAATGATCACTAATCAACGTAAACCCTTCACGTGAAGGCATATCTTTTGGAAATGATTCTAATAGGTCATAAGTGTATTGAATGCGCGGTACGAATGAAGCTAATCCACCTAATACAAATACGGTTAACATTATAATTGTCCACGGTCTTCGTACTACAATATCTCCAAGTTTTTTACTAAATAGGCCTTTTGATTTTTTGACTTTTACTACTTTCTTTTTCCTTCTTGCAAACTCTTCATTCATCGAAGTTGTTCTCGGTATAAACGGGAAAAATGCAACTCTACCAAAAATTAATAAAAATGCCGGAAGAATTGTTAAAGCAGCAATCCCCATTATGAATACAGCAACACTAAATGGTACTGCAAATCGATGAAAGGCACCATACTGAGCAAGTAATAATGTTCCTAATCCAAGTACAACAGTTAAGGCACTCATTATAATTGCCCCGCCAGATGCTTTAATCGCAAGTTGCAGCGCTTTATATTTACTTTCTTCTTCTAACAAGTACTCTCTATATCTCGAAATTAAAAATAAACAATAGTCCGTTCCAGCACCAAACAATAATACTGTCATGATTGATATCGCTTGGGCATCTACTTTAATCCATCCGTGATCGGCTAAAAAACCAAGTGTAGGACTAATAATACCGTATGCAAATCCCACAACAAGTAAAGGTAAAATTGCTAAAATTGGTGAACGATACAATAAAATTAATAAACCTAATACGAGTAATACGGTAGCAACTAATAATTTCACATCTGCTTGACTAAATAAACTAACTGCATCTGTTTGAATACCTACAGGTCCAGATAATCGAGCATGTAAACCAGAATCACTTATCTTTTGTTTGAATGGATCTTCGTCCACTTTACTATTCACTATTTTTCGTAACTCTTCTAAATTATCTTTTAATATATCCGTTCCAGCAGATTTATTAAAGAATACCGGTGTAACAAATGATGTACCATCCTTTGATGCGCTTTTTGATAATACTTGCTCTGGAATTGTATCAAATGGTGGTAATGTTGATTGTTCTTTTAAAGGACTGGCCTTTAATTCCTTATAAACGTCTTGTATGAGTTTATAATCCTTTGACTGTAATCCACCATCTCTATGCCATACTACTAACAATGGATTTCCTGCATTATTAGGAAATTCTTTTTTCATAAGTGCTTCAGCTTGCTGTGACATAGCTGTTTCAGGTAAATTTTTCGGATTCGGCTCTTTCTTACTATTTACTTGTGGTAACGTAAATGAAAGTACTAATGTAATAAGAATCCATACCGATAATGTTATCCATTGCGTATTCTTCCCTGCTACAAGCTTCCCTAACATATGTAACGGTTGCTTTTTCATAAAAACCCACCTTCCTTTTTTCCTCCAATATTAATTATATATACTGGTCGGTTAATTAATCAAGAATGATTAAAAATTATGTTATAATTATCTCAATCATAAATGTCAGGAGCGAATGTATTTGGAACAAAAACAACGTCCTCTCGGAAGGCCTCGTCAAAATAAAAATACAAAATCTACAAAAGAAATCATTTTAGAAGTTGCAACTAGGCTATTTCTCACTCAAAATTATCAAGTTGTTTCGATGGATGAGGTCGCGAAAGAATGTGGTGTTACAAAAGCAACCGTCTATTATTACTATTCAACAAAAGCGGATTTATTTACCGCTACTATGATTCAAATGATGGTACGAATAAGAGAAAATATGGATCAAATCCTCTCTACAAATAAGAATTTGGAAGAAAGATTATTGGACTTTGCTACAGTATACTTACACGCAACGATGGATATTGATATGAAGAACTTTATGAAAGATGCAAAACTATCGTTATCTGCAGAGCAATTAAAGGAACTGAAAAATGCCGAAGATAACATGTATGAAGTATTGGAAAAATCAATTGCTAATGCGATGCATATTGGAGAAATACCTAAAGGGAATCCAAAATTTGCTGCCCATGCTTTCGTAACTTTATTATCAATGGGGAATTTTACAGATGAGAATCGTAATTCTATTCTTGCTAGTATAGATGAATTAGCACAAGAAATTGTTTCTTTTTATTGGAACGGGTTAGGTCATTCATATTAAATAAATTCCCTTTAATAAAAGAGCATGTTTGAATTTTTCTCAAACATGCTCTTTTATTATTTATTAAGAGTTCTATTTATAAAATAGTAATTAAATTATTTTTTAACATCGTTTAATGTGTTTTGTCATCCCAATCGAGAATGCTTCAAATCCTTTAGATTCATAGTAAGATTGCAATTTTTCTACACACATAAGTTGGGGAATAACCTTGTTGTGTTCACAATGCTGGATTAATCGTTTCACT
Source organism: Bacillus cereus (assembly GCF_025917685.1). Taxonomy (NCBI): domain Bacteria; kingdom Bacillati; phylum Bacillota; class Bacilli; order Caryophanales; family Bacillaceae; genus Bacillus; species Bacillus cereus. Next base: position 2,307,664 of record NZ_CP089518.1, on the reverse strand, counting down.
ATTTCTTTCCCGATGCCACTAGACTGATATTTTGGCAATACACCAACTTTGTTTACACATTCGTTCTAAATCGTTAACCGTTAATTTAAGAGCATTCCATCCTAAAGATTCATATAACGCTAATAATCCATTGAAGTCTGTTGGGTGTTCAATTGTGTAGCTTATACTATTATTCATGTGAATACTCCTTATTCTCTCGTTTGTTTATATTTCGTAAAATAACCCTTAATATGAAGTTAACTTAAACAAACTTCCATAAGAACAATATAATTCCTTCTCAACATAAAATAAAAAGAAGTTAACCTCACCACAGTTAACTTCCTCTGTATAAAACTATCATTATATTATCAACCAAAAATCATACAGCTACATACGATAAGAACGAACAAAACTAATAAACTATTTGAGAAATAACCCATAGAATACTACCGATACGATAAACTTAACTAAACCTATACAATTCAATCAAATTTACACAAGTTAGTGCTTCATCGTGTTCTCGCAGCCCCAAAGGGACGAGGGGTATAACACTCCACACGAGGCAGTATCGTTACCTCCTATTATCAAGCATTTATTTTACCCATCTTGATAAATTTATCGCAGCATTTACATCCCTATCGTGATGACTATTGCATGGAACACAACACCACTCACGTATTTTTAAACTCCACTGTCCTTCTGGTTGAACTGAATGGTCGTATTTTACGCCGCAACATGAACAAATCTTGCTTGAGGCGAACCATTTATCAGCTTGTACATACTCAATGCCATGCTTCTCGCACTTGTATGATAAACATTGAAAGAAGAAGTTTAATTTTTGAAATGAAGATGCTTTCGATAGTTTTTTGTTTTTTAACAGGTTTGAGACAGATAAGTCTTCCACAACAATCCTCATTGGTTTGGTTTTCACCAATTTAGCTGTTGCTTGATGGATATGGTTATTTCGGATATTCATAATTTTCCTAGGTAACCGCAGGTGCTCAGTTTTAGCTTTTTCATATCCGGCAGATTGAATTTTTACACCTTTTCTAAATCTCCTAGACATATCTCTTTGTGCTAACTTTTTCCTTTTCAAAAGTTTTTTAACCTTGGCATCTTTGTTTATATTTCGTTCTTTCATACCATTAGAAGCTACAAAAAGCTCTTTTAAACCAACATCCACACCAATCGACTCATTGGTTAGTTCTTGTGATTCAAAGTTTTCTTTGAATCCTACACTAATCCACCAGTGACGACCGTCAAAGGTAACTCTTGGATTTGATGTTTTTTTGTTTCTTGGTAGTTGTTGGCTTGTTTTCACTTCTCCAATAGACTGAATATGAACTACTTTCTTTCCTATAATCAGTCTTTCATAATTGGCATAAAATCCTTGAATTAAATCTTTTTTGGATTTATAAGAAGTGTGATAACCATTTTTGTACTTTTCGAACGAATGTTTCCTCGCCTTGTCAAAATCTTTTGAAGCCTGTTTTGGAACTTGTGCATTGATGTCATTTAACCACTTATATCTCTTTCGCTTCTTGATCTTTGTAAATCTTTTCTGTAAAGCTAACTGTGAAACAGATTTTCCAAATAGCTTATAATATCTATCACTCATTCTTTTACAATAGTTATAAGCGAATCTTGCAGCTCCAGCATGGTTTCTAAGCACTTTTTCTTGTTCAGGCGTTGGAATCAGTCTGACTTTCTTCGCCAATATCATCAGAATTTAACTCCTTTAATGAAAGATTTGTTCTTCTGAATAGTAGCGTGTTCCACCAGCATTCTCCTAAGACTACTCGGATGCAAACCTGTTAATTCTGATACTTGACTAACTCGTGAAAATTTCATTATTATTCTCACCTCATTGAACCTAACATAGCACGTATGTTCGATATTTTCAATAAAGTTTGATAGATTCAATAAAATTTATCTTGTTCAACTAAGGGCGCAATTCCTTAGCCAGTTCTCTTATGAACTTCTCATATTTTCATATGAGCGCAGACTATATGTTTATCTCTTTAGAGACAGAGGATTTTTCCACCACCATAGGCTTGTGATGTACTCTCGTCAGTTATACGAGATAGTCGTTGAACGTTCATCTTATCCATTTTGACTTAGATGATTCGAGGCGGAAGACCCATTGTTCTAGTGTTTAGGATTTAACCTTGCACCATCTGATTGATTTTTTCTGCTTTCGCAACATTCACGCTCACCATTTCTAGCCACGTTGTAGTTCAATCAGCTTTAGGGATTGCCCGCAGTTAACCCTCACTACTAGCCAATCACTTGACTAGCAGGGCTTACTGATATATTTAATTAACTTTCGTTATAATTGGTTAAATAAATCGTAACAGTTAGTTACCCCTTTATTAAATTATGTAATAGATTTTATCATAAAATGATTTACAACATAATAACTGAAAAAGACATTATATTCATTAGTTATATACGTTTAGTAATATTTTATTTTCGATCATATTCTCCTTTCCTAAAACAACTACTCAAACACATCCACTTCAGTCCACATAAATTCAAAAACGACAAATTAGTAAATAAAAATTTACCATATTAAATTCAATTAATTGATTTATAGTTAAATTAGTAATAAAATAATGACTAAATTCATAAAGAAAGAAAAATACGCTAAACAAAAAAATATAATAAGCCGCCCACATGGACAGCTTATTATATTTTTTTGTTATCGAAAGTTAATCTCCTTAATCTGAGAATTCCTTAAATAATACTTCTAATTCTTTATCATTATGATATTTACCATCACTAATAAACTTTTCTATTTCAACTGTACAATCTTTCTTACATTCTATTTACCATCTTTGACCTGGAACATTTACTTCCACCATGATGCTGCCTCTTCTAATTTTGCTTATACGATAAAATATATTTCGTTCCTCTTGTTCATTTAGAAAATGATTTAATTCTTTAATACTAGCCAATTTTCTACCTCGTTTTTTGCTTATTTACATAAAATTCGAAAGCGGAAGTTAATCAACGAGGGTTTAATCTCAATATTTTCTTGATTTAATGATAATAGAAGATGGTCTCCGTTTTTCATTTATTAATTCTGGCATTTTTTCTAATCCTGTTGGAGTTGACTCTGGCTCAATAATTTTCTCAATTACAAAACCGTTGTCTATAAGAGTATTAATTAATGTTGAAATTGTTCTGTGATATTTAACAACACCATCTATCCACCAATGTTCCTCCCTTTTTCCTTCTTCCTGGTAATTATCTAATGCCCAATGCAATCTGTTTCCATTATTATCCTTAAACCAATTATTCATTTCCTTTCGAGCTGTTACTATTGGATGTTCTGTTGAAAAGATAAATTCACCATCATTTTTTAACAAATCTCTTATTTTCTTAATTAGATGTGAGTAATCTTCTATGTAATGTATAACTAAAGAACTTGTTATTAAGTCGAATTTTTGATTTGGCAAATTAAGTTCTTCTATTGGTACACACATATAATCTATTTTTTCGTTTTTGTTATACATTTCAGCTTGTTCAATCATATTTCTTGAGATGTCCACTCCTATAACTTTCGAGGCACCATTTTCTACACAGTACATAGAAAAATGACCAGTTCCACATCCCAAATCTAATACAGACTTATCTGTAAGATTAGCAATTATAGATTTAATTGCTGGCTGTTCAACAAAATCATTAAAGGTAAATCCATTTTCACGTAATGACTTATAATTTTTAAAGAAAAACGGATTATCATAAATGTTTTGTTTCATTATATACCTCCTATAATACAATCTATATTTTTTATATTCTAGGGGGCATCCAAAAATTCCTATATTAACCAAAATATACTTCAACTAACCTGCTATTTAGTTGAATAAGGAACAGTGTATATCCTATACATGTTAGGTTGACATAACGTCTCATTATCGATAGCAAGAGAAAGGAGACACCCTACACTCACCAGCGAAGCACCTTTTTTGTTCTATGGATCTATGCGTTTTTTATACATTCCTATACTGATGCCGTTTTAATGTTATTTTTTGTTATTGGATTCATCAAAAAACTGTATAAAATTTCGTATGCTCTTAGCGTGAGGATTTTCCGAAATGCTAGCGATTCCCCTATCGTTCCAAAAACTCAATAATCGTTTCACATACTTTATCCGTCTCCTCTATATCTGGGAAATGCGCACTATTTTCAAATATAACAAGTTTACTATTTTTCAATTGTCTCGTTATTCTATTACTCATTCCTACACCCGTGTTATAGTCATGCGCCCCGACTAAGACACACGTATCAATTTCTAAATCTTTAATGCGCTCAATAAGCGGTAAAGGTGATTTTGTTTCAAAAATAACTTTACTCATCTTTCCTGTATTACTTAACTTACTTTCCTCCCAAAGACTGCGATTTAACTTTGCAAATTCTTCATTTTTAAACAATAGACGATCTATAGTTGCTGTATCAACTATATTCCAAACTTGATTATATTTTTCTTTTAACGCAATTTCCGACTTACTTATTTTCGATATTTGTTCTTTCATTTCCCCTTTCGTTATTTGTAGAAAACCTTCTATCTGCACAGTATACATATCATTAAAATCATCTAACAATGGTGCTTGTAATACCATTGTTGCAACCTTTTTCGGATATTTCAAAGCATACTCTAAACAGAGTTGTCCACCAAAAGAGTAGCCTAACAAATTTACCTTCTCTACATTTAATTTCTTTCTTAATTCCTATAAATCTTCCACTAGAGTATTGATTGAGTACTCACCGTCATCTTGTGGTGCCTCACTTCGTCCACATCCTCTTTGTTCGTAATAAACTACAGAGATATTTCCTTCTAACCTCAACCCAAGTGTTCTTTCGAATACATAATGATTACCACCTGAACCACCATGTACAATAATAAGAGGAACTGTATTATGAGCTGTCCCTGCAACTTTACACCAATGCAAAATCCCATTGATTTTCAAATAATGTACACCATCTTGCAACATTAACTGAATCATTTATCTCTCTCCTTATCGCTCACTTATTACTATCTAAATGTATAAGTTCTGACCATTAACACTTTTTCCCTTAATATTCTTTAAACACTATCCTTATTTATATGAATATCTTTTTTATTCGAAAATAGATTTTTAAAAATTCCTACCCCGACAATTAATAGGCCTATGCCAACTAATTTATTTATTTGTAATGGAATGCTCTCCATTCCAAATAATCCGAATGAATCAATACACAAAGCAACGACCAATTGGGTAATAAGGCTAATTAACACCGTATACGCTGGACCTAAACTCTTTATTGCGCCCATTATACAAATAATTAGTCCAATGCCAAACAATCCACTTATATAAAATAAATAATTTGCAGTATAAAAATTAATGATAATACTTTTCTCTGTAATGATATAAAATATAACAGAACTTATGAGACCTATTCCAAGAACACATGTAGTTGTTAACCACTGTCCTACATTTTCATTCACTTTCGTGTTAAAAACAGATTGTAAGCTAATTAATATTCCAGCTAATATGGCTAAACTAAATCCAATCAAAATCTTCCTCTCCCTTTCATTACTCATATATATTATCTTTAGCAACTTCCTTCATTCCAAAAAAATCTTTAATTACAATAACTCCATTTTTCTTTTCAATTAATTTTTCTTTATAAAATTTTTGTAACACCCGAATTACGTGCCTATAACTTACTCCTATAAAATCCGCAATACTTGATACCGATGTTGCATCCAAATCCTCTTTATACATATTCCCGTTACTATCTGTTGAAATTGAAAGTAAATAACTAGCTACACGTACTTCTACAGGATAAAGTAAATTAAGAGCTGTAAAACGGGTCGATATTTTTAACGTGTTCGCAATATTTTCAAGTAGGAAGTTCATAAATATAGGATCATGTAATAACTTGTTTCTAATAACCGTATTAGAAATGGAGATAGCTACAACATCTGAACAAGCTTCAACGACATTATGCGTCTTACTTTTTTGTATTAATTCAATATCGCCAACAACTGCCAATGGATTAATAAAACGAAGGATGAGTTTCTTTCCTTCTGGTGTAATCGTATAAACTTTTACTTTACCTTTAACAACGAAATTCAAACGATCCATTTCATCATCTATATTGCAAATAAGCTTGCCTTTTTCAAAATGATTTACTTGAAAATAATCAGTACTTATTCCTGAAAAAATTTCAAGCATATTATAAGCTTTCAAATATTGAATAATTAATTCTGACCTATTCTCCACTTTCATTTCCTCCTTTCATTTACATATTAAATACAGCAATACCTATAATCATTACTATTGTTCCCACAATGTGATATCTCTCCATTTGTATCTTTTTTATATGAAATAATCCTTTCATTTCAATAAAGGTTGCTGTTAACAATTGAGCAACCATAAGTGTTCCAGCTGTTAATGTAACTCCCATTGAATATATCGCCATAGTTTCTGCACAAATAATCAAACCACCGAATGCACCGGCTGCTAAATATACTTTTTTCACACCCTTTAAATCCGTTACTTTCTCTTCTTTCTTTACCAAAAATACAGTAGTTGCAATAAGAAACCCAATTAAATGCGTTATAATACTCGTTGACCATATGCCGATATGTGAACTAAGTTTCGCATTAAAGGTTCCTTGAAGTGTTATAAATAGACCAGCAAAAATAGCAAATACAATGCCCTTCAAAAAATCATCTCCTAATTTTCTATTTCTGACTTAATTAAAAGCTATAATCCTACAAAGGCAAAAGGACAAATGTCACATTACTATGAAAATAACTGGGAATGAATAAGAAAAAACACACCTCAAAATATTTGAGATGTGTTTTTATAATTTTATCGATATATAATGTTTTATAAATAATAACTACGCTATATTAACAGGTTTATTCTTCATAACAAACTTTGCAAATAAGAAACGTACTAACGGTCCCATAATGATTATTTGTAGTGGATACGCCATCATGAAGTTTTTAATAAAAATTGAAAAGTAAATAGAAATAAATGAGTCACCATGTAGCCCGTTATGTAAATACATCATAGCCATACCAAAAAATGACATAAAGAACACCATTCCAATTACCATTGCTGTCGCCATCGCAAGTATAATATTTATTTTCTTCGATTTATCAAATGGTAACGCGAATACAATTTTTTTCGCACAAGGTCCAACGATACATATTTCAATTAATAGTGCAATCATAAATCCAATTAGTAATTCTAATGCAATCTCCTTAATATGAATTGGCCCTCCTGCTCCATTCATTAATACATTGTAAAACGTCATTACGATAACCATCCCGAGGCACATCATCATACCAAATTGGAGGTTTTCCTTTCTTGTTGTTGGCAATTTTCATCATCCCTTCTCTTTGAGTCTTTGTCATTATATCGATATTGAAAACCTCTTCGTAAGTGAACAATTTGTGAACGTTTTTAAAGCGGTTACGTGTATTCCTTCCGCTTTATAACTTTTTACTGACAAAGGTTTTATATATTGTGATGTTGAATTACTAAATTTAACATTACTATATTCGATAATTACTACTAGGAGGATACCCATGAATGAATCAGAATTTTACGCATATCACATCGTTACAAGGAAAGAAATGAAAATTGGACAAATCATTCAATTTGATAAAAATCAAACTAATACTCTATATCGCTTCTTTTTTGAAAGAGACCAATTAAATTCTAACGGTGAAGATGGCATAAAAATTTTAATCAATCATTATAATAATGACGGATTACATATAAATAATGAAAATGCTAAATTAGTTATGAATTATATAGATCAAACAATTAGAGCGGTTAGAGAAACGATTGTAGAAATGGTTAGGTTGCAAGAATATACTGCATACCCGTCAAGATTATCTTGCTTATATGCTGCCAAAAGCTATGAAGATGCTTTGAAATGGAAAACGCTATTTGATTCTTACAATCGAGAAGTTTTGCAGATTGTTAAACTACGAGTGATTGGATGTTTTTTTGAAGGTGACGGGAATCTTTTACCGAAAGAAGATGGTATTCCTTTCTCTCAAAAAATTGAACAAGCTAGAGAATATTGGAAAGGAAACGTTAGAAATGAACTTCCTGAGCTATTGATTAATGGGAAAATTGAGGTAGTTGAAATTATTGATGATTTTTCCTCACTTCATAATTAATTCCTTACTAAACCATATAGGATGGAGATTACAATGAAGAAAAAAGTATACTTCAATCATGATGGTGGTGTAGATGATCTAATTTCACTATTTTTATTACTCCAGATGGATAATGTCGAACTTACAGGTGTTTCAGTTATCCCTGCAGATTGTTATTTAGAACCCGCAATGTCTGCAAGTCGTAAAATTATTGATCGCTTCGGCAAAGGTAATATTGGAGTAGCAGCGTCAAACTCTCGTGGGAAAAATCCATTTCCGAAAGACTGGCGGATGCATGCATTTTATGTAGATGCTTTACCAATTTTAAATGAGTCTGGAAAAGTTGTAACACCCATGGCGGCAAAGCCTGCACATCACCATTTAATAGAAACGCTTCTACAAACGGAAGGAAAAACAACTTTATTATTTACCGGGCCACTAACTGACCTTGCCCGTGCATTATATGAGGCTCCCATAATTGAAGATAAAATTGAACGTCTCGTTTGGATGGGCGGTACATTTCGTACTGCAGGCAATGTACATGAGCCGGAACATGACGGAACAGCCGAATGGAATTCATTTTGGGATCCCGAAGCAGTAGCTCGTGTTTGGAATGCTAATATAATCATTGATTTAGTAACTCTAGAAAGTACAAACCAAGTTCCGTTAACAATAGACATACGTGAACAGTGGGCAAAAGAGCGTAAATATATTGGTGTTGATTTCCTTGGTCAATGCTATGCGATGGTCCCTCCTCTCGTTCACTTCTCAACTAACTCTACTTACTATTTGTGGGATGTATTAACTGCTGCTTTTGTTGGGAAAGCTGATCTTGCAAAGATACAAACGATTAAAAGTATTGTTCATACATACGGACCTAGCCAAGGGCGTACAGTGGAAACTGATGATGGGCGACCTGTAAATGTCGTTTACGATGTAAAACGTGACGTATTCTTTGAATATATTACTAAATTAGCTAAAAAAGCTGCTACTTGAAACCTCAATTACACGAAAAAATTTATTAAGAATGATATACTTTAATTAATATAGCATGGGGTGATAATGTGGATTATGAGTTACTAAAAGAAAGAATAGAAATTATTACTTCTAGAATTAAAGAACTAGGCGGTGAGGTTCAGGAAGTTTGTATAGATGAACCATCTACTCTTGAACAAGTAATTCTAGTAGAAGAAACACTAGGTATTAAATTACCTAATAGCTTCAAAAAAGTACTTTTAGAGTTCTCTGGGAATTTTAGTTTACGCTGGTTTTTATCTGACGATATGCAGATACCAAATGAATTTAGTGAAATTTTTTGTGGAACACCCCACTGGAGTTTAGAAAACCTTTTTGAGTTTGAAAAAGAACGAAAAGATTGGATTGACACAGCTTTTCCAAATCCTGAAGATGAATATGATGTAGTTTGGCATAACAAATTAGCATTTTGTGAAGTGGGAAATGGAGATTATTTAGCATTTGATATGAAAGATGATATAGATGCTCCAATAATTTATCTAAGTCACGACGATGGAGAAGGTCATGGATATAAGATTGCGAATAATTTCATTGAATTTATTGATAATTGGTCAAGAGTAGCTTTTGTAGGATGTGAGGATTGGCAGTGGTTACCTTTCACTACCAGTTTTGAAAGTGGTATAACTCCAGATGATGAGCCAGCCAAAAAATTTAGAAATTGGTTGGAACTTAATATTTAATTTTAAAAAGAGTATTGAATTAAATTTCAATACTCTTTTTGTGCAGTTTAATGCTATTTGATTAGAGTTGTGTTTTACAAATTATCCATCTCGTAACCATTGACAAAATACGTTATTGTTTCTAGCTCATCTTCATTTAATTCTCTATCTAGGTCTTGTTTATACGCTGCCTTTATCTTCTCTTCATCACCTTTATGGGCTTCTGTATAAGTTCCTACTGTTTTTAGCAAATGAATTTCTTGTAAAAATTCAACCCGATCTATAGCTGCTCCATGAGAAAGAATATAAGTTTCAGCATCAAATTCCTCTAACTCTTCTATTAATTTAAACGTTCGTTTCGTCGTATAGTTCCACTTCGAAGAAAAAATATCTGCATATATACAGTCTCCTAAAAATAAAATCTTTTCTTCTTTAACGTACATAACAATGGAATCATGTGAATGATCTCCGCCCACATGCTTTAACACACATGTCACTTCACCAAGGTCTAATTCAAGTTGATCCTGGAACGTTAAGGTCGGAGGAATAATTTTAATATTTCTTGGTTTTTCACTGAACTCTTTTTTGATACATTCCGCACAAAATTCAATTTCTGTACCTTCTTTTACTCTTACGTCCAACGCGTCATCTGTCCATTCATATGAAACTAGTGTCTGCATCTCTTTTTTCGTTTCAGAATGTGCAATAGATACTGCATTTTGTAATACAGGCAATCCAAAAATATGATCCCAATGCCAATGCGTTAATGCTATGAAATCAGGATTTGATACATTCTGTTCTTTTAGCATTTCTAAAAACAATTGTGCATGTTCTTCTGAATTTCCTGCATCAATCATTAAAGTTTTTTCTTTTCCAACGACCATTCCTAATATTGGTCTATCTGTTTCAGAAACAGGTGTCATATACCAAAATGAGTTTCCTACTTTTTTAATTTGCTGCATAATTAGTTCCTCCATTTACTACTATTTGTACAAAATTCTTTTCAGTTAGAATACTGATTACTTTACTCTGTGATATTGTTCTATAAGTCTATTAATACAGGATAAACAAGCAGTTGAATCTGTTATGGGATGTTCTTCATGACAGATCGAACACCACAACCATGCGTCCCCTTCTGTTTCACCATTACGATTTATTGTGCGCCCTTCTTTACTTGCTCTTTCTTGGTTTCTTGCAGTTCGAATTAGACGGTGTACAATCCGCTCTGGTTTTATGTAATCTATTGGCTGCAAATCTTTACTTAAATATAAAGGGTGTTTCGGAAATCCATCCCTTGTTTTATCAAGACAGTGTAAATGATAACCTTTAAACAATTCATGAATATCTTTGTGCCGATTATGATATTTACAGTTTTCACCCCATGCAGCAATCACCATATCTGCACGGTTCAATGCACGAATCACATGATTTTCGTTTTCAGGACCAATTGCATCTTCTTTACTTACTTGAAGCAATTCTTCACGATTTGTTGCAATATAGGCAAATAAATTTACAATTTCCAAGGAACCAAAACCAAGGCTCTTCGCAAAATTGAAGCAACGTCTGGAAGTCGCATCTTCGCTATCTTGACTCGCTTAACTTGGATTTAACATAATAAACAGTACCCGTTCTTTATGCGAGTCCCAAATACGTTCTAAAGAATAACGATACGTCTTAGAATCATTAAACAACGCCCTACTTTCCATTACATCTCCCCCTTTGAACCTATCATACTATAGCTTTGCGATTTAAAACATGCAGAAGTAAAATGTAAAAGTGAGCTCTACTCCATTCCTGAAACGTTTGGACAAGATTCGGATTTAGGCCCCCTCCCTGTCCAAAGTAAATCACACATTAGTTGAAAAAGCAGCTATTTACTACTCAATTATATTGAGTCATTGGCCATCAAAACCTATGGTTATAAATGGAACCTTGTTTAATCGAAACATTTTGTAAATGTCCAAATTCTTTTTGCTTAATTTACTAAATTTTTCCGATACATCAGTCTCAGAAAAAAACAGATAATTCATTGTAGTTGAACTTATATAAAATTTGATGAAGCACTTATTAAAATATCAAATACCAACTAAAAATAAGACGGTTTCTTCATTCTGAAGGAACCGTCTGTTTGTCGTAATTGTGAATTATATCTTTATGTCATTTTTCACCTCATATCCACTAACACTATCTTTTCTTCCGGCAAACTACTACCATAGAATAACAATCCTCTCCTAACTCATTCCCTTCCCAATCATTATATATATTTAGCAACTCGAACCCGTTCAACTCTAACAATCTTTCTAATTCTTGCGGATACGTATAACGAAGATCAATCGTTGTTTTCAGTTCCTCTACTAGCGCATTATCTTCATAAAACCTTCTTGTTGTTATGTAGTACTGTATTTGCTGAATTGAATCATAATTCATCTCAGTATATAAATCACATCTTCTTCTCTTTTCATCCGTAATAGTTGTCCAATATTCTTCTGTAGATGGTTGTATTAATTCTTCTTTTGAAGGGAAACGTGTATCGAATATAAATATACCATTGTCAGCTAACACATGATGAATAGATGTTAATAACTGATTTTGATGTATATTCGTAAGAAAATGCTGGAATCCGTGCCCTACCATAAATGCTAACGGAATAGTTTCTTCCATGTTCAATTGTAAACAGTCTTGCTGTAACCATTTCACTTTCGTATAACTTGTTGATTTTTTCTTCGCTTCAGTAAGCATTCCTTCATGTATATCTACACCAATCATTTGATATCCGTTTTCTATGAATGGAATTGTAACTCGCCCTGTTCCACAGGCTATATCTAGAATCCATTCATTTTGTATATTTAGTTTTTGTGCCCATGATAGTAAAAACGGAAAATCTGACAAACTTTTATTTTCTATATCATATTGTTTTGGATTTTCATATTCGGATAAGTTCCATTTTGTTTGCACTTATATTCCCCATTTCATTTTAATATATAAATTATAATGAATTTACAGTTTTTTCTCTATAATTAGTAAAAATAATTTGGACTAATACAACTTAACTTTTCGTAAGCTAAATACAAGGGTATAGAATCGGAGTGTGATACTATGGAACGTTTATGGATCCCAATGATCGTTACTTTTTTTTCATTCGGTGGATTATTATTAGGTGGTGCTGTTGGAGTAGCAACACGCCAACTAATTGAAGAAAAGATGCATCGTTTATACGCATTATGTGGTGGGATTTTACTTGGATTATTATCACTTGAAATTATTCCTGAAACATTTTCAAGCTATGAAATGATTGGTCCTATACTTGGTATAGCTATCGGTATTTTAGTTATGAGCTTATTAGATAACTATTGCCATCATCCGAATATACATAAGAAAGATCAACAAGCATGGCAAACTTTCCTATTTCTCTCTTTCGCTATATTTATTCATAATATACCGAGTGGATTTGCGCTAGGTACAGCTTTTATAAATCATAATGACTCTGCCATTCCCTTTTTAATAGCAATCGTCGTTCACCATATTCCAGAAGGATTAGCTTTAATTATCCCCTTCCTCTTTACAAAGCATAAATATATTTCATTTCTATTAACAACTTTATTACTTTCTCTTATTCTCGGTACCGGTACGGTTTTTGGAATTTTGATGGAAGGAAAAGCTCTTCATTTACAAGGACTCATTATGGGAAGCGCTATCGGTTCACTTGGTTATGTCACAATTCACGAAATGCTTTGGAAAGCTAAGAAACAGCTCTCTTTCCTTACATTTCTAACGTGGGCAATTAGTGGATTTTTACTAATAACAGTCTTCACTCTTTTCACTGGACATCATTAAAACAAATAAGTTATATCATTTGTATATTTTTCCTTTTTCTCCAAAACATAATGTTATCTACCTATTATAAGGAGGAACAATTATGTTTGGAAAAACAGCCGGTGAAGCATTAGTTGATTTATTAATTGACTGGGGAGTAGAACACATATATGGTATGCCTGGAGATTCCATCAATTCAATAATTGAGGCTTTAAGAAAAAAACAAGATAAAATTAAATTTATTCAAGTTCGCCATGAAGAAGCTGGTGCGTTAGCAGCGGCAGCCTATGCGAAATTAACAGGAAAACTTGGTGTTTGTATGGCTATTGCAGGACCTGGGGCTATTCATTTATTAAATGGTTTATACGATGCAAAACTCGATCAAGCTCCTGTACTAGCAATTTCAGGACAAGTAGAAACCGATTTACTCGGAACGGATTTTTTCCAGGAAGTAAACTTAGAAAGAATGTTTGATGATGTTGCGGTTTATAACCAACGTATAATGTCAGCTGAACAACTACCTGCTGTAGTCAATCAAGCGATTCGTATGGCATATACGAAAAAAGGTGTATCCGTTCTTACTATTCCGGATGATGTTCCGAAATTTGAAGTAAAAAATGGTGCTCGTGTTACAAACACTTCTTTTACATTGCCTGAGCTATTTCCGCAAAAAGAAGATTTAGATGCAGCGAGACTCGCAATAAATGAAGCGACAAAACCTGTTATTTTAGCCGGGAAAGGAGCTAAACATGCGAGAGAATCTTTACTTGCATTTGCAGAACATATCGGTGCTCCAATCGTACTTACATTACCAGCTAAAGGAATTGTTCCTGATGAACACCCTCTTTGTATCGGTGGATTAGGATTAATCGGGACGAAACCTTCTTATGAAGCAATGAAGCATGCAGATACTTTAATTATGGTAGGTACTTCTTATCCGTTCACTGGTTTCTTACCCGAAAAAGCAAAAACACTTCATATTGATACAGACCCCGCACAAATCGGGAAACGTTATACGACAGATATCGGCTTAGCTGGTGATGCTGATAAAACATTAAAATGGTTAATTGAAAATGTAGAAAAACACGAGGATCATTCCTTCTTAGAGCATCATCAAGAAATGATGAAAAAGTGGGAAGAAAAATTACACAATCAAGAAGAAGATTCTTCGATTCCAATTAAACCACAGCGAGTTATGCATGCACTGCAGAAAGTAGCAGAAGATGACGCAATTCTTTCAGTCGATGTCGGAAATGTAACAGTATGGACTGCAAGGCACTTCCGTATGACAAACCAGAAATTTATCATTTCTAGTTGGCTTGCAACACTTGGCTGCGGTTTACCTGGCGCACTTGCTGGACAAATTGCTTTCCCGGATAAACAAGTGTTTGCAGTTTGTGGTGACGGCGGATTCGGAATGACAATGAATGATTTCGTAACAGCTGTTAAATATAAACTACCAATCGTTGTTGTTGTATTAAACAATAATAAAATTGCTATGATTAAATTCGAACAAGAAGTTATGGGGAATATTGAATTTGGTACAGACTTAACGAATCCTGATTTCGCAAAATACGCAGAGGCGTGCGGTGGTATTGGATACCGCGTCGAACAGTTAGATGACTTACTTCCTGCCTTTGAAAATGCGGTAAAACAAAGTAAACCATGCATTATTGATGTAGTTGTAGATGTAAATGAAGCACCAATGCCAGCAAAAATCACATTTGGCCAAGCAGCCGGTTATACGAAACATATGATAAAAGAGTTATTTGAAGAAGGTAAGATTGATTTACCTCCACTCTAAACGAAAAAAGATAGCTGAAAACAATTTGTCTTCAGCTATCTTTCTTTATTTTTGTACCTCTTTATAGAAAGAAAAATCATTCATAGTAGGTTGTACTTGCTTCTCTACTTTCACTTCTTTATCCTTCCTCTTCGGCATTCTTACATTTCCTAGCTTAATCGCATCTTGCATACTATTACTAATAAGATTTCCTGACAAAATTGTCATACTATAGAAAGCGATTGGTATAAGTACAATCCATGTATGTGTAGTTAAGTGACGGAAATTTTGTCCGATTAAACCTGTCCACTCTTTTGTTACACTATCTGCTTCTGTACCAAAAATTATTGTTCCGCCAAAAAATAATTCTAACAAACCAAGATGCAAGAGGAGTAATAAAGTACTTACAAATTGCTGGGCTACTAATAAAAGAAATGATGGTAGCATATGCGGCCATACATGGCGTTTCAACCTCTGCCACTTACTCCCGCCGAGCACAGTGGCCGCCAACATAAATTCTTCATTCTTAATACGTTTTACTTCTTGCGCTACATACAACATAACAGTTGGTACAGCAAGACACGCAAGAACTATAATTTGAAACGCAACCCGCAAATGTAACGGAGCAGCCTCCTCTCCACTTTCAAACATTAAAACTTCATTTAACATAAAATAGGAAATCATAATCATCGGTACAATACTAAACGGATCAAAAAAAGATGAGATAGCTGGAAATGAACGTTTACTGTACATACCAAGTAATAAACCAATAGTTCCGCCAATTACTACACGTAAAATTGCGATAACGATACTTGCACCAACTGTCCATTTCGCTCCTTCTATTATTAACTGAAAAAGGTCGCGTCCTTTTTCATCGCTTCCGAACCAAAATTTACTCGATGGTGAAAACGGAGCAGCCTCTAATTCTCCTTTTTCGTTATACATCATCGTTAATTCGCGAATATTCCCGTCAAAAAACACCGTATTTCCAATACTAACAAGCATTAATACACTCAAAAAAGTAACACCTAGCCAAAATCTCACATCTCTTTTTACAACTTGCCACATGTTACACACGCTCCTTTATAACATTTTTTAAAAGCGTATGTAATATACGAAATAGTATAAAAAGCGGTACGTATAATATAACTAAACTCACTGTAAATATTTCTAATTTGGAATTTTCTTTTACAAAAACAAACATGCCGTACGTATTAAATAGCCATTCAATAATATATAAATTTGATAACATAAATAAAATATTTGTTTTTGCATAATAGACTGTTGTTAACAAGACGTTTCTTGAAATATGGTGTGTCAAAATATGTCTTAAACTCAGTCCTTTGCTCTTTGCAAATATGCTATAATCTTTCTCTAATTCTTCTCTAAAACGTAATAATAGTAGCTTCATAAATAATAACGTTGTAGGTATAGCAAGGCATATTATTGGTAACATGCGAGCTCTATCCTCACCAAATCCCGCATGTTTCACTGGCATAAATCCTGTTTTTTGAAAGATAATTACTACTAGAAGTTGAGATAGTAAAATTAATAAAATGTCCGGGATACTTTCAAGTGCGACGAAAACTCCATTCCATATACGTTGCTTTGACTGAGAGCGCTGCAATACCCACACAACGATAACATACGCAATGAGCAAAGAAAGGATAAATGCCGAAATAAATACAAACATTGTCTCTACATAATGAATCCATATTTGTGGAAATAACTTTCTTGAGTTCCGAAATCCATAAGTAATTTCACCTGGTTGAAGTAACTTCTCTCCAAGAAACAGAACTGTGTTCCAAAAACCGATTAAATCAATTTGCAATCCCTTAAATAAACGCGGTAACGCACCTAGGCAGATTATACATAAGATTGCAGCTAATAGTTGTAAACAAGTAATCCCACACCATTTAGCAACTCGTATCACCATCACTCTATCCCCCTTACGATTCGATAGAATATTCAGAAATAAAAAACCTACATATGTTACATCTCTTCAGCTATACCCTGCACTTGCTTCTTCCCACTAGATAAAATAGCTTGATATAAACACGTAACCAAAAATAATAAAGCAAATAAAATAATAAACAATGTATCTGCACTAATCCATTTCGGGAACAACATTGCTATCGCACCGAGAGATAAAAGCTGGAATCCTGTCGTTAATGGACTAAGTAAACTTTGTACACGTCCCATGAATGACTCTTCTACAATTTCATACATCCAGCCCATTATTGCAACATTAATAAATGGTAAAAAGAAAGTCGCAAAAGCGATACATACATAAAAAGACCATACGTGATTTACAAAGTAACACATACCGAAGAAGACTCCTGAGCCTGCCATACCAAAAACAATAATAGATTTTGGTGCATATTTCTTACCTATACTTGTTGCTACTATACTTCCAATTAGTAATGAAATCCCTCCAACTACACCGCCCACCATTGCTAAATTTTCATACGTTGCTGGTGCTAATTTGTATTTTAATATGTAAGTAGTGGATACGCTTAAAATACCGTTTAATAGTCCAAATACGATAAATCCTAAAAGTAATTTTTTTAAAGTTTCATTTTGGTATATATACTTGATCCCTTCTTGAAACTCTGTTATTAACATCTTAAAATTAACTTCTTTCCATTTTGTTCTACCATTTGGTAAACGAACTTTTTCTGGAATGGAGATCGTTTGAATCAAAATACCACTCATAATAAAGGTGAGCGTATTTACTAAAATGCTTCCGTAAATTCCAAAAGTCCAATACACCATCGTTGCAATTCCTACACCAAACAAAGCATACAAACTATTTACCATTTGATTCATACCCGCTGCTACACCATATTGGTCTGATTCAACTACCCCCTGTATCATCGACTGTTCTGATGGAGAGAAAAATTGTATACATGCATTTTCCAAAAATAAAAATATGAAGACGAGTATAATCATCCCGTAATAAAGCGAAATTAGAATTCCGATATTACAAAGCGAACAACATATATTACTTACCGTACAAATACGCTGTCTATCAAAACGATCCACTACTGTCCCTACTAATAGAAAAAAGATTAATGCAGGTAATGCAATCATAATTTGCGTCATCGTTGCGTAAACTGGTTGTTTCCCGTATTGATCTAACAAGTAAAACATTAAAGAAATTCCAGCAATCATAGAACCAAGGCGTTCTAAAATATTCGCTAGAAAAAAGCGTGCATAAACTTTGTTTCGAAATAACTGTAGCATTTCTTTCATACGTAATATCCTTTCTCTCGACAAAATAGTATTATTTCAGTCATTTCTTGGAAGTTATATTATATTTTTCGACCATTATCCAATCTTTTCCTTCTATATAGAAAACAATATAAAAAAGACTCTTGTTCTATATACAAGAGTCTCAGATTGAAAACAAACACATTGTTCAATTAAATAATGTGTTTGTTTTTTTATCTATTTCTCTATTTTTGAATTAAAACATAGAAATAGGCAAAAAAATAGGGTCCTTTTGGTCTCTTAATTTCAGGATTTTCGCTAATTTTTTATATTTAGACAAGCAAAAGTAAGCCCAATTTTCATGTGCATTTTTTCTTTACCAATCATATTCGTATAGCGAAGACCATGAAATTCTTTAGCTGTTCCAAATAATCGTTCTATTGTTTGTTTTCTAATTCCATAAAGTTGTTTCATTCCAAGGGAATGACGGATATCCTCACATCGTTCCATTTCATCTTCCCTTAAATGTCTCATAATTAACTTAGTTTTTTATCAATATCTCTTAACAAATGTTCCTGTGGAACTAGATCATCTAAAGAATAAAAACCAATTTGATTTCGTTTACTCATATCTTATTTTTTCAACATCTAAATCAGATACTTTGTCTACAGTCTGAGATTGAGAAATTATTTTCTCAACCTTTTTATTCGGTGTTTTTTTATTTTCACTCAATATTTTCTACATTTAAACACTTAGTTTCACAGTAATAGCCTTTGCCGCCAACATAAACTTTTTCTATTTCATTCTTGCTATTGGTTGCTAATTTAACTAATATTTCGGAAGGCGAGTGTAAAGAATAACCTTGTTCAAATACATAGACTTCTTTTTGCAAGTAGTGCCGTTCATAAAGGTAGCAAGCTAATGCACCGTTTGAAGTTCCAGTCGCTGCTTCTTCATTGATGTCGTATAGTGGAGCAAAATTTCTACATATAATTCGATTGTCATTAAAAGTAAATAGATGCATCCCGACAACATTATAATACTTGCTGATTTCTTTAATTTTTTCAAAATTAGGTTGCAGTGTATGTAATCGTGTTTCGCTTTTTATAGGAATTAAAATATCTTTTAAGCCCGTGGAGACAATTTGAATTGGGTATTTATTGTCTATAGCTTTAATGTCAAAACAGTCAATGAACTCGTTTAGAGATACAACATCATAGAATATCGGTTTGTTTTGTTCCATGAATATGATGTCATCTTTTATGGTAATAGTAAGAACACCGCTGTTCGTTTCAATCGTATAGCGATTCCTGAAAAGTTTATTTAAATGCATCAGTATCACGAAAGAGCCAATTGTGGCATGACCACATAAATCAACTTCTTCTTTTGGTGTAAAATACTCAAATTTATAATCAGCAATTTCAGATTCTGATATAAATGCGGTTTCCGCATAGCCCAGTTGTTTGGCTATTGCCATTTTTTGAGTAGTGGTCAATGTATTCTCAATAAATACCACTCCTGCTTTATTTCCACCTTTATGATCCTTGCTAAATGCACTTGCAATATAAACGGATATTTGCATAAGACACCTTCTTTCCTTACTTATAGTAAATTGTAGCATAGAAAACACTACCTATAAATGTTGTGGGATAAATTCGCCATAAAGCAAGAGACAAACTATTTTTTAGCAGCTGAACTCTTCAAAAATAGTTTGTCTACAGTCTGAGACTCTTGTTCTATATACAAGAGTCCTTTTTATTTAACTTCGCTTCATGTAATGATATATATGTCGCTAACTTTTTTAATTCCCTAAAGTTCGGATACCCTTTATTTATTTTACGAATGTATCACAAATCCACTTATAAAACTTTTCTTTCTCTTCAAATTGCGGATAATGAGCAGATTTCTCAAAAGCAATAAATTCTTTTTTATCCCCCTCAATCCTATCAAAATACTGTTTGGCTGCATGGGATGAAGTATTATAGTTGTATTTACCCATAAGAAAATAAAACGGTAACTTCAGTTTAGTTACTTTTATAGGTAATGGATTCTTTAGATCTTTTTCTAATAAGACAGTTTGAGAGTATGATAATCCAACGTTATAACGAATTACATCAAACAAGTTATATTCATTACTAAGTAGCATCCCGATGTTATCACCATCTAGATTTTCAATGAGTCTTGATGTTCCACCATATTTCGCAACATAATTTCGCGGAGTGTATGTATCGCCATTTTTAATTTTTTCGGTTAACCCTTTTAAATAGGAAACCTCATCTGTATTCCCCGCATTTTGTGCCTGTTCAATAACATAGTTTAAACTATCCATTTCACTTTCTACTGTATCACTCATCTGCCCTATACCAACATACGCTTCATATTTTTCAGGAGCTTTATTAGCAGCTTGCATTCCAATATATGTACCGTAAGAATGGCCAATTAATATTACCTTTTCTTTGCCAAGACGTTTTGAAACATAATCTGTCATAGCTAATAAATCCTCTACAAGTAGATCTGATGTAAGATTCGAATAATCTTCTAAGAAATGATACGATTTCCCGCTTCCTCTTTGATCGTAATTAACAACTGTGAATTTCTCTTCCAATAAGTCTTGGTATTTTTGAGCATATGGTATTTCTGAAGAACCTGGTCCACCATGTACAAAAATAATAACCGGATTGTTCTTATCTTTGCCGCGTATCATAATTTCATGACCACTTCCATTTATCTCTACTTGCTCTAATGTACTTATACTGTTTTTTCCCTTTATTTGTGAGGTCCATGTAGGAAATACTAGTGCTATGATTATTAGTAGTATAGCACTGACTCCAATACGTTTTATTACTTTATTTATCTTCTTCATAAGACGATTCCTTTCTGTTAAATTAATAAAAATATCAATTTAATTCTGCAAAACTACCGTAAAAAAATAAGAGCGTAAAACAATTTAACGTTGCAATTTCATCTTAATTTTTTGTACATTCTTAATATCCCATACACTTCTTAACTTTCCACTACATAAAACCTTAACGATTTCTTAATCTTCTATATATTCACTACAAAAAGACTTGATAACATCTCGCATACACGTATCCCATGCATAGAAAAAAGCCCTTATTTTCAAAACAAGGACTCTTTTCTTAAACTATTTCGCTACTTCTTCTTTCGGCATTACCATACCTTTATACAATTGAACAGTTATCCAGTAATAGATGAAATAAATGACTAAGAAGATTCCTATTGGCACCCATACTTTCACAAACGGATCAACTAATATAAAGCTGAATAAGTTAAGCCCTACTAACACGTGAGAGATTCCAATAATCGCTGGGAAGATAAATAAATATGAAATTTCTTTATATATACTTTTTGTTAACATACTACGTCTCACACCGATTTTTCTTAACATTTCATAACGGCGTACGTCACGAGAAGCACCCGTTAATATTTTGAACATAAGAGAACTTGCCATCATTGCTAAAAAGGCAATTCCGAGGAAAAATCCCATAAACATTGTCCCACTCATGAAACTGTTCATAAATTGATAAATTGTCATTTTCGTAAATAAGTCTACTTTTGTACCTGTTGTTCTTTCAATTTGTTCTTTTTGTCTCTTATCTATTTCGATTAACAACGGTTTATATTTTTTCATATCATCTACTTTTGCTAATGTTACAGTGTGTTCTGTTCCTTGAATTCCTTTATAGTGTTCTTCATCTGCAATTCTTACAGGTTTTCCATTAAATTGATTATGTGTAATTTGTATTTCTCTTACAACTGCATCTTCCCAATCTTTTGGCATACGAGGAAGCTTATTCGCTACTTCAGGAGCTTCCAAAGCAGAGTATACAGGTTCAGTTAAAGGTTCAGCTACACGTTTACGCGCAGGTTCTTTTAAAGTTTTTGTATCAAAGTGGTCGGAAACAAGTGGTGGTTTCGCAGTTAAATCGTTACGTAAGTAATAAACCGCTTCTCCATCTACTTTATACTTGTACTTGCTTTCTTCAACAATTTCCATTTCTTTTAATGCTGCTGTATCTTGTTCATTTGGATCGTGAATTACAACGTCATATACACGTGAGAAATCTGTCATAATGCCGACATTTTTTTGGAACGCCATACCTGCTGTCATCGCACCTGCCCCTAATGCAATTAACATCGCTACCGTACCTAGTACTCTCGATAAACTATTTACTCGGAAACGTAGCTGTGCATATGTAAAACTATTTAAACCAGTTTCATTACGTTTTTTATTCCCCTTAATTTTCATCACAAAAAACGGGAGTAATGAACTAAAAATAAAATACGTTCCAAGCGTGGTAACAACCGTCGCTATTATAAAACCGATCTCAGCATATGTTTTTATATTTACCATAAAATAATACCCTGTACTTACTAGCAATACACCAAGTACAGTCATTATAATAATACGAGTTTTACTTTTCTTCACTTCATCTAGTGTTTCATCTTCACGAATTAATTCTAGTTCTGTTTTACGTAATAATCGGATACTGTTCATTAAACCAGTAATAAAAAATAGTATTAAGAAGAAAATAGCTGTAACTAAGATTGCTGGTGTATATACAGATGAGTAACTACCTTTTGCTGAAATTTCCATTCCATTCATTAACAAATTTCCTGCTACACTGGCAAGTAACATCCCTACTAAAATACCGATAATAATACTGACAATACCCATACCGAATGTTTCAATAAATAATAACTGTGCTACTTTTTTCTTTTTCGCCCCAAGCATCATGTACATACCGAGTTCTTTCCTTCTTAATGTAAGTAGAAAAGAATTGGCATAAATAATGTAAAAGACAGTAATGAACGATAGTAATATGGCACCAACCCAGAAGACAAGTCTAATACTACTAATGAGACTATTATCTTTTGTAAATTCACTATTCATCGCCATCGTTTGGAACATGTAGAAAATACTAATACTAATGACTAGACCAATAAGTAATACCATATAATCCTTTAACATTTTTTTCATACTATGACGTGATAATTTGAATAACATAGTCTCGCCCCCTACTTAGACTCAGCAGCTGAGCCCATATGAGCAAGCACACCTAAAATGTCTTGATAGAAATTTTCTCGCGTACCTTGACGCATTAACTCTTTATAAAGAAGACCGTCTTGAATAAATAAAATACGCTCACAGTAACTCGCACTAAATGCATCGTGTGTCACCATTAAAATACTTACATTATGATTTTCATGTAAATCTTGCATCGCTTCTAATAAGCTTTTTGCGTTTTTACTATCAAGTGCCCCTGTCGGCTCATCTGCTAATACGATTGCTGGATTATGTACTAAAGCTCGTGCTGCCGCTGTTCTTTGCTTTTGTCCACCAGAAACAGCAGTTGGATATTTTGTTAAAATTTCAGTAATACCTAATTTCTTCGCAACCTCATTTACTTTTCCAGTAATCTCACTTGAAGGTACACCTTGCAAAGAAAGTGGCAAAGCGATATTTTCATAAATTGATAAGTTTTCAAGTAAGTTAAAATCTTGAAAGATAAAACCTAATTTTTGAGAACGAAAATCTGATAATGCATTCCCCTTCATAGAAGTAATATTTGTGCCAGCTATTGTCACACTACCACCTGTCGCTTGGTCAAGTGTACTTATCACATTAAGTAAAGTCGTTTTTCCAGATCCAGAAGGACCCATAATCCCGACAAATTCCCCTTCTTTAATACTTAATGATACACCCCTTAATGCTTTTGATTGATTCTCATTTCTTTTCCCATACGTTTTTTCTACGCTTTCTACAGTAACTACATTTGTTGACATCTCTTTCACTCCATCCCTTTTGTATATTATTAATTTCTCATATATTTCTTATCTTTTTGCCATATAAATCCTTAAGAGTTTTTTAACTTTTCAATCTCAAAAGAAATATGAATCATATCACTTCTTAATATTCTCATTTTTCTAAAATCCATTCATTCGATTTCCCTTACATTTACCTTACAATTTTGTAAGGTAAAAAAGAAAACACACCACTTTGAAGTGAACCCCGAAAACGGGACACATATCAAAACACCTAAACCATCTGCTCAATTCGCTTAGCTCTTTTGGCCCATTTCCAAAAGGATATTGTTTTCCTGCAGGTTGTTGAAAACGATAAGTTTGATCTGTACCTTTCCTTTTTGTATTTATCTTTTCTAAATTTCTTCAATACATAGATGTGATCTCAAGTCGGAGGAAGGCACCTTAGGGTGTCTTTTCTTTATAGGCTAGCACCAAATCCTGTATCCATTATTTTTTACTTTGAATACATACGGTTTAAGTTTATTATCAAGTTACTGGTTTTCATCGACCCGAGAACTCAGTAGCTACATCCACAGGCTCAACTCTCACCCTTTTGAGAGTTGAGCTTTTATTTATACGATTATCCCCACACTCTCTGCATATTTGTACAAAATTCAAATTTTATCTTACTTCACGCCTGTAGGTCCAAACCCACCAACGCGTCATGGATGACGTCATTCTTTTCAGCGACTTCATAACCTGCTTTTTCTAGCCATCTATTTATCGTCATAACGGTATGCCTCCTAATCTAAATTCATTATTTCCTCTAAGGTTTTATCCGAAATATAAGTGGTAATAATTTGTATCTGTCCATATTCTTTTTTAGCCATTTCGATAGATTCGCCCTCTGACTTCACCTCAAACCAACAAAGCTTCCACTTCTCGTCTTTGTCGTAAAACTCTATTGAGTACGTCATAACGTTATTACACTTCAAGAATTTTTCTGCTGTACTTGTTGCGGTATAATCGAAACTTCCTACTACATCCTCAAGTGTGAGTTGTTTCATGCTCTTAATCCCATTGTGCGAGATTTATTCTTGTTCTTATCCGCCTGATCCATGATTAAGGCTGCAATTTCTAACTGATGTCTTCCCAACTCTACTGCAATTTCAATGCAGCTTTTATCTTCTTCCCACATTTCTTGGAATCGAATCACTTCAAGAAACACCTAAACCATCTGTAAATGCTGATAAAGTTACATACGAAAATGAGATCAAGCCTACTATTGATGCTATGATAAAAGAATACGATGAATTATCCAAGAAAAATACAGCATTTAAAGATGGTGCGAAGCTAAGTGGTCCTGTATTAAAAGAAAAAATCGAGAAATTTAGAGTAGAGTTTGAACTAGCAACTAACTATAGAAGTAATGCTGGGAGGACTGTAACTCAAGGAATAAACGGTATAGCTCCATTGAAAGAAAGAATGGAGGAAGCTCAAAAATCCATTAAACTTTCCGATCAAAAACTAAGTAACGCCGTAGCTAACTTAACTGAAGTTGAATCATAATTAGGAGTTAGTCGTAATTATGCACTCGAAAGAGTGCTTTTTTCTTTTTTCTCAATGAACGATATAACTTAACGTGGTTCAAGTCGGAGGAATACACCTTATGGTATCTTTTCTTTATTTTCAAAAGGACCTGCTCAATTAATCCCTAAAAATATAAAGTAATGTGAACCTGTTAAAACACATGTGTGACCTTGAATTCCCCCTCTTACTCAAAGGAGAGATTAATATGGGATTCTTTGGCGGCGGATTCGCCTTAGTCCTTGTGCTCTTTATATTATTAATCATAGTTGGAGCTTCTTGCTTCTGCTAAAAAACTATTAGAAAAGACCCTCTTATATGGGTGTCTTTTCTTTATGGAAATTTCTTAAATTACTTATATAAAAGCTAATGGACGAGTATTAATATTTATGAAGTAACTTTTATCTGCTAAGAAAGGGGCATCAGATTTATGAACAACCTTAATTTCCTTTGTGAGCAATTTGCTAAAATTTTTAATGGAAAGAGCAACATAAATCAGGGTGTTTGTTCTGTCTCCTTGCGTCGTAATATTAAAGTGTTTGTTCAAGGACGACCAAGCACCTCTGTGATACCGGTTGGGATATCTTTTGAATCGTTAGATCAAAATGGCAATGCGTTGAACTTAGGGGAAATCGCTATTTTACAAGAAGAAATTCCTTTATTTATACAATCAATTGTTCAACAAGGAATTATTGTTAGCGCCTTACATAATCATTGGTTATATATGAAACCATTGATTATGTATATTCATATCCAATCTGTTGAACCACCATTAAGTTTTGCAAAAAAATTGGCAAATTCCTTTTCTGTTTTAAGTAGTTATCCAATTACTGATAACGGAGGCTAATGTTAAGTAGATCATATTTATTCATTTCTAGATACATTGAATTCCGATAATGAGAATTATGTAAATGAGCTGTCCATATGGGCGGCTTATTATATTTTTTGCTTAGCTTGTTTTTTTCAAAAATGCTGGCTGTACCCCTTCAATAAAGACTCAG
This sequence comes from Bacillus cereus, assembly GCF_025917685.1. NCBI lineage: Bacteria > Bacillati > Bacillota > Bacilli > Caryophanales > Bacillaceae > Bacillus > Bacillus cereus. Next base: position 2,280,652 of record NZ_CP089518.1, on the reverse strand, counting down.
ACACAAAAATAGGCCGTGGAGAAGACTTTCTCCACAGCCTGAGAAAAGACTTCTCTTAAGATAGAGAAGTCCTTTCCCTTCATTATTGATTAGAACTAGAAGATTGTGATTTTTTTGCCTCAGCTTGTGCATTCGCTTGTTTCACTGCATGCACATCCGTTTCAGTTGCAAATTCTGTACCATAACTAGCATTCGCACTTTGTGCACCTGAAGCTTGTGCTTTCTTTGCCTCAGCCTGTGCATTCGCTTGTTTTACTGCTTGTACATTTGTTTCAGTTGCGAATTCTGTACCATAGCTAGCATTTGTACTTTGGATGCTAGCGCCAGAAGTTGCCTTATTGTAACCTTGTTGTTTTTTGTTCACCTTTCTCACCTCCACAATCAATATTGTAGCCAATCCATTTAAAAGCTATCCTTAATTTTATTTTTAAACTTCCGTATATACGTCACTTTCAATAAGACCTTCTGGACCTTTAGGCATATATTTAAATGTTTTGCCTACGCGATTTAAATATTCAATATTTCGACAAAATTTTCATCGACTTACTAAAATAGTAGTCTATTTACACGTCTATCAAATAAAAAAGTTGGCAATTACTAAAGTGAAAAAAGCTCTTTCTTTTTGCTCATTCATTTTCGGGTTCAGTTCATTATATTTTCTACTTTGTCTTTATATACAACATATTCTTTTCCATCCACTACTGCTACCACCGCAAATTCATCTTTTGGATTAAATGAAAGCCAGTCAGCCCACATGCTTGTATTTGGTCCTCCACCCCACATATTATGAACCGTGTTTTTAGTTAAATTCATAACTTTATAAGACGCATTTGGTGCATTTGATCCAGTCTTTATTTCAAATGTATATGCGTTATGAATTTTTTTATAAAAGTAGGAAACGCTTGATGGACGAAGCTGATTCATAAAATCTTGTTCTTTTTTCTCTGCAATTTTTATCCCTTCTTGTAATGTGACAACATCTGTTCTTATTGTTTTCCAACTATCTTTTGCTGCATTCAAGTTAGGTGCTAAGAATTTATATCTATTTTGATCAGCTTTTTGATTAGCTGTATCAATATGTCCCAGTACGCCCGAATATTGAGAGTCTAAATCATCCCATTGCGTGGACATAAAAGTAAGAGCAGTAATAGCACTATCAATCGCACTATGCATATCACTAATATTATGAAACGCAACTCCTACTACACGATTTAATGTTATCTTATAATCTACATTCTGACGTAATTTTGCTAATTCCGGCTCTAGCCAGCCTAACTTACCTCTTGCATCACCTATCATTATCCCACCAGCAATCAATGTTGGGAGAAAGGGGATCTTTACCATGTCTAAGCCCTTAGATTCTATGTCTTTCTGATAGTTTATTTGCCCTAAAAGGTCCTCTAAACGCTTTTGATCATCCTCAACCGCAGCTCCTTGGTTTTTTAAAATAGACTGCAAGGTCTCTTTATGGCTTCCAAATACTCTAACATCTTCTCCAATAGCATTTTTAAATTTAGTTAATTCTTCTATTAATACTTTTGCAGACTTTTGATTTTGTTGAATTCCCCCCCGTAAATCTGTAATCCCTTTTTTTAAAGTATCTCCATTCCCAGTATTGATCGCCTCTACTAATGTTTCATAATGATTTTCAAATTTTGTATCGTATTCAATGATACCTGTCAATGTATCTAAAAGCTGTTTTTTTACTTTCGTATTCCATGAAACTGCATGTGCTCTTGCGTTGTTTTGATCTTGTACAATTTTACTAGGTAAATCTGCATACCCATTAATAGTAATTCCTTCAAAACTCACATCCGGATTATTCATTAACAAATAAGAATATTCATTCATAGATTTTACAAATACCCCAGCATCTTGCACAGTTTTTATCATCTGTTCTTCATTTGCTGAAAGAGACATATTTCCATTGTTAGTTTGTTCAATTTCACTTGCAAAAGCTGCTGCTGGTGTAACTGCATAAGTTGTTGTCATAGTTAAAAATGTCGATACAGCGAGTATTTTATAAGGGATTTTTTTCATCATTTTATACTTCTCCTATATAGGTTTTGATTTTTAATTCTATTCTTCTTTAAAAGCGACGTCTTTCAAATTTTTTGAAAATCTGTAATACAGTACGGTTATCTTGGTATCTGGGTACAAATTTTATAAAGACAAAAGGCGAAGTCATTAATGAGACTCCGCCTTTCTGGTGTATAAGGATTTATTAATTGTCGCATTACTATTTAACAACGTAATCATAGATTCTCTATGTTTTAGGTGACTTTGCAACAGAATTAATATTTCCTTATTTTTGCGGAGTAACAGGCTCCACTTTTAATTCTTTGATTCCTTCTTTTAAAGTGACCGCATCTGTGTGTAATGTTTTCCAACTGTCTTTCGCTGCATTCAAGTTAGGTTTTAAGAATTTAAATTTATTTTGATCCACTTTTTGAGATGCAGTTTCAATATGTCCAAGTACTCCCGAATATTGAGAATCTAAATCATGCCACTGCGTGGACATATAAGTAAGAGAATTAATAGCATCATCAAGCGCCTTATGCATTTCACTAATATTATTGTAAGCAACTCCAACTACACGATTTAATGTTACTTTATAATCTACAGTCTGACGTAATTGTGCTAATAAAGGCTCTAACTTGCCTAAATTATCTCTTGCTATACCCACTATAATACCGCCAATTAACGGTAGGCCCAAAATGGCACCCTTCATTACATCAAACCCATCAGATTCTAATTGTTTATAATAGTTTACTGATCCTAAAACTTCATCTAGACGCTTTTGATCAGCCTCAACATCTACACCTTGGTTTTTTAAAATCGACTGTAAGAGATCTTTATTGCTTCCAAATGCTCTAACATCTTGTCCAATAGAGTCTCTTAATTTAGTTAATTCTTCTATTAATTGTTGTGCATACTTTTGATTTTGTTGAATTTCACCTCGTAAATCTGTAATCCCTTCTTTTAAAGTATCTCCATCTCCTGTATTAATCGCATCTACCATTGTGTCATAATAATTGTCAAATGTTGTATCGTATTCAATAATACCCGTCAATGTATCTAAAAGCTGTTTTTTCACCTTCGTATCCCATGTAACAGCATGTGCCCTTGCATTCTTTTGATCTTGTACAATTCTACCAGGTAAATCTACATATCCATTAATAGTAATCCCTTCAAAGTTCACATCTGGATTTTTAATTAACATATAAGAATAAGCATTCATAGATTTTGCAAATAACCCAGCCTTTTGCAAAGTTTCTTTCATCTTCGCTTCATTTGCTGAAAGAGCCGTATCTGCATTGTTAGTTTGTTCAATTTCACTTGCAAAAGCTGCTACTGGTGAGACTATAGAAGTTGTTGTCATAGTTAAAAGAGCTGATGCAACGATTAGTTTGTACGGGATTTTTTTAATCATTTTATATTCCTCCAATATAGGCTATGATTTTTAGATTCTATTCTTGTTTAAAAGCAATATCTTTCGAAATGAATTCTGCATCTTTATGAATATCATTCCAACTTTGTTTAGCAGCCTTTAAATCATCAGGTATCAACGAGAGTTTATGCTCTTGCATTTGGTCGATATTATCATACAAATCTGTATAATCAGCCCCCATTTTATTCCATTGTTGTTGAATATTCGTTAGAGACAGTATCGCTTGATCCACTGTCTGATACAGATATGCCAAAGTGTCTTTCGCGTTAGTAAGCGAAATAACAGCTTGGCTAGCGAGATCAGCTTTTGTACTTAATTGTCCGATTTTGTTAGAAATTTCGTTATAGGAGTCCATATGCTTAGATGCCGTGACACCAGCTGCTGTTCCTAAACCAATTCCAGCTGCACCAAGAGCTGTAAGGCCACCAACAACAGCCGGTGTTGCTGTACCGCCAGTCACAACAATCACTACCGCTCCTGCAATAGCGCCAATAACTAAAATGACCGCTCCTAATCCACCGCCAATTGACCATGCTAATACATTGTCAAAATGTTCTTTCTGAGTAGAATGTAGCTTCTCAATTTCAGCTTGAAGTTGTGGAATTAGCGCTTGTTGACCCGCTAATAGTGCCGTTAATCCACCTTTTCCATCTGGGCCGCCTACATTATTTTTAAAATCTGTAGAATTTGTATATAGTTTTACTTTGAAGTCCTGTAACATCTTAATTACTTCTGTAACCTCTTTTGAATTTGTATTAATTGTAGTTATTAAATCATTTATACCCTCTTTTAAGCCTGCCTTATCTTTCTTTTGTACAGTATCTACTAATGTGTCGTAATAATTTTGAAATTGTTCATCGTAATTTACAATATTACGTGCTGTTTTTTGAATCTTTGGTTTCGCTGTATCTAACCAATAATTAGCATTGATTCGCGACAGTTCCTGATTAAGGTGAATGTTTTTGATTAATTCTCCTCCTTCTGAACCTAAATCAATATTGGATAGATTTACATTCGGTTGTTTAATCATTGTTTTTGCGTATAAATCCATTACAAGAATATGAGATCCTGTTTCAGCCAATGCTTTCTTCAGTCCCTCAGGCCCTAATGTATAATTCTCTACTTTTTGTTCTTGAGCGGTCTTTTCTTGTGCAAATGCATGAATAGTGTTACCGGTAGTAGCAGTTATAACCGTTGCCAGAGTAGCTAAAGTTAACACTTTAAATGGAAATTTTTTCATAACTATTCTCCTTCTCATTCTTTCGCTAGATTCTTATAATCTTTTTATATTTTCAAAAAACATAATATTAAAATTTATAGACCTGTTCTTCAAGGTAACTTATTACATTTTTTAATTGTCTTAATGTATCTTTTTGAGACTGCTGGTTAGTTGTATCAACATTAGTAGATAATTTTGTAATGCTATTTTTTATTAGACCCAAATCTTCCTTATAACGTTTTAGTAGGTCAAGTTCTACATCTACTTGATATGCAAAGGTATGTAAATCATTTTGCATAATAAGAAGCATTGATTTTTGTAAATCTGCTATTTTTAGGTTCTTAGTTAAATCATAAAATTTTTGGTTTTGTGTCTCTAAATCTGCTAAATGTGTTCGCTGTTCTGCTGTTAATTTATTTACTTCAGCGAAAGCACTATATGTTTTCTTAATTTTTTCAGGGTCAATAGCTTTCGTAAGGTCATACTCTTTTGTTTTTGCAACTGCAGCTGCAGCTATTTCAGCTTGTTTGCTTTTCTCAATTGCTTCACGGGCTTCTTTTTTGGCAGCTTCAATCTCTAGAGCAGATTTACCCTTTTCTTTCGCTTCTTGCTCTGCTTTTTTCTCTGCTTCTATAATAGAGTTGTTAATTTCTTTGCCTTTGTTATACGCTGCTACTGCAGTTTGAGCAGCAGGTTCAATGATATCTTTTGAAAGGTTATAGACTTCTTTGAATATAACAAACCCTTGTTCATTTAAAGCTCCTGGTAATAATGCTATTTGTTGTAAATCATTTTGAATTGATTTTTGGGTATTTTGTAATTCATTTTTTAGCTGATCTATTTTCCCTGTTCCGTCTGAACTTAGTACACCCTGTGCTTTTGCTACATCCATATCGAGATCTTGAAGTTTTTTATCCAGCTGTAATTTAAGATCTGTTAATTCATTAATCTGTCTTTGTACGTTTTCTTGATTCGTCATAGTCATATCTTGAAGAACCTCAAGTCTATCCAAAAACCCTTCTTTATCTTCTTTATTGTCTACAAACTCTTTTAATGCTGGGTAATAGTTATTAAATTTAGTTACAAACCCTTTACTTTTTGAATTTACTAGAATTAAATGTGGATAAAGTTCTGATGACCATTCCTTCATATCTTGCTTGATTAGAGATTGATTTGTATTTAAAGCTGGGACTTCTGCTAGCTGTACATTAGGGCTCATTAAACCTTGATCAATATATGTTTGGATTAATTTAGATTGTGCACCTAATTTTCGTAATGATGAGGAAATATCCATGCTTTCCTGTTGAGTTTCTGCATGAACGATTGGTGTTGCGAGAGTATTGATAGGAATAGTCGCCCCAGTTACAATTGATGTTATAAAAAATCCTGAAATTATTTTCTTTTTCATTCCGTACGCCCCTTTACTATTGTCTATTTACAATCTTACACATACATCTTGAACGACCTAGCGCTAGGCTCTTTTTGTCACATGCTCTAGGAAGGAGAAATCTTTCGAATAGAGTTTTAAACCTCGTTATTATTTACTTCTCATAGAAAGTAAGGATATTGTTTTCTTTTAATTCGAATATTAAATTTTTCGGAAGTAAATAGTAAAATTTCATCACCTATATTTGAATTAACTGCCCAATGATAAGTATAATATTCATTTTTCTCTTGAGTTGCTGCTACTGCTAACCCTGCCATGACCTTTTTGATAATAATTTCATAATATCTCTCCTAGTTTTGTCAACAGGGCCCTACAAGATTACAAAAGATGAATTTATACTGTACATTGCTTATACTTTTATTACGGAATAAAATCATTTTTGCTATGTAGAAACTTAAAACACTTTTTTCAAATGTTATACTTTCAAGATTCTAGCCCCTTTAAAAAGTGACATAATATTAAGACAATTAATTTCAACATAATATTACTTGCAACTTTACTGCACATTTATTAGTGCAATCTTCTCCCCCCTTGAGTGGTCATACCATTTACACCTTTATTAAAACATTAAATTTTTAATACGTAAATAGTAGAATTTTGTCGATTACATTCAATAATTTAACTATTAAGTATTAATACGAATGAAAATGTTATACTTATAAAATGATTTTTTAATTTTATTTAAGTAATTATAGCAGTTACAACTTGATATACTTAGTTAAAGGGAGTCGTTTTTAATATATATAAAATAACTCATATAATTTGAATTTTGTTTAATATAATTTAATCACACTCTGCATATCGATCCCCTTTATTTAGATATGCATCATTACATATTTCTCCATAGATAAAAACAACAAATAAACAATAAATACAAGACGGATAAATAACAAATAACAACAAATAGAAGACAAATAAGCAACAAATAACAACATTTCTAAAAAAAAACGTGTCGTTATTTGTTATTTTCCGTTATAAGAGGTATAACGTAATGTTAAGATTTAATAAATAATTGATTTGTTATTTAAGTCCCTACATTACAGTACATGTAAATCGATTTGGAAAGTAGCATATTGATTCAAATCGAAAACCACCCGAACTAGCATTGGATCTTTCATTCTCTTCAAAAAAAGTAGCTTTCACTTAAATAATGCATAATAAAAGCCGTAGGAGTATAACCTACGACTTTGTAAAGGAATCTCGATTTACTATAAAATATCCTCTAAAGGTTTATTCTTACGATTTAAACCTCCTGTAAAGCTTTCTGTTCACTTTGTAAGAATGAATCTAGTTTATCTATCAGTCGTCTAATATTTTCATTTTTGGTATACTTACTTGAATCATAGCCTTCATCCGGTTCTAAATAATAAATAAACCCTTTCATATCCTCTGGATAATTAAAATCACTATACAGGTTAGCTACATTCTCTAATAAAGTATCATAATCATTATTTTTTTCTCTCATAGACATTAAAATAGAGTACTTCCATTTTCGTTGCTCAATTTCACTATTCCAATGTATTGCTAAATCCATGACTATGCTTACTATTAATTCAATAGCTTTTTCTTTATCATATTTTCCCCATGTAAGTAAAATGTCCCTCGATTAATATTAGCCCTAGCTGTAATATCCTTAACCGTAATGGAATCAAACCCTTTGTTATTTATTAATTCAGTTAGTGCATTGCATCACGTATCGCCTCTTTAGTACGAGCTACGCGTAAATCAGCATATACACATTCCACTTTTTACCTCTTTAATTTTTTTAGACATATTTTTATATAATGTTCAGAATACAACAGATCAGCTATTTCTGTTTATTGAACACATAAGATACCCATACTATAATACCTCCTATTTTTTAACCAACACCATGTTGGTTAAAAAATAGGAGGTATAGAAATGAAAAACCAAGTATCACTAGTAGTTGAACATAAATTGAATGACGTAACACCAGAAATGATTGACTGGTGGTGGGATAATATTGATAACCCTGAACGATATAAACTATGGCACCCAGAAGAACATGTTGATTTTAAGTGGTTAGTTGACCCTAAAGTACATGGACACGTAGGAGCCATATCAGCTTCAATCGAATCTGCGGGGGATGGACTGGAATTCCCGCTAAGAATTAGATGGGAAGATCCTAAAGATTGCCCTATCAATATCCATTACAGCCATGTTTTAATGGGTTCATGTTTAGATGATGATGACGATGTCATTTCACAAGTAATACATCAATACGAACAATCTGATAACGGTACAGTAATGACTTCTACATTCATTTTCCCAAAAGGATTACCACCATTTATTAATCTAAGTGGTTTATATAAACACAATGTAGAAGAAATGAGCGAGTTCAGCAAATTTTTACCGAAACTTTTTGAAGAAAATTTGTAAGGCAAGTTAACAGCTTTACTTTTAATAAGTGAATAACTAGAAAACAAATCGGCCCCCAACATTTTAGATATGTCTACAATGTTGGGAGCCTTTCAATATCAAATCAATCACTTTCCACTTTACTTCATTCGGGTAATGTACTCTTCCCTTCAAATGAAAAACACCTCCGTTGAATTGACATACTTAGTATGCGAATTCAGGAGGTGTTTTTTTCATGTGCCATTATTCGAGTTCACTTCATTATAATGGCGTATTTTCTAATCAATTATTATTTTCTATTCTTTATTTCCTCTTCAATACTTGCCGCAAATACATCTAGCAAAACAACATCCGACTTCTCTTCCCCATATTTCCGTACATTTACTGCTGTGTTTTCCATTTCTTTATCCCCTATTACAAGAACATAAGGAACTTTTTGCATTTGTGCCTCTCTTATTTTATATCCTAACTTTTCATCTCGTACATCTCTTTCTACACGAACGCCAGCTTGTGCCAATTTATCTGCAACCTCTTCTACATATTGCACGTGCACTGCATTCGAAACTGGAATGACCTTCACTTGAACTGGTGCTACCCATGCCGGGAATGCGCCTCCAAAATGCTCAATTAATATCGCTAAGAAGCGATCTAAAGATCCTAAAACTGCCCTGTGAATGACAACCGGTCTTCTCTTTTCATTCTTCTCATCTATATAATTTAAATCGAATTTCTCTGGCATTTGGAAATCGAGCTGGATTGTTCCGCACTGGTGACTTCTATTTAAAGCATCTTTAATATGGAAATCAATTTTCGGTCCGTAAAATGCACCGTCACCTTCATTTAGTCGATATTTATAATTTAATGAATGTAACACATTTTCTAATGCTGCTTCTGCTTGCTCCCATAACTTATCATCACCCATTGAATCTTCTGGACGAGTAGAAAGTTCTACTTCATATTCGAATCCAAAAGTTTTATATACGTAATCAATTTGCGCCATTACTGATTTGATTTCATCTTCAATTTGTTCTGGAGTTACAAATAAATGAGCATCATCTTGGCAGAAAGTACGTACTCTTAATAATCCGTTTAACGCGCCACTAAATTCATGGCGATGTACTTGACCAAATTCACACATACGAATCGGTAATTCGCGATAAGAATGTAATTTGTTTTTAAACATAAGCATATGTCCTGGACAGTTCATCGGTTTTAATGCAAAACTTTTATTATCCACTTCTGAGAAATACATATTATCTTTATAATGTCCCCAGTGCCCTGACTTCTCCCATAATTCTTGGTTCATCATAAACGGAGTGCGTACTTCTTGATAATTGTACTCTTTTTGAATTTCTCTTAAAAACGCCTCTAATTCATTGCGAATAATTTGTCCTTTTGGTAAATAAAATGGCATTCCCGGAGCCTCTTCCGAAAACATAAATAATTCAAGTTCACTGCCTAATTTTCGATGATTTCTTTTTGCTGCTTCTTCAACGAAATGTAAATACTCTTCTAGTTCTTTTTGAGAAGAGAACGCAACACCATATATACGCTGAAGCACTTGGTTATTACTATCACCTCGCCAATATGCACCTGAAACGTGAGTTAATTGGAATGCTTTCAAATAGCCAGTTGACGGTAAATGTGGTCCTCTACATAAATCTACAAATTCACCTTGTTTATATAGTGTTACACTTTCCCCATTAGGGATTGCTTCTAAAAGTTCTAATTTCAAGTGATCGTTCATTTCTTTAAACAGTTTTTTTGCCTCTTCTCGTGAGACCTCTACTCGTTCTATCTTTACATTTTCATTTATAATCTTTTTCATTTCTTTTTCGATTTTCGGTAAGTCTTCTACGTTTATGCTACTTGGAAGATCCATATCATAATAAAATCCATTTTCAATAACAGGCCCTACACCCAGGTTTATGTCACCATACATTCTTTTTACAGCTTGCGCTAAAATATGTGCAGCGGAGTGTCTTGCAATTTCTACACCTTCATTGGAATCTATAGTAATGATTTCTACTTCCACATTTTCTTCAATGTTTCGGCGTAAATCAAAAAGTTGATTATTTACTTTTCCTGCAACTGCTTTCTTTTTTAAACTACTGCTAATAGATCCAGCAATTTCTTCTAAAGTAATACCTGTCACAAATTCTTTAACGCTACCATCTGGAAATTTAATTTCAATCATCTGTTCTTTCATTTTTCATCTCTCCATTTCATAATAAAAAGCACACTCATCCCTAAAATAGGGACGAGCGTACTTATACCCGTGGTTCCACCCAGATTCCCATCACAAAATGCAATGGCTTCTTTTACGGTAACGTCGTTTACACGGCACTAGATACTTAATTTCCCCAGTGCAGCTCTAAGGTGGTAAGTTATTTTTCTGCGTTAGGAAGTTCTCAGCTTTCCTTCCTTCTCTGTATAACCGGTTAAAATAACTCGTGTCCTTTTCTTCGCTTATTATAAAATTGAATGCAAAAAAGCATATTCATCCCTAAAAATTAGGGACGAATATGCTTATATTCGTGGTTCCACCCAGATTCCCATCACAAAATGCAATGGCTTCTTTTACGGTAACGTCGTTTACACGGCACTAGATACTTAATTTCCCCAGTGCAGCTCTAAGGTGGTAAGTTATTTTTCTGCGTTAGGAAGTTCTCAGCTTTCCTTCCTTCTCTGTATAACCGGTTAAAATAACTCGTGTCCTTTTCTTTGCTTTTATAAAACATCCATTTATTGTTATTTAATATATCTTATTCATTTTATTTTTGCAAGTGTTAAATAATATTATTTATTTAATTTAAAAAAGTGAAACCAAAAAATATGGATTCACTTCTCAATTTTACCAATCTTGTGGTTCGTAATTTAAATCTGAAAATAGACGTCTTTTCTCTTTCTTCGATAAATCTCTCCACTGTCCAACCGGTAAATTATTCAATTCAATATTCATAATTCTCGTACGTTTTAACGTATATACTTGATAACCTAAAGCTTCACACATGCGGCGAATTTGACGATTTAGCCCCTGTGTTAAAATAATTTTGAACTCATATTTTGATAACTGTGTAATCTCACAAGGAAGCGTTTTTGTATCTAAAATTTTAACACCTGCTGCCATTTTCTCTAAAAACTCCGGTGTAATCGGCTTATCTACTGAAACGATATATTCTTTCTCATGCTTGTTTTCAGCACGTAAAATCTCATTAACAATATCGCCATCATTCGTTAACAAAATTAAACCGTCTGAGTCTTTATCGAGACGCCCGATGTGATTAATTCGTAAAGGATGATTCACTAAATCGATAATATTACCTTTTACTGCTTTTTCACTTGTACATGTAATACCTACTGGTTTATTTAAAGCGATATACACATGGTCTCGAGCAATACGAAGTTGCTCTCCATTTACTCGTACGTCATCACCTGGATTTACTTGGTCACCAATTTTTGCAACCTTACCGTTAATAATTACTCTTCTCTCATTAATTAACTTATCTGCTCCACGTCGAGACGCTTTTCCAGCTTCACTAATAAATTTATTGATACGCAAGTTAGGCACATCCTTTTCATAAAAAATTTCAAGCTCACACTGCTTCTACCGAACAATACAAAAGGGTAAGCCTCCTATTATAACTTAAATATATTAACATGAAAGGGTATATGACGTCTTCACTTAATTACATGTTTATTAGAAAATAATTGGTCTTCTTTTCCTTTTCATCTCAAACTGTTTAGCAGTCAATAGATTAACCCTTAAATATATCATCATTTATTTACTTTTTTCATAGATAATATACAGATGTAAGTTTGAATAATAACGCCTGAATAACTCAGAATATGTGAAAAACAAAAAAAGAATCCTTTTGGAAATAATCAAAATGGATCCTTCTTCAGCTAAAATAATACTAGTTTTTATATACAATTGTTCAATAATTATAATCTTTGATAGAAAACATCGTTCAACAAACAAAATAATTTCGAAATCCTCTAATTTTTTATGCTTCAATATTTTCTTCACATACTCCAAAAAGAAGCCCTTGATTATCTATACAATAAGCAAAGTAACCCATATTAGGAATAGCAGTTTTAGGTACAACTACTTGTCCACCATTTTCAATGACTTTATTTATGTACTCATCAACTGAAGGTACTTCAATCGAATTAGTCGTCCTAGTAGCACCATCAGGTGATTTCATTAATCCACCATCAATACCAGGTCGATCGCTTTCCCCCGTTATAATGAACCAATAGTCATGTGATCCAGGCATTTTTTCAAACTTCCATCCAAAACTATTTGTATAAAATTGAATAGCTTCTTCAGGGTTTGGGACTTGCAATTCAAATCTTAAAACTCTACTCATTTAAATATCTCCCCCTCTTATTCTTGTACAAAGTAATCATACAAGAACAAACGTTCTATATCAATTTTTTCAAAACTAGCTACTTAAATATGTTCTAACTTAATTTAGAAGCGGCAACAGACCATTCTTCCTTCCGAATAACTCTCTTCCCATTTATATTTTCAACATACTCATTTACATTTGCTAACTGGTATAACGCAGGAAAAATTTCTTTCATATAACTTTCATGTGCTATTTCATCTTGCCAATACGTTAATACTATGTAACGATTTTCAGTCTTTAAAGACTTTCCTACAACTCCACCTAATATCCCTTTTGCATTTTCCATTCCTTTATTCCAAATTGTTTCTTGCGCATGTAAAAAGTATTTTTCTTTCCCTTCCCCCACATCGCAAATTGCAACTCTTACAAATGAACCTTGTGCAATTACGTCTTTCAAAGAAATTTCTGTTATATCATACAACGTTTGAAACATTTCAATATTGCAGGAAGTATATGTGCCTTCTTGATTACTATTAAAAAAAATTGTATCATGGGCGTCATTCATGAATGATTGATATGCATTTCTATCTTTCCATAAAGTATACACACATGCTTCATCTTCATTCCACCCACCAAATTGTCCATAGAATCCGTCTAAATACTGTAAATCACGCCATTTTTCTTGCGCATCAGAAAACAATTCCCTTTTCTCTTCTTCCACCTTGCAAAATATTGTTTTTAATAGCATTTCTATTCCCCCTTATGATATGATACGATCCATTTCCCACTTGCAATACTTTCTACTTTTCCGCCTACACTAACATTAATTTTACTCGCTACTTTTTCAGCTTGTATATGTATTAAAGAAGGCCTGTTTATTTCATATCCTTGTTCAACACGCATATCTACCTTTTCTGTTCCAAAATAACGATATTTTAGAAGATACGCTGCTAAACATTCGTTTGAGCTTCCTGTTGCCGTATCCTCTGGGATTCCATAGTAATCTGCAAAATTCATTTCTTTTGCTACTGTCTGCATTTCCTCACTGGAAACTTCCTAATTTTCCATAAACACTGCAAGTTGATTCCTGTATACTTACCTCGTGAGAAGACATATACAATATAAAAATCCAAATCCCTCACTCCTCTATTTTACTTCAATACCTATTGTTTACATAACAAAATTATGATGAATTAAAAACGGATATTCTTCAAATAATCCCCCGCTCTTTCTATCAACCAATTACCAAAGGTATCTAAAAACGATAAAATTTCTTCTATATCTTTTATAGGCTCAATTACATATTGTAATGCCTTCCTCATATTCTTTTTTTGCTCGGAAAAATGCTTACTAAATAGTGCATACGCTGGGTATAAGTCCCTGGAATAAAGCCCTTCTCTATCAATTGTTAATGCTAGACCGGCTCTGATTATTATTTTCATAATCCACCGACAGCAATCCTCTATATCATCCACGTCTTGATTATGAATTAACTCTTTGTGTGCTTGTTCAATTTGTTTCCGCAAATGAATGAGATGTTCATACGCTATCTCCTGACTTACTTTATATTTAGGTAAAAATAATTTTACGTCTTCACCCAATATACACACACTATGTGTTTGAATCATAAATCCTATAAAAGAAAAATCCTCTGAGTTTATTACTTCTTTTTCACTATAAAAACTTAACTCCACTCCTGATATACAAGTAAACTGCTGTGTAATTTGGACTTCTAGCTTCTTTCTCCAGCTTAAGTTTATTGCCTTAGGGTCCTTTTGAACTAAAATAATCATATCTACGTCTGCAATACCTTCTATTCCAATCCCTCTTGGAATAGAACCTCTTATATAAACACTATGCAAATCATCCCGTAACAATTGACAACAAGTATCCTTTATTTCTTGTATTACCTCCCAAAACACAGGCTGAATTTTATTCAAATGTGCATCATTTATAATAAATCCTTGATCATCCACAGGACAAAAACGCCCTATTTTTTTTATTCTTGGCAATTTATCAACTCATTCCCCTTCAAAATATTGTTTTACTCCCCATATTACATATATTATAATTCGAATAATTCAGAATTAAAAACAAAAAAATAGGACGTAAACACTCCTATAGGGTCGTTTACGTTCTATCTCTTTTATCATCATTCATTTTTCAAATACATAATAACTATTCTGTTCGGAATCATGTGATACAGTTATAACTTCATTATCCTGGTAAATATGTATTTCTGACATTGATATCAGAAATCCTTAAGCTACAGTAACTACAATAAAACTTACTAAAATAACTAATAGATATGTTAGTATTCGTAGGAGTGCACCACTTCAAGTTTAGATAAGTAACAGATAGTTCAAGATACTACGTTTAAATTGATAATCTACATAAAATCAGCATCCTTCAAATTATTCCGCATATCTTTCCATATGCTGTCTATATAACTTCCACCCATCCATTTCTTTCTTAAAAACTTCCATCGCTAAAACAGATGCTATTTTTTTATCCTGCAAATAAAACTCTACAATAGCAGATAATATCAGTTCGTTCTCCATTCTTAAACTATGTGTTAAGTCTTTATATTTCCAATAAGGATTTTGTCCTTCATAACTTTTTAATGTTTCAATATTATCTTCTTTATATGTATCGCCTCGGTATACCTCATAGTCTCTATCACTGTAATACCCAAAGTAACCTATAAAATCATTTGATACCCAACTATTTATTTTTTCAATATTACCAGCATTTAAATCTTTACGATATTCCTCTACCGCATGTAAAGCTTCGTTCCTCATAGAATATATCTCCTTATATTTTCTTATATCATTTTTATATTCTCTTCTATATAAAATTCCCCTTCATAATATCGTTCAAACTTCAATTTTTAATATATAAAAAGCCATAAACAAATTAGGAAAGCCTCATTGTTTATGACTCATTCTATTTACTTTTCAAATAAATAATAAGTAATCTCTCCCGGATAATGTAATACAGTTACTTTCCGATCCCCTTTTTTAAAACTAACAGTATGTCCGTTTTCCCCTAAGTTCTCCCATCCGGTTGCCTCCGTAATAGGCATAACACTTATATATTGATAATTCCCTTCATTATCATCATTAACATGTATTGCTGACATTGGTATTGGAAAATCTTCAATTTTGGATTCTTTGTTCATATATATGAGTGCAAGTAAACCAACTAATAACATAGCCGTTGCAATACTTGAAGCTCGTTTTTTTCTTTTCGTTCCCACTAAAAATCCCCTTTTCTTACATAATATCTTCATTATTTTAATAGTTTTAATTATTCATGTATAGAATAAACATAATTCGAATTATTTCTGTACTATACTCTTTGCCTTCGATAACATTATTGTTATATATTTTAATTATAAGTTTTTAGAATTTGGAGGATTTATATATTGAAGAAATTACTTTTAAACAAATGGCTGCTTTTGGTTTCTATTCTTAGTATTGCCAGCACTATTTTCTACACAACTAAAGCTCAAAAAAATGCTGAAAAAGCAACTGTAGAAACCGTTGATACCACAACTTTCCGAACTCAATTGCAACCTAAATTGAATGAATTAACTACTAATTATAATGACATAATTGAGAAAGATTGGTTGCCTGCCTGGGAAGAGATTAACACAAACGGAGATTCAGTAGATAAAAACAAACTATTAGTTACAATGAATACTGTTTCTAAACAATATGAAACAATTATTAAAGAAATAGACAATATGAAAAACGAAGAAAATATAACGGAACCACATATACAAAAGCAACTAGTCTATTTCACAACTGAATTTAAGGCCGCTTCTAATTTCATGAAAAATGCAGCAGATTTGATTATAGACGGATACAACAATTCTACTCCAACCAATGAAACAATTGAAAATACAAAGCATGCTTTAGGGCTTGCAGATCAACATATTGTAATCGCTTTGTCTACTTTAAATGAAATAAAAGATAAATTAGGAATATCAAAAAAATAAGTTTATTTACTATTTTAAAATAAAAAATGATTGCAATTCACTTATAGTGTATCTATAATGTGTTTATTGATTATAGATACTTATGATCAATGCATTTCGTTATTAATTTTATAATTCGGATGAACCATTCAGGAGAAGGTCTATTGATCTACCGACGGGGCAAAAAGTTGCTGAACCAACTTTGAAACTCTCAGGTCTTGTTTACAAGTAGAACTGCATGGGGACGAATCTCTGGAGAGACTCCCTCTCGCTTTTATATAGCGCGGAGGAAAACGAGCACCGAAGGAGCAAATCCGCTAATCTAGCGGATAATCTCTCAGGTAAAAGGACAGAGACAAGCGAAAGAAAATGCCGATTTGTATCGGTTTATTTTTCTATCCCTTGTTTCTCCAGAGACCATTTCATTTCCTTGAAGTGGTTTTTATTTTTTCTAAAAAAGGAGAATACAGATGGAGACAGTAAGTACAGTATTAGAACAAATTAATCAGTATGTGTGGGGGTTGCCAACTTTGTTGCTACTCGTTGGGACTGGTATTATTCTCACAGTGCGCTTAAAAGGTTTACAGTTTAGTAAACTAATATACGCTCACAAACTAGCTTTTAAAAAATCAGAGGATTCATCATCTTCTGGGGATATTAGTCACTTCCAAGCACTGATGACAGCTATGGCTGCAACGATTGGTATGGGAAATATAGCTGGTGTCGCAACTGCCGTGACAATCGGTGGACCCGGCGCAATCTTTTGGATGTGGATTACTGCTTTATTCGGAATGGCAACAAAGTATGCCGAAGCAATCCTTGCAGTGAAATACCGTGTTAGTAATGAAAATGGTGAATACTCCGGTGGACCAATGTATTATTTAGAACATGGTTTAGGGAAGAAGTGGCTAGCTGTTTTATTCGCCATATTTGGAACAACTGCTTCTTTCGGTATCGGTAATATGGTTCAATCTAATTCAGTTGCAGAGGCAATGCGAATCAACTTCTCTTTCCCTCCTGCATTAACTGGTATATTCATGTCATTCTTAATCGCTATTGTTATTTTAGGCGGTGTAAAAAAAATCGGGAAAGTGACGGGATATATCGTTCCTATTAAAGCTTTCTTTTATATAATTGCTGGCCTTATTATTATTTTCTATCACTTTGATCAAATTCCAGAGGCATTTTCACTTATTTTTTCTGGTGCATTTAATGGTACTGCAGCGGCTGGTGGTTTTATTGGCGCAACGGTTGCATCAGCTATTCAAATCGGAATGGCGCGCGGTGTATTTGCGAACGAAGCTGGTTTAGGTAGTGCTCCTATCGCAGCGGCTGCTGCCAAAACAGATTCACCTGCAAAACAAGCTTTAGTTTCTATGACTGGTACTTTTCTTGATACATTTATCGTATGTACAATTACAGGACTTGTATTAATTACAACAGGTGCATGGAAGTCAGGTAAAACTGGAGTTGAAGCTACAACACTTGCATTCCAATCTGTATTCGGCACCGCTGGTAGTATGATCCTTGGTATTGCCATTATTTTATTCGCCTACTCTACTATTTTAGGCTGGTCTTATTACGGTGAGAAATGCGTCGCTTATTTATTTGGAGAAGGTGCTGTTCGATATTATAAAGCAATTTTTATCGTTATGATTGCTATTGGGGCTAATTTAAAATTAGGTGTTGTATGGACATTTGCCGATATCGCGAATGGGCTTATGGCGATTCCGAACTTAATTGGTCTTATTGGGTTAAGTAGTGTCGTTGTCGCTGAAACAAATCGGTTTTTACAAGCAGAAAAATTGAAAGTATTAAATAAAAAACGTGCCAGTTAATTTATTTCTAAAAGGAATGACTCATAAAGTGAGATCATTCCTTTTTCTTTTTATGCCTCATCTTTATTGTATAAAACATACCATTTGCTTCTGAACTTCCGACTCTCTATCAGCTTTTGCAATTCCTTTTTCTTCAATAACATGTTTATTTATAGTTTTATATTTTACATACGTATAAAATTCCGTTTTAAATGGAAATGGTGTAACCCGAATCCTTTCTTCGTCCACCCATTCAGCTTGTATAAGTTTCCGCTCCTTGTTATTAAACATTTCTGTTCCTTCAAAACCATCTTTAAATAAATCAATTTCATCTTTCTTTTTTACACCAGGTTTATTCATACATACATATAATGAAAGCTCATCACAAAACTTTAATAGCCTATACTGTTTATCAAACATAGCATACTGTTCTTTTGTTAACGTTTTCAAAATTCTTTTTTGTCGATCCAATTCTCGTTTATAAAAAGACATCATCTCTTCATCTTCTTCATTTAGCGGAAATGATAAAAAGTGTTTACTACAAAGCAATGCCCCGTATGGATTTGAAACTTCAATTTCATTCAAACCGATTGTATAGAATACAAAGCGTAGTGAGCTTGGACAATCCATAAATGTATATGGAACATTTTTAGCATCGTTCAAAATCGGGATTTTATCTAACCCTATCCAGCCTCTATCATGCTCATATATAGCATCAATTGTCTCTTTTAAGTATGTTTTATCTTCAAAAAAATCTTCTTTTATATACCTTGCAATCTCTCCAGCTAAAAAACCATGATCATGTTGACGAATTAATATACTTTTTTTCTCATTCTTTTCACGAAAAATCATCCGTATACTCCCCCTCACCTTCATAATATAGCTTTTGGTATACATCAATTCTTAATAAATCCCTTTTAATTAGCAGGGATTCAGCTTCTTTCAACGAAATTAACATAACTATACAGCATTCTTTCTAATCACAAAGATAGCTTTATCTGTACTAACCATTATACTAAAACATTCATTCTAAAAATTTTTTTATGAGGTGAAAACATGAACAAAACAGAACTAATTAAAAACGTAGCACAGTCAGCTGATATTTCTCAAAAGGAAGCTTCTGCAGCTGTACAATCCGTATTTGACACAATTGCTACTGCATTACAATCTGGCGATAAAGTTCAATTGATCGGTTTTGGAACTTTTGAAGTACGTGAAAGATCTGCTCGTACAGGGCGTAATCCGCAAACTGGAGAAGAAATTCAGATTGCTGCTGGTAAAGTTCCAGCATTTAAAGCAGGAAAAGAATTAAAAGAAGCTGTTAAATAAACAAGAAACCAGCCATTTTATAGGCTGGTTTCTTGTCTATTTCTTATTTAAGCAGTTTCTTTATATTTTCTGCATGATACACTTCACAAATATAAAATACACATTTGCAGTTACTTACAATTTGATATTTTCTAGTTGGATAAACATTCGCCGCAACAGAACATCCATCAAACAACTCGATAATATTTCCGGATGGCTGATATCCTTCGTATAATACATTTCTTCTTACTTCCATCTTTTCTATAAGCTTTTCAACTGGAATATTCCCATTCTCTAATTCTTGCTTTATAGTATGTGGTAAAAATGAAGTGTCCGCAAAAATTAGATTTTCAGATAACACCTTACCTTTATAACTAACATTAGATACGCGGTACAGAAATGTTCCGTTTTTATCAAAGAAATTCTTCGCTTCTTTCGGAATGTACTGTCTATCAAGTACCTCTTGTTCGAGAACATCAAACTGAACTGTATCATTCAAAAGCTTTTCTAAAGCATGAATAGATGATGTATCTCCAGAAAATAAAACATTTTTAATTGCTTGTACATTATAAGTAAATTCGTTTTTTCTATTTTCCGCCACTAACATGAGGAACACCTCTTCTATAAAATATTTTATTAAACTTATTTATAATTTAAAAGCGATACCGCGTCTAACTGCGTAATTTCAGTTACTTCTTTACTAAATATTGCAATTGCAGCCATATAACCCACACTTGGCCTTACATCTTCCATCATTGTATTTTCTGATAACTCTTGTCTATCCTTAAAAATTAATAATTTTGGAAGATCATTTGGAGCTGATACTGTAATATCTACTGGTGGAATCAATAGTCCTTCACCTGTCGCTTTCAGTACTGCTTCTTTTCGAGTCCAATATGTTAAAAAACCTTCTATTTTTTGTTCATTAGGTAATTTCATAATTTGTGCTATTTCAATGTCTGTTAATACACCCTCTGCCATTTTCATAACATCTACATTTGGATTCATTTGTTCAACATCAACACCGACAGATGCAGATTTTGTAAATGCAACGACAACCCACTCACCCGAATGTGAAACGGATAATTGTGGCATCCCTTCTGGTAATTGCGGTCTACCATGTTGTAACTTACATACCGGGCACATTCGATCAATCGGCACTTGAACTGGCGACATAGAAAGTATCTTTCCAAGAACTAACCTACTAATTACACAACCTACTATAAAACGTGCACGATCTGCCGAATGATAATATGAATTTGCTTTCTCTCTCTCTACATCATTTAGCAAATTGTAATGCCATGATTGCAAATCTGAAATTCTTGCCCACCATATTTGACAATCATTCTCATTCAAAGTTGGTACAGAATCTACAACTTCACTCTCTATCATGTAAACTCTCTCCTTTTAAATGCCAATATCACTTTATTTCAAAAGAGTATTAGCATGCCGCAACTCATTCATTTACAACTTCTTTCTCTTTTTGTAATACAGATAACGGCTTTTTATTCTTCTTTGGCATTACCTCTTTATCAGAAATACGTAAAGCAAATAGTAATGCTATGAGTAAAAATATCGCTGATCCAATTAATGCTGCTTGATATGGCATGTAATCGGCCGGGGCATTATTTTGTACACTATTATTTCCAAAACCAGCTAGTATACTAGCTAAAACAGCAACTCCTATTGCAGATCCTAATCGGTTTTGCACATTAAATATAGTAGTTGCTCTCCCCATAGAAGGTGGCGTGATATTGTTAAAAGCAGAAAATTGAACTGCACCGACAGATTGGCCTAAGAAAATACCTATGCCAAACAATAATGCCCGTATTTGCCATGGATTCGTATCATAATTTACAAAACTTAATAATACAAATATAACCGCGGTACTTATTAATCCAATAGAGATTACCTTTCGAGCACCTAATTTCTTATACGTCCATGGTACAATTTGTGAAGAAATCATTAATCCAATCGCTTCTGGGAATGTCGTAAGACCTGATTCCAGCGCGGAAACTCCGATTACATTTTGATACATAAGCGGAAAAATAAATAGCATTCCTAGTAAACCAGCAGATGAAAACAAGGATATGAGACTCATTTTTCTAAAAACGGGTTCTTTTAATAAGCGTAAATCTAACATCGGTTGCTTTACTTTCAGTTCTACAATTATAAACAGTGAAATGAATATAATCCCAGCTATCCCAGTACTTATTATTTCTGGAGAAATCCATCCTTTTGACGGACCTTGACTGAGTGCATAGATGAGCATCGCAAAACCTGGTGCTGAAAGAACAAAACCGAGAGAATCAAAACGACCAGCTGATTTTTCAATATGCTCTGCTAAAAATAGAAGTCCAAATAGCAACGCAATGATACCAAACGGCAGATTAATATAAAATGCCCAGCGCCAAGACATTTGATCTACAAAGAAACCACCAATAATTGGTCCAATCGCTGGTGCAACAGCAATTGGAAGTACAATAAATCGAGAAATTTTGGGTCT
Organism: Bacillus cereus; assembly: GCF_025917685.1. Lineage (NCBI taxonomy): Bacteria > Bacillati > Bacillota > Bacilli > Caryophanales > Bacillaceae > Bacillus > Bacillus cereus. The sequence continues at coordinate 2,258,188 of NZ_CP089518.1, read as the reverse complement.
TTCCTCTGGTGAAAATGTTCGGAATAACATCGCCATCCCCACTGGTGTTAAAAGCCCCCCACCAGCACCTTGCATGATACGAAAAATATTCAATGAAGTAATATCGTTCGCTACACCGCATAATGCAGACGCAGTTGTAAATACGAAAAGAGCGGTTAGAAATACTCTTTTCGTACCGAAGCGATCTCCTAACCAACCAGAAATAGGAAGAAAAACAGCTAAGCTAACTAAATACCCAACATTCACTGTCCCCATTGCAGATGGGGGCACTTGCAGTTCTTTACTTATCGTTTGCAGTGCTACATTCACAATCGTTGCATCCATCGCAGCCATAAACATCGCTGTTATATATACGATACTTACAACTACTTTCGGATTTATTTTTTCCTTCATTATCGTTTTCCTACTAATATTTTTTCGCCAACTTGATTACTTTTTGGATTCAAATCTTTCCACTTATTTTCAACATATTGTAAACAATCATTCCTACTAGCCTCTTCATGTACGACATTCCAACCAATAGGTACTTCGAGAAAGACAGGCCAGAGAGAATACTGACCCTCCTCATTTTTTAATACTTTATATGTGTAATTATCATTTTCGAATGGATTCGTCATACTGTACTTACCCCTTTCTTTTCCTGCAAATATTTCGCCAGTACTTGTCCGATTTCTGTAAGCGGACCTGGCTGACATAAATCTTTATGTCTACAATCAATATCGTGCTGCACAATTCCTCCGTCTAAATAATTTAGCCACGTATTTGGAGAAATTGGATCAAACCAGTCTGGTATAACAGTAGATCTAAAGAATAAAATATCTCCGTTATAAACTTTCGGTACATATTTCCCTAACAATCCTACTGAATTCACATATGTTTCTTTCAAATTCAAAATTGTCTCTTCTTCAAGACTTGCTAATGCACTTCCATCTTTGCGAAGTATTGCAACAGCGCTTTCCATAGTAAGTGGTTTACCATCCATATTATCTGGATCATATCCACCTAAAGCAAGTAATGCGATTAATGCTTCTTCTTCAGTAGGTGCTTCCGTATTCGGTAAGAAGTGACCAGGATAAGAATCCAGCATAACGAGTAATTCTACTTCTTCTCCTTCATTTTGTAGTTGCGCCGCCATTGCATGAACAACATTTCCTCCAAGCGACCACCCTAGTAAACGATATGGTCCGTGAGGCTGTACTTCACGAACGTGTTTCAAATAATCCGCCGCCATCTCCTCTAAGCTTTTTGGAAGCTCCTCATTTTCAGCGATACCACGTGCTTGTACACCATAGATTGGATAATCTGTTCCTAAAGATTTCATAAGTCCTGCATAGCACCAACTTAATCCACCTGCTGGATGTACACAAAATAGTGGTAATTGATCTCCGCTTGCTCGTAATGGAAGTAACACATCAAGTGCACTTTGACCATTCCCCATTTCAAGTCTTTCAGCAAGCCCTGCAACAGTAGGTGCTGCAAATAAAGTTCCGATATTTAGTTCCACTCCAAGTGCCTCTTTTATGCGACTCATAAGCTGCACTGCAAGAAGTGAATGACCACCCAGATCAAAGAATCCGTCATCAATTCCAATTTGAGGCACACTTAAAACTTCTGTAAACAAGTCACATAGCATTTCTTCTTGCGGTGTTCTCGGTCCGCGACTAGAAGATGATGCAGTAAATTCTGGAGCTGGCAATGCCTTTCTATCTAATTTACCGTTTGGTGTTAAAGGCAACTCATTTACTACTACAAAAGCGTATGGAACCATATAATCTGGCAAACTACCTCCAGCATGCTGGCGCATTTCATTCGTATCGATCGTTTCATTATTTGATGCGACGATATAAGAAACTAATCGTTTATCCCCTGGTTGATCTTCCCGTACAATAACGGCTACTTGTTCAACTTTATCGTGTTTCATTATTACCGCTTCTATTTCTCCTAATTCAATTCGGAATCCACGAATTTTAATTTGATGATCTGCACGCCCTATATAATCTAGCGTCCCATCTTGACGCCAGCGCGCTAAATCTCCGGTACGATACATTCTTGTACCTAGCTTACCAAATGGATCTGCGATAAAACGTTCAGCCGTTAATCCTGCTCTTCCTAAATATCCACGAGCGAGTCCTGCACCTGCAACATACATTTCTCCAACTACTCCTGGTGGCACTGGTTGTAAATAGTTATCTAATACGTATACTTTAAGATCTGGTATACTGCACCCGATTAAACTATTTGCTCGTAAAGAAACGATACTCTCATCTAACTCAATATAACTAACATGTACCGTCGTCTCCGTTATACCGTACATATTAATAAGTTTCGGTGCGTTATGAGGATGACGACTATACCAATCTTCTAATCGACTTAGTTCAAGTGCTTCTCCACCAAAAACAACATATCGTAAAGATAATTTTTGACCAACCTCTTCATTTTCACGATCTGCTTGCATCAATTGATAGAACGCTGATGGAGTTTGGTTTAAAACAGTAACCTTTTCCTTAACAAGAAGCTGTAAAAATTCTTTCGGCGAGCGACTTACAGTATGTGGTACTACAACTAAACGCCCTCCATATAATAAAGGTCCCCAAATTTCCCAAACCGAGAAATCAAAAGCATATGAATGGAACATCGTCCACACATCGTATGCGTCAAATTGGAACCAATGATCGGTTGCTCCTAAAAGTCTTACTACATTTTGATGAGGTATCATAACCCCTTTCGGTCTACCTGTTGAGCCTGACGTATAAATAACGTAAGCAATATGTGAAGGAGATAACGGCTTCATGCGCTCCATTTCATCAATATTGTCTTCACTATATTTCTCAATTTCTTCTATTACGTTCACATCATCAACTAAAATCTTTAGTGCCTCATCACATTCAATTTCTACACTTGCATTTGTTAACACACATGATGGTTTCGCATCGTGTAGCATAAATGAAATACGATCTGACGGATAATCCGGATCTAACGGAAGATATCCGGCACCTGCTTTAAGAACAGCAAGTAAGCTTACAACCATATTTAAAGATCTCGGCATCGCTAAAGCAACGAGTTGATCCGGACCGATTCCTTTTGCTATTAACGAACGAGCTATTTTATTCGCTTTTCTATTTAACTCTTCATACGTTAGCTTTTCATCTTCAAAGACGACAGCAATAGAATTTGGATTTACATGAGCCTGCTTTTCAAATAATTGTGGCAATGTCATCTCGGGCACAATTTGAAAACCACCATTCCACTTTTCTAAAACTGTATTTCGCTCTGCTAAAGTTAATATTTCTAATCTACCAATTGATTGATCCGGATGTTTCGCTGCATCATCTAATAATAGAATGAATCGTTCTATTATTTTTTGAATCGTTTCACGTTTATATAAATCGGTACTAAACTCTAACAATCCGTGTAAGCCATTTGGAGTACCATCAACTCCATTACTCTCGCTAATTTCAAATGTTAAATCAAATTTTGCAGAACCAACACTTTGAATTTCAAGGCTCGCTTCTAAATCTGGGACATCAAACGTCGCTTCAGGCGTATTTTGGAAAGCTAACATAACTTGAAACAGCGGATGACTATTTCGGGTACGTACTGGGTTTAACACTTCAACGAGTCGTTCAAATGGAACATCTTGATTTTCATAAGCTGCCAGATTTACCTGCTTTACTCTATTTAATAATTCTTTAAAACTTGGATCTCCTGATGTATTTGTACGTAACACTAATGTATTCACAAATAAACCAACTATATTTGATAGCGCATCGTCATTTCTTCCGGCAATCGGACTTCCAATTGGTATATCAGTCCCAGCACCTAGTCTTGTAAATAGCGCGCTTAGTCCTGCTTGCAACACCATAAACAAACTAACCCCATTATTACGACCAAGCTCTACTAACCTACTATGCATACCTTCATCTATATGAAAATGAATTGTTTCCCCGCGATAACTCGTTTCCATTGGACGTTGATAATCTGTAGGCAACTCCATTTGATCTGGTAAACCTTTTAGTTCCTCTTTCCAAAAATCTAATTGTGTTGAAATAAGACTTTCTGGTGTCGTTTCGTCACCTAGTAATTGCTGTTGCCAAAGTGAATAATCTGCGTATTGCACTGGAAGTGCCTCCAGTTGAACTTTGTCACCTTGACATCTTGCTTTATAAGCCGCTGTAAAGTCTCTCGTTAACGGTTGTAATGACCATCCATCTCCTACAATATGATGTAAAAGAATTAGTAAAACATGTTCGTTGTCACTCACTTTAAAAAGTTGTAAACGAACTGCTGGCTCAACATCAAGATTAAAGCTATGTCTTACCGCCTCTGCAAGCACACTTTCTAATTCATCTTTACATGTTTTTGTTATCATCATCTCTAGATTTAAGTCTTCCATATTTAAAATTTTCTGATAGGAACTACCTAATACGTTAGGGAAAATTGTTCTAAGTGTTTCATGTTTCTTCACTACATCATAAAAGGCACCTTGCAGTGCTTCCTCGTTCAATTTTCCAGACATACGAATGACTAACGGAATGTTATAAGTAGGACTTGGACCTTCTAAACAATTTAAGAACCATAACCTGCGCTGTGCGAATGAAAGCGGAACTTCATTTGGTCTACTTACTTTCTTAATAGCTGGTCTTGCGCTTTTTGCACGATCCAACTGTTTCGCTAATTCAGCAACAGTTGGCGATTCAAATAGTTTTCCGATTCCTAATTCCACACTTAACGTTTCACGAATTCTTACCATTAAACGAGATGCAAGAAGCGAATGACCACCCATTTCAAAGAAATTATCATCAATACTAATTCGCGAAATACCAAGTACTTCTGCAAATAAATCACATAGTATTTCTTCTTTCGGATTTCTAGCACTTCTCTCATTGTTCATTCCATTAAAATCAGGAGCAGGTAATTTCTTTCTATCAACCTTACCATTTGGTGTTAATGGTAATTCTTCTAGTACAACAAATGCTGATGGTACCATATAATTCGCTAAACTTTCTGAAATATAAGAACGGATTTCTGAAAGATGAATCGTTTCCTTCTCTTCGGCAACGATATACGCAATGATTCGTTTATCATTTGGGCGATCTTCTCGTACCATTACTACCGCTTGTTGAATATTTTCATGTCGTTGTAATACCGTTTCAATTTCAGCTAATTCAATTCGGAAACCGCGAATTTTAATTTGATGATCTGCTCGGCTCACGTACTCTAACACACCATCGTTACGCCATTTCACAAGATCACCTGTGCGGTACATACGCTTCCCTGGTTTTCCATAAGGATTTGCAACAAACCGTTCAGCCGTTAAATCAGGTTTTCCTAAATATCCGTTCGCAAGTCCTTCTCCTGCAATATATAATTCACCGATAACTCCAGGTGGAGCTGGTTGTAACCCTGCATCCAAAACATACACTTCTGTATTCCAAATTGGCTTTCCAATAGGAGGTATACCACTTTCACTTTCATCAATGTTCATGTAAGTAGACCAAATTGTCGTTTCAGTTGGTCCATATAAGTTACTTATAGAGCAACCTAATTCTTTTAATTTATTTGCTAAATGTGCTGGAAGAGCTTCACCACCAACGAGTACGTTTAGCCCTTGTAGCCTCTCTGGATATTCATTTACTAACGCCTGCCAGAGCGTCGGTGTAGCTTGCATAATTGTCGCTCTTTCTTCTAGTAAAAGTGTCGTTAACACAGAAGGCTCTTGGATTACTTCTTTTTGTGCAATTGTTATACTTGCACCACTAATAAGCGGTAAATAAATTTCTAGAGCAGAAATATCAAACGCAAACGTCGTAACTGCTAATAAATGATCGTTTTCATTTAATGAAAACGTATGCTGCATAGCTAATAAAAAGTTACTTAAACCTTTCATAGGAACAATTACACCTTTTGGATTTCCTGTTGATCCTGAAGTGTAAATTGTATACGCTGGGTTTAAAAGTGATTCATCATTTTTAAATGGTATATTCATATGAGAATATGTTTTTAACGCTATTTTCGTTTCTTCGCTATCTAATATGATTTTTTTAATATCATTTTCTATAACTAAAGTAGATGAAACAGATGAATGTGTTATGATACAAACTGGTTTTGCATCATTTACTATATAATTAATTCGCTCGGCTGGGTATTCTGGATCTATCGGTAAATACGCTGCACCAGCCTTTAAAACTGCTATCATACTAACTACCATTTCTATTGATCTTGGAAATACTAAAGCTACAAACTGATTTTGTCGTATTCCTTCTTTTACTAAATAGTGCGCTCGTTCATTCGCTCGTTCATTTAGTTCTTTATACGTAAGTTTTATCCCGTTACAAGTAACTGCTATTTTATTTGGATGTTTTTGTACTTGTTTTTCAAATAATATAGGTAAAGTGATTAGCTCTTCAGCTTCCTTCGTTTCATTCCATTCCAATAAAACTTTATGATTTTCTTCAGGAAGGGTAATATTTATTTTTCCAATCGACTCGTCTTTGTGATAATCATTTATCACTAATTCTAATAGATTCATAAATCTTTCTTTATGCAATGCTAGTTCCGTATCACTATATACTTCCGGATTCGCATCAAAATGAATCATTAACTCATTTTCATCGAAGCGCTTATATACATTTATCGATAAATCATCGACAGGTCCTGCTGATAAATTATGTGTAATACCTCGATTTCCAGCAAAGTTAAGCCCATAATCAAAAGGCATAACATTCACTAACGGCCCAAATAACCTTTGATTTTCACCTAGTAACTTTAAGTCTCTTCTTAATTCCTCATGACGATATTTATGATGGCGACGTATATCTCGAATTTCTTTAGAAACTTGCTGTAATAATTCCGCAAGAGTTATATTTGGAGTTACAGTGAGACGAAGTGGTACTAAATTCATTACCATGCTCGGTGTATAAATAGATGCAGAACCGAGACGCCCCATCATCGGTAAGCCTAAAACAATATCATTTGCACCTGTTAATTTATGCATATAAATACTTGTTACAGCGACAATAAATTCCGGCCAACTTGTTATCGACACTTTTGTATCTTCTAGCAAAGCTTTCGTACTAGAACTAGATAAATAAGCTGTTTCTCGTAAAAATCCATTTGATGTTCTCGGCGCTCGTTCTGCCAAACTTATAACTTCCGGTACATCTGCAAATTTTTCTAACCAAAAAGTACGATTTTCCTGAAATTGTTTAGATTTACGATACTCATTATCTTCTTGTACAATTTTTGCAAGAGAACCAAATGGCTTTTCAGTTTTATTTGTTTCTTCTATAAGTGCTGTATATTCATTCGCTACCTTTTGGCTAAGAAGTGAAAATCCATAGCCATCCATCAAAATGTGATGGATGCGCTGATACCAAAAGAAACGATTATTTTCAACTTGAATAAGTGCTTCAGTAAATAATTTATCCTCTTTTAAATCCACGGGCATAGATAAATCATTTTTCATCCATACTTTAGCAGCTTCTTCAGGATCTTCTTCTTTACAAACGTCAATAAAATGCATATAAAACTTTGACGGTTCCTCAATAACTTGCCATGGACCAATTTCATCCTCTTCGAAACGAACATGAAGTGCTTCTGCTTCTGTTACAACTTTACGTACAGCTAATTCGAAAATTTCTTGATTAATCGTTCCGTTTATTTCTACATATTCCCCAGTATTATAAATCGGATTAAGCGGATCTAATTGTTGCGCAAACCACATACCAGTCTGCGCAGATGATAACGAATGACGAACCTTTTGACTATTAGGCATTCTTTACTACCCCTTTATTATGTAGTCTATATTAAAGTACATGTTCTGTTTGCGAAGATAATAAGCGGTACCAATCAACAATAGTTGGACTCTCTGCTAAATCCGCAAAAGTGATTTCTTTTCCTTCTCGACGCCACTTCTCTACTAAACTCATAATTCTGACCGAATCAAGTCCTCTATTTAATAAATCTTCATCAACTTCAATGCTCTCTACTGGCTCACGGAGTAGTTGTGCAACTAGTTCATGCACTTCCTGTAAAGTGATGCCTTCACTCTCAGCACCCTTTAAACTTTGTAAATCTTTTAACAGTAAGTTTGTTGATGTCGTTACTGCACATCTATTAGATGCATACTCCAACGCTTGTTTATGATGCTCTAATGAAAAATCAGCAACTGCATCTGCTACAAAAAATGGCTCTATACCATCCATAAATGCTTCACAAGCTGTTAAAAGGCAGCCGATATGCGCATAAATACCGCAAATAATAAGTTGATCTCTTCCCTGTTCATTTAAAATTTCTAATAGATTTGTCTTTTTAAATGCACTATATCTCCATTTTGTCAGGAATATATCATCTTCATCAGGAGTAAGTTCATCGACAATTTTCTTTTTGTCTGGTCCAGCAGGAATACCGTCACCCCAAAAGTCTTGTAATAACCCACGTTGTTCTAACGTTTGTCCACCAGGTTGTGCTGTATAAACAACTGGTATGCCAAGTTCCTTACATCTTTCTCTTATCACCTTAATATTTGAAATTAGTTCTACTTTTGGCGATTCTTTATCGCTATATGCATCAAGAAAGTATTCTTGCATGTCATGGATTAGAAGAACCGCACGTTTCGGATCTGGCGTCCAATTCACTTTATTTTTTGGTAGTTCTGATTCAATTGGCATTTTATATACTGAAATAGATGGGATAGCCATCTAATCACTTCCTTCCGAATTTTAATAGTTTTTTATCGTTTTACTGTAATAAGTTTTTCAGCAATGGTTTTACGTAATTCTTTTTTGCTTACTTTTCCAACACCTGTTTGCGGGAATGATTCAATAAATTCAATTCGATCTGGAATCTTATAAGCCGCTATACCACGTTCTCTTAAAAACGTTTTTAATTCACTTACAGTTGGAGCTTGTCCGCGAGCTATAACAAAAGCGCAAGTACGTTCTCCTAAATAATCGTCAGGCATAGATACAATTGCTACATCATGTACTGCATCATGTGCTAATAGATGATTTTCAACCTCTTCCGCAGCAACCTTCTCACCACCACGGTTAATTTGATCTTTATCTCTTCCTTCTACAATGATGTAACCTTGTTCATTTACTTTTACAAGATCACCTGTGCGATAAAATCCATCCTTTGTAAATGATCGTGCATTATGCTCTTCTGCTTTATAATAACCACGAATTGTATATGGACCTCGTGTTAATAAACTACCTACTTCACCAGGCTTAACATCATTATCATTTTCATCAACAACCCTTACTTCATCGAATGTAGACATCGGTCTACCTTGTGTATGAATAATGATTTCTTCAGGATCATTTAATCTTGTGTAATTTACTAACCCTTCTGCCATACCAAATACTTGCTGTAACGTACATCCAAATGTAGGGTGTATACGCTTTGCAACTTCAGCACTAAACTTAGCACCACCTACTTGAATCACTTGCAGGCTCGATAAATCGTTATTGCGAGAAGATGCCGCATCAAGCCATATTATTGCTAACGGTGGAACGAGAGCAGTAATCGTAACTTTTTCTTTTTCTATAAGAGCAAACGCCTCATCTGGACTCCCTCCAGTTGCCAACACTACTTTTCCACCCGCATAGAACGTTCCAAGTGTCCCTGGAGAACTCATCGGGTAATTGTGTGCTACTGGAAGAACTGACATATAGACGCTCTCTGTATTTAAATTACAAATTTCAGCACTAACACGTAAACTATAAATATAGTCATCATGCGTTCTAGGAATTAATTTAGAAAGTCCTGTTGTCCCTCCCGATAATTGGAGAAACGCAACATCACTTGGCTTTACTTCTGGTAATGGAACGAAATCTATATATAGATCACTTATGTTCACAAACTCTTCTTCTTCTCCCACTACAATTACATGTTGTAAATTGGGCACTTTTTCTTTTACTTCTCTTGCTAGTTTTCGATAATCAAAGCCGAGAGCCTTATCTGAAATAACGTAAGCACTCGCCTCACCAAACTCACAAAAATAACTAATTTCACTGCTTCGATGTGAAGGTAGTGCAAAAACAGGAAGTGCTCCAATGCGAAATAGCGCAAAGCATATTTCGAAAAACTCGATAATGTTAGGTAATTGGATTACAACTCGATCCTCTTGCTTTAATCCTAAATTCAGTAAGCCTGCAGCTAAGCGATCTACTTTTTTATCAAGCTCACTATATGTTATATGCGTATTACCACTTATAACCGCAATTTGATCTCCATATTTTTCAGCACGCTCTCTTAACAACGAACCAAATGTTTCTCCAAGCCAACATCCTTCTTCTCGATAACGATTTGCAAATTCTTCTGGCCATTCCGTATAACCTGTTAACATTCTTTCTTCCCCCTATTTTTCATTCAGCGAATTATCTCTTAGTCCTAAAGCCTTCAGCATTGTTTGGAACTTAGCTGATGTTTCTGCTAACTCATCTTCTGGCTTTGATTCAGCAACAACTCCCGCTCCTGCAAATAAACGAAGTGTATTTTCTTGCACTTCAGCACAGCGAATTGTAACAATCCATTCACCATCTCCATTTAAATCGCTCCATCCTAGCATTCCTGTAAAGAATTCACGGTCAAATGGCTCAATTTTTTGAATAGCCTCTCTCGCTTCTTCCATCGGCGTTCCGCAAACTGCTGGCGTAGGATGAAGAGCAATTGCTAATTCCAAAGAAGTAGTATTTGGATTCTTTAGTTCACCTTTCACTTCAGTAGACAAATGCCACATCGCTTCGCTATGAATGACAGATGGTTTTTCAGGAACATGTAATGTATGACAGTACGGACGAAGCGCTGCAGCAACTGCTTCCACTACTACCGCATGTTCATGTAAATCTTTCGGAGAAGAAAGTAATTCCTCTGCTCTTCTTTTATCTTCTACTGGATCATCACTACGTGGTCTTGAACCAGCTAACGGATTAGAAATAACTTGCATACCATTACGTGAAACGAGTAATTCAGGACTTGCTCCAATTAACGTCTTACTTTTCTCGTTTTCATCTTTCGGTAAATTAACAGCAAATGTGTAGCCATGCTTATTATGTTCTGCTAATTCGCGAAGTAGTTTTTGTTTATCAATCTTCTCTGAAGATTTAACATCTAACGATCTAGATAGAACGATTTTTTTAAAATCTCCGTCCTGAATTTTTTCTATCCCTTGCTTCACACCATTCATATAAACTTCAGGATCTGGAACCGGTGTCATTTCAAATGTCAGTTTCTCATTTCGTTTTATCTCATTTGTTGTCTCCAAATGTAAACGCTCAGTAATTCTGCCATATTCCGGTACAATAAGTTGAACTTCTTTTCTACGATCAAATGGCAAAGCACCAACAACGATAGGATTCGGATTTCCTGCTTGTTTTGCATTACTTAATACCGCCTTTACAAGCTCTGGAAAGCTTTCGATTTCACTATGTTTTACTGTAGTAAACTCTCCTTCTGTCAATATCGTTCGAGTTGGCGAAGCGAAAAAGAACGAAGATTCAGTCTTATAATCTTCTAATAATTTTTCTGACAGTTCCTTTACGGCTGTAAGTTCATTCATAGTATTAAAACCTCCTGAATTTTTTATCCCGCATTAACGGGCAGTAAGATCCGCACCTCAAAATTCAGCGGAAGCAAAGAAGTTAGGTGGGGATCAACTGCCCGTAAAAGCCCGATTGGTGAGGGCTGATAATCAGTGGGAGATGAACAAAACCCCCACTAATTAAAGTTTCACTTTATTAAACTCCTAATGTAGCTCCGCCATCGACACATAAATTGTGCATTGTAATATGACTCGCTTTATCAGAAGCTAAAAACAATACTGCTTCAGCAATTTCTGAAGGTTGCGCAATTTTTTGTAACGGTATACCGAGTCTATATGTATTTTGAGAACCAGCAATTATATTTTTAGCTCCATTCTCATCAGCCCATAGTAATCTTTGCATTTCAGTTTCAGTAGAACCTGGAGAAACTAAGTTGCAACGGATATTGTACGCTGCAAGCTCTAGCCCTAAACATTTCATAAACATTGTCGTTGCGGATTTTGATGCAGCGTACGCAGCCATCTCTATTCTCGGAGTATTTGCTGCATTTGAACCAACTGTAACAATTGCCCCTGACTTCCTTAACATCATATGTTTACTTACCGCTCGGGACATATAGAAAACGCCTGTAGTATTTACAGAGAATGTTTTATTCCAATCTTCGTCACTTAAAGAGTGAACCGCTCCCATGCGTAAAACACCTGCAACATTGATTAAAATATCTATAGGACCTAAATCATTTTCAATACGTTCCACTGTATCTTCAACAGTGGAACTGTCACTCACATCTATTTGAAGGGTCTTAATACATCCATCATTTAATTCATAATGATTTAAAAGCTTATGAAGACCTTCGTTATTTTGATCGATAGCAACTACCGTGGCACCTCTCTCTATAAACATTTTCGCTACAGACATACCTATACCTTGGGCTGCACCTGTTACTACAACAGTCTTCCCATCAAATTCCCTGTATTCCATTGTCTCTACCCTTTCTTTACAAAAATAAAGTTAACCATATTAAACAGAGTTGACCTAGTTACTGATAATGATTTTCATTTTCAATAACTTTCGGTAAAAAAATAATACACTTACTAAACTAATTGGTCAAGTATGTTTTTTATTACATAATCATAGAAAAGAAAATAAACCGACTAGTTGATAATGATTTTCATTTTCTTTATCTACACCGAAATGATAATGTTTCTCAATACACTTGTCAATCTTTTTTTATTTTTCAGATAAAGTATTTTTACGTTTCTATATAAGATTGCATCTATAAGGGTTAAAAAGTGCTTTAATTAAATATTAAATCCATAATTCCTTCTCATCTTTTTTGAAATTCAAAAAGAAAAACTGCAGATTTCTTCATCTACAGTTTTTCTTTTCTCAATATTTTTCTGAAAATATCTCATTTTACATCTTTCATTTCTCAATGAATGTCATGTATATAATCTAAGATTTAGTAAAAATTTCATATATTATGTATCACTTTATAATATTCCAGTATAATCCACCGAGATAGTTTACTCGCTTTTTTATCAGGAAAATTCCGGAAATCACAAAGGCTAGATAGAGAAAATCAATTAAAAAATAATTCATAAAGAAAACAGAAAAGTGGTTTAGCATCCACTTCCCTTTCGTAATTTTATTATATACCGTAAAAAAGCACCCTATTTAATAGGGTGCTTTTTAGTTATAGTAGTGTAATAGAAGATTTATATACTTACGCTACGCTGCGATAATCTTCTTCTTGTTCTTTTTTCTGCTTAGGTGCTTGGATTAAAAGTGCAATAATAAATGACACGACACATAATACGCCGATCACCATGAAGGTTGGTTTGAATCCACCTAGAAGTGCACCGATAAAGGAACCTGCGAGCGCTCCAAATCCAAATCCTTGATACACAATTCCGTAGTTTTTACTATGGTTTTTCATACCGAAGAAATCACCAACAATAGCTGGGAAAATAGTGATATTTCCACCAAAGCAAAACGCTACACTTGCTACACAGACGAAGTAGATACCATAATTTAAATCTACGAAACTTAGAACCAAGACTGAAGTCGCCATAACAACAAAAGTACCAGTAACGATTTTTAAACGGCCGATTTTATCTGATAACGGTCCTAGAATGATACGACCTAATGTATTGAAGATTGCAACCATAGCCACCGCATTAGCTGCTGTTGCTGCGCTAAGCCCTACAAGTTGAACACCGATGTCTTTTACCATGCCAATTAAGTATAAGCCACTCATACATGATGTAAATAACATAATAAATAATAAGTATACTTGTTTTGTGCCTAACATTTCTTTCGTTGTATATTCCTTAGTTTTTGTTTCCTGAACTGCACCTTGATCAGCGGCTTGGTGGATTAAACAAGCGCCAATCACAATCATAGCTGTAACAATTAAGCCCCAGTATATAAACGCTTGCGATACACCAACTGAATCAATTAATTTTGCGTTTATGTATTTAAAAATTAGGCTACCCGTACCATATGCAGAGACAGATATACCCGCGATTAAACCTTTACGCTCTGGGAACCACTTTATTAAATTGGATAGTGAAGTAATATATGCTGTACCATCTGCGTAACCTACAACAACTCCTGCTAGTACATAAAGCAATATTAATGAGGAAGCTTGTGAGCTAAGAATTAATCCTAGTCCTAATGCTAGTCCAGCTATCATAATAAGTTTACGAAGTCCCCATTTTTCTTGCAATTTACTCGCAAATAAAGTTGAAAACGCTAAAGAAAGGCTAGTAATTGAGAAAGTTATAGCAACAGCGTTAAGACTCCAACCGTATTTACTCACTAAGGGCTGATTGAACAAGCTCCATGTATATATCGTTCCAAGCCCCATTTGTACTATGACTGTGCCAAGAACAACAAGCCATGGATTAACCGATGATTTTTTCATATCATCTCTCCTCCTCTTTCTATTTCAATGCTATTCTCTAAATATGCTTTTTTTATTTTCATTTTCGCCACCTCATTCGATTTAACAACTTCATTGTATAGGATGTCCTTGCTTATGTAAGCACTTACAAGATAGAGCGTCAAAAATATGGAATCAGTTACAGAAAACGAAGGGTGAAATACAAAAAACTATTTGTTAAATACGTAGCAGCTTTTATAATGTTTTACATCAATACGACTTATGTGTGTTTTCATATCCTCTTTTATACAAAGTCATGCGCCCTGTTACACCATGGCTGGACTCCAAGATTTTGATTATCTGATATTCTTTTTAACTCTCCAGCTTTGTAACATGTTGCACCCGCATTCCTTGATACAAGTCATTTAATTTCCTTATAAACTGGCTTTTCGTTACAAGGCTTGTGCTCAAGAATCCCACTCTTTTTGTATTTCCAATTACGTACATAAAAATAGAAAATATACAATCTATTTACATAATGTTGCGCTTTCAGTTTATTAAACAACAAATATTTTATTGATAAATAAAACTAAACATTCACTAATATATCTATACGTGGTTTAATATATATAATAAACAAACATTTCTGTCTTTTATAAGGAGGTACTATGAAAGCAAACGTAGGGGATACTATACTATTTCAACGAAGTAACTTAAAGATTACAGGATCTGTACTAAAACTATACACTGAATCGGTCTTAGTTGAAGTTACAGATGTGAGCGGTGGTACTTTTGAATTTGACCGAACAATTGTAAATCATAAAAACTATAAAATTTTAAATGCAAATAAATAAAACAATACAAAATAGCCCCTGCTTAATAGCAGAGGCTATTTTGTATAATAACACTTCATTAGTTTATATATCCTAAAACACTAACAATCTTGCTTGCTTTTAAATTATTAATGTAATAATAAATTTCTAGCCCTCTTCTCTCAGCTCTTAACACTTTACCTTTCATTTTTGATAAATGCTGCGAAACAGTCGATTGAGGAATATTTAATATTTCCGTTAATTGTGTTACATTACAAGTTTTACGTGCACTTAATTCATTTACGATTTGTAATCGTATTGGATGCGCCATTATTTTTAAAATATCCACATCTTCTTCAGTTACTAAACTTTTTTTTATCTCGCTCGTATATGTTGTCATAAGACATTCCCCTTTTATTTGAAGTCCTTTTTATTTATAACTGCTTCTAAATAAAATGATATCTAACACACAATTAAGACCCTTATATAGGAATAATTGGATTTTCACTATTTAAAAACAGCAATGTTATAAAATTTTATTTATTTTGTACATATACATAATATAATTTCAATTTGTGCTGTATGTGAAGTTAGCATAAATTTAGGGTGAAGATTTTTCAAATAATTAAAACGTTTTTTGATACTATAGGATTCATATAATTTTCTATATTTTTTTACAGAACTAATAATTCTACCTATAATTAACTATCTAGCGTTTTTAACACATGTTAGGCAGTTGTATATACTATTGCAAAACACATTATTATTGGGGGGGAATTATAATGCCTACACCTTTACAAGAAGAAGTTGAAGAAGCACGGGAAACATATGTCAGTCGTATCATATTAGTCGGTGGATCAGCTTTATTTTTAGTAGGTGGTGTTATATCCGCAATTTCGGCCTTTAAAACTTATAATCGTTTGGAGAATACGCCGCCTTCTACAGATAACTCATAGGTGAATTATCTAATTCTGAATAACAAATAAATGCCTCCTCAATACAGAGGAGGCATTTATTTTATCATAAGTTCTATACTAAAGAATCGCAAATAATATAAATTACAATTGAACTTACTTCACCACAAACCTCGTCTGACTACACCCATCCTTCTGCTTCGTTACTTCTAATACAGCTGGCATTGCATTTTTCAGTTCTTGAACGTGTGAAATTACACCGATAAAGCGGCCTGATTTTTGTAAGTCAATTAGGGTGTCAACCGCCTTCGTTAATGACTCTTCATCTAATGAGCCGAATCCTTCATCGATAAACATCGTTTCGATGGAAATACCACCTTCATATGCTTGGATTACGTCTGCCATTCCAAGTGCTAAGCAAAGTGATGCGTTAAATTTCTCACCGCCAGATAATGTTTTTACATCTCGGGTTTGACCTGTGTATGCGTCATATACATCTAAGCCTAATCCACTTTGACGGTTTCTCTTTTCAACTCGCTCACTTCGTTTTAAATAAAATTGTCCATTTGATAATTTACGTAATCGTTCGTTTGCGATTTGAACGATTTGTTCTAGATACTCAATTAAGATGTAACGTTCAAAGGATATACGACTATCGTTATCCCCTTTCATTACTTCATATAAATCAACAAGTTCTTGGAATGCTTTTTCTTCCTCATGAATTTGTTCATCAATTCGTTTAATGTTTTCATGTAAATCCGTAATATATGCTACGGCATTATGAGCACGTTGTCGTTTTTCTTTAATAATATCAAGGTTAATTTCCAATTCCTTCACTTGCTCATCTAATGAAGAAATGTCCATATACTCTTTATCTTTTAATTCTACCTTTAATTCTTCAATTTGTTTTGTAAGTACTTCTAGAGACGCGTAGTAACTTTGGATTTCTTGTTGTAACTTATCCATCTCAGCACCATTTAATTTAGCTGCTGTATATGTTAATTGATCTGTAAATCCACTTTGTTCTAGCTCTTTCATAAAGCGTGTGAAAGTCTCTTCTTTCTTCTCTTTTGCACTATTAAATTGATTAGAAGCACTATCATGTTCTGCTTGAATACGTATATTTTCATTTTGCCAATGTTGATACGCTTCTTGTACTTTCTCCCATTCATCTTCCATTAACCTTAGTTCTTGCAGAGCTTGGTCAAACTGTACTTTCCAAGCTTGTACCGTTTGCAAGCTTTCCGGAATATTTTGCTTATCATGTTCATATGACGTACGAAGCTGCATACATTCCATTTCAGTACGGTGCTGTATTGTTTCTACTTCACGCTTTTGTTTCTGGAGTTCTTCTACTTTTTCTTCTACGTTTTTTATATTCACAGCAATTTGCTTACGCGTTTCTTCACTTGCTTTTAACGCATTAACTTCTGCTGCTAATTGCTTTCCTTTTTGAACGAGCGCCCTATACGTTTCTACTAATTCTTCTGCGCGATAGCCTCGCTTTAACACTTCTTCTATCACTTGTTCATATTGAACTCGATAGAAATTCCACTTTTCTTCTAATTGAACATGCGATTTTTCCGCAACGTTTTTCTTTTCTCTTAACCCATTTAACTCTTTTTCATCAATTGCATTACTTTGCTCTGTAGCTTTTTTCGGATGATCCATACTACCACATACTGGACAAGATTCACCATCATGTAAATGAAGAGCCAATATACCAGCTTGTTCACTTAACCAGCGGCGTTCCATATTTTCATACGCACTAACTGCCAGTTGCATCTTATGAAACGCAATTTCTTTTTCTTGCTCGTATTTTTGTTTTTCTTGCCATACATCATATGCCTGCTTTAATACTTTTGCATCTTCTCGCATATTCGTTAGTTCTTCTACTTTAGCTACATATTGTTCAAGCGCTATTTCTAATTGCTGTAATTCGTCAGACATTCTTTGTTTTTCATTTGTATGCACTTCTAGTTGTTCATCTAACTTTTGCATACCTTCTTTTAAATTCCCTATTTGAATTTCAGCATTTTGCAAATTTAACTTTTTCTCAGCCAATGATGCAATAATTGGTTGTAACTCTTCTAGTCTTTGAACTTGTTTTTTAGCGTTTTCTCGCTCAGATGCCTTATTCTTTAATGCTTCATATTTATCCTGAGCAACTTCAAAACTGTTCATTATATGTTCTTTTTTTGCGATTATCTGTTTTAACAAACCTTCAGACTTCTGTTCATGTTGCATCGCTTCCTCATACCATTGCTCAAATGGTAATAATCGCTTCGCCTGTTCCGCATGTTTAAAAGATTTTTCTTTCATTTCGATTACTGCACGGTTTTCTTGTAAAATACTGTATTTCTCATTCTTTTGTGCTAAATCTTTGAATTTCTCATTTACAGCTTTTGCTGTATGAAAATGTGCCGCTGCTTCTTTTAATTGTTTTGCTTTGTCATTTTGTTCTATGTGTAATTGCTCAACCTCTGCATTGTAGCAAATTGTTTCTTGTTCTAATGCCTCTACAACTTGATGTGTATTTACATGCTCTTGCTCTATTAATGTCTCTAACAATGCTCCATCACGTATTGGTAATTTAAAAACATTACGGAAATATAGCTCTCGTTCTTTTTGTTTTTCTTGTAAGACGTCTTTCCATTGTTTCCGTTTTTGGTCTAGTAACTCACGCATTAACTTATAACGATCTGTTTTAAAAATACGACGTAAAATCTCTTCTTTATTTTCTGTTTCAGACGTTAATAGTTTTCGGAACTCTCCTTGCGGTAACATTACTATTTGGCTAAACTGATGTTTACTTAATCCAATTAAATCTTCAATTTTATTATTTACATCCGTTACATGAAAACGATCAACACAAGGAACCTTTTCTTCATTAATTACTTCATATAATTCAACTGCATGTCCTGTAATTGTTTTATTCCCTTGTTTTTTATGACCAAGTTGTCGTTTTATTTCATATCTTTTCCCTTTTAATTGAAAGGTTAATTCCACACTTGTATAAATATTATCATCAGCAAATTGACTACGAAGCATGCTTGTATCACTACGCTCTTCTCCACTAGCTTCTCCATATAATACGTAACAAATCGCATCAAAAATCGTTGTTTTTCCGGCCCCTGTATTACCAGAAATGGCGAAGATACGATGCTCTCCAAGATCATCAAAATCAATTACTTCTTTCTGTTTATAGGGTCCAAATGCTGTCATAATTAGCTGAATCGGTCTCATCCTCGTTCACCTTCCCGTTCTTGCACTGTTTGTAATACCTCTATAAATAGACGTTCTTTCTCTGCTGATAACTCTAACCCTTTCATTTCTTTATAAAAGGCTTTTAAAAGTGATAAATCATCCGTTTTATGTCTTGAAATAGTTACTTCATTTTCATCTGTGAACTCTCGTCTTTGAATAGATCTTTCAACATGCATTGCATTTGGGTATACAGAACGTATTTTTTCCATTGGCTGCAAGACTGGATTTTCGTCTAATAATTTCACAAATACATAATCCTCATTTAATGGATGATGCAATAAATCATCTATTTTCGCTTCTACTGTACGCATTTTACGACGTGGTGTAAGTAAACGCTTTTCAATTGTTGTTTCACCATTTTCATCCAGTTCCACAATATAATATCCTTTTTTATGTTTTTCTTCAGAGATAGAATAGGCGAGTGGCGAACCTGAATAACGAATTGTCTCATTACGTACAAAATGCGCTTGATGTAAATGACCAAGCGCCGTGTAATGAAACTTATCAAAATAATGGCTATTTACATATTCAGCTCCACCAATTGAAAGTGGTCGTTCCGCATCACTTGTATTTTCCTCTGCCTCTCCTGAAGAAGTTACAAATGCATGTCCTACAAATACATGTCTCGCTTCTTTATCCATCGTTTCAGAAAGTTCATTCATAAAAATACGCATCGCATCATCATGAGAACGAACATCTTCATTTTTCAATATATGTCTAACAATACTTGGATCCGCATACGGAATGAGATGGAAATGAACCTCTCCGTATTCATCATTTAAAACAACAGGATTATATGGAAACTGAAATTGTCCAACAATATGTAATCCTTGTTTTTTCATTAAATTACTACCAAAATGTATACGGTCCGGACTATCGTGGTTTCCTGCAACTGCGATTACTGGTGTTTGTAACTCAATAACTATCTTTTGTAATACATCATTTAATAAGTCTACTGCTTCTGTAGGTGGAATTGCTCGGTCATATAAATCTCCTGCAATAATTACAGCATCCGGTTTTTCTTCTTCAACAGCTTGTACAAACTGATCTAACACAATTTTTTGATCTTCAGTCATATATACACCATGAACAAGCTTACCTAAATGCCAATCCGCTGTATGAAAAAACTTCATATTATCCTTCTCCTTTTAGTTTACTGATTGTAGTGAAACGAGCTGATAGTTTAGTGTAGTTTTTCCGTTCTCCCATTCTAACTTTTGGACAATTGCACTACCGATTCTTTCTTCGTTTGATTTATATAAAGGCAATATTTCTTGAACAGTAAATAGATGATAACCATCTAAATTTAATTGGAATAAATTATCTTCTATATGTAATCTTACTTCTTTTTCATTTGAAATAATTTTTGTGTGCATCTCAAATTTCATACTAGATACAACCCCTTTTTTCTAATCTCTACATTTTAATAGTATAGTGGTCATGCAAGATTGACAAGTAAATACACCGCGATGTACATACTTTTTTAATTATTAATATTTTATGTTTTTTACATAAAATACGGTATGTGAAATTTTCAATCTACAAAAATAAAAATGCCATTCAGGCATCCTTATTTTTGTAAGTACTCTTTCATAACATAGTACAATACAGTTATTAAGACAATCGCTACAAAAAACGCAAATACGGCCACTACATACCCATCTTTATTGAGTAAAAAACATATGGAAATAGATATTATAAAAATCGGAAACACGAGACGCACCTTATCCTTCACTTCTTCTGTCGTATCTGTATGATGAAAATACTGTGTAATTCCTACCATAAGAGATGACAAAATAATTACCGACAATAGTAAAGGTCCTGGCATTCCGATCTCTCCTTTCTCTATTTCTAATTATATACAAACCCCACTGTCTTTAAAAGTTAGACAATTCAGCTTTTTGATCTTTTCTACATCCACTCTTTAATAGATTGTTACGCCACGCATAATAACTCAATATAAGTTATACATATAATAGCGCCTTCAACACTATAATTCCAAATAATTGCGCTTACAGTAATGTTGTAATATTCCTCTTCATTCTTCAGAATCCTGCAAATATAACTCGTCAAAATATGCGTAGTACATATTAATCCTTATAGCGCCAATATTAGACAAATTTATAAAGGACATTTCATCATGTATCAAGAAATAAGAATAGGAAGATATGTAAGGGAGGATTTATAATGACTGAACACGTTTTATTTTCTGTTAGCGAAAACGGCGTTGCATTTATTACTTTAAACCGTCCAAAAGCACTTAATTCTTTATCCTATGACATGTTAAAACCAATTGGGCAAAAACTTAAAGAATGGGAACAAGATGATCAGATTACAGTTATCGTTTTAAAAGGAGCTGGAACGAAAGGTTTTTGTGCAGGTGGCGACATTAAAACGCTATACGAAGCACGTTCAAATGAGATTGCATTACAGCATGCAGAACAATTTTTTGAAGAAGAATATGAAATTGATACATTTATTTATCAATATAAAAAACCAATTATCGCTTGTTTAGATGGAATCGTAATGGGCGGTGGTGTTGGTCTGACAAATGGAGCTAAATATCGAATAGTAACAGAGCGTACGAAGTGGGCAATGCCTGAAATGAACATCGGTTTCTTTCCAGATGTCGGTGCTGCTTATTTCTTAAATAAAGCTCCAGGATCTACTGGCCGATATGTCGCTTTAACAGCATCCATTTTAAAAGCTCCTGATGTATTATATATAAACGCTGCTGATTATTTTATGACATCAGATTCATTACCAAATTTCCTTACCGCACTTGAAAATGTAAATTGGAATAAAGAAGATGTACATACTCATTTAAAAGAAGTTATTCGTACATTTGCAACTACTCCAAACTTAGATGGCAATCTTTCTTCTTCATTAGAAGAAATTAATTCGCATTTTGCATTCGATACAATTGAGGGAATCATTCAATCGTTAGAGAAAGATCCAAGCTCCTTTGCCCAAGCAACGAAAGAAAAGCTATTATCAAAATCCCCTGTTTCATTAAAAGTAACATTAAAACAGTTTATCGATGGCCAAGAAAAGTCAGTTGAAGAGTGTTTCGCGACAGACCTTATACTCGCTAAAAACTTCATGCGACATGAAGATTTCTTTGAAGGAGTACGCTCCGTTGTAGTTGATAAAGATCAAAATCCAAATTATAAATATAAACAATTAAGTGATGTTTCAGAAGAAGATGTAAATCGTTTCTTTAACTTACTTAACGCCTAAACAACGAGGCCATATATTGTAGCTTACTCTCAGCTACTCTATATGACCTCTTCTTTTTAGTTAAATAATTTTAAATATAATTTAATTTTATTAAACTACAATGTATGTTAAACTAACGTTAATCGAATTTTCTAAAAACAACAAAGGAAGGCGGATAACATTATGGAAAATTATTTTTTGTTTATTATTATGTCTATATGTCTTATTATTCTACCCGGTCCTGATACAGCAATGGCTACGAAAAACACATTGGTTGCTGGCAAAATCGGCGGCGTAAAAACTGTTTTTGGTACTTGTGTTGCGCTTTTAATTCACACTTTAGCTGCTGTAATTGGTCTTTCAGCACTTATTGTAAAGTCTGCTCTTTTATTTTCTATTTTTAAATATGTTGGTGCTGTATATTTAGTCTATATTGGTATTAAAGCCCTTTTAGCAGTAAGAAACACAGAAGACTTAAATACAAATGATGTTCCAATAAATAATGACAATAAACATACTTCTTGCTTTCGCCAAGGGTTTCTTACAAATTTACTAAACCCTAAGGTTGCAGTTTTCTTTTTAACTTTTTTACCACAGTTTTTAAACCCAAATCATAATACATTTATACAACTTCTCGTTATGGGACTTACTTATCTCATTTTAACAGTCATTTGGTTTGCTTTTTATATATTTTTAATTGATAAAATTAGTGCTTTTATGAAAAAACCAAAGACACAGCGTTATATTCAAGGGGTTACAGGACTCGTCTTAATTGGATTTGGTATTAAGTTAGCCTTTGAAAGAAATAATTAATACACAATAAAAAACCACTCTTTAGAGTGGTTTTTACATGTAACAACTTACATACTATTTCTTAAAACCAACGCTCAGTTACGACTTTTTTGCGTGTATAAAATTGAACGCCATCCGTACCATTTGTACCAAGATCTCCAAAGAATGAAGCTTTGTTTCCTGCAAATGCGAAGAATGCCATTGGTGCTGGAACATTAACGTTTACACCGATCATACCAGCATCGATGTTATCACGGAATGTTTGTGCATGCTTACCATTTGAAGTATAAATAACAGCACCATTCGCAAATTTCGATTGATTTGTCAGTTTGATACCTTCTTCTAGATCTTTAACTCTTACAACACTTAATACTGGAGCGAAAATTTCATCTTGCCAAATTTTCATTTCTTGATTTACACCATCAAAGATCGTTGCACCAACAAAGTAACCTTCCCCAACTTCTTCATTGATTTTACGGCCATCTACTAGTAAAGTTGCTCCATCTGCTACACCACTATTAATATAGCCTAAAACACGTTCTTTATGAGATTCACGGATTAATGGTCCAACATAATTATCTTCGTTGAAACCGTCACCTACTTTTAGCTTTTTCGTCTCTGCTACTAGTACATCGATGAATTCATCAGCAATTTCATCTACTACTGCTACAACAGAACATGCCATGCAGCGCTCTCCACTACTTGCAAACGCAGATCCAATTACACCTTGTACTGTTTTTTCAAGATTGCAATCTGGCATTACAATCGCATGGTTTTTCGCACCTGCTAACGCTTGTACACGTTTTCCATGTTTCGTACCTGTTTCATATACGTAACGAGCTACCGGCTCAGATCCAACGAATGAAACAGCTTGAATATCTTTATTTTCTAAAATGCTATTTACAACATCTTTTCCGCCTTGTACTAAATTTAATACACCTTTTGGGAAACCAGCTTCATAGAATAACTCTACAAGTCGCTCTGCTAAAAGTGGCGTTCTTTCAGATGTTTTTAATACGAATGTATTACCGCAAGCAATTGCAAGTGGGAACATCCATAATGGAATCATCATTGGGAAGTTAAACGGTGTAATACCAGCAACAACACCGATTGGATAGCGCCAAATCGACCCATCAATTCCGCTAGCAATATTCGGAAGAGCTTGTCCCATCATTAAATTTGGTGCTGATGTTGCAAGTTCTACTGCTTCAATACCACGCTGCACTTCACCAGTTGCATCCGTTAGTGTTTTACCGTTTTCAAGTGTAATGATTTTTGCAAGCTCATCTTTGTTTTCTTGTAAAAGCTGTAAATATTTATATAATTGTCTTGAACGATTCGGAACTGGTACTTTAGACCATTTTTCGTATGCCGCTTTTGCAGCTTCAACAGCCTTTTCAACATCCTCTTTTGGAGATAGTGGAACGTAAGCAATAATTTTTCCAGTCGCTGGATTCGGAACTGCTTCTACTTCCGTACCTGTTGATTCAACCCACTCACCATTAATATGATTTTTTACTCGTTTAATTTCAGTTGTAATCATTATATTCTCTCCCTTTTTATGATGTATATAAGTCTATTATTTTTGATTAGAAATTAATTGTTCGCTAACTTTCTTATATAAAGCAGCCATATCGTTTTCACCAAATCCTGCTTTACTCGCTTCTTCATATACGTTTAATAGCATTTCGCTTACTGGTAAGTGGAGTTCACCTTCCTTAGCTAAATCAACTGCAAACCCCAAATCTTTCTTCAATAAATTCACAGTAAAGCCTGGCTCGTAGTTTTCTGATGCAATGAAACTTTTATAATTACGCTCATAAATTCTACTTTGACCGTAACTTACATTTAAAATATCAAACATTTTATCTAAATCCATATTGTTCTTTTTCGCTAACGTTAAAGCTTCACTAACACCAGCTGTATAAAAACCAATTAATAGATTGTTAATTAATTTAACAGTCGTACCGCTATCAATTTGTTCACTAACATGGAAAATATTCGCTCCTAACACTTCCATGATAGATTCAGTTTTATCATATACCTCTTTTGATCCACCAACCATAAACGTTAATGTACGATTTTCTGCTCCAATTACACCACCGCTAACTGGTGCTGCTAAAAAGTCTACTTTCTTTTCCTTCGCCGATTCCTCTAACTGTTTGTTTAACTGTGGAGATACAGTACTTGTATCAATTAAAACTACGTCCGAGTGGCTACTTTCAAATAATCCTTCTTCCCCAAAATATACCGCTTCAACCGCACGAGGTGAAGGTAAACTTGTAAAAATCACATCGCATGTTTCTGCTAATTTCGAGATTGATAAACCGATAACTCCCCCTTCTTTTTCGAAGGAAGCTTCAGCCTCTTTGTTTAAGTCCACACCATATACTGTGTAACCTGATTTAACTAAATTTTTAGACATCGGAAGACCCATGTTACCTAAGCCGATAAAACCAATCTTTTTCATATCGCTTTCCTCCTATTTACACAATATATTTTCCACGATTTATAATAACTTTCGCAATTTCTCTCTTTTTCGTAAATACGTTCGTGTATAAAGGCACTAATAATTGACGGATTTCAGCTAAAATTACGTGTCTATCTTTTTCTTCTGTGACAGCCGCTGAAAGTATAGAAATTGCTGCTTCTTCTACTTTACGATAGCCTTCTTCACAAATAACATCAGTTATCATTTGTTTTGTACGCTCTTTTTCTTCACCATTTTTACTAATTGCTTTACTCGTACGTAAAAATGCTGATTCCATGACGTACACGTCCGTCAACATATTTGATAATACACGTGAATATTCTTGCTCTTGATCGATTTTTAGGCCTGGAGTTTTAGAGAGCGTTTTCAAAGATTGTTTCAACAATTTTTTCGCTAATAAAATGTAGCGATGGTTTCTTTCTACATTTGCTACATCAATTTCTACTTCAGTATTTTCTATTTGTTCGATTTGCTTCATTAACATTTTAGCTACTGTTAATCTATTAATTTCATTCGTTCCTTCAAAAATACGACTAATTCTAGCATCACGATATAATCGTTCTACTTCGTATTCTTGCATATAGCCGTAACCACCATGAATTTGTACCGCTTCATCTACGATATAAGCAAGTGTTTCAGAAGCGTTTACTTTATTAAGTGCACATTCAATTGCAAATTGGGACATTTTTTTCATAAGATCTTCTTCACTCTCATGAATTGCTTCATCAATTACACCTGCTGTACGGTAAGCTGCACTTTCCGCTCCATATGTAGCAATGATCATATTTGCAATTTTCTCTTGAATCATCGTAAAGTCTACTAATTCCGTTTGGAACTGTTTTCGCTCTTTTCCATATTGAACTGACAAACCGATTGCTTGTTTTGCTGTTCCAATATTTCCAAAAGCAAGTTTCAATCTAGCAAAGTTAAGAATATTAAGAGCTACGTGATGCCCTTTTCCAACTTCCCCTAAAACATTTTCAGCAGGGATAACAACATCTTCTAAAATAAGTGTCGCCGTTGAAGAACCTTTTATCCCCATCTTCTTTTCTTCTAATCCTATTGATACACCTTCACATGTTCTTTCGACAATAAACGCTGTCATTCCTTTATTTGTCTTCGCAAAAACAACGTATACATCTGCCATATGAGCATTTGTAATCCACTGCTTCTCACCATTTAACTTCCAAGCTGTACCATCTTCATTCAATACTGCACTCGTTTTTGCACTTAATGCATCAGAACCAGCATTTGGCTCAGTTAAAGCATAAGCACCAATCCATTCTCCTGACGCGATTTTCGGCAAATACTTTTCTTTTTGTTCTTTCGTTCCGTAATATATGTAAGGCAATGTACCTACACCTGCGTGTATATTAAATGAAACGCTAAATGCACCAGCGTAACCCATTTTTTCTGCTACAAGCCCTGAAACTGCCTTCCCTAACTCGAACCCGCCATAATCTTCTGGTACCTCAATGCCTAATAATCCAAGTTCCCCAGCTTTCTCAAATAATTGACGAGAAACGTTATAGTTATGTTTTTCAATGTTTTCAATTTGTGGGACAATTTCTTGTTTAACGAATTGTTCTGTCGTTTTTGCAATTAAATCTTCATCACCTGAAAAATCTTCTGGTGTAAAGTAAGTATGATTCATATCTTTATTGAGTGAAAAAAATTCATCCCATGGTAACTTCGTTTTTTCCATATGTATCCCCCTATCATTCGGCTTTCATAGCTTTTTTGCTTATGCTCGTCTACGATGAGTGGAATATCTTATTATTGAAAACAGAAGGCGATGATTTTTCACATCAAGCAGTTCGTTTTGCCAAAGATGTATTCTCATCGCCTCAGTTGTTTTATCTATTGATCCTCTGATAATACTGTTTTTGCAATTCCAGTATCTAATTCTTCAAAGTCATGATATGAAATTGTTTCATATAGCTCACTTCTCGTTTGCATATTAGAAAGTGCATCTTTTTGAGAACCTGTTTCCTTAATTAAAGTAAATACATTCTCATACGCTTTCGCTGCAACGCGAAGTGAAGTTACAGGATAAATAACCATTTGGAAGCCCATATTTGCAAATTCTTCTGCACTATAATATGGAGTCTTTCCGAATTCAGTCATATTCGCTAATAAAGGTGCATTTACTTTACTATTAAATAGACGGAATTCCTCTTCTGATTGAAGCGCTTCAGGGAAAATCGCATCTGCCCCTGCTTTTACATATGCGTTTGCTCTTTCAATCGCTGCATCTAATCCTTCTACACCGCGAGCATCTGTGCGTGCTACAATGTATAAGCTCGGCGCAACTTCTTTAATCGCTTTAATTTTTTGAACTAATTCCTCTGTAGTAACAAGTTTCTTACCATTTAAATGTCCACATTTCTTTGGTAATTGTTGATCTTCAATTTGAACAGCTGCTACTTTCGCTTCTACCATTTCTACAGCTGTTCTCGCTACGTTTAATACTCCACCAAATCCTGTATCAATGTCAACAAGAACTGGTAAATCTGTAGCTCTTACTAGATCTCTTGCTCTCTCTGCTACTTCAGTAGAAGTCACGATACCTAAATCTGGTAGACCTTTACTTGCAGTGTAAGCAGCTCCCGATAAATAAAGAGCCGAAAAACCTGTATTTTTCGCAACAAGAGCCGCCATTGCATCATGAGCACCTGGAATTTGCAAAATTTCATTTGCTTCTACTAAAATTCGAAGGCGATTCGCAAGCTCCTCTTGTGTTGACTGTTTATTCACAACCCAAGCCATTCTAAATTCCCCCTATTATTAAATTAAAAATAGATCTACAAATTCGTTTACATTCATATTTTCTAGTTTTTCTTCATTTAAACAAACTTCATGAATTTGTTCTTGTTGCTTACTAGAATAATGACCTGCCATATTTGCAGTGAATTTTTGAACAACTTTTGGAATCGCTTCGTCTCTACGGAAACGGTGACCAAGTGGGTATTCACATTCCACATTTTCTGTTACAGTACCATCTTTAAAGTGAACTTGAACAGCGTTGGCGATTGAGCGCTTGTTCGGCTCAAGATAATCTAAACTGTACTGTTTGTTTTCAACAACAACCATCTTATTACGTAATTCATCTACACGTGGATCATTTGCTACTACATCCTCATAATCGTCCGCAACGATATCTCCTTTTAATAAACCAATTGCCGTAATGTATTGTAAACAATGATCACGATCAGCTGGGTTATTTAATGGACCTTCTTTATCGATAATACGAATTGCTGATTCATGAGTTGTAATTGTAATACGATCAATTTCATCTAATCTTTCTTTAATTTCCGGATGTAACTTCACTGCACATTCTGCAGCTGTTTGTGCATGGAATTCTGCTGGGTATGATACTTTAAATAATACATTTTCCATTACATAAGACTCTAATGGTCTAGCTAATTTTAATTCTTGCTTGTTAAATAATACATCTTGGAATCCCCATCCTGGCGCAGATAATGCTGTTGGATAACCCATTTCACCTTTTAGAGCAGTCATTGCAAGATGAACACCGCGACTCGTCGCATCACCTGCTGCCCATGATTTACGTGAGCCAGTATTTGGAGCATGACGATATGTACGAAGACTAGAATTATCAATCCACGCATGTGATAATGCATTAAAGATTTCGTCACGTGTTCCGCCAAGCATTTTCGCAACTACAGCAGTTGTTGCTACTTTTACGTATAATACATGGTCAAGTCCAACGCGGTTTAAGCTGTTTTCTAAAGCAAGCACGCCTTGAATTTCATGTGCTTTAATCATCATTTCTAGTACTTCACGTACTTTTAATGGTTCTTTTCCCTCTGAAATGCGAACACGGCTAATATAATCTGCAACTGCTAAAATTCCGCCTAAGTTATCAGATGGATGTCCCCACTCTGCTGCAAGCCAAGTATCGTTATAGTCTAACCAACGGATCATACATCCGATATTAAATGCACCTTTTACTGGATCAAGTACATATGACGTACCTGGTACACGTGTACCGTTTGGCACGATCGTTCCCGGTACAACTGGCCCTAATAATTTCGTACACTCTGGATATTGCAATGCTAAAATTCCGCATCCAAGCGTATCAAGTAATACGTAGCGAGCCGTACTGAATGCTTCTGTACTTGTAACCTCTTTATTTAATACATAGTCCGTAATTTCTTCTAATAATGCATCTTTTTGTTTAATTTCATTTGTTTTAATCATGCTAATCTTCCCTTTCTGTCGAAAATTCGTTATTATTAATGATGGGTGTCGGTCAAACACCCATCCGGCGGGCGGTGCTAACAACTCCCCAGTTGTTTTTATTTACTAAATGCATGTCGCTCGCCTATATAATTTACACGTGGACGGAACAAACGATTATTCGCATGTTGCTCAATAACGTGCGCACATAGTCCTACTGTTCTAGAGCTAAAGAAGATTGGTGTGTAAAGTTGAATCGGAATACCAAGCATCCAATATACTGGAGCTGCGTAATAATCAAGATTCGGATAAATACCTTTTTCCTTCTCCATAATTTTCTCTCCGGCTTCACACATTTCATATAGTGTATAATCACCTTTTACATCACAAAGCTGTTTTAAAGCTTCCTTCATCATAAGTGCTCTTGGATCCATCTTCTTCATGTAAACACGGTGTCCAAAGCCCATAATTTTTTCTTTGTTATAAAGTTTCTTCTGTAATAATTCTTCAAATTTCTCAACATTTCCAGCTTCTAAAAGCATGTACATAACCGCTTCATTTGCACCGCCATGTAAGCTTCCTTTTAAAGATGCCACTGCACCTGTTAGAGCACCATATAAATCCGATTGTGTTGATGCAATTACGCGAGCTGTAAATGTAGAGTTTGGCATTTCATGTTCACTATATAAAACAAGGGAACGATCAAAGATCTTTTCCTCAAGTTCAGTTGGTTTTTTACCCGTTAACATATAGAAGAAATTCGCACTATATGACAATTCCTGAAGGGGCTGAATTGGCTCCTCATTATTTAAAATATGATAGCTATTCGCTACAATATTTGGCACTTTACTTAAAAGCTTGTACCCTCTACTTCTATTCACTTCTAACGAGCGGTTTTCGATATCACTATCGTAACCAGCTAATGCAGATACACCTGTACGTAACCCATCCATAGGATGCGTTTCCTTAGGTAATGCCTTTAGCACGTTGAATACACCTTCTGGCACTGCATATTCTTCTTTTAATTTCTTTTCAATTGTTGCTTTTTCATCTTCATTCGGTAGCTGTTCTTCTAATAAAAGGTGCACAATGTCTAAATACTCTTTTGTTTTTGAGAGTTCGATTAAATCATACCCTTGAATTACAATTTCACCTTTCACTGTGTCAAGAAACGAGATCTTCGTCTCCGCTGCCACTATACCATCTAATCCCGGGGAAAATTTTTCTTCAGCTTTCATCATTATTTCCTCCAATCCTAATAGATCTTCGTGCACATAACTGTAAGCCTTTACAATACATTGAAACTACATTTCTATTTCAATGTATCAGAGTTTTTAGAAGATTTCAATTTATTTTATAATGATAAGTTTCCTATACTTTTACCGATGTAATAATACAATTTTCCAAAAATAACTTTCATATTTTATAAAAAAGTACAGACATCTTTTTACAATTTTCTAAAACGAAATATAACAATTATCCATATAATCCCACTAAATATACCTTTAATCTCTTTTTATTTAACAAATATAAAAAAACGAGCTGCACTCATACACAGCTCGTTTTTGATAATATTTATTTCACATTCCTATAAATATAATTCTTATATAAAATTTATTTATTTTTAATAAAGTTATTATTTTACATAATTAAATTAAATTTCTTCCGTTTCTTTACGATAGCTGACAACTAAATCATAGTTTTAAAAGTACGAAAGATTATCAAAATCTATAAAAATAAAATACCGTCTTTCTCAACTGACACTATTTCCCGAACTGGTTTCTCAGAAACAATTCCTAAAGAGTATCCTGGATGAATTGCACTATTCCCTCCGTATCTTACTATAAAGTGAAACTTTGATCAGTGGGGTTTTGTTCATCCCCTACTGATTATTAGCCCACACCAATCGGGCATTTACGAGCAGTTGATCTCCTGCCTAACTTCCTTGTATTTGCTGAATTTTGAGGTGGAGGTCTTACTGCTCGCAAATAGCGGGATAAATCAAATTGATTCATTATACTTTATACGCAATTCTTCCTTAAAGCATCGTCGAGCGTCATGTTCAATTGAAATTTTCACCTTCGCTCTTCCTGTTTACGCAAAATCTTTTTTGCCTAATCGTTGTTTTACAAAAATGACAAATATAATTAAAGCTATTAATCCTGAAATTGCACTACCTGCGAATAAAATACGGTAACCAAACATTTGTGAAACAACTCCAAGTAAAATCGCACCTAATCCAATCCCTAAATCAAAAGCGGTAAAGAATGAAGCGTTAGCAACTCCTCTTTTACTAGGATCAACAATTGTCAGCATCGCTGCTTGTAAAGCGGGCTGTGCTGAACCGAATCCAACACCATATAATGCCGCTGCAATCATTACACCTGTCAAACCATTTGAAATCGTTAGTACAACTATCGCTAAAATAGTAATACATAGTGCCGGAAGTATGATAAAAACTTCTCCATATTTATCTAATAGTTTTCCTGAAATAGGTCTTACAATTGTTAAAGCAATTGCATATACAAGAAAGAATGTCCCAGGATTCACATCAATTGATGAAGCGAATAACGGTAAAAATGTTGTTATTCCTCCATATGCAAATGATAAAAAGAAAACAACAATCGTTATTGATAAAACGGATTTTTCAAACAGCTGAATTTTCCCTTTTTCTTTTTGTGGCGTGAATGGCATTTTCGTTATTAACGATAATACGACTGCCATAAAGGATAAAAGAGTCGCTAACAAGAATAGACCATGAAATGAATAATTTTGTACAACCCATAATCCAATCATCGGGCCAATTGCCATCGCGATTGTCATCGCCATGCCATACCAGCCCATTCCTTCACCACGACGTGAATCTGGAATAATATCAGTTATCGCTGTTCCAACTGCTGTTGTAGAAACAGCCCACGTCACTCCGTGAATAACGCGTAAAACAGCTAAAAGGACAATAGTCGATGCTAAATTATACGAATACATCGTTATCCCAAAAAATATGAGTCCGAAAATAATAAAAGATCTTCTACCATATTGATCTAACATTCCTCCAATAATCGGTCGTATTACAACTGCAGCTATTGTAAACATTCCCATCATCAGTCCAACTTGTGATTCATTTCCACCAATCTCTTTAATAAAGAGCGGTAGCGTTGGAACTAGTAAATAAAACCCTGTAAATAAAAATAACATCGCGATAGTCATTTGAATAAATGATTTCGTCCATAATCGTTCCATTAAAATTCCTCCATAAACACGTAAAATATTACGATCAACACATCCATTGTATATGTTTCATATTCCTTTTCCCTCCGCTATTAGACGTATCTTTTCGCAATAAATGGTCCACCATCAATTCACATTGGTCTTACGACTTTGTACGTATGTTTTAACCGAAAGTCCTATCTATATGTACCTTTATAAGCATTAAAAGAATATACTACTTTATCATTGAAACTTAGGAGTGATCGTTTTCATGTGGGTATCACCAAGAATAACCGCCGTTGTCCCATCAGTTCCCTCAATACATGTTCCTGCCATTCATACAGCTAGTTCTGATGTTGGTATCGAACTTCCTGCCGTTTGGCAACAATATCAATTGACTGACCAAGTCACCCCTTCATTTTGGCATCATGGTACACATCCTAGTAGTGCTACTTTTTATAGCCCTAGTTATCCAATACCTCCAACTCAATTTTTTTATCATTTCCCGTCAATTTACTTTCAAAATTTCTATGGTACTTTTAACATTTAAAAATAATATTACTCTTTATAATACAAAAAGCACCAAAGAAACCGTTTTTTCCGGTACCTTTGGTGCTTTTTAAATGCATTATTTATTGTCCATTATTGGAAGGAGCCTCTCCTGTGTTCCCGCCAGTAGTTGGTGGGGTTGGAGTCTCTTGGCCACCTCCAGTGGTTGGTGGATTTGGAGTTCCTTGGCCACCTCCAGTGGTTGGCGGATTTGGAGTTCCTTGGCCATCTCCAGTGGTTGGTGGATTTGGAGTTCCTTGGCCACCTCCAGTGGTTGGCGGATTTGGAGTTCCTTGGCCACCTCCAGTGGTTGGTGGATTTGGAGTTCCTTGACCATTTCCATTGTTAGGTGGATTTGGAGTTCCTTGACCATTTCCATTGTTTTGTTCATTTTGCTTATTCTGTTCATCTTGTTTCTTTTGTTCTTCCTGCTTCTTAAGTTCATCTTGCTTCTTTTGCTCTTCTTGTTTCTTAAGTTCTTCCTGTTTCTTTAATTCCTCTGAATTTTTCTCTTCTTCAGTTTTTTGCTGTTGGTCTTGTTTTGGTTGTTCCGTTGTATCCGGTACGCTCGTATTTGGAGATGAATCACGTTTTTCACCTTTTATACGTAACTCACTACCTTCTTGAATAACACTACTTGGCATTTTAAAGCGTGATTTATCTGTAGCCATCTCGCTCATCATTTCTTTAAAGATCAACTGTGCAATTTTCGTATTTTTACTACTAATGTAATCGTCTTTACTATCTTTCATATATCCAGTCCATACTGCCATCGTATACTGCGGTGTATATCCTGCAAACCAACTATCCCGAGTTGCACTTTCTGGAATTTTATATTGTGCTAATTGTTTTGAAGCATAGTTTGTTGTACCTGTTTTACCAGCTACATCTAAAGAGGCCACATTTGCCGCTGTACCGGTACCTGATGTAACGACAGAACGAAGCATATCAGTAATCATATATGCTGTAGAATCGGCCATAACTTGTTTTGGTTTTTGTCCAAAACTTTGTGACTTGCCGTCTGGATAAACTACTTTCTTAACAAAATGCGGCTTCGTATACTTACCATCATTACCAAATGCCGCATAAGCACCTGCAATTTCAGTTGGTGACACTTCATTTGTACCAATAGCTGTTGATTCAGTCGGTGCTGCATTAAATGTAATCCCTAATTTCTCTGAGAATCCTTTCGATTTACTAATCCCTACCTCTTTCGCTGTTTTAATAGCCGGGATGTTACGTGACATTTTTAATGCATCACGCATTGAAATTGGGCCTGAATAACTTCTGTCTGCATTTCGAACTTCTTGACCATCTGAGTACTTAAACGGAGAGTCATCAATTTGATGGTACGTAGCCCATTTTAAATATTCAATTGCAGGAGCATAGTCAAAAATTGGCTTCATCGTTGAACCAGCTGCACGATCTAATTCAATCGCCATATTATGACCTTTAAATACAGCTTTATTTTCGCCACGACCACTACCTATAGCGCGAACTTCCCCTGTTTTTGTATCCATAAATGTGAAAGCACCTTGGAATTTATCATTTGGATAATCAATAATATTTGTATTTAAAATATTATCAGCCAATTTCTGTGCTTTTGGATCTAATGTCGTATAAATTTCTAAACCATCAGAACCAATATTAGCATCTGGTAATTCTTTTTCTACTTCTTTCACAACCGCATCCATAAATGCAGTATATGGCATTGTTTGTTGTTCAGTTGCAGGCTTAAGCCCATCTGTTACTGGAACTTTCGATGCTTCTTCCATTTCTGCCTTTGTAATATAACCATGTCGATTCATTAAGTTTAGTACAGTATTTCTTCTTTCTGTTGCCCTTTGAACATTTTCTTTTTTCGTTGGGTCATAGTTATTCGGTGCTTTCGGTAAACCGGCAAGCATCGCAACTTCTGGTAATGTTAAATCTTTCAATTCTTTACCATAGTAGTTTTGTGCTGCTGTTGCGATTCCATATGAACGGTTACCTAAATTAATTTTATTTAAATACATCTCTAATATTTCATGTTTTGAATATTGTTGTTCTAGCTTATACGCTAAATATATTTCCTGAACCTTACGCTTTGATGTTTTTTCCATCGATAAGAAGTAATTTTTAATAACTTGCTGCGTTATCGTACTTCCACCTTGAGAGCCATAATCTCCTTTAAGACTGACTAAAACCGCACGGGCAGTACCTTTAAAGTCTACCCCGCTATGCTCGTAAAAACGTGCATCTTCTGTTGCTAAAAATGCATTTTCTACTAATTTTGGAATTTGATCATACGTAACATTCGTGCGCTTTTCTTTCCCATATTCATATACCAAATTCCCGTCTTTATCATAAATTTTTGAGGATAACGGATTAACAAGTTTTGATTTCTCAAGTTTTGGTGCATCCTTTATCATAACGAAAAAGGTAGTAACCCCTGCCACTAAACCTACAATACCAAGTAGTAAACAACTGATTAAAAATTTACGGAAAAACGATGTTTTACCTTTTGGCTTTGTGTTTTCAGAAGCTGGCTGTTTTTTCTTTTGAACTTGTCGTCGCTCCTCTCGAGAACGATAATTTTCTGACATGTTACTTTCTCCTGCCTTTCAATTCTCCCGTTGATTTACTTAAAAATATTGAGGTCACTTTCACAAATACATTTAGTCAAGAAAGTATATTGACCTGGAGCATTCAATGTTTTCCCAATTCGCAGATTATAAATTTCAGAATACTTCTTATACAAACTATTTTCACTTCTATTTTTTCTAATAATGCTACCCCTTAAAGCATAGAATGTAAGAAGTGAATTTTTAACACCTCGTATACATAATATACCTTTTTTTCAAATGGTCAATATTTTCTTATTTATAAATCAAAGGTGAAATAAAAATAGCACAACGATATGTACTTCGTGTGAACTTCCTTATAATTACGTATAAAGAACATTTGATATATTGCATATAAATATAATACCTCTTTAATTATTAGGATTTCAACACGACAATCCCCTTATCTACAAGAAACCATCTAAAATGAAAAATAAGGAGTTGCGTATTGATGAAGCTCTCTCCCGTTATCTCAAAAAATATAGTTGCTGTTGGCTATAATCCTTTTTCTATGATTTTACGTATTCAACTAAAGAATGGTATGTATGATTTCTTTAACGTACCAGAAAGCATTTACACCGGTTTATTAAACGCACATTCTAAAAGTTATTATCATAATACCTATATTAAAAATTCTTACCGCTACACTAAAATTTAAACTTGATTGGCATACAAAAAAAGAAAGGCGAATCAAATTCCCTTTCTTTTTTGTATGTTTTCACTCGCAATTTACCTTCTATCTTCTTTTATTAATTTCATCGTACGCTTGAATTTGTCTTTTAAGTCGCCTGTCGGCTTTTTTATCATGTACGACAAGAACTGCGTGTATCGCTCCTGGAACCCAAAAAATTAAGGTTAAAATGAAATTAATAATCGCTTGAAACGGCTTTCCGCAAAATAAAACAGCTACCGGCGGAAGTAGAATTGCTAATAAGTACATCATGTCTGAAAAACTCCTTAATGTTTATTTTTCAATTCTTACCTATCCTTATCCTACATTTTCAAACTTATAAAATCATAGTTTTTCTAAAAACATATATAAGAACTCATCATTTCAAAAATCATATATAATAGTACAACTAAATGAGGAGCGTCTCACTAACGTTAACAAGTTATTTTCACTTGTTCATTTATATGTATATTCTACGCCTATAAGAAAAAGCCTACAAAAAGCATTAACACATCAATCTTGTCCTACTTCTAAAATTGAAATACTCCATACTTCATTGAAATGAGTATTTCATCGCCTTTTCTTAGATTCCAATCGTTGTTCCTCTACTATTTCGGTTAATCCAATTGCTGAAATTACAGTACCTATTGCCTGAATCCAAATACCTATTAGCCCTATTATACGTTGATCTTCTTTATCAATATTACTGTCTTCATTTCCCTTTTCTTCTTTTGATATATTTTGAATACCCTGATATGCTTGTAATCCCGCACCTAAACTTTGCATTGAATTCCCTAATACAATAATCCACTGTATTCCCTTTATCTCATTCAATGCTACTTCTACCCCTAAAAAAGCGCCAATTGATTGCAAACTATTTCCAGTAATTATAAGAAAATCATTTTCTTTCATTTGTTCATTGAGATTAAAATACGTTCCTATTACATTAGAAATATTACCTAAAGCTAATAACTCAATCCCCGTTTTCGCTAGCGCTTTATTTTTGTTATCTATAGTTACCTCTTGCTTCTCACGTTTATCTTCATCTTTCACATCAATAGTTGCTATGATTTGTAATATATATCCGAGGGCTTGTAATGAACTCCCTACAATAACAAGATCCGACTCAATCTTTTCTTCTCCTGAAAAACCTCTAGTTGTTCCAATTGCTGCTATAAGATTTCCTCCTACTTGAAACCAGGCCCCTGTCAATTCTAAATCGCGTAGGTTCATTTCGCATCACCTATATTTAAATTTTCTAGTACTTTCGAAACAAACATCACCTTTAATTCATTATTTTATTTTTTATATGTAATTTTGTGCATCACATAATGTATTAATAATACAAAAGAGCACCTTTCAGGCGCTCTTTTTGACAAGGGCTTTCTCGATAAATGTCTAATTTGCAAATGCTTTTTACATACTTCAATATATGCTTGTCCTTCAAAAATGTGCATATTACATTTAAT
Source organism: Bacillus cereus (assembly GCF_025917685.1). Lineage (NCBI taxonomy): Bacteria > Bacillati > Bacillota > Bacilli > Caryophanales > Bacillaceae > Bacillus > Bacillus cereus. The sequence continues at coordinate 2,219,562 of NZ_CP089518.1, read as the reverse complement.
ACCTATCTAAATATTAAATGTATACTGGACATGTCAATGAATCTCCGTTTTTATCTATTGATATATTTAATATATAATGAATTGCTTTATGTGACCACATTTCAGGTGTAGGAGATTCTTTTACATATTGAGGTGCACATAAGTGAAGCATTGGAGTGCTAATACTTCCACCTGGATCTAAAGCAACTACGGCCATGCCATTTGGCAGTTCCATTGCCATAGACTGCGTGATACCTTCAATAGCAAACTTCGAAGCACAATATGGCGCAAGTTCAGCCTCGCCTTCTCTTCCCCAACTAGAGCTCATATTAATAATAATCCCTTCTTTTCTAGCTATCATCGCCGGGACGAATGCCCTAATGACATTTACTACCCCGTTCACATTTACACTCATTACACTTTCAAATTCTTGAGCGGTAACTTTCCATAACGGTGCGTTTTGATTAACAATCGATGCATTATTTATTAACATATCAGGAGCCCTATACTTATTTAGAATACAACTTGCCCATTTACTAACTTGGTGATGATTTGAAACATCAATTGTTTGAAAATCATGTGAAGCACCGTAATATTTATTAAGCTCTTCAATTTTATTTTTTGAGCGTCCACACCCTACTATGTTCCATCCCAATTCATGAAACCTATCAACCAATGCACGTCCTAACCCTTGCGTTACTCCAGTAATAATTACAAGTTTTTCAATGTCGTTTCGCTCCAACTTCATCTCCTCCTTTCAATTAATATTACTCTTTTTATTCTTATTCAAATTCTTACTAAAGTATCAATTCATTTCATACTTTAGATGTATTTTTGATATTACATATTACAAGCAAAAAGAGTAACCATTATAGTTACTCTTTTTGTTTGTATCTTTATTATTTTTAAATTGTATCTGCTCTTTCCTACATTTCTCATATCAATAAATATAGGTTACACAATGATGAAAGTATATTTATGTTTACGGTTCGATTTATCCACATGCTTTTCAATCCACATTTTCAACATAACATGGTCCACCTTTATCCAAGTATCTTCACGTAGCCTTAAACACGCTTTCATTTAAATTCTCAATCTCTTCTTGCAACTTTTTAAATTGTTCAAAATGCATTGTTATAGATTGTGTACTATTCCTTTCAACATTTTGCTTCACTAATAAAACGCCTGTATCGTGAAAAATCGCTTCAAGTTCTTTCCTTATAGATACTTTCGTAATATATGCTGTTTTAATTGCAGATAAAATCGCTATTTCATTAAACTTTAATTTTATTTCATTAGGACAAAATGCTTTTTCGATCAATGTAACATCATTACTACAAATAAAAGCAACAAGTTTACTTGATTCTGCATCTGTTAAATCTACTGTTTTTATAACATTATCCATTACATTTTGCCTCCTTTAATTCCGTATATATTAATTATTAAAATTTATACTTTTTAAAATTCAACTCTTCATTAATTTTAACATACTTTTTGCCCAATTGATTAAATAAAGCTTCAAATGTTTTCCTATCCCACAATATTTGTCAAACGAACCAATTAGACTATACCTTCATATAGTAGTGCAAACAATTACTTATAAGGTAGGTGAAAATTATGCCCTCAGTTGTTGGGAATTTAGTTGTACAAAATAGTAACGGATCTTTCAACTTAGGTGATTTCTACAACGTTTCTCCAAAAGAGAATACAAAAGCTTATAACGGCTCTGGCGCATCTAACGTTGGTTTCGTTGTGAACACTTTTAGTGGGGTTAGCGCAACTAATACATTTGATTCTGATTTAGCAGATCAAAACCAAGTTGGTACGGCCTAACCAGATCTGTAATCAGATTTGTATAATATTTTAAAATTTGTCTATACTATACTCAGGCTGATAAACAGCTATCGTTGATTTTTTGAGTACCCAATCTTTTTCTCCCTTTCCCTGGGGCTAAGCAGCTAGTTTGCATCTAGCTGCTTTTTCATTTAATTCTTCACCTCTTCAAAAATAGTAAGGGTTTTGCCCATTATCCATTGACTAGTAGCTCATAACAATTGGGCTTTTGCAGGCAGCCTGACGTACAGCCAAATTTTGAGGTGTGAATCTAACTGCCCGCCAATAGCGGGACAAATTAAAGGAAGCTAAGTTTCAAAATTCAGCTTCTTTTAGGTTACATCAATTATGTCCATTGCAGAAAATATATACGTTTTATAAAATGCATCTGTACATTTTACAATTTGTTGAATAGGATTTATATGAACCACTGTCATATAACTTGTAAGTATGTATCCTTCTTCAAAATATGTCACTAGCATCTCTTCTTCAGACAATAATGAAGTTAATAACTTATCTGAAATACTTGCTTTCGCTTCATTCGTTATTTGCGGTCTTTGGACTTTTAATTCCTCTCCAATATTTTTTTTCATACTTAATAATTGTTCCGACATTACTGTAAACGGAACCCACTCTCTTCTTGTTTCCTGTATCTTTACATAATTCATTTTCTTTACTCCTCAATTTTCTATATCTATCCATTCACAAAATAGAAATTTCACTTCTAAATACACTTTATCCATCTCTTATTTAATATGTAGCGTAGCTTTCTAATTAAAAACTATTTATGAATTTATATAAATCTCCACTACAAAAGAACGTTTGTTCTTATTATACACGAACGAACGTTCTTTCGAAAGTGCAACATGTAAATTTTTCAAACAAAATGTAACTTTAATCTATGAAGTTTATTCATACTCATTGATTACTCCCTATTATCAATCAATTTTCTTTGCACTTCCTATCGCATCATAGAATACGTGTAGCAACAATAAAAGCGACTCCATCCAATGTGGAGTCGCTTTTATATTTCTACTTTTCTATCCTAACTAACGTTCTTTCTGGAATACAAATTTCAGCTACATCAAAATGATTTATTTTCAAATTTAATTCCTACAATATTATTCAACAAAGCACTTCATAAATACATTTATTCATTTATACATTCATTTCCTGCGTAGATAAAAGAAGTTTTAGTTTTAGTTTTACTATTCATTCACCATCCATCGACATAAGCATATACTTTTATTATGGACGAAACTCACAAAACTTTCGAAACTTCTAAAGAATGTAAAAAATACATTCTTTAGAAGTTTCATACATTTCGACAAATCATTTCATTGATCCTGTAATAATCAGTAAGGACGAACAATGTCAAAACTAATCATTTCATTACTTTACTTTCTCTATTGATTAAGTTTAGGTTGCATAATAATATGTAATTCTCTCTCTGTTTCTGTTTTTTTCGGATTCCGATAATATTCCAGTTTATATTCTAATACTTCATACTCAATCATCCCAATCTTTATCCCTTTTGTTTCTTTTAATACATCTAGTAGAATACTTATATTTTCATTAGCTGATTCGAAAATTTTCCCTCCGCCTTCTCTTTTAAAAATAACTTTCATATATTCTCCTCCAAATTAATTTAATAATCTAGTAAATCTAAAATTATTCATATCATAATGTAGAATACTTTTTGCAATAAAAAGTTCTACATTTCATTTCGTATAAAGTCAATTTACTCTCCGATAATATGGTATGTATCATTCTTTAAATTATGTCTTCTATTCATTCTCTAAGAAAACACAAAAAATATATTTAGTTTATATTTAACCAAATTAATTAACTAAAACATTATCATTTCAACATTTTGCGAATCAAATTGCTTATTCCTTTTATCTACATACAAATTTTCCCATTGTAATTCTTAATATTTATATGTAATATTGTATTGTCTTACTATCTATTTATAACTCACACACTAACGCGAAAAGGGAACTCTATATGAGTTCCCTTTTCTATTGAAAATAAAAAAACAGAAATATAGCATTATGCTAAATCTCTGTTTTTTTCTAAACCTTATTTCTCATCTAAGAATTTAAATGTATCTTTAAATTCTTTATCTGTTACTTTAATATCCGCTTCTTTCAATAGATCATTGATTACTTGTTGTTTCCATTTACCTGTCGCATCTTGCAGTCTTTGTTGTTCTAAATCTTTTCGAATCGTATCTTTTACTTCATCAAATGGTTTCAATTCTTTTTTATCCGTCACTTTTATTATATGATAACCATAAGATGTTTTTATTGGTTCACTTACTTGTCCTGCATCTAATTTATACGCAGCTTCTTCAAATTCTTTCACAGTTTGACCAGGAGCAAAACCAGCTATTTCTCCGCCTTGTTCCTTTGAACCAGTATCTTCCGAATATTGTTTCGCTAAAGCAGTAAAATCTTCACCATTATTTATTTTCTCTTTTACTTCTTTCGCAGTTTTTTCATCTTTCACTAAAATGTGACTTACCTTCATTTCAGGTTTATGGTTATCTTTCACATCTTTATCTGTGACAGTCGCTCTAATCGCTTTCTCAAGTGCAATTTCTGGCTTCATTTTCTCTTTTAGTTCATCTTCATTTTTTAACCCTACTTGCTCTAAAGCCACTTTAAACTTGTCACCCATTTGTTCCTTCGCTGCGTCTACTTGTTTTTTAGCTTCTTCATCTGAAACTTTATATTTATCTAGCAATGCCTTATTTAACATCATTTGAGATAAAGTACTTTTTCCATATGTTTGCCTTAATTCTTTACTTAACTCTTTCTCTGTCACGTTTCCTACTTTTGATGTTGCAACATTTTCTGAGGAACCACACGCAGACAATGCTAGCGCCATACACGTAATAATAGTTCCCATAAATAGCTTATTCTTTTTCAATTCAAATACCTCACTTTGATAATTGTATATTAGGAACTATACAACGCTATTGTGAAATTAATGTGTTTTCCGCAAGTATTTCTCTTCATGTCAGGTGTAAGCTTTATTAAACACTAAAAGCTAGCATGAAGCCGATCTTTTAACATCATTTAATCTGCACATGTTCTTCTTTGATCCATTTGTTTCCACCTATATCTACATATCCACCCTGACGATTCCAAATACGATAAGGAATTTTCCCATCGACCGCACCTGTATCATTCCCGTTTGGTCCATCGTACGTTCTAATTTCATATCCAGGTGTGTATTTTGAATATGCATAATACCATTGCACATTAAAATGCTCTAACTTAGCCCACTGTTGTTCTCCACCTAAACAAATCATATCTTTTTCACCACCTCCCCAATAACCTTTATAGATTATATATGGGATTTTTTTCGTAAGTCTTCCTGTAAACTGTGGATTCGCAGGATTCTCATATAAATTAATACCGTATCCATCATCATATTTTGAAACTGCAATACCAATTCCATTTGGTTGCTTACTATCTCCAATACTAGATTGATTTGTTTGATCTGAACCTATAAACCAAAAAAGATTTTTATTCCCAATTAATTGATTTAAATCACATTTTCCAATACCAGGAACATTTCCTGAATCAGTATATTGCCAAATATCACAAGGATATGCGGGTTTATTCCCTCCGTAACGAGGAATCCAAATAAAATCAGCATCAATATTGCGAGCTCCAAATGATACATAAGTGTGATGTCCTACATATAAACCAATTTTTTTTGCACCTAATCGGCGTAATTCATCAATAAATGCTTGACTCCCGCCTTGCATATCTACCATTGTTTGAACTTCTACATCTGCCACCCAAAATTTAGCGTTTTTATCGCCACGATTCCAAAAATCTTGCGCTTCTTTTTTTGCATCTGAAATAGATATAAAACGGCAAAATGCATAATTCCCAAATGGGATACTACGCTTCTTCATTTCCTTCACATAACCTTGATACATAAAATCGACCGTATTCGAACCATCTTGAACTCTAGCAATAACTAAATCTAGCTGAGGCGCTGCAATATCCCAATTAATATTTCCATTCCATTTCGAAATATCTACAATATAACCCATTACTAATCAACTCCTTTTTATTATCCTATTCAAAGCTTGTATTATTGTTAGACTCATATGCCTAATACAAACTCTCCATAAAATAAATAAATATAATCTCATCATTTTTTCAAAATATAGAACCTATCTAGAATATTTTTCTTTAAATTAAATAGACAAATTTAACTTTCTTACTATTAATATCGGGATAAAACTATAAATAGTGTGCATACTATATGTAAGCTATTTTAGCTTACACTCATGACTGACCTCCAATATTTTTCAATCTCCCTGTAACTAGGCAGCTAAATAATAAAAGCTGTCTAGTTATTTTTTTCTTTATGTACAAGAAAAAGACATTTTCGATTCAGGAAAATGTCTTTTCACATTTTAATAATACAGTTTTGGTGTTATATCCTGATTTTGTATATTCCCTCCACTAACAAATCGTACATCACCAGTGCTTGTAACGCAGCTTGTAGAAAATAAAATAGGGATATCGCACACAACGTCGTTCATTACATCATGAAATACATTGGCAGCAACACCTGTAAACGTTTGGCAAAGGTTTGAAATATCATCGTTAAAAAATTGAATAACTTTCGCAGCAAAAACTGGAAAAATAACATTCGCTCCACCTGGTAGCTGTGGTTGTACAACAACTTGTTGAAAATAAGGATTATTTTCTAATGCTACTTGAAATAAATGTGCAATTTCAAATGCATCTAGTGGACATGGAAGCGGATTTACAATCACACTTTCTTCGTTACTAACAACAACCGTTACACTTACATTTCCAAATTCCACGAAAGGTTTTAAAAGCGTAGCTAATGCTATCGCTTTTTCATCGCTCATAGCTTGTACTAAAATAATAAAGTTCCCACCAACTGGAATAAGCGGACCCACTGTTACAGTCGGATCAGCACCTATAGAATTTTTAAGCTCATTAAAATACGTAATCCACGGTGGTGAAAGCTCAACTTGTACATTTTCTTCCACTCTTTCATTCTACCTCCTTATACAATTCTCATTATCATAATATGTAATGATTTTTAAATTGCATAAGGCATTTATATTATTTTTCTTACGTTCACTATTTATAATAATGAAGCAATTTAAGAAAAGTATGCTATGTTTCTTTCCTAACTTCAAGTATTATGCTGGAATGAGAATCCATGTACCAATACGGCATCTATACTAAGCAACTACACTAAATTTACATATTGTATTTATATGTCTTCATAATCAAAAGAAGATTAACACATAACCTTCTATACTAAGGAGCTGATTTCATGAAAAAAACCCCTATCGTATTCAAAGTTCCCCCAAACTCAAAATTAAAAATTACATTCTTCGGTCCTTGCGAAGAAGTAATTACAAACGTATCTTTAATTAATCAACTACTCACCACTAGCTGCCAGACTGTATCTCAATATCCAGACTTCAAGAAATATATAACTGAAGTCCGATCATTATCAAATTGTTAAGCATATTATTTGTGATTTTTCATTTCGAACCGTTCGATAATAAAAAACTAAAATAACTCATTAATTGATATTCTATTGATATTTCGTTGATATTCTACACATATTAATGAAATGAGCATATATTATCGTATGGAGGTACTCCACTCATAAAACCTATCTTTCTTTTGAGTATACTTTATTTGTATGCTCTTTTTTTATTCTTTACTTACCATTACCCTGTTCATATTTCCGAAGATCCCCCATACAAACATTAAATATTTCAAAAAATCATCTTCTTATTAATCGCTATGAATATAACTTTAACAATTTATCTATAGCTACATTTTCAGCATCACTTAAATCGACAAAATATTGAAGTTGCCATAGTTGACTCTTCTTAGCCTGATTACTTACAGGTTTATCCCAAATAGGGTAAACCCTCATAGCCATTTTCCCTTTTTGGTTTTGAGTTTTTAATATTTTTTCTTTTAGAAGAATCTCTTTTGGAAAAATAAATTGTCCTAGTTTATTATCCGCTATACAAGTAATAACTAAAAGATTAGGAGCCGAATCATAAGAAAATGCCTGATTTTTCATGGAAGCATCCTTTTCCCAAAAAGAAACAAATTGTCCAATCTTATTAGGTGTAATTTTTGATACTCTAAATCGTATACTTCTATTATTTAGCTGGAATATCCCTCCTGCATATTCTAAGTTTTGCTTTTCTTCTTTTTGGTTAGTAACGAATAGATTATTAGGTTTGTAAATCATTTCATCTAGTTTTCCAACTATATTACTAAAATCAATCATGTAAACGCACCTTTTTTATTTTTCAGTATACCAAGAACACTCGTTCTTGTATACCGAACTTAAACTTTAATCAAAAACCACTGTAAAGATACTTAAACGAATGATAGCTTTGTATCGTCTTTTCAAAGATTATTTTATCTACTCCATCCATAACTTCAAATTTACTTTTATAGTACTTATTACATAACTATTCCAATTTTTCGTGTTATTTATTATTATACTAATATATTAACAAAAACGAGGTACATATCACATGACTCAATCCAAAATTGACTTTGGCTCCATAGAGCACCCTTTCTTCCTATTAATTTTATATCTTATCGCAATTCTTTTAACACTCGGCATTACATTTAGTATATGTCATTCCCTTTTACTACATTTAAATGCACCGAGTTGGGTAGCAAAACTATTATCTATCGTATTAACTCTAGGTGTTGCTTATCAAGTATTTATGAACTTATTTTAATATATTACCAATTTAACACCTTTAACTAAAAGGCCCTACCATAAGGTAGAGCCTTTTTTTAAAATAGTCCATAAATCACAAACATGTCTTTTATTTTATTGGAGATGGGAATCTTGCAGTTTCAAAATGCGTACTAATAAATCCTGGATCATTTTGTATAATCAGTCCATCTACATCACTCTCAGCAAAAATTTCAACTACATCTCCTGCATGTAATTGAAGTATTGTTGAAACAGCTACGACATTTGCAAAATTGGATGGACCAAAAAAGTCATTATCTATCGCTATAGCTGGATTATCATTTACCCGAATTTCTACACGCGCTCTATAATTCGTATTACTATCATTAGGTGCAAAGCTGATTGTACCAATAATAGAATAAACCCCTCTAGTCTTCGGAATAAAATCTGATGTTACTGGATTATATTCATTCGCTAAATCAAACTGTTCATTTTGGAATAATACTTTCACAAAAGTATTTGCAGTGACATTTTGATCTACTGTACTAACCGCTCTAAAAGCAGATGCCCTTACAAGTTTATCTTTCTCATTATCACAACACTTATCGTAATAATCTGTACTCTTCTTACAACAAGTATGCTGTGTCTTTTTATAGCCATTGCAATGCTTACAATAATAATAATAAGACATATTTATATCCCCTTTCTAAATCTATTATTGTATACTATGCAAAATAAATTTAAAAAGTTTGGACGAGCTATTGCTATTATGAATTTAAAAAAACTCCACCGAAAAGCAGAGTTAATAAAAGTTTTTCCTGTTTAATATTTATACAATTGGAGATGGAAATCTAGCAGCCTCAAAATGAGAACCATCTTCTGAACTACTAATAACTCCATCTATACTACTTTGCGCAAAAATCTCAACAAAATCACCTGCATGTAATTGTAGTATTGTTGAAACACTTACGACATTCCCAAAATTTATCGGACCAAAAAAATCGTTATCTATAGCAATTGCCGCATTTCCATTCACTCGAACTTCTACACGCGCTCTATAGTTTACATTTGTATCGTTTGGAAAGAAACCAATCGTTCCAATTACGGAATAAACGCCTCTAGTCTTCGGAGTAAACTCTGATGTTGCCGGGTTATATTCATTCGCTAAATCAAATTGTTCATTTTGAAATAAAACTTTGACAAAAGTATTGGCTGGAAGGTTTTGATCAACTGTATTTACCGCTCTAAAAGCGGATGCTCTTACAAGGTTTTTCTCCTTATGATTGCAAGAACAATTATCATATTTTTTACTGTACTTATTATTATAGTCACTTCTTTTTTTACAACAATCATGACTTTTCTTTTTGTAACTCTCACGATTCTTACAGTAGTAATAACAAGACATATATATTGCTCCTTTCTACTCTACTACTACATATTATGCAAGTTAGATTTGAAGGGTTTAGACTAATTTGTTGCTATTACAAATTTAAGAACGTGCTACCATGAGACAGCTTGAAGAAAAAGTATAACTAAAAAACAAAGCTCGCATTTTAAATTCTGATTATATCACTAATACCTATTATCCCATTTTATCAACTCGGATTTCCAACCTTCTCCTCCGTTCAATTTTATTATTATTAAATAGATTACAACATTCAGTACGATATGCAATATTTCATATTTTATTATCCTTTTATTGTCGATAAGATGATAACATTCTCCTAAATTCCCTATAAAATCAACAATCTACCTGTAACAAATTATATTCCATCTTTCGAAATCCCTATTAAACATTATATTCAAACATTATTATTGTAAATTATTCACCTGTATAAACATAAGATTTTTATGTATTTTATGGACAAGGAGTAAGGTAAGAGTTACTCTTTGCCATTTTAGGAAAGTACCAAAATTTTATAAATGCTTGGCAATAATTTTCGCCAAATTCCTCTCTTATCATTCTTATCGTCACCTTTCATTTTGGAAAAATAATATCCCCCACTTAAGAATCCTTACGTTGCATATAACTCATGAAGTTGTAACATTCTCATTCCAATATCTAAAATTTTATAATTGTTCCCTAGATACGAATCATTTCTTATAAGGGCGCTCTGTACTTGCGCCCTTATATAAATAATTTGTTCCCCCGCATATTTTTATAAATTGTATACAGTTCCATATGGAATTGTTGAAACAGAAATTCCGTATGGTGTAATATGATGCATTGGGTAATAATACTCCATAGATGGATAGTAAGGTTGCATGCCTTGCTGTATTTGTTGCATTTGCTGCTGTGCTTGTAACGCTTGTTGAACAGCTTGAATTGTACTTTGTGCTCCGCTATACGTAATACCCGCCGTACCATACGGACGCATTCTATCTCGGGTATCAAAATATGAATAAAACATTATTATTCAACTCACTCCCATATAAGTTATTACAAAGTATGTTATGATTCTTAATTTCAGTGAGTGTTAAAAACTAGTCCACTAGCTTTTATTCAAATAGCGTTTTTGTTCACCTTCCTTCTTTTGATCCTCGCTATTTTGCATTCAAGGCCGATCTTTTCACCGACAATCAATCGGTCTACATTTGCAAGCATCCACGGGTATTCATGATGCTGCAGGATTGCATTTCTGAGTTGTACCTTTAAATTCGTACGCTTGGAAAATTCTTTTGCAACTACCTCTTCCAAAACGTTTCCGAAATATGCCGATTCACTTTGTACATCTTCCTTTTCAATCGCTTGTGTTTTTTCAAAGAATACTTGAACTGCTGATTTTCATTTATTTAAACCTGCCTGCAATTGCAGAAACATCTGAGCCACCAATAGCTTGCAACCACTTAGTGTGGTCCATGTTTAGTGTGTTAACCAATACTTTTGCTTGCATGTTCTATTCACTCACCTTCCGTGGTATACTGATACCAACATATATTTTTTATGAGGACTCATTGCCGTGAGTCCTTTTTTATTGCTCCAAATACTTTTGTAACAATTCCAACACTTCATTTATGCTCCCATTCACGCCCTCAGGTTCCGCACCTTCTGGATATTACTGTAAAAATCCACCACTCGACTGATAGCATCTTGTAGCTTTTCCATAGCCATTGTGCATGGACATCTGGTTTTCTAGCATCTAGCTCACCCCCTTAAAAAATGCAGGATTTTCCTTTCTATTATCGAATTAGTAATGTTTGGAAAGGGGGTGTAGCATGGCAGAAATTAAAGTAGGACTTACACAATTTTTAGACTTCACACTGAAAAGTAGTGCAGCTAAAACAAACTTTGTAAAAAATCTAAAATCTCAACCTGAATACCAACCAGCTTTTGATTACTGGAAACAATTACGAGACACTGTTATTAAATTTCATCAAAATGAACTACCTTTTGAATGTTTCGAAACATTAGTACAAACGGTTGATCAAAAGAAAAAGCAAAACTATATCGATGTCATAAAGCAGTACAAAAAATTTATTAAAAACAACGACGTCTCTTGGTTCGATCCAGGTAAATCACATTGGATATCAGATGATTTAATCGTCCGCTCATCACCTGAACTCGGTTTGCTCATTAATGATGAGCCGCATCTAATCAAACTATATTTCAAAGGAAAAAAAGAGCGAATTGATAAATACAACATCAACTCAACACTGACATTATTAAATGAATCAACATTTTCAAATGAACATAACGATGTGAATTATACGGTTCTTAACATCCAAAAGAATAGAATGTATACGAATGACTCTATTAATAATGATCATTTAATAGCGCTTGAATCAGAAGCTAACCAGCTTTGTTATATATGGAATAAGGTGTAAAGAGTACTATTCATCTCTTTCAATACCTTTTTCATGCATAATTTGGGCACAATTTTCACAGATCCTATCAGTTTCGTTTAATTGAAGCTCACCTTCTTGTTCCTCACAAACAATGCAGGGTGGGCGTTTTTTCGAAAATAGTTTCTTTAGCCATTTCCGCATCCTAAATCAGCGTTTACCCCCTGGTTTTTTAATCGATGAAGAAGTTCTTCGTTTTTTAGAACATGCAAAAGAAAACCGTTATTATATCGCTTATCTTCTTGCTATTACATGTGAAATGCGTAAAGGTGAAATCACAGGTCTACAATGGAAAGATATTGATTTTGAGAGACGAACGTTATCTGTTAACCGTTCCCTTTCTCACATTACAAAGGGATTCCATGAACTAAAAACCTCTTCAGGAAAGAGATTGCTGATTTTTCCTGACATTACTTTAATAGTACTAAATGACCATCTGCAAAAAATCTCTGATGAAAAAGAGCGATATGATGAAAGCTATAATGACTACGATTGGGTCTGCCGTTTCAGAAGTTTGACACAGCTCTGGAAAAAGCTTATAAAGAAAAGTGAGGTTCCTGATATTCGGTTCCATGATCTGAGACATACTCGTGTAACAATTATGTTAAAACAAAGTATATATCCTAAGATTGTAAGTGAACGATTAGGACATAAAAGAGTAAGTATCACACTGAAGACCTACTCACATGTTGTACCAGGACTTCAGGAAACTGCGGTGGATCAATTTGCAAACGAATTATTTGGAAAGAAAAACTTTTGTTAAAAGTTTTCGTTTCTAGGCAAAAACACCGCCTAAATAACCCCAAATATTATAAGTGAAAAAGGAGCAACAAAACATGAAAGAAATCAAATCTGAACAAGAATTCAAAGACATCATCGCAAGCGAGGAACCAGTTGTTGTTAAGTTCTTTACTACATGGTGCCCGGATTGCGTGCGTATGGACAACTTTATCGGAGATGTAATGGAAGAGTTCAATAAGTTTGAATGGTATTCTATTAATAAAGATGAGTTCCCAAGTATTGCGGAAGAGTATCAAGTAATGGGCATTCCAAGCCTACTTGTTTATCAAAATGGCGAGAAGCTTGGTCACTTACATAGTGCTAACGCAAAAACTGAAGAGCAAGTTACTGAGTTTTTAGAAGCATACTAAGATTAAAACCCTCTGAAAAATAATTTTTAGAGGGTTTTAATCTTTTTTCACAATTATCTTTCGTAGTTGTTTCGTCATTTCTTCAGAAGTGTAGTATACAGTTTCTTCATGACCAATGTACATAATTACACTCCTTTCTCCTTCATCTCCGAGGTATAAATGTATACCCTTCGTATCACTATTTTCATATGTAATTAGTATATCGTATTGTGGTATTTCACCTCTTCTCTTTTGTTTTTTCATGCTATTAAACATATTATTAATTCCATTGATTATTTGTTTGTCTTCTATGTTTAGAAAATAATTTTCATTTAATCCACCGTAGCCATTAAAAGTAGATATGGATACTTTAGAAATATTATGTTCCTTCACATTTTCAATATTTGATGAATTACACCCAGTCATTATAAGAACAATACATAGTAAGAAAAATATTAGTTTTTTCATCACCTTACCCTCCCACTCTTTAATTGTAAATGAATTCCAAACCTAAACTTTGTACTTTTCAACATTTTTTTCCTTAACGAAACTTTGTTATCCCCTTCTTAAAAAGCTATAAAACGTCAACAATGTTTGTATAGACCCACACGAGTTTCGTTTGATACTCTATGTATAGAAAGAAATTCCTAATAGGAAGGTGAGTGATTAAAATGGATTCTCTTTCTCATAAAGAAGCTGATAAAGGTGCTATTGTCAGCATTATGGCCTACATATTTTTATCCTCTATGAAAATTATCATCAGTTATATTACCCTCTCTAGCGCATTACGTGCTGATGGATTGAATAACTTAACGGATATTGGTGCTTCTTTAGCAATATTAATTGGCCTGAAAATTTCTCGTAAGCCTCGCGACCCAGATCATCCATATGGGCATTCGCGTGCAGAACAAATCGCATCACTTGTTGCTTCTTTTATTATGGCAACGGTCGGATTAGAAGTTGTGATTAGTGCAATTCAATCGTTTTTAAATCCGAAACAAGCAGCGCCTAATGTACTCGCTGCGTGGGTTGCTTTATTTTCTGCCGTCGTAATGTATTTCGTATATAAATATACGAAAAAGATTGCGATTCAAACAAAGAGTAAGTCGTTAGAAGCCGCTGCAAAAGATAATTTATCAGATGCACTCGTAAGTATTGGTACAGTAATAGGTATAGTCGGATCACAGTTCCAAATGCCTATTTTAGACCCTATTGCCGCTTTAATTGTCGGTCTTATTATTTGTAAAACCGCATGGGAAATTTTCGTAGAAGCTTCTCATATGCTAACGGATGGAATCGATCCAGATAAGATGGAAGAGTACGCTGATGCCATTGAACATATTGGTGGCGTGGAAAACATCGTAGATATTCGCGCTCGTATGTACGGGAATCAAACATACGTTGATATTACAATCGAGGTAGATGCCCGTATGGATGTTGGAGAAAGTCACTGTATTACTGACAACATCGAGGCTATGCTTCGAAAGAAATTCGGAATATACCATGCTCATATTCATGTGGAGCCCATGCAAAAAGAACCTATTATGACATAGGTTCTTTTTTGATGAACGCCTTATGAAATATAACACATAAAACGAGCCAGCTACCGCCCGCTGCCCATCCGGCTAATATATCAGATGGATAGTGCACGCCAAGATAAATCCGGCTAACTGAAATAGATAATACAACAAAGCTCGCTATAAAAATAATCAGCAACTTTTTATGCAATGAAATACGATCTTCTGTAATTGTGACGTATGCAATAAATCCTAAAAAAGCAGTAGCATTCATCGTATGACCGCTCGGAAAACTATATCCAGTTGCAGTAACAAGCTGCGTTACATCAGGTCTTGCTCGTTCGTACCATAGTTTAAGCATACTGTTTAAATAACGAGATCCATAATAATTAATTGTTAGAAGTAATGCACTAAGCAACTTTTTTCTAACGAGAAAATACATTACAAGTATAATGAGTAACGGAAAATATATTCTTTTGGAACCGATAAAAGACACCCAAGTAAAGTAGGCTGTCAAGTAGTCGTTTCGAAAACTTTGAATAAAATGCGCAACTATATTGTCAAATTTCTCAATACAAGCGGTATGATACGAAAGTGATAATACGACAAAACAAATGAGTAGCGTAAAACTTAACAAGTATAAATGTCGATATCGTTTCACATACATAACCTCACTATGCAAAAAAATGGAGCGGTTGTTTTAGTTTTCCTCTCCATTTCTTTTTTATGCATAGTTTATTAAAAAATATAATTGTTAATTTTTTCTTTCATCGCTGGAATATCTTCATTCGTTACTGTAAAGCGAATCACTTTCTCGTCAAGATCAAGCGCTTCCGTAAATAAACCTGCTAATCCACGAGATTTTCTGTCTACTTCCATAATAATCTCTAGGCGATCGTAAGTGCTTGGCAAAATTAATAATTCTAGCTCGTCTAATTTCCCATAATACTGTCCGGAAACAGGAACAAACTCAAACTCTTGTGCGAATGGAACTTGCTTACGTAATCGATACGGCAACTCTTCACATTCTATATGACGCGCTTTAAAACCTAATTGATTTACACTCTCTAACACACTATTTAATAGTGCATTTGGCAACACTTGAATGTAATCACGATCACTTGGGTCTATACTACGTTTAATATCAAGGCCTGTATGTACCCAAACTGTTTTCATTCCAAGTGTAAGCGGTGTTTCAACTGGCAGTTTAAATGAAAATGAAATTTCCTTTTTTTCATTCGGCTCAACAGAAAAAGGTTCTGTTAAACGAACTCGCTCTAAATCATACGTTGCCGTTACTTTTTTATCATCCACTTCTCTTACATAAGACGTCGATAACGTTAAGTAAATGCTTTCAATTTGTTGGCTAACTGAGCCTCCAGTTATATGAACCTTTCCTACTATCTCTTCTCCAACTATATACTCATCTTTTTCAAGAACCGTATCTACTTTTGCACTACCAATACCAACGCTTGCTAAAAACTTTTGAAACATGGGGTCTCCATCCTTTCTAAAGTGTAAGCTACATCTTTTTTCAGATCTTGTACATTCTCATAGTATGGCGCTTTCATTTGTAACATTCGCATTAGCATTTCGCGATTATATTCTTCCAATACTAACTCTTCATACCAAGGTTTTTCTTTTTTTTCAGTTGATTCATAACTAGCATACAGTAAAAATAATACGAAATGACCGAGCGCATAAAAATCGCTACGAAAGTGAACTTCTCGCATCAAAGCTTGTTCCCCTTCATAAGTTGTAGCTCTCTCATCACCCTCACCTTTCAATTTAGCCAAACCAAAATCAATAATACTAATTTGATTTTCTTTCATTAATATATTCGGAATACGTAAATCTCGGTGAATGATACCTTTACTATGAAAAACTGAAACAATTCCTAATATTTCATATAAAATTTTAAAAACCTCTCGTTCTTTATATACATGCCCATCTAAGAAAATATAATCTTCGAAATTTTCTCCCGGCATATACTCCATCACAAAAAAGCTCTTTTTCTCCCATACGAAATGATCATATAGACTAGGAATTGCATGATGATTTAATGTTTGTAAAATCATTTTCTCTTGTTCAAATGATTTTCTACCAGACTCATATCTTTGTTTACTTTGTCTTAATTGTTTTAAGACTTTATATTTATTTATTTGTAAATCATTAACGACATATGTAATCCCATAACTGCCCATTCCAATTACCGATTCAATGCTATAACGTTCTGCAACAATTGTATTTTTTCGCAGTGGTCTATCAAATAAAGCTAGTATACGACGCCATTTCATCAACTACTTGAAAAGAAGCTACGGCTTTTACGTTTTCTTTTATAATGATGATGCCCATAATCAGATGAACGTCGTTTATAATCGCTACTTGAATAAGAGCGCCCTCTATGACGATAATCACTACTTGAATACGAACGATATTTTTTCTTTCCTAATAAAGAATCAATAATTTTTTTGAACATCCCTTCACCTCTTGTATAAAAATTTCTTTTAATTATACCAATAATTGTTGACTCTGTTTGTGACAAGTTTGTAAAGAGTAAAAAACGACGAGTTAAGCCCGTCGTTACTTTCAATCTTCCTCTTCATCAAAAACTTCATCAATCATGCATTTCTCTAATAAATACTCAAATGTAATATCTGCTAGGTCCTCAATTTCTTCTCTTTTTGGAACGTATCCTCTTTCAATTAGTTGCTCATAAAAAAACTCCGCAATCTCTTCCGTATCAATTACGACTTCAATTTCCTTCATGAGCATCACTCCTTTATTTCTGTTTTATGAAAAAATCTCAAAATTATGTATATGAGATTAGAAAAATAGTTTTTCTTTTTTTATAGGTCATATCTTTTGGACGAGGTGCATACGATGGTAGTACAAGCTATCAAAAAGGGGGAAATAATTATGGAATACCAATATGAAGTAGATCAAGAAGTAGATCAAGAAGTAGGGCAAACAAAAGAAGAGTTCATGCATGAAGATCAATGGGCAGACTCTCTTATTAAATGGCTTTTTATTTTTTTAATAATTGTAGGCATACCTTATACTGCATATGTTGTTGTTCAATTTATTCTCTCTTTCTAGTTAACTATTTTTTCTCTGTCAATTTAACTAAATAATTATGAACAACATCCATAACAATTTTGTATTCTTCATCTTTAAATGTATCGAATAACAAATGATAATCATTATAAATATCTAATAATCCATCAATAATTTCTTGGCGATTCGTCTTTACACTTACTTTTTTCGAATTGTTAATTGACTTCAACTTTCCTAAATCCAATTTATTCATACCAGCTTTATCTTGTTTCATTTTCTTCAAAATTGCATTTGCCGTTTGTGCATTAGCAAGTAATGTTAAATCCGATTCATCAGCTTCTAACCATTCACCATCCGTAATTCGTGACAATTCATATATAGTATCTTCCCATGCATCATTTTTATATCTCCATACTTCTGTACGAAAACCAACAATACGAAAAACGTCTTTATCATACCCAGTTACTTGCACGAGATCACCAAACGTAAAGTTATAATTTAATTCAATCCACTCTGTGTCGCCCTTTTTCATTTCTTGCTCCGTCACATGCTGCAGAGTTTGCTCTACATAAAATCCATCGTGATTATTTACTTCGTATACGTAAACTCCATCTAAAACCTTCATATTTGTAACTTTCCCAACGGTTCCATATAGCGTAATCACGACAATGTCCCCTACGTTGTATTTAGGTTGTTTTTTCCTTGCCATCTATATCTCTCCTTTTTTTAACGTCGTGATTTTGATAACAGTATATGCAACCTACATAAAAACGCTTATCACAGAAGCTTATATTCATAAATTTTTTCAATAAAAAAGTAGAATGTGTGTATAACTCAAAAAAGCTAGTATATATACTAGCTTTTACTTAACATTTATGTTCTAACAGCAAGGCGAAATTTAATAAAAAAACATAAGAAATACTTCACTTTTTTAAAGTAATGTATTCCTTATGTTTTCATTTACGTAGCACTCCAATATCGTTATCTCTCTTGTATATATAAATCCCATGCTTCATCAAATATAGACATACTCTCTAGCATTCCACTTAACTCTAAATATGAACTAATTTCATCATAGTCTTCAGATTGCTTCGGAAAACTTAAATCATCATACATCGCCTCTGCTAAATCTGATATTTCATTTTTAAATAAAGCTGCACGGTGCTTCATCATATAATGGTAAAATGTCTTTTTCAAAAATATTCCCTACCTTTCTAACTTGGGTACATTATACAAGGCGAAATAGAAAAAAACCAGCATAAAAGCTGGTTAAAAGTCGAAATAATTCCTTTTTAATAGACGAGGTCTTCCCATCAACTCTTCGTACGTTAGTTGTTTTGGCAAATCTTTCGTATAGATTAAAAACAACTGGTCTTCAATTTCTTTTACAGTATGGTCTGATTGATAATCCATTCCACATGAGGAACAAGTTATACATGGTGTTTCTTGGATTTCAATGGCTTTCGTACCATCTGGTAATTCCCAATATACAGTATTCAAGCTTTCTTTCGCTTCTGTACTGTCACACCACATACAATTCATACTGCGTCACCCTCATTTTTTTTGTCATCTTCTAACTTTGCCATTTGTGCTTGATATTTTTTATCTTTTAATTGATCACGCTTATCACGTTTATCTTTTAAAGAAGCATGCGTTTCATTGACTTCATAATCTTTACGGCGATTCATACGTTGTAAATCATCTGGAACAAGATTAAATTTCTTATCACTCATCAATCCTGCAACGCCGATATCAGAACGTTTCTCTTCATAAGTCGGATAAATTTCTTTAAAGTAGCCTTCTGCTCTTCCTGGGATATAATTTTCTGGTTCTGGATACGTTGTAATAACCCCTTCAAAGTTACGAAGTACAACTTTATCCGCACTTTGTGAAATTAAATAGTTTGGCTGAAGCGCAATTTTTCCGCCTCCGCCCGGTGCATCAACAACGAATGTCGGTACTGCATAACCAGATGTATGTCCACGTAAGCCTTCAATAATTTCAAGACCTTTAGAAACTGGTGCACGGAAATGACCGATACCTTCTGATAAATCACATTGATAAATGTAATATGGACGAACACGAATTTTTACTAAATCGTGCATAAGTTTTTTCATGATTGGAACGCTGTCATTAATTCCAGCTAAGATTACAGCTTGGTTTCCAATTGGAACACCTGCATTTGCAAGCATTTCACATGCTAGTTTCGATTCTTCTGTAATCTCAATAGAAGTGTTAAAATGCGTATTTAGCCATACTGGATGGTATTTTTTAATAATGTTACATAGGTTTTCTGTAATACGTTGCGGGAATACAACCGGTGCTCTCGTTCCGATACGAATAATCTCGACATGCGGGATTGCTCGTAAATTCTTTAATACATATTCTAAAATTTTATCATTAATTAGAAGTCCATCACCGCCAGAAATTAAAACGTCACGTACTTGTGGTGTTTCACTAATATAAGCAATCGCATCATCTAATTGCTTTTTCGGTACGCCCATCCCAATTTGTCCACTAAAACGACGACGTGTACAGTAACGGCAATACATAGAACATTGATTCGTTACTAAAAATAGTACACGGTCTGGATAACGATGCGTTAACCCTGGAACTGGTGAATCTTCATCTTCATGAAGAGGATCTTCTAAATCATATTTTGTTTTATATAACTCTTCCGAAATCGGTACTGATTGCATCCGAATCGGACAGCGTGGGTCATCAGGATTCATTAGCCAAGCATAGTACGGTGTAATGTTTAACGGGATTGTTTTCGTTGAAATTTTAACGCCTTCTTCTTCTTCAGGTGTCAAGTTAATTACTTTCTTTAAATCATCTAAAGTTTTGATCGTATTCGTTAATTGCCAAACCCAATCATTCCATTGTTCCTCTGTAATATCTTTCCATAATTCGATATCTTTCCAGTGACGATTTGGTTTGTATACATCATGTAACATTGCTATTCCCCCTTTTTATACGCTCATCCTTTATATAAGCAATAATTATGCCAACTTCATATTCTTGATAAGTAAATGTGAGAAATACCCTATTATATATGAGAAAAAATATTTTCAAGTGCAGTACTAAAACAATATTTACTATCATATTCATTACTTTTTATATATGTAAACGCTCTTTTATTGGTGCAAACACACAAAAACCGCCGATTATTCGGCGGTTTTGTCGTACTTGCTCAGTTTATATTGAAGCGTTTGACGCGGAATACCTAACATTTTTGCTGCTTGCAAAATATTCCCTTCCGTTTCAATTAACGCTTGATCTATTAATTCTTTTTCCGTTTGATGAAGAGCTTCCCTAAGCGGTAATATACTTTTCTTCTTTGGAAGTTTCTCTTTCCTAAATATACGTGGTAAACACTTTGCGGTTAATGAACTCCCTTCCGCAATAATGACTGCATGTTCAATCGTATGTTTTAACTCACGAACATTTCCTGGCCATTGATAAGCTTGTAATCTTTCTTTTGCTTCCTTATCCATTTGAAGTACACCTTTTTTATAACTTTTATTATATTCTTTCAAAAAATAAGACGCTAATAACAGTACATCCTCAGTTCTTTCGCGAAGTGGCGGGATATATAATGAAAACACATTTAATCGATAGTATAAATCAGTGCGGATTTTATTTTCTCTTAAACATACTTCTGGAGGCTGATTCATCGCAGTAATAACGCGAACATCTACTTTTCTCGTCTTATTATCACCAATGCGACGAATAACTCCATCCTCTAATACACGTAGCATTTTCGCTTGTAAATCGAGTGGCATTGAATTCAGTTCATCTAAAAACAATGTTCCTCCATCTACAAGTTCAAACAATCCAGCTCGTTCAATTGCCCCTGTATAGCTTCCTTTTGTCGTTCCAAACAATAAACTTTCTAATAGCGACTCTGGCAAAGCTGCGCAGTTTTGTGCAATAAATGGCTTATTTTTCCGTTTAGACGCTTCATGAATGGCTTGCACAAATAGCTCTTTCCCTGTTCCAGTTTCACCATATATTAAAACATTTGCATCAGTTGGCGCTACTTTTTGCGCTAATTCTTTCGTCTGTTTAAACCGAGCATCATTAGTTACTATCGTCTCAAACGCAACATGCTTTTTTATCGCTTTTTTGCCAGATGATCGCTTTATTTTTGACTGTAAATCGACTATTGTATCAGTAAGTTTTTGAATTGTAGAATAGTCCTTTGCAATTTCAACAGCACCAGCAATATTTCCATCTATAAAAATAGGTAACGTCGTATTTACCGTACAAACATCTTCTCCATTTAAATTTTGATAATGCTGCGCTTGATGTACAATTGGTTTTTTTGTATCTAACACCTTCATCAATGTACTCGTGTCCCTAGATAAAGAAGGGAACGCTTCTAACAAATGCTTTCCTAACACTTTATCAATTTTGGATCCATCATGTTTTGCTGCAACGGTATTGTAAAAAATTGTAATTCCATTTTCATCTACTGCGTGTATAGCCTCATCAATACTGCCCAAAATCGCTTCAATGACTTCTTGTGTCGAAACTGCTAGCAATGTCATCCCCCCTTTTGCCGAAAATCTGGCAAATACATGCCGAATTTTCGGCATCCCTCTGTGCGATTATAAGCATGACGATTCCGTTCCATTATTTTGATGAAATTTGTATATATTTTTATCGCTTATTTATGGTTAAGTGAAACTTTAATCAGTGGGGCTTTATTCATCCCCACTGATTATTATCCTGACTCCCACCTAACTGCTTTGCTTTACAGCCGAATTTTGAGGCGGGAATCTTACTGCGTTCGAATAGCTTGATAAATCTTTCACCCATATATTCATATCTTCCAACTTATCAAAAATGTAGCAATTATTCGCGAGCCTTCCCGTATATGTATAGCCTAATTGATGAAAGGCTGCATTCATACCGAAAGATAGCGAACGAGCAATTGTATACGAACAAAAAATAGATCTTTCTTGAAGTTCTTCCTCTAACTTAATTAGCAAACTTTTCATAAAACCATGTTTTCGATATTCAGGTAATGTAGCACAATTCGTTAATTCTGCATTACCTTCTTTCACATTCATCTCAGCAGATGCTGTACTAATAATTTTCCCTTTAAATTCATAAACATAGTAAATTGTATCGTCTTCCTTCATCGTCTGCTTTACATAACTCGCTTCATTTAAAGGTGTCGGATAAACTTCAAATACTTTCCCAAAGACAATTGCTAATTCTTCCGCGTCTTCTTCTGTCGCTTTTCTTAACACAAACTCCTCTGGGACTATTTTTTCTTTCACTTCTTTTGCTTTTACACCACTTAAAATGCTA
Source organism: Bacillus cereus (assembly GCF_025917685.1). Taxonomy (NCBI): domain Bacteria; kingdom Bacillati; phylum Bacillota; class Bacilli; order Caryophanales; family Bacillaceae; genus Bacillus; species Bacillus cereus. The sequence goes on along the minus strand of NZ_CP089518.1, from coordinate 2,196,125 downwards.
TCTTCCTCATTCCAATGAATACTATTTCGTCTTTCATTGGAATGATATTTCACGAAGAAGTACGCATCGTGACCTTGAAAATAATGAGGTATCGTTGCTTCCAATAAGAAACCGAAAGAGAGCCATGTTGAAACATGCTCTCCCTTTCCTTTAATAATACATTTAGTGAAAGAATGTTTCTCTGCTAATTCATCGATTGTTTGTATAATGCGTTCAACATTTCCTGTATAGTGATCAACTCTAACACGTTTATTAAAATAGTCTAATACCCCTTCTACTGTGTAATACTTTGTCTGTTCACTAAAAGATTCATAGTATTTCATTTCTTCACCTCACACCAATCTAGTAATGTACATGCAATTATTTTCGCGGCAGCAATCATTTTATCAACTTCTATATATTCGTTTGGATAATGTGCTACTTTCGTCTCTCCTGGACCAAATACTATCGTTGGTACGTTAGCGATTTGTGTGAACAAACCTCCATCTGTTCCCCATGGCGATGCTTCTATAATCGGTTCGTTCCCTTCAATTTCAACAAAGTTATGCCCAAGCGTTGTAATAAGCGGATGATTTTCTTCTAGTTCACCAGGAACCCATCTCGCTCCAAACCATTCTACTTCTACAGGATTTTTTACAAACCAACTATCCACTTCTTTTAATTCACCAATCCAGCCTTCAAACTCTTCTTTTGCTGCCTCTATAGTCTCATTCGGCGCAATACCACATCTTCCTTCTAAAATTAATGAATCGGGAACAGAACTTGGCCAGCTTCCCCCTTCAATTTTCCCAACGTTAATTGGAATCGGAATCGGAATCCCCTTAAATAATGGATCTGTAATTCGACTATTTCTCTTCTCTTCTAATTTTCTCAAATGATCTACAACAAACATACTTTTTTCTATAGCACTTACTCCTTCATAACGTGTACCACCGTGTGCTGCTTTGCCTTTTATATGTAGACGAAACCACATTGACCCTTGTTGTTTCGGAAAAAATTTCATATTCGTCGGCTCAGGAATAATAACGCCATCTGCCTTATACCCTCGTAAAATAGCTGCTAATGTTCCTGCCCCACCGCTCTCTTCTTCTATTACACTTTGAAAATGTATATCACCTTTTAGTTCAATACCACATTCAATAATCGCTTCCATCGCAAGCATAAGTGAGACATTGCCGCCTTTCATATCTGTTGTTCCACGTCCATATATGCGGTTTCCTATTTTCTCTCCACTATACGGATGATGGTCCCACTGATTTACATCGCCTTCTGGCACGACATCAATATGGCCATTTAAAATCATAGATTTCCCTTCGCCACTTCCTTTTAAAGTCGCTACAATGTTCGGGCTATCTGTAAAGCTTGTACGAGGTGATACGAAATAAGGGTGATCTTTTATTTCATTAAAAGCAGGCTCCCAAATGTCGAGGTCTAGACCTAACTCACGCAACTTTTCAATAACAATTGCCTGCGCACCACTTTCATCACCAGATACGCTCTTTTCTTGAATTAATCGTGTTAAAAATTTTACGCTCTCTTCTTCATGACTCTCAATATAATCACAAACTTGTTTTTTTAATTGCTCCATATATTACAGCTCCCCTCATTCAATTACTAGTAAATTTGAGCTTATTTGAAAATCAGCCGTCGTATGTCGTTTTACATCTTCTACAGTGTACGGACTCATTAATTCTTGTAAGACAAGTCCACTTGGAGTCACTTCCATTACAGCCATGTCTGTAATAATTAAATCTACACATTTTTTCGAAGTTAATGGCAATGTACATTCCGAAACAATCTTTGCATTTCCGTATTTATCCACATGATTCATCACAACAACGACTCGCTTCGCTTTTTGCGCTAAATCCATCGCTCCTCCAATACCTGGAACGCGTTTTCCTGGTACAATCCAGTTTGCTAAATCACCATTTTCACTTACTTGTAACGAACCAAGTATCGTAACATCAAGTAATCCTTTTCGAATCATGCCAAACGCCATGCAGCTATCGAAATAACTTGCTCCTGTAATGAGCGATGTTGGTAAACCAGCTGCATTACATAAATTCTCATCTTCATTCCCTTTACTTGGCGTTGGTCCCATACCGACAATACCGTTTTCTGCGTGAAACATAACATTCATATCTTCTGGCAAATGATTCGGTACAAGCGATGGAATTCCAATACCTAAATTTACAATCATGCCATTTTGAATTTCTCTCGCTGCACGTCTTGCAATCTTATCTCTCACTTCTACGCCCATACCCATTTCCAATTCACTCCTTCCGATGGCACGATATAATTTACAAATACACCCGGGACGACAATTTCTTCTGGATCTAAACTTCCAAGTGGAACAATTTCTTCTGCTTCTACAATCGTTATGTCCCCAGCCATAGCTACGTGCGGATTCATATTACGAGCGCTTTTATCAAATACCAGATTTCCAAACGGATCCGCTTTTTTCGCATATACAATTGCGACTTCAGCCGTTAAAGCTGTTTCAACTAAATATGTCTTTCCATTCATTTCAACTGTTCGTTTTCCTTCTTCTACAATCGTATCGACACCAACATCAACTAAAATACCACCAAGGCCTACACCACCAGCGCGAATACGCTCTGCTAATGTTCCTTGCGGAGAAAACTCAATCTGCAATCTGCCTTCATTTAATTGTCTTCCCGCATTTGGGTTTGATCCAATATGAGAAGTAACTAAAGATTTAACCCTTTCATTCGTAACAAGACGACCGATTCCTACATCAGGAAATCCAGTATCATTTCCTATTAAATTCAAATTCGTAATGCCTTTATCTAAAACAGCTTGAATTAAAGATGGAGGGGATCCAATCCCTCCAAATCCCCCAAACATTAATGTCATATCATCATGGAACAAAGAAATTACTTCCTCTACTTCTTTTAATTTACCGAATGTATTTGTAATAGTTGTCATGCGATACTATGCCCTCCTTTTTGCATCATCTCTTCCACGCTCTTTACAAAAATTGAAAGTAATTCATCTAACTCGGAATATGTAGTTGTCATTGGTGGTGCAACAAGCAGTGCACTATCCTCTTTTCCTGCTTGCCCTGAAACAGCTTGGTATAAGAGTAATCCATTTTTAGCCGCAACCGAAATAAGTTCCGACGCTTTTGTAAACGGTTGCAATTCTATTCCAATTAGCAATCCTTTTCCACGTACATCGGCAATAATTGTCGATTGTTGCTGAACTTTCTGTAAACCTTTTAATAAATACTCTCCCTTTTCTGCTGTTTTTTCAGGTAGATTATGTTTCTCCATATATTCAATAACAGCTAATGCCGTTGCTGCAGACAATGGATTTGCACTAAGCGTATGCCCGCTCATTACAGAACGTGATCCACGTAAAATCGGCTCCATAACACGGTCACTTACAACTGTCGCTGCCATTGGTGTATACCCCGCTCCTAGCCCCTTACCAAGCGTCATAATATCCGGTTCTACACCCCAGTGCTCCATCGCAAACCATGCACCAGTACGACCAAGTCCAGTCATTACTTCATCCGCAATAAATAATATATCGTAATGACTACAAATATCTTTAATTACTTTATAATATTCTTTCGGCGGGACAATCGCGCCTCCAGCAGCCCCAATAATCGGTTCAGCGATAAAAGCTGCAATATGTTCTGCACCAATTCGGTCAATCGCTCTTTCTAGTTCAGTCGCACAAGCAAGCTGACAAGTTGGATATACCTTCTGTACAGGGCATCTGAAACAGTAAGGAGCTGGAATAGTTGGATAATCTTCCAAAATAGATACGAAACGTTGTCTGCGCAGCGGATGCCCAGACATTGATAAGGCTCCCATAGTAATACCATGATAGCTCATCCATCGTGACAAAATTTTATGTTTCCCTTGAATACCGCGCTCCTGAAAATGCTGAATTGCAATTTTCATAGCTGTTTCATTTGCTTCCGTACCACTATTTACAAAAAAGCTCCAGTTCAAATCTCCTACACTTAAATCACTTAACTTCTTCGCTAATTTTTCAGCTGGTTCACTCGTAAACTGTGACCTATATACGAAAGCAATCTCCTCTGCTTGCTTTTTAATAACGTCTGCAATCTCCTTTACGCCATGCCCAATACCTGCCGTAATTGCTCCTGACGAACCATCAAAATATTTGTTTCCGTTTTGATCATACAAATAAACACCTTCTCCATGTGAAATCATTGGATACGGCTGACCAACAAGTGGTTTAATTAAGTAATCGCGCATAGCGCTCCCCCATTTCTCCAATTTGTATATATATATGAAGAAAATTGACGTTTCTTTCATAAAAAAGAACCCTCTGCGAAAGCAGTGAATTTATCAAAAAACTATTATAAAATATACAAATGAGTGCAAAATATTAATTTAAAAACAGAAAATTCAGAACATGAATTAAAGACCAATCCTTATCTGTACGCTTAAACACCCCTCCTTGATTTAAGATAACAACAAATTAAATGCTTTTTTAACATAATATCAGCTTCCTTCAATTGCCGACATTGTGTAAACTTCGACGGAACTCCCGTTAATCTCCTTCCTATTATCCTACTTTATATTGCATATTTTCAAACAAAATTCGACATTTTACTTCACTATATAGATAACAAACCACAATTATCGTAACTATTACTAAACAAGTAGTACCATCTATTTAAAACAATAAAAAAAGAACCGATTAACCACAGTAATCAGTTCGGCACGACGCTCTTTTATCCGATATTACCTTTTCCAGCCAGTTCACTTATTGGGAATAGAAATACTTATAGTGCAAATCCAACATTTGTACCACAGCCTAAAGCACGAAATCCTCCATAACTAAATTCACACTACATACCCGGGATATCCACATCCCCATTGTGCTCCTTCCTTCAAAGTCAAACTACCTTTCCTTTATAAATTATGTAGGACAATTACCGATTTGTATGTGTGTTTGCCTATAAATAAAAAAATCCCTATTTTAACTTTTCCTTTTAGAAAAACAGTTTTTTTCGCATATCTTCTTTCCAGCTTCGCATATAGTTGTAATGATGAAGGAGGAATGTTTTATGACTCAATCCGAAATTGAAAAATACGGACAAGAAGCTGCACGTTACGAACAACTTGCTCGTTACTACCAATATAGCAATCCTAAAAAGTATGTGGAACTCTATATGAAATATCATGATGCAATTACAAAACTTGTACAAGCATATGAAAAGAGAGATTCACAAGAAGCAACTTTGCCGTCACATATGAGAATTTTCCACACAGCTCCCCATACACCAGCAGTTGATATTATTGTAAATGGACAAAAAGTGATTAAAAATATTTCCTTTAAACAATTCAGTCCTTACTTATCATTAGTACAAGGTAAATACCGTATTGATATTGTCCCTGTTGGAAACGAAACTCCAATATTCTCAGCATTAGTACCCATAATGGGGAATCACACTTATACCCTTGCAGCAGTCAATAGCGATAATCATCTCCAATTACAACCTATTCTTGATAATACTCATTTACCATCTGGTCAAGCAAAAATACGGTTTGCACATTTTTCACCAGACACTCCGGTTGTAAATGTTAATTTGAAAGATGGGGATCATTTATTTGAAAATGTACTCTTTAAACAAGTAACAGATTTTTTACAAGTTAGCCCTGGTACAGCAGATATTGAAGTTTCACTTGCTGATTCAAAAAAAGTACTATTAACCATTCCTAAGTTCAACGTTGAACCAAATTCAATTTACACAATTTCAATAATAGGTTATTCAACTGAGGATCCAAAGTTAGAGGCCGTTATACTTACAAATTAAAACAGTCTACACCATTCCTATGGTGTAGACTGTTTACTTTTGAAACTCAATTTGAAATTCTGTCCAGTCGTTATTCGAACGACATAATATGGATCCTTTATGCTTTTCTACAATTTGTTTACATACAAATAGTCCAATTCCAGTTCCTAGCTTTTTAGTAGTTACAAATGGCTCAAAAATGGTTTCTACACTTTCCGCTGGAATCATAGGCCCATTATTTTTTATAACAATGCGAATAGTGGTATCCTCTTCAAATACATCAATGATAATTTTCCGCTCTTCTTTCACCGATTCAAGAGCATCAATTGAATTCATTAAAATATTTAAAAATACTTGTCTCACTTCACTCCGGTAGCCAATAAGTGGAATAGGATATGGCAATTTTTTTTCAATCAAAACATTTGCATTTACTAAACTTGGATACAAAAATTGTATAATATCTTGAAACAAATCATTTAGCCAAAAACGTTCAGATTCATTCCACATTTCTTTTTTCGACACAAGTAAAAATTGTGAAATCCTAAAATTCAATTGATCTAATTCATGTGAAATAATATCTAAATACGATAGATTAGGATGGTCTGTCTTCAATAACTTTACAAATCCCATAATTGAAGTTAGCGGATTACGAAATTCATGGACAAAACTAGCCGACATTTGCCCTAGAATCGTAAGCCTTTCTTTATGTGTTTCGTTTATATATTGCTGTTTTTCTTCTAAATTTTTCGATATAATTTCTGAGTATTTTAAAACGGTATAATAAATTAATTTGTCAAAACAAATATGTATTTTGGCCATAATCGGTTTCAGTTCACGAGCGCTTACATCCAATTCGCACATTGCTTCAAAAAGTTCATTTCTTCCCACATTTGCATTATAGACAAAATCTCCAATATTCACATCTGCCCCTGCACGCTCAATAGCAATTTTCTCACATAATGGTTGAAGATAATTAATATCTTTATCTTCCATAACAAGTTCGATAATTAACTCTAATAAATCTTCTCCATTTTGAACTACTTCTTGTTTAAATGGATCTTTTTCGGAAATTATCATTTTGTTTTTCCAGTTCTCTACGAATTGGTGCTTGTTGTTTTTCAAGTGCGAACAAAATACTTCTTTAATATCCTTATCGATTGGAAAAACCTCCATTCCCTCCATTTCCATACGACGAATACCCTTTATATTTTGAATATTAACACAAAAAATACATTTCGTTAATAGATTATTGTCACATTTTGTTAATTTCTGTTGATAAAATTTATTTTTCCTTTCTTATTAAATAAGTTTTATTCATATATCTCTTTTTCTTTCTCATTTTTTAATTATTTTTCTGTTCAAAACTACTTTTTTTTGCATCCTTTTTAATTCTTGCGTACAATAAGAATTGAAAGGTGTGAAAAATATGGTAAATAAAAATGTGGAAGATTATCTCCAAGAAGGCATATATGGCCAAAAGCAAAACAAACCAGAAGAACGTAATATGTACTTAACTACATTACGTGAGCGTGTAGAAGTCGCTTTAACAATCGGTCAAGTAATGCAAAGTAATGTGTATACAGAAGTAACGGGTAGCATACGTTCTTCTCAATCATTACAACTATTCCTAAATGGTAGCATTGCTTACCCACATTTATCAAAATACATTAAATTAGCAAATGAAAAAAATGTTCCTTTTACAATTGTTCAAAATAAAGGTACAGAAACACCAATCGGTTTAGTACTATCTCATAGCACTGCTGTTGACAAAGAACAAATTTATGTAGAAGATGCTATTTTCAAACAAGAAATGAAGTAAAAGGTACACTTGATTAAATGAAATCGTTCCGAGAAACGTAAAACAAACAATAAAAAACGAGTATGGAATCGTAAACATTTCCTGCTCGTTTTTTATTGCGATGTTTAAGCTCGATCTACTTTATTTTTTAATACACACTAATTTCATTTCTGTCATTTCTTCTATTGCATATTTAATTCCTTCACGACCTGTGCCACTCTCTTTCACACCACCATAAGGCATATGATCAACCCTGAACGTTGGAATATCATTAATCATGACACCACCGACTTCTAATTCATCAATTGCACGCATTGCTTTACATAAATTGTTTGTAAATACACCTGCTTGTAATCCATAACGTGAATTATTTACTTGTTCTAAAGCCTCATTAAATTCTATAAATGGATTTACAGTCATAAGTGGACCGAAAACTTCTTGGCACTGAACAGATACATACTCTGGAACATTTGTTAATACAGTTGGTTCAAAAATCCTTGCATCACGTTTGTTACCACCGTATACAACATTTGCTCCTGCCTTAACTGCCTCTTCTACCCATGAACTTACACGTTCTACATCTTTTTTTGAAATAAGTGCTGATACATCTGTTTCTTCATGAAGCGGGTCTCCTACTACAACGTTTTCCATTGCTTTTGTTAATTTTGTAATAAACTCATCTATTTTGCATTCATGTACAAAAACACGTTGTACAGAAATACAAACTTGTCCATTATTCACAAACGCGCCCCATTTTACACGTTCAATTATTTCGTCTGTCAATTCAACGTCTTCATCAATGATAACAGCAGCATTTGATCCTAATTCTAACGTCACTCGTTTCAATCCAGCTTTTTGCTTAATTCCAATACCTACTTTTGGACTTCCTGTAAAAGTAATACAAGCAACGTTCTCATCTTTTACTAATGCCTCACCTACAACAGGTCCAGGTCCAGAAATTATATTGAAAGCTCCCTTTGGTAAACCAGCTTCTTCAAATAATTCCACCAATGCATATGACGAAAGTGGCGTTTGGTCGGCTGGCTTTAGCACTATAGTATTTCCAGCCGCAATTGCCGGACCTACTTTATGTGCTACTAAATTAAGTGGAAAATTAAACGGTGTAATAGCACCAATAACTCCGATTGGTTGTCGAATTGTATACGCTATACGGCCCTCTGCTCCTGGTGCCGCATCTAATGGTAACGTCTCACCATATATTCGCTTCGCTTCTTCAGCTGCAAACTTATATGTTTGAACAGTGCGATCTACTTCTCCCCGTGCAGCACAAATTGGTTTTGCAGCTTCTTTTGCGATAATCACTGCAAACTCTTCTCTTCTCTCATCCATTTTTTGTGCAACCTTTTCTAAAATAGTTGCGCGATCGTATGCAGATAATTTTTTCATTTCTTTCATTGCATTTTTAGCCGAAACTATTGCTTCCTTTACGTCATCCTCTGTACCTTGCGCAATCTCCGCTAATTTTTCTTCAGAATATGGTGCATACAATGGTTTATACGTCCCTACTGATTTCCATACCCCATTTATATATAAATGCTTTTTCATAGTGGTTCTCCTTCCGAATATGCGCATACAATAATACGTTACATTTATTTCACCTAGTGAAAGGTCTGACTTATGTAATTGTATCATAGCCCTAACACCCCAAAAAACATTTTGCTCAAAAAAAACTCTGCTACAAAGCAGAGTTTACGAACTAATTTGTTCTTGGAGCGAAATTTTTTTTTCATCCCCCACAATAACAATCGATTCTGAAGGTTTCGTTACTTCCAACCTCTTAATATAGTGCCCATCTAATTCCTTCACACAAAACTTATAGTTCTCAATTTCAACGGTATCTCCTTCGGCGATCTCAATATTTTTCGTTAGTATCCAGCCGCCAATCGTATCGACATCATCGTCATCAATAGTCAAACCTAATAATGCATTCACTTCACTAACAAGTACTTTTCCTTCTAAAATTGTTTTCGTCTCACTAACTTGTTGGATTTCCGGTTGTTCATCAGTATCGAACTCATCTTGAATATCCCCTACAATTTCTTCTAAAATATCTTCAACGGTTACAAGACCTGATGTACCACCATATTCATCAATTAATATAGCAATATGCGTCCTTTCCCTTTGCATTTTTAAAAATAGATCATGAATTGGGATAGATTCAATTACTAGAATAATTGGCCTAATATATTGCTCCACTGTCTTTTCACTAACAACTCGATGCTTCACAAAATCTGTAAATATATCTTTAAAATTCACAAAGCCTATTACATGGTCCTTATCGCCATCAACCACCGGATACCTCGTATATTTTTCATGAGACATTTTTTGTAAAGCCTCTTCGGCAGGCATTTCTTTATTTAATATATTCATTTCTGTTCGTGGTACCATTATTTCTTTTGCGATACGATCGTCAAATTCAAATATTTTATTTACATACTTATATTCAGATTGATTAATCTCACCGTTTTTATAACTTTCTGAAACCAACAACCGCAATTCTTCTTCTGAATGCACTTCGTCATGCTTTTTTGGTGGTTTCAACCCAAAAAATTTCGTAATTAGCCGAGCTGATCCATTTAAAAGCCAAATGAATGGGAATGCAATACGATAAAACAAAATGAGTGGCTTAGCAACAAAGAAACTCACTTGTTCTGCTTTTTGAATCGCGAATGTTTTTGGAGCTAACTCTCCTACTACCACATGAAAAAATGTGATAAACAAAAACACTAAAATTATAGCCAAAATATCTGCGAGTTGAGTGGGGACATTCCAATTTGCAAACAGCACATCAAACATGTACTTTAGCGCAGGTTTACCAGACCACCCAATCCCAAGAGCTGTAACAGTTATTCCTAACTGACAAGCTGATAAATATTCGTCTAAGTTTGTAATGATTGTTTTGACAGATATTGCACGATTATTTCCTTCTGCAATTAAATAGTCAATTCGTGAACTCCTCACTTTAACAATTGCAAATTCTGCTGCAACGAAAAATGCCGTTAAGGCAATTAAAACAATCACTATACTTATACTATATATGTCCAAATACTTTTCCTTACTTACAGTGTAAGCAAGGAAGCCACCTCCTACTTAAATTTATTCAAGTGAAGTAAGCATTCTTATACTCTAATAAAATTCTACATTAGCAACCACCTTTTTATATATTATATGCATACATAAAAAAGATATTTATAATTATGATAATCTAATTAGATTATCATCGTCAAACTATAATAATCCCAATTTTTAGATAAATAAAAAATATTTTCTTTAAATCGTATATGCTAAACAGCTCAATTTCGTGAAAAAACACTTTCTTTGCCGATTCCACACTTCTTTTGTCACACCTGAAGGGAACTTACTACATAACTAGAAATCATTCAATAGGATATATATAGGAGGGATTATTTTGGAATATAAAACACCATTTATCGCGAAGAAATTAGGTGTTAGCCCAAAGGCTGTTGTCCGGATTGCACAACAATTAAATCTTACGATAGAAAAAAATAAATATGGTCATTTTATTTTCACACAAGGTGATTTAGATCAAATGTTAGACTACCATCGTTCTCAAGCAGACCAACCTCACAACGTTCAACCTACTCAAACAACATCATCAAATGATTTTGAGCAATTAGCAGCTCAATTAAATTCAATTACGAGAAGACTAGATCGAATGGAAGAACAAATGCTAGATAAAGCAAATGATGTCGTTACATACCAACTTTTACAACATCGCCGTGAAATGGAGGAAATGTTAGAGCGAATTCAAAAACTAGAAGCTGCCTTAAAAAAAGAAGAACCAATATATATTACTCCTGATTCAAAACCAACATATGAAAGAGAAAAGAAACCTAAGCGCCGCAAAATGATTTTTAGTATATTTGGACTATAACCTTGTAGACCCTTATTACAAGAATAAGGGTCTACTTTTTGTATGAAGAAAGAAGGCTGTAACATGACACCCTTCTTCATATTATACATATTCATATATTTTTATTTTGTTAACATAATATTTTTACTGTATTCTGCAATAAGTGCCTGCGCATGAGCATTCCCTTGAATAATATCACGGAATTCTTTCAAAGAATACAAATGTGCAGCCCCTTTTCGAGCATGAATCCGTACTGGTACACCTTGTAAAGTATCATGAAACTGGAATGGACTATCTATCGGCTCAATTGGAAAACCGAGTGTAAGTAAATACATATACATTCTTTTTGTAACTGCTGCAATATACCATTCAGCTTTGGTCTCTAACGCATGCATAAATAAAATAGCTGCCAACCTTTTGAAATGTCCTCTCCCCCGAGACGTTTTCGCAATGCTTAACTTTCCTATTTCATATACATTTTTCAAATCTTTCACTAAATCATTTTTAGAAAACGGATAGAAAAACTCCGAATTTGATTGTTCAGGTACTGTATACTTAATACATTCTACTGTACCGATATGATGTTCATCTTCTATTAATAAAAATCGTGATGGATTTAAATTACGTTCTACAAACATTAAGTTTCTTTCTTCACAAAAATCTCCCCACAGTTGCTCGAACCAAAAATGTTCTTCCTTTGTTTGAACACGCTGGAACATATTTACCCGCCTTTCCCATCGCCGCTCTGTTTTTGATAACGCTTTCACCTACTATCATATAAGAACAAACCTTCGTATGCAACTAAAAATATTTACGTCTTATTATATTCTGTAAATTGAATTAAATTCCTATTTCACACTCTGTTCCCCCACATGTACCATTTCTTACTTTCTTATACAATCGTACATACAAAAAAAGTTAATTTCTCTAATGAAAGATGATTATCATTTCAAATTCGACCCATGTTATGCTTCTTTCCTTATGGCATATAATTCTTCTTAACCTAAAGAAATCCTTTATAAAAAAAGGATTTCTTTTACATTTTATTGCTTTTTAACCATTTTTCAAAAATTTGAATCATCCCGTGCTTTCCCGCCAACTTCTCTTCTCCTTGTTTCGTCTTATACGGATATAATTGCAAAAACACACCACAACCAGATTCTATTTTTTTACTATGCATATGACTCCCTGGATATACACAAATCACTTCATAAATTGCCCTACGATGAAAAACTCGTTTTCCACTTTGTTCTTCTACATACTTAATAGACCAGTATTTATACATTTGCTCCGTCGCTTTCGTATTACCAATAGGTTGAAAAATATTATACATAGGGCTATATTTCACTTCAATAATTATAGATGATTTATATACGTACTTCTCTTCTTCCTTTACATAACAATCTAGACGTATATCTGGCTTCTTTGTGTCCTCTCCATTATAAAAATTACTTCCTTTGCTAAGTGCAATAAGGGGGTGTGTTTCAATTAGATCATTAAATGCGACGTGCACTTTTATATTATCTCTATGCAAGATAACAGTCGTTCCATCTTGTAATCCGTCTAAATAAAAATGTTCTTGTATTTGTTCACGGATAGGATTCTTATCTTCAAATCCGATTTGTTCTAATATAGAAATAACGATAAAAAAAGCGTAATACTCATACACTAAAAACGTTGGTTTATATACGAATAATAAAGATGGGGATTGCTCCGTTTGTTGCGGTAACAATTCTAAATGATGGAGTAATTGTTGATGTGGTATAGATAAAGTGTGCGAATTAATGTTAGCTGTTTCAGAAACTTCCCTCCAAAATGGAGAATACAATAAATTTCGAAAGTATTGCACGCTTTCATGTACGATATGAGCTAATATTTTATATTCTTGGATTTTCACAGAACTTTTACGTAAATCTGCTTCTTTTAGTAAATGTATATTTCTATATTTTTGTTTTTCTCTGTCCGTCACTGATCCATTTCGTTCAATCGTTTTCATAATTGTTTTAACAGCTTGGAATTCATCTGATTTTTTCTTCTTTTCTCCGTCTAGTATTTCAATCGTTTTACGTACAAAACTTTCTGCTTCAAGTAAATAATAATAGCATTGTATTGTTTTAAATTTAAGGAATGCATTTTCAATACTATTTTTTTGCTCCTTAAATTTACGGTTGTAATATTTCGCATAAAGCTTTCTTTCTGTCATAATGGCAGTTTTTCTCGTTGTCTTCCGCTCTTTCGTTTCCCAATTAAATTCGTGTACAAATTCCGCATTCGATTCTACTTTCTTAAAAATTTGTTTTATTCTTTTCATTTTTTGTGGCAATTTTCTTAACAATACCAAATAAGAAGAATCTTCAATATCGCTCAGTGCTGAGAAAGTTTTCTTGTAATAACCTCTATCTAAAATTAACTCGTTTAAAATTGACTTCACATAATCTTGAATCATTTCAAATTGGTCATCAAAAAAGTTTTTAGGAACAACTTGAAACGCCCCATAATAAGTTTTATCTTCTATACGCACTTCAAAATGATATAAGCCACAGCGCCACGGATAAAAAAATTCAGTTTTTCCATGTTCATACACTAATACTCTTTGTTTTTTTTCATTTAATTCATATTGTGACTCTTTTATATTCTTTTGTCCCTCATATACTTTATTCCATATGAATGTAATATCCATTGGATTTTGATAATGGAAATGCAATTTCAGTGGTTTTAATTCCTGTACCTTATAAATACATTGAACTAATGCTGTAGTAGACGTACAGAGCCTATTTAAAAGGATAAAATCGCCTTTCCCCTCCGTACCAATGATTAGCTTCAATACAAACGGGAGCGTTTCTTTCGTATCAACGATTGCTGTTTCATAACGCTCCTCATTTTGCATATCCATACAACTCCAGTTCTCTACGCTTTTGTCTTATATAAGCTAAAGAATGTTCAAATGTAGATACACGATTTGCAAGCGGAGACTGTAAAAGTGGTATCAATATCGCTCCCCTTTTTGCTTCTTCAGAAAGTAGAGAGCCCACTGTCATTTCTGTCCCCCTTAATTTCGTTAATACGCGTTGCTTTATTTGCAAGTCAAAGCCTTCTTCCCTGCTAATCATATAGGACTGATTATTTTGGAACGGTATATTCTGCAAATACGTAGCGATTGCGTTTGCACATCGGAAAGAAATTCCTTTTGATATATCGTGTGATGATAATACATCATGTAACTTATCCAATAACTCTAATTCCTCTTCAGTAAACACTTCAATCATCTCTTTATTCCTAAACCAATTAATTCGAAATTCTCCTGTTGTTACTTTCAGTGGGGGTTGCTGAACTACTTTCTCTTGTTCTATACTCATCTCGCAAAACGGAATTTTTTGTAACGTAATCAAATTTGTTCGATCTAATAATCGATCGGAAAGCTCTTTCGTCGTTTCATCAAAATTTACAGTACCTACGAAAATAACATTCTCACCAATTTCCACTGAAGGCGGAATTTGATTTTCTATTTCTTGTACTTTCTCATACAAATTCAAAATACGGTTTTGCTTTTCAAGTTGAAGAACGGATAGAAATGGAGTAAACCAATGCTCAATATGTGACATGTTCATTTCATCAAACACAATTATATACAATTGATTTGGGTTTTCTTTAGCCTTCAATAATGTCCGAACTAACTTCGTTTCACTTTCAATAAAATTACCATTCGGATGAAGGTAGCCGAGAATATCATGTGGTTCTTGATACGATGGTGAAATTGGAATCCAAATTAATTCTTCACCATAACGTAAGCCAAGTGCTTCTGCATATGCTTGCACAAAGCGTGATTTCCCAACACCTGGTATACCACCAACAATCGTTAACATATTGGTTTTAACACTAATGTGAAAATTATATATATCTGTATCATCCAAATATAGACCTTTTTTACGAACCATACTTTGTACATACTGCAAAAAAGAGGATTCACGCTCATCCCATTCCCAGTCCTCCTTTTGCATTTTAATATCCTCTGCTTCAACTAACTTACCTTCTTCAACAATTCGTTTATTTAATTGCTCATACACATTCTCACTCACAAAATATAAATGTTCATCTACTGCTATTTCTACATGTTTCATCCAATCGTTTATTTCAATATATTTGCATTCTTTTCTTTGCTCAAAATATGAAATTGAACTTATTGATGATTTTAACGATAAATTCCCATATAGTCTTCCTTCATACCATAATAATTCTGGAGGCTCAAAGTCTTTTGGTAATTTAGGCATAAGAAATGATAAATAACCGTTGCTTAACTTACGTTCCAAAGACGCTCTCTTTTTATAATTCGAGACCTTTGGTGAAGGAATCAATTTATATGAAGATGCTATTTCTCTAGGCTCTTCTGTACATATTAATTCCAAAAATAAATTTCCTCGATCATAATAAAGACGAAACATAACCAATTGCTTTTCTAATTTACGCTTCTTTAAATCAGTAAAGATTTTTTCATTTTTTTTATTACTGCATAATCCTTCAAATAAATATTTTCCATCCGGAAATAACTCTTGTAAAGTGAAGGGTAATGGAGAAAGGCATTGTACAAAGAAATTTTCTCCATTCTTCTCTCCCTCCGATTTTGCAAACGTTCCAATAAATCTCATATAATACATTCGTTTTATAAAACTTGGATGAAGAGCTTTATGTAATTTCAACGTAGTCACCTTCTTTTTTCATACTATTCTTAGTGTATGAACTACAATCTAAAACTAGAAATAAAAAACCTGACGTCATCCGTCAGGTTCAAAATTAAAACGTATATTAAAGAGAAGGAAATGCTTTTTTTTCTTGTAAAATAGCATTATGAGCAATTTTCATTTTAGCAAGTACGTACCGTAATCGATCTTCGGCATTTTCATCTTTATTTTGTTGCAAACTCGCCAAATTCTCTACAGAACTCGCTAAATTTTCAATCACACCTCGAAGTTCAGGATGATGATTAAAAAAAGATTCTTGTACTAATACTTTCCTCAAATCACTAGCTAAATCCATAATTCTAGACAACTGTTCTTTTTCTTCCATTTTCATCCCTCCTGAATATCTTATGTATTAAATATTCTCTAAACTAAGAAAAAAGCCCTTTAAATTTAAAGGACTTTTACAATTTTATATTTCCTGACATTAACATATAAATTGAAGTGATAGCCGCAATAACAATTGCCCACATCACATATCTCTCAATACCTGCAAAACAACGATTCCCTTTTTCTTTTCTTGCAAACATATACACGAGAATCCCAATACCATATACAATTGAAACAAGCAGTAAATTCTTTAAACCAGCTGCGTAAATGAGCCATACAGAATATACAGAAGCAATTAAAGCTAACAAGCCATTTTTCACCCTCGCAACTTCAAGCTCTTTCGTAATGACTAATTTCAATTGATATAAAGCTGATAATAAGTACGGCAGTAATATAGATGTTGATGCAATAAAATACATAATTTGGTATGTCGATTCTGAAAACAGAACGATTATAAAAATAACTTGGGCAACAGCATTTGAAATCCATAATGCCATATGCGGTGTTTGCTTTTTATTTGTTTTCGTAAAGACTTTCGGAAACACTCCATCTTTTCCAGCTACGTGAGAAATTTCAGAAACAAGTAAAAACCAGCCAATTAATGTACCTACAAGTGATGCAACTAACCCGATGTTTATCGCAACTGCACCCCATGGACCAACAACATGTTCTAATACATGTCCCATTGACGGAGTTTCTAAAACGGAAAGTTCTCCTCGTGTCATTGCTCCCATTGACAGAACAGAAATTAAAATATAAATAGACATTACTAAAATTAATCCAAGTACTGTCGCTTTTCCAACGTCTCTGCTATTTTTAGCTCTTCCTGATAATACAACTGCTCCTTCAACCCCAATGAACACCCATAGCGTTACAAGCATTGTATTTTTCACTTGACCAAGGATAGCGGAAAGTGAGATTGTTCCTTCTCCCCAAAAATCATGCGTAAATGTATCCCAGCGAAAGGCTGTTACCATTACAACAATAAATAATACGATTGGAACTAATTTCCCTACTGTTGCGATAACATTCATAATGGAAGCTTCACGAATTCCAAATAAAATTAGAAAATGTAGTGTCCATAATAAAAGAGATGCACCAATGATAGACGCAACGTTATTTCCTCCTTTAAAAATTGGGAAGAAATAACCTAATGTGCTAAACAGCAACATAATTGTTGCGACATTTCCTAAAATTCCTGCCAGCCAGTACCCCCAAGCACTGTTAAAACCAATATATTCACCGAAACCAGCTCGTGCATAACTATAAATTCCGCCCTCAAGCTCCGGTTTTTGTCTTGCTAACGTTTGATATACGAGCGCAAGTGGAATCATTCCCATTGCTGTAATACACCAACCAATTATCGTTGCACCACTATTTGCTCCTACTGCTAAATCATGCGGTAAACTAAAAACACCGCCTCCAACCATCGTTCCAACTACTAATGCGATTAACGGAAAAAATCCTAACTTCTTTTCTATTTGTACCACCCCATCTGTCATTCTAGGTGTTATGCTCGTTCAACTATTAAAGTCACCTTTTTCTCTAATAGACGTTTCTCTTATATTTTTTCAGGAAAACATTACTTATTCTAAAAGAAAATGAAGAAAAATGGAATACTTTTTTGAAAAAATGTATAAGTATGCACAAAAAAACCGTCCATTTTGTAATGAACGGTCATTTCAAACATATAAAATTGTATATTTCTTGTAAAATTAACGAAGTAAATTCTCTTTTTGTAAAAATTGTTTTGCTACTTCTTCACTACTTTTCCCATTCACATTTACTTCGTAATTCATTTTTCGCATTTCTTCATCTGTAATCTTTCCAGATAATTTATTTAATACTTTTTCGAGTTCAGGATATTTCTGTAACGTCTCTTTTTTTAATAATGGTGCTCCTTGATAAGGCGGGAATAATCCTTTATCATCTTTTAGCACTTTAAGTCCATATTGCTCCAATTCACTATCAGTTGAATATGCATCAATTACGTTCACATCACCCGATTGTATTGCACTATAGCGTAGTTTCGGTTCCATCGTTTTAACATTTGAAAACTTATAGTTATATAATTTTTGCATTCCTTTATAACCATCTTCACGATCAGCAAATTCTAATGTAAATCCTACTTTAGCTTCCTGTGCAATTTTTCCTAAATCAGAAATTGTATTTATGTTATTTTGATCTGCTATTTTTTTCGGCATGGCTAGTGCGTATGTATTGTTATACTCCATTGGCTTTAACATAACCATATTATATTTCTTTTCCATTCCCATGCGAGCTTGTTCATATACTTCATCACGATTTGTACTTTTCGGTTCTTCTTTCACGAAAGTAGATAAAGCTGTACCTGAAAATTCTGGGTATATATCTACTTCACCTGATTTTAACGCTTCAAATACAAATGCTGTTTTCCCAAGACCTGGTTTTAATTCTACGTGTAAATCTGTATCCTGTTCAATTAGCTGCTTGTACATTTGAATTAAAATTTCTGGTTCAGATCCAAGTTTGCCAGCAATAACTATATCGTTCTTTTGTGTATTCCAAAGAAATGGCGAAGCAATCATTACGACAACAATACATATTGTCAATATAACGCGCTTAGAAGAGCGTCTTGGGCTCTCGAGTGTGCGAAGTACTACATCAAAGAATAAAGCGAGTAGCGCGGCTGGTACGGCCCCTAAAATGATAAGCGCATGGTCATTTCGATCGATACCTAGTAATATAAGTTTACCAAGCCCACCTGCACCTATTAAAGCAGCTAATGTAGCCGTTCCAACAATTAATACCATTGCTGTACGAATACCCGCCATAATAATTGGCAACGCGAGAGGAAGCTCCACCTTCCATAACCTTCTCCAGCTATTCATTCCCATAGCTCTCGCCGCTTCTATAAGTGATTCATCTAATTCTCGTATTCCTGTATATGTATTTCGTAAAATAGGTAATAGTGCATACACAACTAATGCGATAATGGCTGGAAGTTTACCGATTCCTACTAATGGAATTAAAAGTCCAAGTAATGCAAGTGATGGCACAGTCTGCATAACAGCAGAAGTCCCTATTATAAATTCAGCCATCCGTTCTTTTCTCGTTAATAAAATGCCAAGAGGCACCGCAATAATTACTGCAAAAAATAGTGAAATAAGCGATATTTGTAAATGCTCACTTAATGCACTTAGCAATTCTACTTTTCGTTCTTGGAAGGTTTGAATAAAATCAGTCACTGTTTAGCCTCTTTCCTTCATTTGTTCAACAATGTAATTGACAATATGACGACTTGTTAACGCTCCAACATATTGACCATGCTCTTCAACCGGCACTGACTCTTCAGTTTGTAAGCGGACTAGTGCTTCTTGTAATGACGAATGTAAAGATAAAGCATTCCCTTCAACTCGTATACCATCGTCTAGCGGCAATACCTCTTCTATACTCTTCCCCTCATACCAAGGTCGTCCACGATTTCCAATGAACTCCTCTACAAACTCATTTTTCGGGTTATGTATAATTCCTTCTGGTGTATCTAATTGAACAACTTTCCCTTCTTTCATTACACAAATACGATCACCAAGTGATAAAGCCTCTTGCATATCGTGCGTTACGAACACGATTGTTTTTTGAATCTTTTTTTGCAGTTGTACGATATCCTTCTGGAGCTGCTCCCTACTTAACGGATCTAACGCACTAAATGGTTCGTCCATAAGTACAATTTTCGGGTTTGCGGCTAATGCCCGTACGACACCAACACGTTGTTTCTGTCCTCCCGACAATTCATCTGGCATACGATCACGATATACATCTGGATCGAGCCCAACCATCTGTAGTAAGTCATCGACACGTGCTTTTATTTCCTTTTTGGTCCATTTTCTCATTTCAGGGACAACTGCAATATTTTCAGCAATTGTCATATGTGGAAACAGCGCAATCTGCTGCAACACGTACCCTATATTCCAACGTAGTTCGTTTATGTTATATTGTTGAATATCTTTTCCATCGATTAAAATTGATCCTTCCGTCGTTTCAATTAAACGGTTAATCATTTTCATTGTCGTTGTTTTCCCGCAACCACTCGGACCAATGAGAACAAAAAATTCTCCTTTTTTAATTTCTAAATGCAATGAATCCACTGCTTTTGTGCCATCTTCATACGCTTTTGACACATGATTAAATTGAATCACAGACACAACTCCTTTCATGTTGTTTCCTTTATTTTGATGGAATATAGCATTCATTTCAAATGATACGCTTTATTATACAAAAAAGAGCTCTCATTTGAGCTCTAACGGTCGAACAATATTGTTTTCATAATTGCAGCATATTCACGCACATACGCTTTTTTCTTAGAGCGCCTCGGTGTTTCAGCAGCCAAAGCTTCCATCTTTATCCCTAAACGCTTGGCAATTATTTTCGTTCGGTATAAATGATACGTATTACTTACAACTACCGCATGCTTTACATCATATAAATCCATACTAAACTTTAAATTTTCATATGTATTTGTAGAGCGGTCTTCAATTAAAATACGATTCTCATCTATACCATGTACCATTAAATAGTTTCTCATACTGTGAGCTTCCGGTATATCTTCATCTTCCCCTTGACCACCTGAAACAATTACTTTCACCTCAGGGTGAGCATGTAAATATTCCAACGCTACATCCAAACGATTTTGAAGAGATAAAGACGGTCTATCTCCAAATAACTTTGCACCTAATATAAGAACGTATGGAGAGTGATTACTCAATGTTTCACGAGCAGCTTTATTCATTCGAAATGTCATATAAATGATGTATAGCGGAGGTAGTAATAAGATTATAAGTAATATCCATTTGTTCATAAATAAGTTAGCACTCCCTTTCTTTTTATTATATAGAAAAAGAAAGGGAGTAAGAAGTGTTTTTTAAACGATGGATTTATTAGACACATTCGCTTCCATTTTACGTTTTGAAATTACATAATAAAAAGCAATCCCTAATGATAGGATCAATATAAAGCTTAGTACGTAAAACGGGATCATTACCCCTGCTTTAGATACGCCTGCCGTAAACAACATTAATAATACAATTCGAATTCCTGTACCAATTAATCGAAATAAGCTGTCCACACGTCCCATTACTTCATTTGGGATTTCTTCCATCATTAATACATTTCTCGCCACCCTCGTTCCAGCATTTCCAATAGCATGAAAAATTGCAAGTCCATATAATAGCATAATGGAAGGCTCAATAATCATTACGGTAATTGAAATTACATAAATGAACATCGTCATAACGATTGAAACTTCTGTTTTGACATATTTCATCATGATTGGAATACTTATTCCTGCAAGAACCGCTCCGACACCGTACATCATACCTTCAATTGCGTATACAGAGGCACTAGCTTTGAGCATATCTGAAATATATACTGGGATTAAATAATTTGCCATCATGACACCGATAAACGGCATATAAGTCGCTAGTAAAAACCAAAATAACTTAGGGCGCTTTTTCATAAAGTGAATTCCTTCGAACAATTGCTTCTTAAATGTTATTTTCCCTTTTACCTCTTTTTTCTTTACATATGGTATACATAAGAACAGGAAAAATGCTCCTGCAAAAGTTAACATATCCACTAACAAGATCCATTTCAAAGAAATAATCTCAATTAAAAAGCTAGCAGCTGCACCTGAAATAACTTGCGTTAATTGTCCTTGTATTTCCATTGTGCCACTTAAACTTTTATAATGCTCTGATTGAAATATTTCTTGGTTAAATGCAAATATTGTGGGATAGAATAATAGATAATAGAAAGATCCTGCTATATAAATAATAATGTAATGAATAGAATTGTATGATTGCCCAGCAAATCCCCAAATAGCCATCATTCCTATAATGGCTATCCCGATACCTTCGTTACATAACAATAAAGATTTTCTTGAAAAACGATCTATGCTTTGCCCAATGAATGGCGTTAGCAAAAACATGATGAGAGTTGCAACGATAGAAATATACCCAAACGTTGTCTCTCCCCCACTTTCCTTAATCAACAGCCATGGAATCGTTATCATAACAATCCCAGAGCCAATAGCAGATAAACTATTGGCTCCTAGAATGTAATACAAGCGAGAATCATGATAAAGAGAGGACATATCACTCAACTCCTAATTGTTTTTTCACCTCTTTATATACGCTCATATATGCTTTTAATTCTTTAACTAAATCATGAATTAATGGTTTTGCATCTTCTCCAAGTTCACCATCTTGCACATGTAATCCATCAAGTACTACTTGTTTTGGGATTGCATTTGCGTAAACGCCTCTAGCGACAGTCCGCATACTATTTAATGCGTTTATTCCCCCTTTACCTCCTCCAGCAACTGCTAACAATGCGACAGGTTTATGGATGAATTCACTGCTACTTAAGTAGTCTAATGAATTTTTCAGTGCTCCACTCATCGCATTATGATATTCTGGTGTACATAGTACTACTCCATCCGCAGCTTTCACTAAAGCTTTTAATTTTTTTACTGCCTCCAATTCACGTTGTGATTCTTCTCCATTATATAAAGGTAATTCCGCTACTGCTAAATCGTATAACTCCCCTTCAAATTGCTCTGCAATGTATTTTGCCACAACGCGAGTTCTACCGAATTTTCTTGGTGTACCGTTAATAACGACTAGTTTCATAATTATTTCTCCCCTTTGTTTTCAAGTTATATTTATATATTATCAGAAATTTCTATACAAAACACAGTAAAAAGAGGGAAAAACTTTCATTAAATAGTATGAGAAATAAAAAAGAACTCATACTTTCGTATGAGTTTCACAAAACTAATATTTCCTATTTTTTCACAACCTCATGTCCACCGAATTGATTACGAAGTGCAGAAACCACTTTTCCGTGGAATGTATCATCTTCTTGTGAACGGTAGCGCATAAATAATGACATTGCGATAACTGGTGCCGCTGCTTGTAATTCAAGCGCAGTTTCAACAGTCCATTTCCCTTCTCCTGAAGAGTTCATTACACCTTTAATGCCATCAAGTTTTGGATCATCTGCAAATGCTTTTTCAGTTAAGTCCATTAACCAACCACGGATAACCGATCCGTTCGCCCATACTTTTGCAACATCTTCATAATTGAAATCAAAATCACTTTTATCTAGTACTTCAAATCCTTCAGCGATTGCTTGCATCATTCCATATTCAATACCGTTATGAACCATTTTTAAGAAATGCCCACTACCAACGCGGCCCGCATATGAATAACCATTTTCTACTGCTAAGTCTTTAAATAAAGGTTCTAGTTGATCATAAATTTCTTTTTCTCCACCAACCATTAAGCACGCACCGTATCTAGCTCCTTCCACACCGCCTGATGTACCGATATCTACGTAATGTAAGCCAAAGCTTTTCGCTTCTTCAGCACGACGCAACGTATCTTTATAGAATGAATTTCCACCTTCAATAACGATATCGCCTTCCTCTAATAATGGATATACCTCTTTTAGTACTGACTCAACAACTTCTCCTGCAGGTACCATTACCCAAATTGTACGAGGTGCTTCTAGTTCAGCGATCATTTCTTTTAATGTATGACGTGCAGTAATCCCTAGTTTTCCTGCCTTTTCAACAAGCTCATTATTTACATCGTATACAACTACTTCATGCTTGTCTTCATGTAAGTGTTCAGCTAATGGGAATCCCATTTTTCCTAATCCAATTAAACCTAGTTTCATATTAATCAATCTCCCATTCTATACAAATATATTTAATAACGAAATTAGTCCCAGTGCTACAACAGATAGTATTGTCTCCATTGCAGTCCATGTTAATAATGTTTCTTTCACAGTCATTCCGAAATACTCTTTAATCATCCAAAATCCAGAATCGTTCACATGTGATAATATTAATGATCCTGCTCCTGTTGCAAGTGCTAGTAGTTCAACATTTACACCCGGTGTACTTGCTGCAATTGGCGCTACAATTCCAGCTGCTGTCATCATAGAAACTGTAGCAGATCCAGTCGCGATTCGGATAAGTGCTGCAATTCCCCAACCTAATAATATCGGTGAAATATGAGATTCTTTCGCCATTTCTGCGATTGTCGTTCCTATTCCAGAATCTAACAATACTTTATTAAAGGCGCCGCCTGCACCAATAACTAACAGGATGTTCGCAATAGGTCCTAAGCAATCATTTGTAAATTGTAATACTTTATCTTTTGAGAAACCTTTTGCATAACCAAGACTAAAGAAAGAATATATCGTTGCAATTAATAATGCGACTATTGGATCTCCAATAAAGTGCAATATTTGTGCAAGTTGACTTGTTTTGCTTAACGCTACTTCCGCAATGGATGCACCTAGCATAAGAAATACTGGAAGTAAAATAGTAAACAATGTATTTCCGAAACTAGGAAGTTCCTTCTTCTTATCTCTTTCAATAAATTGCTCCGCTATCTCTAATGGTACTTCTTTATGTATACGAGCACCGATCCATTTCCCGTAAAGCGGACCTGAAATTATTGCAGTTGGAAGTCCGACAATTAATGCATATAAAATTGTCTTCCCTACATCTGCTTTAAATATACCTACCGCTGCCATTGCTGCTGGATGCGGTGGAACAAGTCCGTGTACAACCGAAAGGCCTGCTACTAGCGGAATACCGATTGTAATAAGTGATACCCCTGTTTCTAACGCAATTGTAAATACTAACGGAATTAATAGTACAAATCCAACCTGGAAAAACACCGGAATCCCTACTAAAAATGCAACGAACATCATTGCCCAGTGAACACGCTTTTTCCCAAAACGTCCAATTAATGTGTTTGCAATTCGTTCAGCACCGCCAGACTCAGCCATCATTTTTCCAAGCATTGTTCCTAAAGCTAAAACAATTGCCAAAAACCCTAACGTATTACCAAGACCTAATTTAATAGAATCGATAATCCCCGGATGTTGTGGTGAAGTTCCAATTAAGGGCATCCCCATTGCTAGCCCAACTCCGATTGCTGTTAAAATTAACGCGACAAATGGATGCCATTTTACTACCGTAATTAGTAAAAGTAATATGACAACAGCCGCTAGTACAATCCCAACTACCATTTCTCCCAATCCCCCTATTGTTTACGTTGGAAAGCAGCTATACAATCAAATTCTTCTTTCAAGCGATTGTAAAGTCGTTCATACATATAAAACATCTCTAAATATAAAGCCGTATTTTCTTTATTCGGTACATGGTGATGGACAATATCAATCCAATCCTTCACCTCTTCAAGAGAATCAATTTTCCCAATTGCATACAAAGCAAGTGCCGCTGCCCCAAGCGCAGATGCTTCATGACTTTCTGGAACAAGCAATTCTTTCCCCATCATGTCAGATAACATTTGTCTCCAAAACGCAGACTTTGCAAAGCCTCCTGAAACACGTATTTCAGAAAGTGGCCCCGTACAATCACGAATGGCAAGTGCAACTGAATACACACTCATACAAACCCCTTCCATGACAGCACGTATGAAATGTTCACGTTTATGCTGAAGGTTAATTCCGAAGAATGTACCACGAGCATTTGCATTCCAGTAGGGTGCACGTTCTCCAGATAGAAACGGTAAAAATAGTAATCCATCTGCTCCAGCTGGTACACTTTCTGCATATTTAATCAATAAATCATAAGGATCAATCCCAAGCTTCTTTGCAACTTCTTGCTCTGGACTACCAAATTCATCACGTAGCCATCTTAATAAAATCCCGCCATTATTCGTCGGTCCACCGATTACCCAGTGCTCTTCTGTTAATGCATAACAAAACGTTCTTCCTTTTTCATCTGTATTAACACTTGATGAAATTGTTCGAACCGCTCCACTTGTTCCAATCGTAATTGCAGCTGAGCCAGTCGATATTGCACCGACACCTACATTTGCAAGAACACCATCACTTGCACCAATAACAACCGGAGTATCCTCACTAATACCCATTTTTTGTGCTAATTCCGGCTTCATTCCCGATAAAATATATGTAGTTGGTACAGGTGTTGATAATTGTTCTGGTGACATATTTAACATAGTTAAAACATCTTCATCCCAGTTTAATGTTTCTAAATTAAATAACCCAGTAGCTGATGCTATCGAATAATCCACTACGTAACGCGAAAACAGTTGATAAATAACATACTCTTTAATGGAAATAAATTTATAAGCACTCGCATATAATTCTGGCTCTTCCTCTTTCATCCACAATAATTTAGAAAGCGGCGACATCGGATGAATTGGTGTACCCGTTCGTCTATATATGTCATGCCCATTCATATGTTGTAATAATTTTTCTGACTGTTTCGTACTTCTATTATCTGCCCAAATAATAGAGCGCGTTAACGGCGCACCGTTTTCATCTACTGCAATTAAGGCGTGCATTGCAGTACTAATACCGATTGAAGAAATATCTTCTGGTAACACGTTACTTCTTTCAATGGCAACGCTTACAGTTTTATATACAGCAGCACATATTACATCTGGATCCTGCTCAGCCCATCCGACATTCGGTTGAATAATTGGATAATCAACTGCATGTGATGCAACGACTTTTCCTTTTTCTGTGAACACAACCGTTTTTGTACTTGTGGTACCGATATCAATCCCGATTACTCTCCCCCTTGTTTCCATACGAATCTTCCCTTCATTTCTAGCAAAATACGATCTAGTAAACCGTTTACATGAATTAGTATATAAAAAATTTTTTCTTTAATCAAGGTTTAAAAAGAAAATTTTTTTCATAACGAAAAATAAATCCCCTCCTTCCATTTCAATTACATACTAAATTTAGATTTTCCACTTGGTAGAGTTGCGTTATATTCGTTACGCAACACAATCTTTTTCTTTCATTAACAACACATACATGGTCCTTCAATACGTTCTACACATTTGCATGAAAAAGAAGTTGAAAAGCCATATTCATTTTTATCGGTCACGTAACATAGCCATCAAGCTAAGAAAAGCAACTACCTCCACAATAGGAATTCTGTGCATTTTGCTCTTTTTATTGTTTTAATTTCACTCTTCCTTTGATCTTGATGGACATAGAGCCCGGCTCACTACTATCACTTTTTTACCTTGTAAATATATGCTCCATACTATAAAATCTAATAGTATTTATATTTTTCAGAAAAATAAAACAATATCTTTAAACTTTATTGTTTAATATTGTAAAAAGATGTCGGAGGGATTTAATGTTAAATAAAATATCTCAATTCACAATTAAGCTTTCATCAATTCTTTTATCACTCTTACTATTATTAAATTTACCTTATTTATTTATCACTCAACAAGGATTCACCTTTCAACCCATTTATTTTTTTAATCAGATCGTTACTATGTTAAAACAGGTTTTCTCCCCTGAATCATTAGTGGTTATAGGATCAGACCCGAAATTTGGTAGTTTCAAAAAAATACCATTATTTCCAACTGTTTTAGAACCTTACCTATATTCATTTACTGTATTATTTGTAGCCTTTTTGCTTGCGCTCTTTATATCATCTAGCATGGCATTTTTTTATTTTTTAGCAAAAGATTATATCAAAAAATGGATAAACCGAATTGTGTTCATATTAGAAGCTGTCCCTGATATGATGATGATGATTTGTTTGCAAATATTTTTCATATGGGTACTTCAGAAATTCGGGGAAGCTCCTTTCACCATTATTTCTTTTAATGAAAATCGAGCTTATTTACTCCCTATTTTATCTTTAGCTGTCTTACCTACATTACAAATGTTTCGGATGATGGTGTTATACATAAAAGAAGAACATGGAAAACATTACGTAGAGGTTGCATATGGAAAAGGCCTTTCATCAAGTTATATACTATGCATTCATTTATTCAAAAATATATCTATCCACTTTTTCCACCATTTAAAAACGATTTTTGTTTTCTTACTTTCTAACTTATTCATTTTAGAATTTGTTTTTAATATGCAAGGCATTATTCAATTTTTATTTAAGAAGGCGTTTATTTCACCTCCAGCTGCATTTATCATACTTGTCATGATTATCTTACCGTTTTATTCCATTTTTCAAATAATCTCTCTCATGATGAATAGATGGCAAAAGCAATTGAAAGGAGCAGCTCTATGAAATCTATTTGGAAATCAAAACGCTTTTTAATCGGCTTTACTTATTTATTCATACTTGTTTCAGCTAGTTTTATTTATAGTTGGTTCTTTAAAGATAACATCCCAAAACCTCCTCAGTTACTTTACAATGACAATAACGAATTACTTGGAAAGGCTCCCTTTCCACCATCATTAATGCCACCTTTTGGATCTGATCGTTTTGGAGAGTCTGTTTTCTTACAAATTGTAGAAGGAGCAAAATTCACTATTTTATTAGCCGTGGCAATTAGCTTCTTTCGAATTTTATTCGGAACATGTATAGGAATCCTCTTAAGTTTATATGCTCCAAAATTCAAGAGATTTTTCCAGTCATGCTCAGAAGTTTTTTATTATATTCCAACTTTATTTATCGCATTTATACTCATCACGCCCGTTAATATTGTAATCACCTCAAACGCTGATAGATTAGACCCAAATATTTCATTTATGTTTTATCAAGTACTCGTACTTATTTTCGTCGCTCTGCCTACACTTTCTTTATATATATCCTCAGAGGTTGATGAATTTATGAAACAAGATTACATTTTAAGTTCCCAATTGCTGGGGGCTAGTCGTTTTCATATCATCAAAAAACACTTACGAGTCTTATTACTTGATCGCTTATTTGTATTATTCATGGAACATATCGTTCAAGCACTCATACTCGTTATCCATTTAGCGTTGCTTGACATTGTAATTGGCGGGATACAAATGCGAGAACTCTATGACGGAGTGCCCAAACCTGTTTCTCTATCTAATGATTGGGCAGGCCTTATTGGATTAAATCGTTATGAAATGAATCTTTCATGGTGGATTATTTTTTATACTCTCGTTTCATTCTTTATTACGATTCTTTTTATTAAGCTTATGACCATCGGGATACAAGATGCATTGAAAGCAAGAGATTCGCAAGTTGTAGCCATTCAAACCGTTCCAGATCATAAAAAATTTGTTAAAAATAAAGATTCTTTTTCGTTTGCAAATAAAGTGAAACTTTAATCAGTGGGGGTTTTCTTCATCCCCCACTGATTATTAGCCCTCACCAATCGGGCTTTTACGGGCAGTTGATTCCCCACCTAACTTCTTTGCTTTCACCGAATTTTGAAGTGGGGGGCTTACTGCCCGGCAAATAGCGGGATAAATTGAACCTTTAATCATTTCTCATTAATCGGCATTGATATTAGTGGAATATAAAGAAGATGATCCCTGTATTCAACAGGGATCATCTTCTGGATGCCGTCTAACTTTTTTACATGTCCTTTGCTAGACTCATGCTTTTTATATTTAAAATGAATTATTTACAATCACAATTATGCTGTTTAAAATCGATTACCATACGCCCTTGAATTCTACCTTGTTCCATTTCTTCGAATACATTTTGCACTTTATCTAAAGAACAAGTTTGAACAACCGGCACTACTTTTCCTTCTGCACCGAACATAAATGCCTCTTCTAGATCCTTACGAGTACCGACTAGAGAGCCAACTACTTCAATTCCATCTAGTACAAGTCGCGGAATGTTCAAATCCATAGTTTCTACTGGTAAACCTACTGCAACGACTTTACCACAAGCACGTACTGCATCAACTGCTGAGTTGAATGCTACTTTAGAAACTGCTGTTACTACAGCAGCATAAGCGCCACCAAACGCCTCTTGAACAATCTTATCAGCAGGGCCTTGAGTAATTGGATTGATAGTCATATCAGCACCAACCTCTTTTGCTAAGGCTAATTTATCGTCATTAATATCAACTGCAATTACCTTTGCACCAAATACGTTTTTAGCATATTGAATAGCTAGGTTACCTAATCCACCACAACCATAGATTACGATAGGTTGACCAGGTTTAATGTCTGATACTTTTATAGCTTTATATGTAGTTACGCCCGCACATGTGATTGATGATGCTTGAGCAGGGTCTAATCCTTCTGGTACTTTCACCGCATAATCAGCTGTAACAATACATTGTTCAGCCATACCACCATCTACTGAATAACCAGCATTTTTCACTTCACGGCAGAATGTTTCTCTACCCGTTACGCAATATTCACAACGTCCACAAGATTGGAACATCCATGCAATACTTACACGGTCACCTATCTTTAGTGAAGTAACATCATCAGCAAGTTTCGTAACAATACCTACACCCTCATGACCAAGGATGCGGCCATCTGTGTTTCCAAAATCATGATTCGCAACGTGTAAATCAGTGTGGCAAACTCCACAATACTCTACATCTACTAGCGCTTCACCCGAGTGTAACGGACGTAATTCCTTTTCAATAACTTCAATGTTTGCTTTGCTGTTTTTATTAACTACTACTGCTTTCATATGTGATCTCCCCTTTAGTGTTTTAGAGTTTTAATGAGTTTATCTCACAACTACTGTCCTCACTATTTTGGCTAATTATTGTACCAAATTTAAGTGTTCAATCATCATTACAAGTTCATCATAACATGGAAATTCATAAGCTCATTGTAAAATATTGAACAATATTTGAATTATTACCCAATACGTATTTTGATGTATCAAGCTATGTGTTAAATTTCATATGCAAAATATCGAGGTTAAAAAATGAATGGTCTAAAAGATGAGAGATTATTACTATAGGTAAGTGGTATATTTCTATAGACACTTAGAACAAGTAGATCTAGAGGGTATATCAACAGACTACTCGCCAATATAAAAAGCTCTTCATTTGAAGAGCTTTTTATATTCGCTTCATCGAAATTGTTTCACGTATACTTTGTAAATTTTGTAGTGTTTCCTCTTGTCGCTGCAATGACAATCCCACATACAAAGTATCTAATAAACTAAGCTGTGCTAATCGTGACGAACTTGCTTCTGTACGAAATTCCGTCTCACGCGTCGAAGTATATAGCGTTATATGAGCAAGTTGGCTTAATGCCGATTTTTGATAGCTCGTAATCGCAATAATGCGAGCCCCTCTTGCTTTCGCTACTTCTAATGCTTCAAGCAATCCTTTATTACTACCCGAATGAGAAATTGCAATGACCACCGCTTCTTTTGTCAGCAAGCCAGCTCCCATAATTTGAAAATGTGAATCCGTATGAGCAATACAAGAAATACCCGTTCTCATAAACTTATGATAAGCATCCATCGCAATAATACCCGAACCACCATTTCCATAAAACTCAATTCGTTTCGCTTCATTTAGCGCACTTACTGCCTGTTCCAACGCGTTATCATTTAACAAATGTAATGTATCTTGCAGTCCTGTAATATGTGAATGAAAAACTTTTTTAGCAACAGTGACCATATTATCTTCTACCGATACTTCCTCATGAATATTTTGCATCGGGGTATGTACAATTTCACGAGCTAATGTAATTTTCAGGTCTTGAAACCCTTGAAAACCTAGGTGTTTGCATAAGCGGAATATCGTTGCTTCAGAACTATTCGTAACTTCAGCTAACTCCGTAATCGATTTATGTACAACATCTTGTGGATGTTTCAAAATATGTTCGGCAATACTTCGTAATTTCGGTGATAAACCATTTAACGAAGCCTGAATCTTTCCAATCCCGCTTTTTGTACCAGGCATATCGTATCTTCCCCTTCCATAGTAGCTTTATCCCGTATTAACGGGCAGTTAGACTCCCTCCTCAAAATTCGATGAATGCAAGGGAGTTAGATGGGAGATCAACTGCCCGTAAAAACCCGATTGGTGCGGGCTTATAATCAGTGGGGATGCCCCCCACTGATTAAAGTTTCACTTTATTGTACCTAATAATCGAAAGAAGAAACAACTTTATTTAGCGCATCACTATACATTTTATTTGCTCCTATGTATTCTACCGTAACATATGACACAATTATTCATACTTATTTCTAGTTTTCCCCATGCTTTACTGCGTATAATGCAGCTTGTGTACGATCATCTACTTCTAATTTAGCCAATACGTTAGAAACGTGTGTTTTCACCGTTTGTTCTGTAATATGAAGCTCCGCTGCAATCTCCTTATTGCTTCTTCCTTTCGCAATTTCACGAAGTACTTCTTGCTCCCTTTTCGTTAACATAGAAAAAGGATTCTCTCTTTCTTTCTTGACTGCTGACCGTCCTAATAGTGCAGGTGTTACTTTTGGGTGAAAATTTGCATTTCCTTGATATACCGCAACAATTGACGCAACAAGTTGATCTGGCTGCACTTCTTTTAATTGATAACCATCTGCTCCAGCTTCTATTGCTGGTAAAACATAATCTTGTTCTGCAAAACTACTGAGCATAAGTATCTTTATCGTCTCATCGTATTGTTTTATACGTTTTGTCGCTTCAATACCATCCATTTTCGGCATTGATAAATCCATTAATACTACATCTGGCCTTTCTGTTTGGACGAATGTTAATGCTTCTTCACCATTTTCTGCTTCCCCGATAATTTCAAATTCTTCTCTCGTCTTCAAAAAAAATACAAGTCCCCTTCGAACAATATGATGATCTTCTACAAGTAATAATTTAATTTTCACAGACGTTCTCCCTCTCAAACTGGTAATTGAATTTCTATCTTCGTCCCCTTTTCTGGTTCTGCTTTTATTCGAAAAATCCCCCTCATTAATTCAATTCGTTCTTTCATACTTTTCAAACCAAGTGCGGACTCTCTTACTTGATCCTGTATAAATCCAATTCCGTTATCTTCTATGTAAAAGTGCAGCTTATTATCTTCAATCCTTAAATGAACACATACTTTTTCACACGAAGCATGCTTTTTACAATTATGTAATGCCTCTTGGCTTATACGCCATAAAACTTCTTCTATTTCATCTTCAATTAAAACCATTCCATCAATTCGAACCTCCACTTGAATCCCTAACAGTTTTCCGTAATTTTGTATCGCTTCTGCTAAACCTTTCTCTAATCCTTCAGGCCTTAATTGCCAAATCAAAAGCGTCATCTCTTGTAATGCTTCCTGTGATAATTCTCCAATATAACTTAACATCTCTTGTAAGTCTCTATCCTTCGTCATATTTAGAGTTCCTTTCGCTGTTAGCATAATTGAAAATAACAATTGTTTAACGGAATCATGTAAATCACGAGCCAATCGGTTTCTTTCAGCTACAACTACATATTTCCGTTCTTTCTCAACTAATTGAATACGTTGTATTGTCGTTCCAATTTGAAATGCAATCGCTTCTAATAACGCTAACTCTTCCTCAGAAAAATGTGTTTTATGAGGCGAGGCAACATTTAATAGACCAAATTTCTCTGATCCAGATCTTAGTGGGATTGTCGCATGATGTGTAACATCTTCGGTCTCTCCCCAATTACATTCAATCGCATCCTCTATTCGTTTACATTCAATAATATTTGTCGCTTTTTCCAATCTTCCATTCACAAAACGTTCTACACACCAACAATCTCCTTCACACATCGGCTTCTTTTCTTGCCACGTAAGAGCTGGTGGTAAGTTTTGGTCTACAAGCATACGATGCTTTCCACTTTCATCAATAAAGAATATCCACCCTGTTTGTAAATTCATAACTTGTAATAATGTATGTAACACTTTTTCTAACATTTCCTGTAAGTTTGTCGCTTCATTCAGTAACTCAGCAATTTCTTTTAACGCTTCTAAACGATGCATCTCTTTTTCATCTATATTCATTCTCATCACCAACTACCATTATAACATTAAGAAATTTCTAAATACTACAAACAAAAAAGAGCTGAATTCCTTCAGCTCTTTTTCACGAGATATCCCATACAGTTCATTCAAATCCAAATTCTAAATAAAAACAGAAATCAGCTAATTTTCTTTAACTGTCTGATAAAGATTGTCCCCCATGAATATGCTGTAAACTTTCAGTGTTAACGAACATATTCGCTGCTGGCATTTGCACTTGATTTTTATGGAACATAGACATTAATTCAAATCTTACTTGTCTAGAAGTTTCAAAATAATCTTCCGGTTTAATCAAACCTGTAATACAAAATTCATATCCAACATATTTAAGGTTAGGATTTAGGTCTGTAACTCCAACATATTTAAATGGTTCAACAGCTTCATTATCTACTCTATAAAGATTTTGATCCAATTTTTCATTACAAATAACACATACTTCTTCTAACAATTCCTTAACTCTTGTAGGATCTTCCTGATAACTTACCGTGATGCGTTCAATAACTCGCATCCATCCTTTATTAAAATTCTGTATCGTTCTAATCTCTCCGTGTGGTATGGTAAGGAGTTTCCCTGACCATTCACGAATTTGCATAAAACGAATACTAATTTCCTCAATAGTTCCTGAATTTGTTCCGTTAAAAGTTACAAAATCGCCAACACGAAACTCTTTGTCCGCTAATCTTGCAAAGCCTAATATGACATCTTTTAGCATCTGTTGTGCAGCAAAACCGATGACAACCCCCGCTATCCCTGCACCTGCAATAATACTTTTTATATCTACAAATTGACTAATTAAATATACGATCAGACTGATGATAATGATATATCTAAAAATAGATCGAATAACACTTTGAATCGTCTGCTCTACCTCTTCATCAAAAAAGCTGGATTTTTTAAAGAACCAATCAATAATGCGGTTTATGACAAAAGAAATAATGATAAGAACTAAAGCAAATAGTAAAAACCTTAAAAGCAAAAACTCCCTTACATAATTAAAAAACTCCTCAGTATACGCTAATACACTCATCTATCCACTTCCTTATTTTTTTAAAATTTCATGCAGAGCTAATTTATTGTAATTACTTATTGATTATCTCAAAATTTGCTTTCGCAACTTTTTTCCCTGATCTTTCATTTTACTTTCTTAACTATGTATTTGTATCCCTAGTTCATCTCCAACAATATAACCCTTTCATCAATCTTTCAACTTCAGATGTCCTTTTCTATTTACTATAAATATACCCTTTTTAATAATCTAAAGGGAGATTACAATAGAAATTTTTATAAGCAACTTTGTAACTCTCACCTCGTTCAAAGGAATACATTCACATAACACCGAATAGTTCATTTGATACTTTTTTCATGGAGGTTACAATTAATGGGATATATCGAAGAACTAAGAGCAATTGTTGGATCTAGACCACTCAATCTAGTAGGAGTTGCTGTAGCTGTTTTCAATGAACAAGGTCAAATATTACTACAACAAAGACGAAATGGCATTTGGGGTGTTCCTGGAGGTTTTGTGGAACTTGGTGAATCCACAGAAGAAGCTGGGAGACGAGAAGTGCTTGAAGAAACAGGTATTGAAATTGGTACACTTCAGTTAGTAAGTGTATTTTCGGGTAAAGAGTTTTTTGTACAATTACCAAATGGAGATGAATTTTATCCCATTACAATCGCATACCTTTGCAAAGACATTACAGGTGGCTTGTTAAAAGCAGACGGAGTTGAATCATTACATGTACAATTTTCCGATTTAAACCGACTACCAGAAAAGATTAGTCCGTTCATTAAAAAGTTAATTCAACAACAATTCGTTTCTATTTAAATGCAAAAAAAGAGACCTTTTTGAAGGCCTCTTTTTTACTTCACTTCTGCATTTAAACAAGATTTAAAATGTCCAAGTGCATATTCATGTCCTTGCGCATTAAAAGATGCAACCGCCTTTTCATAAACGACAATTTTAAATCCTTTATTATAAGCATCTACTGCTGTATGTAGAACACAAATATCCGTACATACCCCTACAAGATGAACTTCTTCTATTCCTCTTTCTCTTAGCTTCATCTCTAGATCCGTTCCTGCAAATGCACTGTATCGCGTTTTGTCCATGTAATATACATTCTCATCATTTTTATATTTTTCGTATACATCTTGTAATTCACCAAACAAGTTTCTTCCATTTGTACCTGCTATATTATGAGGTGGAAACAATTTGGCTTCAGGATGATATACATCATTGTCTTCATGTTTATCGATTGCAAACACTACATAATCTCCATCTGCAATATACTGCTTCGTTACACGCACAAGTTCTTTCTCAATTTCTTGACCTGGCTTCCCGCAAGTTAAAGCACCTTTTTCAGCTACAAAATCATATGTATAGTCGATATTAATAAGAGCTCGTTTCATTACTACTATCTCTCCTTCTTCTGTTTCACAGTAAACAATAGAAAATTTGTTATTACGACATCGTATGTACTATTCGACATTTCAAATGAAATCCCTACATTTCCAACTCAATACTTACCTTAATCCGAGTTTATCATAAAGTGAAACTTTAATCAGAGGGGGGGCCATCCCCCTCTGATTATTAGCCTTCACCAATCGGGCTTTTACGGGCAGTTGATTTCCCACCTAACTTCCTCGCATGCGCCGAATTTTCAGGTGGGGTTCTTACTGCCCGTTAATACGGGATAAAATCGGTACACAATGACAAAACATACAGCTCCTATTAGCATGTCATGTATTTGATAATTGAGCGTCATTTGAATAACCTCTTGTATAGTAAACCAAATTACTGACATTATCATACTAATCAAAACGATACGAACAAACCGATTCATATCTTCAACCTCTTCCCCTTTCGTAGTAGTAAAGAGTAATTTCTTACTATTCATTCGTACTAGAAAGTGAAACATATTACTCTCAACAACCTAATTCTATCCAAATTAAAAAGCACACTACCACTTTAAGTAATGTACTTTTTATCCCTATTTAAGACGCAGGCTTCGTTTCAAACGTCGCTTGATTAAAGCTAATGACTTTTCCTTTTGGGTCATTGTTTTCAAACTGAGCTGCGGTAATCGTATGACTACCTGTCTCAAGCATTTTTTCTTTTAATTGTACTGTTGTCTGTGTTGAACTAGTTACTTGATGTTTATCTGCAAATATTTGATCTACAAATACGAATGTTTCTTTATCGTTTTGAAAATTGGAAAGTTCTAATTCGACTTGCTGAATTAAAGTATCCCTTTTTATGAATACAGTTGGTATATTTCCATTTTCAGAAGTACCATCAGGTGTAATGACTTTTACTTTCCCTTCTCCAACTGGTATTGCCCCTTCAGGAAATACAACCATATTCTCATCACTGGCATTTACAACCTGTTCTTTCTGATTAGACTGTGCGTCCTCTTTTTCCTTTGGAGTACCACAACCTACTAATAACAATACAGACAGTCCAGCGATTATGAATTTCTTCAAAATTCATCCCCCCTGTAATTTCATTATATTTTATTATACAAAAATAATTTTAATATTTTAAAACTACTTTTAACACTTTCATGAACAAATACTATCTTGCTCACGATTACTGTATCATACTTTCCTTAATAGAACATTATTTTTTTGTAAGCAATAAATAGAAATTCTTTCTTATTCATCATTTTAGCCCAAAATCACCCCACAATATCCCAAAAAATAAAAAGACATCGTTATTTCCAATGTCTTTTTTATCTATTATTTAATAAATGTTGTAATCTCATCAACTTCTTTTCGAGAAAGTTTCTTCGGCTTATCTTTCGGAAACCCGAGTGAAATTACCATATTAATTTGTTTTTGAGGCTCAATTTGTAAATATTGTCGCAGTTCATCCTGAGCTAATAATACAGGTCCTGTCATTGGACAAGTGCCAAGTCCTCTCGCATGTGCAGCTAGCATTAAGTTTTGTGCTGCTAGACAGCTACTCTTAATTCCTTCCTCTTCCCACACTGAATCAGGAACGAAGGCAATTGGATCAAATATCTTTTCCCGAAACTTGGATTCATATGGTGTTGCCAAACATACGATTAATACTGGTGCCTCAGAGAAAGCTGTCGCATACGGTCCGAAAGAACGTGTAAGTAATTTCCCTGCTTTCTCTTCTCCATTTTCTGTTGCTTTTGCTGCAAGTTTATGTAATGCATCCCATGTCATTTGTTCAATTTCTTTAATTTTCTCTCGATTCATAATGACCAAGAACTCCCACGTTTGTGAGTTCGTATCACTCGGTGCATAACGAGCACAATCAATAATTTCTTTTATGTCACTAGTGGATACTTCTTGTTCTGTAAACTTTCTAACACTTCGTCTACCGTGAATTACTTCTTTAAAATCTTCATAATTCATACATTAAATCCCCTTTTTACAGCGTTTTCAAAAATTGTCCTATGGTTGAATTATATCATGAAAAAAAGCTGGAGGAATACCAGCTTTTTTCCTCATTATTAATTTGTCACTTTAAACAAACTAATACTTTCTTCATATGCAGCTTGTAGTTTTTTCGTAATTGATCCTCTTTCACCACTTCCAAACTTCTCATCACCAATTTGAACAACTGGGAATATTTCAAGTGGTGTCGCTGTGAAAAAGCACTCATCGGATTCGTACACTTCCTGTAATGAGAATTCACGCTCTTCTACCTCTATATGTAACGCTTTCGCTAATGTAATAACGTAGTGACGAGTAATGCCATGTAAAATAAAATGATCCGCCGGATGTGTAATCAATTTATTATTTTTCACCATAAAGAAATTCGAATGACACCCCTCTGTTACAATTCCATCTCGCACCAATATCGCTTCTTGGTATCCTTGTTCGTTTATTTTATTTTTAATCATGATATTAGGGAGCAGATTTAATGATTTTATATGGCAGAACTTCCAGCGTATATCCTCTTCGACAGTAACCTTTATTCCTTGTTCCATAGTAGCAGTAGGTCTTGGAAACGAAACGATATTCGCAAAATATGTTGGTTGTAAATCT
Source organism: Bacillus cereus (assembly GCF_025917685.1). Classification (NCBI taxonomy): domain Bacteria; kingdom Bacillati; phylum Bacillota; class Bacilli; order Caryophanales; family Bacillaceae; genus Bacillus; species Bacillus cereus. The sequence continues at coordinate 2,156,778 of NZ_CP089518.1, read as the reverse complement.
TTTTCATACACATGATTTCGTGCTTGAGCACCACGTGATATTTGAAGATACACATTCCCATCTTCCTGAAATTGATTTTTTTCAATCATTTGATGTAACTCTTCCACTAACTCTTCTTTAGTAAACGGTGGAATTAGTTTTATTTCTTCCATAGAATTAAAAAATCGTTCCAAATGTAAATCCAATAAATGTGGCTTCCCATCATATAACCTAAAAACCTCATATATACCATCACCAAATTGAAAGCCCCTCTCCTCTAATGGGACCATCGGCTGTTCTTCCTTCGTATTCACAATTCTTCCGTTAAATAAAATCCAATCTTTATGAGTAGCTTTCATTCCTTCCCACTCCTTTATTCCATAATTGATTTTATTGTACAACTTATCCACACTTAAAAGAAGGAATTTTCTGTATTTAAACAAATTAAAAAGTACATCACCTATTTAAAGTGATGTACTCAACCATTCATTTATTTCAGAAAATATTTTTCAATATCATCTAACATTAAATTTGCTGCTTTAATACCGCCTGCTGTATTCCAAATTACTTCATCCACTTGGAATACTTTATTGTCTTTTGAAGCTTGTAGCTGCTTAAAGAGTGGATCCTCTGTCCATTCTTTTGCTAACGTATTTCCTTCGTTATTCTTATCTGCATCTTTATCAGATGTGAAGTAGAATATGTAGTCCCCATCCATATTCGGAATTTGCTCTTTTGTAATTCCTTTTATCGCAAATTCATCTTTATCTTGTAGTGGTGGGCGCTTAAATCCAACATCATTTAAAACAACACCTGAGAATGAGTTTTTCTGATAAATCCGGACATCACCTGGTACGAAGCGAATAATAGAAACCTTATAATTCAATTTATCTCCTAACTTCTCTTTCATTCCTTCAATACGTTTTTTATAATCTTCAAGAGCCTTTTGCCCTTCTTTTTCTTTATTTACAGCTTTTGTATAGAGTGTAAAGTTTTCCTTCCAATCCCCGCGCAATGTTTCAGCGTATACAGTTGGCGCTATTTCGTTCAATTGCTCATATATTTTTTCATGACGCATTTTATTCCCGATAATTAAATCCGGCTTAAGCTTCATAACTGCCTCTAAATTAATATCACGCTCAGTTCCTACTGGTGTTACTCCAACAGCTATAAGTGCCTCCGCACCCTCATTTGTTAAAACAACTACTTTTTTAGGTGTACCATTTACTGATGTTTCACCCATGGCATGCTTTACAGTATACGAATCTTTTGCTTTAGCTGCTGTATCATTTTCTTTTTTCTCTTCTTTGCTACACCCTGCGATTATTACCATAAGTATCATAATGCAGAACATAAATTTTTTTACTATGTACCATATGCCCTCTCTAGATGAAATTGATTATCATTAACGATTAAAGACTAATGTATATTACATACATTGTCAATGTATATCAGAATTTTTTTAATATATACAATTTAGATTCTATCCACTATTCAAATGTTTATTTTTAAAATAAAGTGTATAAGTATGAAAATAATAAACGTTCTTAAAATGCGTATCTACGTTATACATAAATACGCATTCATATTACATTATAAATCCATTCCCTAATATTGATTATATTTAATATATGATGGATCATTGTACACCCATTGATTTCCACCAAGGTTTAACCAACCGTTTTGATTAATATATACTAAATAAGATTCTGGATTATTTAATTTACGAATAACTGAAGAAGATGTTGATGGGCCACTTCTTAAATTCACATTCGTTCCTTGTATATATGCGACACCAATTGCACTTCCATCACTATTGCTCGTCTTTACAAAATTAATGTACGAAGGGTCATTATACACCCATTGTCCATTTCCTAAGTCCAACCATCCATTACTCTCCTGATATACGACATACGACTCTGGGGAGTTTAGTTGACGAATAACTGAAGAAGACGTTGATGGACCACTTCTTAAATTCACATTTTTCCCAAGTATATAGGCAATCCCCTTCGTTTGTGGTGTTGGCTGGGGGTTTGGAGGTTGTGGATTTGGAGGATTGGGATTTGGAGCAACTCCCAAAATAGCTGCTATCCCATTTGCATACGCTTGACTTAAGTCTGCAATAAATTGTGGGTTTTTCAATAAATTAGCATCAAACGTTGTATCAATAAAAGCAGTCTCAGTTAAAATTGCATCCATCGCAGTCTCTCGTAGTACCGCATAATTTGCTTTTTTGGCTCCTCGGTCACGAAGACCATATTTAGTTAATACAGGATTGACTGCTGCATGCATTTTTTGTTGCTTTTCATATGCGGAACTACTATTAGATAGCGCATTGTAAATATAGCTTTCAAATCCAGTGCCACCGCCGCTATTAATGTGAAATGAGGTAAAATAATCTGCACCAAATGAATTAGCAATATTAGCACGTTCTGATAAAGAGATGAACACATCGCTGTCACGTGTCATTTTAATATTGATTGGATAATTTGCAGATAAAATATCTCGTACACGTCTAGCAATTTGAAGTGTTAACTCTTTTTCCACTAACCCATTACCAACAGCACCAGAATCATATCCACCATGCCCTGCGTCTATAACAAGTTTCATATATCTTTTTCGTTCCTTTCGTTAAGGTAATAAGCTTACATTTCTACTCGTCCTATTTTATGTTAGTTGTACAAGTTTCGTTACAAATACAAAGAAAAAACCCCCTTATGTAAGGCGGCTTCTATCACTTTTCTTTAACCAATTTAAAATGAATATGTACGATTGATAGTGGATGTAACGTATGCAAAACAAAATAAATATAAGAGCTATTCCAACACCGCTGTATAACAATCCAAACTTTAAAAAGATGTTCAAAAGAGGTGAAAAATGAATTGCGTTTTGTAATGCAAATAACATGCAAAACAAAATTACAAACACGGGTATATATTGTAATTCATATGGTTTTCTCTTCTTATACATTCTTTTTCGAATAAAAATCTGGCATAGTTCTGCTACAATAAAACAACTTCCAACTAATACAAGACCAGCAGTCATTGTCATACATTCACCTGCCCCATATTCATTTCATCAAGTGATCAATATCCACTACATTTTCTTTACATATATTCCATTTTCCTCAATAAAACCAGATCCCACTATGAAAGATTTAGCTTGTTCCGTAAACACCTCTTGCAATACTTTTATTTCTTTCACATTTCTCTGTTTCATTATTTCTTCAAATGTAAAATACGTATTTGTCCCGTATCCATAACCTTGATAATCAAAATGAATAATTAACTGTGACAAAATAGCACTCTCTTCTTGGACACTATAATCTATTACACCAATATATGTATCATCAACTTTTACACAATACTGAACCTTTTTCATATCTAAGCTGTGTGAGTGAAACATTTCTTTTACAACGCCTTCATTTTCTGTATTTACTTTCTCAAATGTAATCATATGTTGTCCATCCTTTTACTATTATTGTATCAATTATAATTATAATTTATGAAAAAAACCTTAAGGCCGAATACGACCTTAAGGTTTTTTATTAAACTAAGCTATACGCACGCTTTGTTTCTTCGTGGAACTTATTTGTATCATATTTATGCTCAACATAAATTTGATGCCATACCATAAACGCAAGTACAGTCCAAATTTTACGGCTATAATCGCCTTTATCTGCACAATGTGCTTCCAGTAAGTTTAATACATACTGTTTGTCGATTAAATGATCCGTTTTGCTTTCTTTAATAATATTTATAGCCCAATCGTGCATTTCATCTTTTAACCAGTGACGAATTGGTACTGGGAATCCAAGCTTTTTACGATCTAATACGTGATCTGGAACAATGCCACGTGCTGCTTCACGTAAAATAGCTTTCGTAGTGCCGTTAGCAATTTTAAATTCAGTCGGAATTTTAGATGCAACGTCAAATACTTCTTTATCTAAGAACGGTACACGAAGTTCTAATGAATTTGCCATCGTCATTTTATCAGCTTTTAATAAAATGTCACCGCGTAACCATGTGAACATGTCAATGTACTGCATTTTGCTTACATCATCATAATCTTTAATTTCGTTATACAATGGTTTTGTGATATCCATATAGTTAACACTTTCATCGTAATACTTCATTAATTCAGCTTTCTCTTCTTCACGGAAGATTTTCGCATTTCCATAGTAACGCTCTTCAATTGGCGTACATCCACGCTCTAAGAAGCTTTTCCCTTTAAATCCTTCTTTAAGAGCACCACTTAATGCCTTTAGAACGCTCTTTCCTGGGCTAGGAATGTAAGAGAACATTTTTAAAGAGTTTGGCTCACGATAAATGTTATATCCACCAAATAGCTCGTCTGCACCTTCACCAGAAAGAACAACCGTTACATGTTTACGTGCTTCTTTCGCAACGAAATACAATGGTACAGCTGCTGGATCTGCTAAAGGATCATCCATATGCCAAATGATTTTTGGGAACTCATCCATAAACTCCTGCGCTGAAATGAATACGTTATGGTTTTTAACTCCTAATTTTTCAGCAGTTTCTTTCGCAACGTCAACTTCACTGAAACCGCGTTGCTCAAAACCAATAGAAAATGTTAAAAGATTTGGGTTCATTTCTCTTGCGATAGAAGCAATAATAGATGAATCGATACCACCAGAAAGGAATGAACCTACTGGTACATCACTACGCATATGCACTTTTACAGAATCGTATAATACATCACGAATTGCTTGGATATGTTCCTCTTTCGTTGCGCTTGAAGCGTTGAAATAAGGATTCCAGTAGCGATGGATTTCCATCTCTTTACCGATTTCTTTTACGAAGTAATGACCAGGCTCAATTTTATTAACATCAATTGTTAATGTTTCTGGCTCTGGACCATATTGGTACGTAAAGTAATGTTGTAGTGACGTTGGGTTTACCCCTTTGTCTTCCATTACATGCATAATACTTTTCTTCTCAGATGCGAAGAATGTAGTATCACCTTGTTGTGCGATGTATAAAGGCTTAATGCCGAAGTGGTCACGCGCACCGAAAAGTGTCTTTTCTTCACGATCCCAAATCATAAATGCGAACATACCACGAAGGTAGTCTACACATTTTTCTTTCATATGTGCATACAATGCAATGATAACTTCTGTATCAGATTGCGTTGCAAACGTCGCGCCTTTTTCAAGTAACATTTCACGTAATTCTACATAATTGTAAATTTCACCATTAAAAATAATTACATATCGATCATTTTCATAAGTTAGCGGCTGATGTCCTGCCTCTAAGTCAATGATGCTTAAACGGCGGAAGCCAAATTGTACATGTTCATCACGAAAATATCCTTCGTCATCTGGACCTCGGTGGAAAATCATCGTGTTCATATTTTCAAATTGATGTTTTTCTGTTTCTGAAAACTCTCTAGGGTTTTCACATAAACATCCTACAAAACCACACATACTTCTTACCCTCTTTCAGTTTTCATTCTGTCTCTATACTACTATATCAACCCTATTTATACTAGCATAATCAACTGAATATGGCGACCAAAAACTATAAAAAAATCACTCCATTTCACATTTTTAACAATTTTTTATGAAAACATGAAAACTAGGCAATCACCTTTCTCCGCTTTTGTCATATGATATTGCATATTGATTTCTAGGAGGGAATACCATGAGTGAAGAAAAAAAAGATTCTTCTCGCCCACCGGTTCGCAATTATTTAAAGCAAATTGATGATTTTTTCGAACAAACACCACTTCGCAATGTAATCGCTGATTTAAATCATTTTTTCCAAAAAGGAAACCGTTTATTAACATTCCCTGTAGATTTATACGAAGTTGGTGACGAACTCTTCGTAACAGCTGAACTACCAGGCATACAAAAAGAACAAATTCAAATTGAAATACAAAGTGAATACTTAAAAGTCTCTGTTAAAGAAGATATACTTGAAGAGGCAGACGAAAAAACATCTCATAACTATTATCGCCGAGAACGTTCCATTTCAGAAGCTTCAAGAATTATTAAGTTACCATATTTAATTAATAAAAAAGCAGCGAAAGCTTCTTATCAAAACGGTGTGTTAGAAATTCGTGCACAGAAACTTCCGCAACAACACGATATATTATCCATAGACTAAAAGACAAAAAAGAAGGGTGCTAAGCACCCTTCTTTTTAATCCACTAATCGCTTCATATCACGTATAATATCTTCGTATGGCGTATTACTAATACCACTATATTTCTTCATTACTTTTCCATTTTGATCAATTAAATAAAATGATGTACCATGCATTACTTGCCCATTCTCTGGTTTATCTACAAGCGATTGGAAGTTCTCTTTTGCGAACTTTGTAATATCCTCCAGCGAATAACCTGTTAACAAGTTCCAATTACTTGTATCTTCTGTAAACTTTTGAATGAATGCTTTCAAATTTTCTGGTTTATCAAGGTCAGGGTCTACACTAAACGATACAAACTGAACGTCTAATTTCTCTTCCTTCGCCATCTTCTGTAATTTCGCCATATTAGCAGTCATTGGCGGACAAACTGTTTGACAGTTTGTAAACATGAAATCAGCTACCCAAACTTTCCCTTTTAAATCTTTTGTACCAAATGGCTTTCCTTCTTGATTTGTAAATTGGAAAGTTTCTAAATCCCAGTTTAACGGTTTACGTAATTTTGAACCTGAACTGCTACAACCTGCAAGTATAAAGAGACAAAATACAACCATAAGACCAATTAACCTTTGATAACGCTTCATTATTAAACCTCTTTTCTCTTTCCTTAATTTATGTAAGTAATGTATATCATAACAAAAGTAAACACTATGAGAAAATTGTTTACGCCATTTGTTCACGAAATCGTACGATTTTACGTATGTTACTTCTTTATTTAAAGCTAATTACTAGACAAAATATATTTTACTACTATTATTTCTCTAAACATTATTTACGAGACAAAGTTCATTGTTAAATTTGTAAATGCCTATCCCCTGTTTTTTTACAATTACTTAAACATTAATCCATGTTAAACACTGTATTCCTTAACAACATTTCGGTACAATACAACTACAACGATTTTAAATGAGGTGATGTTCATGGCTAAGCGCTATGAAAATATGGATAATGTAAGTACAAAAAAATCGATTCGCTCCTTCCTACGCTGGCGTAAAGAGAGAAAACAAACAAAAAAAGACTTTTCTTTTCTAGTAGAACAATCACCTGTTAAACAAAGTAAATTTTTGCTCAATAACTTTGAAAAAACAACTGTCACATGGATTGGTCATTCCACTTTTCTCATTCAAACGAACGGCTTAAATATTTTAACAGATCCAGTATGGGCAAATAAATTAAAGTTGGTTCCACGACTTACTGAGCCAGGGCTCTCTATAAAAGAACTACCGAAAATCGATATCGTTCTTATTTCACACGGTCATTACGATCATTTAGACTTTTCATCTCTTCGCCAACTAAATGATGATGCCTTATACCTTGTTCCTATTGGGCTTAAAAAATTATTCACTCGTAAAAAATTTACCAATGTAGAAGAATACAACTGGTGGGAAAGTACAACAATTGATGAAGTCTCTTTTCACTTCGTACCTGCCCAGCACTGGACGAGAAGATCATTATTTGATATGAACACCTCTCACTGGGGAGGATGGATCATTGATAATATGACTTCTTCAGAAACCATTTATTTTTGTGGTGATAGTGGTTATTTCCAAGGTTTTAAAGAAATCGGAAACCGTTTTTCAATTGATATTGCACTTATGCCAATTGGTGCCTATGAACCAGAATGGTTTATGAAAGTGTCTCACGTTTCACCTGAAGAAGCTGTGCAAGCCTATTTAGATATAAAAGCTACACATTTCATTCCAATGCACTACGGTACTTTTGCTTTAGCAGATGAAACACCAAGAGAAGCAATAACAAGACTACGAAATAACTGGAATTTACGAATGCTACCGTGGGAACAACTACATGTTCTCTTTTTAGGTCAAACTTTCACTTATAGCCCCAGTATTTCAGAGGAAAAAACAGAAAAAATCACAGAAACCACTCATGTATAACTGCGCTACTTTTTTTTAATGATTTATCATATACTTTAGAAAATCGAAAAGGGTGATTTCTATGAAAGATTATTTACAGACTCGCTATATCATTAGCGGTAGCGCCTGTATAGCCCTTCTCATTTCCTATATTATTTTCACATAAAAAAGCTACTTGAAAATATATTTCAAGTAGCTTTTTTATTACTCTGCTAAATACATAAAACCAATTGCTCCTGGCCCTGTATGAGTACTAATAATAGGTGTTGTATAAAAAATTTCTGATTGAGTAAATCCACTCACTTTTTCAACCGCTGCTTTCATACTTTCAGCTAAAGGAATTGCTTTTGCATGCGGAATTGCAACAGCCTTTATAGACTTTCCTGCTGTATCTTGTTCAAATATTTTAGTCAGTGTCTTTACAATCTGTCCTTGACTACGAACTTTTGTCACTGGATTGTATGCTCCACCTTCAAGGTTTGCAATTGGTTTGATGTTCAGTAAAGAACCGATAAATGCTTTTCCTTTACCAATACGTCCACCTTTCACTAAGTTCTCCAATGTATCTACAACTACATATAAGCGGGTATTTTTTCTCACTTCATCAATTCGCTTTATAATATCCTCTAGTGAGCGTCCTTCATTTGCCATTTTAGCAGCTTCAATTACTTGATATGCTAAAGCATGTGTAATAAATTGAGAATCAACAACTGTTACTTTTGTATCGGTCATTGTTGCAGCACTATTGGCAGTTGCGACAGTACCACTCATTCCACTCGTCATATGAATAGAAAGTACTTCACTTCCATCTTCGCCTAACTTGTCATACATTTCTACAAATGTCCCCATTGCCGGTTGTGATGTTTTTGGTAGTTCTTCTGATTTAAGCATTTCTTCAATAAATTCATCCGGTTGTAGATCAACGCGATCTAAATATGTTTGTCCATTTACAGAGATTGATAATGGTAGAACATGAATGTCATACTTCTCAATTACCTCTTGTGATAAATCCGCCGTTGAATCTGTTACAATTTTAATTTTTTGCATATTATATTCTTCCCTTTCCAATACGCTCTCCTTGTTATTATACTAGTATTCCCATTGCTTTCAACAATTTAGAACAAATTTCACCAAATTAATTATATTTTTATATCTAAAATAAAAAAGACAGAGCTCTTAACCCTGTCCACACTCTATATCATGCATTTTTTTCAAGAGTATTTGTTTTATATACATTTGAATAATCATTCCACTTCAAACAACTTTGTAAATATTCACGGAAAGAGTACGAGAATCTTGGATTTTTATGTTTTTGAATTTTTGCAATAAACAATTGAAGACGAGACTGAATTAGAAACGCTAATGGATGCTGTGTTTGTAGGACAGGGATTTCAAATATTTTAATACAACTCCCTGTTGCATGAGTGAAATAAAAACTTTTCGTAATCACAATATCAATCCTCTTTTTCGTTGGATTTTTGAACTTCCTCCACTTTATTCTTTAACACGTTTTTCAAGTGTAGGTTTCCTATGAAAACTAAAATATTCTTAAGCGGCCCCCGTTTAGAAGTTAATACTTCATTTATATCCACCTAATTCGGCCCCTGTCCTATATATCCCTTGAGACGGGAGTCTTATTATCCATATATAGCTCGATAACTTCAGTATAAACTTATAAAAGTGAAAAGTTTGTCTAAATTTTGGAGATTCTATAATTTTTTTCTTCTATATATTGTATACGATTATATCTAGAGTATAACAAATAAATTAAAAAGTGCCTTTATAAAGAGGCACTTTTCGACTGTTTTTCTTCTCTTTTTTGTTTTCGCTTACTAACAATCTTTGATAAAGCGATGCTAATTTCATAAATACAAATAAGTGGTACCGCAACTAAACTATGTGATAAAAAATCAGGTGGTGATATACATGATGCAATAATAATCAATATTACATATGCATACCTTCTTATTTTCACAAGAAATTCTGCCGTTAAAAGTCCAATACTCGTTAAAAACATTACAACTACAGGTAATTCAAAAATGACAGCAAATGGTACTGTTAAATTCAATACAAAATGAAAATATTTTTCTGTCGTAAACATCGTATTAAACATTTCATTACCAATCGTAGTTAAAAAATGAAATAGAAACGGCATTACAATAAAATAGCCAAAACATAAACCTGCAATAAATAATATAGACAATACCGGTATATACATCACTGTCATCTTTTGTTCATTTGAATGTAAACCTGGTTTTACAAATAACCAAATTTGTATAGCAGCAAAAGGAATTGTACAAACGATAGCAAATACTGTAGCAATCGAGAAAAAAATCCACAATACATCACTTGGACCGAGAACAGTTAATTTCATTGGTAAATCTTTTACGAGCCAAAAATAAATGTCCTTCGTAAAAGTAAATCCAATAATTAAAAATAGTACAAAGGATAAAACTGTATATATTACTCGTTTACGAAGCTCAACAATATGTTCTACTACGCTCATTTCCCGATCTTCCATCTCGTTCACCACACTTTATTTATCCCATTACGAGGAAAATTCATCACATTTTTTCCTTCTTTTCCTTCTCTTGAAATGCGTCATCTGTCAATTCTTTCGTTGATTTTTTAAACTCTTTTAACGTTTCTCCTAAAGCCTTCCCGATTTCCGGCAATTTTTTAGGTCCAAATAAAATGAGTACAGCTACTAAAATTAAAATTAACCCTGGAAAGCCAATATTTGAAAACATTTCCCCATCCCCTTTTTTTAGTAGATTCCTTGTCCTACTATTACATAATTTTATTTTGTCAAAAAAGTTTGAAAACGTCAACAAGTCCGTTGTCTTTTGTCAAAAAAATTCAAAAATATAATCAATTATACAAATTTCATTTTCTATTGTCTTTGTGTATGATATGGTAAGGGAAACGACATATTATTTTATGATAGTAGAAAGGATTTGCATTATGACTGAAAAAATGACACGAATGACACATTTTGTGAAAGAAGAAATTGCAAATGCAATTACACATGGTATCGGTGCCATTTTAAGCATCCCTGCCTTAATTATATTAATTATTCATGCTTCTAAACATGGTACTGCATCTGCTGTTGTTGCATTTACTGTTTATGGTGTAAGCATGTTCTTACTGTACTTGTTTTCGACGTTGCTACATAGCATTCACCATCCAAAGGTAGAAAAATTATTTACTATTTTAGATCACTCAGCCATCTATTTATTAATCGCTGGCACATATACTCCGTTTCTACTTATTACACTTCGTGGACCTTTAGGCTGGACGTTACTCGCTATTATATGGACACTTGCAATTGGCGGTATTGTCTTCAAAATTTTCTTTGTACGTCGCTTTATAAAAGCATCAACTTTATGTTATATCATTATGGGATGGCTCATAATCGTTGCTATAAAACCACTTTATGAAAATCTAACTGGTCACGGTTTTTCACTACTATTAGCAGGTGGAATTTTATATTCTGTCGGTGCTATATTCTTCCTTTGGGAAAAGCTACCTTTCAATCATGCCATTTGGCATCTTTTCGTATTAGGTGGTAGTGCAATGATGTTTTTCTGCGTACTATTTTATGTATTACCAGCAGCATAAAAAAAAGGTTTCAGCTTAATTTAAGCTGAAACCTTTTTTTTATTACTTATGTAATTGAGATGCAATAACGTCTTGTGTATGTTTTGTTAATTCTTTAATATCCATACTTGCATATTCTTCTTGTGTAATTGGCTTAGAAATTGTTACCGTTGCATGTGCCGGCTTCATACGATTTCCATTTGCCTCAAACATTTTATATGTACCATCTAACGTTACTGGTAAAATAGCTACGCCAGATTTTACTGCAAGGTGAAAACTACCAGCTTTAAACTCTCCAATTTCGCCACCCTTACTTCTCGTTCCTTCAGGGAAAATTACGATAGAATGTCCATTCTTTAATAGTTCAATTCCATCTTTAATCGCTTGAAAAGATTGACGACGATCATTACGAACCATAAATACACAATTCATAAGTTCCATCCAAGTTGGTACAACTGGAAACTTCTTAATCTCTGCTTTTGAAACAAATCCAATTGGTTTATTTAAGTAACCTAGTAAAACAGGAATATCCATATTACTCTGATGATTACTTACAACTAGTACCGGCTTATCTTTTGGAACATTTTCAAGTCCTTTTACTTCGACTGTTCCCCCAGCTACACGTACCATTTTCTTACCAAACCAATTTGTCGTTTTGTACACAGCATTATCTTTTTCTTGCGGTGACATCGTATTTACTTGTTTTTTAAGACGCCACATTCTCGGTGTAATCGCAATTACGATTAAAATTAAATAAAAGATTTTAAAAAACGTTTGAATCATACAGAACCCCCACCTATTATCATTCCGACCTTCATTATACTAGACAAACGAAGGAAAAAGAAGAAAAAATGTCCAAACAACAAGTGTTTGGACATTTTTAAGTATTCTATATTAGAAACGTTTTGCTAATTCACGTGCGTTAGCAATTGCTGCTTCTTTAATTTCTTGTGCTTTTTCAGGATTAGCATTCATACCTTCAACTGCAATATATTCAGTTTCATTTACACCGATGAATCCTAATACTGTTTTTAAGTGATTACGGCCGAAGTCTACAGCTGCATATGCTCCTTCAGAATAAACGCCACCTGTAGCTTGAATGTGAAGTGCTTTTTTGCCTTCTAATAAGCCAACTGGACCATTTTCAGTATATTTGAATGTTTTACCTGCGATTGCTACGTTATCTAAGTATGCTTTCACTACTGGTGGATAGCTAAAGTTCCACATTGGAGTTACGAATACATAACGATCTGCATGCATAAATGTTTCTAAGTTTCCGTTCATTGCTGCAACTTTTTGTTGTTGAACTTCCGTTAAAGTTTCAAAACCTTCACCTGCTGCAAATTTACCCCAAGCAGCAAATACATCTGCATCAATTGCTGGTACAGTTGTATTGAATAAATCAATTGTTACAACTTCGTCTTGTGGATGTTCGTTTTTATATGCTTCGATGAAAGCTTCTCCTACTGCCATACCGAAAGAACCTTCTGCTGAATTTGGATTTGCTGTGATAAATAGTACTTTTGTCATTGTATTCTCTCCCTTTTTCTAATTTATCTTTAATTCAAGATTTATAATTCGAAAGTAAATAACTTACCTTATGTAAGTATAATACAAAAAGTCTTACGTAATGTCAATAAAAATAGCTACTTTTTTTTCGTAAGTTAATAAAAATTATATTGTTTATTTTTTTGTATATAAGCATTAGGATTTTAACCAATAAAAAAACTACCTCCACATTTCATGGAGATAGTCTTTATTAATCATTACTTTTGAAAAACATGTTTCACTTTTTCAGCCGGAATATTACTTCCACCTCTACCTTTTACATCTTCAATCATCATTGTAATGACCATATCAGGTGAATTTAAATCAAACGCAGCAAACCAACCTAGTTCTTTTCCTTCTGCCTCTTTTGATGCTTTTAATTCTGCTGTTCCTGTTTTACCAGCAAGAGTCATACCATCAATTTTAGCAATTTTTCCAGTACCATCTGGATCGTTAATTACTTTCGTTAATGCTGTTTTTAATATATCCTGATTCCCTTTAGAAATCACATTTTCTTTCCAAGCTTTTGGTTGTTTATCTGTTTTAATGATGTACGGCGTGGGAATCGTTCCATCATTGACAATTGGTGCATACGTTAAGGCTAAATGAAGAGGAGTCATTAAGACTTCTCCTTGTCCGTATCCTGTATCTGCCATTTGAATATCATTTTTAATGCCGTCATTTGCAATTTTAGAAGCAGGGAATCCGTATTCGATTGGTAATTTCTCATCGAATCCGAATTTTTTCGCTTCAGTCATAAATTTATCTTTACCTATTTTCAAAGCTTCTTGTGCGAAGTAAATATTATCCGAGTATTTCATCGCCTTATCAAAATCAATCGGATTTGCATCTTTTACACGTGTTACATAATAATTACCCCAAGAAGAATCTTTCGTCCATTTCAATCCTTCAATTTTCAATTCTTCTTTCGGATCAATCGCTTTTGTTTCAAGACCAATTGCCCCTGTAATAGGCTTAAATACAGAGCCTGGAACCGATAATTGTGTGAATCGATTCGTCATTGGTTTTTTCGGGTCATTATTCCAAGCTTCACGTTGAGCTTTTGATGTCCCTCTCGCAATAAGATTAGGATTGTATGCTGGACTACTCACAAGCGCAATCGTTTCTCCACTTTTCGGATTGATTGCTGCACTTGATCCAGCTTCTCCTTTCATTTCATTATAAATTTTTTCTTGTACAACACTATCGATAGTTAAAGTTACATTCTCTCCATCAACAGCATCTGTCTTCGCTAAATTTTTAATTTCTTTTCCTTGTGCATCTTCCATGAAGACACGGCCACCTTTTTTACCACGTAGCTTTTCTTCCAATATTTGCTCTAAACCAGCTTTACCTACTGGATCATCAGCTTGATAGCCTTTCTTTTGTAGCGTTTTTAAATCTTCCGCATTCACTTTTCCAATATAACCAGTAAGATGTGCTGCTGCTTCTCCTAATGGATATGAACGAACATTTACTGGTTTTGTTGCAACACCTGGTAAATCAATGTACGTATTTTGCGTTTCTCCCTCAGGTAAAATTCCAATTGGTACGAGATACCCTGGTTTTACCCATTTAGCAGCTAGTTTCTGATCAATTTCTTCTACAGACACATTTAACAACTTCGCTACAGTTTCTTTCGTTTGTGGAGCAGCATCTCCTAATTTTTCTGGAATCATTCCGATTTCAGAAGCTTTACCATTCGTCGCAAGACCTTTTCCATTACGATCGTAAACTTCACCACGTTTTGGCTGTGTTGTCTGCATACGCACTTTACTATCCTTTGTCATACCTGGGAATATAAAATCAGGAGTCCAATCTATTTTCCATGATTCTTTATCTCCGTCTTTTTCTTTCACCATTTTTGCTTCATGGCTAAAAGTGATTTTACCACCAACTGTATCCATACTTACCTTAAAAGGAACAGGGCCTTCATCTTTTTTATCTTCTTTTACTTCTCCTGTTTCTACCTTTAAGTCTTTCACTTCGATACCAGAATAAATCTTTTCATATTTCTCAGTAAACTCTTTCTTTGAAATATCTTTTTTTGCATTTTCTGATAATTGATCATACATATCAGCAAATTTTTGCTTATTCCACGCTTTTGCATATGTATCAAACGCTTCTTGTGGTTTTTCTTCTTTGCCGCATCCGACTAGCATTAATGCAAAGCAAAGAAAAAGAATCCCCCATATTTTTCTCAACCGATTCTCCTCCTCTTTCTATCTTAATACTCTTGAAAATTTTAGCATTTTCACATGCTATATTTCATTATAGCACTATCGAATATCATCTATAAACTTATATCGATGAATATAAATAAAAAGATTGATGCAAATTTTTACATCAATCTTTATTATTATTGTTGCTTCTCATATACATGGTAATAGTACGTATACGGATTTTTTTCATCCGTTAAACCTTTTTCTACAAAAATCTCTTTCCAATTTGTCATGTCTATTTCCGGGAAAAATGTATCCCCTTCAAATGCATAGTGGATTTTTGTTATATATAGCTTGTCTACGTAAGGTAAAAAGAGATCATAAATTTGCGCTCCGCCAAAAATAAAGATTTCTTCTTCATTTTTGCATAGTTCAAACACTTCTTCTACAGAATGTGCTACTTCACAGCCTTCAACATGATACCCTTCATTACGCGTTACAATAATATTACGTCTTCCAGGCAGCGGTCTACCAATCGCTTCGTAGTTCTTTCTGCCCATAATAAGCGGGTGGCCCATCGTCGTTTTTTTTACATACTGTAATTCACTTGGTAAACGCCAAGGTAAATTATTATCTTTACCAATTACTCTATTTTCATCCATTGCGACCATAAATGAAATAATCATTTTTTCATCTCCTCTACAATTACACTGCAACAGGTGCTTTAATTGCTGGGTGTGGATCATATCCTTCAATCGTTAAATCTTCCATTTCAAAATCGAACACAGATTTCACATCTGGATTTAATGTAAGTTTCGGGAATGGACGTGGTTCACGTGCTAATTGCTTTTCTACTTGTTCAAAATGATTTGTATAAATGTGTGCATCTCCAATTGTATGAACAAATTCGCCAACTTCAAGACCACATTCATGTGCAATTAAATGTGTCAGTAATGAATAGCTTGCGATGTTAAATGGAATTCCAAGGAATATGTCACCGCTTCTTTGATATAACTGACAAGAAAGCTTTCCATCTGCTACATAAAATTGAAATAGCGTATGACAAGGCGGTAAAGCCATGCTTGGTACATCCTCAGGATTCCAAGCAGAAACAATTAGTCGACGTGAATCTGGTGTTTTCTTAATCATTTCAATTACATCTTTTAGTTGATCAAGCGTTTCACCAGCTGTCGTTTTCCAAGCACGCCATTGCTTTCCGTATACGTCTCCTAAATAACCATATTTATTCGAAAAATCATCATCTTCTAGAACGTTCTTTTTAAACAATTCCATTTGCTCATCGTATTGCTTCTTAAATTCCTCATCTTGTTGTGAGCGAAGACCGAAATCTGTCATATCAGGGCCATTATATTCGTCACTTTCTACCCAGCTCTTAAACGCCCATTCATTCCAAATATTATTATTATGTTGCAATAAATAACGAATATTTGTATCACCTTTCATAAACCAAAGTAGTTCACTTGCTACAAGGCGAAATGGGACTCTCTTTGTCGTTAATAAAGGAAACCCTTTACTTAGATCAAAACGCATTTGGTAACCAAATACAGATACAGTACCTGTCCCCGTACGATCTTCTTTCTTCGTACCGTGCTCCATTACATGACGGCATAAATTTAAGTATTCATATTCAGCATGTTTCATATGTAAGAAAACCTTCTTTCAATCTTATATGCAATTTATCATAACATGAAAAACAGCGAATTTAATAATCCAAATTAATAAAAAACATTTCTATATTAACAGAATTCTACCTCATTTATTTTCTTACAAAATGTAAATTCATAATCGCCCGATCCTAGTTCCTTTTCAATCCTATCTCTCGTTTCCCATTCAGCTTCCTGAATTCGTAACGTTGCTGTAGTATTTGCTGGTACTGAGATATTTAATATAGCTTGTTCATGTTCTACACGCCAATCAATTTTAATTTCTCCATACGCTGTTTCACGCTTTATATTAATCCATTCTAGATTGGAATCAAAATGAGGCTGGATATAAAAATGTTTATATCCAGCCTTTGTTTCATTCACTTCTAGCCCAACAATATATCGGTATATCCATTCAACGATAGAACCGTATGCGTAATGATTATAAGAATTCATGCTATCCTTCCAAAGTGTTCCATCTTCTTTCACACCATCCCAATGTTCCCAAATCGTTGTAGCACCTTTTTTCACTTGATATAACCAAGATGGATAATCTTCATGAAATAGAAGCTTACAAGCAAGGTCATGACGTTTAAACTTGCTTAATATTAAATTTAAATACGGTGTTCCTATAAAACCAGTTGTTAAATGATTTTTATTTTCTTTTAAAAGCTCAATTAAGCGATTAAATATTTTCTCCTTCACATTATCATTTACCAATTCAAACAAAAGCACCAATACGTGGGCCGTTTGGGTATCTGAAATTAATCTACCATTTGGTGTAACGAATTCATTTTGAAATGCTCGAACAATATTTGCGTGTAACTCTTCATAAAACTTAGCATCTGTATTTTCACCTAAAATCTCAGCAATTTTTTGTAGTAGCGATGTAGAATACGCATAAAACGCTGTCGCAATAAAATGCTTGTCAGTTCCACCTTCATATACATCCGGTTTCGTATCTAACGCAAGCCAATCTCCTAAATGATAACCTGTATCCCATATATACTCGTTCTCACCTTGTGAACGTATGTAATCTATATACTTCTTCATACTGTCATATTGTTCTTTTAAAACCGATACATCTCCGTAATGCAAATAGTGAACCCACGGACATATAATTGCTGCATCCCCCCAACCTCCAGAAGTATCAAGATCAAAAGCTTCTCTTTTTCCAAACGCATCCGGAATAACTAAAGGCACAGCCCCATTAACATTTTGATCTAACGATAAATCTTGAAGCCATTTCTTAAAAAACGATTGAACATTCATTAATTGTGTAGCTGTTCCGATGAACATTTGCGCATCCCCAGTCCATCCAAGTCGATCATCTCGCTGAGGACAATCTGTCGGCACATCAAAGAAGTTACCTCTTTGGGACCATTCTACATTATGATGAAGCTGATTGATTAATGGGTTGGACGTTTCGAACTTAGACGCTTTTTCCATATTAGTATGTAATACGATCCCCTCAAAATTTGTTAATTGAGGTGGCTGAGTTAATCCACTTATTTTCACATACCTAAAACCTTGATATGTAAAATGAGGCTCAAACTTTTCCTCTTCTTCTCCTTTTGCAATATACACTATTTTTTGTTTTGCCTTTCGGAGGTTTCCAGTATAAAAACTACCGTCTTTATTTAATATTTCAGCATGTTGTAATTCTATTTTTTGCCCAATATAAACATGACGGACTGTAAATCGCACCCATCCTACCATATTTTGTCCCATATCAATGAGCCACTCGTGATTTGGTAGTTTTGAAATAGAGATTGGTTTTATGACTTTCATTTTACGAATCGATTCGTTTTCTTGTGCAACAATTATTTGTTTAGAATACTCAATTACTTCAACATCCTCAAGCTCTTGTCCACTTTCTTCTAACCTAGCGTCGTAAACTTCTCCTTCATAAATTTCAGAATACAAAATAGGGCTTTTTTCTACCTTCCAAGTTTCATCTGTTACAATTTTTTCTTTCGTTCCATCCTCATACGTTATATGTATTTGAGCAATGATCGCACGCCTTTCCCCGTAATAATTACGTATATGATTCATTGTAAGCGGTCCTTTAAACCATCCATTACCTACCAGTACAGAAATAGCATTGTGCTCATCCTTTAATAAATGCGTTATATCAAACGTTTGATACAATATTCTCTTATCATAACTTGTCCATCCAGGAGTAAAGTAACACTCTCCAATACGCTCTCCATTTATAGCAGCCTCATATAATCCTAAACTTGTTATATATAAACGTGCTTTTTTTACTAATTTTTCAATAAAAATATTTTTATTAAAAGACATAACTTGTGTTCGCTCTTTTTTTGCAGCAATCCAGTTTCCCGTCCAATTGTCACTTTGTAATCCAGTCTCCCAAAATGCTACTTTTGACCAAGATGACTCTTCTGCATGATTATCCCACACCTTCACTCGGTAAAAATAGCGTGTCTCCGTTCTATATAGAAAGGAATTGATCGGTATATGTAAACTTTGATCTGTTTCTACTTTCTGTGAATCAAATACTATATTTTCAAAATCTTTATCCTTCGCAACTTGCAATTGATAAGCATGTTGTTTTACATTTCGGTTATTCGATTCGAGCTGCCAACTAATTTTAACAACTTTTGAATCTATGCCTATCGGATTAATTTTATTATCGCAAAGTACTTTCTTTATTGTTAACACGCTTCTTCACCATCTTTTTATTATAATTAATTTAAATTAATTATAGTAAAAATAAAATTCTAAATAAATAATAAATTTATTTATTCTTACAAAATTATTAACTTTCTGTATTTAAAAAGGGTTTCACTTTTCTATTACAGAAAGTATAGTGCGGAACATAAAAATTATATTTGGAGGTTGGAAGCATGTCTAAAATCAAAACTCCTGTTTTAAGTACGTTACAACATAAGGTTGAGAAGATGATGAAGGATTTAAACGTTCCTGGCGCTGCTGTAGCTGTTATAAAAGACGGCGAGGTCATTATTTCAGAAGGTTTCGGTTATCGTAGCATAGAGAAAAAAGAGGCTGTTACTCCGCAGACACGATTCGCAATCGGTTCCGCAACGAAAGCATTCGGAACACTTTCATTAAGCTTATTAGCACAACAAAAAAAGTTTAATTGGGATACTCCTATCCAAACTTACGTACCTAACTTCTCTCTATCCGATATGCTCGCTAACTCGCAAGTTACAGGACGAGATTTAGCTTCTCATCGAACTGGTGTAAGTCGTCATGAGGCTCTCTGGTACAGCTCTTCCTTATCTCGAAAAGATCTAGTTGAAAAAATAAAACATTTACCACTTGATGCGCCGTTCCGAACAGCGTTTCTATATAACAACTTAATGTATGCGACAATTAGCTACATTGTGGAAAACATTACAAATCAAACGTGGGAACAATACGTTACAGAACATATTTTAGAGCCTTTAAATATGAATCAAACAAATTTCTCTGTTACAGACTCACAAAATACAGACGATTATGCTTTACCTTACATGGAAAATGACGGTGAAATAAAAGAAGTTCCATTCCGTAATATCGATACAGTTGGCGCTGCTGGATGCATTAATTCTACAATTGAAGATATGGCAAATTGGGTACTTCTTCACTTAAACGAAGGAAAGTTTGGAGATCATGAATTAATCTCCTCTGAATTATTACAACAAATGTATACACCACACAATTCCATTCCAGATCAACCAGTTTTATCACTCCCTGAATCTCCATTAAATAGTTACGGCCTTGGTTGGTTTATTAGCGCTTATCGTGGTAATAAAGTGATTCATCATGGCGGTAATATTGATGGATTTTCGGCACTTGTTTCATTCATGCCAAAAGAAAATGTAGGCCTTGTCATTTTAACGAATGCTGGAAGCACATTACTCCCTACTTATCTTGCTAACCAAATTTATGACGATCTACTTGAATTAGAAGGTATCGATTGGCATAAACGTGCTGTAGAAGATACTGAAAAAATGAAGGAAATGATGAAAGAAGCAACTGAATCCCTTCCTGAACAAATTAAAGGGACTGCACCTTCTCACAAATTAGAGGACTACACTGGTACTTTTGAGCATCCTGCTTATGGAGCATTACAAGTATATAAACGGGATGATTCATTACACGTACAATTTATGGAGATGGAGATTCAATTACAGCATCATCATTACGACATTTTCTCCGCACCAGTTGACTTGTTCCAAGCAAAAATGAATCTATTATTTGCATATGAAATGAATGTGAATGGTGAATTCCCATCACTTCAGTTACATGTGCCCGCTATGCTAAGTACTCAGCCGCTTACATTTACTAAAATTGAATAGTTAATTTCATAGAGGGAAGCTTTCGCTTCTCTCTATTTTTTCACAAGTAGAAATTCCATCTAAAACCAATAATTTATTTATCCGATTAAACAAATAATACTTTAGTACTACTCAAACCATTCATCATTATATAAGCTCAAAATACTCCTTTAGCTTGTAAAAAAAGAGCAATCTTATTAGTTGGTTCATATAAACTATTGGATATTTGTAAGTCTGTAAATGCAAAGATACATAGTAAAATAGCAAAGCTAGCAATTAATATCACTTTTCTATTTTTCATCATGCTCCCTACTTTCCACTATGCTTTAATATAAAATTCCCCATTTCAATTGCTAAATCTTCACTTTGAGGATAGACACCTACGTTATCTCCATAAGCGTGCCCTAAACCACGATAAAGAACTGTTTCGGTATCAACTCCTTTGTTAGTTAATTTAGCTGCATAAGCTAAGCATTCTATCATTAAAAAATCATGCTCTCCTACCGTAATAAATGTACTTGGATAGTCTGAGGATACATCAACATATGGACTTAAATACTTAGAATTAATTTCTTTCGTACCAAGTACTTCTGACATACCTCCAACCATTGAATGCATAATATTAAGCATTTTTTCTAATCCTTTTTTATACTTTGGAGCAATTTCATATTTATCTATACTCCAAGAATAAAACTCATCTTCATAATCACACATGTTAATTGTAGGATACAGTAGCAACTGTCCCTTCACGTACTTCCTACCATCTTCCAAATCTTTAGTTGTACAATACTGTGTTAAGTTCCCTCCTGCACTATCACCTGCTACAAAGATATTATTCTTATCACCGCCTAATGTGCCAGCATTCTCATAAATCCACTTTAGAGTAGTGTAACAATCTGTATGCCCAGTTGGAAAAGGATTTTCTGGAGCTAATCGATAATCCACAGAAACGGCTAGTATATCTGTTTTTTCTACTATCAATTTCACAAGTTCTTCTACCACATCAGGTGATCCTGCCATAAATCCGCCACCATGAATAAAGTATAAAATTGGTGCATTCTCTCGTTTAGTACTACTGTTATAAATTCTTATAGGTATATCATAGCCATCTTCCGCTTTCACTGTTTTATGCGCAATATTTATGTCTTTAGTGACAATTGGAACACTTTTAATTCCATTAAATTGTTTTCGCATATTCTTTACCGATTTTTCAGAAGCATCCATTTTCATCATATTTTTAGGCATAAACCTCATTACATTCATTTGAACCTTCGTATCCTTATAAAGGCGTGGATCCATCGCTCCTTTTTCATCACAATCTGGTATGTTTTTTACTAAGACTTTTGCCCCCTTCACATTGATGGTTTCTTGTTTTTCTTGAATTTTTTCTAATAAGTCTAAGTCATATTTTCTAGTCATCTAATATTTCTCCCCTCTAAATTCAAGCGCTTTCATTATTCGGGATTATATAACTTCCCGTTTACTAAATAAAAATACGTTCCATGTACAAAATGTACCATGGAACGTATTTTTATTGTTGTTCATATTTGATTCGATTATAGTCATTTTTTGATATGATATTTTTCCTATACTGTAATGGTGTATATCCATATTTGTCTTTAAACTGTGAAATAAATGATTTCACATTTGGAAATCCATGTTTCAGCGCTATATCTTGTATAGAATTTGTACTTCTAATAATATCTTCATACGCTTTATAGAGCCTGTATCTCGTTAAAAAAGTGGTGAAATTTGATCCGAATGATTTTTTAAACATACGTGAAAAATGTTCTTCACTTACAAAAAAATGTTTAGCCACATCTTTCAGTTTTAGTT
The DNA here is from genome assembly GCF_025917685.1 of Bacillus cereus. Classification (NCBI taxonomy): domain Bacteria; kingdom Bacillati; phylum Bacillota; class Bacilli; order Caryophanales; family Bacillaceae; genus Bacillus; species Bacillus cereus. Next base: position 2,133,638 of record NZ_CP089518.1, on the reverse strand, counting down.
CCTCATCATAATGTTTGTAAATATACGTAATTATTTCTTTCTGTCTATTTTCAAGTTGAAAATCATTGTTTATATTCTCCCCATCTTTGCAATATCGCAATAGAATATAAACAATTTCATAAATTAAACTATTAATTTTTATGTAAGTTAAATCATCAGAGTTTGTGACTAACCCCTTTAATTCATAAAACATTTGCTGGAGGTTAGTTTTCTGAACAACTGATTCTTTTATATTAAATCTATATTTATCAAAATCTTCATTTAGCTCTTTAAGAAATTCATAAGAAATAATTAGCATCATGACTGCACAACTTGTATTTTCAACTTTTTCAAATTCATGAACATCTCCACTATTTACAAAAATAAATTCACCCGCGGATACTTTCTTTTTTTGCCCATTCACATACAAGAAAACTTCTCCATATACGACTAGACTAATTTCAATACTTCTATGCCAATGCGGAGGAATATAATAGTGAAAACCAGTAGGTAACATTGTGTCCTCTATATATTCAACCATTCCTGGAATTCTATCGTGTAATTTTATTTCTTCATATTTTCCTTGCCTGACTTTCAATATTCCACCCCCTTTTTATATTATAAAGTAAACGTCAAGTTTCTCATTACATTTCTGCATTTGGAGTATACACAACCTCTACGATAAATCCATTAGAATCGTAAAAATCAATCGAAATGAATCATCCAAATAATGATTCATTTCGATTGGACCACGCATTATTTTCACCTTAGTATTGGAAAGAAACTCTGCTACTTCATCGACCATTTTTCTTTTAATAGCTTGCTAACAAATATGTCTCGGTCCTAACGTCCTTACACTTTCCACGTCTACTTCTTTAAAATACATTTCACTTTCTCCTGTACTTTATGCCACTTCATTTAATTTCCCACATCCAAATAAAGGATAATAAGGGTACAGTACAGAATTCTTTTATTCGACTAATCAAATTATAAGGAGGAAAAGTTGTGTACACAGAAATTTTCAAAGAAGTTGTTTCAATTACTCACCACGATTATTCGGGGTTTCTCGATAAAAAAGGATGGGACGACCCTACTACATATTTACATAAGATTGAACGATTAGAGAAACATGGAGAGTTAACACCAGTACAATTTACTGAAATTGTAGGAGATTACTTATTAGACTTTAAAGATAATCATATGTTTTTCAAAATGACTACAAAAAAACAACCACTTAATAGTGTTGGGTTTCAAGTTAAACGATATGAAGATCGGTTATACATTACATCAGCTAACCAAGAAAAACGAGTGAAAAAAGGACAGACTATTCTTGCATTAGATAACATAAAAATTCCTGAGCTATTAATAAAATATAAAAAATATTTAAATGAGACTACCTATGATCGTGAAAAATGGGACTATGCTTTATCGAAGTCATCCAATTGTACAATTATAGATGAAAATGGAGTAACCCAAACTATTCCTTTACAAAAGTATAAACAAATCGGTTACACGCCTAACTATTCATTAGAAAAGTATAATGAAGATACACTCTTAATTACTTTGACAGACTTCACAAATACTGAAGCTGTTAATCAATTAATAGATACATACAAAAACGAGCTTGATTCTTTTCCGAACTTAATTATAGACGTCCGAATGAATCTCGGTGGAAGTGATGACGTTTTTTTCAACTTACTTCCGTACTTATTTGAAGACAAAGAGATTTCGCTTTTCGATTCTTCGGATACAATGCAATTAAATCATACAGAAAGAAACTTTCATTTACGAATGAAAGACTTCGAAAATGAAGATTATGATTCTTTAGACGAACTTTCAAGATTATTCACTGATATGTTTATTCAAGATTTAAAAAAGAATTATAAAAAAGGATTCGTTACATTTGATACTTCTGGGTTACCAAAAGAACTTCAATCATTAAAAATACACGGAAGAAAAATGCCAAGTAAAGTATTAGTACTAACAGACGTAACATGCGCAAGCTCCGGCGACTCCTTTGTAGAAGTAGCAAAAAAATCATCTAAAGTGAAAGTAATAGGTCGCCCTACCGCTGGTGTAAATGATTATTCTAATTTAGCAGTAATGGAATGGGTTGATACATTTGCTCTTTGCTACCCTACTTCACGGCTTTCTATTATAGATAAAGGCGAAGGAATGTCCGGAATTGGTATACAACCGCATATACATATCCCTTGGACTCCGGAACATATACAAGAAGATGTGGATTTAAAGTTAGCATTACAACTGCTTCAAAACGAAGAATGGTAAAAAATAAAGGTAGATGTGAATCACACCTACCTTTTCTATTTCATATCAATCTTTTCTGGCTGAAACCAAATTGGCTTTGATAACTCAAAGTCTTTATGATCCTCTAAAACTATAGTAAGACGTTCTAACATATCATCTAACATATGCGGCGCTGCTCGTAAACACCAAACAACTGAAGAGAAAACCGTCATGCCAACGTACACCGCATACAATTTCCAGAACTCCTCTGGTATTCTACCATTAAAGTATCCTTCTATTTGTCCGATTGAATACGGGATACTAACGTCTCTTGCAAATAATACAATTTTTACAAAATCATGCAGTGGATCGCCCCAATCATAGCCATTAAAATCAATAACACCTACATATTTTCCATCCCGTACAATTATATTTTCTAAATGAAAATCATCGTGTTGAAATCGATTCGGACGGTTCTTTACATACATTTCATTTTCATCTATAAACTTAATAATTCTATCATCATTTTCTATTTTGATTCCGCATGTTTTATATGCCTCTAAATATTTTCTATGTTTTTCCATTGCTCTTTCATGCCAAGGCAGTAAGTCCTTGGCAGCTTCATATACATGCATTTTTGCTAAATCTTTTCCTGCTTCTATACCAATTTCATATTGTTCTTTTGGCGTATATGTAGGCAACAGCTTTTTCGCATCTTCCCCCTCTAAATATGAAAAAACACTATAGCATAAACCTTCTTCTTCCAATATGCTAAGTTCAATTGGTCTTTGTACCTGCACGTTTCGTTCCTGCATTTCATTCAAAATTTGAAACTCTATTTTCTTTCTTTCAAACTCTTTTATATCGCCTGTCCGTAACAAATACTTTTCATCTTCAGTAGTCGTAATGATATATTTTTTATCAGGAGAGAAACCTTTAGAGATTTCTTCAATATTTGCTGCATCTTTTACTATTTGTATATTGTTTTGCCATGCTGTAATTGTCTTCATGTCTATTCCCCTTACATTTCCGCATTCGGTGTATACGCAACCTCTACAATAAAACCATTCGGGTCATAAAAGTCTATTGTATAGTACCCATCCGAATAATGATTTATTTCGATAGGACCACGTATAATCTTCACATTAGTATCGACTAAAAATCCTGATACCTCATCAACTACTTTTCTATTAATAGCTTGATAACAAATATGTCTCGGTCCTAACGTCTTTACAATTTCCTCGTCTACTTCTTTAAAATATATTTCACTTTCTCCCGTACTATATGCTCCTTCGCTTAATTTTCTCCATCCAATTATTGAAAACAACATATCGTAAAAAGAAATAGACTCCTCTAAATTTGCTACCCAAAATTCAATATGATGAATACCTGCTCGAAGTGTATTCATATTAAGAATGTGCTCCCTGTACTACTTGCATTATTTCCATTGGCGTATTGACCATATAATCTGGCGCATCCCCTTTTACCGTTTCAATAACGTCATATCCCCAAGAAACCCAAATTACATTTACACCAGCTTTTTTACAAGCTGCTATATCACGTTGTTCATCACCGACATACAACATATCTTGTTCTGTTAGCTTTTTCGATTTTAAAAACCTTTTAATCATTTTATCTTTACCGAATAAGTTTTTAGAACAATACACTTCTTGTATATTCCCGATGCCATTATTATGTAAAAATGTCCTAATATGCTCTTCTGAGTTCGATGATATGACCGCAATCCCGTATCCTTTTTTATGTAATTCATCTAATACATCCTTCATCCCATGGAATAAAACGAGATCTTTTATAGCGGGTTGATATAATTTATAAAACTCTAATGCTAATATAGGTAGTTTATAAAGTGGTACATCAAGCTTTTTACATCTCTCCGACATAGTTAATTTTCGTAAAGGCTCAATTTCTTCCTCACTAACTGTCTTATACCCATGCTTTTCAGCAAGTTGATTATAAATCGGTACAAATATATTTTGTGAATCTACTAATGTGCCGTCAAAGTCAAAAACAATGTATTTTTGCATCCCCCATACTCCCTTTGCTTTTTTTCCTAAACATATGTTATTCAACAACATAAATGTCTTACCCTTTCATAAATATAAAAAAAGAACAAGATTTTCTCTTGTTCTTTTTTAAGACAGCCATTTCGGCGGCACATTCGTATTCCAATAAATATTTCCTAACTCATGGTGTCCTGAGTATCCATCATCAAAACGATGATAGTGGAAATTAAAATAATATCCATCTTGCGGTGGATGATCTCTCCTCACATGAAATCGCAGTAAATCATTTCCTGTTTTCGTGTCATAAACATGAAAAATCTTTTCATTATTTCCGCCAGCTGGTCTTTGAGAAATCGCTAATGATTGTAACGATTCTTCTGGCACATCATTGGCAAGTTCCGCAATTGCCTCTTCAATTTTAGGTAATACAACATCTTTAAATTCATCTTCAATTACAGGCCCAATTTTAGAGCCAAATTTTTGCATAGATTGCTTCTCTGCTTCTTGCATCGCATAATTAATAAAAGTATCGGTGGTTAACCTATCATTCGTTTCTTCATATGTATAGGACGTACTCTCCAAATTTTGTTGCCCAGCTGTGCTCGTAGGCTTGTCCGCAGCTTTGGCATTATCAAGTAATATGGAAGGAGGCGTCACTAGACCAAATGTAAATACGGTAATTAATGCGACTAAGGTTTTTCTAAACCAATTTGGCATTTATGTTCCCTCCCCTTTCGCTCATTATATTTTATATAACGATTGTTTCTTCTATTATACAAAATGATTGTAATTTTTGCACTTTACAAATTTGTTAACGTTCACATATTTTTCACTTGAATATGAAATTGTAAGATTTCATACACTATAAATACAACAACAAGGAGGCGATCAAATGACTTTAGATGCCATGTACTCCGCCGCAAGCATACTCCTTTTAGTATATTTTATTTATCAGTGTGTTACAGACTAGAAAAAGAGCCGTTTCCGGCTCTTTTTCTATGGTAAAAATACAATCCAACCAATGAATACTATAAAAATAACCCCAATAATTACTGCTGGCAATAAATAAAACTGAGAAAGGATGACCGTCCCGTATATGAATACGGCTGGAAAGAGCAAATAACGATCCGCCTTCCATCTTAATAATAGTAATTTTCCTTCGTCACAATATAAGTGTAGAAACATTTTCTTTGTAAATTCATTCCAATAATCACGTGCATAGCGAGAAATAGCAATTAAAGCAAATACAAGAATAATAGCTGTTATCCACTTCGGAGTTACGATAATGCTTACAGTACTTATTAAAACAATTTGAACATAAAACATTAAAGCACTACTTGTACGCAAAAATTCTTTTAAAAAAGATTCAATAATACGTGAATCCGCTTTTTTTCCTAATATCTTTTTAGAGTGAGGGAACATCCACGGTTTTTTATTCGAACTACTTGGTTTCGCCGCATGTCCACCAACTTGCATAATCCCTCTCATCCAGCGCATACTTTCTTCTTTTTCTTTCTCAACTTCTTTAAAAAAGTAATTTTTATAATTCATCTTTTCTTTTACTAAGACTACAGTAAGTAAAGCTGCTAGACCGATAAATAATACTGAGTACAACGGATTTTTATAAATAAAAAATATACTGATTCCAAAAAAAATTAAGCTAATAGAAAATACAACATCTTTTACTATCCATAAAACCCATCGTTTCCCCACACGTACATTTATGAATCTCATCAACAACGATAGCATAAATCGAAAAACAGTAAAGAAAATCCAAAATAGTACGATTTGTATACTTGTCGCTCCCATACTTTTCATCAATATAGGTAACATAATAAATATTACAATTACGTTCGTTATCGCAATCCGAATAAACGTATACATCATGCCAAGCCTCATTAATTTTTGCATATGATTTGGATACGAAATTAAAAATAAGCTATCTGCTTGCTCAAAAAATGAGCGAACTCCTCTTGAAAATGTGACAAAATAAAACGCGAGTAAGCCTAATCCAAAATAAACGGTCTCTTCCATCGATAATTCTTTCATCCATAGTGAACGATAGTAAATCCCCGCAAATATAAGTGCTGGAATAATAATATATAATGCGACTGTCCAATCTGTAACAGAACGAATCGACTTCCATTTTCTTTGCAATTCATGACGTAACCTTTTATTAAACTGTTGTTTAATCATGCTGCTCTCGCCTTACAACTGCATCGAAGCAATCTAACAGTGTGCTTCCTGGCATTTCTGCTAACGATTGTATCGCCTCTAAATGCCCATCTGCTACTAATGTACCTTGCGAAATGAGTAAAAATCTTTCACAAATTCTTTCAGCTGTATCTAGTACGTGCGTACAAAGTAAAATTCCAGCTCCTCGCTCTTTTTCTTTATATAAATAATTCAAAAATTCTTTCGTAGCTACTGGATCTAAACCAATAAAAGGCTCATCAATAATATAAAAATCTGGCTCTGTTAAAAATGCTAATATAAGCATCGACTTTTGTTTCATACCTTTTGAAAACTTTGATATGTATTCGTGTATATGTTTTTCCATTCGAAACGTATGTAATAATTTCCTTGCTTTGTCCTCCCAATTTCCCACTTCATTTCCACGGGCAGCCATTAGTAATTCAATATGTTCCCACAAAGTTAAGTAATCATAATAAGTGGGGTGCTCCGGTACATATGCATATGGATTTTTCTTTTCACCAAACGAAATTTCAGCATCCATATTGACTAGCAAACCGAGCATCGATTTAATTGTCGTACTCTTTCCTGCGCCATTTGCACCAATAAGAGCCACTAACTCGCCTTTTTCAATTGCAAATGCAATATCACGAACTGTCTTTTCACCAATTTCATATCCAGCTGAGCGGATATTCACCTCTAGCATACATTTCCCTTCTTTCCATTTACAATACAATCAAGGAAAATGATAACATATCCCTCTTAATATAGTATTATATCATTTCTAAAATATTTGTTTCGGTAGCAGGAAAAAAAACACTTTAACAGAATATTTAATGTTTGAAGATTTTAAAGTAAATGGGGTTGATCATATGTCAGTTCAAATTCGTGAAGCGACTATAGATGATATAGATTCACTTTGTTCTCTTACAAAAGAATTAAAAGGATCCTCTATCTCTAATGAAGATATGAAGAATCGTCTACAATTCGTAAAAATGAGCCCTTTTGATTTTTTATATGTATATGAGGAAGATAATACTATTTTTGGATTACTAGGATTTCGTATACGTGAAAATTTAGAAGATGTAACTCGTTATGGAGAAATTTCAATTATTAGTGTTGATTCTACAATACGTCGAAAAGGTATTGGACAAGTGTTAATGGATTATGCAGAACAATTAGCAAAAGAGCATGACTGTATTGGTACTTGGCTTGTTAGTGGAATGAACCGCAAAGAAGCACACCCCTTTTATGAAAAATTGGGCTATGAAGTAAATGGGTATCGATTTGTAAAATATTTTTAAACTACTGGTACAAAGAAAGGACTATAACTATGACAAACATTGAAGCAATATTCATTGATCGTGACGGAACAATTGGTGGTGATACTACAATACATTATCCAGGTTCTTTCACATTATTTCCTTTTACGAAAGAATCTCTACAAAAATTAAAAGCAAAAAATATAAAGCTTTTCTCTTTTACAAATCAACCAGGTATCGCAGATGGACTAGCGACCGTGAATGATTTTGCGAAAGAATTAAAAGAGTTTGGTTTTGATGATATTTACCTTTGTCCTCATAAACATGGTGATGGATGTGAATGTCGCAAACCGAGCACAGGTATGCTCCTACAAGCAGCGGAAAAACATGGGCTTGATTTAACAAAATGCGCTGTAATCGGTGATCGCTGGACGGATATTGTTGCTGGGACAAAAGTAAATGCAACGACTATATTGGTTCGAACTGGTGCTGGATATGATGCTTTACATACGTTCCGAGATAAATGGGCACATATTGAACCAAACTACATTGCAGAAAACTTTGAAGATGCTACAAATTGGATTTTAAATCATCAATAAAAAATTAAATGAGACGTCTTCACTTTGCAAACGTCTCATTTAACTATGTGTATTTCAAAAAGTTAATTCATAATGGAAATAACGATTATCTCTTAAATATCCATTTTCAGCATATAGTCGCTGTGCTGATAAATTATCAATTTCTGTTTGTAGTTTTAAACCTTTTGCACCATTTTCTAATGCAAATTCTTTTGCGGCCTCTAATAATTTTTTACCTGTTCCAGCTCCGCGCTTCGCCTGTTGTACAAACAGATCATTTAAAATCCATAACTCTTTCATTGAAATAGAAGAAAATGATGGATATAGTTGCGTGAACCCGATATATTCTCCATCTTCAACTGCCACGAAAATAATGGATTCTTTTCTCTCAATTCGATTTCGTAAAAATACTTTTGCTCCTTCAATATCGGAATCTTGTCGATAAAATACGCGATAATTATTAAAAACCGATGCTAGTCCATCTAAATCTGCAATTGTTGCCTCATATATTCTCATTTTACTTTATTCCCCTTCCAATATTGTTTCATAATATCCGTTGCCCATTCAGGCTGCATTATTTCTTCTCTCGGTATAAATTCTTTCATAACAGGCTTAATATCCAATATAGGTGTACCATCAATTGCGTCTAATCCTTCAACAACGATTGTTTTTCCATCTCTTCTTATTACTTTAACAATTGTCGCTCCTATTCGGTTCGGACGATTTTTTCCACGCTGTGCCAAAATCCCTACTTTTGGGTAATTACTATTATTTCTAGGGTGTCTAGCAGAATATTGAATTTGTTCATCTGTTACTTTATGAAAATAGAAAATAACTTCAATATGGGAAAAGTCTTCAATCCCTTGTATACTTTCCTCTGTATACATATCAGTTAAAGTAATACAGGATTTTACATCTCCCCACTCATCATCTTTTATTTCCTTTCTTTCATTATGTACAAATGCGATTGGTTGAACTGAAAACATCCGCATTCCCCCTTGAATGTAACCACTTACATTATAAAATATTTTCTGAATGTTTTCCACTCACACGATCATTGTTTACATAATAAAATTATCTTCACTTTCCAAAGACATATTCACAGCTTCAATTGCGTGTATGCGCGCTGTATCAAATAAAGGAACTAATGAATCTTCCTGTTTTACTAATAGTCCTATTTCCGTACACCCTAATATTATGCCTTTTGCTCCTCTTTGTACTAAATCTTCCATTACACTTTTAAAATATTCTCTTGATTGTTGGTTTATTTTTCCTAAGCATAATTCGTTATATATTATTTTATTGACTGTCTCTCTATCTTCTTCTGTTGGTACGATTACTTTTATATCATTTTCCTCTATACGTAATTTATAGAAATCCTGCTCCATCGTGTATTTTGTCCCAAGTAGACCAACTGATTGAATTCCATGTTGTTTTATTTCCTTCGCTGTTGCATCGGCAATATGTAATATCGGGATACTGATTTTATTTTTTATATGCTTAATAACTTTATGCATTGTATTTGTACAAACTATTATAAAATCAGCACCACCCTTCTCCAAAGAAGAAGCTGCATTTCCCAATACTTCTCCCGCTTTATTCCAATCCCCTTCAGATTGATATCGCTCAATTTCTTCAAAGTTAACACTGTAAAGTAGACATTTCGCTGAATGTAATCCACCTAGCCTCATTTTTACTTCTTCATTTATAATTTTGTAATACTCAGTAGATGACTCCCAGCTCATTCCGCCAATAAGACCTATTAATTTCATATATTCTCCTTTAAAATAATATTTTCAAACAGATAATTCATACTGTAATTTATATATAATAAATAACGTTTCATTACTATAATAAATCAAATCCCCATCCTTTATATGCGATTGAATGTATAGAAATATTATTCATTTCCATGGAAATAATTATAGAATATTCAGAAAACAACTCTTGTAGTAGGCTCATATTGATAATCAAAACACTTGCGATACAATTCTTTTATTTCTTCATATGATGGAACTCTCGGGTTATTGCTTGGGCTACCACTTGCAATTGCATCTTTCGCCATTTTAGAAATAGCATTTTCAAATTCAACTTCCCCAATTCCATATTCTCTTAAATTAGGAATACGAAGATCAAAGCAAAGTTTCTTAATTTCAGCAATCGTGTAGTTGGCTACTTCTTCATCAGAATGAGAATACAAATCTTTGTTTAAGTTATGTCCTATGTCAGCTAATCTTCTTACGGCTTTCGCTTTTGTATATTCTAAAACTGTAGGTAATAGTATTGCATTCGATATTCCATGTGGTACATGGAATAATGCTCCCACTGGACGAGACATACCATGCACTAATGTAACCGATGCATTTGAAAAAGCGATCCCAGCTTGCAATGAAGCAATCATCATTGCTTCTCTTGCTTCCATATTATCTCCATCTTTATATGCGATACGTAAATATTTCATAATGCTTTCAATAGCCGACAGAGCAAGAACATCTGTAAGAGGTTGTGAAACTTTAGAAAAATAAGCTTCAATTGCATGACATAATGCATCTACCCCTGTTGCTGCAGTAATATGAGGTGGTAACGAACGTGTTAAAATCGGGTCAATAATCGCTACTTGTGGGGTGAAATTCGGATGCTTTATCATCATTTTTACATCCGTTTTTTTATTCGTAATTACCACTACACTTGTTACTTCCGATCCAGTACCAGAAGTTGTTGGAATTGCGATAAGCGGTAGCGGATCTTTTTCTATTTCAACATCCTTTTGTACATAATCTTCAATTTCCCCACCATTTGTATATAACACTGCAATTGCTTTCGCAACATCAATACAACTTCCTCCGCCGATACCGATAATAAAATCACATTTTCCTTCTTTACAAATAGATAAAGCTTCTAATACGTGTATATTTGTAGGCTCAGCGTTCACTTTATTGTATGTACTAACAGTAATCCCTTTCGCATTTAATTGCTTAATACAACTTTTAACATACCCTAATTTCTCCATAATTGTATCACTCACAATAAAAGCCCTTTTCCCTAACTTCTTTGATTGCTCTCCTAGTTTTTCAAGCGAATTTCTCCCATATAATACAGACTTCGGCATACGAAATTCAGCAACTTCTTGCAAGTACTCCACCCCTTCTTATCCTAATTAATATTTTCTTTTCATCTATTAACTCTTATTAATAGATTCCTGTTAAAGTATAGAACGTGATAACTGCAAATACAGCAACCGTTTTCAAAACTGTAATAGCAAAAATATCTTTATATGATTGCTTATGTGTTAATCCCGTTACCGTCAATATTGTAATAATTGCACCATTATGCGGCAATGTATCCATTCCGCCTGACGCCATTGATACAATTCGGTGCATAACTTCTAATGGAATGTTATATTGCGTTGCTGCAGCAATAAATTTATCCCCCATCGCACTTAACACAATTCCCATTCCGCCTGATGCTGAACCTGTAATTCCAGCTAAAATATTCGTCGTTACTGCCCCATTTACTAATGGGTTAGTAAACGTTGCAGAAATGCCATCTCTCATTATCGCAAAGCCAGGAAGTGCGGCAATAACACCACCAAACCCAAACTCAGCTCCTGTATTCATTGTTGCAAGTAGCGCTCCACCAATACTTGTATTCAAACCAGCTTGAAATCCAGTTACTACCCGTTTCCAATATAATAAAAGTATTGATAGAATCCCTATAATAAGTGCCAATTCTACAGACCAAATTCCAACTACTGCACTTAATTCAACTTTTCCAAATGCTTTCATACCAATAGCTGAGAAATCAAAGCCATTCGGATACCACTTCGGTATCATGATTGTGAAAACTTTATTCATTACACCTACTAAAATAAGTGGTACAAACGCAATCACCTGTTGCACTCTTGTGATTTCAATACCGCTTAGTATCGGCATATCTTTTTGTTCTAATTGTAAAGATGCTGCCATTTCAGAATTTCCATCATTAAAACCAAAATACCCTTCTCCTGCGGCTTTTGCCTTCTTACGTCTACTCTCTAAATATAGTAAACCTAATGTAAGAACAAAAATTGCCCCTACAATACCAAGTATCGGCGCAGCATAAATGTCCGTTTTAAAAAAGGTTGTAGGTATTACGTTTTGAATTTGTGGTGATCCAGGTAGCGCATCCATTGTAAACGTTACTGCTCCAAGAACAATCGTTCCAGGGATTAGACGCTTCGGAATATCCGCTTGTCGAAACAACTTATCCGCAAACGGAAATATAGCGAACACCACTACATATACGCTAACACCGCTATACGTTAAAATAGCCCCCATTAGAACAATCGCTAAAATTGTACGTTTTTCTCCAACTAACTCTACAATGGTCTTTGCGATGGAATCAGCGATTCCTGACATTTCTACTACTTTTCCAAATATTGCTCCAAGTAAAAACACAGGGAAATATAATTTAATAAATCCTACCATTTTCTCCATGAAAATATTTGAAAAGAAAGGTAATACAAAACTAGGCTCTGTCAAAAATACCGCAAATAATGCAAAAATCGGTGCGAATAATATTACAGAAAATCCTTTATATGCTACAAACATGAGTAAACTAAGTGCTAATAAAATAATAACTAGCTCCAATTATAACCCTCCTTTTAAACTGAAAATTCAATCTTTTAATAACGAACTTTTACTGGGATTTCAAACCCTTTTATTTCATGACATTCCTCCTCTTTTTATCCCGCTATTTGCGGGCAGTAAGACTCCCGCCTTAAAATTCAGCAAATGCGCGGAAGCTAGGCGGGATATCAACTGCCCGTAAAATCCCGATTGGTGAGGGCTGATAATTTGTGAAGGATGGAAAAAGCCTCCACTGATCAAAGTTTCACTTTATTACAAATTTTTCATGCTAAAATTGTCTAATTATAGTATTCGATTACATATGTAAAATCCCTTTAAACAAAAACGATTTCATCGTCATATGTTATAAAGGGATTTCTAGGTTCTATTTCTATAGTTTTATCGTACTATTCTCTATACAAAATCTTTGTAATTCTTCGACATCTTTCACTATATGAATCGCCCCAGCATCACTCAATTCAATCTCACTACCATATCCATACAATACACCTATTGAAGCAATTCCGTTACTGTTCGCACCGATTACGTCATGCTTTCTATCACCAATCATCACCATTTCTTCTTTTTTAAGTTCTTCATTTGTTTGTAAAATATGAGCAATTATTTCTTCCTTTTTTATTTTTGTCCCGTCTAAATTACTCCCTACAATCTCTTCAAAAAAAGTTGTTAACTGAAAGTGCTCTATTACTTGTTTCGCAAATACAGTAGGTTTTGATGTTGCTACAAACAAACGATTGCCAGCATCCTTTAATTCTTGCAATAGAGTTGGAATTCCATCGTATACTGTATTCTCTAATAAACCACTTCGCTTTAAATATTCGCGAAAATAAAATACTGCTCGTTCTACTTCTATTTCGTTCATATTATATCTATCTATAAAAGACTGTTGTATTGGTGGACCGATAAATGAATCTAACTCGCTTATATTTACTTCTTCAATCCCGATTTTTTCTAACGCGTATAGAACAGAATTTATAATCCCTTCTTTCGGATCCGTTAATGTTCCATCTAAGTCAAATAGAAATGTTTTATACATATTTAATTCCCCCACTGATTTTATATGTACCCCATTAAAGCCATTCTCCTAATTAGCCCTTTACTATACTATCACGATTTAACTTTTCAGAAAATTACTTTTTCTAATCCTTATACTTTCAGTTACAAAATCACAAAAGATATGATAAAGTGAAAAAGTTATACTTAATTTAATAGAAACTGGTGAATCAAATGTCAATTACATTAATTTTTATTATGGCTTTCACAATTGTTATCCACGCGGTTGAAACTAGCTCTTATAGTATTCGATTAGCTGGTGTACGTTTAAAAAAAATTGCCGTTGCCTTATCCGTCGTAGGAATGGTACTGCTTATTTCAAGAACATCTAACTTACTACAAGCCTTTTTAATCGGTGGTATTGTCGATGAAGCAAAACTAGATTCTTCTATTAATTTAGAGCATATTATACGGCTCGTTCTATTATCTGCTTCTGTCGGTACTTTGCTCGCGATTATACTCTATCCAACTTTGACAAAGCTATTTGGATACGTCATTCAAAACTTTGAAACAGATGGTTCATTCATTCGAATGATGAAGACAAATAACATTCAAAAATTAAAGTACACAAAAAAATATGTACGCTTCCCTAAATTCGAAATGATTCATCGAATGAGGATCGGTGGTATCCCAAAGCGTATTATGCTTATTAACATGTTTGCTACTGCAATTTATACAGCGGGGGTACTTTCAGCCCTTTACGCTTCCTTTTTAAACCCAGATTACGCAACAAATGCAAGTACAGCTTCTGGTCTAGTTAATGGTTTTGCTACCATTTTATTAACAGTGCTACTCGATCCACGCATTGCTCTTTTAACAGAACGAGCTTTACAATCAGAAAAGGGTGCCGATGCAATGAGTAAAATGTATGGTTGGCTAATGATTTCTAGACTTCTCGGCACCTTATTAGCACAACTTTTATTTGTACCAGGTGCTTACTGGATTTTATGGATTATTGAGCTGATGCATTAATCTACAAGGAAGGTGTATTTATCAATGAATATAAAAACAGAGCAAGATTTAATTCACTTAATAGAAAACGACGAATGGATGATGAATGTATTACAAATGGCAAAATCACTAGAGCTACCTGATTGGTGGGTTTGCGCTGGATTTGTCCGTTCTAAAATTTGGGATGCTTTACATAACTACGAAGTACGAACAGCTACACCCGACGTCGATGTCATTTATTTTGATCCATTACATAAAGATGAGGTATATGAACAATCATTAGAACAGAAGCTGACGAAGATGGATGCCTCTATCCCTTGGTCAGTAAAAAATCAAACTCGCATGCATGTAGTGAATGGAATGCCGCCATACTCTTCTTCTGTTGATGCTATTTCTAAATTTCCTGAAACAGCAACTGCTTTAGGCGTTACGCTTGACGAACAAAACAATGTCATATTAACGTCTCCATGCGGAATTGAAGATGTGCTCTCATTACAAGTGAAACCTACACTTCATTTTCTTGAAACGAAAGAACGAATACATATGTACAAAAAAAGAGTTATGAAAAAGAATTGGCAAAGCAAATGGCCCAACATTACAATCACTTATCCCGAAATTTAAAAAGGGTGCTTCTCATTATTAGAAGCACCCTTTCCTTTTTCAATTCAAAAAATGAATAACTGTTTCAGCGAAGCGATCTGCTTCTTCATAATGTGGCGTATGACCACTCTCTTCAAACACGATATACTTACCATTTCGAGCATCTCGATTAAATACTTCAATTTGCTTTTCACACGTTACTACATCATATTTTCCTACTATTAATAACATTGGATTCTGTACATCTTTTATTTTAGATAATAATGACGTATGACATGCTCCCTCTGATTTTAATCTATCGAAATGGATTTTGGAACGATTCGAAAATACTCCCCACTCTTCGTCACTATATAAACTATCGTCTGTCTCATCTTCCTTATAATTGTAAATCTCCATTCTTTTTTCTTCTAATTCATTACTTAATCTTATATAAGCTTCTAGCAATTCTTCTGAACTAGCATTACTAGATGAATAAGCTAGGCACTCTTCTGCCGCTTCTTCTTTTCCGTACTTCTTTAATAAACTCCCTGTCTTTTGTAATAAAGCCCTACTTGTTAATGCAAAATCAAAAGTCGGCCCTTCAAATATTATTTTCTCTATTGAATTTGGATACGCCCTTGCATATAACAATGCTAAATATCCACCGAAAGAATGTCCAATTATAGACCATTTCTCAATTTGTAATACTTTTCTTAGTTCTTCACAGTCTTCAATCAAATCTTTTAATCCAAAAGCCTCGTCCTCAGTAATTTCTTCTGAGCGACAAACGCCTCTTTGATCTATCATAATTACAAATAAAAAATCTTTTAAACGTTCCGCTTGATGATATGAAAAATCATAGCAACTTTCTCCTGGTCCACCATGTAAGTATAAGACTGGATTATTTTTAGGATTTCCATGCGTTTCAACGTATATCTTCTTCCCTCTAATATGCATGTATTTCCCAGTTTCTATCAAATTCGCCTTTATAATCATCACCTTCTTTTTTACTGAATATTATAACATTTAATGTTAAATAATTCCTATTACATTTAAAAAGACGATGATTATTGCAAGTGGCGCTACAAATCGAAGTAAAAATGCCCAACAAGTAAATACTTTCTTTCCGTAATTTCCACCTACAAAAAATTCTGCTTCTAACACTTTCTTTTCCATTTTGAATGATACGAAAATACTAATAAATAGCGCTCCGAGCGGCATTAAAATATTACTAGATAAGAAGTCTACTGCATCAAAAATATTCTTCCCAAAAATCGTAATATCACTCCATACTCCAAATGATAACGCAGATGGTATACCCACTAAGAAAATACAGAAACCAATGATCCATGATAGTTTTGTTCTTCTTTCTTGTTCACCATTTGCTAATGCTGAAACAACCGTCTCTAGTAGAGAAAATGCCGAGGTTAATGTCGCAAATGTAAATAGCGCAAGAAATACCGTTAAGAACAATCCTCCGAATGGAATTTGGCTAAATACAGATGGCAATACAATAAATAGTAAGCCCGGCCCCTCTGTCGGCTCCATTCCTAATGAAAATACTGCTGGAAATATAGCAAGGCCTGCAAATAAAGATACGAATAAATTCAATCCAACAATCGTAACTGCTGATTTTGGTAAACTTTCTTTTTTATTTAAATACGAACTATACGTAACCATAATCGAAATCCCTATGCTAATCGCAAAGAATGATTGTCCCATTGCGAACAAAATACTTTCTGAAGTAATCTTTGAAAAATCTGGTTGTAAGAAAAACTTCACACCTTCCATTGCATTATCAAGTGTTAGTGAGCGAACAATAAGAGCGACAAATAAAACGAACAATGCTGGCAACATATATTTACTTGCTTTTTCAATGCCATTTTGTACACCTTTTGATACAACCCATATCGTAATGAACATAAAAGCGAAATGTCCAATAATAGCCCAAACCGGATTTCCAATTGTTTCAGTAAATAACGAACCGTAATTTTGTCCCGGAGTAATAAGCTGTCCAGTTACTCCTCTGAATAAATAAATTAGTACCCATCCACCTACAACACTATAAAACGAAAGTAATATAAAACACGTTCCAACGCCAAGGCGTCCAATCCAGTGCCACCCTGTATTTGGTGCAATACTTTTAAATGCTCCAACTGCTTGTTTTTGTGTACTGCGTCCAATCATAAATTCAGCTATTAGTAGTGGTAGTCCAATTAACACAGTAAATAATATAAAGATTAAAAAGAATGCTCCTCCCCCGCTCTTCCCAGCGATATAAGGAAACTTCCATATTGCGCCAAGTCCAATTGCTGATCCTGCTGCAGCCATTATAAATCCTAATTTCGAAGTCCATTGCTCCGTCTGTTTCATCTTATTTTCCTCCTAATTAAATCTTTTTATATAAATAAATAAATTTTATATACCTATCCGAATAAACCCTCCATTTCTTTTTCTATAAAATAAAAAATGGCTCAGCATCTCTTTATATAAAGAGACGCTAAGCCATTTACTTAACGCGGTACCACCCTTATTGATTCCATTATGAATCCACCTTAGTAGTAATCGTTTGATTACAAACCTAATATCGAAGGTTAACCGTTAAGATTTACTAAGAATGTGATTCCGTTCCACCTTACTGCTCCTAGGCGAGTTCAGGATGTCATTTGACTATGTCACACCAACCCATAGCTCTCTGTACAAATATACGACCTTACTACTCCTATTCAACACATTTTAATATTTAGAATATATTTTCTTTTGAAATTAATATGAAGTATATCGGTTATATTTGTAACTGTCAAGGTATATATAGATTTTTTGTCGAAAAAAGATTTTTATAAAATCACATAGAAAATATTTACAAATAAAAATATAAGGAGAAAATACGTTATGTCACTTTTAAAGAATGGATGTTTTTTATTATCCGCTCATTTTTCATCATCTTTGGTATTATTGCGATTTTTTCCTTGCCACAATTATTTTTCGGTGCACCTCCAAGTCCAACAACATCACTAGCAATGCCGCCTACACCAACTTTACAATTGAATTTTAGTAACTATTTCGAACCATTTCATTTAACATTGCTGGTACACTTGTTTTACTTGGCCACAATCATCAGTTTTTAAATATTTTGCCTTGGATAGCATTCGGCCCCGTTTTATTTTTCACTATCGTTATTTTAGCTGTATACATGATGTTATCAGGTATGCAAAATGTATTAGAAAAAGATATAAATTATATGGAGAACTCGCTTTTATTAAGTGTTTTATCAAAAGACAAAAGAGAAAGAAAGAGAAAATATTTTTCACTTTTTAAACAAAATGTAAAAATGAAAGAACAGTAAAAAAGAATCTTCGCGATAATCGCGAAGATTCTTTTTTATGGTGTAAGACGTGTACAATCTCTCGGAAAAGCGCTCGCCTCTCGTACGTTTGTTAATTCTAAAAGTTTATATACAACCCTTTCTAATCCAATTCCAAAACCGCCATGCGGTGGACAACCATATCGGAATGTATTTAAATAAGATTGAAATTTCTCTGGATGTAATCCTTTTTCTTTAAAAGATGCGAGTAACATTTCATGATTATGAATACGCTGTGCCCCTGATGTTATTTCTAATCCCTTATATAATAAGTCGAATGAATCGGTAATAGATGGATTCTCTTTATTCGGCATCGTATACATCGGCCTAGCTTCTTTCGGATAATGTGTAATGAAAACTAACTCACTCTTATATGTTTCCTTCACATATTTCCCTAATAACTTTTCACCTTCTGTATCTAAATCCCCAATCGGCGATTCTTTCCGGTATTTATTTTTCAAAATATCTTGTGCTTCTAACAATGCGATTTTAGGAATTTCAGTAATGACAGGTACTTCTATTTGGAGTAGTTGTAATTCTTTTTTGCAATTTTTTGCTACTTGTTGAAACATATATCGTAAAACATCCGTTTCTAATTGCATCACTTCATGAAAATCATGAATAAATCCAATTTCTACGTCTAACGATATATATTCATTTAAATGTCGTGAAGAATTATGATGTTCCGCCCTGTAAACAGGCGCAACTTCAAATACACGCTCTAGTCCCCCAGCTACCATCATTTGTTTATAAAACTGTGGTGATTGTGCTAAATAAGCTTCCTTCTGGAAATATGGAAGCTTAAAAACATTCGCGCCTCCTTCTGCCCCTTGTGAAACAATTTTCGGAGTAAATATACGTGTAAAATCGTTTTCTATCAGAAATTCACTAAAGCTCTGAGCGAGTATAGATTTCACTTTAAATATCGCCGTGATTCGCTCATGTCTTAACGATAATACCCGCTCATTCAATAATTGATCTAAGCCAACTTGTAACTTCTTTTTATTTATTTCAAATGGGAGTGATTCTGCACCATTTAGTACTTTCACTTCATGTGCAAGTACTTCAACCCCTAATTCTGTTTTCGAAGTCTCTACAATTTCACCAACTATTTGAACGACACTTTCTACATCAACTTTGTATCCAGCTAACCCGTTTTCTAATACACATTGAATAACTCCCGTTCGGTCCCTTACTAATAAAAAACTAACATTACCTAGATGACGAATTTTTTTTACCCATCCTTGTAGTAATACAACCCTTCCTACATGCTCCGTACATTCTCGTGTGAGTGAACGCTTCATTACTTGATCCATTATATTTCCCTCCATTAATTTTATTTTTATTTACGTTATTGTTATTGTTGTCGTCGTCATCATCCACGGTCACTCACCTCCTTTCAAAGAATACAAAAATCCGTCCCTATAAATAGGGACGGATTTTTCCGCGGTACCACCCAAATTGTCATAATGACCATCTTAGCCCTGATAACGGTAGGTACCGTTTGCTTTTACTAATTATCACGTTCAAAGCAACACTCACAGGTGTCTTTCCATCATGCGGTATCGCAATCTTCCCAGCAACCGATTGCTCTCTGTAGACCCTTGCATCATGTACTTTTCCTAATCATCACTTTTTATATTTACAGAGTATTCTATCTTTTTAATTTATAAAACGCAAGCCTTTTTTAAATATATACTGTTTTTTTACATCCACTTTTGTACAATCTCTTCTAAAGCCATTCCACGTGAGCCTTTTAATAATACGACATCCTTTTTCGTAATAATCTTCAATACTTCCTCTGCTAACTTAGCTTTATTATTATATGACCGAACTTGCCCTGTAGCATATGTCTTCATTGCTTCTTCCGCTACTATTTTTGCCAGCTCTCCATAAGTAAACACATGTGAAATATTCTCTTGATTTAGCATTTTACCAATTTCTCTATGATACGTTTCAGCTTCCTTCCCTAACTCCAACATATCCCCAATTACTATGATTTTTTTCTGATAAACATTTAACTTCTCTAACGTTTCAATTGCAGCCTTCATTGAAGATGGACTAGCATTCCATGCATCATTAATAATCGTAAAACCTGTTTTTGCAATTGAAAATTGAAAGCGCATATGAGTAATATTTATTTGCCGCAGTGCTTCCTTTATTTCTTCTGGAGATACATTGTAAAATTGACCTACAGCGATTCCAACAATCGTATTTAAAATATTATGTTTTCCATGTAAGGGGACATCATACTGTATTTTGGAATCATTTAATTTAAAATGAACACCATATTCATCTAATTGCACGTTTGTTGGAAACAAATCATTTGTATCCTTTTCACCAAATGACTTACATTCTAGACCTAGCACATTATTATTTCGAGAAAGTAATGTCTCATCACCATTATATAAAAACAGTCCTTCATCTTTTAATCCGTCTATAATTTCTAATTTTGCCCTCGCAATCTCTTCTCGTGATCCAAGTGTTTCTAAGTGAGACTGCCCAATCATTGTAATTATCGATACATCTGGCTGTGCTATTTGTGATAAGTTTCGAATTTGTCCTTTTTCACTCATTCCCATTTCAAGTATTAAAAACTCTGTATCTCGTTTCATTTCTAAAATCGTTAGCGGCAAACCGATTTGACTATTTAAATTCCCTTTTGTTTTATGCACACTATAAGTTGTACTTAAAATGCCTCCTATTATATCTTTTACTGTCGTCTTTCCGTTACTACCTGTAATACCGATTACTTTTACACCTAGCTCATTCCGATAAAATTGTGCCAATTGTTGCAAAGCAAACAAAGTATCATCTACAAATATAATTGGTATCCCTTTTGGCGGAGTACCGTAAGACTTTTTCCACATGGAAGCAATAGCTCCATTATCCATTGCCTCTTTCACATAATCATGTCCATCTTTCACCCTAATAATTGGAATAAATAAATTTCCTTCTTTAATGTTTTTTGAATCTATGCAGACACCATGTATTTCTATATGATGAAAAGATTCTTGTAATCCTTCTCCATCTACTACCTCTTCAAGTTTTTTTAAATTCATTTGAATCAAAGTATCACCTTTTTCCATTTTATTACATAAATCCCATTTCATTTACGCATATTAATAAAAATTTTGTAGCGAGGTGTTTATATGAAAAAAGTGATTAGTTTCTTTCTCCTTTTGTTATGCCTAATTGTAGTAAACGAAACGTACGCCTATTCACCAAAATCTTTACCAATCTCCCAAAACTCTGATCAATGGCAAGTGAATATTGATGAACCGAAAAAAATAAGCAAAAATATGCTTCAAGCTAAAAAAGATGAATTTCAAACATATCAATTTTCAGTAAAGAATGTCGGAGAAAATGAAGTATATAACGTACAAGTTGAAGTCTTCCGCAATGAACCAAATATGAAAACAAAATATGAACTCTTTTCCCTGAAAGAAGGTCGTCTCGCAAGTGGAAAAACTGGATTTAGACATGCTAACTTCCCTGTTTCTACAAAAGCCAATGAGGTTGACGTGATCATTACATGGCAAGAACATCCTTTCCGCTCTATGAGAAACGGTCAAAAAGTCGAGTCTAGAAAATTTAAAGAGCATTTTGTTTTTAAAGACGAAAAAAAATAAATGGAATGCGGATAAATTCACACTATCATTGATATAGCTTACTTTACTAGTACCAGTTCTTAAGCAAATTAAAAAGTCGTGGCTTATAAAAGCCACGACTTTTTATATTAATTTGTGCTAATTCCTCTCGCTGCCCAAATGCGATCAATTTCAGCCGCATGTTGTCCGCCATATAAAAGAGCATCCGCTTGCTTAATTGCTTTTGCCCCATCACGGAATTTAGCATTTGGCGTTAATGACCAATGTGATTGTAAAATAATTTTTGTTGCCACATCACGTCCAAAAGATTGCGCCATTTCGTATTGACCTTGGGCCCAAATTTCCCCATCATTATGCACTTCATTCGTTATATCTTTCGGGTATACTTTATTCGTATCTAATCGGCGTAAGCACGTCGGATCTGAACTAGAATAAGCAGTCGCATCCCATTCTCCAATACATGCTTTTCCGTAACCAGTTGTCGATACTGCATCTTCATACGTAGCACCTAAGAAGTCTCCAAACCCTTCTCCCATCGCTCCACCTTCTGGTGAACTTCCGAATCCTGGTACTTGATTATCTTGAATAGAATGTCCATATTCATGCGCGATAATGCCCGCATCTTCTGCGTCATCTACACCGCCAGTACCGAAAGTTAAAGCTTTCGTTGATGGGGAATAGAATGAATTATCGTCAGTTGTACCATTTACATTTACTTTAATCGAACGATTATTAATATTTTTAAAGCCCAATCCTTGAATGTAACGCTGTAATGTATCAATATGATAATATGACATAACATCTTCAAAACTATCATTTGCACGTGTGTAATTAAATTGTAAATTTGTAGATTTCGTCTTCGCTTTTGAAGAAATCGTAACATACTCTCCAATTAAAAATCCTGTACCATCTAAACCTTTTAACGTAACAGTTTTTAATTGATTCGTTAGTGCTGTCGAATCTGCATCATTATTATCTTTTAACCCTACTTTACTACCGCTAGATACGACGGGGTTAGGTAAAAACACTTTCCCAGTCCCTTCTGCTTTTCGGTTTATATCAACCTTTTTAATTAGCTTTCCATTTTCTGCATCAATAAATGTTTCCCATGCACCGAAAGGTTTATTAGAATGGACTAAAACTTTGTATACTGGGATAGCTACTCCATCCTCAATAATATATCCGAATTCTTTCTCTGTAGGAGCCCATAAGTTTTGCTCGCTTTCTCCTCCAACATACGCCATTGATTTTTGTTCTGCGTCTTTTTCACTAATCTTTTTCGCTATTTCTTTCACACTTTGAACTGCCTGGTAATCAGAAACAGCAAGTAATCCCTGTCCCTGTCCATTAATAGTAACTGTTATTTGTTTTGAAAATACAGGAGCACCATTGACCACTTGTTGGAATCTAACATATGAAGCTACTGGTGTTTCTGTTGTAGAAATATATTGTAAGTCTGAAAGGTCTGCCTTCAATCCATATTCCGTAGCATGTCCTTTTAAATATTCAATTGCTTTTTTCTGCGGTGAATAACCTTCAAGCTTTACTTCCTGTTGTTTTTCCAGTGCTGAAACAGTAGAAATTGTCCCCATTACTAATGGTACAGTCATTGCCATTGCCACCATTTTTTTATTAAACATAAAACCACTCCCCCTAATAAATTGAAACCTTTACCCCATTCCTATAAGGCTATTCCTGTCCACAAGTAGCGAAATAAAGTGAATCTACGAGTAATTCTATACGAGCAATTCTATTACCTTTCCATTTCGGATGAGTGAAATTTTCTCAATATTTATGTGTAAATGGAGAAAAATACTGTAGAAATATATTACTTTATTCATTTCCTAAACCCTATAATTTTTAATAGAACATCAAACACCATTATTCGTTTTATTATTTGCTACTGGATTTTTCATTTTCAGTGTATTATTTAGCGTTTTATGGCGAAAGAAATTTTCTAGAGGACCTATCGAATGGATTCTGCGGAAAATAACTGGTTAATTTATCTTCACACAAAAAAGGAAGTTGGAATGATTCCAACTTCCTTTTTTCTTTAATTAGCCGGGCTTAATTTAATTCGGACTTTTGTCTCACCTAAAGGAAGTTCATCGTCTTCATTCGTTAAGTTATCAAATGTAAATTGCTTAACGAGTAAGTTTTCTTCCAACAAATCTTTATGATTTGTTAAAGTTTTCTGTAGTTCTTCCTCTGTATCAAGAATAACATCCACTCTTAAATTAACTGGTAAATTCAACTGCTTACGATATTCTTGGACTGCCCGAATGAATTCACGAGCCACTCCTTCTTGTAACAATTCCTCCGTTACATTCGTGTCTAACATAACTGTATATTGTCCGTTAGTCGTATTTGAGAATCCTGTTTTTGCTACTTTTTCTACTAATACATCTTCAGACGTTACAACTACTTCTTCCCCTGATGCTGCTTCATATACTGCTCTTTCAGTTGAAACAAAGCTTTGTACTTCTTCTTGTGATAATTGTTTTAACCAGCCGTTTACTGCATTCACATTTTTACCAAACTTCGGCCCTGCTGTTTTAAAATTCAACTTTAATTGATATGATGTGTACTTCGTTTCATCCAGTTCAACATGAAATGCTTTCACATTTAGCTCATCCATTACGATATCACGATAAGATTCCCAATCGATATTATTCTCTTTATTCTCAAGTAATACAAGCTCTGCTAACGGCTGTTTTACTTTTAAAGAATGCTGATTACGGTTACTTCTTCCAAGTTCAACAACTTGTAAAACTGCATCCATTTCCACTTCTAATTTCGGCTGGATAAGTGATTCATTTACAACTGGATAATCCTCTAAATGAACGCTACGTCCTTCTAAATTCAAATGAATATCTTCAGCGACAAATGGTGTAAATGGTGCAATTAATTTACTAATCGTTACAAGCACTTCATGAAGTGTTTCATACGCCGCTGCTTTCTCAGTATTCATACCAGATTCCCAGAAACGATTGCGTGAACGTCTTACATACCAGTTACTTACTTCATCTACAAGCGCCGCGATTTCACGAGCTGCATTCGTAAATTGATAATCATCAAGTGCTGTTCTCACTTTTTTCGTTGCGCTATGCAATCTTGATAATACCCATTCATCCAATTTCGTTCGCTTTACATCATAGGTTTCATTCGGATTATACTCATCTAAATTTGCATATAAAACGTAGAAGCTATATACATTGACTAACGTATCTACAAATTTAGATTTTGCTTCCAGTACTGTTCTTTCAGAAAAACGCTTCGCATTCCATGGAGCACTGTCCACAAGTAGAGCCCATCTTAAAGCATCTGCACCAAACTGATTTACTAAATCAACTGGATCTAGTGCATTTCCTTTACTTTTAGACATTTTCTGTCCTTCTTCATCTAGAACATGCCCTAGTGATAAAACTCGTTTATATGGAACTTTTCCTGTATATAGCGCTGATACTGCCAATAAACTATAAAACCAGCCACGTGTTTGATCAATTCCTTCTGCAATAACATCTGCTGGAAACTGTTCTTCAAATAACTCTTTATTTTCAAACGGATAATGATATTGTGCAAACGGCATGGAGCCACTATCAAACCAAACATCGATTACTTCTGGTGTACGATTCATTGTACTTCCGCATTTTTCGCAGTAAACTTGCACTTCATCTACATATGGCTTATGCAATTCTAAATCTTCTGGTGTTTCTTTCGCACTATGCTTTCTTAATTCAGCAATGCTTTTCGGTGCGAATTGGTGGTCGCAGCTTTCACATTCCCATACGTTTAACGGTGTTCCCCAATATCTATTCCGGCTAATATTCCAGTCCACCATGTTTTCTAAAAACTTACCAAACCGTCCGTGCTTCATATGGTCTGGATACCACGTAACAGAATCATTATTTCGTAAAAATGTTTCTTTAATCTCAGTTGTTCGGATTAACCAGCTTTCTCCTGCATAATAAAGTAATGGTGAATCACAGCGCCAGCAATGCGGATAGCTATGTTCATATTTTTCTTTATGATATAGTAACCCTTCTTTCGCTAAATAACGAACGATATCAACGTCACAATCTTTTACAAACTTACCTTTAAGAAATGGTACTGCATCCGTATACTCACCTTTCTCATCTACAACATGTAAGAACGACAATCCTTCACTTTGAACGACTCTATAATCGTCCTCCCCATATGCTGGAGCGATATGAACGAGTCCTGTGCCACTATCTGCAGTTACAAAATCTGCTGCAATTACGTGGTACCCATTTGTAACTTCCTTCATCGGAAACGGTGCTGTATAAGATGTGTTTACTAATTCTTCGCCTTTATGAACGGATACTACTTCATAGTTTTCTTTTAATACTTCTTGTACACGCTCTTTCGCAACAATGTATACATATCCTTCTTGTTTCGCTTTAACGTATTCCATATTCGGATGTACGGCAAGTGCAACATTCGCTGGAAGTGTCCACGGTGTTGTCGTCCATCCAAGGAAATATTCATTTTCACTATCTTTTACTTTAAACTTAACCGTTGCGCTTAAATCTTTAACCGTTTTGTACCCTTGTGCAACTTCATGTGAACTAAGCGATGTTTGACAGCTCGGACAGTATGGAGAAACTCTATGTCCTTTATATAACAAACCTTTTTCATGAATCGTCCCTAAAATATTCCATACACTTTCGATATATGGATTCTCTAGAGTAACGTATGGATCATCCATATCTACCCAATATCCAATGCTCTCCGTAAATTCACGCCACTGCTTCTCATATGTGAATACACTCTCTTTACACTTTTGAATAAATGGCTCAATGCCGTACTCTTCAATCTCATGCTTACCTGAAATACCAAGTTGTTTTTCAACGCCTAATTCTACTGGTAATCCATGTGTATCCCAGCCAGCTTTTCTTAACACTTTATATCCAGCCATCGTTTTATATCTTGCTACTAAATCTTTAATTGCCCGACCAAGTGCATGGCCGACGTGTGGTAAACCGTTCGCCGTTGGTGGTCCTTCATAAAACACAAACGATTGTGCGCCTTCTCTATTCTGAATTGATTGTTCAAAAATGCCCTGTTCGTTCCACTGCTTACGAATACGTGTTTCTCTCCCTACAGCTGACTCTTTTACATCTACTTTCTTCATCTACAATCACTCCTTTGAATGTTTTAAAAGCACACAAAAAACCCGTCCCTATGAAGTAGGGACGGGTTTACCCGCGTTACCACCCTAATTCTATTAGCTTTTCACTAATAGCACTTAGCAACGTACTAACATACGCGTTCTTTGTAACGGTAGACATCCGTCCGAGCTTACTTTATTCAGCCACGGCTCCTCGGAGATGATTTTCAAATAACGTCTGCACACCGGCTTTCAGCAATACACCGGCTCTCTGGAGAACAGCTCACTATTTTACTCTTTCTCGTCTTCAGATTTGTATACTTTATTAAAAGTTATTTTATGCCATTAGGCAATTAATTGTCAACTAATTCAAAATATATTTTGATTTATATCCTTTTTATCTATTTCTATACAATTACTTTTCAAATTCTCGTAATCCCGCTAAATCTTCATCTTCCTCTGCAAGTTCAGCAAAGAATCCCGTCTCATCTTCACGAAGCACAATTTCAAGTTCTTCTTTCGCCTCTTCATTTCTGTTTAATAATGCTAAGTAGCAAGCATGATCGTATCTTGCTAACAAGTGTGTAGCATCAATTTCTAATATATCACTTGTTATTTTTTCTGCTTTGGCAGTTCGCCCAGTTCTATGATACGAAGATGCTAAAGCAATAAGAATTGCCGTTTCATTTGGATGATGTACAGAAGCATCTTCTAATAAATGAATTGCATCCTCAAACCTCTCTTGACTTTGGTATATTTCTGCTAAAGTAAGGAACCCTCTACTTACAAACGATGTTTTCTCCGTTAATTGTAAACATATTTTTTCTGCTTTTCTTTCTTCCCCAGCTTTCAAGAATACTTGCGCTTGTAAAAGAAGCGTATCATAATCATCCGGTAGCTCTCGAACCATTTGTTTCGTTAATTCCAACGCATCTCGTAACATGCCTTCTTCTTCACACTCAATGAAAAGATTTACAAGTTGCTTCGCTACATCATAATCCCATTTATTTTCTAGCGACGTTTGCAATACTTCTATTGCTTCTTTATTCATTGCCGCATTCTCGTAAAATAGTGCAAATCGCTGCGCTGCCATACTATTTTTCGGATTTAATTTTAACGAGATTTCATATAAATCAATGATTGTAGTAATCATTGAAATTTCTTTCGCGCGATTTTTCATACGATAAAAAGCTCTCGTAAATATAGATTTTTTCGGCTGTTCATTTTGTTGACGTTCAATCCATCTTTCTGTAACCGCAGCTGCTGCATACATGAATGCCATACTTCTATCCGATTTTTTCACCTTTAATGTATGAAGAGAATCTCTTATGTGAGACAATTTTTTATGTTGTTCTACTGCTTTTATATATACATCAAATATACGTTCACTATCCATATTCTTTTGGATTACTTTCAGTGCAACCTCGAT
Organism: Bacillus cereus; assembly: GCF_025917685.1. Classification (NCBI taxonomy): domain Bacteria; kingdom Bacillati; phylum Bacillota; class Bacilli; order Caryophanales; family Bacillaceae; genus Bacillus; species Bacillus cereus. The sequence goes on along the minus strand of NZ_CP089518.1, from coordinate 2,104,609 downwards.
TGCTTTTGCATCTCTTTTTTTCACTAATACTTTTGCATAATGATATAGAACTTCTGTATGTCCCTCATCTAATTGTAGTGCTTCTTCAATTCGTACCTTTTCTTTATCTATTTCATTCATCGCTCCATACACATATGCAATCGCATCTAAGCGCCATATTTCAGGTACTTCGTCCGCTAGCTGTTCTAATTCCTTTAGCAACTCTTCCTGAAGATTTATTTCTACTGAAAGCTGTGCCAAATATTCCATATTTATATGCAATGGCTCTTCTTTCATCGCCTGAACCATATGACTTTGTTCTTTTAAACGATTTTCTTCTTTTTCATATATTTCTGCTAGTTGCAAATGTACACCCGGGAAGTTTTCATCAAGCTCTAAACATGTTTCATACGCTTGCTTTGCTTCTGTCAATTGTCCTAATGCCATAAGTGTTTCGCCAATTCGGTAATATGGCAATGTCGTTTTCTTTTGTTCGAGTGCCTTGTTGTAGCTCTTCATTGCCTGATCATATTGTCCAATAGATTCATATAAAATACCAGCATAACAACCGTATTCAATTACTTCCGTTTTTTCTTTTTGTAACGTTCTTAAAAACGCTATGCCTCGTTGCACGAAAGCTGTTTCCTTTATTCTATTTACATACTCTTCTAATACGTTCTCTATATTACTGTATAACTTTCGTATACCGTCCTCTAATTTAGAAAGTGCTGTTTTCAACTCAGCTTCATTCCCGCCTAACGCAATTTCAGCATCCCACAGCACCATACCAGCATTCATAAGGAAATCTTGATTGTCCTCAAATTGCTTATTGATACTAACAATATAATTTTTTGCATCCTCATATTGTTCCTTTGCCATGTATACTTGAATTAAACCAAAATGAGAATATACATCTTCATTATTTTCTTCTAAAGAGCGCTTATATATAGTTTCTGCTTCTTCAAGTTCATCATTTTGAAAATAAAAATCTCCTAAACGAACGTATAAAGACGCCTGATCTTCACAATTTCGAATTCCTTGTAATAAAATTTCCTTCGTACTTTTCTCATCATCCAAATCTGATTCATAGATTTCCGAAAGCTTCGTATATAAATAAGCTGCTGTTTTATCTAACTGAATTGCTACTTTAAGTCCTTTTACCGCTAAATACACTTTTCCTAAATGTTGAGCACATCTTGCACGTTCATACCAAATGTGTGCTTCATACTTATATTCTTTTAATAAATCATTAAAGAATCTATATGCTTCTTCATATCGTTCTAAATCTATTAAAATTAAACCGTGATTTACAAGTGTAAACCTTTCTGGGCTACGTTCTATAGCTGTTAGAGAATACTCTATCCCCTTTTCGGATTGATCCATATACATGTATGATAATGCTAAGAAACTCCACGCAACTGGTTGGTCTGCATCCAGTTGTAATGACGAACGAAAACTAGCAATCGCTTCTGCATAATTATCTTGCTCAAAAGAATACCGCCCATTTATAAAATGATACAACGCTTGATTGCTTTTCTTCTCCACACTTTGAAGCATATGTCCTGCTTTTTCCATATCTTGCAGACGAATAAAACACTGTGCACTATGCAATTTCACAAAGTCAGAGCTCGGAAACTTTTCCATTAATTTTTCTATACAAAACTGAATAAACTCTTTATCTACTTCCGCATCTAAATGTTTAATCGTATATAACCAAGTGTTTGGATTTTCACTTGTTTCTTTTAAAAATAATACTAACTTTTCAATTCCCTCTTTATCTTGCTCAGCTAAATGATCAGTTAGAGAAAAAATTGATTTATAATAATTATGTTCTTCCTCATCCAAAAATGAAAGTTGTTCCATTCTATCTTTTGGTGTAAACGTAATAGCTAAACAATCTGTATAACGATATTTTTCTTGCAACTTATCATATTCCACAAGAATCGGTTCTAAGAAATTCGGATCTTGAATATAAAAAGCTTGCAGCACGTCGTCATAACCAGAAAGTACTTGTACATGGGAAGCGTGCTCAATATCTATACTTAATAAAACAGGAATACCTTGATCAAGTAATCTCTTATATTTTTCCACATTCCCTTGAAAATAACGATATTCGTAACCTTGCTCCTCTATATATGTAACTGTATCTGAAAACTTAGAACCTGTTACATCAAAAATATGTTGTGCTATTTCATCTTGCGTACGTTTTTCTCCCCATATCCCTAACATCATTTCTAAACTTGTCGGAACACAATAGTTATCCTTTTGTACAACCGGAACTATTGGTAAACGAACCTTTTTTCCATCAGGATTTTTTTCTATATGATGATATAGAGAATTTTTCAAACTCTTTTCACTTTTCAATAGTGCTTGCAAATCATGCATATTATTTATTTTATAAAATGCTTCTGCACGTAAATGTATAAAATAAGTTGTATATGCATGATGCGGAAGCATGTGATTGATTTTATCTATTACCGCTAACATTTCTTTATAGCGCTCTAAATCTAATAAATATTTTACTTTTTCAAAATAGAAATATGGTACTTGAGGGAACTTTGCAATCGCATCATTTATAAGTTGTAATGCTCGCTGCTGTTCACCTTTATATGCATATAATTGCGCCAATAAGTACGTAGCTAGCTCTTCACAATCTTTATGCTGCTGACCGGCTAAAAGTTGTTCCTCTGCCTTCTCCCACTCACCAGTCTGTATATATAAGTAACCCCATTTATCAAAAACTGCACGTGTACTATACTTTTCCGCCTTTTGCATATAGGCATAGGCCTCTTCATTTCGCTTCATATCTAACAAACATCTAACTAACGTAAAATATGCTTTCGTTAAAACATCCGCATCAGTTTCCTCTTCATTTACCTCTTCCAAAGAATCTTTTAATAATTGTTCCGCATCAAGGATTTTACGCTCATCAATTAACTCATCACAATATAAAGAGAGCGTTCTCATATTTGGGAATTTTTTATAAGTATAACGAATTAAAAAGGAGCTATATTGATGCATCAAACCTTCATCAGCAAGGCGAATTAATGTATCGAACTCTGTAAATGATGAAACGTTAGAAAGCCAGGTCTTCACGTATGATAACTTATTCGTTTCTTTTATATGTGCAATTTCATTATTTATCTCATGTAATCCATCTACAAATCTCTTTTCTTTCAAACAAACTTCTAATTGTTTAAAATCTAGCATGTATTCACCTCAAATAATTATTTATACTGCCATTTGCAAGCAGTATTCTAACCTACTTGCTTAGATTTTACACATCATATAGTATGCATTCAACTAAAACCTCATATAATGAACGATATTATTTAATATTATTTAATATTATTCAAGTTTTTAACTAAATATCTTAAAAACGATACTTTTTCTCGTTATTTTGTTTAATTTGATGAAATAATGTATAATCTTTTTCTGGTAAATGAAATTATACAGACGATAATTGATATATATATCAATCGAATCTTTTATTATATCGGCGATTCTTAAAATATATCAGCGATTCAACAAGGTATATCGATTCACTCATCAAACTTTAAATCTACAAAAACACCGTAATGATCACTTGGAAATACGTGTGATGAAGTTAATGCTGAATCTCCAAATACAGCTACATTTTCTATATTTAGAGATTCAAACGAATCATTTTCTTGTATCAATATCCAATCATATCGTTCTTCTTTCTTTACATCCCCTATTAAATTTGTATTCTTTCCATAATCTAAAGTTGGCTGAGCCAAGGTGCAATCATGTTCTTCTTTAAACTGAGCTACATCTATCCATTGGTTATCTACTAAGTATTGATGAACACTCGAATCAGGATTGGCATTAAAATCACCACAAAGTACTTCATATGTACTAGTTTTACTTTTACTCTTAATCCAATTATGTACTGTGCTAATTTGTTCTTGCCTTATCAAAATTGACTTCCAATTCAAATGAACATTTGTTATTCCGAGTTTGTAATCTCGATATTTAAATATAATTCTAATTGCACAATAATTAGCTTCCTTTGCATCAGTTTCCCAAATAGCCTCTTCCATTAATATAGGAACCTTACTTAAAAAAGCTAATCCTTCATCTGGAGAATCTGGATATTCTTTAAATATACAAAATGGATAATTTACTTGCTCCGCAATATATTGTGCAACATTTGTCTTCTTTCCTTTATTATTAATACAACTCCGAACTTCTTGAATTGCTAATATATGAGGAGCAATATTTTGGACTTCTTCACAAATAGCCTCTAACCTTTCAGACCACAATGTTTCATGATTCCAAATATTAAAAGTAGCAATTTTCATTATATCGCTACTTTTTAACATTGTATTTCACCAAATGTAATTTTCATATTCGGAGCATATACTAAAGATGAATGCATATGAAATGCTTTAAAAAACCGTAGTTCCGCTTCATATTGAGCTAACGCTTCATCATATGTTAATCCTCTTACCATTAAACGTTCTATAAATTGCTGTTTATCACCTGGATTGCCCGCAATTCCCTCTTCTTTTAATGAATGATACAAACTATGTTTATCATTATGATGCATATTAGAATCTAAAAAGTTCACTTTATCACTTACTCTACACTCGATATTTTTCACACCTAATTCACTTAAATACATCGGTATTTTCATACCGATATTGCCATCGTTACCGTTTCTCTGTGTGTCCCTTTCAAATAACTTCTGCAAAACACCTAGCTGAATAATTTCCGATTGATTCTCTCCATCTAATACGTAAGAAGACATATTTGACATCCAATGTGGTTCAAAACAGATTATTTTACCACCTTCCTTAATTGAATGTATCATTTTCTCTAGCATCGTTTTTTGGGAACTCATATGTAATAAGAAAGCATGACAGACCGCAATATCGTTTTTATTTTTCAATTCAATTTCTGTAGCATTTCCTTCAATAAATTCTGATTCATATGGTAGTGTACGAAACAACTCTCTCGCTTCAGCTATTAATGCTTCCCCGCTATCAATGCCTGTATACTTTGATCCATTTGGAAGCAACGGCAACAAAACTAATCCTAAATAACCATATCCACAACCATAATCAACAATATGTACCGGCTCAGTAATCTTCCAAACTGTATTTACTAAAAAACTTAAATAATCGTCATTGTAATATAAATCTCTCGTATTTTTTAAATATGTTAGTTTACTGTTCCAATCATACTCTTCCAAAACCCACGCCTCCTTTTATATATAAAACTATAGTTCTCTATTTAATAAATGTATTCCTATGTGTCTAAAAATTTTAGAGATGTTTAATTTTAATTGAAACGTTAAATTGTACATGTTCTTTACTCTCCACCTATTTGACAAACTAATTTTGAAAAAATAAATAGGATTACATACCTGAAACGATATATAATCCTTTTCATAATAATATTGAAATAAACAGAAGTTTAGTTAGTACAATCACAATCTGAGCAATCGGTACAATCTATTACGTCACAATCTAAATTTCTCTTTTTTTTGCTTCTTTTTAAATAACAATATAGTAGCACCATAAATAATACGCAAATAACAAAAGCTATTGTGGCTTCTACATATTTTTCATGAATGATAAAACCAATTCCACTTCCACCTGATATAAAAATTAGAATTATGTAAATCCAGAACATGTAAGTAGCTACCTCCGTTGATATGTGGTTTAAGATGTAATCCATATAATACTAGATGCAATAAATAGTCCCATACCATTACCGCTTAATAAGCCGGTAGTTACTCTTAGCAAATTTGTGCTGCTTCTCCATTTCCACTTTTGGGTGAATCCATCAATTATTAATGGAATTTGGGCAAAAAAGGATAGCATTAATGAGAGACTAAACGAAGGTGTTATTAAAAAGTAAATTGGAAACATACAGAAACCAATTAACATACCCGTGCATCGCGCACATAAAGGCATGTATTTTTGTAATTTAAGAAAACTCCTTTCCGGTAGTCTATGACAAGGAATATGTAAAATGAAACCTCGAATCAATACGGACCATCCTCTCTACAAATATTTTAATTGATTTCGCAACAAAATTATAGAGTTCTTACACTTCACAGCGTATAACTCTATATAGATAAGAGTTTATTTAAGAAAATACAAAAAGACAAAACAGGATAATAATCGTCTGATTTGTCTTTTTGTTACTCTATATTACGCTTTAATTTGATCTGCAGTTTATTAGTAAAGTGATGTGAATATTTCTCTCTGCGCATAAGCACAAAATTATTATTTACATCTCCTCAGGTGCCTCCACCCCAAGTAAACGTAATCCTTCTTTTAATACAACCGTCACAGCGTAAGCTAATGCGAGTCTACTCTCTTTTTCTTCGTTCTCTTCTAAAATACGAACATTTCCATAATATTTATTGAACGCTTGTGCTACATCTAATACGTATTTTGAAATAATAGATGGCTCATTTTTGTTGAAGGCCGCTTCAATTACTTGCGGGAATTTGTTGAATAATTTTACTACACTCCAGCTATAATCATCTTTTAATTCAAAAGTACACGTTTCAAATTCTACACTTTCTTTTCTTAAAATAGAACAAGCACGCGCGTGTGTGTATTGTACATACGGTCCCGTTTCCCCTTCAAATTTCAACATATTTGCTAATGAGAATTCAATATTATGCATACGCTCATTTTTTAAATCGTGGAAGATAACTGCCCCAACACCTACTTGCTTTGCCACTTCTTCCTTTTGTTTTAAATTCGGATTTTTCTCTTCAATATTTTGTTCCGCAAGTGCAACAGCTTCTTCTAGTACTTCTTCTAATAAAATAATTCTGCCCTTACGTGTCGACATTTTCTTGCCATCTTTTAATATAAACCCGAACGGTACATGTTCCATTCCATCAACCCAAGTATAGCCTAGCTTTTTTAATACAGTGAAAAATTGATTAAAATGTAAACTTTGTTCTGGTCCAACTACATAAAGTGCTTTATCAAATCCATATGTGTTTTGACGATATAAAGCCGCCGTTAAATCACGTGTTGCATAAATAGTCGCACCATCTGATTTTCTAATTAAGCATGGCGGCATTCCTTCTTCTTCTAAATTAACGACTAATGCGCCTTCTGATTCTTCAAGCAAATCATGTTCTTCTAAAATTCCAATAAAATCTTCCATTAAATTATTATAGAAAGCTTCTCCTTGAAAATTTGTAAATTCCACACCGAGAAGTTCATAAATACGTGAAAATTCTTTTAAAGATTCGTGACGGAACCAGTTCCAAAGCTCGACTGCTTCTTCATCACCTTCTTCTAATTTTTTAAACCAAGCGCGTCCCTCTTCTTCTAGTTCTTCGTCTTCTTTTACTTCTTCATGGAATTGAACATATAACTTAAATAACTCACGTATCGGATCCTCTTTAACTACCTCTTCATTTCCCCATTTTTTATACGCGGTAATTAACTTCCCAAACTGCGTGCCCCAATCGCCAATATAATTGATTCCGACAACTTCATACCCACATTTTTCGGCGATATGTTTCAGCGAATTACCAATCATTGTAGAACGTAAATGCCCCATTGAAAAAGGTTTCGCGATATTCGGAGAGGAATAATCGATAACTACCGTTTTTTCACATCCAAAGTGATTTTGACCGTACTCTTCTTTCTTAGCTAAAATCGTTTTTAATACTGCATCACTTACAGTTTCACGATTGAAAAATACATTTACATAAGGACCAACGGCCTCTATTTTCGTAAAGAACGGATCATTTAATTTCTCCGCAACTTCCTTTGCGATAATAGCTGGTGATTTTTTATATTGCTTCGCTAGTGAAAAGCATGGGAATGCTGCATCTCCGAATTCATCTTGTTTTGGTGCTTCAATTAAATCTAAAATTTGATTTTGCGTTAATTCATTCGTAAAAATATTCGATAAGCTTTTTGCAAACTGCGTTTTATAATCCATAATACAACCTCCTTATTTTTTGAATACAAAAAACTCGTCTCTAAAAAAGAGACGAGTTTTAACCCGTGGTACCACCCTTGTTGTTCATTCCGAACCACTTTCCCGTTTATAACGAGGACAGGGGGCCTCGGCTTACTCTACTATTCGTTCAAGAAGCGTCTCCGAAGTGCGCTTCATCTTTTTCTTCTGCACTAGGCTCACACCATCCCTAGCTCGCTTTCCTTCTGAAAAAGACTACTCTCTTCATCACAGACAGTATATTTAATTAATTATTGCTTATTATACATCTTTTCAAACAATTAGCAAGGGTCAATTACACCAAAGTGAAACTTAGCACTTTTTCTTTTGTATACATGAAAATTATGTTTTTCAAATCTAGAACTACGAAAATGATCTTTCAGAACGACACGCTTTCTCGCCACACGCTTCGCTTCCGCAATTGTTTCGTCAGTAATATCATGATACAAAGCGAAGTGTTTTAATCCTTTTATTCCATCTGATTCTATGACAGTTTCTTCAAACATCGGATCAAGGTAAACAACATCGTAACTATTGTCTTCACATTGCGTTAAAAATGCGAAATGCTCTGTTTGCTTTACATGAATTCTTTGCATTGCCTCATCAATTTCTGCAACGGACGAAGACCAGGTTTGCAAGCCTTTTCCCATGATATAAGCCATATATTCATTTCCTTCAAGTCCTGTTACTTTTCCGCTTTCACCAACAATATAACTAGCTACAATACTATCTGATGCCATACCGAGCGTACAATCTAACACTGTCATTCCGCTCTCTAATTTAGCAGCTTGTACGAACGGATCATGTTCTCCGCGCATTAATCTTTTCACACGAAACATCGCTGAATTCGGATGAAAGAAAAACGATTCTTCCGTTCCTTTTGGATAAATGGCTAATCGATTTTTCCCTACAACAAGCACATCTTGTTCATGCTGTTCATGCAATTTATGTACAGGTATATCATTACGTATAACGAAAGAACTATTTAATTCTGCTGCTACCTTATTTGCATAAGCTGTCATTTCTTTATTTGTTCTTCCTGCTGTTGTTACTATCATTATTTCACCTCTATATAAAGAAAAGAGGGAGATTTACTCTCCCCCTTCTTTAGCAATTCTTTTCGAAAGCTTGTTCTAAGTTCGTAATAATTTCGTCCATAGTTGCACCTTCAATTTCATGACGGTGAATGAAGTGAACAACTTCTTTTCCTTTTAGTAATGCCATAGATGGTGAAGATGGAGGAATTTCTCCGAAGTATTCACGCATTTTTGCAGTAGCATCTTTATCTTGACCTGCAAATACAGTTACAAGATGATCAGGTTGTTTTTCAGCACGAACAACCGCTTGACCTGCTGATGGACGTGCTAAACCAGCTGCACAACCACAAACTGAGTTTACAACTACTAAAGTTGTACCTGATGCATTCTCCATAAATTCTGTAACAGCTTCTTCTGTAGTTAATTCTTCAAATCCAGAGCGCACTAATTCTTGGCGCATTGGAATTACCATTTGACGCATGTATTCTTCATAAGCATTTGACATCTTGTAATCTCTCCTTCAACTTTCATTCCAAATTCATCATATCACGCTCTATTAATAGGTGCAAAAGAAAGATAACGATGATTTCATTTTTTTGTAGGGATTTCACAAACCCCTTCACGGCAATGTCCAACTGGGACAAGTTTTCTATTGTTAGCGATATAATCGTATACTTTACTTCCAAATCCTAGTACGATAGATAGCTTTATAAAAGGCACTGCAAACCAATAAGATGGAACGGCTTTTGCTAATACGTTGATGCTATGAATTCCGTCATACCACTTATTATTTTTTAAAATATACAATCTTTGTTCCATCTTACTTTGTAATTCTTGAGAAAGTTCATACTTCTCAACTACATCTTCATCTCGAAATGAAACAAATTTCATCTTACCCTTTTTATCTAATCTTCTCGTACGCTCTGCAACTGCTGTACACATCGGACACCAACTATCATAGAAAACAATCATAAACTATTCCCCTTTACGAGACTCCGTCATTTGCTTCCATACTGATCCTTTTGCTTCTTCGCCGCCTTCAATACGTTCTAAAGCTAAACGCGCTTGCATCGCCACTTCAAACTCCGGATCATCTTCTGCTGCTTTTAGTGCCGGAATTGCACTTTCATCACCAAGTTCAAATAAGAACATTGCTGCACGCCAGCGTACTAATTTACTTGAATCTTTCAGAGATTTAATCATAACGAACATCGCTGCTGGATCACCTACGTCTGATAAGCAATCTCCTGCTGTACGACGAACACTTACAGAACGATCTAATAACGCTTTATATAATAACGGCAATACTCCATCACCTTTTACCATACCTAAATACGCTGTTGCTAAACGGCGGATAGATACTTTCTCATCATCTAATGCCATTTTCAACACTGGAATATCTTCTTCAGTAGGATCCATTTGTTCTAATGCTGCAAAACGGTTTTTCCAGTCAGAATCTTTCATCATCTCTTCTGTTACTTTATATGGCTCGCGCTTTTGAATCGTTACTTCAACAGCACCTGCCTGATTTAATAATTCTTTAACCGTTTCATTTACACGTTCTTCTGAATAAGCAGCAACAATTTCTTCTACTACTTCTTTCCCGATTTCTTCAAAATTACCGTAACGTGTACTTTGCTCTACCCATTTGCGCTCTTTCACAACGTTAGGTGCAGACATTTGCACTTTCATAATAGATTCTTTAAAACGATCAGGTAAGCCTACACGCTCTTCCGATGTTCCATCTGTTAACTTCACTTGCATTGGAATTGTAAAGAACATTTGAACAAACACTTTCACTTCCCCAAAATGAGCAAGTTGTTGTTCTTCGCTCTCTTCCACTACTTCTTCGCCGAAAACAGCACGAACTTGTTGTAATAAAACTTTCCAGTCATACTTTGCATTTCGCTCCACTGCTAAAAAGTCGGCTACATGATATACACCTTTAATGCCTTCAATTTTCAAAATTTCTTGCACTTGCATCGGTGCTTGTTCTTTATTTTCATTTGTATAATTATTACGCGCTCCTGATGGTAATACTTCATTCAAAATAACTTTCATTGTATTTGGACTTGGCGTCGGTTCAATTGCTTTAATCTTCACGTAAAAAACTCTCCTTTATTGCATGTTCTTAGCTGTATTGTAACATGTTACCCCTTTATACTCCTACTCGGATGCTTAATTTTGCTGATTTCTTCCCGCTACCATACTATTTCATTCTTTTTTTACATTTCAAATTAGGAATGAGATTTTAAAACCGTTCGTTTCCGATAAGTTTTGTTTTAAGGAGGGAATTTATGTTCTTTTCCCTACATAAAAAGAGGTATCTGTATCATAATTAGATCATTCATTTTAAAGTGAAGTTAATAAATAAATCCCTGGAGGATATTACTAAAAAAAAGAAGAACGATTAAAAACTATAAAAGCGTTGATACGAATGCGCTCTGAGGGACTTATTGATGGAGAATTGATTTCTGAAGACATTTTGATTGTGGATGTTCCGGAAGATGAATTAATGGAATTGCTACAGGCCGACAAACTGTAACTAAAACATGGAGAGTTTATTGACTGATAGTGACCTCCCTCCTATTGATGTCCATACTCCATTATGGTTGTGAAGTCGTGCAGGCCTCTCGCAACTTTCAAGTTTAGAAACATTAGGAGGCAACACTTTATAGAAATGGATAAAAAAATATAGATATATTTATTTTTTATCCATTTCTTGAGGTACCGCCAGCATTTATGAAGAACAACACGCTAAGCAAAAACATACAATAAGCTGTCCATATGGACAACTTTTTTACATAATTTTCAATATTTTCGATATAGGAAGTAACCATTCTATCCTTTTAACTGTTGTTAACAGTACAAATTAATTTTTCTAATACTTGAGCTACACCATCTTTATCATTGGTATCGGTAATAAAATATGCAGCATCCTTCAATTTAGGTATTGCATTTCCCATAGCAATTGGAAAACCACACGTATAGAATAGCTCTAAATCATTCCAATCGTCTCCAAAGACCATTATGTTACCCATAGAGATATTATTTTTGGCGCAGATTTCCCTTACAGCTCGTTCTTTAGAAACACCTTTTGCCATGATTTGAGTTAAAGTTCCTGCATCGGTACATATAGTACTTACTTTATGTGCAAACTGTTTTTGTAGTTTTTCATAATAAGTATATTGTGAGATTAATAATTTTGATGCACTAACTTTTTTTAATTCATTTAATGGAACTACAATTGGATTTACAACTGCATTCATGGTTTTGTTGTAATCCAATGTTTTATTACTGTACCATGTATCTTCCGATTCAACTGAGAGGCATGCATCAGCCTGGTGAGTAATAACAAATTCTATAATTTCATTTGTGATTGCTGATTCAATCGGGTAATATTGTCTGTAACCTAATGCGTTATCTACTACCAAAGCTCCATTGTAGTAAATCATAGTTGCAATGTCTTGAAGTTCGTGAGGAAGAAAAACTTTAACTGATCGTGGCGCCCTTGCCGTAGCAAAAATAATTTTTATTCCTTTCTTCAGACACTCCAGTATAGCCTTTCTATTTCTTTCTGACACTTTCTTTTGTGAATCTAATAAAGTACCATCTAAATCTAAAACGATTGCTTTAATCTCGGATTCTAGTTCCATATGTATGTCCCCTTATTTACAGTATAAACTCTTCCTTTTATGTTCTATATCAAATTATAAATCCCTGTATATTCTATACATGATCGGTTAACATAACGTCTCATTATAGGGATTCAATGTATTTAAAAGACTATTAAAAGTCCTCCATTTCGTTTAACTGGAGGACTTTCGTGTTCACATAATTATAGTTATCAGAAGTTGTTTTTAGATGATCAGTTCTTATATTTTATAATAGTGCCATTTGTATCTTTAAATTCTAAAACAGTCGTAATAAGATCAAAAGACTTTAAATCATCATCTAATTTATTAGGAAGGATCACGTACCATAAACTCCATCCTTTATACTTTGTTTCATTTGGTAAGAATTTATCTAAATCTACAATATGTCCTGAGGTAGATTCATATGATACCTTGCTAATAGATGGGTTCTTAAGATAACCAGAAATAACTTTTCCATTTGATATTCCCATAGTAGGTGATATACCAGAATCTTGTACTTCTAACTCACTTACATTTGTTCCTCCTGTTATCCCACTAACAGTCCATTTTCTATTTTCTATTTCTAAATCTGCTATTGAAATGTAATTATCTGGTGTAACAAAAAAGGCTATTTTTTCATCTATTTTTATAATACGTTTTAGAGCATTATATTTATTTAGTTCTGTATTATTTGTTGTTTTTAATCCTTGTTTTAATGCTTCTTGTTGTGTGTCGTATCCTTTTGAAATTGAGCAACCACTAATGATAAAAATTATGGAACCTAATATAAGCTGTTTTCTAAGTTTTTCATACAAAAGTTTTCCCCCTTTTATATTTTGGTGAAATATGGATTATTTATATTCTATCAAGAAGAAATTAGAATAAGTCATACATTTTTTAGTGTATATTTTATACATGTTCTGTTAACATAACCTCTCATTATCAGTAGCAATAAAAAAGGGGATTCCTTCTGAGAGTAAGGAATCCCTTTTTTATTTTCTATCACTCGATTCATCTTTCTATACATTCCTATCCTGGCATGGGTTTTACGGTTCTCGTTTGTTACTGAATTAACCGAAAAACTGTATAAAATCTTACATGCTCTTAACTTGTTTTTTCTAAAATATTGGCGGTATCCCTTCTTTAAGTTTATTAAAATACTTTCTACAATTTTTAGCGAAGTTATTACTTAAAATCTCCTTTTATTACGATGCCCCCTCCCTCCTTCTCTCCAAAAAGGTAATACTCTCAATCACAACTTCAGTTCTATATATTCTCTTTCCCTGTTCATCATCGTAATTACTCGTATGAATACGCCCTGTAATCCCAACAAGTGAACCCTTCGTACAATATTCTGTTACATTTTCAGCCGCCCTTCGCCAGACGACACAATTTATAAAATCGACTTGTTGTTCACCTAAACTATTTCGAAATCCTCTATTCACCGCAACACATATTCGTGAATAAGCGACTCCTTGTTTTGTGTAGTATAATTCTGGCTCCTTTGTCAATCTACCGATTAATACAACTCGATTCAATCTCTGTAAAATTTCAATAGTGTAGAATTACAAGAAACTATATGTTTAAATATTTCTCTTAATTTCTACACTCCATTCTAGTGTAGAAATACTTTATAAACTTCTCTCAAATTCATGTCTAAGAATTTGAGAAAAAAAAAACATCTGTATTAGTTTTTAATCTACTAGTACAAATGTTCATTAGTATAAATTCGTGAATTAACCAAGTATATAAAATATTCGAATCCTATAAATAATAATTATCGTTTCCACTTCATTTTTCTAACGGATTAATTCAGTGGATTTAAAAGTATATAATCTCCTCTTATATCTTGAAATTAATTTTATATTCGATTTTGAAGCTCCAAAACATACTGTGATGGACCATGGCTATTAATATATTCATAATATCTATACCAACCAGAGTATGTTAAATGAACTTCTTGCTTCGCTCTAGTAAATCCAACATAAAACAATCTTCTTGACTCTCTTTTTTGAGTATCACTAGCTCTTAAATACGGAATTCGTCCTTCCTCCATTCCCATCATAATTACATAAGTGAATTCCAAACCTTTTGCACTGTGCAATGTTATCAAATTCAAATGCTCAGGAGATCCACTTTGACCAGCAAAAGAAGCGACTGTAAAATTCAACATTCTTCCTTTTGCACTTTCATTAATTAATTTTTTAAATTCTTCCATCTCATCTTTTAGATCTTGTCCGAGTTCAAAAATTTGTTTCAATACGGCATTATAAAAGAGTTTTAACCAATCAAACAATTTAATAGCTGGATTTCTTTGATCCCATAAAAACTCTAAAAATCCTCTTTTTAATACTAACAACTCCTTGTCACTAATACGTGAATTTTTTATAAACATTTCCCAAGCTTTAATAAGATTAGATAACTTTGGATTTCCAAATTCCCACCCTGTTGAGCACCAAGCTGCGCAATCTTCTAACCATCGAGTTAGTGGTGTTTTACTATATGGCGCATTTTGATCCATTCGAATATAATTCAATTTATGAGCTGTCACTTTTTCAGCTATTATATTCCCATCATATTTATCGAGATATAAAACCGCGATATCTCCAAGTTTACTAGAAGGATTTCTCTGTAGGATATCTGGAATAATTTCTGTGCAAATTTTTTCTGCTTGATCTTCTATACCTTTTGGGTATTCATAGAAATTTATCATACCTGTTATTTTTTTATTAGCACTCTTAAAATCCCTAGATTCCCCAAGTGCAATTTGAGATGCCTTGACTATTTTTTCACTCGATCTATAATTCATTTGCAACGGAACTGTAGATACGTTTTCCATCTCTGAAAGTTCTTTTAACAACTGTGGATTTGCACCTGTGAATCCATATATTGATTGATCTGGATCTCCCACAGCCAATAATCTAATATCTGATTTGAAGCATAGACTCTTAATAATTCGATGCAATGGTAATCCTAAATCTTGATATTCATCAACTATTATTATAGGAAATTTCGCTTTAAGAATATCTCTAACCCAATCATTTTGTTCTATAATTCGCAAGCCTAACAGTACCATATCATCGAAATCAATTAATCCTTCTTGCCTCAACAAGTTTTCATAGTCTTCAATCCATGTTGCTAATTCACTATTCCCCTCTTTCCATTCATTGGAATTTCGATCCAAATATGTCCGTCTATAAACGGTAGCATCCGTTTTCCAACCGCCTGTTAATCTTTCTCTTAAACCAATTGTAAAGTTAAAAGATTCTTCCCATAGTTTGGATTGTTGTGCTTTACTTGCAACTTTAATAGGTTCAGGTATTCTTATGTTCGTTAATCTAAAAAATGGTTTAATAACATTATTAAGGCAAAATGAATGAACTGTATCAATAATCACCCTTTTATTCTCATATACTCCTAATTTACCGAGCCTATGCTTCAATTCTCGTGCACATTCTTTATTATATGTAATACATGCGATACCCTGCGGTTCTCTAATATCTTCGTTTAACATTCTAGCCATTTTTATTGTCAATGTTTTTGTCTTACCACTTCCTGGTCCCGCTAAAACTATACAATTTCCTGAAGAATTATAAACTAACATTTGTTCAGGATTACCCTTCAAATCCTCAGAATCCATTATATATTTCGGAAAGTTAGACTCTTTTTTCAACATATTTCAAAGCCTCCAAAATATATGATGGTATTGCCCTATTATTTTGAAGATTTGAAGCGAACCTTTGAGCAAATCTCCCTTTTCCTATTTCTTCAATATCTTTTAAGAATCGCTTTTCATCATCATTGAAACATTTTTTCTTCTTCCATTCTTCAGCACGTTTTTTTGCCGCTCCATTTTCTGTTAATTCTATTATTGTGTTACACATAGAAATATGACGGCCACTATTAAACAAATCTATTTCTAGGGTATAATTGTTCATAAAAACACCAAATTCAGGTGCTGATTGTAAAAGATTATCAAAAGAATATTCAATATACTCTTTAGGATCCATTATTTCAGAGAGTAATTTACTTACTCTGCTATCCCCTAAATTTCCCCCATCTTCTTTAGGATCCAAATCTGTTAAAATTGCAAAAGGGATACTTAAGCATTTTTCTCCCAATAGTTTTACATACGGCATAAAATTTGTACCCGAAACAGAACAAACCGTAATGCCTAGTTCATCTAAATCGAACCCATTTAATTTAGCAAGAGCAGGAATTAAAAACTCCTCTGCATCACCTTCAACCAATATTACCCCTTTTGAGAATAGTAATTCTCCTCTAGTAACATTGAGATAACGCTCTAAATCATCAATATCTTTATCCAGTAAGTCTATATTTACTGTTGATACTACTTCCGTCGCCATATGTTCCTCTGACTGTTTTAACAAAACAATTGACTTTAAAGGGGCCACACTTATGATGTGAGGAGAATGTGTTGTCAAGATATTTGTCACATTATTATTTAATGTTTTATTAGTATCATCCGATTGTCTAGTTTGAAGTAAATAACGATAAACTAATCTTTGAATATGCGGATGTAAATGAGCTTCAGGTTCTTCAATAGCTAAGAAAGTATGATTTCTATTGTTTTCAGAAACTAGGTGTTCCAATTGTAAAGATTTCAAGACTAAATACAATAAGTTGGCTGATCCAAGGCTTGCTTCACCAATCCCTCTATTCCCTCCATCTATAAACATTCTAATGGCTCTATATAGTTTATTAGGATCACTTGGAGAAAAGCCCAAACTCGTTTCTATATTATGAGTATTTCCTACTATTTTAATTAATTGATTATTTATATTTTTGGCTAGGTGTTTAATTTCCCCTAGATCTTTTAAAGAATTTGTCGCTTCTGAAATTTCCCCTGCAACTTCCTCTAAATCAGAACGATTAATTTTGGAAATAGCATTTTCTATCAAAGGCTTAAGTGGGGATTTATTCCAAATAGACAAATCAGATTCCGCATCTCTTAACGCGTGTAATATTTCAAATGGGATTCTTTTTCTAACATCATATCCAATTTTATTTTCTCGGTCATCTCCCCCATATATTAAAAATTCATAATCATTAAGTGTTTTAGGTGATCCATCCCTCGATACTGGATAAAATTCATATGATAGGCGTGCAACTAAAGGATCAACTGCAACTAGATAATCACCTAATACAGATTTTAAATCTATATCATTTTCAAAATCTGTTAAATCAATTGAAATTTTTATACGTGCATTATTAATTGGTCTAGGCAGACCGTCCCAAAAATCAGATTCTTGGAGCTGACGTGCAGAATCTGGTAATGAAGGATCTAAGATTAATCTCATAGCATATAAAAAATTAGTTTTACCTATTTTATTTTCGCCTACTATCACCATTTGATTTCCAAGAGAAACATCTACTTCCTTAAAATTTCTAAAATTCTCTATTTGAATACGCTCAATATACAAATGTAACATCCTCCTATACATTTAATTATCTGAATTATACCATCCCCCCTTTATATAACCAAATGTATTTTATAATTCACAATAAACAAAAAATAACGCTAAATTAAGCTAAAATAGACTCCCTTCTGTTTTAAGCCAAATCATTCTAAAACAGCCACTACAATTGGTTGAATTCACCATCGCAACACAAACTGTAAGGAGTACATCAAGTAATCATTCAAAGAACAGCAATCATATCCATCTACGAAGAAGTTAATGGACAGTTCTCCAATCCAAATATTGTTTAAACTCTTTATGATTTTCGCGTAATAGTGCAAAGACCTTCGTAAATTATAGTGTTTTCCTTTATAAAACTAGTCTTCATAAACTGAATAACTAAAATCAACATAATCATCTATCGGTAGGTCTTCACCTGGACGGTCTAATCCCCAACCACAACGTTGATAATCCTTCCCACCATCTATGAAAATGGCTTTACACTTACATAAATTAAAATCATGTCGATGTTTGGATTCAATGATGTCATTACATTTTTTGCACCGTAGTTTATTTATTAATACTTTTCGAATTACCATTATATAACACTCCTATACTCATTTAACTTATCTTGATACTCACTTATATTCATCGCCATTTTTTTAAACTTCATACATGTTTAATGGCAGAATTTTATGGTCACCAAGCTAACATTGTTCTACATAGTTAGCAAGAGCTTGTGGCTGTAAGCTTAAAATCAGAATATTAACCCCTTAGGGTAATTAAGTGGTTACAATCCTTGTATAAAATAGAAACTTAAGTATGCTAGAAAAGAAGCTGATTAATCTTTTTTAATAGATAATTTTGTTTACAATAAAATACGAGTTATAAGATATTTTTGACCAAACTTTATTTCAAATTCACACTAATCAGTATCTGAATCAACAAAAAGAGCAAATCTCTTAGCGATTTGCTCTTTTCATTAGTAGTTTAAATATTCTTCAACTTCATTAATTAATTGGGATGGCGTAACTCTTAAAGTTCTAGCTAAGGAAAATAGAGTATTTATTGTAGGTTTTCTTTTTCCTCTTTCTAAAAGACTTATATATGTTCTATCTAGTCCAGATTGAAAGGCTAACTCCTCTTGACTTAATTGTAAATTAGTCCGGTGTCTATTTAATACAATTCCAAATGCTTGCTCAATCTTCAAGAGATCACTCTCCTATTAGTTCTAGACTAATTTTGAGAGAGTAAATCTTTTTGTTCTACAGACTATAGTCTACATTTCTCGTGTAATATATAATTAATTTAATTTCATTTTATTATTGAACTTTGAAGAATATAGCTGTTTATTACTAAAAAAGTTAAGTGTTAGGAGTGAAATTATATGTCTGATGTGATTCAAGGATTATATCATCGGATATTTGAATTAGAGCTAATGCTAGAAATTGAAAAATGGGAGAGAATTTCAATTGAAAAAAAGTTGAATTTAGAAATTGAAAAGAAAAAGGAAATAGAACGATTATTACAATTTGATTGGAATTTAACTAACAAGCTAGATGTATATTATGTCGAATTAATTGAGAATATGCTAGCAGAAGCTAAACATCAGAATGATATATTGAAAGAACACTGTTATAAGTTGGAGGATAAAGTAATTCACTTAAATAAACAACTTTACATCACAGAGCAAAAAAAGAAAAGATACCTGAGAAGCTATCAAGAATGTCTTCAAGAAAAACATATTTTAAAATATGATGTATGTCAGAGTAACATTCAGGTTAAAAAGTTAAATGAGAAACTGGAATATTTTTATACTAATAATGACAATCTAAGTATGTCAACTCGAGAAAACATGTGTGATATCCTTAAACAAGTTAACGAAATGTGTTACTCTTTAAAATTAATGGGAAGAGCTAAAATTAGAAGAGTTGATACTATTATTAAAATTAAGAACAAACTAGGAGAATATGAAACATTATTTTATATCAACAACAGGTTGCTAGACCAAGAAGTAAAGGAGTTTTGTATTAAAATTAATAATATTCTTAATGATTGGGGAAATTATTACAGAGGATATAAGTGGAGAGAAACAGCAAAAGAAATTGAAGATCATGAGCTTTATCAAATAGCTGAATTTAGTAGTAGTTTAAAATACATAACGCTCTACAAAATATTTAATAGTAGTTCAAATTCTATAATGCATATTGACAATGTTTATAAGCTTTTAATTAACAAACTTGTTGTTTCAACTGATTATAGATTGTCCAAATTCAGAAAAGAAATTGAGTTTTTAGTCGAAAACGAAAAATTTGAAAATGATATGTTTATTATAGATAGAATTTATCCAGGCGATATTTTTTGTTACGAGAATGACTTCAGAAATTTAGATTATAATTTCACTTTCATGAAAACATATAAAAAAGCAAAAATTTTATATATTTTTGGAGATCATAGCACCAAAACATATAAAGTAGGTATTACATTTAGTTCATTATCTAGGCGTTTTATAGAAGCAGAAGAAGCTTATAATTTTCGATTTCCTAATGGAACTTTTAAGAAATTGAAAATTATATTAAATAATAATGCATTTAACCTAGAGCTGTATGTAAAGAAAAAATTCATTAATAAAAGGCATTTATTATTTCATTCTACAGAATGGTTTACCCTCCAAGATAATGAAGTTTCTTATTTTTTAAATGAAGAATATTTACAAGATGAGGAGTTTATGAAAATCTATAATTATAAATTCTAAAAATAATAAAATACGTAATGTAATAAAATTAACATTAATGCTATGTCTTATAATTTTGGAATGTACCAATAAAAAATAGTGCATTAATGTTAATTGTAATTATCGAAACAATTTTACAATTATTATGGATAAGTCTAGTGCAGATAGATTGAGTATTCTTTATTTATAGGTGAATTATTCGCAAACGTTAAGTAACTTCAGTAATATACAATAAAATTGATTCTTGAGTTACTTGACGTTCACGTTAATAATTCCCCCCTTCTCTCTTTAAAAGCTGTTTCCTCCTCCAAATAAATCTTAGGATATATGAGATTATCTAATAGTTTATTTACAAATGAAAGGTAGATAATATTTAATACTTACTTTTTCATTATAGTTATTTGTCGTAGTTGCCTGTCGATGCAGACAACTACTTATGTGTTATCAATAGAGAACTTTATTAACATATTTCAAATCAGTTCTTTTGTAGAAATCTACGTTTCCTTTCATACTCTCCACTTTTAAGACAATTTTCAATTTTTTCTGCTAAATACCTTTTTATTGGTATTAACTTTATACCCAATGTTGCTTTTTCTACTATTGACAAAATAGTTCTCCATTCAGCCGCTTCAACATCTCCAAATATCACATCAGCTGAATATACTCCACCATTTTTTATCCAATAGATTTTTGAAAAAGCTTCTCTACTTTGATTCAATGAAAGGTACGACAATAAAACCTTTTCAAGCAATTCAGTTCTTGAATTTCTCACTATATCAACAACCACGTTCATTTTAACCTGATTATTATAATTGGATTTTACATAACTCAGCAGGAATCTATCTGCTTTTAATTGGTGTGTATCTTTTAAATCTCTAAAAAAGTTGTTACAAAAATGTTCAAGTATGCCTAAGTAAAATTCCTTTTCAATTACTTCATCGAATACCCTTATTAACTGATTTTCTATATTTTCAATTTCCCAAATGCAGCTCAAATTCACTTTCTCCTTCTCAAATCTTCCATCAGCTACATTATAAAGTGTATTAACAAAATCCACCAAAAAACTCGGATTAGTCTTTAGTATATTAAGCAACCCTTTTCCATCATAATCAAAATGATTGCTTAATTTATTTTGTTGTAAATAAGCCTCTTTAATGATCCCAATATCGTCACCCAATTTATCAAAATATTTTATAAATACATCCCTCAACACATATAGCTTAACTACTCCCATAGAATTTTTTTCAACAATAGTTTTAAGCATTTCTTCAAATAGATTTGGCTGGATTTTTAGAAACTTCTCTAGTCCGTCAAAATAGATTGTAACATTTTCTTCCGTTGCACTTATTGAATTCATAATTGCTTTTTGAATTTCTTGATTTATTAAAGAGTCATGAATATTTTCAAAGAAAGCAAATTCCCATTGTATCTTATGCTGAAATGACTCATCTAGCATTAAACCCCAAATTTGATTCACTCGTTCCTGAGTGTTAAGTTGATTATAAAAAACTGCTCTTGGAATATAATTTATTATATTGTTTTCTTTAATGATCAATTGTAAAATATGCATTCCTAGTTCAAAATTATTAAGACAATTTTCTTCAATAACAATATCCATTACTTTATTATGAGACCAATTATCCCTAATTTTGTCTTTAAGATACACAAAATCATCATAAAATATTTTTATTTCCTCTTTAGAATGGAATGTAAATGAAGACCTTATCTCCGCTTCTTTTAATCTTTCATACTCCTTCCAATCCTCAAATTGATACACTTCTTTATCACGTAATCTATTCCAATCTATTTTTAAAAACCTTTCATATGTTGAATTTGTAAATTTTTCAATAAGGCTAGGAAAAATAGGATTTAATACTGAATTTCGCTTACACTGTCTTATATAGTCTTGTACATAACGGCAGTTGTCAAAGGACTCATTAGTAAAATACTTATCAATAATCCCTAAAATAAAAGGAATATCAAACTCCATAATCTCTTTAACTGTTTTATAGTTATCTAAGTAGCTCTGGAGTACTTCAAATGTTTTATTAGGATTAGATGTAAAATGAGTATCCAAAGCATGCCAAATCTTTGCTCGGAACTCTTGTATTGGTTTTATACTTCTTAATTGATAATCGTACCAATAGACAGTATAATTTCTACCTCCTTTACTATGGTGGAATTGAAATTCTAAAAAAGTCTTCGCTAACTCATAAAATGCAGTCGAATAGAGTTGATCCCCTTCATTTAAACCTCTAAGTAATAAATCAAATAGTACTTCTTGCCTATAATACCCCGTTATTTCATCATCTCTATCAAATGTAAGTACTTCTCTAATTTTATGAATCAGCTCTGGTAAATGTTGTGGGTATTTTCTAGTAAATTCAAAAGCTAACTCTATAGCATCTTTAAAACTTGAAATTGGTCTAAAAAACTCGCCTAACAACTCAATGATTTCATTCCTATTGTAAGAAAATGCATTATTTTTATACTCTACTTTATACTCTTCAACACCTACTACTGGTAAATCAGCAATTTTATCATAGACAAACTCTAAAGATTGGTTTTCCAAATAGATCCAAAAGATTGATAGGAACTTATATGCTTTCTTTTCATCAGATTTTATAGTATTCCAGTTTTCTATTAATTCTGATTTCAATTTAGTCATTACATTTTTAGGACCAAATGTATTGTTTGCTGAAATAATACATTCCCTAAATCGATCCTCATTTGCATCAAAATATTTTTTCAACAAAATCCCAAATGAAAGTAAATTATCCTTAATAAAAGATCGATAGAAGAAATATGTTGACAAGTTTTGCTCAGGAATTTTCACATGTTCAAATTGAATTTCAATTAATTCCCATTTATCAAGCTTATCTATTGCATCAATAAAATCATAATAATTAATTTCGAAATCACTCAATATATTTGTTACTAATTCTTTATCCTTATATGGGATTGTATAAAAGAATGCAATAAGTCCTAAACACCGAATATGTAAATCATTTACAAATTCTGCTTGATCTTGAATAAAGGTTGAAAAATAAATTTCAAAAAGATCTGACGCATCAGATAAAATCTCCAAATTTTGCTCTTGTTTTGCCAACAATGCCGCCATTATAGCTAACCTTGGATTACCATCTGCAATTCTAACTATCTCTCGTTGATAATCTGAGTTTAATATTTCAAATGAATCAGCCTTTATTATATCAATAATTTGTTCATCATTAAGTTTTGGAACATTAATATGTTGCGGCAAAAATTCATTGCACCTTCTATCTATTTCTTGTAAAGCATAATCCCTTACTGTAATAACAATTTTAAGCTTTCCTTTCCTTGAACTACGATAAAATCCTTTAATTTGATCAAAACTATCTATTCGGTTAGCATCATCAACAAATAAAATATAATCTTTATCCTCCTTTAAATGATGGAACAAGTCCTCAAGTAAAGTGTGATTTTTGTAAGAAACACAAAATGCATTAAACGTTTTATTCTCTTTTACAAATTCTTTTATAGTCTCAATCGCTAGTTTGGTTTTTCCTACACCTGGAGCACCTGTTAATATTATAAAATCCAAATCAGCTAGAGCACTTTTTAGAGCACTAACTTCATTTTCACGATGTAGAAATTTATTGTCCAATGGGGTCGATATCCGATTTGAAGCTCTATTATATTCCTCAATAAATCTTCCAATTGATACAATTTGTCCTGTATCTAATGGCAATCCCAAATATTGATTAGCTAAATCTCTATGGTTTAAATGTAATTCTATAGCCAATGAATTCAACGTTACCATTGTTAATATAATTTTTGTTTTAGACAATAATTCTTTTAATTCCTGTATTTCTGATGCCTTCAAATTAAAATTAATACATAAAATTATTTCTGCTATATCTGAAATGGGGACTCCAGTTTTTTCTTCATCGAGACATTTTTGGATATCCTCCCCCAATTTTTTTACCCCTGAAGTAATATTAGTGGAATATTCAACAAATATATACTTTCCATTTGACAATAAAAAGAATGAATCAGGCGTCCCTTTTCTAGTTTTCTGTTTCCCACTCTGACTTCCCGTTCTAGAAAAAGCTGTATAATTTTCGTTACGCATCGCAAGATAACCATCACAAAGCTCCTGAAATACTGTCTCATTAATTTCAATCAAACCATTTTCTATAGATTGAAGTCTACTCATTAAAAAAACTCCTTCTCACTCAAAATTTCATGAATAAATTAACCTTTTCATATTAGATGTATACATAATTATCACATATTACCAACTACATCCATTATAATGGATTTGATTCAAAAGTATTTTGTGAAAAACATAAAATTATAAATATTAATTTTGCAAACAACCCAAGAGAGATTTCTTCTTTGGTCCTAAATTCTTACCTTTTATAGTTTTCACACCAGTATTCTCTTTTATTTCAATCCTCAAAATTCATCTGTTAAAAGATTAGACATATTTTCTATAGCTATTTTGATAATTTTTTTAGAGTTTATACCTAATTTATTTAATTCTCTTATCTTATAATTACTTATTGCTCCCCTTTCAAGCATTCGATCCTTAGTTTCTTATAACCCTCTAGGTCATTGTCAATATTACTATATAAAAAATCTGAAAATCCATACACATTCCTAGCGGCTTAAGTACGTGTGATATAATGCTCCTATATATATCTTCCTTCATAAGTCAATAATCGGATGGGACAATTAATTCTATTTAATTATTTTTTAATCTACGTGTTGTCAAACATTCCAATCTCTTCAACAAGTAACGGAGGATTATATGTAAAATTATAATTATAATCGTTATCGATAGAAACTCGAAAAATAGCTCCGATATAATACCGGAACTATTTTTTAAGTCCCTAATTTTTAAAGCTCTTTTTTTAACTGTACAGTTTGTAAGGTACAGTTCTTTCTGTTTATAACTTTTTAAAATCATCTAAAAGCGAAAGCTTTGATTGCATCTTCTCCATATTTGTGATTCTTCCTTCCTCATTCATATCATAATTTAAAAATTTATCTGCATTTAAGTTAAAAATATTTTGTAACGCATCCTGTACTATAGAATTTACCTCTTCCCCCATCTCCATTAAATTTCTAAGTTTAGGATTTTTAACAGAACCATAATGAAATAGTTTAAAGATTGTTTCCTGCTGCAATTTAATTCTCTTCTCTAAATTTGCTATATATATTTCTTTCTCATTCATTATTTTTTTTAACTGATTCATTTCATCTCGCAATGTGTTTTTTTCCTTCTGAATTATATATAATTCCTTTTCATAAGGGAGAAGTTCTTGCTGTAACCGCTTCAAATTATTGGAATGCAACTTTATAATTTCCTCTATTCTAGGCAATTGTACTGTATTATATCTATTTTGTGCTAAAGATTTATGAACTATAGTATTATATTCCTCAATTAACTGAAACCCCCTTCTCTCGGTTCGAACCCAATAGTTATCTGATATCTCCTCATCAAGCCAAGTAATTTTTCCTTTTCTAAAAAGTTCTTTTGCATACTTACTCAATGTTCTTTTAGGAATCTCTGATCTTATTCCTTTATCTTTTGCAAACTTAAGAATAATTTCTTTGATTTTATCCTCTGGATATTCCTTCTTTTTTCTCCCAACCTTACTCATCTTCCAACCATCCTTCATATTTCTCTTTAAACTTATCAAGTGTTTCAATTAATGCGGTAAGTTTCTTTGATTGTATAGCTAAATTTTTCGTTAAATTCGGATTAATCTTACTTATTGTTTTGTTAACTAACTTTAAATGTAAATTAAATAAAGTTTTATATAAAGCCATTACCTCCTCACGACTTTCTAACATCCACTTCTCAATCTTTTCTCTCTTTTCTATAAACTCATCATATTCTATTCTCCAATATTCACATTGAAAACATTGCGTATGACAATCCTTAACTAGAGCCGTACAATTTCCAACATCCAGTTTATCCCACTCATATTTAAAAGTTTTAGCTGGTGAAAAAATAAATTCCTCTCTAAACTTTTTCCCTATGTTTAAAGTGTTTTTCATATAATTCCCATTGGAATTATATCCTTTTAAAAATTCCCCAGTAAAACTAAACATTTTAATTAACTTAGATATACCTGAGTCTGTTAAAAAAAATTCATGCTGTTGATAATGTCGCTGGGCGTATACAGTGTCATGTCCCCCTAATCTTGCAATTTCCACTGGATGAAATCCTTGTATCATTAATGATAAAAAGGCTATATGTCTCGTATCATTTGGCCTTAAACGACGCTCGAAATCAAAAACTATACCATTCTGTCTACTTCTTCTAATCTCATGTTCTGAGTCCTCTCCTAGTGCTCTAATGGTGAAATTATATGGTGAAGACGAAATGATATTATCATAAAAATCATTTAAAATCCTCTGAAAAGAATGACTCGTAAAAATATTAGGATTCCGTTTCGTTTTTGAATAATCTAACCTGTTGGTCAATGATATTTCTTTATGAGCTCGATAAGACAATAATGTTTTAGAATACCCATATTGTTCAGTCAATTCCACATATTCTTTTATCATGTTATAAAATTCAAAAGATATTTCTATCCTTTCAAGCTCTCTTTCCTTACCTACATGTTTCTTATTTTTAATTCTCGACAAATAAAGATAGTACTTATCTCCCTCTGCTCTTATACATTCTCTTTTCAGAAGAAGAAATTCTCCAATTCTTATTGGAATAATTGTAGTTAAGTGCCACCAAATACGTATTGGATAAAAATAAATATACTTCCAATCTTTATGATCAGTCCTTGTAAAGAAATCATTTAAAATCCAAGCGAATTTAAGGCAATCCTTTACCGTAGGAATAGTCCTTGTTTTTGGCTTTGAAGCTGGAATGGTTGATATAAAATTCAAATATTCTGATACTCCATTAAAATTATCATAATAATTAAAGAAGTTTAGTAAAGCTGTGGCTAATATTGACTTCGTTCTCTCACCTTTTGAAATAGTCCTTTCAATAAAATCATCTAACAAGTGTATTTCGAAACATTTTGTGACTATTAGTTCATCAATTGTATAATTAAAATTTGCATGTACAGTACTAAAATGATATTGAACTAACAAACTAGCTACCCAACATTTCATTACTACTATTACTTTCTCTACCCGATCAAAATGCTCATCTTGCAATTCCTCTTCCAATCTATTGAATCTAAAATATAGCATACTATCTTTCTCTTCATCATATAGTTGCCATAAATTATTGTGAAAATTAATTTTAGAAAACTCATTCATTTCTACCCTTTGTAAGTTTTCAATAGCAAGTTCTATACTTAAATCCAAATCAAACACATCATCATTTAGTTCTGAAATCTCAAAATTCCCTTTAAATCTAGCTACTTCTCCCATTTTTACACCTCTCTCTCTTCCGGAAGGTACCTAGTAAGAGAAGGTAATTTTAATAATATATTTTCAAATTTCTTCTGGCTCATGTTAAAAAATTCATAAATACAAGGGCCAAATTTTTTTTCAGCCTCCTTAAATAATTTTAAATCTTTTATAAACAGGATCGCATTTCTCTCATTATCTCCTTTATATTTAGCAAGGCCTTCACCTTCAACTAAAGTTACTATATGTTTAAGTATTCTTTCAGTTATTGCTGAAAGTGCATAAAAATTATATATTGCAAAAGGACAACCTATACAATTGTCTATATTAGGATACACACAATCTTCTGACGACAATAAACATTGGGTGTGCATTGTTTTAGAATGCATACCACCAATGTTTAACATATTATTCATCTTGTGGATATTCTCTTCATCTAATCCGTAAATGAGATCTCTTACTATATCTTCTTTCTTTGACAAATATAATAAGGTATCTGCTAGCCCCTCTAACTTTAAATCCTTTCCAATTTTCTCGTATATTACATTAATTTGCTGGGTCCTCTCAGAAATATCTTGTGTTGATCCAAATAAAATATCTGCAAAACCATCTGCTATAAAACCAAAATAATCTCTAGAAAACATTTGTTTACTTAAAAAATCAATATCTAATTGACTCATGTGTATATAAATATTTGTAGTTTCAATCGATTTATGATTTCTAATAAATTTTAATACTTCAAGTTCATGTGCGGAACCTTTATATTTATTAATTATATTAAAAGAAAATGTTATAAAAGTCCTATTCATTTTCAGTGATGAAAATTTAAGGTTCGCTTCTAAAAAATCACTAAAAAAACTATTATATGGATAACTAGTAACCACTCGATTCTTTGAACGAAAATCTATTAAAGATTCGCTCAAAGGATTTAGCTCACGGCTCCGTATTTCACATAATACTATTGCATAGGCAACTGGTAGTATTAGTTGTTCAGAGCAATAAAAATAACGTGTCGACCCAGTTTTTGAATGTTTCAAATTTTTAATTTGCAATTTCCTTACAATTGTTTTAGCATCCTCTATTGATATCTGGTTATTTTCGAGCCAATCTATGGTACCTACTATACTAGTTCCTTCAAAATTTATTCTTGGAATTTCTGTACAATCCCAGTGTCTCCAAGCATTATTTAAGTGTATTAACATATACAGCCAAACCGAATCATACTGATTATAAAAATTTCTCCTTGAGTCATTAGTTACAGATTTATTGATAACTTCCTTCACGCTTCTAATTGCTCTCTCTTTATGAAAATCAAGGTTAGAAATATAATCAAAAAATTTTTTAAACTCTTCAGGTGAGTATATATCATTTGATCTTTTTTTCTTGCTAGTTATCTTATATGGACTATTTATTTCGCTTAACCTAAAATTGTTATTATTAAAAATCCCCTCCTCACTCTTATCCAATTCTTTCAAAAAAACATATATCGGTTTTTGTATATAGATACCAGTATTTTTATTAAAAAACATTAAATTTAGTTCTTTAGAAGAACACATAAAAATTTCTTTTTCGGTAAGTCGTTGACTCAAAAACTTAGTAGCTGAAAAATACTCTAACACCCTTGCAGCTTTGGACGCATTATTTTGGCCAGAGTATAAAACTGATTTAGAATTTAAAAATTCAAACCATAGTAACTTTGTCTCCTTACATCGTTCAGAAAATTCAATCCCTTCAACACCTAATCTATATAATACATTGGCAGATAAACTCCTTTTATCTAAATAAATATTTATTTTTTCACTTCTGCGATTGTATTCCTTAATAATATCTTTCTTTAAATATAAACATCTATTATAAAGATATCTTGAAATTCCCCTAACTAATAAGGGAACTTCAATTTTCTCTATCCCTTCCCTTATTGCATCTACATTCATTCCATATTCTTGAACTACTTCATGTCTTGTATAATATTCTGTTCTAAGTTTCTTATCCATTTTTTCTATTTGGTTTTTTAGGACTATTACTTTATCTTTTGTGAAGAAAATATTCCTCCCAATCTTTTCCTGAATTTGTAATATCCCTTCGTTTATAAACTTCTTATAGTTAAAACTATTTAAATTTAACATTCTACACACATCTTCTTTAATTAATAGACTCTCATCAGAAACATTTAGTCGTATCTTATCTCCAACTGTCTTCTCCCTATATTTCAAGAAAGATTCTATGTCTTTTTTATTGTAAAATGTCATTTCTTTTCCTTGTAGGAACTTTATTTTCCCTATATTAAACTTATTTACTATATCATTTGCATAACTGTATCCTATAGATACCATTTTCAAAAATTCACTTGTAGGTACATACTTATGTAAAATATCAATTATCTCCCTTTTTCTGATAAATTGATTTACATTTTGATAATCTTTATCATTCAATGTCATTAACGGATATCTCAATATCCTAATATCGATAATTCCTTTTTCAGCAAGCTTATTAAGATTTTTATAATATGCATTAGTCAATTTTTTCCCTTCTATCGTCTTCACACCCAAAAATCCCCATAATTGTCTTACAGTAAAATATTCATTACTAAATTTTCTTTCCCATTCTTCATGCTTTTTTATATCTTTTTCACATACAAAAATCCCATCATCCTTATAATCAACTTTAATAATACCGTTTTCTACCAGAAATTTTAGTCCATGTTTAGTAATTTTATAACTCAGCTGATTTAAATTTACAAATTTTTGATTCATTACTTCAATCCACTCCAATTATGTATATATCTATCGTAAATTTTTCTTGTATTAGATGAGCTTTTCAAAATATCTACATTGTCTTTATTTTCTCCATATACACTAGTAAGGATATTTACATGTTCTTTTATTCTGTTATAAGAGGTTCTCTTTTCAATATATTCTAGAGTTGCTGTTAATGTTTTATCTCCTCTTAAATTAGCAATTTCTTCAATACTAAGACCTATATCAATAAGGAAGTTTGTAAAAATCCCCCTGCCTATATGTGTAGACCAAGGTAAACTTGTTAAGAATTCTAAATCTTCATACCTTCGGTTTATTCTTAACTTTTCTAAAAATCTTTTTTTCACTCTATGAAATCTCTTAGCGTACCCAGCACCACTTAAAGGTAAGCCATTGTTTGAAATGAATAAAGCCTTATTATTTTTATATTCCCATTCTTTTTCAAGTTTTTTTAAACGTTCCATATGATTATGATAAATCTCCCAAAGCCTCTGATCATTTAAAACAAAAACTTCTCTAGGACGTTTAACTTGAACATCATACTTAGAAGATAAATGTCCAAACAATTCTTCTTGATTATCTTGAATTATTAACCACATTCCATCGTTCCCTCTAAAACCCGTTTCATAAATAGAACTTTTTGTTAAGTTTACAACTTCTCCCAATCTCAATCCTGCAAGAATTTGAAAACAAACACCTAATGCTATATCGCTTGACTCTGCTTCCTCAATAAACTCATAAGCTAATCGATATCGATTAGGTCCAAAATCCTTAAGTCTTAACTTTTCGTTAATCCATTTTTTATTAGGGCGCTCAATATCAAAAACAGATTTACTAAATAATGAATATGGTACTCCTACTTTTTCACCATCTTTTCGATATATTACTTGAAAAATTTCATCAATTAATTCATTTTCTTTTAAATATATATAAAACTTTGTAAGTACACTCTCACAATAACTAGAATGTTTGAAACTAACTCCTTCATAAGTTAGCTGTGTAATAAAGTCTCCACCATGCTTAAGTTTTAATCCCCTTATTCCTTGATTTAATAATTCATTATAGCCTTTAGTATCATCTCCAATACTTCTATAGATAAAATTAAGAAATTTACATATTACTCTTGCCGCTTTAAGTTGAGTATGATACCCTACTCCTCTATTCCTATATACTTTTCTTATAAAGTCTGTAATGGGATGTGGGATAACTAATTCATCCACCTTATTTTTTATACAAATCATTACAACTTCATCATATTTTATGTCATTTGCTATTTTCCTCTGCAAAGATACACTTTTAGGCATCCAATGTAGGCTTTCATCTAAACTTTTCATGTTTATTATCCCCCCTAATATTTAATACACTGCTCACAATTTTATTAAACCACGAAGAAAACAAACTTTTTAATTCTTTTTCCAGATTATCACAAACTAAATATCCATTCTATATCGTAAGATAGGATAATCTCTTCACTTTCTAATTGATATATATAGGAAGAAACTACACACCTTATAATGTATAGTGTGTAGTTTCTTCCTATATATTTCTTAATTTCTGTCCTAATCACTCTCTATAAGCTATTATTTTTTTACTTCTACACAGTTATGTACAGAGAAGATTCATCATAAGTTATACCACCTCACATATTTTTCTTCATTGTAAAGAGAAATATGCGAAAGGTAAAAAACGGAAAAAGTTATTTCTGTATGTAAAAAGTATTATTTTATACCTTACAAAAGAAAAAAAGAAACCTTACATATTTTAAACATGTAAGGTTTCAAAAAATTATACTTCACTGCAAGAGATGTAATATCCACCGCGAGCCATCTTTATTTCAGCACAGTACATTACATTTTCTAAGTAAAAAGTAATCGGTTTAGCTTTACTCTCAAATGTTAGTCTTTCATTGCATTCAGCTGCGTATCCTTCAATCGCTGAAGTAATAACTTCTGATGATGGATACGTTAAAGCTTCATCTAGTTCTATGAAAAAACTTTTAGAAAATAGTTTTTTCATAATCCCTTTCTTATCTTTCATCATATTCCATCTCCTTCAATTCAAGTTGCTAATATCCATATTATACCACGAACTCGATTTATCTTTGAAAATAAAAAAATCCTGCACATTTCATGCAGGATTTTTTTATTAGTCATTTTTCGTAAAGTAAGAAACGAAACGAAGAATTTCTAAGTATAGCCATACTAGAGTCATCATTAGACCCATTGCACTGTACCATTCCATATATTTTGGAGCTTGGCTACGTGCACCGCTTTCGATTAAATCGAAATCTAGTAATAAATTTAATGCAGCAACTACAATAACAACCGCACTAATGATAATACCGATTGTACCGCCCTGGTGAATATATGGAACAGTTACACCGAACATATTTAATAAGAATACGATTAAATACATAACCATAATTCCCATTGTCGCTGCAATTACACCCGTACGGAATTTATCAGTTACCTTTACAACGCGTGTTGCATATAAAACTAACATTGCAAATAGGATTGAAATTGTAAGTAATACAGCATTTAAAACGATAGAATCGCCAAATTTCATTGTATAAACTGCTGAAATACTTCCTAATACAACTCCTTCTACCGCCGCATAAATTGGCGCCCCAATTGGTGCCATTCGCGGGAAGAAGATAGATGCAAATGCGATGATTGCCGCAATTACTAATGCACCTATTAACACTGGCATTTTCATCGTACCCTGCATCATCTGTATGTATGAATAGACAGACGTTGCAAGTAGCAAGATAAGCATTATAAACGTTTTGCCTACTGTTCCGCCAATAGTCATCGCAGAAGCGCTTGCTCCCTCTTTACGAAATGCCTCTTTTTTCAACATTGGATTAGATGTTCTCATTTTTTCCCTCCTAAAATAGGTTCTACCAATAGTGTAAAGTTTTTCTCTTTACTTTTCAATATATGCAGCTTGTTTTTATTTTAATCCTTCAACGATGTCTGATAGCTCACTCCATCTTTCCATCGTTTTTTCTAGCTCTTCTTCTGTTTTCTGCTGTGCTTCAGATAATTCTTGTGCCTTTGTGAAGTCAGATCCAACTTTCGAAAGTTCTTCTCCAATTGACTCAATTTTCTCTTCTAGTTCGGCAATTGTATCTTCAATTGTTTCCCATTCACGCTGCTCATTGTATGAAAGTTTACGTTTACGTTGTTGTTTTGGAGCTTCTTCTACTACTTTTTTCTCTTTTTGAACTTCCGCTTTTTCAATAAGTTCTTTCGTTTTTTCCATTTCTAAATAATCTGTATAACTACCTAGGAACTCACACACTTCGCCTCCGCCAGTAAAGATGAACAGTTCATCTACTACTTTATCTAAGAAGTAACGGTCATGCGATACAGTTAAAACGACACCTGGGAAATCTTCTAAATAATCTTCTAGTACTGTTAATGTTTGTGTATCTAGATCATTCGTAGGTTCATCAAGTAATAGTACGTTTGGTTCTCCCATTAAAATACGTAATAAATATAAACGTCTTCTTTCACCACCAGATAGTTTACCAAGCGGTGTACCATGTGAATGCGTCGGGAATAAGAAACGTTCTAACATTTGAGATGCACCAATTACTTTTCCATCTGTTGTATGAATAACTTCTGCAATCTCTTTAATGTATTCAATCATACGCTGGTTTAAATTCATCTCTTCATTTTCTTGCGTATAATAAGCAACTTTTACAGTTTGTCCTACTTCAACTTCACCACTATCAGGAGATAACTTGCCTGCAAGCATATTTAATAGAGAAGATTTCCCGCTTCCATTCGCCCCAATAATTCCGATACGATCGCCTGGTTTCACAATATGATTAAAATTATGTAATACCGTCTTATCACCAAATTTTTTCGTTACATCTTTTAACTCAAGTACTTTCTTTCCTAGACGACTTCCACTTAGTGCAATATCAACTGACTGTTTTGCAGCTGGTCCTTCTTGTCCCTTTAGCTCATCAAAACGCTGAATACGTGCCTTTTGTTTCGTAGAACGGGCTTTTGCGCCACGACGAATCCATGCTAATTCACGACGATATAAATTTTGGCGTTTTGATTCTTGTGCCGATTCTTGCTCTTCACGAAGTGCTTTCGCTTCTAAAAATGTACTATAGTTTCCTTCGTAGCTATATAGTTTACCGTTATCTAATTCAAAAATACGGTTTGTCACACGATCTAAGAAATAACGATCATGGGTTACAAGTAATACCGCACCTGTATATCTTGCTAAATATTCTTCTAACCATTCAACTGTCTCATGGTCAAGATGGTTCGTAGGCTCGTCTAAAATTAATAGATCAGGTGTTTCAATAAAACATTGTGCCATTGCGATACGTTTTTTCTGTCCACCAGATAAATTTCCAACAGTTGCAGTGAAATCTGTAATTCCTAATTTTGTTAAAAGAGATTTCGCATTTGCATTTGCTTCCCATGCACTCATTGCATCCATACGTTGCTGCACTGCAAATAATTGTTCCTGTACTTTTTCATTACTTGGATCTTTTTCGATATTTAATAGTGCTTTTTCATAATCACGAAGAAGACGAATTAAAGGTGTATCACCATGGAACACTTGCTCTAATACTGTTAGTTTTTCATCAAACTCTGGTTGCTGTGATAAATAACTAATTGTATACCCACGTGAATGCGTCATATCACCTGTATCAGGAGTTTCTAACCCTGCAATAATTTTTAATAATGTCGATTTACCAGTACCGTTTACACCAATAATTCCGACACGTTGTCCTTCTGTAATACTACATGATAATCCATCAAATAACGGTTTTTCTCCGTATGATTTCGATAAGTTCTCCACAGTTAACATTTTCATATTTGTGCATTCCACTCTTTCATAAATTGTTCAATAAACTCTTCCATATAACGATGACGAACTTCAGCCTCTTGTTTTGCCGCGTTCGTATTCATTAAGTCTTTTAATTTTAAAAGTTTTTCATAAAAATGATTTAAAGATGGATCGTTATTTTTTCGGTATTCATCTTTGGTCATCACTTCACGAGGCGGAACATTTGGATCATACATTAATCTCCCTTTCGCTCCTCCGTATGCAAATGTACGAGCTATTCCAATTGCACCAAGAGCATCTAAGCGATCCGCATCTTGAACAATTTTCCCTTCAAGTGACTCTACTATGCCGCCGTGACCACCCTTATAAGACAGATTGGCGATGATATGAAGAACATGCTTACTTTCCTCTTCTTCAACATGTAACTCTTCTAACCAATCAGAAACTTTTTTCATTCCTGCTTCTTCACTATCATTTAACTTCTCATCTGCCACATCGTGAAGTAATGCTGCCATTTCAATTATAAAACGATTTCCTCCTTCTTGCTCGGATAAAGAAATCGCCAATTTATGTACGCGTTCAATATGATACCAATCATGCCCACTCGCATCTTTTTCTAAAATATGCTTTACGAAAGTTATTGTCTTTTTTATTTTTTCTTGTTTTATCATTTTATCTTCACCCAGTTACTTATTGTAACACGCCTACATTTTTTCATCACATATTTTCTTGTCCGCCCATACACTAGGTGGTAGGCATCATTATGAAGGAGGAATCAATATGTTCTATAATAATCAACCGCCTTATCCACAGCAACCATTTTATCCTCAGCAGCAGGAACAAAGATACACAGAACAATATGAGGAACAAGAGCTTCAACAGCAAGAACAACAATACGAACAAAATCCATACGCAACACCGCAAAATCAAGAAGCTGAATATCCACAAAATCCATATGCAGCACCACAAAATCAGGAACAACAATATCAGCAAATTCCATATGCAGCACCACAAAATCAAGAACAACAATATCAGCAAATTCCATATACAGCACCGCAAAGTCAAGAACAACAATATCAACAAAATCCATATCCAACTCAGCCACAACAACCGCAATACCAACAACAAATGTATCAACCACACTATGACGCACGTGTTTCACCACCTGCACCACCAACAATTGATCCGACACAACCACAAATCTTACCTCCTGGACCGACACTCGATATTACACAGCCTCAAATTTTACCACCTGGACCTATTACAGAACCAACGCAACAACAAATCCAGCAAGTTGTCGGCACACAGTTTTTACCTTTAAAGAAACCTGTACTTGATTTCGTAAAACCTTGGGTAGATTACGGTTTAAATGAAGCGAAACATACATCACACAAACATGCTTTAACAGAAGTTGCTGCGATTATGTTCTTAGTTGGTAAAGGATTTAATCCGACGATTGCACATTATATCGTTGAATCTTGGGAGAAGAATGAGCAGTTTTAATCTTATTCATTTTGTGTTAAATAAAACTATAAAAGTGTCACAAATGCCTGTTATACAAGCATTTGTGACACTTTTT
Source organism: Bacillus cereus (assembly GCF_025917685.1). Taxonomy (NCBI): domain Bacteria; kingdom Bacillati; phylum Bacillota; class Bacilli; order Caryophanales; family Bacillaceae; genus Bacillus; species Bacillus cereus. The sequence continues at coordinate 2,067,303 of NZ_CP089518.1, read as the reverse complement.
CATTTGTTATATTATATTCTATTTCAATAGGGAATTTCATATTTTTTCACGTGTTTTTATATTATTTGTGAGCAAAATGTGAGCAAATAATAGCCTTTAATTAAACTGTATTAAATCGATTTTTATTTTAAAAACAATTCATTTAACATACACTTCTGCAATAAATATTGTATTACAATCACCTTGATAAATAGGTATTACCGTTCCCATTGTTGAACTTGTGTACGGAATATATCCTCTGGATTCATCAAGTTTTAAATCGTGCCAAAAACGTTGATTTATCAAGGTTTCATAAAAGTGATGTTTCATAGTGATTCATCACTTTTTTTTATTTTTGTGGGTGAATTGTGGGTGGGTTTGTGGGTGCCCCCCACAAAATAAAACAAACATAAATAGGTTAGGCTTGTTTTATTTTTTCATCTGTTCTTTCCTATTTAAAATACCCTCTAAAAAAATTCGTTACAGTTCAATAATTTTTCACAATTGAACAAGGCAAGATGTTGTCATCATCCTGCCTTGTTTATTTTATCTACTTTACTGCTTATTGATTATTTATTTCTTTAATAACTGATGGGGGTAATTTTTTTATTTATTAGATTCCTGTACCATGTTCTGAATATGAAATAATATTTTCTTGTTTCAGTGTAGTTGCTGCACTTTTTTCAATACTAGGACTATTTAATCCAAACGATAATACTGCAATACCGATTAAACTCATTAATGTAATTTTAATCTTTTTCATTTTAAACGCCCCTTTTCTTTTAATAAAGTTCTCGCTTCATGGCTTAAGTGATAATACTCACACGCCTTATCCTTTGCACCCACATTATACCATTTACTTGCTAATAGTTCGGTATAAATTTGAATGTCTTTCCACAATTCTTGTTCTTTAAAATACGAAAGTGATTCATTTACAATTTCTTCTAACTTCGCTATAGATTCATTGTTATTTATACACTCCATAATATTTAGATGATAACTATATTCTTGATTACAATCCTTCAAGCCCTCTTTAATATAAAAAGCTGCATCATTATGCTGTTTTATTTTAATATGTTCCCGAGCTAATAGGAATATTACCCTTCTTTGATAATGCAATTTTGTATGTTGACACGCTTTATATACTTCTTCTAAATGACGTATAGCTGAATCTGATAAGTTTTGTTCGGCATACAGTACTCCTAAATTACTACGAACTTTTAAAACTAGCGATTGTTCGTCAAGTTTTTGAAACATATTTAGAGCAGAAATTAGATATTCCTCTGCTAATTCAAATTGTTCTAAAGTAATACAAGCCATACCTAATGTATTTTCACACGCTCCCTTTTTAGTCTCATAGCCTTCATGACTTGAAAAATAATCAAGAGCCTTTGTAGCATAATTAATCGCTAAAGTGGGTTGTGAAATATAGTATTTATATAGCGCAACACGATAATTGTACTCTGCTTTTTCTTTTTCATCGGACATCATATCTAATAAATCACTAGCAGATTCAAGATGTTTCTCTGCACTATTGTAGTTTCCAACTTCTGTTTCATAAATAAATTTAAAGAAGTGATAGTAATATTTTAGTAAACCATCTGGCATATCTTTTATGTATTCTAGCTCTTCTAGCCCTTTTTCAAAATTCCCCTTTAACATTTGGTACCTAAATCGTAACAGGGAGTAATAAATAAAAGAATCTGCATTTTCTTTAACCTTATTAAATATATTATCTGCTTCAATTTTTAAAACACTTGCCTTCTCTATATGCTGAGCAAGCATTTCATGATACCATTCTTCTAATAGCTCATACCCCTTGCTAGTAGTAGAAATTTTTGTCTCCATATAAATCCCCCTTTTCCAAGAATATTATCTAAATATTATAACAAATCATCATATCAAAGCGTATATCATAACAATTACTATTTATTGATAAAATATTTTCTGATTATTCAGTCTATTTTTAGTCATAACACCATCATTCACTTTGAAAAAGAAGCTTCTTTTTCATTTGAATTTATGAACATACAATGTTTACATCCTTGGTATGAAGTTGATATGATTTATTTAGTTTAGGGGGACAATAATATGACGGTTATAAAATCTATATTTAACGGATTTCGTTTATTAAGTAAAATCATAAATCCTATATTAAAAGCATTGTCTAAAAGTAAATTCTAAATTTCTTAATAAGAATAAAGCCGAATCCTTAATTGGAATCGGCTTTTCTATTTTATGGTACCTCTACATATGTTGAACTAGCTGTAATATAGAAGATACTACCTTTTGAGTTTTTCACTTTATATTGCGTTGAACCATTCACCGATACTTTATCAATAATTGTAAACCCTAATCCTGCATCAACGGTACCTACAACATCTTTATCCTGCCAAGATGGAGATTCATAGAAACGTAAATTGTCCACTTTAGAAATAACCCTTTTACCAGCAGCTACAGTAGAAGCTTCCGTCCCATTGTAACGAATATATGAGGAATCATAATAAATCCATTGGTTACCACCAAGATTTAACCAGTTTCCTAATTTGTCCCATACTTTATAAGCCTCTCCTTTTTGTAGTTTACGAATAATACTATTATCTGTGGATGGTCCAGAGCGGAGATTTATATTGTATCCCTCAATATACGCAACACCATTCACCTCGACTGTACCAGGTATTTCATTTGGCTTTTGCGGTTTTGCATCCACCGTAACCGAGTTCCCGTTATAAGACTTTAACACGTCTGCTCGGAATTTAGCCTCAGATACACCATGACTACGAAGATAATCAAGTGGATCTTCATGGTCTGTGCCACCTAATTTATAAGTAATATCCTTATGTGTCCATAAACCTTTAGAAGGATGAATATTTCGTTCCCGTAAGATTTCCCCAATCAACTCTACATATCGTTCGTAAGAACGTTTAAATTTTATTGGATCACTTGTCTCACACAATTCAATGTGAACAAATCTAGCATTCGCTGCTGAACCTGCACCCCATGCACGATATTTAGTAGATGCAATTTGAATCTTTTCATCCCAATCGACTGCATAGTGAACGAATGCTGAACGCCATGTACGAGACTCATATTTTTGAATGTTAATAGCTGGCGCTTCTGGAGTTGCTGTAGAATGAGCTACAACGCCCTCATAAGCACCTACACCATAACGATATGGCTGTTTTGGTAAATCTGGAATAATAAGCGTTCTATCAGCAAAAGCCCCTGTTGTGAAACTTAACAGGAGCACTAGTGTCATAAATACAGAGGAAGCTAGTTTCATTGTCTTTTTCATTTAGCATCAACATCCTTTTTCATAATTTTTGTGTGGTTAAATAATCCACTTGCAGATAGTCCAATGATGATTCCTTGAAATACATTTGTTTTGATATCTCCGCCCAAAAATAAAACGCCTAGCACAATGCCAAGCGTTAAATTTAATAACGGAACGTATTTTGTTTGTAATCCAATTGTTTTTGCAATCTGTGAAAGACCAATTACAATTCCAATCATTACAGTAATTTCAAACATTACATACCACCTCCTTTCATTAAAAAAGTGAGTGCTGCGCCTATAATCCCACCTACAATAAGCCGTAAGATCCAGGTAGTATTGTTGCTAATTTTATCTAACTGTTTGTTGATATTGATAATATCTTTTTCGTTACCCGTTGTTCGCATCTCTAAACTTTTAATTTCTAAACGAATGTCCTTGATATCTTGCTTTATTTCATGAACATCGTTCCTTACATCTTGTAATCCTTCCACTTTGACCACCCCATTCCAAAATAAAAAGAGAGACATTTATTTGTCCCTCTTTTGCTATAAAATCCGTATTTTTTATATTTCATTAATATTGATATATAAATCCATTTACAATCCCTTTACCAATCAGAAAAAATGCCGCCCATAAAATGATTGAAAAGAAACTTGCCCATAATAAACCTACAAAGAAATTAACTTCACTCTTCATAATATCTCTCCTATTATTTTCATAAGTTAGTCACCATATCATATCTTGCTGTTGTGTATTAGCGGTGTATTATTTGTGAAGTTTTAAATATATAAATCATGTGAATTTATTTAAAAATAAAAAGAGGAACGCGTATGTCCCTCTTAATCTATAAAAGCCGTATTTTATTAAATTTTAGTTATCTAACTAAAGTGTTTATCACATTAAATAGGATAATCCAAAAACCTAACGATAGCATACCTCCGTAAAACAAACCTCTATCGAAGTTCGATTTCCCTACCATACTATCCACCTCTTTCGATACATTTACTTATAGAGTATATTAAGATTGTTAACTCTTAATGGATATTATGTGTATTTAATAAGAATACATTCTTTCGAAATAAAAAGAGAGACAATTATCTCTCCGAATTAAGAACTATATCTAGCTTGATTTTTTAGTCTTTCTTTATATGTCCATATATCACGAGAAAGATTTTTACAACTCACAGCTATATGCTCATCACACCATACTAAATCTCCAAATTCGAACATCGCTTTCATTCTTGGATTGTTTTGATACAAAAATACATCTCCATCTTTATACTCACCCTTTTCATACCTCATCAAAACCTCGTAAAGTTTCATTATAATCACCCTTTACTATATTTTTTGATTCTACGGTAGTTTGTTTCGATACAAAGATGCCCTTTGTAATTGATATTCTCTTCCTTCGATATCATCACCTTCTTTTTATAAAAATCAAATTTTCATTGTGAACTTCTCTCGATCTACATCATTGTTTTATTCATTTTTAGAACAGAACAAAATTCATTAAACGATCTGATTATTTAAATTCGTTACGTTTGTTTTATTCTTATTTACATCTTTAGCACCATCACGCAATGTATTTATTGTAAATATAGTCGTTCCTTTTTCACCTACAGGTTCGAACCTTACTTCAAGTTGTCCTTTGAATGTATTCCCTGAATACGTTGCACTAATTGTTGAACCAATGATTGTATCTTCTGGATAAGGAAAAGCCGCTGCAATAGATGCGTTATTTCCTATTTTCGTAAATGTATTATTTGTAATAGTTCCGATTAATACTGCATTAGTTAAATGTTTCGTACTAATAGAAGGCCCTGCGTATTTACAAATAATCTCGTTATCATCGATACTGAATTCCATCGTACGATATGACCCTCTCGGGCGTAATTTAACCCCATCGATCACACTTTTGTATACTTTAAAGTTCTTTACGTTTTCGAAATCTACGTTTTTACCAGCTACGCTACCATCCGTTATTCCAACAAATTTTATATTGCATCCGTTGTTGATTACGATATAATCGTAGTCTTTGATAATACAGTAATCTTGAGAGCTATCGAATGTTAGCAAACCACCTCGTATTTCTATTTTCGAATCTATAGCATAACCACGCTTGTCTGGCGATTCGTACAAATCAGAAGACCATAAAATATCACAATCAATAAACATAGCATTTGTAAATACATTATCAATTTCAAAGTTACATTTTTCTAGTCTATATCCAACAGTGAATCCTAGACCAGAAATAGTCGTACCAGAACAGCGATTAAATGTAATGTTCATATTCGCATTACCAAAAGTTTGTCCGCTTACTACACCTATTTTTCCGATAACGTCTTCAAATGTAATATCATGTTCGTACGCTCCATGCATCTGAATTGTTGATGTAGTTATATCAAATCCTTTTATATCTTTCGCATTAGAAAATGCTGATGCTGTGAAGTCAACAACATGTCGAGCACTCACACCGTAGCATTTAGTAGCTTCACAATATAGCGAACTATTAAATTGCACCGCATACCCCTCGCCTCCACCAATTAGCGCTGGTTTCTCCAAATTTATGTTAATCGCTTTCGAACGACATGTGTAATTGGCCATAACGAGTGGGAATTTTGTGTTCGTTCCACTCACATTTTCAACAGTACAATTCTCTGCATACTGTAAAGATATTCCTGATACTATGTTTGTTCGGTCTGCATCTGGATAGGAAGTGAATGGAGTACTTACCCATCCAGGTTTCAGCGCAGTATTATCGATTATTGCGAAGTTTTTAACTTTAACATTCTGTACAACGTTAACCTTTGTCAATGTTCCTGCCGTCATTTGTGCAGGAAAGGGAAATGGATTAACATACTCTACATATACAGTGTTTAAGCTAATATTTAGTATTTTCGTGAGTATACTTACTTTCGTGTTTAGTAAATTAGGGTTATAACCACCCGTTTGAATCTCTACGGCTACATAGTCACCAATTGCTAAGTTTGACACATCGTTTAGTGTAATAGCACCACCACGTGTTGCCCAATATAAATTCTTTTTATCTTTTAAGTCGAAAGATGTAATAAGCTTCTTATCTGTTGTAATTGACCCTTTTATATTGAACATTCCAATTAAACGGTTCGCGTTACCTAAAGGTGTAGTTCCGTTCCAAATGATAGTGCTGCCACTGCCGTCAATTTCTACGTCAGAAACATGTATATCAATCGGTTTTGTTAATAAAAAAGTTGATAACGGGAATTTTAGTGTCCCTTTTCCAGGTAAATCTGCTGCGGCATTTTGTATTACTTTTGTATCATCAACAATACCATCACCAATAAATCCATAATCACGGACATCAATCCAATCTATTTTTTGAGCTAAACCGCTGATTTTTTTTGATTCATGATCAACACGTGCTTTTAAAGTAGGATGTGCTACCCCGTCTTCATCCACCCTTGCTTGCGCCGCTTCAACAGATGAATCCCCATCAATAACAACTTGATTAAATTGTTCTTGTACACTCTCAGATAAATTATTCGCTTCTTTTGCTTTTTGGTTTGCATCGTCTGCAACTCTTTTGGCTTGATCGCTTATTTCCTCAATTCCGTTGTGTGATTTTTCGAGTTGATCCCAGTTAGAATTCGTATTGTTCCTAAATTCTCGATTCTGTGCCGTTCCCTTCCATCTGTGTAAGTTAATTGGCATCCTCTCACCTACTTTTCTTGAAATCTAAAAGAAAAAGAGCACAATCATGCGCTCTGCTTTTATTGTTGGTAAATTGCTTGTATCTGCTCAGATGTACCGCTGATCATGACGTTTATCGCATTTGCCTTTTCCTGTTGTAAAGATAATCTGTCATTTTGATTCAATACAATTGCTAAATCAATAATTTTCGTTTCACCAGTTTTCACAACATAATCTTTCATGATATCAATTGTATTAATTGTCACTGTAATTTTTGAATCAACTGAATCTGTATTAGAAAAGATCATTTGTTTAATTGTAGTTTGTTGACCTGCTGGTACCTCATAGACAGGTAATTTATTTGGTTGTGGTACCCCTAAGTAAATTTGAATTGGTCTCATAAATAATCCCTCCTAATTTATATAAAATTCGTTTTTTAAACTGGTTTGTTTCCTTCTAACACTTTCACACGTCCATCTAATTGTTGTAACTGCTGCGTTAAAGTGACGTTACCTTGTTCTAAAACACTAATTTTTTGCACTAAAATAGACAAGTCCACCTCGGCTTGTCCTGTGTATTTAATCAGATTCAGTTTTTTCTTGTCTGCAGCACTCATTAATCCATCTTTTGTTTCGGTTGCAACTCCTGGTATGACGATACCGTCAACACTGGATTCTAATGTTTGTACTGTCTGTTTAAGCGTGCGTATTTCTCCGCCCTGTTCACTAACAGTTTTATTGGTAGTTACAAGTGAGGACTTGACTTCAGTTACATCAACTGTAGCGTTTGAAATATCCTCAACAGCTTTAGTTACTGTTTGTTGCGTCTGTATTACGGTTACCTTGGTATCGTTGATATCTTTTTTTACTGCTTGTTGTGATGCTTTTAGGTCAACCATTATATCTGAAGCCTTACGCCTAATTTGTCCTAATGTATAAATTGAAGATTTATATTCATTAGAAAAACCCTCCACATCTACCACGCGAATTCGAACATCTAAATCAAATGGATCAATGATACACCAAACATAATCGCCTTTGTTGATGTATTGCCAGCCCAATTCTTCTGCTTCCACAGCTGATAATTTAATCGAAATATCGATACTGTCATGCAAATCACGTTTTATACGTTCTAACAAACTTGCGTAATCTGTATACCTATCATCTCTAACAGGTTTTGCGTGTTTTATCCCATATACTTTAGAAAGTGGACTTGTGTATTCTGCAGTAACTACATAAGAACCATCTTCGTTTTTCTTACCATATCCCTTAATATGTGTTTTGAAATCATTTGTATCAATTTCTTGGGATGGATCTTTAATATTATAAAAATATCGTAGTTGTTCATCTGTATAGTTGCCGATTTCCTTCATTACTGTTATTTCATTACCAATAACATCAAACTCTGCTCCAAACTTATCTAAGACATTCTTGAATAACACCAATGAGCTTTCATCACCGAAATTTTCAACTTCCACACTTAATGGTAAATTATTATTATAAATAACGATTTTATAACCTGTACCTTTTAAAGAGAATTCTAGTAGTTTATCTAAGCGTAATATGCCACTTATTTGCTCATAAATATGATTATCATTTAAATCTTCGAAAAAACGATGGATAGCTTTACAATTACGTGTTACTGTATTTCCAATTGTTTGTTCGTCACAATTTTTGATAATATATTCCTCATCATCGTATATAAACGTGTTTTGATTGTAGATTAAAGAGTAAGCATGTTCGTTTGTATCAGTCTTGATGATTTTCACATCAATATATTTGTCGCCATTTACACCATCTTTTCGAGATACCTCAAAATGAGTTAACATTTCCTCAGATCCACTAATACTACGAATATATAAATCATTCATTATTCAATCACCTACAAATAATAAAATCGAAAATCAAAATCAATTTGAATAGCCCCTGATATACCCGACACAATAAAGTCGTTCCATCCAGGAGCTATTTTAATAACTTTTCTATTCGTACTTGTGAATACTGTATTTCCATTTTTAAAAACTCTAACTCTATTCAATTCAACAGTATCACTAGCCAAAGTTGGGATATTGAGTTTAAATACATCGCCTGTCGTTCGATTAGTGATGGTTAAACCATTTGTATCTCCACGAATCCGAATTACAAGTGGTAGTTTTCTAGGATCTATTTCCTCATCACCAGCATTATAAATACGAAATGATGAGGTTTTATGTACATACTGTACATCTTCTGCAATTAATCCTTGTCCTATTTGCCAAAGTTCAGAATCAAAAGTGAACATATCAAGCGTTGTTCCTATTGATTCTGCGTATGGTGATGTTGAATAAAGAACCATTTCACATCTTCCTAAAGTTATAGACACGGGTTCTGGTGTAAAACCTTCAGTGCTTACTAACCACCGTTTTCCTGGTTCTTCACTGTATATGACATAAAAGTCCTCCCTTGAATCAAGTATTTGGAAAAATTCATTTCGTTTTAAAGCATGATCTGGAAAATCATAAGCTTTAAATAAAATTTCAACATGAATAGACCTCCCTTCGATTTCATTACCTGTACTGATAGGAGGTCTACCATTGATTCTTTCTCTTAATTTATTTACTCTTATGGATTCTGGGCGGAATTTCAAAAGAATATAACCTGTTTCTTTACTAATTTTGTACCGTTCACCATTCATTCTTTCAATAATTAAATGCATTAGCCTCCCCCGAAAAGTATAATGTTGTTTTCATTTGTTTCCCTTGAGCGATATCTACTAGTGGCGCAACAACTTCACCAAGAATTTGTTCATTTAGCACGAGTTGGATTGTAGCATTTCCATTTCCTGATGCACTTCCTGGTAAATAACCACCATTTGATTGTGTTAAACCATAATTACCGCTATCCACAGAAGGTGTTGCCGCTTCACTCATTGCTTGTGAAGCTCTATTAATCACACCAATTGAATTTTCCATACCAATTGCAAGACCAGCACCGATTTGTTTACCGACTGCATCACGCATAAGTCGTGAAGGTGAGTGGATATCAAAGAAGTCCGTAAAGCCCTTCTTGATGCCACTTCCGATTTCTGATACCTTACTACCGACAGCTCCAGCCATTGAACCGATACCATTTATCAAGCCTTGAATGATATTTTTACCAATCCCTAATAAATCAATTTGCTTGAGAGTATCGACAATTTTAGGAATGATATCTGATACAATTGTTGATCCGAGTTGCCCAGCCATACTTATAATCCCTTGTATTAACGCTAAAATTAGTTTTACGCCTGATTCTAATAGTTTTGGTAGATTACTAATCAAGGCCCCTACTAGCGTGATAATCAGGTTAATACCTGCCGCTATTAATTGAGGTATAACTTGAACGATACCAGCAATTAAAGCTAGTAAAATATTTATACCTGCACTAATGATTTGTGGTAAGTTCGCAATCAAAGTAGAAGCGATTTTAACAATTAAATCTAGTGCTGCATTAATCAATTGCGGTAAAACTTGCACAATCCCTTGTATTACAGCCATTAAAATTTGAACACCAGCTTGAATAATTGCAGGTAAATTTGCTAGTAAAGTATTAGCTACTTGAGTAATCAAATTTATTGCCATATCAATAAGTTGAGGTAACATTTGGATGATACCATTTATTAAACTTGTCAAAATCTGCATACCAGATGCAATAATCATTGGTAAATTTGCCGTAATTGCTTCAATTAATGTAGTAATTACAGTAATTATTGCTAATGCGATCATTGGCAAAGCCTGTGTAATTCCAGTAATCAATGAAATTAGTAAATTAATACCCATTTCGATTAATTGTGGGAGTATCATCATAAGTCCATTAATAATCGTTTGAATGATTGATACAGCCACAGGAATTAATTGTGGAAGCATCTGCATAATACTCGTTATTAATGTCATAATGAGCTGAAGTCCAATTTGAATTATTGTCGGTAAAGTTTGAGTAATCCCGGTAACTAAAGTTTGGATTATTTGTATTCCAGATTGAACGAGCATAGGTAAATTCGTAGCGATTGCTTGAGCTACCGTATTTATTATTTCAACCATTGATTGCAAAATGACAGGTGCTGCCTGTACTAATCCATTCACAAGACCATTTATAATTTCCGCTCCAGTTTGAATAAACTGTGGAAGTGTTGTCATTAAGAAATTAGCTACGTTACTAAAGATGTTAGTGATCGCTTCTAATAAAACGCCTTTATTCGCATTAAGTTGACCTGCAATCGCTGGAAGAAATCTAGATGTAGCGATTAAAACTCCGGGAATTCCTCCTACTATTGCACCTACTATTGATGGACCAATTGTTTTAAATATCTCACCTATCTGACTGAAATCTCCTGAAAATACGGCTTTCAAAGCATTAAACAAAGTGACTAAACTCTCTCGGATTTTGCTTATTGCTTTTCCGATTAATTCGGCTGCATTTTGAAATCCTGTAGGTAGATGGGTAATCCAGTCATTCAGATAATCTCCGTCCACAGCTGTGAAAAATAAGTATTTACTTAGCGAAATTAATATATCGATGAAACTTTGTATACCACTGATCACGCCAGTAATACTATTTTTGAATCCTTCATTCGTTTGCCACAACTTTTTGAATCCAATTACCACTCCAACTATTGCGGCGGTGGCGGCTATAAACCCAGCAACAACTAATGCGACCGGACCAGCAATAGCCCCAACACTTACACCAACAATTCCAGCAATACTGGATAAGGTTATAAACACTGGGGCTAGAGCCATGCAAGCTCCAATTAATATGCCAATCGCAACAACAATAGTTGTTAATGCTGCCGCTAATGCTGGATGAGCGGAAATCCAACTTGCAAATGCACCAATGATGCTTGCAATTACGCCTAAAAGTGGCTCAAGTGCCATTTTTAAGTCACCCATTGCCTTTTGGAACTTTATAGCTGGGCTTGCATCCATTTTCTTAATCATTTCGTTTAATTCTTCTTGGCTTACATTTAAATCAATAACTTTATCTTTAGCATTTAACAGTGTATCGATGATGTTCTGCCCTTGGTCTTCAAACATGGTCCCGAACAACTTTACGCCAATCTCATTTCGCTTTGTTTCATTTTCGACTTCGTTCAATGCTTTAGCGATATCTGTCATAGCGGCTGAACCTTCCTTACCGCCTTTTGCTACAGATTGTCCCCATTTTTCTAGCTGATCAGCTGAAATTTTAGTTCCTTCCAAGGCTTCCTTCATTGACTTATCGACACCTTGACCAAATTCAGCCGCTTTAATACGCCCTTCTTTTAGTCCCGTAATGTTCAGCAGAATTCGCAACGCCCTGCCAGTTCTCTTATGAACTTCTGTATATCACTATACAGACCAGACTATATCATCATCTAGGCAATAAAAAAGAGAGCCTAGATGCTCCCTATTTCCACTATCATTAACTTATAGTGTACGTCTCTCGACTAGTCGTTACACCTTCATTTAACAAATCGAATTTATACCCTTCTAAATGACGATATTTATTTTTTTCTCTATTAAAATCTATTTCAACGGATATTTTTTTCCCCATTAATTTATTCAATAAGTAATAACTCATCCTAAAATGTTCAGTAACCTCTTCTTTAGAAGCAAATATAGTGACACTCCCACTACTATCAGTAGCTCTTATTTTTATAGAACTAGGATTATTTTCTCCGGATATAGCTGCTCCATTACCGAAATTAGGATTATTTTCTCCTGAATAATCTCTATTCAAGCAATGAATTTTAAGTTTCAACTTATGCTCTTCTGACTTTTTCTTACCTTCAAGCGCTTTACTGATTTTTTGCCTCCTCACTTCTGTGGCTTTTCTTCCATATAACGGACTTAAATTACCCTTTCTTCCGTACATTGGATTAAAATCACCAGAGGCTGCACCATATCCGCCGTCATCTAAATTCACAAGTTTGTAATTAAATAAGTGCTTATATTCATAGATATACCACACTTCAGCTTCGTACGCTTCTTTCTCAGTAAGATTATCAGCTATAACCCTAGAAATAGCACCATGTACCTTGATTGTATTTTTAAACCATTCACTTCTCCCCCTGTGTATATCGTTCACTCGATTTCCACAGCCTTTTCCTACGTAAAATGGCTCTCCTGTATCTAGTCTTATAAATTCGTAAACGTAGAACCGTTTGTCCATCTACTCACCCCATATTTACAATCCTTAATGATACCTATATTGTATCATTTACTTTAGAGGAAGAAATGTTTGAACAATTAGGAATGGTATTTTTAATAAAAAAATAAATTCGTCGTCGATTTGTTAAAAGCTTGGCTCGGTATTGCCTCAATGAAAAATCACTGAGAGTTTCACCGAATTAAAGGAGTTTGCTATGAATGTCACCATTCATAGGGACAATTTTTTATCCAATAAGTTATCAATATTCCAGGTACCTGTATCGACCCCGGCCGCCATAATAGCTTGTACTTCTTCGGCTGTATAACCGGCTCGTGTTAATTGCCCACCGTATTCAGCAATAATATCTAATTGTTCTGGAGGAAAACCCATTTTTAATAAGGCATTTGTTAAAGCTAAAGCACTTTCGTTAGTGACCCCTAATTCACTACCAACTTCATTTGTCTCTTGTATTAATTCTGTAAAATCAATACCTGCATAAGAAGTTGATATTGCGGCTGCTCCTTTTACGATTGCTGCATTTGTTTCATCACCGACACTTTTATTTAAAGCCCATTGTCTACGTGTTCCTTCAAGAGCTTCTTCCACATCTACACCGTATGCTTCTATCCCACGAACAGCCTGTTCAACTGACTTTTTTGATGCTTCAGGGACTTCAAAAGTTATATCAATTTTTGTTTTTAACTTAGAAGTATCAAGAGCTTGTTCAATTACTCCTGATATACCACCAGCTGCCATAGCTCCACCAAGCATATTTTCCAAACCAATATCTAACTCTTTAAATTCTTTACTCGCTCTTTCCGCTTCACGAGAGAGTTCCCTTAATTCATTTCGAACATTTTGTATTGAGTTTCCATCATCCACAGATCGCAATGCACGTTGTAGCTTTTCAATATCAGCTTCAGCACCTAAAGCTTCACGACCGATAAGCTCAATAGCCTGATCTAACTGTCTACTTGTGGCCGTACCACTTTTGATCGCATTTACAAGACGATTTCCTAACGCTCCTGCAAAATCTTCAACGTTTTTACCTGTAGCACTAAACAAAGTTCCTAACTGTCTAGTTGAACTTGCTACATTATCTTGTTCAGCTTTTAATCCAGCAAGTTTGTTTTTATAACCATTAAGCGATCCTTCTGTAAATTCAATTTCACGCCTAAATGCACGATACTGTTCTTCAGAAATTTTACCGTTTTGAAATTGAGCTTGGACTTGCTGCTCTGCAGCCTTCAACTTATCTAGCTTTTGTGTTGTATTTTCAATTTCTTGTGTAAGTAATTGTTGTTTTTGAGCTAATGCTTCCACATTACCTGGATTAAACTTCAAAAGACGTTCAACATCTTTTAATTCTTTTGTTAAATCATTACTGCGTTTATTAACGTCTTTTAAGGCGTTTTGTAATCCGACGGTATCTCCACCTATTTCAACGGTGATTCCTTTAATTCTTCCTGCCATAATCTCACCTCTCTTCCTTAGAAGGAATTAAAGTCTTCTTGAGTTGCTTTTCTTACTTTTTCTTTTTGAGGTTTTTGCATTTCTAAATATTCATCGATGTAATCTAAGCACATTCCAATTGTCATATCTTCTAAATCAGCTCTAGTGAGCTTGCATTTATAACACAAAATAAGGAACGTCTCAGTTGTGAATACATCACCCTGATCCGCTCCTTGCTGACTATTATTATTGCTATCTACAACTTTTTTTTAGATTGAATTGTGGAAGTTATCATATCTTGGATATCTTCTAAGATTTCAATGATTGGGAATTCATCAAAGGAATCTAGCCATACCATCGGCTCTGGTATTTCTTTATCTGCAGTTTTTGCCATAGTCCAAACGAGATTATAAAATACTTCAAAATCAACACTATCTAACTTACTTGGATCCAAATTTTCCATATCAATTTTCCCAAGTGGTGCTAATTTTAAAAGCTCAGCAAAATAATCTTTTCTAAACTGCGCTTTAAATCGGATTGGAGTAGCTCCTGTGCTTTTTAATCTAACTTCCTTATCATCTACAATAATTGTTTTTTCCATTTACTTACGCTCCTTTTAGCATTATTTCTTTTTATAAACTTCTGTGTTCCAACCATCATAAATAGCTTGAGTGGTATTAGAAGTTGTTTTTGTTTTAACTACACGTTTCCCATTAAGGTTGATAGGACTAGCAACGAATTTCAACTCGTTTGTATTAGGTTCAGCGGAGTTTGTTTTCGTTTTAGATGCGAGTGTTGGACGACTCGCTGAACAGTTATACATAACATGGCGAGTTGCTTTTTTATCGCCATCAAATTCAAATAGCAATGCGAATGATTTCCCTTTTGCATCCGCTATCTCATTTAATACGCCATCAACTTCATCTAACTGTTCGCCTAATGCATCGATAGCAAATTTCTCAGGGATACTAGCGATACTTAACGTTCCATCATAACCTTGGTTATTACTTGCAGCGTAATAAAGCATATCGTCTGCATAGAATTCAATTAAATCTCCGCGTGGTTCAAATGTCAGTTCAACCCCACCTGGTAGAGGAGTTGGCGCTTCAAATGTAACC